>NZ_MTBA01000030.1 GCF_002150805.1 Oceanospirillum sanctuarii
GATTCCGACAGTGATTCGGACTCCGATAGTGATTCGGACTCCGATAGTGACTCAGACTCGGACACCGATAGCGATTCAGACTCCGATAGTGACTCGGATTCCGACAGTGATTCTGACTCCGACAGTGACTCTGATTCTGACAGCGATTCAGACTCCGATAGTGATTCGGATTCGGATTCGGACAGCGATTCTGACTCTGATTCCGACAGTGATTCTGACTCCGACAGTGATTCTGACTCGGACAGCGACTCCGATTCCGACAGTGACTCAGATTCGGATAGTGACTCTGACTCGGATAGTGACTCAGACTCGGATAGTGACTCAGACTCGGATAGCGACTCGGATTCGGACAGCGATTCTGACTCGGATAGTGACTCCGATTCGGACAGTGATTCTGACTCGGATTCGGACAGCGATTCCGACTCCGATAGCGACTCAGATTCTGACTCGGACTCGGACAGCGACTCTGATTCCGATAGTGATTCTGACTCGGATAGTGATTCTGACTCTGATAGCGACTCTGATTCGGACAGCGATTCTGATTCGGACAGTGATTCAGACTCGGACAGCGACTCGGATTCCGATAGTGATTCAGATTCGGATAGTGACTCCGATTCCGACAGCGATTCAGACTCGGATAGTGA
>NZ_MTBA01000031.1 GCF_002150805.1 Oceanospirillum sanctuarii
GACAGCGATTCTGACTCAGATTCCGATAGCGACTCGGATTCCGATAGTGATTCTGACTCCGACAGTGACTCTGATTCTGACAGCGATTCGGATTCTGACTCCGACAGTGACTCAGATTCGGATAGTGACTCTGACTCGGACAGCGATTCAGACTCCGATAGTGATTCGGATTCGGACAGCGACTCAGACTCCGATAGTGACTCTGATTCGGACAGCGATTCTGACTCTGATTCCGACAGTGATTCTGACTCGGACAGTGATTCTGACTCGGACAGCGACTCCGATTCCGACAGTGACTCAGATTCGGATAGTGACTCTGACTCGGATAGCGACTCAGATTCCGATAGCGATTCTGACTCGGATAGTGATTCTGACTCGGATAGTGATTCTGACTCGGATAGTGATTCTGACTCGGATAGTGATTCTGACTCCGATAGCGACTCTGATTCGGACAGTGATTCAGACTCGGACAGCGACTCGGATTCCGATAGTGATTCAGACTCCGATAGTGACTCCGATTCCGACAGCGATTCAGACTCGGATAGTGACTCTGACTCGGACAGTGATTCCGACTCCGACAGTGATTCCGACTCCGA
>NZ_MTBA01000004.1 GCF_002150805.1 Oceanospirillum sanctuarii
TAGTGGCGGAGGGACAGGGATTTGAACCCTGGAAGGGCTATTAACCCTTGCCGGTTTTCAAGACCGGTGCTTTCAGCCGCTCAGCCATCCCTCCAGCAAGAACGCATTATACGGACTGTTTTTTTTCGGTCAACACCATTATGAAAAAAATCTTTATATTCAATAGGATGCCGGAGACTTTCGCCCAACTCCGAGAGATAAAAAACATTCTCAGCTACTCAAAAAAACAGCCCCCTCGAAGGACAACCCATCCTTAAGAACACAACCGGATCAGTGCGAACGCAGATGTGAACCCGGTTCCTCTTGCCCGCCAGACCCGAGCAACATGAGAAAATCATTACCAACCGACATAAACGAAAAAGGCGCAACACCTAAGTGTTGCGCCTTTTCAAATTAGTGGCGGAGGGACAGGGATTTGAACCCTGGAAGGGCTATTAACCCTTGCCGGTTTTCAAGACCGGTGCTTTCAGCCGCTCAGCCATCCCTCCAGCAGGTGCGTATGATACGCAGATATTTTTTTTCGTCAACAGTAATTTCTTGTTTTTTCTCAGGTTATCCAGGACTTTAACTTTTGAACGGAAACAGACAAAATAGGTCTCAGTATGGATTACGAAGAATAGAGGAGCTATTCAATGGCTATCGAAGAATACAAAACTTACAGTTCGGCACCTGCCGTTCCGGTAAACAAGGTAATTCGCAGTACCTTTATGCTGCTGAGCATGACGTTGGCTTTCAGTGCGCTGACAGCTTTCGTTTCAGCTGCGATGGGTATGGGCCGCATGAACATCTTCGTGTTCCTGATCGGTGCCTACGGCCTGATGTTCCTGACTCACAAAACACAGAACAGCGTTTGGGGCCTGGTTAGTGCCTTCGCGTTTACCGGCTTTATGGGCTTCACCATCGGCCCGGTCATATCCATGTACCTGTCTCTGCCAAATGGCGGTCAGGTTGTAACCACGGCCCTGGCAAGTACAGCGGTGATTTTCCTGGCACTCTCTGGCTACGCTCTGACCTCTAAGAAAGATTTCAGCTTCCTGAGCGGCTTCCTGTTTGCAGGCTTCCTGATTTTGGTTGGCGCAATGCTGGTAGGCTTCTTCTTCCAGATCCCGGGCCTGAGCCTTGCGATCTCAGCAGGCTTTGCACTGTTCGCTTCAGCAGCCATTCTGTATGAAACCAGTCAGCTGGTTCACGGTGGTGAGCGTAACTATATCATGGCAACCATCGGGTTATATGTATCCATCTATAACCTCTTTATGAGCCTGCTCCACCTGACCGGCGCGCTGAGTGGAGACGACTAAAACAGGCTTTCTAAGCTATACTACGCGCCCTGCACTGCAGGGCGTTTTTGTTTCTGCCCTATCACCAGAGTGATGATTTAAGTGACCGGAATAGTTTCTGGTGTGCAGGGTTCTTCATCTACTGACATGATCTGATGATGTACCCAGCACAAACTAAGAGTTAAATGCGATGAATTACAGTATTGCCATCTACGGTGGCCCCTATAGCGATCAATCTGCACACAGTGCACTGCATTTCGCGCGAGCAGTACTGAAGCGGGAGCACAGTATCCAGCGTGTGTTTTTCTACCATGATGGCGTCTACAACAGCTCCGCACTGGTCAGCCCACCACAGGATGAAGCCAATGTTCCGGCGCAGTGGCAGGAACTGGCTAAAGAGCACGATATCGAGCTGGTTGTTTGCATCGCAGCAGCTGTACGCCGCGGACTTCTGGATGAAAAAGAGGCCAAACGCTACAGCAAGGCCACTCACAATCTGGCAGATGGTTTTACCCTCTCCGGACTCGGCCAGTTGATCGATGCAGGTATGACCTGTGACCGACTCATCACCTTTGGAGCCTGATCATGTCTGACCTGCTAATTATTTTCCGTAAGCCGCCGGTGGGTACATCCTGGGCTCGTGAAGCGCTGGATCTGGCTCTTGTGGGTGCCGCCTTTGGCCAACAGGCCTCTCTGGTCTTTATGGGGGACGGTGTTTATCAACTGTTAGATAACCAACAGCCAGATCAGGTGGAGCAAAAAGGCACTCAGGCGATGATGAAAGCACTGCCGATGTACGACATCGATCAAATCTTTGTCTCCGAAGAGAGCCTGAGTGAGCGCGGTCTGACTAAAGACCAGCTGGGTTTTGATTGTGAGCTGATTGGCCAGACAGAGCTACAGGCCCTACTCAAAACGCATAAACAGGTTTTTAACTTTTAGATGCTCACAACAGAGCGAACAGAAATATGATTCTACATACCGTAAACAAGTCGCCAGCGACCTCCTCGACCCTGAAAGAGTGCCTGTTCAGCGCCAGCAGCGGTGATCAGATCCTGCTGATTGAAGATGGCGTTTATGCCGCTACTCAGGCTTTCTCTGAGCTGCTAAGAGATGATCTGAGCTATTTTGTGCTGCAGAACGATATGGCCGCCCGAGGCCTGAACAGTAGCCTGATTTCCGAACAATGGCAGCCTGTCGATTACCAGGGCTTTGTTGAACTGACTGAGAAAGCAGACTCCGTCTGCAGCTGGTTTTAAGATGCTGAACCTTGCAGACAAGCAGATTCCGACCGATGAGGAAGGTTATCTGGAGAACCTCTCCGACTGGCAGCCGGAAGTTGCCGAGCTGATTGCCGAGGCCGAGGGACTGGAGCTGACAGAATCCCATTGGGAAATTCTTAACCTGTTGCGCCAGTTTTATCAGGAGTTTGAACTTTCTCCTGCCATGCGTCCGCTGGTGAAATATATCGGGATACATCTTGATAAAGACAAAGCAAAAAGTATTTATCTGATGCAGTTGTTTGGTGAAAGCCCGGCGAAACTTGCCAGCAAACTGGCGGGGTTGCCCAAACCCACCAACTGCCTGTAACACCCTTTGGCTGTGTCTGGTACATGAACTGAGTGAATACAAAGATTGCACCTAAGCACAGTCCCGGATATTGAATATATCTGCCAAAGTATAGGCTTAGCCCCTATCACTTGGCCGGTAAAAACAATATTCTACTAAGAACAATAACTTAACAACAAAACCCTAAACGATTCATACAGCTAACATAGGATACGATTTCAGATGCCTAAAACTCGTCTGACCAATGTCAATGTGGTGTCTCAGGATGTCCTGATCACCCCGGAAGAACTGAAAAAAGAGATTCCGTTAACTGATCCCGCCCGTGCGTCTGTGGTTGAGGGTCGTGAAACTATTCAAAACATTCTGGATGGTAAAGATCAGCGCCTGTTTGTAGTTGTTGGTCCTTGCTCTATCCACGATGTAGAAGCAGCCAAAGACTATGCCCAACGTCTGAAAGCGCTTTCTGACAAGGTCAGCGATACCCTGTATATCGTTATGCGGGTTTATTTTGAAAAGCCACGTACCACTGTTGGCTGGAAAGGTCTGATCAACGACCCGCATCTGGATGATACTTTCGAGTTGGAAGAAGGCCTGCACATTGGCCGTCAGCTGCTTGTGGATCTGGCTGAAATGGGTCTGCCTCTGGCAACGGAAGCACTGGACCCTATCTCTCCTCAGTACCTGCAGGATGCGATCGCATGGTCGGCCATTGGCGCACGTACTACTGAGTCCCAGACACACCGCGAAATGACCAGCGGTCTGTCTATGCCAATCGGCTTTAAAAACGGCACCGATGGCGGTCTCGAAGTAGCGACTAATGCACTGGAATCCGCTTCACACCCACACAGCTTCCTGGGTATTAACCAGGCGGGTCAGGTTTCTGTGATCCGCACTAAAGGTAACCAGTATGGCCACGTGGTACTGCGTGGTGGTAACGGCAAACCGAACTACGATTCTGTCAGTGTTGCTCTGTGTGAGAAAGATCTGGATAAAGCGAAACTGCCAAAGAACATCATGATCGACTGCAGCCACGCCAACTCCAACAAAGATCCGGCTCTTCAGCCCCTGGTCATGGAGAACGTTACCAACCAGATTCTGGAAGGCAACCAGTCCATCGTCGGCCTGATGATTGAAAGTAACATCGGCTGGGGTAACCAGAAGATCTCCGCAAACCGCGAAGAGATGCAGTACGGCGTATCCATTACCGATGCCTGTATCGACTGGGATACGACCGAAGAAACTCTGCTGAAAATGGCAGAGAAGCTGCGGACTGTTCTGCCGGGTCGCCGTTAATCACCGACAAAACTGCGCCTTAAAGCAAAAGCCCGGGCATTACTTCTTAAAGTAATGCCCGGGCTTTTTTGATTTCTTCCAGACTTATGCCTGAAAAACCAACGACATCAGGCTTGCTGATTATTCCACTGGATACACTCTTCCAGCGTCACACCACTGCCACCAAAGATATCCAGCGCACTACCAATGGTCAGGTCAACCTTACCATCAGATAGCTCATGTACGCGCTTAAGATCTTCCAGAGAGCGTGCTCCACCGGCATACGTCACCGGAATCGGACAGGACTGCCCCAGCAGACGGACCAGATCTTCATCAATCCCCCCCTGCAAACCTTCAACATCTGCCGCATGGATCAGAAACTCCGCACAATGACCGCTCAGCTCTTCAAGGGTTTGGGCATTAACTGCCAGCTCTGTCACGGTTTGCCAACGATCTGTAGCGATATTCCAGCCAGACGCCGTTTTACGGCAGCTCAGATCCAGAATCAGACGCTCTTTACCCGTTACGGCTTTAACCGCTTCCAGACGCTCCCAGCTGAACTGACCGTCCTCAAAAAGATAGGAGGTAACAATCACATGGGAAGCACCGGCATCCAGATAGGAAGCAGCATTGTCCGCGTTAACGCCACCACCAAACTGCAGACCTCCCGGCCAGGCTGAAAGTGCTTCCAACGCCGCCTCCTGATTACCGGGACCAAGAGCAATTACATGACCACCGTTCAGTTGGTGCTTGCGGTAAAGCTCGGCGTAATAACGGCTGCTGTATTCACTGACAAAGTTAGTATCAGCACCCTCGTCATTCAGGCTGCCACCAACAATCTGTTTAACCTGCCCCTGATGCAGATCGATACACGGACGAAACTGAGTCAAAACCATACTCCAACGGGTTAAGAAGCAATATTTAGCCTGAAAACCTGGCTTTTAAAACGCGGGCAAATAACACTCACAAAAATAAAATGGCCCGCACAAGGCGAGCCATTCTAGCAGAACTTTTACCGACAAGGCGGCCTTGATTAAGCGTAAATTTGGCTTACGCCTAGTCCTTAACCACTTCTGCTGTTTGCATAATGGTCACCGGCGGATATCGGTCCAGAGCCTTAGCCGAGTTCATATTGACAATAAAACTGAAGCGCTTGAGGGTTTCTACCGGGACTTGGGCAACGGTTTTGCCTTCGAACAGGATTTGCTGTGCCTTGTAAGCAGCAAACTGACCCACATTGTAGTAACGACTTACCAGTCCCATGTAAGCACCTGCTTTACGGATCGGACCTTCGGTGGCTGAGAACACAGGCACCCCTGCTCCGTGGCTGGCACTGACCAGGGCTTTCGCATTGGAGATCAGGAAAGAGTCGGATGGCAGATAGGTAATATCCGCTTTTTTGTCCGCAACAAAACGAGCAAAAGCTGCGAAGTGCTCACCTACCTTGCCGTCATCAGCATCCGGCAATGGAAAACGAACCAGATCCAACCCTGCTTCTTCACAGGCTTTTTGTAACGCCTCAACCTGAAGGGTGGAGTTCTTCTCTTTCGGGTTAAAGATCACAGCAACCCGCTTGATACCTTCCAGCTCCTGCATTGCCGCTACCTGAGTGGCAATCGGCACCAGATGCGAAGTACCCGTCACATTTCGGCCCGGCACCTGGTAATCCGAAACAATACCCGCACCTTTCGGGTCTGCCACGATATTAAACACCAGAGGGATTGATCGGATATGCTCACCAGCTTTGCTATCCGCCTCTGTACCCACCAGAGTTGACGTCACCGTGGTACCAAAGCTATACACCAGATCAGGATTTCGCTTGAGAATATCCTCACGAATCACCGCCACCTGCTGACGACTTTTGCCCGCATTACGGATAATAAATTCAACTGGCTTTGGCTGATTCATCATCGAATCCATAAAGCCACGCTCTGCTTCTGTCACACCACGCCACAACACCATATAAACCTGTTTAACGGGCTGGTCAGCTGCTTCGTTAGCACCTGCAGGAGTAACACCAAAAGAAACTACAGCCAAAGCTAACAGCAGAGAACCCGCTATGACTCGCATACTAGAACCAAATTTTGCCACCGCTTATGCCTCCTGTAACTGGCGCTGATCCATGGTGCGGAACATGAGATAAAGAACAACAAGAAGTATCAGACTGGCTGCAACTCCGGTTGATAACCAAAGGAAAGAGTTCTGAAAGCCCAGAAGACTAATCAGGGTAGCCGCAACCAATGGACCGGCAATATTACCGATACGCTCGGTCAGGCGGAAAATGCCAATGGTCTTACCCAGCGTCAGGCCGTTCTTCAGTTTCACTTTTTCCGTCAACAGGGAAAGTTGCGGCGAAACGCCGACCGCATGAGCAACACCCAACAAGAGTACGCCAGTAAACATGCCATAAACGCCCGGTATCAGATAAACCGCGAACAGTGCCAGTGCCGACAAACCACCACCGAAAATAATAAAGGCAGTCTTATTCTTCAGCCTATCCCCTAACCAAGCGCTTAATGGCGAGATCAGAACAATAGCCAAACCATAAGCCATCAGAATTCGCCCGACAGAAGACTGATTAGCCCCCAACTGATTCAGATAAACCGGCCCTGTGTAATAGAGGAAACCTGTCAACAGAAGTTTTGCCGGAATCGCTGAAAGGAAAGTGATCAACAGGAAATACTTATCCGTCAGCAGGGTGGTGAAATCTTTAAAGGAGAGCACTGCCGGAGGCGGCGCATCAGGGTCAGTCACCTTAGGCTCAAAGAACTGCATGACAAAAACAGCAGAGATCAGTGACAAGGTCGCCGAAAGCATAAAGGTGGCTTCAAAGCCGATACGGTCAGAAAGAATCCCACCAATAGCAGCACCGCAGAGAGAACCCGAGAAGAACCCCGAGAGGAACATCGCCATCCCACGGGTTCGGTTCGCCACCGTCGTATTATCGGTGACGTAGCCCTGGGCGGTAATAAAGACAACACCATAACCGACAGCGGTTATGGAACGGACGATCAGCAGCTGCCAGAGATTATCGCACCAGGCTGTTAGTAAAAGACCAACAGCAGTAAGACTTGCGCCCACCATAAAGGCTTTCTTACGACCCACACTATCCGACCACTGGCCTGCCACCGGCAAAGAGAGCGCCCACACCAGCATAAAGACAGAGATAGGCAAGCCTATCACCATACTGGGTGACAAACCCGGTATCGGCTCGTAAAGAGCGTTCACATAGGCGGGGAAAAAAGAGAGCGACATCGATTCAGAGAAAATCACCAGAAAGAGTGGCGGCCGAACAAAGGAGAGACGGGTCAGACCGACTCGTTCCGGGCTGCCATCCGGTAGCTGATATCCCAGGTCTTCACGGCGTCCGGTGGCGGCATTTTTAAGCCCCTCGGTCATACTACCAATAGCGGCTGCTACACGATTCCCCAAATGAGACAGTTCATCTTTTCCGGGGAAATAAACCACTTCTCGCAGGTCTTTATCCGCCACCTTATCCAGCATGGCGTTGATACCCGCCATAGGCGTTTTAATGTGGTAGGTGGTGATAAACATCAACAGCTCCATGGCAAGCAACAGAGTCACCACCAGAATCGTTGCGATGTCGTAACCGATCTCTTCAAACACCTGAGCCATAAACCCGGGGTCAAAGCCAACCCAGACTTCGGCTAAAGTTTTGCCATCCTGCACCAGAGGATAGCGATACAGGGCAAACTCTTTATCGGCCTTGGCGAGACTATCAACGCTTCCGTCACCATTTGTAGCAACACCATTAGTACTGGCTTGGTAGAGCAATTTATCCGACTCAGGCTGATAAATGGCCAGAAACTCAAGATCGGCATGCCCCTGAAGGCGGCTGGACAAAACCTCATCCATTCGACCAAAGCGATCCAGCGGCACCCCCTGATCCAACAGATGCAGAACCAGACGATCCGTAGACTGAGCAACGATAGCAGCTTTTTCCTGCTGGGCAGGTTGCAGGGAATCTTTGATCAGCCCCAATGAGATCCAGGCGCTGACAGCGGTGCCCAGCACAATCACCAGAACCGCAATAAATACGACACTACCGGATAAAGAGATACGCTTCATAGTCAGCCCGAAAGCCCCTTATCAGCCACCTCAGCAACTATTATTGCCGGGGCGATTCTGAATGTGATGACGCCTGTTGTGCCTCCTGCACGCGGTCATTTAATAACTGGAACCGGGCTTCCAATTCATCCGGCTGTTGAGAAAAATCATCGCTATTCTGAGACTGTGGCTCCCCCTGCAGCTGCCTGTCCAGATTGCCTCCTAAACGAAGGATCTGTTTACGCAGACGGCGCATCATTAGCCACAGAAGAGTCAGGCCAACCAAGGCACTGACAAATACCCCAAGCCCAGAACGCCATGCCTGCTGCTTCAGAAGTTGGGCATTTTCTGCCTGATAAACACCTCGGTTATAAGCCAGAACGACAATCCCGGACTGAACATCAAAGGTGTTAAACAGAGGCTCTGCCACTAACAGATAATTGTCCGTTTCCTGAATCAGAAGATGGTGTTTTCCACCTGTTTCCTCATCTGCTTTCTGAGCAAACCAGAGATCAGGTATCAGCCCCTGAATATCCGCAGATCCTGCCTGAAAAACAGCCTGCTTCTGATCAGAGTAAACAACCGCTTTATCGATGGCCTCGTCAGACGTTACCAACGCCTGAAGCTGCTCACCGGTTTCTGACAAGCTGCTTAACGGCAAACCAAGACCAGTGCCATAGTCGATGCCAAGACGCACCTCATCCAGCATCACCTGCAGTCGGGAACTGATTAACTCGCGGTGACGTTTCTCGAAGTTAAAATAGGCCAGCAAAGCACTCAGACTCACGCTGAAGAGCAGCACAAAGACCAGCGTCAGGCCTAAGCGCCCCATTAAAGAGCTACCCTTTGCACTTTTTGCTTTCTGAATCTCTGAATCTGGCTGAGATATCACTGAGGCCATATCAAACCCTCAATTATTCGGTAACCAGAGTACGGGCTGCGTCTACTTCCTGACGCGCTGCCTCACTCAACTGCATCGCAGAGAGACGCCATTCCAACTGACGCATCACATCGGCACACTGCTGAATAGTGCTCAAAAAGAGCATAGATTCCGCCAGTTCAGAGCCCTGAACCAGCGTCACCGCCTGTTGCTTCAGACGCATCACCTCAACCAGATACTGTTTCAGCAAACGCCAGTCACGGGCGTCTTTCTGGTTGCGCTCAATCTCGACAGTCTGGCGGAAAACAGATTCCAGCTCTGCCGCAAGATTCACCCTGACCTGCTCAATACGTCGACGACGAAGCTGGCTTAACTGCACAACGACGACAATCAGAATGATCAGAGCTTCAATGATCAGCACTTTGTGTTCAGCAATCTGCCCCAGGAAGCGGGAGAAATTATCCAGCCCTACAAATGGATTGTAGTAACGGTTACTCAGAGAGTGCAGAGGTAAATAACGCAGCACAGGGTCTTCAATCGGATTGATATCCAGCATCACAGGCGCTTCGGCACGAATCTGATCGCTGTTCAGCTGATCCATAACTGCCTGCACCATTTTCTCAGGCAGACCAGGACGGGCCGCCATTACAGCATAGGTCACAATGGTTTCTACTGACTCAGCAGGAGCAGGACCTGCAACCGTGCTGTAGACACCAGCCGGAATCTTGGCTGTGGTCAACTGAGAGTGATTTAGGGCATAACCTTCCGCGCCCTCAAGGGTTACCAGCTTAAACATGCCGCTGGACATCACCTGACGCAGATCCGGGTTCAGTAAACCTGTGGTCACGATAGCTCCTTCAAGGGAACTGTCGCTCAGCAGCTGAGTGAAATAGACATCGTTGCTGGTGAACTGATCAGGTTCAAGAGCGAAGTGCTCCAATACCTTCATCGATTGCGCCCGATAACCGGAACCAGGTTTACCAAGAGCAATGCTCTTACCCGCCATATCAGCCAAAGAATTGATCTTGCTGTCCTTACGCACCACCAGATGCATGTAGTCACGCCACAGAGGCGCCACCATATACAGATTCTGCAGCGATACCGAGTTCGTACCCACGATGGCAAAATCCGCTTCACCACCCAGCAACTTACCACGGTTATCTACCGAACCACGGGTTACCAGCAGCTGAACCTGATAATCGGTCTTCTGCTCAATATGGCGCTTTAACAGAGTGCCGTACTGATAGTAGTAACCGCCCTTAGACGCTGTCGCAATGCGGATCAGCTTGGATTCATGGCTCTTTTGATAGCCCCAATACAGGATCAGTATTCCGGCAATTGCCAGAAGAAACCAACTGATCATATTTTTCATACGATAGCTCAACATAGGATGCTCCAAATTAATCCAGCGCTATTCGGGCTTGTAACTGATAAGACGAACCATCAACAGCGGTAAAATCAGGTCTTAGTAACCAGGCATTCTTGCCCAGGCGTCCCCAGCCATTCAGGCCAGTGTTGTTTGCAATGCTTGAGTGGCTGATGCTATTTGGACTGTCAGCACCATCGACACTATTCAAGCCATCAACTGAGGAACCGCCGGAGTTGTTCTGCTCCATGCCGGTACAATCCAGTAAAAATTCAAGTTCACAACGCAAAGGCTGTCGCAGGTATAAACGAATCAAATCCCTGAGTTGTTGCCACTGCTGAGAATCACTCAACAGCCGGTCAAAACGGTTGTAGGCCAGTGGGCCAATTCGTAATACAAAGCTGCCCGTTGCTTCCGGAAGTCTGCTCCCGAGCAGCGATCCCTCACCTAATCCTGCAGACTGTTGCCCCAGCTTCAGATGTGTCGAACGGGGCAGAGAAACCTGTCTCAACACACATTGAATCGCTTCAACCGAAACACCTTCCAGAAAGTTTTCCAGGAGAGCTTCCAATCCGGCAGCGGAACGGTAAGGCGATGAAAGCAGGCGAAAATAGCGCAACAAGCCACCTTCCGGCTCCTGATCGGCATCAGCCAGTCCTGCCAGCGCTCTTAAACGATCATAGAAACCTTTATTCAGAGCGCCCGGGCTCTGAAAAACCTGCATCGATCGCTGCTGCGCCTGAATCAACATCTGGTAAATACGCTGATTCAGCAGGTTGAGAAATGCTCTGGCCTGCCCTTTTTCCTGCTGCTCAGATTCCAGCAGATAATCGGTCATATACGCCGGAAGCACGCCGTTACGGCCGTAGAGATTGAAGATATTCAGCTCAATCCGGAAGTATGCTTCATCAACCTTTTCAATTCGCTCTATCACGCTGCGGGCACTGTCCAACCCCAGTGCAGGTTCCAGCTCAATACGGGTATCTGGCCCGCCAACCTGCAGCAGCAGACGATAAGCCTGCAACAGACTGTATCGGTGACCATGTGTTAAAAGATCATCAAGAATCACAGCAGCGGTTTCCTACCCAGCATGGCAGGCCATTCAAGCTGTTCACCGGTTTGCTGATCGGTCACTTTCAACAGACAGAAATAATTCACCGGCACCATGCTGATAAAGAACTGTTGCAGCAATCGGGCAAAAAGATGCATCTCAGCTTTGGTCGGGAAGTGATCTCCCGCCAGTAAAAGCTCTACTTCATAACCCCTAACCGACATCGCTGAAACAAGACGATCCCCCATCTTCAGACTGACACTTCGAATTGCATCGACCTTCTTCATGTTGATCTGTTGTCGTGCCCTGTCAGGGCTCGCCTGTAGAACCAGCTCTTTAAGCGCGGCCTGCAGACGTTCTGTGGTCAGGTGCCCCATCAGATTGCCGCTAAGCTGACGTACTGCCTGCCAATACTGTTGCTCAGATGACAAGGCCTTGCGATAGGGTGTTGGCGTAGTCAGATTTTCAAACTGCACCAGTTCAGGCGAGCCTGATATATAAGTGCTGATCTGCCCCGGAGGAATACTTGAAGCGTCCCCACCATTGGTGCAATAAAGTCTTGCCTTGATAACTTCCTGCTCATCCCGGACATCACCACCCAGGGCAACAGAAAGCTCCAGTTCATCCGTCACCGGATGAGCAGTTAGTTGCTCCTGATAGTGGTAAGCCTCTGAGGAAGCTTGCTGCCAGAAGGGTAGATATTGATGGCTTTCACTCTGGCTGCGGAACTGACCACTCACCTGCTGAATGCCATAAACACTCAGTTGCTCGTCATCACGTTGTCGGGGTGACAGAGGCATATAAGTCTGGCGCAGATCACGAACTCTCGGCGGTGCATCTCGGGTGAACAGGTTTGCTGCGGGGACAACATTCAGACGCAGTACCTTATTCAGATCAGCCTTTGGCCAGTCGGCTAACCGGTTGAAGTAAAACTGAAGGGTAAATTCGGTTGCTGCCTTTTCAGCGGCAACCTGAGGCAAAACAAAGCTTACCCCCTGAGCCAACTCCGGAGCGGTAAAATAGCGACGGGCTAACCGCTGCGCCGGAAGCTCCGGTTGCTCATCCGGGAGGAACGCCCACTGCATCAGATCAGTGTTCCATTGAGGGCTTTCAATCTGATCCCTTTGTTTATCCGGCCAGATAACCTCAGCACCCTCGCAATGCTGAAGCATCGTATCCAACATTCTTGCTGCTGAAGCCTGCGTGGTATTCAGGTACAGAGGTAATACTTGTCCGGCAAGATCCGAGCTATCGCCAAAGACGCAACTGAAGCGAAGGCTCAAACAGTGAACGCCCACTTCCTGATCATTACTTTTGCGGTAAACAGCGTCTTTGATCTCCAGAGGCAATACCCGTGTCGGCATCAGAGTGCGGAATTCACAACGCTTGTCACTGGCCGGAGATGTACCGGCAACGGGAGTACCCGTGTGAAGTTGCATCTGCTCCTTAAGAGCAGGTCGACCTCTGAACTGCATAAGGGTCACTGATGGCAAAGGGCGTAACAGATCTGGAGAAGCAACCTGCAGCACATTTTGCAGCAGTTGCGTCTGATCTTTCTCCAGCTCGGCACGTAACCCTGCGGTCAGAAAGGCAACACCTTCCAGAATACGCTCCGCATCGGGGTCAGTGCTGGTACCCGCCAGATATCCCGCCTGAGAGGGATTAAGCGCGGCATATTCCGCAGCCATCTCATGCAGACGGTTCAGTTCATCCTGATAATGGCGATCAATTTTTGCCATAAGTACTCTTCTTATTCAGACCGGTAATCAACACAAGCCTGGTAACCGGTTCTCTGTCACTTATTATTTTGTGTTCGTTGATAACATTGTTCATGTTCAATTTATCGCACCGTTCTTCGTGCTGGGCCATCAGACTGTAATCCACGGCACAAAACGCCCACACGGCTGTCGCTATCAACCCGAACTTCAAATCGGGCCTGCCAGCGCTCATACCCCTGCTCAAAGGCTGCCTCAAGGGCAAACAGCAGGGCACCCTGAACGTCACCATCCGGCCTAACCCGAACATCCAGCAAACGTGGCTCGAACTGAGTGACCTGTAATTGAATCACCTGAGCCAAACGCTGATTCTGAATAGCATCACCTTGTAGTTGTACCGGCGAGATTGCAGGCAAACCAAGATCTGGCCGTGAGGAGCATGATCCAACACGTACATTTAAAAGATCCTGCAATTGAAGCGCGATAAAAGCGGCCAGCGCTTCTACATCGCCCTGCAATGCATCCTCACCATTCAGGCGTTTGAGTAATCCTGCTCTCATCAGGCCTTACCCGCTTCATTTCGGGCCTCGAACTCAACCTCAGCGGAAGGTCCGAATCGCCAGTTGATCGACTCATAAAGCAGGCTGACCCTCTCACAGTAAGGGTGCTCTTCCTGCCCCTTCTCCAGCAGGTTTGGCATAACCGGCTGCAGAGACACTATGCGGGCATTCTTTAGTTCTATCTCGTACAAAAGTTCAAGAGTGCCTGCACTGTTAAACTGGCACCAGAAAAGCACAACCTTCGTCAGCACTTCACGCTCACAAAGCGCCTGATACAGCTGAGGTGATACCCGGTCCAGAGGCTTAACAAGCTCAACAGGCCGGTGCATAGGCTGACCACCCAGTACACGACTATCATCTGCACTCGGCAGATCCACCCCATGACTGAAACTCAGAACATAGCTCAAACCATCACGGGTCAGTTGTTTCTCAGGCCCTGACAATGCCCCCTGAGCAGAGCTGGTAAAACTAATAAAGCCAGGACGCGCCATCAGACAGCCTCCTGCAGAATCAGATCAAGGGAGAGCTGAAAGCGCTCATCCATAAAACGGAGATGCGGTTGCAGGCGAACCTCCATCAGACAACCTTCTGACTGTCGCAAAATGACCTCAGCCTGCCGGAAGGGCTTTTTCATCATCACATCCAATGCAGGTGCTTCCAGATCTACCACAAAACTCTTAAGCCATTGCTCCAGCTTTTGACGTAGTTGCTCCGGCTCATCAATAGAACCTATCTGTTCACGAAAAACGCGCTTCATCATGTGGGCAATACGGCAAACCGTCAGCAGGAAAGGTAACTGCGCATCGGGTACAAACTGTCCATCCTCCAGCGCCAGCTGGTGAAAGCTGTTTAATTGAGCAAAATAGGATGAACGCTCTTCCGGTAGCGCAGACAGTACACAAAAACCGTGTCGTGACAGATCGGTAATCAGAGACGCCGGAAGCTCTACTTCAAGCGGCGACAATTCAAGATCAGCCTGGGGGTCCTGCCAGGGCTTGTGCAGCAGTTCCCGACCAAAATCACTACCTGTCATCTGACTAAAGGAAGATTGCTGGTCAAAGGTATTCAGCATGGTTGCCGCCAGTGAATAACAACTGCTGCCCCATAACAGAGATAACCCTTCGGCATCCAGTTGCTCCTGAAAAAAGAGGCCGGAAAAGTCACCGCTGTACGGTGCACGTACCACCTGATCCGGCATTACCAGAAACAGATAACGGCTTTGGGGACGTTCCGCTAAGCGGTGCAGTGGCAGGAATCTGGGGTTCTCAAACCATTCATTCAGAGATTGCCCAAGAAGCTGCTCGTAACCGTTAAAGCCAATAAATCGCGGCGATACGGGTAAAACAACCGGAAGATGAGCGCTTCGGCCAATATCAGAGAGCATTTCCATCAGGGAAAGATCCTGCTCAGTATTAGCAACATAGAAGTCCACAACCATAAGATTAAAAGGCTGGCCGCCAAACTGACCAAACTCATGGCTGTACACCCGATCGTACAGTTCGCTGCGAATCATTTCGCCGGAGAGATCTTCAGCCAACGCATCTTTGCTGGTATTCAGAAGAACAATCTCGCTTGCCTTGTGATAACGCATGGAAGCACACAAGGCGAAAACCTGACGCCATAGGGATTCAAGTTCAGTGAAAACAGGATAGTGCAGCACCTGACTCAGCAACGAACCTAAACAAACCTCAAGATCCGCATACAGGAAATCATCGGCCAGCTGCTCTCGGTCCAGATCAGAATAACGATCCAGAAAGTCACGCGCTTCTTCCAGCAACTTGGATGAAGGTACTGCATCGGAAATCAACTGATCTCTGAGTTGCACGCCACGACTTAAAACCGGAGAACGGCGAATCAGTACACTGGGGTGAAAATCATCCAGTGTACGCACGCTGTACTCTTCCTGCCATTCCGGCATCAACTGTGAGAAGTCGATCGCACACTCGAAATCCGCCAGAGCCTGCTCAGGTTTGTCCCGGTTGAGAACAATCTGACGGAACAACAGATCATCGCTTTCTGTCGAATGGGCATAAGACTGGTTGCCACTATAGGCTCCGACAAAAAGAACACGACAAGGCAGCTGTGCTTCCTGCTCCTGAGGCTTAATCATCAAAGACGCTATCAGATTGTTACGGGAATCCATTTACGAACTCCAGCAGGCTGCGATGTGGCGTGGCGGTTGCAGATCCGATGCCGCCAGAGTTTTGATCACAGGCTTGTGACCACGGAACTCGTAACGCACATCGATATAGGACACCTTATAGTCGATGAGACGATCTCTCATAATCGGGAAATCATCCGGTACAAATCGACGCTGACCACTCTGAAAATCTTTCAGGAAACGAGCAAATCCCTGAGGCCCCGGATAGCGCTTTTCCAACGTATACCGACCAATGTTGATCAGCAAAGTGGTGTCGGCACAGGTCTGATCCCAAACAAATGCTCTGTCCTGAGCGAAGTTAAGGTTCTCAAGCTGAGTTGGCCCTAACTCACACTGCATCTCAAGCAGCGTGCGACGTGGAAGATATTGAGCTTCCGGATTTGCTGAGGTCGGGCGGGATTTAATAATCACGGTGTAACGGCTTTGCTGCTGCTTGCGAAAATCATCACCCCGTGCCAGATACTCAAGCAGATCTGTTTCCAGCGGGAAGGCTTTTCCAGACGCCAATACAGGAACAAAACCCGCACCAAACTTAGGTTTCACATAAGGGTTTAACTGAGCGTCTTTAAAGCTCCAGAGGTGGCCGCCTTCAGCATAAAGGAAACCTGTGCGTTTATAGCCAGGTACTCCCTGCATACCCGCAAGAAAACTATTTTCCCAACGCTCCTGTAATTCACAGGCCGCTTCCTGAGTCATGTAATCACGAAATAACTGAACGGGTCCTGCGAAAATAGCCCAGAAAGCTTCATTCTGACGGTTACGCTTACCCAGCATTCCCTGCAGAGTTTTCATGCGGGCATAACTCTGGGCTAATGCTGTCTCACCGGCCGCCGGATTATCGGGATTCGCATAAAGACCCGAAACTGAGGTAAAGGAAGTAGAACGAATACCGGAGTTAAATACGATAGATTCAATAAGCTGCTTGTATTCCCCCAGTAATGCGCCAGCCTGCTCAAGAACAGCTAAACGTTCTTCATCGGAGGGAGAACCACCGCCGCCTTTTTTACCCTTATTAAGCTTTTTCTGGGTCTTCATGGCAGATTTACCGGCCTTGGCAACTGCTTTACCCGCTGCGCCCGCTTTACCGACAACTTTAAGTGCCAGCTTCGCCAGGGCACCATTACCACCAGCATCGGTTTTATCCGCAGGAGCGTATGTCGCCATCTGCTTGTAGTAGAAGATCAGAAACAGCCAATCAGGCTTCTCTTCCATATTCTCGTAGGGCTGAAGCTCTTCAGTCATACGATCCAACAGATTAAAGAAAGGATTACGACCGGTAGCCTGAGTATCAACAGCGCCCTGCCAGTCCAGATGACCAGAAAGACCATCGGTTCCCTTATAAAAGTTCAGCGCAAACTGACGCCACGCATCCAGATAACGCTTGCGATAACTTTCCTGAAAACCCGGTATCAATGCATTGATCTGCTCGGCAGCCTGGTCTGTTGCCAGAATCTGCTCGATAAAGTCATCAATCATCGCCTTACCTGCCAAAGTAAACGCAGGGGCAACCTGAATAGAACGGTCCAGGGGCACACTTCCTTGCCAAAAGTCTGCTAGCCTGACCTCATTGGACTTTCCCGCAGTGTTACCCCAATTTACCAGCCAATTCAGGTTATCAGGGTGATCTGCGAGGATACGCTTCAGCAGACGCTGCTTACGCTGCAGAGTCGCTTCATAGTTATCGGTTGATGGCGACCAGAACAGCATCTGCAGGTAGAGACTGTTCAGGCTATCGAACTCAGATTCAGCCAGCTCCTCATGCAGAAGCTCATCTTCAGCCTGATACAAAGGCGGTAGTGCTGACAAGGTCTCCAGATCTTTACCTGCGAGGAAATCCTGCAGAATATTGATCTCACGAACCAGAATACCGACGTAGCGAGCGATCTCCTGAGCCGCCTCATCCGGCGGTAGCTTGTTATCGAACAGAGCTTTATTCAGTGAGCGTTCAATTCGACGATCAACCGGCATCACCAGATCATTCCAGACACGGTCGACATAAATTGCCTTCAGCTTACCGACAAAAAGTGGCTCGGAGGTCGTATCGTCGATCCAAGGGAAGAAACTGTGCTGTTCAAGAGACTGAATCAGATCAACCAGCTGTTCGCCATTGGTAATATTCCCTGCCAGATCACTACGCTGAACAATCTGACCGGCAAACTTCTGCTCTAAAGATTCGATAAAGCCTTTATCACCTGTGTAGGTGTAAATCAGGGCAACCCAGAGTAGTGCCATGATAGAAGCGAAACCTGTAAACCAGAGGTTCCGAATCCAGCGCTCTGCGCGAACCGCTGCAGGAATCTTGTTTACCAAACCGCGATCACGCGGCAGAACCTCGGTGAAAAATTCTTTCACAAAGAGCCCTGCGCCCACGCTGCCTTCTGTTTCTGAAGCACCTGCTTCAGCGCCCATCCAGTAAACACCGCGCAGATTCGGCGATGCCTGGAACACACTGTTCTGGAAAACGCCCTTGGTGAAAGCCCGGATTCCCGACCGTAACTGCTCAAGTTCAGATGGCAGCATCATGATGGCATCGTCGACAACACCACGCCCCATCAACTCCAGATTCAACTGTTTCAGTTGCTCTGCCAAACTATCCAGCGCGGTATTGACCCGGGTTTCGGTTTCCAGCTGATCGCCATCCTGAGGAAAATGGCGACCTAAAGCCTGCTCTCGCATCTTCTCGGGCAGGTATTTCAGAAGTGAACGACCACCGGCAAAGTACTCAAGATCATTAAAGGCCAGATAAACCGGTGCATTCACCTTCAGCGTCTGAATCACCTGATCCAGACGTTCCCGAAGAATCATCCCTTGCTGATAAAGCTCGTCATCACTTTTGGACTGGATATCCGCCAGAGATACCGTCAGCAGAACATGGCTGATCGGCTCAGCAGGTCGACGCGATGCCAGAAGTTCCAGCAAACGGCCCCATTCAGGGTTGAGGGCACCACCGCTGGCACAAATGCCTGCCGGTGTCTGCAGAACAACACCTTCGTTGTGTAACCACCATTCTGTCTGGCAGTCATCTCCAGTGAAGATATCTTTGTGGCCCGATGGTAAAACCAGCTGACCTGCGGTGACCAGACGCTCCGCATCATCACTCTTTGCCGGCAGCATCACCGACCAGGGCAACTGATAAACAGGATCTGAAGCATGAGTGTTTGGACTACGCTTCAGAAAACGCATCGCGTAGGTGAAGCGGCGCTCCAGGCCTGACGTATCTGCCTTCAGCTGCTCTTCCGCCTCGTCCTTCCGCCCTAAGCGGATCAGTTGCTTGATACGCCCCTTGGCATGCAGGCGAATCAGCAGTCGCTTAATCAGGCGATAAGTCAGCCAAAGCAGGAAGATACCAACAGCAGCTATCACACCTTCCTGAGGTGAGAAGCCAAGAAACAATGCCAGACCTGTGGTGACCGCAAAGATCACCAGCCAGATCAGCAGATAAAAGAGCACTCGGAGAAATGTTTTCACGATCCGTCTTCTTATTCTAAGTCCGCAACAACCCTGATCAAATCAGGGAAACCAGTTGATTGGCCATACCTACAACATCTAATTTCATGGCAACGTAGGTAATTACCAGAACCAGAACCGGAACTCCGAAAATAAAAGGAGTCCAGCGACCGGATTTGACTTCTGTCTTTTGCTCACCACTTTCCGGGTAAGCTTCCGGGGAGAGTAATTCCCCCTCATCATTCAGACGGGTAGTTTGCCCCGCCATCAGAAGCTGATAGGTATCCAGACGGATACGCTCAAGACTGGCCCGCTCAGAGCGCTCGAAATAGCGGCCGCTAAAACCCAGAGCGAGGCAGTAGTAATAGACTTCACGGATATCCCGGTGAGCGGGGTCAATCATATTCAGACCAGCCAGGCGATCAAAAAACTCAATACCAGCAGAGGCTGTGTGGTAATAGTTTCTCTGAAGCAGATCAGCTGCCCACCGCCCGGACTCGCTCCAGGCGTTGTCGAGCAGGGTCTCATCGATAAAAGCAACTACTGCAAAACGTGCTTCATCATAATGTTCAGACTGATAACCACCCTCCAGATGCAAGGTGGATTTCTCTGTCAATAGACGCTCAACGTTGAGACGAACCTCTTCAAAGGCAGGCTGTTGACCTTCGCTAATCAGCTTTTTTTGCTGCTGGACGTAAACCAGCACATCTACAAAACTATCGATCAGGTGCATGGTTAACCTCTAAGTGAAACCAGTTCGACTTTCAGATCCTCGGGCGCACCAGGCCAGATCAGACTCAGACAGGCATCGCTTTCCACGCTCTGCCAAAGTCCGGATGCGACATCCAGACTGAAATAATGCGAGTTCGGGCGACTTGGCAAACCTTCAGGACGGCTGTTCAGCAGACGCTTGCCAATACCCGGCAACGCACGAGCCTGATAAAGAGCCACCTGACTCTCAGCACCCAGTTTGGAGTAACGTCTGAAGTCTTCCAGCCAGGCATCCTGAGACTGCTCAGTACGCAGAATAAGGAAATAAGTACCTTTACGCTCCAGCATTTCACTATCCAAAACCCCGCGAAAACTTGATGCATCAAGGCGTTCGAAGCTGACCATCGCTTCAGAGGACACTGTGATCTCATTCAGAAGACGGTGAATCAGGGTATGGGCAACGGCAAAACAATCACCAAGATTCAGGTGGTTATATGCGGGCAGAACGATGTTCTCAGGGGCAATTTCACAGGTTGCACTCGAAAGCGGCGTGAACACAGAAAGCTCTGCAATCAACTCGCGCAAACAGGTATAAGCACGCTCGGGAGTAAGATCGGGAATTTCAAGCAGATGAGTCAGAGCCTGAACGTATCGGGCCATCACCTGCAATGCTAAGCGATAACGCATCTGACGAGGGTTGAACTCAGATACGGTGTAGCTTGTCGCTGGCTGCTTGTACTCCTCAAGCTGGCGGGTACGGGATAATACTTCCTCACGGATCCCCCGCAGCAACTCAACCAGATTCTGATCACCCCGCATGGTGATACAGGGAGCAATAAAGCCATCGTCCAGCTTAATCTGATCACCGGAACGGATCAGCTGCGCAACAGGGATCAGATCATAGCCGGATGCATGATCCAGCTCTGATTCGAACCAGAGTCTGCCTTCCAAGGAGAGTACCTGAGCATCAACCCGCTCCGCCTGCTCATATCGGTTGGTCAGAGTAGCGCTCTGGGCATCGATGACAAAGCGACTATTCAGGGCGCTTCCACTATCACCGGGAACCTCTCGCTGAACCAAGGGCTCTTCATTACGCTTTTTAACACCCAGATAAACACGCAAGGGTTTGTTTCGGTCTTCCCAGACTGGGCCATCAAAAATACGACCGGCAAGGCGTGCATTTTCAGGAAATGAAAACAGAGTACCATCCTGAAACAGCACCCGTAGCTGGCTGAAAGCTATCTGTCCGGCATCAAGGTTCGCTGTGTCGATTTTAGAAGACGCAACCCCCCATGCTAAAGGCGCAACAGTTCGACGGATGACCGACTGGATAAACTCGTTATATGCATCCTGATACTGAAAGTGGTTTGGCTGCAAAAACAGCCCCTGATGCCAGTACAGTGGTTTATTCGTATTCAAAGTGAATCCTGCCTATATCCTTTCATATCCGTCATGACTGTTCCGGAGTGACGGTACATCCGGAAAAACTGTCAGCCGTCGCTGAACGTTTACAGCTTCGTATTCTTCTTCTAAATCTGGCACATCGCCAAGTTAATTCTGCCGGCTAGTACGCCTGAACCTGCAGAGACTTAATCTCAGCTGGGTCCATATCGAGCCACAACTTCAGCCGGGCCGGAATATCATCCGGCTCAGGTGGAGGTGGATCTCCGAATGGCCAGGGCGTTGCATCGTAGCAGGGTAAGATACGAGCCTGAACGGATGGAATCGGTACAATCCGCACACTCTTCTTACTTTCCATCTCAAAGTAGCCTGCCACCAGAGCAATGTATCGAACGCCTTGCTCCCGAGCCAAAACTAACGTCTTGCTACTACCCGGCCCAATCGCCAAAGTATCTTCACGCACAATGCTGGCGGATAATTCTTTGCCTTTTGCCGCCATCAGATCAGACAAGCCAAAAGGACTTTCACGTAACTCAGAGACAATCGCAGGATTCGTCAGTTGAATTACTTTTAAACTTAATGTGTGTGGCTGCCCCATATACAGGTTGAGCCGATCTACAGCTTCCACTCTCAAAACAATAGAACGAGGTTCATAAACCCATTGCACACCAGGCGCACTTGGCTTTTCACGGGCACTGTATTGCCAACGACCCGCACCATCCTGCCAGGTCCAAAACCCTTCCTTGCTGTTCCTATCAGAACTCTCAGTTTCTGTCTTCTGCACTTCCGGTTTAGGGGAAATATCACCGCTCCAACTGTCTTTGGAGGGAGGACAAACCGTACAGGCAGACAAAAAAAGCAGACAAAATGGCATCAGCCATTTTGCTGCTTTTGTACCCCATGCAGAAAAACCAGCAGAGCTCATCGCAGAATGCGATGAGCTTGCCGATAGCAACGTCAGGGATTTTTTTGTTACAGCATTGCTCACAATAACTACTCTGCACCAGCCCAGTTATCGATAGCGGTACTGGAAGCAATTTCATGACTCCAGGTAATGCTGTTATAGGTGAAGCGAACCTCTTCAAATGCCGGGAAGCCATCATTCTCAGGGTCCAGCATATTTGGAGAACAGGTACGGATCGAAACGATCTTGGCACCTTCAAGCTCGATAGTGTAGTAGTGCACCGGCTGACCATCACTACCGGTATCCGCCGGGCGGAAGAAGTTCAGAGTACAGGTCAGAGCTTTAGGCTCTGCGATACACTGAAACAGCAGTGGTGAACTTTTATCGATCAGCTTACGGATTTCCAGGTACTCGTGCTTACGGTTACCCATCACCTGACCTGTCAGACGATCTGTAGGGATAACAACCTTGTGATCGAAAGCGGTCACAAAGATCTCGTCTTCGTGAGCCGTCTTGAAGAAAGCACCAATACTTTCGGTACTGGAGGTACCTTCGGTTAAAGACTCACCTTCTTCGGTCTCAATGGTCAGATAAATTTCACTTGGCATGGTAAGAACTCCTCAAAAAATGCGTTAAACGCGATCCAGCAGACCGGTTAATGACAGGGTGAAGTTCGCTCCCATGAACTTGAAGTGAGGCGTAACTTCCAAGCCAACCTGATACCAGCCTGCTTCACCATCAACCTCAACAACATTAACCTGTGCTTTACGCAGAGGACGTTGACTACGGGTTGCAGGTGACGGGCTTTCCTGGTCAGCCACGTACTGACGAATCCAGCGATTCAGCTCAGCTTCCAGATCTACACGGCTTTTCCAGCTGCCCAGATTTTCTCGCTGCAGAACCTTGATGTAATGTGCCAGACGGTTAACGATAAACAGATATGGCAGCTGTGTACCCAGACGGTAGTTCAGCTCAGCCTGACGAGCTTCTGGCTCAGTACCGAACTGCTTCGGACGCTGCACAGAATTTGACGAGAAGAAAGTCGCATTATCAGCATTCTTACGCTGAGTCAGCGGGATAAAACCCAGCTCAGATAATTCGTACTCTTTGCGGTCAGAGATAAAGGTCTCAACCGGGCCATTCAGAGTCGTAGCCCCCTGATTATCAACCACGTGAACAGCCAAATCTGTCACCGCACCACCGGACTGAGGGCCGATAATGTTCGGACACCAGCGGTAATGTGCAAAGCTATCCACCAGTCGGGTTGCATAAGCGTAAGCCGCATTAACCCACAGGTAATCAGACTTCTCTTCTACCTGCTCGGTGTAAGTAAAGCTTTTAACAGGCTTGTTTTCCCCATAGGTCAGTCGCCCCATAAAGCGTGGCAGAGTCAGGCCGATATTTCGGGAATCTTCTGTATCACGAAGACCACGCCACTTCAGGTACTGAGGACCTTCAAACAGAGAATCCAGCTCCTTCAGATCAGGCAGCTCATCGAACTCACCCAAGCCGAAGAAAGACGGCCCTGCCGAAGCGATGAATGGTGCATGCGTCACAGCAGCCAGGCCTGACATGCTTTCCAGCAACTTGATATCCTGAGCACCCGGACCAAATTCATAACCACCAACCAAAACACCGTAGGGTTCACCACCAAACTGGCCGTACTCTTCGGTGTACACCTTCTGGAACATAGCGGTTTGATTGAGCTCTGGCGCATCTTCAAAATCTTCCAGCAACTCATCCTTATCAACATTCAGAAGTTCAACTCGAATGTTTTCATTGAAGTCGGTACGGTTAACCAGAAATGCCAGACCACGCCAAGCTGACTCCAGCTTCTGAAACTCATCATTGTGCAGAATGGCATCCAACTGCTGCCCCAGACGCTGATCAAGCTCATCAATCATCTGATCTACCAGAGACTTATCGACACGCTCGACCGGCTCAGATTTGGTCAGCAGCTCAGACAGCATCGCCTCAACACCCTGACGAGCCAGTTCATAACCTTCGTCCTGTTCAGCAAGACGGGTAAATTCAAGAATCTCACCAACCAGAGGCTGAGATTGCGTTTGTTCCTGTACTTGGGTTTCTTCGCTCATCTCTCTGCGCCCCTACTTCTTCAGACCAAGTTCTTGCATCAGCTGCTTGCGGGAATCTTTATCTTCCAGCATCAACTGTATCGTTTTACGCATCTTCGGAGTGTTACCCAGAGGGCCTTTCAACGCCTTCAGAGCCTCACGCAGCTGAAGCACCTTCTGCAATTCAGGAACGGCCTGAACTATGCTATCCGGCTCAAGATCTTTCAGGCTTTTCGGGTCAAGACTAACAGCAATATCATCACCATCAGCACTCAGTTTGTTGGCTACCGAGAAATCCAGCTTCAGGTCCATACCTGACATCACTTCGTCAAAATTAGCCCGATTGATATTCTTTGTCGCTCGATCTTCAAGCACATCTTCATCAGGAGCTGGGGTAAATTGCCCCATCACCAAAACTTTAAAAGGAAGTTCTACACGCTCTTTCGCACCGCCAGTAGCCGGGCGATAGGAAATATTAATTCTTTCCTTCGGTGCCACCGACCCTGAATTTTTGCTAGCCATCCGTCACTACTCCGGGTTTATTATCTTCAAAGCCCTGGCACCACCAATAAATCACTGACGACCCAATGCAGTGCAAAACTTTAGGGCAAACTTGCATTTAACTTTTGTAAGATAAAGTAAAAACAATGTAAATTACAAAATAAAGTTTTATATATTTTTTATGATGCAGTTCATAAATACGCACCAGATTAGTGCCCAAACAGCTTTAAACACTGTACAAACAAATATGCGACCAATTGCTCTAAAAGCACGTAGAACAATTACTCTCATTTATCAATAATTTACAATATTAGTAATTTACAGGTGTCGACTATGAGCCTCTCGTCCGATGTCAATTTTTCGTTTCAATGTGACAACATCCCTGAGGACGAATTTCGGGTCTTACAATTCAACGGAACTGAATCATTGGGCGACCTCTATCAGTTTGAAATACAGCTCATCAGTTACTCAGACACCTTAGACACCGACGCCTTACTCGATGAAAACTGCACGTTAACCATTGAAAGTTATGGTAAAAAGCGCGATTTCAACGGGATTTTGTCAAATTTCAACTATCTGAAAACAACGGAAAATGGCTACCTTTATCAGGCAACATTGGTTCCTCGCCTATGGCTTTTATCGCAATTTACCACCAACGAGGTTTACTTAGGGCTCAACCTTTCTGAGACCTTGACTCTTCTGTTCGATGAAGCAGGACTTACGTCAGATGAATATGACCTGAGCCTGATAAACAGTTATCGCAAATGGGATTACCGCTGCCAATTTGGTGAAAGTCACTACAGTTTTCTGAAACGCATCACAGAACGCGAAGGTGTTTATTTCTTTTTTGAACAAAACAACCAAAAATCCAAAGCCGTATTTTGCAATAAAAACAATCAACACCCTACCGACAGTCATAATGCTATCTATTCACCAGTGACCGGCAATTCATACTCTGAAGGTTCACCGGTAATATTTCAGTGGACACAAAATAACCAAAGGGTCCCTAAAGAAGTTATTGTTAAAGACTACAATAACGACCAGCCTTCAGTGGATCTTTCTGCAAAAGCACTTATCGACAGCAGTGGCATGGGAGAAGTGTTCCGCTACTGCGACAATCTTGTTGATCTTGATGAAGCGAAAGAGCTGGCCGACATTCGTGCGGAAGAGCTGCTGATGCAGAAAACACGCTTTTATGGCAACTCATTGGATGTTGAAATCTGTCCGGCATTCCCTTTAAACCTCTCCGGCCACCCCCTCGGCAAACTGAATTGTGATTACACGCCAATCAGTATCAGCCACACCGGCTATGCACCGGATCTGAGTCAAATTCACCAGACCAATGAGCAACCCTACAGTAATACCATTCAGGCTATCTCAGCGGACATCCAGTTCCGACCTGAATTGAAAACCGAAAAACCACGATTCTACGGCGTGCTTAACGCCATTGTTGATTCTGAAGGTGATGGCCAATATGCACACTTGGATAGCCGGGGACGCTACAAAGTCGTGCTTCCTTTTGATCGGAAAGGCCGTGATGGTGCTCAGGCATCCTGGTGGATCCCTATGTCTCAGCCAAATGCCGGTGACAACAGTGGTATGCACTTCCCGCTGCTAAAAGGCGCTGAGGTTCTTCTGAGCTTTATTGGTGGCGACCCGGATCGCCCTGTAATCACTGGAGCTGTTCCTAACGCATCTAAGCCCAGTGTCGTCCGTGAAGACAACCACACCCAAAACAAGATCAAGACCGCCGCTAATAATATTATTGAGATGGAGGATGAGGCGGACTCAGAGCGTATTAAACTCTTCTCTCCTAACAGCAATAGCTATTTCCACCTGGGTGCTTCAAACCCGATCAACGCTAACGGACTGATGATGATGACCAGTGGAGGTTATTATCAGGAGATTGGCGGAGGCTATCAGAAAACCCTTGTCACCGCTGACAACCTTAACGGTACATTGCATACAGCCTTGGTAGACAGTGACAATGATTCTGAAACGCCGGACGTTGAGATCAAGAAAACAGATGGGACTGCAGCCCCCGCAACTGGTAGAAAGAAAAACCTACTTAATGGCTCAGATGTCGCTGTTGATTTGCTGAATGAGACCAGTCTGCATACCTTTAAAATTGCAGATGAATCAACTGGACAGCTTGGAGTTGATATGACTGCTGATGATGAGCGTAGTGGAAACTACTTCATTCATCGAGAGAAGGGGCCTAAGTATTTCTGGAACGATGGCAACACTTACACATTTGGCGGTTCAAAGGACTTCAGCTATGGCAATAGCTATGAGGTTAACTATGTTGATTACAAGAATGACTCCACGCACGATGGAACCTTCCCAAACGATGTAGAGTGGACGAAAGAAGAGCTGGATAAGATGCTCGTTACAAAAACTATTGGCGACGCCTATGAATACCACAAAGGCCTCTGGCAAGAAGTTCACAAAGGCGACTATCGGGCACACAATGATGGCGAAACATTTATTGAGAAGTCCGCCTTCGGTGCAAAGCTTGAGGCTGCAGTTTATGGGGCGGATATTGATGCGAAACTGTCAGGTTTTAGTTTAGAGCTGGATGTAAGCCTTGTTAAGATGAGCATCGATCTGACAGGAATTGGTCTAAGCCTTTCAAAAGCTGCCAGGGAAATTGAGTTTTTTGCCGGTAAGTATGAGAAAGGAGTCAAAGAATCAATTGATCTCAAAGCCGGAAAAACGTTCACAGCAGTATCAGGCGAAGTTTTACCAACCGCAATAACAGGCATTGTTACAGGTGCCGGGGCAGCAGCAGGAGCAGCCTCTATAGCCCAATCTGTTAAAGATATCGATTCAAAACTGTTTGAAATCAAATACAAGCCCTTTCCAAAAGCAGAGCTGGAATTATCACATGGTGATAAAAAATCGATCCTCAGCCTTCAGACAGGTGCAGCTGACACCCATAAAATTGCACTAGAAGAAAACGAAGCAACGTTTCTCCACAAGAAAGCGATCAAGATTGATGCCGGCACAGAGCTATCATTAAAAGCAGAATCTTCTGAAGCTACAATCACTAATAAAGCAACATTTAAATCAAAAGAAATAGCTTTAGCAGGCAGTGATTCCCTAAGCATAGATTCAAAAAAAGTGACTATTGGAGATGACCTTTCTACTACTAATGTAACCATCTCTTCTGACAATATTACTCTTGATACAGGAGCAAATAACATCAAAATAACAATGTCAGGCATTGAGATGAAGTCTTCTTCACAGGCCAAGATAAATAGTCAAATCATTCAGCTAGGCTAACCCTCAATGCAACTGATAACGCCACCTGAAATCACCATTCAGACCTACCCCTACGGATGGAAGAACCAACAACGTCTGGCAGTAACACTACTAATGGGTGTGCCGCTGCATAATGGATACCAACCTACAGCAAAAATCGGCCTGCCCTACTCAGCTCAGGATATGTGGCAAGCAATCGCGGACAATATCGCCAATGATGCTGTGTTCGATATCGGCTTCCCAAAACCCAAAGCTGAGTATCTTGTCTATGGTAAGTTTCATGCGCCTGATGGATTTGCTGTCAGCGCAGGTGAAGTTGAAGTTCAGTTTCAGGATTTGAAAAAACGACTGGCGATTACTGGACCTCGTTTCTGGCGAAAAATTCTGACACCAACAACGCCAGAGCCAATATCAGAGCTTGAAATCAGTTACGCTAACTCCTTCGGTGGTGAGAAATATCTGCAAAACCCGACAGGAATAGGCTTTGATCCATCATCCGGCGACCCGCTGCCTCAGATTGAATATCAGAATGATCTTGTCTCCCGTCCCGGACATACCCCAAAGCCAGCAAGCCTTGGAGCGACTAGCGTTGACTGGATGCCCCGCAAAAAACTCTGGGGAAGCTACGGTGATCACTGGCAAAAACATGAAGCGCCATTTTTTGCCAGCAATCTGCAGCCCGACTTCTTTATGCAGGGCGCGCAGGATCAGTGGCTTATGCAGCATATTCAGGGTAATGAGCGCTATCTGATCAGAAACATGCATCCGGTATTCAGAGAGATTGAAGGCAAACTCCCCTCTTTCAATTTCCACCTACTGACTCAGGCAAACAACCAACCTGATCAGCTTTTGAGCTGCCCGATCGACACAGCACTGTTTTTACCTGATGCCAATATGGTTGTGCTTATAGCCCGAACCGAAGTACCTATCGAGACTTTCGATGGAGAAGAAGTGACTTTGCTACAGGCCGCATACAGTAACGTAGGCGAGGAAACTAAAGCTATCACGGTTTATCAGGAACATGCCCACGCTAGAAGCAATGATCTCCTGGACGATGAACAGATTGAGAACTATCAACTTTTCAGACCTGAAACCGTAAATACGCTTTTTTCCACCAACCAGCAACTTAGTCAACTTACCCTTTCGGAAGAAGCAAAGCCCTTGCCGCTGCCACCTGGAACTGCGGCAATCGGAGCTCTTGGCCTTGGCGGCATTCTTGCTGCTGCAGCCAAGGCCGCAGGAAAAGGTGATACCGGAGCCACTGCAGCTCCCTCTGCAAGCTCCGGAACTGAAGGCGCCGCCGATTCTGGCCCAAGCGCAGAAGAAGTCTCCCAGCAATTTGATACAGCCATGGAAAAAATCAAAGAGGCACTGGCTCAACTGGGAATATCACCGGAACAACTTGATGAAGTTTTAAATGACGAAAGTGAAGACAAAGCAGCACTGATGGTGCTTCTGAAGGAAAAATTCCCGAACTCTGAAGATCTGAAAGCCTTGGAAGGCATAAAAGACAACCCGGAAAAAGCTGCACAAATTGCAGAACAGAAAACACAGCAGGGGCAGCAAGCCCTACAGGAAGAGATGACAAACAAACCCGAGGGAATGTCAGATGCACAACACCAGTCCCTCAAGAAAACTCTGTCTGGTGAAGCTACCGAGGAAGATCTCGCTAATATCCCCGCGAATCAGGTCGATCAACAACTGGATACCATGATGGATGAACTCAATCGTTTATATCCCCTCACTCCGGAAAGCGATGATAAGCCGCCATCTCCCGACGAGATCGCCGTTGATATGCTAAAAGAATCAATTCGGAAAGTACTGAAGGGTGATCGATGAACCTCAACGAATTTCTGGAGCTTTTGCAGCATCCGAAAGCTATTCCTAAAGATCTGGAACTAACAAATTTAGTTATCAAAGACCTGAATTTATCAAAGGGATCACTGGCAAACTGGACTTTCAGAGAATGTGACTTTGTCGACTGCAGTTTTGACGATTGCGAAATGCCAATGGGTCGTTTTGAAGCCTGCCACCTTAGCAACTGTAACTTTTCGGACTGTGATCTTTCCGATACCCACTGGAATCAGTGCGCCATAGATAAATCTGTATTGCAAAACACTACACTAAAGCGGAGCGAATGGCTGGAAACTCAGTTACACAAGGTACAACTAGACTCCGTGGATTTTTCCAATAGCAATTTAACAAGCACGAAGTTCGAATCCATCAAAGGCATTAATCTCATCTTTGACGAAATCAGCTTCTATGAGTGTCTGTTTTCTCAAAGTGAATTTGAAAGCTGCCAAGGCAAAGCTTCCAGCTGGGTAAGCTGTGAAATGCCAGCCATAAAGCTTGTGCATTCGAATCTTGAAAACGCACGTTTTCTGGGTAACTGCAATCTAACCGATGCACAACTAACCGACAACAATCTAAATGACGCCAGTTTTTTGGAAGCAACTTTAACCTCTGCTGATCTTTCCGAATGTGAGCTGGAAAATGCAAACTTTTGCGATGCTGATCTCAATCATGCGACCTTAAACAGGATTAGTGCACCGAGAAGCGTATGGACCAAGAGCAATCTTAACGGCGCAGATCTGTACGGCAGCAATCTGATGAACACCTTACTGATCAGTGCTCGACTGACCGGCACCGACTTCAGCGCCACCAATCTCTATGGCGCAGACTTCTACCAGGCCATTCTCGGTGACAACAGCTTCTTCAGAGCAAACCTGAACCAAACGATTTTGGCCGACTGGCAACCTTAATGAATACAAATACTCTTCAGGGCAAACAGCCTGAATCTCAGCAAGAACTGCAATTGGCGATCAAATCAGATCAGGAAATAGCTCAGCTCCAATGGAGCGATAAACGCCTGGTTCAGGCTGATATGGCTTACGGTCGTTTTAACAACTGCTCTTTTACCAAACTTACTGCGCAACAAATTGATTGGCGCTTTAGCCAATTTGTGAACTGCCAGTTCATCCAATGCAACTTCACATCAAATGACTTTGAAAACTGTAACTTCGTGGGTTGCAGCTTTGTCGGCTGTCACTTTGAAAAATGTGATTTCAGCAACAGCGAGTGGCATCAAACCTCTACTGAAAACGGCACTTTCAACACCCCGAATTTCAAACAAGCCGGATTCAATGAATCCCATTGGAGCAACTGCAAACTGACCGATGGTGATTTTGAACATGCCTCATTTTCAAAGCATAGTTTCACCAACAGCTCTGTTTCCGAAGGGAATCTCTTCAGACTCAGCTTATTTAACTGCAAACTGACACCCTTCCCTTTTATCGGGAACAGCCTGAGCACACTACTGTTTAGCGAATGCGATATGAGCAAAGCGATTCTAACAGGCCGTGATCTTTCCATGTCACAGCTTCTGAACTGTAATCTGAGCCAGAGCGATCTTACCGAGTCAAATCTGACGCAGACGAACTTCACCGGCTCTGATCTTAAGCTATCGGTTTTGAAAAATGCTGTCGCGACAGGAGCTCTTTTTTCAGAGGTCAATCTCTCTGAGAGCAACCTTGAAAGTTGTCAGCTGGACAAAAGCAGCTTACAGGGTGCTGTACTGGTGAAAGCCAAATTTGCCAGGAGTAATCTCGAAATGGCTCAGCTCACAGACGCCCATGCCAACGGAGCAAACTTTAACGGTTGTTTATTGCGATACGCAGACCTGAGCAATGCCAACTTGGCTCAGGCTATCATCAGCAATTGTGAGCTTGAACGCTGTAATCTGCATAATATTAGAGAAGAAGATACAGACTGGAGCGGCTCTAACCGTAAAGCAGCACTCCAGACCGATGAAAAAAAACTTGATGCCGAGAGCTGGCAAAAACCAGCCCCGAAGAAATAGACTCATTTACCGCTTGCTTTGATGACAAGTGGCCATTTTACTTTGAAAGGTGGGCAAACGATGTTTGCGAATAATCAACAAGGCCATATGTGCATGCTGATGCCGGATGTCTGCAAGGTACCGGCTCCTCCTGCACCGCCAATACCGACCCCATTCCCAAATCAGGCCCAGGGCATGATGGCCAACCCGGGAACAGCATCAAAAAAAGTGATGATCGCCAATATGCCGGGACACTCGCTCAAAACCGTTATCCCTCTTAGTATGGGGGACACGGCGGGCGTTGCCGGGGGCCTTATATCCAGCAAAATCATGTCTGAATGTCGCCATCTGATGGGAAGCGCTAAAGTGATGATTGAAGGCCAGCCAGCCACTAAGATGAGCGCTATTACCGGGCAAAACGGTTCACCTCAGAATGGACCACCGGGCAATACCCTTAAACCGGCTCAAAACAAAGTGATGTTGATGGGGTAAACCATGAAACCGAAACAACACTTAGACTCTCAGCTGCTGGATAAGGCATCAGAAAGCACTTCGCCAACACACGAAGTCAGGTTCTTATCAGGAAAAATCATTGAACAAGAAGGCGATACCTATTCGGTCTACGCCGAAGGTTCTCTTATACCTTCAAAGCGGGCTTTTGACTGCCTGACAAAGCCTGAAATCGGTGATCTGATTCTTTTAACCGTAACACCACAAGGTTGCTTTGTGAGTCAGATATTATCAAGAACGTCTGAAGCGCCCCTACAATTAGCCACTGCAGAAGATGTCTGCATCACATCTGAAGGGGCGATAAAAATTAATGGCCAAAAAGGGGTTCAGATTCAATCATCAAGTGAGCTGGAGATAAACTCCGAGAAACTTGCAATTAATAACCTATCAACCCGTTTCCGTACTTTAAGTCTGTTTTTTCAGGCTAAAGAAGCAGAGAGCAACGTTGGCCGCCTTAAGCTGATCGCAGACTGGATCGAGCAAAAAGCAGAGACAATACGCCAGCGCTTTACCCGAAGTGATCGCGTAGTACGAGAAGCGGACCAGCAGCAAGCTGGAAGCCTTGTTCAGCGGGTCGACAAAACTGCCTCACTACGCGCTGAACACACCATTATCAAGGCCCGCAAAGACGTTCAGGTCGATGGCAAACGTATCCACATGGGTTGATTCAGGCCTCTGAATCACTCAGCAAATTGAAGCACCAAAGAAAAGGCCGGTTACTTACAAAGCAACCGGCCTTTCTTTTTCGTACAGAAAAAAGTTACCTGATCAATCGAACAGCTCTTCCAGAACCTTGTTGGAGTCACTCAGACGTTGAGTCAGCAACATTACTACGAAGCGATGCAGGCGAACGGCCATTAACTGATTATGGGCTTCCATCTCCTGCAGGGATTTTGCCGTTAATCGCATCAGCTGAGTGTCCACAACTGCAGTCGCAGAGGCAGTCCGGATACCGCCTGTGTAAACGCCCATCTCGCCAATAATGGTACCCGGCATCATGGTTTTCAGGCGCTGACGATTTTCTTCACCGATCTCAAGCTCGATATCCACCTTGCCCTTAGTAATCAAATAGAGAGAATCGGCTTTGTCACCCTGCTTGATAAAGGTTTCACCCGCCTTAGCATCGACAGGCTCAAAGTAACGCACCAGATGAACAACCTCATAGGGCAGCAGATCAAGGCGCTCTTTCAGAACAGATTCCAGTGTATATTCACCGGATTCATTGGTCGGCAAACGACTGATCAGCTCGTTCTCACACCATTCAAGTGCCCGATCCCAGTTTACGAACAAACCGGCAGTATCCATCAGGCCGCGTGTGGTGAGCTTGGTCTCTTCGCCATCTTCCAGCATCTGCAGATCAGAGGCTTCCAGCAGCTGTTTCAGTTCATAAGGCACGGCCGTCAGAATCAGGATGATCTTCTTCTGCACACAGGCCTGGTGAAGGCGCAACAATGCGTTTGCCGTCGATGAATCTGTGCCACTAACGCGGGAGAAATCCAGAATCATAAAGACACAAGGTGGCTCCAGCATCGTCTTTAGTTCTTCCAGCAAGGTATAAGCTGTACCAAAGAAGAGAAAGCCTTTCAGGCGAACAACGCGAACCCGGTCACCGTATTTCTCCAGCGCCTTCTTATGACGCAGTGGACGCTCAACACGACTGCGCAGAGTGGTTGCATCAGTATTGTGGTGAATAACCCGCAGACGACTGTACTGACGCACAAACATCAGAATCGTAATTAGAGTACCCAGCAACACCGCAGGCAGAAAACCGCTCAGGATAATCACCGCAAAAATCAATGCGATAATCTGGTAATCCATCGCACCGAAACGACTGCGGGACTGATAGAGCCACTGATCCATAAAGACCAAGCCCTGATAAACCAGCACAACCGCAACAGCAGGCAACGGCAAAAATGCCCAAACAGAACTACCCGCCAGACAGAACAGCAGAAGAACAATCGCCGCAATAATGACCGGAGCCTTACCCTGGCCGCCCATCTGCTGATTCAGAGTTGTTTGGCTCAATGAAAGAGAAGCAACCGAACCACCAATCAGCCCCGTTACAAGGTTGGCACCGGAAGCAACTTTCAGCTCCCTATCCAGATCAACACTTTCACCTACAGCCAATTCAAGGGAAGTTGCCTGCAGCAGCATTGAAAACACACTGATCAGTGCCAGCGTGAGAATCCCCCCCCATGGCAAGCCCGCAGCATCAGAAACCGTGATACGGTCATACTGAGGCAACCAGTTCATTGACCAGAAAGAGAGCGTGCGGCCATCAAAGAACCAGCTACCGGACCATTCAGGGAAACCTGCACCCAATAGGTTAAAAAGGAAAACCAGAATCAGAAAACCGGTTGGCAGCACCATGGAACCGCCCAATTTCTTCTGGGCAAAAAACAGCAAGCTACCAAAAACCAGCACCAGCCAGACCGAAGGATTCAGAATCAGATCCAGACTCAGCAGTTCCGGCTGCACCAGACGGATACCTCCGCTGAAGAACAACCAGCCAACACCCGCCAGAAAGCCTGCCAGAACCGGCAGCGGCAGATATCGGATCACCCGCCCCAGTCTTGCCTGCCCCAGAAGGATCATCACTAAGGCAGCGAGCAAGGTGCCGCAGATCATCACCAGGCGAATATCCTGCTGTTCAATGGTCTGCTCAGCGACCAGAGCGGCGGTCATCGCTACAGCACTCGGCAAAGGAATCGCAGCCATACCCACACGGGAGCTGAACAAGCCAATGGCCAGTGTTGCAATTACTGCGGTCATCAACAGGGTGGTGATACCTGCCTGAAACTGGCTATAGCTACTGCCGCCGAAAAGTAAGGATGCAAACGATAATGAAAGTACCGTTCCGATCAGGCCTAACATCACACCGGATGAAAGGTTACGCATTGCAGATGTGAACATGGATTCCCTAATTTATATTCCAGATTACCGTGCCGGAGTTTTTCAATGTCTGTCACAGATTACAAGCAGATCGCTTGCATTCAAACCATTTAAAGGTATGTTGAAAAACTCACCAAAGGACATGAATCAATAAGAGATTTCAATGAGCCAGCAACCGACCCAACCTGTTGAGCTTTCAGGCCAGGAAAGCAACTCCCTGCGGGATTATATATCGAGTCATCATACAACGGTATTAACCGTGATGTTTACCGATATCAAAGGCTACACCGAACTGACGGAAGAAAAAGGCGAAAGTTACGTCGAAGAGATACGTCGGGCTCATGACATCCTGTTGCAGGGAATCATCGAAGAAGACAATTCCGGCCTAATCCTGAAACATATTGGCGATTCTGTGATGGCGGTTTTCGCAGAACCCAGCCGCGCGGTTGATCGCGCCATTCTGATTCAGCAGAAACTGGTGGCCTTTAATCAGGAAAATCCCCAGTGGGACGATATTGAAGTACGTATCGGCCTGCACATGGGCCAGGTAACCGTTGAGGGTGAAGTCACCTTTGATATTTTTGGTCGCCACGTTAACCGTGCAGCGCGAATAGAAGGCCTCGCCGATGGCGGTCAGGTCTATATGAGCTACACCGTTTTCGATAGTGCCCGCAGCTGGCTGAGTCACCATACCGACTTTGGATGGCAGTCACATGGCTATTTCAAACTTAAAGGTATCAGTGAACCTGTTGAACTGTTTGAAGCCTGGGATAAAAACCTGCGCAAACCCGCCCCGCCAAAAAATGCTAAAGCGATTAAAAACAAGCCACGCTCCCTGTTTATAGCAGCCGCCGTACTTTTAGGGGTTGCCATCACGGTGGCTGTAAATGCCTTTAAGGCCACTGAAGTTCGTTTAAAAGCACCCTACCCGGACCACCTCTACACGTCTGAATGGCAGAAAGTTCCTCTGGAAGGAAAAGCCAGCGATCCGGAACGACGGGTGGCTTTGGATTTTGAGGCAGGCGAATATCCATTCTTCTATCTGATTTCTGAGAGCGGAGTTCGCTACAGCACCGTTAGGCTGGAACGGGGAGACAACCTGCTGACTCCGGACTATAAAAATTACAGTCTGCCAGCCTTCTATATTCGTCAGGCTGCTGAGCAGAGAGCTCAGGAAAACAGTAAAGAAGCCAGCTGGTCATACCAAGCCGTTAATAGCAAAGGCCTGCTTGAGACATATAGTATTCAGGCAAAACTGGCAGTGGTCAGCCAGCAATCAGAGGCAGAGGACAAAGCGATCCACCAGGTCAGCTGGCAATTAAAACCTGAAGCTCCAATGGCACTGGACACGATATCCGGCAGCGTAGATCTCAGTCGGTTACTGACAGAGTCAGGCTCTGATCACCATGAAGAGGTCATTGCCCGATTTGGCAAACAGAAGGTGGTGCTCAAAGCATCACTGATTCGTAAATTCATTCAGCTGCGTTTGAATGTTGAATACGACTAGTCTCAGGCTTCTATAGGGCCTCCCTATAAACAGAAAACCCCGCGCTCTAAGTTACTTTTATAAAAGAGCGCGGGGTTTTCTGTTTTCAGCCTGTTAAACAGGCAGGCTCCGAATCAGTCCAGAGTAATCACCTTCATCTGACTGTCCAGTTTACTCATCAGCCGATGCAGCAGATCACGCTCCTCATCGGACAGAGTCGTAACCATACTCTCTTCCCACTCCAACGCTTTCGGAATGATGGCGTTATAAACACGGATGCCAGACTGAGTCAGGCTCAGATGGCTAACCCTGTGATCCTGTTCATCACGCTCACGATGCAGATAGCCTTCTTTATCCAGCTTGTGAACCGCTCGGGAGACTTTTGCCTTATCCATCTTAGTGCGCTGACTGATATCCGTAGAAATCATGGTTTTCTGCTGACCTAGCAAGGCTAGAATACGCCATTCGGACAAACTCACACCAAACTCTGAGGAAAAGATAGTGGTCAGATTGCTACTGATCTGATCTGCCATCTGATTAAAGCGATAAGGCAGGTACTGCTCCAGCTGCAGAGAAGTGCTGATAACCTGAGTATCAGCCTCAGGTGGAAATCCTTCAGATGTTTCAGCCAATGGCTTGTGAGCTTGCATTGAGTATCTCGTTTATTATTTTCAGTTAGCGTCAGAGAGAAATTATGCCGCGGCAACCAATTTAGACTTTAGTCGCATAAAAAGAGGCTTCATTATAATCCCTTACGCAGTAGGTTCAAAGCAAACTAAGGCATCAGACCTCTACAACCTTGGTTTATTTCGGCGATCTCATGCAAATCTACCCGATTACAACCAATCCGGAGCGATATTTTTATTCAGGCTTTAATAGCAGTCTAAATCTGCTATTCTGCGCCGGAGTTACCCCTACTTTTCCAACAGGAGTCAGCCGTGTCTGAGAATCAACTTCCACGAATCAAAGCGATCACCGCCGACGGCGAAACTATTGAGCTGAATAATATCAGCGAACTGCAGCTGGAATGGGATCAGGGATTGCCAGCTACGTTGTTACTCTCTCCGGATCATCTCGAAGGACCATCCATGACACTGGAAGTGGGCAGTGCAGAGGATGAAGACGACAGCCTGACGGAATACGGCGTAATCACCCTGCGCCCCGGTGCCAGCAACATTGTCGATATCAGCATCGAAACTGAATCCGTTGAGAACACAGGCTGCGGTGATGATTGCGGCTGCCACTAAGGCCTCCTCCAGACTGCCATAAATTAATAAAAAGCGCCTGACTGATAGCACTAGGCGCTTTTTTATGCCCCTAGCTACACCCAGTTATCCTCTAAACGCCAATTTCGAAAACCATTATCTTCTGAGTCTCGCCACTGGACATCTCGCTTCAGCCATTCCAATAAAATTCCTTTCAAAATAACAGGTTATCTTGATCAATCGCAGTTTTTCCAACAAAACTGACACAGGGCGACAACCAAATCCCACTACCCTGTTATGACAGCCTGTGCCATGCTGAAAACATGCAGCAATACAGCCAAGCGATCGGCTAACTGTTTGAATACAAGGAGTAAATTATGCTACCCGAGCACTGGTCAGCCAAAGGCCGCCAAGAGGCACTGGATCATCTTACCGATGAAGAGTGGGATATTGTGATTATCGGTGGCGGCATTTCCGGCGCTGGCCTGCTGTTTGAAGCCAGTCGCAGAGGTTATCGTACCCTGTTACTGGAAAAGAACGACTTCGCTTCAGGCTCCTCCAGCCAGTCAAGCAAACTGGTTCACGGAGGCATCCGCTACCTGGCTACCGGCCAGTTAAGTCTTACCCGACAGGCTGTTCAGGCACGTGAGCATCTGTGCAGACAACTGCCTGGTCTGGTTGAGCATCTCCCCCTGATGATGCCCCACTATCGTAATCACTTGCCGGGACGCTTTAAGTTTCGGGCACTTATGTGGCTATACGATTTTCTGGCAGGTAAGAAATACCATAAAGGGCTCAGCATCGCCGATATGCAGAAGGCCGCTCCCAGCCTGCGTAGTCAGCAATGTTATGCTGCAACCCAGTTTGAAGATGCCGTAACTGATGACGCCAGACTCACCCTAAGAGTGCTGCTGGAAGCCGCTCAATTTGGCGGTAAAGCCTTCAACTACTGCAGTGTTGACCATATTCAGCTGCTGGAATCCGGTCATCAGGACGGTGGCTTTCAGGTCGATATCACTCCGAAAGATCACGGCAGTATTCGACTCTCTGCCCGACAAGTTATTCATGCTACCGGCGCCTGGACATCCTCGCCCCGCGCCCACCCTTCAGATCCCCATGATGATCCCGTTAAAGTCCGACCTTTGCGGGGCAGTCACCTGCTGTTCTCCCAAAAGCGTCTGCCTCTGGAAAAAGGGGTTTGTCTGATTCATCCGGATGACAGCCGTCTGATGTTCGCACTGCCATGGCTGGGCCACACCCTGGTAGGCACAACGGATCTGGATCATAAGACGCCGATGGACGATCCAATACAGATGCAGCAGCAGGAACAGGACTATCTGTTTAAAGCACTGCAGCACTATTTTCCAGCCAGCAAGCTTAGCCCCAAAGACTGCCTCAGTGTCTGGTCAGGTGTGCGCCCGGTTCTATCGGAACCCGGCAGCGATCCGAATAAAACTTCCCCATCGGAGGAACGCAGGGAGCACAAAGTTTGGTGGCAGGATGGCCAGCTTTATCTCTGCGGTGGCAAATTAACCACGTTCCAAAAGATGGCAGAAGACGCCATCAATCAGCTGAAATTCCGCCCTCAGGCACCTGTCGCCAAACCCTGGCCGGAACTGGGGGCTAACAGCCACAATCAGGGTGAGTTCCTGCTGATTCCGGAATCGCTGCACCAGATGTACGGTGCCGATGTGATTCCGTTGAACAAAATGGTGCCGGCAGAACAAAAGGTTGCTGCAACGCCTTACTACAAAGCCGAACTGCATTGGGCTCTGGCGCATTTGGCCGTTCAGCATCTGGATGACTTACTACTGAGACGCACCCGAGTCGGCCTCTTTTATGCCGACGGAGGTGCCAGCATGAAAGACGAGCTTTCAGAACTGTGCCAGAAATACCTGCACTGGGATGAATCAAGGTTTGAAGATGAGTGGCAGCGCTACCAAAACATCTACCAGACGCTTTATCAGCAACACAGCTGATCAATTTAAAGAATGCAAAAAAGATAAGGGTGCAAAAGAAATAGGCGCAAAAAAAGGGAGCCATTAAGGCTCCCAAAAGGTTGATGAGTGTGACGATAGTCATCAGATCAACTTGCTTAGCGCAAGATTGGCACAAGTTAAGAGTGGCTAGCCCGACAAAAGTTCGAATCAAATAAAAAAACTTTTCTATGTCCCTGAGATTATGATTTTTCCGCGCACATGCAGCGCACCAAAATAGAGCAACAAATAATACTGCTATTTCCCGTAAAAAATGCAGTTTATCCCCAGAAAACCGCTTGACATCTATTTTTGATGACAGTTTTGCACTTTTTTGATGACATTAGAAAAAAATACCCTGAAGTGGGGTTGCTTTAGATCAACTACTCAGGTATTGATAACACACAGAAACAGCGCAATCCCTTGTTTTACAAGGCTTTCAGCGATTTAAAACAGGTTATTCAATAGCTGTCACTCAGCTTCCACAGAAATCCACTTACCCACAAAAGCTGTGAATAACTCTTTGGATAAGTTGAGGAAATTCAGCTGAAGCAGACAAAAAAAGGCATACAGCCTCAAATTGTCTATTTTTTGACCAGCAGCTTTTCCGCTCTGCTTAACTTATTGAAATCCTGCATAAACCTCATACCAAAGTCGAATAAAGTTACAAAACACTCCCCAGCCACTTTACTGACTATTTCGACAGACTGAGATAAAATCATCGGCCATTTTTTTTGATGCCTTGCGCGCCCCGAATCCATACCGGGTATTGAGTGACTGATATCAGAAGCGATCAACAGATCGCCGTCCGGTCACCCTCGCAGGCAAAACACAGTTTCCTCTGGAAGGCACCCGATCCCGATGATTAAGCAACTGGCCGACACCGCTTTATATACCGACGCAGCCGCCAATCTGAAACAGCACGCACCGGCTCCGATCCGTCAGGAGTACCTGAACTTTATTGAAGCGTTAAAAGCAGAAGGCTTTCAGGGCGACCTGAATCCGGATTACGCCAACCGTGTGGTGCTGTCCACGGACAACTCGATTTATCAGGTGCTGCCACAGGCAGTGCTGTACCCGAAAAACCAGAAAGACCTGCAGCTGATCGCCCGCCTGAGCAACCAGCCCGGCTTTGAGCAGGTGGTGTTAAGCCCACGGGGCGGCGGTACAGGCACCAACGGTCAGTCCCTGACTGACGGTCTGGTGGTTGATATCTCCAAACACATGAACCAAATTCTGGAGATCAACGCAGAGGAAGGCTGGGTTCGCGTTCAGACCGGTGTGGTAAAAGACCAGCTGAATAAAGCCCTGAAAGAGCACGGCCTGTTTTTTGCGCCGGAGCTATCCACCAGTAACCGCGCCACCATCGGCGGCATGATCAATACCGACGCCAGCGGTCAGGGCTCGGTACTGTACGGCAAAACCCGCGACCACGTGCTGGAGCTGACCTCTGTCATGCTGGATGGCACCGAATGGACCTCCGGCCCGATCTCTGACGAAGCACTGGCAGAGATCAAACAGCGTGACGACCGAGTAGGTGACGTGCACCGCTTAGCGGATCAGATCTTCAGCGAGCAGGCGGAGCTGATCGAAGCTAAATTCCCGAAACTGAATCGCTGCCTGACCGGTTACGATCTGGCCCATATCCGCGATGACAACGGCCAGTTCAACCTGAATGCGCTGCTTTGCGGTGCCGAAGGCAGTCTGGCCTTTATCAGCGAAGCCAAACTGAATGTCCTGAATATTCCGAAATACTCCGCTCTGGTGAATATTCAGTACGCCAGTTTCAACGACGCCCTGAAAGACGCCAAAGACCTGATGGACTGGCACCCGACCTCCATCGAAACCGTGGATTCCAAAGTACTAAATCTGGCTATGGGCGATATCGTCTGGGACACCGTACGTGACTACTTCCCCGAAGGAAAAAATGGCAAAACCATCGCCGGTATCAACCTGGTGGAATACACAGGTGACGATGAAGCGGAGCTGAACGCCAAGCTGGATAAGCTGACCGCCCATCTGGATCAGATTGCCGGTTCCGAGCTGGCCGGTAACGGCAAGAGCTTTGCCTATACTATCGCCCGGGGTGCCGGTGAGATCGGTAAGATCTGGGGCATGCGTAAAAAAGCTGTAGGCCTGCTGGGTAACGCCGAAGGCGAAAAACGCCCGATCCCCTTTGTGGAAGATACCGCCGTACCCCCGGAAAATCTGGCGGACTTTATTATGGAGTTCCGCGAACTGCTGGACAGCCATGATCTGGCCTACGGCATGTTCGGCCATGTCGATGCCGGTGTACTGCACGTTCGCCCCGCCATCGATATGAAAGACCCGGCCCAGGAAGGCATGATCCGCACCATCACCGATGGCGTGGTAAAACTGACCCAGAAATACAAGGGTCTGCTCTGGGGCGAACACGGTAAAGGTGTCCGTTCTGAATACGCCCCTGAGTTCTTTGGTGAGCTGTATCCTTTTATTCAGGAAGTGAAAGCCGCCTTTGACCCGCGCAACCAGCTGAACCCGGGCAAAATTGCTACTCCGGCTCAGTCAGGCGCTGAGCTGCTGAAAATCGACGGTGTGGCCACCCGTGGTCAGCACGACCGTGAGATCAACGAAGCTACCCGTAACGAGTTCAGTGCTGCCATGTACTGTAACGGTAACGGCGCCTGCTACAACTACGATCCGAACGATGCCATGTGCCCGTCCTGGAAAGCGACCCGTGAGCGCACCCAGTCGCCAAAAGGCCGCTCCTCTCTGATCCGTGAATGGCTGCGCCTGCAGGAAGCGGCTGGGGCCGATCTGCAGCAGGAAGTACGCGAAGTACGTCGGGCAGGTTTTGTCGGCAGCTTTATCCCGCGCCTGAAAAACACCCTTGCCAAACGTAAAGGCGGCAAAGAGAACGAAGACTTCAGCCACGAGGTCTATGACGCCATGGCCGGCTGTCTGGCCTGTAAATCCTGTGTCGGTCAGTGCCCGATCAAGGTCAACGTGCCGGAATTCCGCTCCAAGTTCCTCGAGCTGTACCACGGCCGTTACCTGCGCCCACTGAAAGACTATTTTGTTGGTACGCTGGAATACGTGATCCCTTACTTTGCCAAGGTGCCGCTGCTATACAACCTGCCGATGAAATTTGGCCCGGTGAAGAGCCTGCTGAAAAACACCGCCGGTATGGTCGACAGCCCGCTGATCTGCAAAGAGAACATCGCCAATGAACTGGCGCACTACGGTGTCGCCTGGGCAACACCAAAGGCGCTGGCCCGCATTCCGGCAGATCAGAAAGACAAGACAGTTGTTATCGTGCAGGACGCCTTCACCAGCTTCTTTGAAACCCGTCTGGTGCTGGATATTTTCGACCTGCTGACCCGTCTGGGCTTCCGTGTCTTTATTGCACCGTTTAAACCGAACGGTAAACCGCTGCACGTTCATGGCATGATGAAGCAGTTTGGCCGCGCCGCTGCTGATAACGCTGAGATGCTGCGGGCACTGAATCAGACCGGTATTCCGCTGGTGGGTATCGATCCGTCCATGACCCTGACCTACCGCCAGGAGTACACCAAGGCACTGCCGGAGGGTGATGCCCCTGAGGTATTGCTGCTGCAGGAGTGGCTGGGCAACCAGACTGCTCAGCTGGAAGCCTTCAAAGCAGCTGAAACCGAAGCATCAGAAGACAAAGAAGTCTTCCTGATGGCTCACTGTACCGAGAAAACCAACGCTGCAGCGACCATCAAAATGTGGCAGCAGATTTATGCCGCACTGGGTTATAAACTGACCCTGCAGGCCAGCGGGTGCTGCGGTATGTCCGGTACTTTCGGCCATGAAACAGCAAACCTGGAAACCTCGAAAACCATCTACAGCCAAAGCTGGGCGGGTATCGTGGCGGACAGCAGCAAACAGGGCAAACTGGTGGCCACCGGTTACTCCTGCCGTAGCCAGGTAAAACGCATCGACAGTCAGCAGATCCCGCATCCGCTGCAGTGGTTATTACAAAACCTGCCAAATAATTAAACCTTTTATCATCCAAAAGGCTAATACTGGTAGAAACCCCTACCTTTTCAGGGCTTCCCCCGTTAAACTACATGATGTAACAAAGCAGGGACGGCTGTATCACAGATGCAGCCGTTTTTTTTGCTCAGGGATTTGAGACATCAGGGGGAATCAAATGGCAAAGCCAAATATTCTGAAACCACTTTTCGGCTTGCTGGCCACCCTTTTGTTGTTCACATCAACGCCAGCTAAATCCGATACCCTCCTGATCGGCATTCTTGAGTCCCCCATGATGGGTTACAGGGATGCAGATAACCAGCTCAGTGGCTTTGAAGCAGAGCTGGCTCAGCAGATCTGCGAGCGTATCGACCACGATTGCGAATTTGTGCTTCAACCCTTCGGCAACAATCTGGATGGTGTGCGCCTCGGCCAGCTGGATATGGCCTTTTCCAGCATTTTGGTGACAGAAGCCCGCAAGCAATACCTCACCTTTTCCGAACGCTATATGCGATCCGTATCCAGCTATGTGGGTAATCCGGACAAACAACCCAAATACCGGCCAACGAAGGTGGCTGTGGTCAAAGACTCAGTTCAGGAGTATTACCTGAAACAGAACTTCAGCACCTCAATGGAAACGCTGATCTACACCGATGTTGACGAAGTCTATGCCGCCCTGAAAAACGGCGATGCGGATCTGGTTCTGTTGCCAGCCATTATTCAACTGGGTTTTCTCTACAACGATGCCAGTGGCTTGTTTGATCTGATTGGCGGCCCCATCGATAACCCCAAACTGGCAGGTGATGTGGCCGTGGCTATCACCCCGGAACGTCACCGCTTAAAAACCGATATTGATCAGGCAATCCGTAGCCTGCTCACCGATGGCAGCTTTAACCGTCTGAACAACAAATATTTTCCGTTCAATATCTACTAGGGTTCATCGATGAACACCACAACACAGTTTAGGGTTCGCTTCAGAACGATCTTATTGCTCCTGATCACCCTTACCTTAATGGCAGTCAGCAGTTTTTCTGCTGCACAGGAAGTGATCCGGGTTGGTATTTCCACTTCATTTAAACCCTTTAATTTCATCGACAAAAATGGCGAAATCAGTGGCTATAACGCCGACGTGGCCCGTGCGATCTGCGACAAAATGCAGGTCAGATGTGAATTCGTCACCATGGTTTTTCCGAAAATTATTCCCGCACTGGAAAACAACGAGATTCAGCTGGCCGCCAGCAATCTGCTGAAAACTCCTGAGCGGCTGAACAAAATCAACTTCACCGATAAATACTACCGCTCAACCACCAGCCTGATGGGCAAGAGTGAAAACAGTTTTAAAGACCCTGAACAGCTACTGCAGGATCCAAGTAGCAGGATTATGGCCACCAAGAGTTCAACCCAGTGGCGTTATCTGCAAGAGAACTCAAAAGCTCAGTTGGTGTCTGTAAACACTCAGAAAGAAGCCTTGCAGGCGATGGCAGAGGGAAAAGCTGACTACATCCTGCTACCCACACTGTTTGCCCTGAACTATCTGCAACAACCGGAAAACAGTCATCTGGACTTTATTGGTCTGCCAATTAACCACCCAAGTCTCGAGGGTGATGTGCACATGGGGCTGACCAAAGCCCGACCAGACTTACAGAAACGTGCGAATAAGGCGATCCGCCAACTGGTGGACTCCGGTGAACTTCGTGCGCTGATCGATAAATATTTCCCTTTTAACGTGTATTGATATGCCGAATCAGGAAAACCATCACCAACGTCCTCATATTCGCAAGCTGCTGCTTAAGTTGATTGCGATGCTGGTGCTCTTTATCGCCTGCACACTGGGCATCGTGGCGGTGATGCACAATTACAGTCTAAAGCTCATTAAAACCAGTCAGGATGAACTCCTGCCTGCAATTCACGATCATCAGCGGGCTGCTCTTAATCTTGAGCGACTGGAGCGCATGGGCGATCTGGTGGTTTACGGTGGCAGTATTACCCTGATCCGAAAAAATGCTCTGGCAGCTCAGGTACTGGCTTTCCAGCCTTCATTTAACTTCAGCCCGGAAACCAAGAAAACTGTTCAATCCGCTTTTGAGCTGCTTCGGGAAGTACGCCGCACCCGTCAAACCCTGCTTAGCAGCCAGGCTGATCGTCTTAGCAGTATCGAACGGGAAAACCTGATTCAGTTGGAACGAACCCTGCAAATCCGTTGGGGCGAGTACAAACAGGAACTCTTTGAGCTGCAAAACAAAATTATTAGTGACGCCACGACCCTGCAAACCGCCAACATGAATCAGATTACCTCCACCAACAATCTGATTCTGGTGGCAGCAAGCGCCGGTGTTTCCCTGCTGTTGCTGGTAATCTTCTTTATTGGCTACAACCTCTACAAACACCTGATCACCCCGATCATTGAGGCTAGTAGTGCGCTGACCGCACTGGAACAACGCTCAGGCCACGCACCACTGACAGAAGCCCGCTATCAGGAATTGCATACCATCCGTAAAGCCGTGAACAGCCTTGGAGAAACCATGACCAAGCTGCACAACATGGCCACCCGGGACTCTCTGACCGGCTGTGTAAACCGGGGCTACTTTATGGAACTGGCGCAACAGGCTCTGAGCAGCGCACATCGCAACAAGAGTGCTTTGGCACTTGTGATGCTGGATGTTGACCACTTTAAAAAGGTCAACGATCAGTATGGTCATGCCGTGGGTGATGACACCCTGAAACTGGCAACCAAATGGATTCGCGGCATGCTGCCGGATGACGCCTTTATCGGTCGCTTAGGTGGCGAAGAGTTTGCTCTGATTCTTCCGGATTATGATGCGGAACAGGCGGTCAACCTCAGCGACAAGATCCGCTTATTGATCGCTAAAAACTCAACGGACAGCGGAACGATCCCCGCGATAACGGTCAGTTTGGGCGTTGAAGTAGTGAAAAGCGCAACAGATGAAGTAGATAAGTTACTGTCACAGGCAGATAAAGCCCTCTATCAGGCAAAAGCCAGTGGGCGGAATCAGGTGATTTTGTATCAGATCACCGAAGAGACGGCAGATGCGAAAGCAGCAGAGTCAACGGTCACCCCCCATACCAACACCCGCCTGAAAAGCGCACAACTGGATGGTGATACCTCAGGCATGCACGTGACTGCGACTGGAGTAATCACTAACTTCCCAACGGAAACCGCTAAGCCGCAGGCCTAGAAAAGCCTTTAGGCTTTCGGCTCTGGCTTTCAAAAGCCATATCTTCTTCCCTAATCTGGCAAGAAGAGGGCAAAGTCAGATACAGCTCACGAACATGGGAAGCGTTTACCAGAGCATCTACCACACAAGTTAAGGGATTTGGCCAGATCCCTTTCACCCGCATTCCATCGGGATGGGTCAGGCTAATCTCAGGCGGATTAAAGGTGGTTTTAACGCCCTGACGGCTGCCTCTCGCATCCAGATCATACCAACCCGAGTGCGGCAGATAGACAGTATTAAAACCGTGAAGCCGATGCGGACTGGTGCCCCACTCATTATCCACCTGCTGATAAGCAAACCCCGTTGAAATGCCGTTAGCCCGCAGTAGCGCAGCCAGAAGATGACTTTTGGCAAAACAGCAGCCATGTTTATTAATCAGGACTTCTGAGGCTTTCAGAGGCACCGCCTCTTTCTGATATTCCCAGCTATGCTCGATCTGATCACGAACCCAGTTAAAAGTACGGGTAATCAGGATAAGGGGATCTTCACTCTGCTTTGCCAGGTAGCTGGCAAGGGCAAGCACTTCCGGGTGATCCCAGTTAACGATCATGGTTGAGCGAAGAAAAGGACTCATGGGCGGCACTCCGGCTGAGGTTATTTCAGCCGATCATGCCGCAAGAGAATGACAATCCTTTGAAGCCTTGCTGACATCTTCGTGACAGGCAGCAGATGCTTCATAGTGAAAACGCACCACTAGGGCAGCTCAGAACGACGCGCGCCGCGTATATCCGTCATAACGCAGTTTCTGCCCGAGGATTTAGCCTGATACAACATACGATCTGCCCGGCTGGTAATCTGGTAGGCGCTCTCTTCAGGCTGTAGTGCCGCAAGACCAATACTGACCGTAAGATGGCCAACATCCGGGAAAAAAGTCGTTTCAACTTTTCGTCGAATTTCCTGAGCCACCTGTCCGGCGGCCCCTAAATCGGTATCCGGCAGGATGAGCAAAAACTCTTCGCCACCCCAGCGCCCGATAATCAGCCGATCACTGCTAAAACCCTTCATAATATCGGCAAAAGCCTTCAAAACACGGTCGCCGGTGTTGTGGCCAAAACGATCATTAACCTGCTTAAAGTGATCCATATCCAGCAGCATCACACTGAGGCCTTTCTGACGGGATAAGCAGTGAACCACCGCTTCCTCCAGAGTGTTTTCGATATGGTATCGGTTCTTCAGGCCAGTCAGGGCATCGGTTCGGGACAGTGTTTCCAACTGCTGATTCTTACTGATCAGTTCATCATTCAATCTTAATGTGGCTTCTTCCGCCTTACGACGCTGAACAATTTCCTGTGCCAAAGCCTGGTTAGCCCGACGCAATCGACTGTAGAACACCAGAAAAACGGTCATTAGCAGAATCACGATACCGGCTGCACGCCAAAGCACGGCATTGCTGACTTCTGGCTCAGCAGTAACCTGCACCCAATGACGGATAATTTCATTCATCCGCCCTTCAGGAACGCTGTCATAAGCTTTCTGAACCAGAGTTCGCAGCTCAGGCCAGTCTGACCGAACACCAACAGAAAGCGGCGTTTTATAAGGGAAAAGACCCGCAATATGCAGATTCTGCAGACCGGACTGACGAATGCCGTAGCCTGAGGTAGCGATCGTATCGACAAAACCATCGACCTCGCCCTTAGAAAGCCCCAAAAGAGCTTTGTCCATCGTGGCATAGTTTTTCAGCCGGATATCAGGAAAGTGACGCAGCAACAGCGCTTCATGAATTCCTCCGGTCAACACCGCAAGGCTCTTACCTTTCAGCTCACGAATATCTGAGATATAAGCCTGACTGTCCCGGGTAACAATCGCGTTGCTGACATCGACATAACTCTCGGTAAAACTGATTAAAGGCTGACGATCTGAGCTAGGAACAACCGCAGACAAGAGATCGCAACGCCGGTCTTTAATCGCCTGCAGGGCTTCATTCCAGGTTTCGGAAACCACATCGACCACTTCAATTCCTACTCCTGCCAGTGCTTCCCGCATCAGGTCAGGCCCGATACCGATGGAGGCGTTATCCTGAACACCTTCGTAAGGCAACCAGTCTGGCGAACTGCATAAACGCAGGCGGGAATGTTTCTGGATAAAGAGCTGCTCTTTTTCGGTGAGTGCAATCTCCGGCTGAAGTTCATCCCGCCCCTGCCAGACAAAACTTTGCAGGTCATTACTGGCAATCGTCAGAGCACCACTGAGCAGATATACCTCCTGCAGGCGATGCAGTCGCTGCAGATCAACGCTACCCAGAGGATAAACTTCCTCAGAGATCAGCTTGGTAACCTCTCGGGCTTCATAGTACAGAGCAGCCATGCTCTTGCGCTGGCTGTAATCACGATAAATCAGGTCAACTATCTCCGCCGGATGCTCCAGCGCGTAGCGCCAGCCCTTAAGGCTGGCCCGGCGAAATGCGGCAACCCGCTCAGGGTGTAACTGAACTTCTTTCTGGCTGGTAAAGAGATTATTACTGTAAAAATCCGCGCCATAGTTCGCCGGATCTATGATCACGGTATCCACGCCAGCCGCCTGAAGTTCGTAGGTCTGGTTAGTGATATAAGCGGTCATGGCATCGACCTCACCGTCGACCAGCTCCTTGATACGGTAGCTGTGAGCAACCTGCTGCATCTGATCAGGGCGGACCTGCGCCTGATGCAGCATATAGCTGATCTCAGCACTGTTCAGATCCATGGGCTGGGTCATCAGTCTTTTGCCGATCAGATCCCGAGGCTGACGGATGCCGCTGTCCTGCCGGGCCAGCACGACAAGTGGAGAATGCTTAAACAGGTTGGCCATAAGAACAATAGGTGCTCCACGCCCCCAGCTGGCCAGAAGGTCAGCGTTACCCAAACCATACTCAGCTCGCCCTGAAACAACTTCATCGACAACAGAGACTCCCGCGCTTGCCTCGCGCAGGCTGACCTCAAGCCCCTCCTCCAGGTAATAACCCTGCTCAATTGCCGCGTAGAAACCGGCAAACTCAAACTGGTGCACCCAGGGCAGCTGAAGACTGATTGGTGTCACACCGGGACGTTCGGGTGGTGGAATGACAGCGTCCTGATCCTGAGAGGCGCCATGGGCAAAGCCTGCAAAAATAACCAGAAGAAGCACTAGAGAAAATATGACTAAACAGAATCTGAAACGGATACGGGCTAAAGATAAAATTCGGTAAAAAAAGGGAAAAGAGCCTGAATAAAGCTCATAGAAAGGAGGGAAAGTACTGTCGGGTCTGCCTGTAACTGCCACTAAGAAGCCCTTAAAGTCACTGTTTATACTAATTATTTTAAAGATGACTTTAAGGGCTAGCGTTAAAAAAATCGACTAGGGAATACCCTAAGCACAGATTCAAGGGCCTGAAACTCAAAGCTACTGACTCAGCTCATCAGCTGCCCCATCAGAAGACGCAGCTTCATCGGCTTAACCGGTTTATTGAGTAACTGATAATTGATTGCCTGAATCTCTGAGTTGAGGGCTTTGGAGTAGTTCGCCGTAATCACAATCACAGGGACAGGATCGGTCATCAGAGCATTCAGCTCCTGAGCGACATCGACGCCTATCTCGTCATTGTCCAGATGGTAATCCACCAGCAAAAGATCCGGCCTGAAGCCGTCTTCGATCAGCTGAAGCGCATCATCACGACCAAGGGCGGTCATCACATCCATACCCCAGCCATCCAACAGCTGTTCCATGCCCAGACAGATTGCCGGATCATTATCCAGCACCAGCACAGGCCGGCTTTCCAGCGGGTTAATCTGAGGAGCAGGCTGCACGCGCTCTGTCAGCTCCAACTGGTTTGGATCTGCCAACGGAACTTCAACCGAAAACACCGACCCCTTACCCGGAACTGAGCGCACCCGAATCTTATGATCCAATACCCGGGCGATCTTATCGACAATCGCAAGCCCGAGACCCAGACCTTTATCACTGGCGGAAGTACTGCGCTTCAGTCGGCTGAACTCACGGAAGATCTCACTCATCTTCTCCGGTTCAATGCCCTCGCCGGAATCCCAAACCTCGATACTGATACAGCTGCCCTTCTTGCGCGTTGCCAAAAGAATCTGACCGCCTGCTTCGGTATAACGACTGGCATTAGTAAGGAAATTTCGCAGGATACGCCCCAGCAACTGGGAATCGGAATACACCAGGCAGCCACCCACACGGGAACGGAATCGTTGCTGCTTAAGAGCAGTCTGCTCTTCATATTCATGACAGAGACTCTGTAGCAGCGCATCCAGCGTGAAGTTATTCATCTGGGCTTCAACTACACCCGCATCCAGCTTGGAGATGTCCACTAAGGCACCAATCAACCCTTCCACATCACTTAATGAAGAGGCTGTAGAGGTCACCAATTTTCTTGCAGCGCCGTCCAGGGGATATTCTGCAAGGGCACTGTTGAACAAACGGGCTGCATTCATGGGTTGCAGCAGATCATGGCTGATCGCCGCGAGGAATTTGGTTTTCGAGAGGTTAGCTTCTTCCGCCTGTTTTTTCGCATCAAGAAGCTCTGAGGTTCTCTCTTCTACCCGCTGCTCCAGCAGCACGTTAGCGTCTCTTAACGCCTGAGCAGTTCTGCGGCGTTCAGTAATATCCTGCGTCAGTACAAAGAAGCCCAGCGTCTCGCCACTGGCCGCCAGGTGAGGGACATAGGTTTTGTGCAGGTAGCGAATCTCACCATCCTGATTGGCTTCATCCACCTCAAAGCTGACACTGTCACCTTTGATCACCTTATCAACATAGTGCTCCAGTCTGTGCAGCTGACGCTCGGAATAGACCTGACTCAGATGCCGCCCCTGAAGCTCATCCCGATTCAGGCCATGCCATTCCTGATAAGCCTTGTTGGTGAACTCATATTCCTGACGGGCGTTGACGTAACAGATCATGGCGGGCAGCGCATCGGTAATCAGACGCATCTTCTGCTCACTCTGCTGGAGCGCACGGGCAAAAAGACTGCGTTCAGTAATATCGGTAAAGGTGATTACCCGACCACCTTCAGCCCTTGGCTGCTGGCGGATTTCCAATACTGAACCATCTTTCAGACCGATCTCGTAATGGGCGGTATCCCCCAAAGGCAGAGGCCAGTTCTGACCGGTAGCAGGCGTGTTAACCTTCCCCTTTACCGCTGGATCACGTAAGCGGCTATTCAGGAGTTCAGTAAAATTCCGGCAATGACCAAGCTCCTGCTCTTTGATGCCGGTCAGCTCGGTCAGGCGGGTATTCCAGACCTCAGGAATGCCCTGATCACTGACCAGAACCACACCCTGAGAGAGGTTTTCCAGTGTACTTTGCAGAATGCGGGATTTCTCCGCCAGCGCTGCTTCCCGACGCTCGGTTTCGATCGCTTTCAGCTCGGTAATATCGGTATAGAGAATGGAGAGATCGCCGGTGGCTGTTTCCCGCTGATTGACCTGCATCCAGCGGCCATCTCTCAGGCGGATCACCTGACCATAGGCTTGCTGATACAGCTGAAGCTCTTCCTGCGTGGTGGCATCATCCAGCAGGATCTCGGCCCCGTGGCGGTTGATTTCTGAAAGCGTTGTGCCCGCTTCAATTGGGAAACCGTAACGCTGCCAAATCTGACGATAGCGGCTGTTACAGAGCACCATGCGGCGCTGACCATCAAAGAGTACAAAAGCGTCGGTCATGCCTTCGATGGCATCCATAAGGCGGTTGTGCAGGGTTTCGATATCGATATGCGCCTGCTTCAACGCCTGATTACTGTCTCTCAGATCCGCCAGAGCCGCATTCAGGGCTGCGGTTCGCTCACGTACCTGCTCGGCCAGCAAGGCTGAGTTTTCAAACGCAGCATAAGCGCGGCCGCCCACATCTGGAGCGGCTTCGACCCGGTCGATCAGCGCCAGATTCATCTGCTGCAGACGGTAGTTTTCATCCGAAAGAGATTGCTTGCTGCTTTCCAGTACTTTTACCTGCTGACGCAGCGCCAGCAGTTCCTGATACTCTTCTGAGGTCAGAGTTGGCTCGCTCATCCCGCGGCCTCCACAGTATCGGGACCAGTACAGCGACCAATAGCAACACCAGTGAAGGTAGCATTCAGATGAATACCATTCACATGCTCACCGTAGGTGTTAAAGCCAACTATATTGCGACGAGATAAGCGATCAGAAACCTGGTCCAGCTCCTGACGGGAGGTCAGCTCCAACTGACGGAAGATGCAGTCAAAACCCAATATCAGCTGCTGTTCACCCAGCTCATCATCGATCCGTTCCAGCAACAGATCCAGTGCCTCAGGAATATTCAGATGTCGGTTACGGCGAAGAACAATGCCGCGCTCAACCGCACAGTAAAAACTCAGACTGCCGTCATCATTAGCACTTTGAACCGCACGGACAAAACTCTCTCCGGCAATGCGCACACTTAACGTGTGCTGGGCAAAAAGTGATGGATTGAGCTGGTCCGGTGTAACACCCAACGAGCGGGCATAAACGTCTGCCGCCGGTTGTGCGTTCAACTCATAAACTCTGCGGTGCTCACTGTCGACCTTAGTGGCGACAAACAACTCGTCCGTGTCTTCCACATGTTTCTGGGAAAACACCATAAAGGGACAGGCGGTATTGACCAGCATAAGTACGGCGGCGTTCTGATAGCTTTTACCCTGAAACACTACCTGAGTATGGGAAAAGTCCAGATCATCCCCAGCAGAACCGCCCAGCATAGGAATACTGCCTAGCACGGCACTTAAAGTATTCAGCACCACCTCTTCATGTTCCGACATACCATCCAGCAGAGTCAGCAGAAAGGTATGGCCTTTAACAGGAGCCTTCTGGCGATGCTGGCAACGCTCCAGCATGTGGCTGACCTGCTGCTGTGCTTCGGTGAAATCAAACTGGTTAAGATGCTCGATCAGAGCGGTTTCGATATGAAAAGTGGTTTCAGGGAACGCAACGGCAGACACACTGCCCTGACAATAACCCACAGGACTTAACTCACCGGCACTGGTACAACCGATAATCGACTTGTCCGGCATCAGGCGCTCTAACTCGGTAGCCAGAGCTTCAACATCCAACTGGGCAGAGCAGAAAAACAGCACCCATTTAAGAGCAGGATCAGCAAAGGTTTTTGCCAGCTCTTCTGCACTGGCACAGATATCTTCCTGATGTGAAACCGCAGTAACAGCTGAAGTCAGCAAAGAAGGTGATGAAAGCGGAGCGGGCACAGCAGATGAAACAGGGGAAGATATTGGCTTTACATCTCCCTCTGCTGTTGTTCTTAATGCTTCGGTGATTCCTGTCATATTGGCTCCGATTTCTGGATTCCGACGCACCTCTACAAAGGTTTCGGAATGGCCATACAGAGCTGTTTTTATAGTATTTATCACATCTGCTCACCATGAGTCCTAAGGCTCAGATTCACTGAACAAGGGTTTAATAAAACACCCATTTTTTAATAAACCTTTTTACTACGACCATAAGGGGTTCGATATAGTCCCGAAGTACTATATTGCCCGCTACCTTGCCCTGCCTAACATTGTTGGTGTCTGAACACGCTGTTCAGGCTCTGTTAAGACCACAACAATAACCGGGTTAATGTTCTCCATCTCAGGATGGCTAACCAACCACCCAAACAGAGGTAAAGCATCATGTGGAAAAAACCTAGCTATCAGGACCTGCGCATCGGTTTCGAAGTAACTATGTACTTCAGCAACCGCTAAGCGCTTTGGCTGAAGAGTCTGCGGTGATGCTGCCTTTTATGTTAGAGACAAGCAGATTGCAGACTCAGAAGCCTTAAGGCTGCCGGAGCTTTCCGGTTGCCGGGGAAAACCCGGCTTTGGGTTTTCCCTTCCGGACGCTTCTACAGCGATCAACCACATAACGCTCATCTCCCGTTTAGCTTTTCATCGTTATCAGGCTAAACAGTGTTCAGACAAAACTGAACCCGCACCCAGAAGGATCTGAGTCTTTGAGCGCAACCCAACAGATTTAATGATCCGGCCCGTTTCAGGCAAAGCAGACCCTCATCATCGCTTTACCAACCCGGATCAGGCAACAGAGTCTAGGCTCTTAGCGCCCAACACTTAGCGCCAGAAATAAGGGGAAGCACTATGCATATTCGGGTTTTAGGTTCCGCAGCAGGCGGAGGCTTCCCTCAGTGGAACTGCAACTGTCCCAACTGTACCGGCGTGCGTCAAGGCACGATCAAAGCCAGCGCCCGTACCCAGTCATCAATTACTGTCAGTGCTGATGGTGAAAACTGGCTGCTGTTTAACGCGTCACCAGATATCCGCGCTCAACTGGAATCCTTCGGACCGCTTCAGCCGAATCGTAAAATCCGTGATACCGGCATCTCAGCCGTTATGCTGATCGACAGTCAGATCGATCACAGCACAGGCCTTCTGATGCTGCGCGAAGGTTGCCCGCACACCGTTTACTGCACCGATATGGTGTTTCAGGACCTGAGCCACGGCTTCCCGATTTTCCCGATGCTTGAAGCCTGGAATGGCGGCCTGCAACGTCGCGGTATTCCGCTTTATGCTGAACCCTTCTACCTACCGGAAGTACCGGGACTACGCCTGCAGGTGGTTCACCTGAGCAGTAAAGCGCCGCCTTATTCTCCGCACCGCTACGATCCGCATCCGGGGGACAACATAGGTGTACTCATCACAGATACCAATACCGGCGGCAAAGTGTTTTATGCGCCGGGTCTGGGTGAGATTGAAGAACACCTGCTCCCCCTGATCGATCAGGCCGATTGCCTGATGGTCGATGGCACCCTCTGGCAGGACGATGAACTGATCGAGCTGATGGGCGCGGACAAGCGCGGCAGCGATATCGGCCACCTGCCGCAATGGGGCGATGGCCCGAACGGAGAAGGCGGCATGATCGAGTTTCTGTCCCGCTACCCGGACAAAAAACGGGTGCTGATTCATATCAACAACACCAACCCGATTCTGGTGGAAGACTCGCCACAACGTGCCCAGCTGGACGAAGCAGGCATCGAAGTCGCTTACGACGGTATGGATATTCGCCTTTGACACTTTTCAGGGCTGTCGGTTAACCGACAGCCCTGTTTTGTTTGGCCAGCTGACGTTCAGATCTCAGGTTTCCAAACAGAACACGACAAAACAACCAAACCCTGAAGCGCGAAAAACCAAGCGCATCCAACAATAAAACAGCTAACAACAATAAGAACGGAGGCCATTATGAGCCAGCAACATGCCCCTGAGACCCTGCCATGGACCCGCGAAGAGTTTGAGCAACGTCTGCGTGCAAAAGGTGATCTCTACCATATTCATCACCCGTACCATATCGCTATGCATCAGGGTGAATGCACCCCTGAGCAGATTCGCGCCTGGGTGGCTAACCGCTTTTACTATCAGGTCAGCATTCCGGTAAAAGACGCTGCGATTATGGCCAACTGCCATGATCAGGAAGTTCGTCGTCACTGGATTCAGCGCATCATCGATCACGATGGCCGTGAAGGTACGGAAGGCGGTATCGAAGCCTGGTTGCGTCTGGGTGAAGCGGTCGGTATTCCACGGGAAGAGTTGCTGGATCATCGCCACGTACTGCCGGGTGTTCGCTTTGCAGTCGATGCTTACGTTAATTTCGCCCGCAAGGCGACCTGGCAGGAAGCTGCCTGCTCCTCTCTGACCGAGATGTTCGCGCCTAAGATTCACCAGTCCCGCCTCGACACCTGGCCGGATAACTACCCGTGGATCGAGCAGGAAGGTCTGCAGTATTTCCGCAACCGTCTGACCGAAGCCCGTCGCGATGTGGTTCACGGCATCCAGATCACGCTGGATCACTTCACTACCCGCGAACAGCAGGAACGCGCTCTGAACATCCTGCAGTTCAAGCTAGATGTACTCTGGTGTCTGCTGGATTCTCTCTCTATGGCCCATGAACTGAACCGTCGCCCGTTCCACACAGTAACCGACGAAGCAATTCACCACAGCCGTATTGTGTAACTGGCTATCACCAAATTACAGGAGAATCCGATGGACAGCCTGATGCAGCAAACCCCTGCCATTAACCGGCTGTTTCGTTTCCAGTGGGAGCCAGCCTCCCACTGCCATGTCCTCCTCTACCCGGAGGGCATGGTGCGGTTAAACGAATCTGCCGGTGCCATTCTGACCCATGTGGATGGCAACCGGACTATCGCTCAGATTATCGACCAGCTAAAAGCAGACTTCCCTGAAGCTGGTGACGATCTGGTTCAGGACGTGATCGACTTTTTTACCGAGGCGCACCATGAATTGCACTGGATCGATTTTGCCTGATGTTCCCAACTCAGCATCTGAGCAACAACATGCAGACGTTCCGCCAACACCGGAAACCGGTCAGCCACTTTGGCTGCTGGCGGAACTCACCTATCGCTGCCCGCTGCAATGCCCTTACTGCTCCAACCCGCTGGATTTCGAGCAGCGCAAACAGGAGCTGACTACTGAACAGTGGATCTCGGTTTTTGAACAAGCCCGAAGACTGGGAGCGGCACAGCTGGGCTTCTCCGGTGGCGAACCCCTGCTGCGTGATGATCTGGAAGAACTGATCAGAGCCGCCCGGGATCTGGGGTACTACACCAACCTGATCACCTCCGGCATGGGTCTGACCTATGAGCGGATGCAGGCCTTTAAAGAGGCTGGGCTGGACCATATTCAGGTCAGCTTTCAGGCCAGCAACGCCGAGATGAACAACTACCTGTCCGGCAATCAACGCTCCTTTGATGAGAAGCTGGAAGTTGCCCGCACAGTAAAAGCTCTGGGCTATCCCATGGTGTTCAACTGCGTGATCCACCGGGAAAACATCGACCAGATCGACAAGATCATCGAGCTATCTATCGAGCTGGAATCCGATTACGTGGAACTGGCCACCTCGCAATATTACGGCTGGGCCCTGAAAAACCGGGATCACCTGCTGCCATCCAAAGCGCAGCTGGTAGCCGCAGAAGCGACCACCAATCGCTATCGGGAACAGATCAAAGATACCCACCGTACCAAGCTGATTTTTGTGGTGCCGGATTACTACGAAGAGCGCCCCAAAGGCTGCATGAATGGCTGGGGCAATCTCTTCCTGACCATCACGCCGGATGGCACTGCTCTGCCTTGCCATAGTGCCCGGGAACTGCCGATTGAGTTCCCGAATGTGGCAGATACCCCGGTCGAAGAGATCTGGTATCGCTCAAAGGGCTTTAACCACTATCGCGGCTACGAATGGATGAAAGAGCCTTGCCGCTCCTGTGATGAAAAAGAGCAGGATTTCGGCGGCTGTCGCTGTCAGGCCTTTGCCCTGACCGGTGATGCAGATAACGCCGATCCTGTGTGCAGCAAGTCGCCACACCGTCATCTGATCACAGATGCTCAGGCTAATGCGGACAAAGCCCAACCGGCCAGTGAGCCTCTGATCTACCGTAACCGGAAAAACTCGGCACAGCTGATTTCTGTTCAGCAGATCGAAGAAGAGTCCGTTTAAAAAGCGTTTATGCAAATTTAAAGATGCGTCAAAGACGACAACAAGAGGATCGTGAATGGCAGCAGCGCCGGAGCAGTTAACCTATAACACGCTGACACTGGAACAGGTGGTCGCCTCTCAGGCTCAGGTAAGTTTCCCTCTGAGCATGGACTATGGCGACTTCTGGCTGCTGCACGATCCCGAAACAAGCTCTGCCACCCGCCTCTGGTGGTTGCGACTCCCTCAAACAGACGCAGAAAACCTTGATTCAGAAAGCCCCGATTCAGAAAGCCCCGATTCAGAAAGCATCGATTCAGTAAGCACTCAACCTCAGCCAGTTTTACCGGAAAACCACAGCCTGAGAAGCCGTGTTCACGAATATGGCGGCATGCCCTATACCTTAGGAAGTTGCACTGCCCTTCTGCCTGAAACATCTGAACAGACAGCTGCGACAAAGCTACTGGTCTGGGTTGAAGAAGCGGATCAGCAACTGTATTACCTGCCGTTTGATCCGGCTAATTCTGTGCCAGTCGAAACATCCCAGCTGAACTGCTTAAGTGATTGGACAAAGGAACTATCCGATCAGAGCAGATCCTTCCGTTACGGTGAACCTGTTTTGCATCCGAGTCTGCCCTGGGTTATCGCTATCGAAGAAGAGCATACGCAGGATTCGGTTATCAACCGACTGGTTGCATTTCATCTGCTAAGCCATCAACGGAAAGTGCTGGCAGAAGGCACTGATTTCTATAGCAGCGCAACTCTGAGTCCTGATGGCGAACAGCTAGTTTGGGTGCAATGGCATCATCCCCATCAGCCCTGGAGCGCCAGCCAGCTGGCAACACTGAGCGGCGCATTCGGGGAAGTTCTCGAAACCCATGACCTACCGGAGCATATAATCCTGCTGGATGGCGAGAACGCCTCTTCACATTGCAGCCTGCAACAGCCCAGATTTTGCCCTAACGGCCAGCTCTATTTTCTGAGTGATCAGAATGGGTTCTGGGGCCTTTATCGTTTTAAAGAATATCGTTTTAGAGGGTATCGCTTTAAAGAGTCTAGTTTGAAAGAGAACGGACTTAGCTCAGACGCTCCCAACATTAACGCCAACACTAATACTGACTTTTCCACTGACATCAGTATTGAAGCGGTTTACACCCCACAAGCTGACTGTGGTTCTGCCCCCTGGCAGTTTGGTAATCGTCATTTTCAGTTTCATCAAACCGACAACCAACTCAAACTGATCCTGACGCAATGCACTCAAGGATTATGGCAGCTGTTAGAAGTGGCGCTTCCTGATAAGAGCCAGGGTGAATCACCAGATGCCAGACCACTAGTTGCACTGTCAGAAATGCAAGCAGATAAACACAGTTTTTTCTCTTACCTGAGCATCGCTTCAGAAACGCAGAATCATCTTATCTGCCTGACCGCAGGCTCGAACCGCACCCTGCATCTGGCCCGATTCGATCTGAAAAAACAGAAACCGGAAGTGGTTGAACTCAGTCCAATCACCGCCTTTGCAGAACTTGCAAATTCACCTCAACCGGAACGGCTCAGCCTGAAACTGCCGGAGCATCCGGTGTACGGTATTTTCCACCCAAGTCAGAAACTTCACTCTGAATCGGATGCTAAATCAGGTTCCGAAAACGAGCAGAATCCCTTACTGATCATCACTCATGGCGGACCGACAAGTTGCGCTTTTCCGGGACTTCAGCTGATCGTTCAGTTCTGGTGTCAGCAGGGCTTTAACGTGCTGGAGCTGGATCACAGAGGTAGCACAGGTTATGGCCGTGCCTACCGTGACCTGCTTAAGGGCGAATGGGGCGAAGCCGATCTGGAAGACGCCCGCTTATTCAGCCATTACCTGCAACAGAAACGCGGTATCTCAGCAAACAAGGTGGCGATACGGGGGCACAGCGCAGGTGGTTACACCTGTATGCGCGCGGCTGCTCTGGGTTATTTTGATGCTGTGGTGAGCCTGTACGGCATCAGTGATCTGGAGCGCCTTGCAGCCAGCACGCACAAGTTTGAGTCCCACTACCCTGACTGGCTGATAGCCGCTGCTGACAGCCATCAGATGCTGTATCAACTGCGCTCACCGCGCTTTAACCTCTGTCAGCAAAACCAACATCCGGCGCTCCTTATGTTTCAGGGCGGTCAGGATAAGGTGGTTCCACCGGATCAGAGTCTGCAGTTTAAAAGTGATTACCAGAATGTCGGCGGTTATTGCGAGCTGGTGCTTTATCCGGAAGAGGGTCACGGCTTCCGCCAGTATGAAAACCGACTGGATCAGCTGAACAAAGAATTGGCTTTTTATCGCCAACAGGGAATTTTAGCGCAGGATGCATCACCAGATCAGAAGCGAGCTACTGAACTAAATCCTGACTCATCAGCTGAGCATTCCCATGAGCATCAATAATCCCAACCTTCTTCATCTAAGCCCATCCGATGATAACTATTGCCGCGTCATCATTACCATCCCATTTGGCAGCGGACATGAGCCAGAGGAATGGCTGGGGTTAGCGCACCTTCTGGAACACGCTCTATTTCTGGGTAGCCATGCGCTGCTTCTGGGAAGCCATACCCTGCCGGAAGGTTTATCAAAAGCCAATTCGGGCTCAATATCAGAACTTGCCGCAGGCGAGCTTCAGGGATTGATGGCGCAACAGGGTATTCGTATCAACGCCTCAACACGACTTGAACAAAGCTGTTATATGATCGAATGCCTGCCGGATCAGCTTGAAGAAGCCTTTACCCGGCTCTGTCAGCTGATCTACACGCCGATATTTTCAGCCGAACAGGTGATTTCTGAGATCAGTATTATCGACGGCGAATATCAGGCCTATTGCGAACATCCTGCTCAGCAGCTGCTTAATCTGATGCAAACTCAGGCTCATCCTGAGCACAGCTTTTACCGCTTTCTGGCGGGCAACCGAGCAAGTTTAGGGCACGATGATCCCGAGCTACTCAAACAGCTTAATCTCTGCTTTCAGCAGGGGTATCTGCAACAGACCGCCAGTCTTTATATCGAACATCCTGAAGGTTCGGACTTTGAGCCCCAAAGCAAAGTCCTTTACGAACAGTTAGAAGCGATTCGTCAGCATGCAATCAGAGAACATAGCGAACAAAGTAAGCAGTCACTCACTCCTAATCATCAAGCTCTATCAGATCAGGACAAACCAGCTTCACCACCTCTCTTCTGTGGCCAACAGACTTTTCTCTCCGTAACCGATCAGCCGGTCATTCAGTGGATCTGGCCGGTCAGCAACCCCTCTATCAATGAGCTTTTGTTAACATTCGGGACACCGGATCAACTGGCAAAAGCTCTGCAAATCCCCGGCGAGCACTCACTATCTTTGGCTATGCAGTGGCAACAGCAAGCGGCTCTTCTGGTTGAAACCAGTATTCCGGAATCCGCAGATACGCTGAAGAAGATTCAGGTTCACGCTCAGGAGCAACTGGAGCTTTTACAGAAAAGTATGCGACAAGGGTGCGATGCCCTGATTGCTGATGCGGACAATATAGAAGAGCTTGCCGAAGACACTGCCTCACAACCCAAAAGACCAGCCCTTCTGAGGGCAACCGAAACCGCCATTCAGTATCACTATGCAGCTCTGTTTAGCAGTTTTATATGGGAAACCAAAACCGGCAGAAAAGAGATACAGACCGAAGCGATTAAGGCTTTGTTAAACGCTTTGGATCAACCGCCAGCGGTTACGCTGATCAGCCATCCGGGATTAGGGCAGCTTAAACTCGATCAGGCAGGATTGGATTATCAATCCACAGCGTTTTTCCCAACCCGCTATTTGGCAGCCAATCTTTTAGCGCCAGCCGGGTCAGAGGGTCATGCCTCGAAGATGCTCACTCAGCAACTGGCCTATCCGAAAACTACAAGTCTGATGCCTTTCAGGGCCGTTATGCAGAAGCTGGCAAAAACCAAACTTACCCAGGATCAGCATGAGATTTGCTTTCACCACACGACTCCAAGAAACCACGCGGCTGTTCTCTGGCGAGATATAGCAAGCTTGAATTTAGGCAACTATCCCGAGTCACAATCAGCAGAAGATCTTTGCAGCGAACTTTATCCAAGGTTCTACCAAAAGTTGAGAATCGAGCAGCGTATCGGCTATATCGTGCAGGTCATGCCTTTCCCGCTTGAACAAGCAGACAAGGCCAATGAAAAAAAGCAGGGCATCGCTTTTCTGATACAAAGCGCCACCCACTCCGGCAAACAGCTGCTTCAGATTCTGAACAATGAATTGGAAACAGTTAGCACCACCAATGCTGACAAATCGACGTGTAACAACTCATAACATTCATAGAAAACACCTTTTATTCAAAAATCCGATATCATAGCCGGACTTAAGTATTTGGGGCTACTGGCATTCTGTTTGTTAGCTGAGGGTTATGCCCTCTCCCATTACGGATTTACCTGTTCGGAACCGGATCGCTGTTAATGATATTTGACCGAAATACACCACGCCTGCCCAATGCCGTCATCGGCTCTTTATGGCTAATCGCCTTTAGTATTCTTTTACTGACCTCGTTACAGGTACAGGCGGAAGAGCAACCCATCGCCACCATCTACAGCACCAGCGGTGACGTACAAGTCATTGATTCAAAAAACAAAAGCCAGCCAGCTCAATTAGGCCAATCTCTGATTGAGGGGGAAGCGGTACGTACGGGCAATGATGGTAAAGCAGCGCTTAAAGTTCAGGATGGCAGCACCTTCCGCGTTCGTCCGAACAGTCTGGTTCCCATCGATGGCCGCCTGACCCGGGACAAGGCCGTCGGTACAGTGCTTTTTGTACACGGCAAGGTTGAGCTGATTTCACCGGATGGTCTGTACCGCAGAACGGTTAAAGGCGGCAAAGTTTATCAGGGTGACGTGATCACTACCGGCACAGCCAGTAGCTTACAGCTGGATATGATTGATGGCGGTTATTTTGCCGTACGCCCGGACAGTAAGGTCGAAATCAATGATTACGTCTACCAGCAAAAAGAGACTGATAAAGTAACCGCTACCCTGTTACGCGGGGGCCTGCGCTCAATTACCGGTGCCATCGGGCAAACCAATAAGCGCAACTTTGCATTGAAAACCCCGGTGGCCACCATTGGTATTCGCGGTACCGACCTTGAGATCTACTACCTCTCAGAACAGGATGCAGCCCAATACACAGCGCAGACCGGCAAAGCCACCGAAGCCGGTAGTTACCTGAAGGTGAAATCCGGTGAAGCAGTCCTGAAAACCGACGTTGCGGAACAGACCGTTAAGCCCCGGGAAATTGCCTATACCACCAGTGCAGCTGTCGCTCCCGTATTTGTTCCTGTTGAAGAAGCGGAAGAGAATACTCCGCCAGTCTTTGAAGCAGAAACCTACGAAGAGCCGATTCCCGGTAAAAACGAACCGGAAGAAGAGGATAAACCCTGGCCGATCTATTTTAAGAGCTCAGCTTCTACAGGAATCAGTCAGGCCAGCCGCTATTACAATGTTGATCTGAACGATTCCGAAATCAGCACTTCAACACTGCCTCTGGTTGGCCGGAAGGCGAATAAGGCAGACGGCACCACCAGCAACCCGGAAGCAACCTACCTGAACCTCGATATCGAAGGCAGCATGCACTATCTGCCTTTCGATAATACCGACCTCTACATTGGCGGAATGATCGGCAAACGTTACGCCGACGAAGATCAGGATATTAATCTCATTTCGATACGGATGGGGGCTCAAGTTGAATTTGGCGAACGAGTCACTCTATCTGCCAAATTCAGACATCATCTTGCTGAGTCCGCATTCACAGAAGATCTGGCTGTCGGTGATATCAATCAGCAACCTGAGTCGGGTTACGAGATCGATCAGCTGGTAGCACGACTGGATTTCAACCTCATACCTACTCTGGATCTCTTTACCCAGTTCCATGCTTCTACATTACGTTGGGATGAACCCTACAATGATGGATCAATGGCTTACTTTGATCGCAAGGAAAAGGAGCTGAATATGCTGGAAGTTGGCGGGCGTTACCACTTCTCGCCATTAATGAGCCTGACGGCAAGTCTGGTTGGCGGCGAGTCCATCAGCCCTTATTACATCAATACGACCCGCTATGAAGAGAAAGAGGAGCTTTCAGGTTTCAAATTGAAAGCCGAAACAGGTATAGGGGCAGTAAAACTCTTTGCCGCTGCAGATCAATTTAAAGCAGAAGGTACTGACACCAATACCAATAGCAGCGATATACAGGTGCTGACGCTGGGTGGCGAGATGAGCTTCTCAGAACAACTGGTGTTGAAAGCTGCCAGCCGTCACATGTCCGTTGATAACAGCGACAGCTATGATGGAACCGAAGAGGCAGACTTAACCCAAGTAAGTCTGCGTTATCACTTCTGAGCCGGAAGTTATAAAGATTTGTACTGAAAAGAGCGCTGTTAAGGCGCTCTGATCAGCGTTTGGCTAACTCTTCAGCCAACTGCTGGCAGGGTTGAGTCGGGGCTGAGCCGGCTACCAGCTGATCACAACTTTGAGACAGCATGCTGTCGATGCAGGCCTCTGCCCGACGCTCTATATGCAGGTCACGTACGGGCGGCAAGTCACCTTTGATCGAGCTGCAGACGCTTCCCAAGCTTTGTTTCAGTGCTTGCTGGCTTTCCTCCGGCAGGTTATCGGCATCCAGATGTTGCCAGGCACAGCTCTGAATTCTCTGACATAGCTGATCACCCTTGGCATCCAGCGTCACGCCCTTGGTTAGACCCTCAGCCTGAACAAAGGAAGAAACCGCCACTGTCATCAATACCAGCAAAGTGCTTATTCGCATTTTCACTTCCGCCTATCCCTGATACTCAACGCCATCTCAGATCTGAACATTGAAAATCATAGTGACAGAAGCAAACGCGAGCCAACAGTGTTTTTATGCAACAAAGTTTCACAGACACCGGCAGTCCTAACGGAAGTCAATGGTGTGCTGTTCCGTTACAAAACCAGAACCTATTCCAAAGCTTTGGATAAAAAAATGCCGGACATAAGGTCCGGCATTTTCGTTTCTACGCTAAAAATTTGAAGAGTAAATCAGTGCAGTTTCATCTTAGGTCGAACCACCTTGCCCAGCTTCTCTGCCAGAATCACCAACATCGCTTTTGGCCAGCCATGAATGGCGATCTGGTGCATGCGATAGAGGGAGATATAAACAAAGCGTGCAATTCGTCCCTCGATAAACATGCTGTTACCGGTCAGATTACCCATCAGGCTTCCCACTGTGCTGTAACGACTCAGGTTTACCAGAGAACCATGGTCTTTATAAACATAAGGCTTCTGTGGATCCCCCTTGGTCAGAGCAATAAGGTTAGCCAGCACGCACTCCGCCATCTGATGCGCTGATTGCGCCCGTGGCGGTACCCAGGAACCATCCGGCTGTTCACAGGCACAACAATCGCCAATCACCCAGATATCATCAAAACCTTTGGCCTGAAGGGTTGGTTGCACCAGAATCTGGTTGTTGCGGTTGGTATCAAAAACACCCAGACGGTTGACGAAATCCGGTGCTTTCACACCTGCCGCCCAGATCATCATATCCGCCCTGATCACTTCATCTTCCGCGGTCACAAAGCCTTCTTCTGTGGCTGAAGCAACACGAACCGATTCACGAACATTAACCCCCAGACGAACCAGTTCTTTACGGGCTGACAGAGAGATACGCTCCGGCAGTGCCGGCAGAATTCGAGGCCCTGCTTCAATCAGACTGATCTTCAGCTGCTGCGCCGTCATCTGCGGCAGGCCATAGGATTTCAGCAGATCCGCAACGTGATAAAGCTCCGCCGAAAGCTCTACACCGGTTGCCCCGCCACCAACAATGGCAATATCCAGATTATCGGCAGAAGCCTTCTGGTTAATACGCAGGAAGTTATTGATAAGGCCGTGGTGGAAGCGCTCAGCCTGAGCGTGGGAGTCAAGAAAATAGCAGTGCTCTGCCACACCCGGCGTGCCAAAGTCATTACTGACACTACCAATCGCCAGCACCAGCTTGTCGTAGGAAAGCTTTCGTTCCGGCAGCACCTGATCCCCTTCACTGTCGAAAGAAGGCGCTAAGGTGATGGTTTTGGCTTCGGTATCAAGATCGCAGAATTCACCCAGCTGGAAGGTATAGCCGTGTTTAGCGGCATGGGCGTGATAAACCACACCATCCGTACTGGTGTCGAGAGATCCTGTCGCTACTTCGTGTAGCAGGGGTTTCCAGATATGAGTCCGGTTTTTATCAACCAGGGTAATGTTCGCTTTGCCTTTGCGGCCAAAACGACGTCCTAATTGGGTGGCCAGTTCAAGCCCACCGGCTCCGCCTCCTATGATGACTATCTGTTCCATGGTTTTTTCCTTACTAATGATATGGGACTAAACCCTGCGAAATCAGGTGATTCAGTCCCATGTCATCAACAGAAACGCTAAACGGCCAAGCCGCTGGTGTCCTTATCTAGTTTCTGACCAAACTCCATGTCATACCATCCTGCCTGAGAAGGTAAAAATCAACCAAAACCTGAACTTTAGTCGTAATCAGCGCTCTATACCTGTTGGCTTAACAGCCCTGATTCGCCCACCCTAAGCTGAACATATATCTGTATCTGCACTTATATCTGTAGGGTAAGTGGCTATAATAGCGCCCGTCTATACTCAGCAAGTGATACCTTTAACCGGATTCTCATAGCCCTATGCACAAAACGATATTCACCACCCCCGTTATCCGTCATATCTTCTACTGGTTCTCAGTGATTACGCTGAAGCTGACCGGGTGGAAAATCGAGGGTGATTCCAGAACCATTCCGGATAAAGCGATGTTTGTGGCCGCACCCCATACCACCAACTGGGACCTGCCCTATGCCCTGATGCTGGCGTTCAAACTTCGCTTGCCAATCTACTGGATGGGTAAGACCTCGATCTTCAAATTTCCCTTTGGCGGCATCATGCGCTGGCTGGGCGGTATTCCGGTAGAACGCAGCCGATCAACTAATCTGGTGGATGCCATGGTGCAGCGCTTTCAGGCCGAGGAGAAACTACTGGTGATCATCGCTCCGGAAGGCACCCGTAAAGACGTCGCCGAATGGAAAAGCGGTTTTTATCATATCGCCCATGGCGCAGGTATTCCTCTGGTGCTCGGCTTTATTGACTACCCCAACAAACGGGGCGGTGTAGGTCCACTGTTTCAGACCTCCGGAAATTACGAGAAAGATCTACTGGAGATTAAAGCCTTCTACACCCCCTTCCGCGGCAAATAATTCAGAAAACCCTAAGGAGCGAAACAAGCATGAACTGGAATGTTTATCTTTCTGGCGAGATCCACACCGACTGGCGTGATCAGATTGAAGCCGGTGCCCGTGAGCGCGGCCTGCCAATCACCTTTACTTCCGCCTGCACGAATCACGAAGCCAGCGATGCCGCCGGTGATGTACTGGGCGAACAGAATGACAGCTTCTGGCGTGATCACCAGTCATCCAAAGTAAACGCGATCCGCACCAAAAACCTGATTGAAAAATGCGATATCGCCGTGGTTCGTTTCGGTGACAAATACAAACAGTGGAATGCTGCTTTTGATGCCGGTTACCTGGCGGCACTGGGCAAGCCTTATATCACCCTGCATGATGAAAGCATTATTCACCCACTGAAAGAAGTGGATGCCGCGGCAATGGGCTGGGCAAAAACGCCTCAGCAGGTGGTTGAAGTGCTGGCTTATGTCGTCGCCAGTAAAGCTTAACCAGGCCGATAAAATCGGATAGTTAACGAATGATGTCAGAAGCGATTAACCCCGCTTCTGGCGTCTTACATCCCGCAGGCGCTTCAGGCGATAAAGCCGGTAAACCAGCGCTAATAACAAACAAAAACCGATCGGTAACAGCAAAGCAAAAAACTGATAGCGCTCGAACAACGCGCCGCCTGCAGTACCACCCAGGACAAAACCTGCAATCAGCAGAGAAAACAGCAAAGCCTTGCGTCGGTCAAAACCTCGCCCCTTCAAACTTTGCCCCAGCATAATTCCCAGATCCGTTACGATGCCGGTCATGTGAGTCGTACGAACTACAGCACCGCTGTACGTGGTTGCCAGCGCATTCTGAACACCACAGGCCGCCGAAGCGAGATAATGCCCATAAAGCAAACCTTCATTGAGAGACCAAAGGGTAGCTACCAGTAATAAGGCTTCTATCAGCAGCAGAGAATCGTAGTGACGCCCGAGTTTCAGAGAATTACTGTTCAGCATAAGACCGGAGATGGCCGCTCCAACAAGAAAGCTTACGACCACCCCCAGAAGGTGCAGCGAATCCAGCGGAGAATCGACCCATTGGGTTCCAAGAAGCGTTGCCGTGCCGGAGACGTGGGAAACCGCCTGGTGCTTAAAGCCCAGCAAGCCGACCGCGTTAACACAGCCCGCAATCAGCGCCAGCAGAAAAGCACCGGCTTCCACCCATTTCGGTAAACGAGAGATCAAACCCTGCCCTCTTTGCGGATAAATTCGATTACCGCAAAGAGGGTAACAAATCTGACCGGGCTTCCCCATTGGGTGAAAGTGGTAACAGCAAGGCTGAAAAAACGGGCAATAACCGGTTAAACCGCCATCTTTTCCGTTTCAGCGTACTGTTGCTTCTGAGAAAAAATCCGGTTGCGCCCCGCATCCTTTGCGGCATACAGCAGGTGGTCGGCTCTTTGCATCAGCAGATCCCGGCTTTCCCCTTCATGACGTTCAACAACACCAGCACTAAAGGTTACTGCACCATGTTCTAAAGTGTTCTCGCAGAGCGCGTCTGCCAGACCCTGAATCTGATCAACAGCCTGCTCTTCAGACATAGGCAATAAAAGAACAAACTCTTCACCGCCTAAACGAACCGCCAGACCTTTATTGTTCAAAGCCACCCGGTTCAGCTCTTTGGAGTAGAAACAAAGTACCTCATCACCGTAACTGTGGCCAAAACGATCATTGAGTTTTTTAAAGTGATCCAGATCGAGAATCGCCAGAGAGAAAACAGCCCCGCGCCCCTTCAGAGAATCCAGATAGCGATCCATCGCCCGGCGGTTATGCAAACCCGTTAGCGGGTCCTGCTCGGAGAGGATTCGGAGCTGGTCCGCCAGATGCTCGGCCTTGTCCCGCTCCAACCGGTAACGACGTGAATAACTGCCCATCATCATCAGCAACAAGCCCGCGGTCACCACAAAGCTAAAACTCAGATCCAGCGCCCGGGTCAGTTCATCCGGATAACTAAAAATCAGCTCAGGATGGGTTAGGTCGAGCCACATCAGTATCAGGGGTATTACCACGGCAAGACTGATCCCCAGTTTGCGGTAAACACCAAAGTCCCGGAATGCCACGCTGATATAAGCCAGTGTACAGAGGTTCAGAAAATAGGTCGGACCCGCAAGCCCGGCGTTATAGACCCAATTAATGGGTAAAGCGACCAAAACCAGAAGAAACATAAAAATCAGCGCCATTCGCCGGTACTGATTATGAAACCGGGAGCGATACCAGATCCCCATGATCAGTACGAATAAAGCCAGCTGGGCGTAGGAGAGAATGATATCTGCCGTTTCAAAGATGTAGTTGAAGACGCTGCAGGCCAGATAGCCGAAACCACCCACCAGAAGTACGGCATGATGGGTATATTGATAAGGGGATAATTTATTGCCCAATAAAAAATAAAGCAGCTGATCGAGCGGGGATTTTACTGGCATGAAATAACCTTGCTTCTCAAAAGAAGATCCTTGTAATCCGGTATCGGAGTGGATTGTGCCCTGCAAAATGCAAGGTTAGTACCGAACCGGCATCCTTGTAACACTTGGTCAGATTTACTCAGAATCTGACTGAGCTTCCGCCGCTATTTTCGCTCTGACATCCTTCAGAACGATCTCCAGCGCCTGCTCAGCAATACGGTTATCGATTTGATTGGTTTCCAGGAGTTCAATCAGGTCCACTGCCAGCTTGATATGATCCGGTGCCGTTTCCAGAGACATCAGGCTTTCCTCGCTTTTATCAAAGGGATGACATCATACCTTGCCGCTTATCCGGCGAAAAGCAGGCAAAAAAATGCCTCCTGCACCGGCAGGAGGCATTTTTTGATCTCATAAACTAAAGCTGATTACTTACCGCAAGGCACGCAGGTTTTATCCCCGTAGTAATTATCCTTGTAGTTACACTCAAGGTTTCTCTGATCTGAAACCTGATCTGGTTTGGCTTTCTGAGTCTGAACTTTCTTAATCAGATCTGACATAACACTTCTCCCCGCCCGATAAAAACGGACGCTGAACTAACAGATAGATCACCGACAGTTAGATGAGCTCTATGCTTAGTGATCAGCTCCTCACCGCCTACTGTGATCACTATAGACAGCGACCTGCTATGGGTGAAATTGTCAGTTTCGATCTGAAGGATAGGAAATACCTATAGCCACCCCCTGCCTCTAACCCCATGAACAAAAAGAACAAAATAGCCTTTTTGCACATTATCTTTTGCTTTTTACGACCTAAGTCTAAATTGCCCGATGAATAAGAATAAAAGCGAAAAGGTAAACCCCATGACAGGTTCTTTGCGATCAATAAAAGTAACCACCCGTATTATGTCTCTGGCCACCTTTCTGGTGCTGGTAAAGCTATCTGTGCTCCTGCTGATTCTGTTTCAGCTGAATAAGATTGCCCATTTCAGCAAAAACCAGCAGGAGCAGGTTTCAGAGCAAAACCGCTGGATCGAACAGGAAGCAGAACTGATCGATCTTCAGGCAGAAACCCAGCTTCAGCTGCAACAGGCCCAAAGCATTCAGAAGACCTATTCGGATATGCTGTTCTGGTATTTTGATGGCAGCCTGACCCAGTACTACAACTCCCTGAATAAAGCAGCTGAATCCGCTGATGCTCTGGAAAACAAGCTGGCTAATCTGGCGATGGATCCGGATGCCGGTGAACTTATCCGCCCCATGCTGAGCAACCTCAGTGGCTATCGGGAATATATGGAAAGCGCTAATCAGTTCTACCTGCAGGGCAAAAGCAATCTGGCAGCCTCTGAGATCAGTGAAGCTCATCTGATTGTTGAAGCCATGAATCAACAACTGATGGAACTGACCGGCCTTTTCCAGAAACGTCTGAAGGCGAGTAATCAGCAGGTACAGCATGCGGTTGAACAAACCCTGAACGCCAGCGCACGAGTAGCCGCTTATAGCTCTCAGAGCAGCCAGAGTATCGACAGCATCTTCCGCTCCACTCTGCTGATTCTGTTGTTCACTGTACCCTTATCGATTCTGGTGGCTGTCGCTGTGATCCGATCCATCACCCGACCACTCAACCAACTGCAGCACGAGCTCACCACAATAGGACAGGAAAGCGATCTGACCCGCTCTCTGACCTTAGAAGGTCGGGATGAGATTCGCAGCATGGCAGAAGCAACTCAACAGCTGCTGACCCAGTTTAAGACCACCGTGGATGATGTTGATTATCTGGCGAATGAGCTGAAAGCAACCGCCCGAAAAGGTCTTGAAACCAGCCAGACCACACACCAGCAAAGTGACGAACAGAAGCAACTGAGTGAAACCCTAGCCTCTACGGCAACGGAACTAGGAGCCAGTGCCGACTCTATTCTGCTGACAACGGATCAGGGGCTGGAGCGGGTCGATCAGCTGGCAAACCGAGCTGTTTCAGGGCAACAGGACGTTCAGCAAACCGCCAAAACCATCAGCGAACTATCTGACGGCTTTAGTGACGTTGAGCAAAGTGTGCAGAGCCTGATTCAGCACAGTACCTCGATTCAGTCGGTTCTGGAGGTGATTCAGGGAATCGCCGAACAAACAAACCTACTGGCATTGAATGCCGCCATTGAAGCTGCCAGAGCAGGCGAACAGGGTCGGGGCTTTGCGGTTGTTGCCGATGAGGTACGAAGCCTTGCCCAACGCACCAGCGACTCAACCGATGAGATCCAGCAGATGGTCAACAACCTGCAGCGACACTCGCAGGATGCCATTCGCTCGCTGGAGCAAAACAGAGATCAGGTAAATGCCGGTGTCGCGCTATCGAAAACTGCAGAAGACTCGATACAGATCATCACCGATGAACTGCACCAACTGACCAGGGTAAACCAGTCTATCGCTGAGATCAGCCGGGAGCAGCAACAGGCCGTTACCAGTGTCGATCAGGGCGTGCAGGATATTCTGCAGAGGGCACATGCGGTCACCGAAAAGGCTTCTGCGTCCAGGGCGGTTAATCAGCATCTGGATCAGATGGCGGAGAAACTTCAGCAGCAGATCAGCCACTACCAGCATTGATTCAAGGGAAAAAAGCGAAGAAACGGCAGGCACAAAAAAGCCCCGACTGTGGCGGGGCAAGGATCCCGGAAGATGACGACAAAGCTTCAGAAGGGTTCCGAGGAACAAGGAACCCTGCCGGGTGAGTCTTTCGATAACAGAGCCAACAACGAAAGATTCACCGCTTCTCTTCTGGAAGATCAAGTACGCCGTGAAGCGTAACGTAGCAGGTTTGCCAGAGGCTTCACCGTCAGGTGAACGCCTCCGGCAAGAGGCATCCCGGGACTTAGAAGAAGCCCAGAGGATTGATGTCGTAGCTAACCAGCATGTTCTTGGTCTGCTGGTAATGATCAAGCATCATCTTGTGAGTCTCACGACCTACACCAGACTTCTTGTAGCCACCGAATGCAGCGTGTGCAGGGTACTGGTGGTAGCAGTTGGTCCATACACGACCGGCTTCGATACCACGACCCATGCGGTAAGACAGGTTCATGTCGCGGGTCCAAACACCAGCACCCAGACCGAACTCAGAGTCGTTAGCGATAGCCAGTGCTTCCGCTTCGTCTTTAAAGGTGGTTACGGATACTACAGGACCGAAGATCTCTTCCTGGAATACGCGCATGTCGTTGGTGCCTTTCAGCAGTGTCGGCTGGATGTAGTAACCACCCATCTCATCACTCAGCGCTTCTTTGTCACCACCGATCAGCACTTCAGCACCTTCGGCGCGACCGATATCCAGGTAGCCCAGAATCTTATCGAACTGCTCCTGAGAAGCCTGTGCACCAACCATTACTTCGGTATCCAGCGGGTTACCACGCTTGATCTGACCGATACGCTCGATCACTTTACCGATGAATTCTTCGTAGATGTCTTCCTGAACCAGCAGACGGGAAGGACAAGTACATACTTCACCCTGGTTGAAGAACGCCAGAACGGTACCTTCAACACACTTGCTTACGAATTCATCTTCCTGATCCATAACATCTTTGAAGTAGATGTTAGGAGACTTACCACCCAGCTCAACAGTAGACGGGATGATGTTCTCAGCAGCACATTTCAGAATGTGAGAACCAACAGGAGTAGAACCGGTGAAGGCGATCTTAGCGATACGCTTAGAAGTAGCCAGAGCCTGACCCGCTTCTGCACCGAAACCGTTAACAACGTTCAGAACACCTGCAGGCAGCAGATCTTCGATGGTTTCCAGCAGAACCAGGATAGAAGCAGGAGTCTGCTCAGCTGGTTTCAGAACGATACAGTTACCAGCAGCCAGAGCAGGAGCAATTTTCCATGCCGCCATCAGCAGTGGGAAGTTCCAAGGGATAATCTGACCAACAACACCCAGAGGCTCGTGGAAGTGGTACGCCACAGTGTTCTGGTCTACTTCACCGATAGAACCTTCCTGTGCACGGATGCAGCCTGCGAAGTAGCGGAAGTGGTCAACAGCCAGAGGCACGTCAGCAGCCAGAGTTTCACGAACCGCTTTACCGTTGTCATAAGTTTCAGCAACAGCGATTTTTTCCAGGTTCGCTTCAATACGATCAGCAATTTTCAGCAGCAGGTTAGAACGCTCGGTTACTGAAGTTTTGCCCCAGGCATCTTTAGCAGCGTGCGCAGCGTCCAGTGCCAGCTCGATATCTTCAGCAGTAGAACGTGGAATTTCGCAGATCGCCTTACCGTTTACCGGAGAAGTGTTCGTGAAGTACTGGCCTTTAGCTGGCTCAACCCACTTACCACCGATAAAGTTACCGTAACGCTCTTTGAAGTTTACAACTGCGCCTTCTGTTCCAGGTTGTGCGTAGATCATCTTATATCGCCTCTGTTTGTTGTTGTCTTTAAAGGTCGCCTTCGGCAAGAAAAGCGCCCTTTAGGGCATATCCAATATGAATTAACTCAGGTCGGGAAAACCGCTTCAGGCTGAGCCTCAGACAGTCTGTTCTGACCCTGTGTGACTACATCATGGTTGATCACTGCAAACCCAGACATGGCACTTTAGAGGCTAAAAAATAATCCTTTGGTACTAATTTTTTGGGTCCACGACTATTTGCCACCGCAGGCAAACAGGACTACAGTGCTTTTTGCCGAACACTGAATACGCGGTCTACAAGCAGCAATAAAACCTGTAACCGTAAGATTTTTAAGGCTTTTAAAAACAAAAACCTTTTATTCCATGGTGCATTTTCACGTCTCAGCGCACCCCCACTTTCAGGAGTTAATCCCGATGAAACTGGTAGGCTCACTTCCCTCTCCTTATGTACGCCGTTTACGTCTCTGGCTGGAAGGTCACCACTACGAATTTCTGCCACTGGATATCTACAGTGAAGCAGGCCGTGCCGAGCTGGAAACTTATACCCCGGCGATGAAAGTACCCATGCTGGTCGATGAAGAGCACTCCGTTTATGACTCCAGAATTATTCAGCGCTACCTGAACCAGAAACTGAAGAAAGAACAGCTCAGCTGGGAAGATGAAAACCTGATGTCCCTGATCGACTGCTTGCAGGAATCCTTCATTATTCTGCTGATGAGCCATCGCTCCGGTATCGATACCTCCGATGACCGCCTGATTCTGAACCTGCAGAAGGAACGTATCGCCCGCACGATGCCGGTACTGGAACAGGCCACCAAAGACGGAGACTTCAGCCAGTGGCAATACCCTGCGATCTGCCTGTTTACCCTGCTGGACTGGATTCAGTTCCGCGAACTGTTTGATCTGAAAGATTACCCGGCACTGGCTTCCTTCCATAAAGCACAGCTGGATAAGGCGATTGTTCAGGAAACCGATCCTCGCAAAATCAACTAGTCCCGCCAGATACTGAGTTATCAATATTCTGAAGCTAAAAGACCGGCTGCACGTTAACTACAGCCGGTCTTTTTTTATCTGCAGAGCAGGTGCTTAGAAACCGGGGAAACGGTGCTAAGGGCGAACACCTGCCTGCAGCGAGTCAGCAGGGCTTAGTTCAGGAAACCGAACAGACCACCGCTCTTCTCGTCTTCTTTAGGCAGTTTAAAGGTCCAAACGGAACCACCCTGGTTCAGGTGCTTAACACGCTTAGCTACTTCACCACCCCACAGAGGAACAGCACCACCCCAACCGGATACGACAGATACGTACTGCTCACCATCCTGTTCCCAGGTGATTGGAGAGCCAACGATGCCGGAGCCCGTGTTGAACTTGTACTTCATTTCACCGGTTTTCGCGTCAAACGCCATCAGATAACCTTCTGGGTTACCCATGAATACCAGGTTGCCTTTGGTCGTCAGAACACCACCCCATAGAGGAGCGTAGTTCTTGTAGCGCCACTTCTCTTCACCGGTTTTCGGATCGATTGCGCGCAGAACACCGATGTAATCATCGTGCAGCGGCTTAATGGTGAAGCCCGCACCCAGATACGCAGCGCCCTTCTTATAAGAAGTCGGCTCGTTCCAGATATCCATTTCCCATTCGTTAGACGGTACGTAGAACAGCTCTGTGTCCTGGCTGTACGCCATAGGCATCCAGTTTTTACCACCCAGGAAGGAAGGAGCCGCTACTACCGGCTGACCTTTCTTACCGTCAGCACTCTTACGTGGGTCACCCGGACGACCGTTGTCAGCAAAGATTGGACGACCTTTCTCATCCAGACCTTCAGCCCAGGTGATCTTGTCTACAAATGGGAAACCACGGATAAAGTCACCGTTTTCACGGTTCAGAACGTAGAAGAAACCGTTACGGTCAGCGGTTGCAGCTGCTTTAACAGTTTTGCCATTTTCCTGATAGTTGAAAGAGATCAGCTCGTTCACACCATCGTAATCCCAGCCATCGTGTGGCGTGGTCTGGAAGTGCCATACGATCTTACCGGTGTCAGGCTCGATCGCCAGACGGGAAGAAGAGTACAGGTTGTCGCCCGGACGCAGGTGAGAGTTCCAAGGCGCAGGGTTACCGGTACCGAAGAACAGCAGGTTGGTTTCTGCATCGTAGGTGCCGCCTAACCAGGTCGCTGCACCACCGGATTTCCACAGATCACCCGGCCAGGTTTTACCCGCTTCACCACCGGTGATACCGTTTTCAACCTTCTTACCGTTCTCAAATACATAACCCATGTGACCTTCTACAGTCGGACGGGTCCACAGCAGCTTACCGGTTTTCGCATCGTAAGCATCAACCTTACCAACGACACCAAACTCACCACCGGATACACCGGTAATCAGCTTACCGTCAACAACCAGAGGCGCAGCGGAGATAGAGTAACCCGCTTTGTAGTCGGCAACTTTTTTCTTCCAGCGAACCTTACCGGTTTTCTGATCCAGAGCAACCAGCTTGGCGTCCAGTGTCGCAAAGATCACCAGATCTTCGTACAACGCAGCACCACGGTTAATTACGTCACAGCAAGGCATAATGCCGTCCGGCAGACGGGCATCATACTGCCAAAGCTCATCACCGGTTTTTGCGTCAATCGCAAACAGACGGGAATAAGAGCCGGTTACGAACATCACACCATCTTTAACCAGCGGCTGAGATTCCTGACCACGCTGCTTCTCGCCACCAAAAGAGAACGACCAAACAGGACGCAGGTCTTTAACCGTGTCCGTATCCAGCTTATCCAGTGGTGAGAAACGTTGGCCACGATGGCCCAGACCATTGGTTACCACGTCATTAGTGGTCATCTGGTCGTTAGCAATATCGGTGTCCGTTACCTTAGCGGATGCAGTACCTGCCATCATGGCAGAAACCAATGCCGTCGCCAGAAGCGACTTCTTGCCCAAAGCTTTTGTTATCATGAACTGTCTCCTGTGAGCGCCTTTGTTATTAAATTGTTCGGCTCTCTCATTTCAATGCAGGGGACAGTCACCAACAATACAACCACAGACCAGTTTTGGTTGTACGTTTCGGGGTGAAAAGTGCTGTTTTCACCCACTTTAGGTGTAGACCTTACGTCACAGGTAGTACACCAACAACACCAAGGTATTAGACAGACCGCAATCCCGCTAAGCAGGAAACCTATCCGGCAAATTTAGTGTCAGAATTGAGATTATTATCCGCATCTAATGTGGCAGAATGCGGATATAATCTGTTACTTCATGTAAACGTAATCGAATGACAGATCACCCCGGCACCTATCATGAATGGCGCAGCAGGAAGGGATACCGACGTTATGAGTTTTTTATACCGCTTTAACACCAAGCAGATCTTTCTGGGTATTGTCCTCGCCGAAGCCGCTGCCATCTTTCTGTTGGTCAGTTTTGTCTTTTCCGTTCTCACCGGTCAAACCAAGTCACAGGCCCTGACTGATATGGAAGCCATGACCCGCTCCGTGGCTCAGCAGGTCGATAAGGAGCTGAACAAGGTCGCCCTGAGTACCAAAATCATCTCCGATGCCTACATGCAGGCTTATAACAATCTGCCGGAGCAATTTGATGACCAGCTTTGGCGCAAGCGTATGCATCAGACAGAAACCAGCTGGGGTTTCTTTCACGATGGTCAAAACAGAGCGGAGACCCCTTTTCAGTCTGAGACCCTGACCAGCTTTGTCGACCGGAATACCACCTTTGATCAGGATGTCGCCCGCCAGATCGCCGCAGCAGATGCTGTTAAATATCTGATTCAGGGGGTGTACAACAACTATCGCTACTCCTGGGTTTATATCAGCACCGAAGATGATCTGGTGCATATCTACCCCAGTGTCAGCCTTGAATACTCATCAGCCTCAACCAAGCCAACCAGTAAGCACTGGTATCTGGCCGCAGACTTTGAAAACCGAAGCTACGGTTGGGAAGAACCCTACAGTGACCTGGGGGGACAAGGTCAGATGGTAACCGTCTCCTACCCTTTCTATGATCAGAATGATCAACTCAAGGGTGTGACCTCTCACGATATTAAAGTGCAGCAGCTGTTAGACAGCTTTTTGAAAGATATCGAGCTGTACGATAACGCCACCATTATCGTTACCTCCCAGTACGGCAAAGCGATCTCTACTAATCAACAACGCTACAACGATGAGATCGAGAACCGGAACAAGGACAGCTACAAGGGCGTACTCTATTACATCGCTCCGGAACGCCTGAACGAACTCAAGCTGGAAAACCCGGACTTTGTGAACTCCTCCTTTGTCGAACTGAACCGCCTGTCAGATAGCGTGATGCACCGACTGGCTAATAATCAAGACCTCTCCTTTGAACTGAATATTGATCCTGCCAGTGATAATGAGCTTTATCAGGTCAGCGCGGTACAGATTCCTGCCACCGGCTGGACCATTATTAACGCTGTACCCAATGCTTCGATCGTCGGCACACTGGACTCCATCAACCGACAGATGCAGATCGCTATCGCCATGATTCTGGCCTGTCTGTACGCGGCTATCGGCTTTATCTACTACTCACGCTTGTTTGTACCGATTCATAAGATCTCCAGTATCGCCAAAGCGATCAGTGGCGATAATCTGGATCATAAACTGCCAACCCGCTACTCCGGCGAAATGGGCAACCTGTTTAAAAACTTCGCCCACATGATAGAACAGCTGAAGCAATCCAAAGCCCTTGCCAGTCGCTACCACAAAGAGCTGGAAGAAGAAGTTCAGGCGCGAACTGAAGAACTGCACGAGAAGAACAAACTGCTGGAAAAAATCGCCGAGACAGATGCCCTCACCCAGCTGTCTAACCGAAACAAATTATGGCGTTCACTGGCAGAAGCTCTAGATCCAACTGACCAGCAAAAACCGGAAACCGTTACTTCCGTGATCATGCTGGATATCGACCACTTCAAAGAGGTTAACGACACCTACGGTCATAACACAGGGGATATGGTGCTACAGGAATTCGCCAAAATTCTGCAGAACACCTGTCGTGAGACCGATATTATTGGCCGCTGGGGCGGTGAAGAGTTTCTGATTATCTGCCCGAATACTCAGCAGGATGCCTGCCTCCAACTGGCAGAGACGATCCGCACCCGCATCGAAAGTGCGTCCTTCCCGCAGGTGGGCAAAGTAACTGCAAGCTTTGGCGTTGGTTTGTGCCGAATAAACGATAGCATTGATACCGTTCTGGAACGCACCGACGAAGCCCTCTATCAGGCCAAAGCCAATGGCAGAAATCAGGTGTGCTCATCTGATCCGGAGCGGGCGTCAGAAGCGAGTCCGACGGCATAAAAAAAAGGCCAGCGGGGAGCTGGCCAACAAGAGGGTGAGAACCCAAGAACAACAAGCACGTTGCTTGTTCAGGAGTAGAAAGGAAAACTTCAGTCTTAAACTGACTATAGACTACATTTTTTCCGGTGCACAAAAATTAAACAGAAGCTGATCACTGTTTTAATGCATTTTCTTCATACTGGGGATACCAGTGACTCAGTGATCGGGTGAACTCATAACGCTGCATAACAACAGATTTGAAGGCAGGATTCAGAGGCCAGTTCAGCATCTCAGCCATCGACCAACCCTCTTCAGCCCCCTGTTTAAAGCTTTTATCCAGCCACTTGAGATAGTCCCGGGTCTGTTTGATCCCTTCCCCTTTCTGATGCACAGGCCCATGTCCCGGAACAAGAAGGCTATGGGACAAGCCCTCTAACTGATCAAGAGCTGCCAGCCAATCATTAAGTACCGCATGAGGGGTTGTCAGTGCCCGGTTGTAGAACACCAGATCTCCGGCAAAAAGCACACCTGTGGTACGATCCAGCAGGATCAGATCGCCATGGGAGTGCCCGTCTAAGAGACGCACTTCCAGCTGATGTTCTGATGAACCTGAACCCAGAACAATCTTGCTGACACCTTCTTTCAGCACCACACCCGGAGCGACAGAACGGGTACCTTTCATTGCAGCGCCTACCATCCGGTACAGGTTTTCTGCCAGATCAGGCCCTTGTTCGACAATCATCCGCTGAGTCGGCTCTGCACTATAGGTTCTGTTCTGTGGAAACACCTGATTGCCCAGAAAATGATCCGGATGGGCATGGCTGTTGAGCACATAGCGAATGGGCCCACCACCCTGTTCTTTGATCCATACCGAAAGCGCCTCGGCAAAAGCTCTGGAAGGCCCGGTATCAAAAACCAGAGTTTCCTGCTCGGTCAGAATGATGCCGATATTGGCGATCATACCGCCGTTTTCAGGGGTAAAGGGTTCATTCTTGCCCATGACCACCCAGGTGTCCGGAGCGATATTCACCGGCTTGATCTCATAAGGCGTCGCTGCAAAACTGACGCCGGAGAGCATCCAGAAAAACAGGATTCCCACCAGCACAACACCGGAATGCAGACGCTCCAACCAGAAACGAAGCGTCAGGCGAAGTTGTGACAGCAGACGATTTTTAATCGGCATAGACTTCATCACATCACCTCCTTGCCATTCAGCTGATACACAGGTGAGGTGAAATCGTTGCCATCGTTATCTCTCAGATGCAGCTGGTAACCTTCAAGACTTTCCGGTGCGCTCTCTTTGGCAAAGCTAAAGGTCAGGCGAGGGTTGGCACTCACGGGAGCGGACAGGTTCAAACGACCAAGGGCTGTAGCACTCTGGTCGGTCAGAGTGATCTCATTCAGCCAGAACGCCGGAACCCCTTCCACCAGACCGGTATCCATAGGGTGCGAGACCTGCACCTTCAGGCGGTGGCTGTTGCGGGTAAATAAACGCCCTTCGATCTGGCCCAGATTACTCGCCCAGTCATCACTGGCGGCTTCTTTTTTCGGCGCGGTACAACCACCACCGGAGGCATCCACATAATTGCGCCCCACATGCCAAAGACCAGAAGCATCCTGCACCAGCGCATGCACAGGTGTCGCCTGCTGCACCCGGAACTGCAAACCGATATCCGGCAAACTGCCAGCATCCACTTCGTAAGTGGCGATATGCTGAATCGGGTTCAGATCAGCAAACAGAATCAGGCGGCGGGCATCAGCAATCTGATGACGAACCATCACAGGCACCTGTGTCGAGTCTTCGGCAAATTCCGGCAGGATAATCTGTACCCTGGCGCTGTACTGCCAGGGTTCATCACGGATAAATTGCTCGCGCATGTAATCCCACATCACATCCATCAGGGGATTCGCTTCATCAACAGCAGGCTGAGCAGCTGCAAAAGAGGGTTTGCAGACAGCAAAGAATGAGAGACACGCCATCAGCAGCAGATTACGCGCCTTGGCAGTAAAGCAGATCGACATAACACCTCCTCTGTCAGCGGTACTGACTTATTGTTTTTGTGTTCGGGTGTTCAGTTTTTGATTATTTCAGTTTATTTATGCAGTTATGCCTGTTGTCTCCCGTCAGGAGACAACAGGCTAAATTTATGAAAACAAGCCGCAATTCCGGTAATCCGACCCGGAAGTTGGTTGAACCTCAAAGAACAGCTACTGCGCCGAGCGATACAGATCCGGCAGCATATAGCTGACACCGTAACGCTGACTGATTTTCTCCAGCGTACCGTCTTTAGCTGCAGCCTCCACCACATCCGCCAGTGCGTAGGCAAACTGTCGATAGTTGGTATGCACCGCCATACCGATATCCCAGTCCAGCTTATGTAACCCCGGCAGAGCAATTGCCGGAATCTCCATGGCGGGCTTTTTCTGGCCTGCCAACCACTGCAACTGGCTTTGCATACCCATCATGGCAGCGATCTCTTTGCGCTTCATCGCTTCCATCGCTTCCGAAAGACTCAGGAAGTGGCGTACCTGATTGCGCATCTGGCCGTTAAAAGCCGACAACAGGTAGATATCCGGCAGGCTGTCGGTTTCCACCCCAACCGGGTAGTAACGCAGCACTGCTAAGGTTTCCAGGGAGTCCATCTGAGCAGGGTCATAACCCACGCGCCAGCGTTCTTTCTGATACGGGCCAAACATGTGCACCAGATCGTTTTTCACATGACCAAACTCATCGGTCTGATATGAAAATTCACGATCGTAGGGAACACGCAGCATCACATCGGCGATACCGCCGCCAAGATAGTGGCCTTTCCAGACATGATTACGCAGATCATCGTCCAGAGTTTCATCCGGCACCATCCAGCGAAGTTTCAGATCCAGCTTCATCTTCTTAGCAATATGCTTAGCCAGATCCACATCGATTCCCTGCTCTTTTCCGGACTCATCCTTCCAGGAGTAGGGAGCAAAATCTCTGTACACGGCAATCTCGATAAAACCGGATGCCATAACATCATCATACGAACGCGCCTGAGCCGGCAGCACCTGTCCCAGCAGGACAAGTGCCAGACACAGAGCGCTTAACAGGTTCAGGCGCTTCATCATCAAATCTCTATCTGAGTTCGATTAAGGGTTTGCATCGTGCAATAACCGTTAAAGGTCAGCACTTACAGGTTGGCATCGTACTTGGTTTCTAACCATGCACGAATCGACCACAGAGTTTCCTGACTCAGGTAGTCCGCCATTTTTGGCATGTAAGGTACGCCGTTACGAACAGCACCGTTACGAACACGATATACGAACCACTCGTCGCCATCGTAGCCTGGTTCCAGTTTACGCAGGTCCGGTGCGATACCGCCGGAGATGCCATCCAGACCGTGGCAACGTGCACAGTTTTGCGCGTAAGCAGATTCACCAATCTTGATCGCTTCTTGGTTGCCTGTGTATGGGTTGGTTTCTTCCCACTCGTCACCCAGAGGTGGCAGTGCAGAGATATCAACCTTCTGCGGCGTTACGTCACCATGGGCCCAGGCCTGAGAAGCCATTACGGAAGCGCCCAGTACAGCGGTTACCAGAAGTTTGCGAGCTGTCAGCAGTGTTTGTGAAGGGGTTAGGCTGTTGTGAGTAGTCATTGTTATTCTCCAGTTCTATTTCTAAAGCCTGCTTAAGGGATTATTTTTGTGAAATTGGTTCTTAAAGGCTGTGCTTACATCAACAAGGCGGATAAAACAGGCGACCTCTGTGTGCAGGGCAGTGCACACACAAGCCGCCCAAACCTGAATCAGCGCACGTTAAACACCCCATGCATCCCTTTGTGCTCCAGACCTTCTGCGAAGAACTTAAACTTGCCCGGTTTTACCGGTACGAAGTACAGTTCCATCTCGCCAGCCTGTTCGAATTCCAGCTCGACCAGAGAAACGGCCTTGATCTCTACATCTGCGACTTCCACTTTGCGCAGATAAACAGAGGCGAAGAACTCCGGAGCTTTCAGTGCGTACTCCTTCAGACCGGAGGATTCAATCTCAAGACTGTAGGCCTTGCCTGTCTCAAGCTGATACTCGGTCTGTGACATGCCGTAACCGCTTTCCTGAGTACCCAGTACCAGTTTTGGCAGCTCGGTAGGTTTGCGGGTCAGATCTCCTTTTGCCTGTGCCATTGCAGGCAGCAGAGCAATCAATGCAGTCAGTACGATACTTTTCATGTGAGTCATAGGTGCTTCCTCCTGAATATGACATTCATGTTAGGAAGTGACCGAAACTGAAAATATGGTACTTGAGAACTAGATTGTTCCTTCTTTGTTCTCATTCATAAATGCCCACCACAGACCTAATCTGCAGCTATATTCATTGACCGGCGTCACAGCTGGAGGGAAAAATGCTAAGGATATTTGCTGCTGTCCAGACTCTCAGAGCAGGACATAAAAAAGACAATAAAAACAAAAAGATAACGGCAAAAAAAGGCCCTATCAAAGCGGCTTTTGCCGTCGGAATCGCACTTTTCAGCGCCAGCAGCCTGCCTGCTATTGCGGCAAAGAAAGTGACCGAAATCCCCCTTCATTACCTACGCCTTGTGCCTGAAGCACGCCCTGTGCTTTCCAATATTCTGCCGCCGCCGAAAGATCTCGGAGAGGCCGGTGCTGAGCTTGCGATTGCCGACAGCAACACCACAGGACGCTTTCTGGGTCAGCACTACACCCTTAACAGCCAGCGCTTTGATGAAGCCGATGCCCTGTTAAAAGCAGCAGAATCCATTATCAAAAAAGATGCCGTCGTACTGGTAGACGTGCCAACTGCTCTGATGGCTCAGCTGGACAAACAAGCCAAAGAGAAAGGCGCACTGCTGTTTAACGTGGCCAATCCGGATGATGCCCTGCGTACCAGCCAATGTCTGAATAACACTTTCCATACCTACCCCAGCCGCAGCATGCTGACCGATGCGCTGGCACAGTGGCTGGCGGGACGCCGTTTCAGTCAATGGTTTCTGATTGCAGGGCCGACTGAAGGTGATCAGGCTTATCTGGCCGCTCTGAAGCGCTCGGCCAAACGCTTTGGCGGCAAGATCGTTGACGAGAAAAGCTGGAGTTTTGATACCGACCTGCGTCGCACCGCTCAGAAAGAGCTGCCTCTGTTTACTCAGGCAGAAGACTACGACGTAGTTCTGGTGGCCGATGAAGAGGGCGACTTTGGTCATTACGTCCCTTACAACACCTGGCTGCCACGGCCGGTGGCCGGTACTCAGGGTCTGACACCGGTTGCCTGGCACCGCGTTGTGGAGCAATGGGGCGCGGCTCAGCTGCAATCCCGTTTTATCAGGCAGCAGGAGCGCAACATGCAGAGTGAAGACTACGCCGCATGGGCTGCGGTTCGCTCAGTTGCTGAAGCGGTGACCCAGAACCGGAAAGATCCGAAGGCCTATGAAGCCTCACATATTCAACAGTTTCTTCTGAGCGACAAATTCCATCTGGCGGCCTTTAAGGGCCACAAGCTGACCTATCGCGACTGGAACGGCCAACTGCGCCAGCCAATCCCTCTGGTTCAGCCCCGTTCGCTGGTATCCCAGTCACCGCAGGCTGGTTATCTGCACCCGGTCACCGAACTGGACACCCTGGGTTTTGACCGCCAGGAAAGCCAGTGTGAAATGAAGAACACGCTTTAACAGCTTCGCCAAAGAGTGAAGTGCTGAAATAACAATAAAACCCTGACCGAAACCAGCCCATGAAGGCTGAAACGATGAAAAAAATAACACCTTACGGACACAGGTAACCGACTATGAAAATGCTAACAACCAACAAAATGCTAAAGCAGCTGAGAAATCTGCCAGCCAAAGCAGGCCTTTCCGCTCTTATGCTGGGTTCACTCGCGCTGGCCAACCCGGCTGCCGCTGATATGGCTTATATCAGTAACGAGAAAGACAACTCCCTCTCTGTGATCAATCTGGACACACTGGAAGTAGTAAACACCATCGATGTGGGTCAGCGCCCGCGGGGTATCGTGTTCAGCAAGGACTACACCAAGCTTTATATCTGCGCCAGCGACGATGACACCGTACAGATTATGGATACCCGCACCGGTCAGATTATCGCCAACCTGCCATCCGGTGATGACCCGGAGCAGTTCGCCCTCTCCCCCAACAACCGTCACCTCTTTATCGCCAACGAAGATGATGCCCTCGTAACCATCGTTGACACCGAAAAGCGCGATGTCATCGCCCAGATCGATGTAGGTGTCGAGCCGGAAGGCATGGCGGTCAGCCCGAACGGCAAAATTGCGGTAAACACCTCTGAAACCACCAGCATGCTGCACTGGATCGATACCGAAACCCACGAGCTGTACGACAACACTTTAGTGGATCAGCGCCCTCGTCATGTGGAGTTCAATAAAGATGGAAGCCTGCTGTGGGCATCCTCCGAGATTGGCGGCTCCGTGGTGGTGATCAACACCGAAAACCGCGAAATCCTGAAAAAGCTGCGTTTTGAAATCTCAGGTATTCACCCGGATCGCATTCAGCCCGTGGGTGTAAAACTGAGCGCCGATGGTCGCTACGCCTTTGTTGCCTTAGGCCCTGCTAACCATGTTGCGGTTGTTGATGCCAAAAGCTACGAAGTGATCGATTATCTGCTGGTGGGTCGTCGTGTATGGCACATGGAATTCAGCCCGGATCAGAAACGCCTGCTGACCACTAACGGTATCAGCGGTGATGTTTCCGTGATCGATGTTGACAAACTGAAAGTGATCAAGAGCATCAAAGTTGGCCGCTACCCTTGGGGTGTTGCGATTCTGCCGACAGAAGCGATGAACCAGCTACAGGCTGAACGCTAAGGAGTCGCCCATGAAGCCGCTGAACATGACCGATACTGACGCCAACACTGTCAGTTCCGATGAGGTACTGAACTCAGTTCCTGTTCTACTCTCGGTTCAGGGACTGAACCATCGTTATGGCCAGCGGCAGGCGCTTAATCAGATCGACCTTAAGCTCTATCAGGGGCGCTTTAATGCGCTTCTGGGGGCTAACGGTGCAGGCAAATCGACTCTGTTTAATCTATTGGCAGGGCTGATTCGCCGTCAGGAGGGGGAGCTGGTGTTTAACGGCGATCCCCTTGATAAAGCGACACCGGACTACCTCTGCAATCTGGGGATCGTTTTCCAGCAAAGTACGCTGGATCTGGATCTGACGGTCGGCCAGAACCTGCACTACCATGCATCCCTTCAGGGCATGAGCCGCAAAGAGGCCAAAAACCGGATCCATCAAGAACTGGAACGTCTTGAACTACTTGACCGATTGAAAACACCAGTGCGCCAACTCAACGGCGGCCATAAGCGTCGGGTAGAGATCGCCAGGGCACTGCTGCATAACCCCGCCTTTCTGATGCTGGATGAAGCCACAGCAGGTCTTGATATTCAGACTCGCCGCCAACTCACCGAATACCTGCATCAGCGCTGCGAAGAAGGTTTAACGGTACTTTGGACAACCCATCTGCTGGAAGAGATCGCTGATGAAGATCCAGTCACTATTCTTCATCAGGGAGAAGTGGTTTGCGCAGGGCTACAGAAAACGCTTCTTGCAAAAAGTCCGGATGCCTCACTGGCCGGGCTGTTAAACGGTCGCGTCGAGGGCTGTAAAAAGGCCGCGGGTCAGACCAGCAAAACGCCATCACAAAACCCGGAGCCAGCGCTATGAATGCCCCGATTAAGATCCGAAAACATCAGGGTGGTATCAGCCGCTACTGGCGCACCTTTGTCGGTATCAGCCAGCGTGAACTGCTGCGTTTTGTTCAACAACGTACCCGCTTCCTCAGTGCTCTGATCCGCCCTCTGCTCTGGCTGGTGGTGTTCGCCGCCGGTTTTCGTGCCGTGCTGGGTGTTTCCATCATGCCGCCCTACGGCACTTACATCACCTATCAGGTTTATATCGCACCAGGCTTAGTAGCCATGATCCTGCTGTTTAACGCTATGCAAAGCGCGCTCTCTATGGTGTACGACCGGGAGATGGGCAGCATGAAGGTTCTGCTCACCAGCCCGCCACCACGAAGCTTTCTGCTGATCAGTAAGTTAGTCGCCAATGCCTTAGTCTCACTGCCTCAGGTGATGGTGTTTCTGCTGATCGCCCTTCTGGTGGATGTTGATCCACCACTGATCGGCTATCTGGCGGTTCTTCCTGCTGCACTGCTGGTTTCTGTCATGCTGGGGGCGATCGGTTTGTTTATCTCAACCTTTATCCGCCAACTGGAGAACTTTGCCGGCGTGATGAACTTTGTCATCTTCCCGATGTTCTTTCTCTCCTCTGCACTCTATCCCCTCTGGAAGATGCAGGAGGCCGGTATTCTGCTGCATACCGTCTGCCAGCTGAATCCGTTCACCTATGGGGTGGAACTCATACGTTTCAGCCTGTATGGCGAACTGGACAGCCACTCGCTGATGGTGGTTTCAGGAATCACTCTTGCCTTCCTGACGCTGGCAATTATCAGCTTCGATCCGCAACGTGGTATGAAAAGTAGCGGAAAACCAGTACCAAAGGCGTAGTTTTTCTACGCCCTGAGTAGTAATCAGCAACCACCAAAGCAGAAGATCATTTTTTAACCAGAAGGCCTAAGTTAAAACTGAGGCCAGTGACAACACGGCCCAGCTAATGCTCTGCAACTTTTAAGCAACAGCCTTCTGGCGACGAGAGACAATAATGACAATATCTCGCACAGGGGTTCCGAATGGCACAGCTCTGCCTGCTCGTTGGTATGAGACCATCCGGTATCGCCTGACAGCTTTACTGCAACCTGCCGATAATCTGACTGCGCTCTCCTTCGAAATCCCGAAGAAGGTGTTAGCCGTATCCATGATTCTTTTCTCAGCAATCAGCTTATCAGCCTGTAGCGTTATCGAGACGTCCCTCGCATTGCAGAACTCATCTGTTGCCGAAGAACAGATTCAGGCTCAACTGAATCCGGATCAGTATCTGCAACCCCTAAGCGAAGAAGACCAGCAACTACTTTCCGATCCCAGCCTTTTTGACGCTAATGGCCTGCGAAACAGCCGTTATCGTGCTCCGGTTCCCTCTCAGGCTCCGGGAGCTATGACCCTTTCTGATAGCGAGTTTGTCACGCTTAACGAACAAAACCGTTTACTTCTGATCGATGTTCTTCCGACAACCTTGCGGGAAGGTCGCTTTATCAATACCAAACAACATAAAACGATCCCCGGTAGTTTCTGGTTGGCCAATACCGGCAAGGCCGATGCCCCTGAATCGATCAATCGGTATTTCTCTGATCAGCTTTCCATCCTGATGGCGCGCCATCCCGATAAGACTCCGGTATTCTTCTGTAAAACCGATTGCTGGATGTCCTGGAATGCCGCAGCCAAAGCCAGTGCATTGGGAATTAAACCTCTGTACTGGTATCCCTCAGGCATCGATGGCTGGCAGGAAAAAGGAGGGGATCTGGTGCTGCAACCACCGGTTCCATTAAGCGGGTCATACACTCAGCAAGGTGTCTCCACCACGCAATAAAACAGGATAACCACTTTAATATTAAGGGGTTACATAAATAGTTTATGTAGAATTCACTGAACTATTGTCGGATGCACAAAACGGAACCAAACAGTCATGATAGACTGCGAAATGATTCCGAAGGCAGACGAAGTCAGGTTGAACAGCCTGCAAAGCCCAACAAACAACCCAATAACAGCCCTGTGACCAGTACGGCTCTATGACTAATACAGCCTTGAAGCTAGAACAGCTCTGCGAACTAACGACGGCCCACGACAAAAGACAATAAGAAGGGGTTTGCCATGTATAAAATTGTGACTGCTGATGACCATCCTATCTTCCGGGAAGCGATCGCCAATGTGGTGCGCAGCCGGTATCCGGACAGCGAAATTCTGGAGACCTGCAATCTGGATGATACCCTTGCTCTGATCGAGCAGGATGACGAGGTCGATCTGGTACTGCTCGATCTGAATATGGACGGTATGGATGGCTTTCAGGGCCTGATGCGTCTGCGCGAAATGGCACCTTCAATCCCTGTTGTTATTGTCTCTGCCGAAGAAGACAAAAAGGTTGTTCTGCAGGCGATCACCTTTGGTGCGGTTGGCTTTATTACCAAATCCTCCCCACGGGATCAGATGCATAAGGCTCTGGAACAGATTCTGGCGGGTAGCGTCTATCTACCCTCAGATATTATCCGTGGCGACAATAACTCTTCTGCAAATCTTTCCGGCGCACAGGCGCTGCGCCAGCAGAAACAGGCAGAAACCATTGACCCTGCACTGCTCTCTTCCCTGACCCGCCGCCAGATTATTGTGCTGCAGCGTATGGCTGAAGGGGAATCCAACAAGCAGATTGCTTATACCCTGTCGATTGCTGAAACCACAGTTAAAGCCCACGTATCCGCTATTCTGCGTAAGCTTGGTGTGAGCAACCGCATTCAGGCCGTCATTGCAGCCCGCGATATCGACTTCTCTGAGCTCTCCCGCTTCTGAGCTAACGGTTTTAGATCTCTGCGTCAGAGTCATCAGTCAGCCATCAAAAAGCCCGCATATAGCGGGCTTTTAGCGTTTGTTAACGGCTATCAAACATCAATCCGGCAGATAGCCCACACGGAAGCCTCCCCAGTGGCGACCATTCACAAAGACAGGAACAGAGAGGTCGTGCAGAACCTCGCCCGTATCCCGTTTGTAGGTTTGCAACAGTAGCTTCTCCTGATGCTGACCACCACGCTGGCCGGTTTTGTCGTTGAAGATTCGCTTGCTACGGCTCTTCACCAGATCCACTTCAGGATCACCGCTTTCTTTATGGGCATACTGGTTATTGTGGGTTGGTACATAGCCGTGATCGTCGATCATGATCGCGTATGCAAAGCCATTAGAGTTCAGAGTATCTTCCTGAATGGCCGGTAGCACCCGATCCGTAAACTGATCAAAACGGGTCGAGTATTTCTGCGGGTTTGTACCGGAAATCGGCTGGTAGTTGCGATCAAACAGGTCATCCATGGTCAGAGTGCCACTGGCAACAGCCTGCTCAAAGGCCTCCTGCACGCGTTCCGCTGCCCGACGACAGGCTGCGTAACTATCGCGATGTTTACCTGCTGCCGCCTGACGGGCAAGCTCTGCAGTAATGGTCTCAGCGCCATGCATCAGACTTTCTGCCTGGGTCGAAAGATCGTGCATCTGACCATTCCCCTCCGTCACTTCCTCTTTCAGGGAAGAGATAGAGCGGGAGATATCTTCGATATGTTCATGGCTATGCACCACGGCTTCAGCAATACTGCTGATCTGATGCTCAACCTCATCAAATTGATTGGCCATATCCCCCAGACGATTACCCACAGTTTCAACTTTCTCGGAGCCAAAGTTGATACGGGAAACCAGATCTTCGATAGTGGTCACCACTTCCTGTGTACTGGACTGAATCTCCTGCACGATATTGGCAACCTGCTGGGTGGAGTCAGAAGTACGACTGGCAAGGCTACGCACCTCATCTGCAACGACTGCGAAGCCACGACCGTGTTCACCGGCACGGGCGGCTTCAATCGCTGCGTTCAGCGCCAGCAGATTGGTTTGTTCAGCGATACCCTCAATAACTCGGGTTACATCCTGAATCATGTCGGATTTTTCGTTCAGCTGATTGATCAGCCCCAGAGTATGGTCTGTGCGGGAGCTGATATCCCGCATCTGGGCAATCGCTTCCTGCAGCTCATCACGACCGGTAAAGCTGTACTCTTTTGCCTGAGTCGCCAGTTCAGTAACACTACTGGCGTTCACAGAAACCTGTTGCATGGTAACGGTGATGGATTCGACGCGAGTGGAGACTTTTTCAACTTCGTCCTGCTGAATATCCAGGCGCTTATCCATCTGATCAGCCAGGTGAGATACTTCTGCAGTAGCGATGGCGGTTTTACTGGCAGTACCGCCAAGGGCTTCTGCCATTAAACGTAGCTTGGCATAACCACCGACAAAGCGACTGACCGGTGTACCTGTCATACCCTGTTGCTGAAGGGCGGAGCGTGCCTGTTGAAGGTCTTCAGTAGTGACTTCTTCTTTCCTTAACAGACCATCCAATACCGGATGTGAGCCTCCACTGGCTCTGCCGCCAGTTAATGCCAGCAACACCGGTAAGGCTGCAGCAATTAATAGGCCTATGCCCCAGGCCGTTGGAATCGTGTCGGACAGCATGCCAAACAGCACACCACCTAAGACCGGTATCCCTGCCGCTATCTGAATTATTTTTGGATTAGCCGTTGAACTCATACGCAAATCAGCTCCACCCTGCCTGCACAGGAACTTGTTGTAATAATTGTTGTGGTTATAAGTTTTTTATTATTTTGGAACTCCATAATAAGGCCTGATGCCATAGCAATACGCCCTACTTTAGTCCAACAAAACTAACCACTTAGCGTAAGATGACAGCAAAATTCACTATTTTATTAGCTGCAACGCACAATATTGGTATGACCTACAAGGGTTTCTACTAGGTTGCTTACAGTGAGAAACAAAAAACCACCTGAAATCAGGCGGTTCCGAAGAGAGATGTAGAGTTCTTAGACTATCCCAGTCTCTATAACTCCAGTGTCAGGCGGGAACAAAACGCAGAGCAACGCCGTTGTTGCACCAACGTTCTCCGGTCGGCTTAGGACCATCGTTGAACACATGCCCCTGATGACCACCGCAACGGGTGCAATGGTATTCAGTACGGGGATAGATCAGCTTGAAATCGGTCTTGGTGCCGATATGTCCTTCAACCACAGTAAAGAAACTTGGCCAGCCGGTGCCGCTGTCGTATTTCATCTCTGAGGTAAACAACAGCAGATCACAACCTGCGCAGCGATACTCCCCTTTACGCTTCTCTTCGTTCAGGGGACTGGTAAATGCACGCTCAGTGCCCTCTTCACGGAGCACATAAAACTGCATCTTGTCGAGGCGCTCTTTCCACTCTTTATGGCTGAGCTTAAGGGGTTCGATCTGATGATCCGGCCGATGGCTGGCCTCTAAGGCAGGAACAAAGGAAATAGCTGCCGGAAAACCAACCAGCGCCTGTAAAAAAGTACGACGTTTCATCGGGTACTCCTGACTCACGAAAAACAAATAACCTAGAACAAAGGCTTTGATGTCTATACGCAGGCAATACCCGATATGGATTCAATCGGTAAAGGGTGAGTTGATCAAAACTCATCAGGCATCACTTCGTTTCCAGAAACCCTGACTGCCACCCGCCTGCTCCGGATCAAACCAGTTCAGGTTTTCATGCAGAGACACCACTTCGCCGACAATGATCAGTGACGGCGGCTCGACCTGCTTATCAGCGATATGCTCGGCCAGAGTTCCCAGAGTAGCGATATAGTTTTTCTGGTTACGGGTCGTACCCTGCTGAATCAGAGCTGCCGGAGTGTCTGCACTTCGGCCATGGGCAATCAACTGTCGGGTGATTTCCGGTAAACCCACCAGCCCCATATAGAACACAAGAGTCTGAGACGGTGTAGCAAGTTCCGTCCAGGGCAGATTGCTACTACCATCTTTCAGGTGACCGGTGACAAAACGAACTGACTGGGCATGATCTCTGTGAGTTAGCGGGATACCAGCATAAGCGGCACAACCGGATGCTGCGGTAATGCCCGGCACCACCTGAAACGGCACGCGGTTCTGACTCAGCGTTTCGATCTCCTCACCGCCGCGACCAAAGATAAAGGGATCACCGCCTTTCAGGCGAAGTACCCGTTTACCCTGCAACGCCAGATCCACTAACAACTGGTTAATATCCCCCTGAGGCACCGCATGATCAGAACGGGCTTTGCCCACATAGATGCGTTCAGCATCGCTACGGCAAAGATCAACAATCTCAGGCGCCACCAGACGGTCATAAAGCACCACATCTGCCTGCTGGATCAGACGAACCGCACGCAGCGTCAGTAGTTCCGGATCCCCCGGCCCACCGCCAACCAGATACACTTCACCCGTTACCACGCCGGTTTCGGCTTCAGCCTGAGCGAGATTATTTTCCAGTAGCTGTGATGCCTGTGCTTCACGGCCGGAAAGCATCAGCTCACCTACCGCACCTTCAAGCTGCTGCGACCAGAAACGCTCACGCAATTTCAAAGTCGGGAATAAGGCTTTAACCCGATCTGCACCCTGATGAACCAGTTTCGCCAGATGACCAAAGGAACGGGGAATCAAAGATTCAAGACGGGCTTTCATAATACGCGCCAGCACGGGTGCTTCACCGGTAGAGCCCACCGCAATCAACACCGGATGACGATCAATCAGATAAGGCAGGGAGACGTTAGACCATTCCGGGTGAGCCGCCACATTCACCAGTCGTCCCTTCGCCTTTAGCTCAGCCGCCTGCTGTTGCAGCTCCTCCCTTGCGCCTTCAGCCAGAATCACTAACGGATAAAGCTCAGCCTTGGTAAGCGCCTGCTCCATAGCGATTTCAGCAACATCATGCTCCTGCATCAACTGCTGCAATCCTTCACTTAAAGGCTGGGAAGCAGCGACAGCGACTTTGGCTCCGGCTCTTAACAAAGCCTGAAGCTTACGGCGGGCAGTATCATCATGGCCGATCACTACGGCACCAAATTCCTGGGTATTCGCCATCAGGGGGAGCATTTTCATGGGCTGATCTCACAAGGGGAAGGACAGGTTTAATTTTATATAACCAAATCAAAGATACAAGAAATCTTTTATAACCAATTTGGAGCACCAGAACTCAAAAATGCACCAGATTCGTGCAAAAAAGGGTAAATAAACCACCTGATATAAAAAAACGGCCTGTGCTTTTCAGCATAGGCCGTTTTCTTGCGCGCGATACTTAAGCAGATTAACCGATAACGGTAATACCACCCATGTACGGCTGCAGAGCTTCCGGCACGTGGATACGGCCTTCTGCGTCCTGATAGTTTTCCATAACCGCAACCAGTGTACGGCCAACCGCCAGACCGGAGCCGTTCAGGGTGTGCAGAAGTTCAGGCTTGTTGGTTTCCGGATTACGGAAACGGGCCTGCAGACGACGCGCCTGGAAGTCTTCAAAGTTAGAGCAGGAAGAGATCTCACGGTACTTCTGTTGACCCGGCAGCCATACTTCAATGTCATAGGTTTTGGCTGCGGAGAAACCGATATCGCCACCACACAGGGTCACCACACGGTATGGCAGGTTCAGCGCCTGCAGGATTTTCTCTGCGTGGCCGGTCAGTTCTTCCAGCGCTTCGTAGGACTTGGACGGCTCAACCAGCTGTACCATTTCCACTTTCTCGAACTGGTGCTGACGGATCATGCCACGGGTGTCACGACCGTAAGAACCTGCTTCACTACGGAAACAAGGGGTGTGAGCGGTCATCTTCAGTGGCAGATCTTTCGCCGCCAGAATCTCGTCACGCACCATGTTAGTTACCGGAACTTCAGCAGTCGGGATCAGGTAGTACTCGCTTTCGCCCTGAAGCTTGAACAGATCTTCTTCGAACTTAGGCAGCTGCCCCGTACCGCGTAGTGAGTCCTTATTTACCATGTAAGGCACGTAAACTTCAGTATAGCCATGCTCACCGGTGTGGGTGTCCAGCATAAACTGAGTCAGGGCACGGTGCATGCGGGCCAGAGCACCACGCATAGCCGTGAAACGGGAACCGGTGATTTTTACGCCGGTTTCAAAGTCCAGCAGACCACCAACCGCACCCAGATCAACGTGATCTTTCGCTTCAAAATCCAGCTCTTTTGGTGTGCCCCAACGGCGCACTTCGACGTTGTCGTCTTCGCTGCTGCCCGCCGGTACAGATTCGTGCGGCAGGTTAGGAATGGTCAGCATCAGGTTGTTCAGCTCTTCCTGCAGCTCAGCCAGCTTCTGCTTACCGGCATCCAGACGATCACCCAGATCGCTCACTTCAGCCAGCAGAGGGGCGATATCTTCACCGGAAGCTTTGGCCTTACCAATCGCTTTCGATCGGGTATTACGCTCGTTCTGCAGCTGTTCGGTTTCAGTCTGCAATTCTTTACGCTGGGACTCCAGCTCCTGCAGACGGGCGGTATCCAGTTCAAAACCGCGAATTTTCAGTTTTTCCGCAACAGTTTCCAGATCCGTACGGATCAGCTTTGCATCAAGCATTATGATTACCCATTAGTTACAGTCATATTCCCGGTCAGGCAAGCTGCCTGCCCAACCACATGCCAACGGCTACCGCAGCCAGACAGCAAACGACACTCAAAACAATGTACAGTATTGCTGCGGATACCCGCCCGCTTTGAAAAAGATTCAGTGATTCCAGTGCGAAGGTTGAAAAGGTGGTAAATGCTCCGGTAAAACCTGCCATCAGAATCGCCTGAGCGTGAGGCTCAAGCTTTAGCTGCTGGACCAGAAGGGTGTACAGAAAACCAATCAGTACAGAACCAAGAACATTGACCGTCAGCGTTCCGTAAGGAAAGCCCCGCCCAAACCATTGAGTGACCAAGCCGACAACCCAGTAACGCCCCATCGCTCCGAATGCTCCGCCAATCGCAACGGCTAACATCTGATTCATGATGGCTCCCTTTTTAAGGTTTACGGGGTTGGGCTTAGAGGCTGAATAACAACAGCCAATTCACTGAAATCCAAGGGGCAACATTGTAGAGAAAAGAGCAGCATTTCCAAAGCCCCTGCCAGTGAATAATCACGGATAAATTGATACATGGGCGCTTTAAATAAAAAAAGCCCGCCAATAAATGGCGGGCAGCTTTCAACAACTCACAGGTTTAAGGATATTCGTTGAGACAAAAAGATGATCAGGCTACAGCTTCCTGCTGAATCAGAGACTTATAAAGTCGCTTATATTCTTCTGCGACGTTGTCACCAAAGAGAGGGTCTTCCCGGGTTTGCAATTTAACCTGCAGGTTGAGCCAGTCTTTATCCTGCATCAGTTTTTCCAGCAGAGGGAATACGGTGCCTTCTTCCTGGTTCAGGTGGTCATACTGCTGGCGGATAAAGTCTTCCAACCGCTGATTGAATACATCCATGGAAACAACAGAATCCATCAGAATGCTTTCAATAAGCTGCTGGAACTCACGGGTATTATCACGGATCAGCTTGTGTTCGGCTTCAACTTCTAACAACGCTTGTTTGCTGGAAGGGTATTGCTGGGTTGCGTAATCGTAGATCTGATCTTCAAGGGGATGGTGGTGGGCATCGGCGTAATCAACAATGTAGGTGACAACGTCCAGTATCAGTTGGTAATCAGGGCGCTCACCCTCTTTGAGACTTACCAGCTTATCTTTAAGAACTTCCAGCAGTCGGCTGAGATTCAGATGGTCCAGATGCAGTTGTGACATGATGGTACTCATCTCACACCTCCTATTTTCGGTAGGGAAATAAACCGCACAAGCGGTTTAGCTTGCTTAAGTCATTACCGGCCCTTTTTATTTTTAACTTCAATTTCTGAGTTGGCGGTAACGCTTTTCCAAAACGCCCTATCGAATATAGTCAGCCCCGAAAAAACTGCTCATGACCTGCATCAAATATACCGGATAAAAAGCAGGGCTATTTGTCGCATGTCTGACTTGCTACAAACGAAGTGCAAACCTGCCTTCTATGTAGCCCTAAAACGCACCAAAACAGCGCGTGAAAAATGAGAAAAAACGAACAATAGAGAGACCGGGAATCAATACTTATCGGGATAGCGCTTCAGATCACTGGCGGCGTCTTTTTCCGCCAGCCATTGCAGCTTCTGCGCGATCTTTTGCTCCAGCCCACGATTTTCAGGATAGTAGTAGCGGGTGTGCGCCAGCTCTTCCGGGAAGTAATTTTCACCTGCTGCATAAGCATCCGGTTCATCATGGGCATAGCGATACTCTTGTCCGAAGCCCATCTCTTTCATCAGCTTAGTCGGCGCATTTCGCAGGTGAACCGGCACATCGTAATTACCGGTTTCGACCACATGGGCACGAGCCTGATTGTACGCCTTGTAGGCAGCATTACTCTTCGGCGCGGAGGCCAGGTAGAGAATCGCCTGCGCAACAGCAAGCTCTCCTTCCGGGCTGCCAAGGCGCTCCTGAACATCCCAGGCATTAAGACAGAGCTGTAGCGCACGGGGATCGGCATTACCGATCTCTTCGCTCGCCATACGCACGACACGCCGGGCTATATAGAGCGGATCACAGCCACCATCGAGCATACGGCAGAACCAGTAGAGTGCGGCATCCGGCGCTGAACCCCGCACAGACTTGTGCAGGGCAGAGATCTGCTCGTAAAAGAGATCACCGCCTTTATCCATCCGGCGGGTACTTTCTGCCAGCACCTCGGTCATCACCTGAGCATTGATCTGCCGTCCGTCCGAGGTATCTTCCGCCAGATCCGAAGCGACTTCCAAAAGATTCAGCGCACGTCGGGCATCGCCATCAGCGGCTTTGGCCAATAGCTCCAGATGCTGATCATCAACCTGCAGATTCTGTTCACCCAAGCCCCGTTCGGTATCGGTTACCGCATGACGCAAAACCTGCACCAGATCGTCCGCCTCGAGACTCCGCAGTACATAAACACGGGCACGGGAAAGCAGTGCATTATTGAGTTCAAAGGAGGGGTTTTCCGTGGTCGCACCGACAAAGATAAAAGTGCCGTCTTCCACAAAAGGCAAAAAAGCATCCTGCTGGGATTTGTTAAAGCGGTGCACCTCATCGACAAAGAGCAGGGTTTTACCACCGTGAGCCCGGGTCTGCTGAGCACGCTCTACTGCTGTCCGAATCTCTTTTACCCCGGACAATACAGCCGAAATACTTTCAAAACGTGCCTTAGTCAGCTCTGCGATCAAGCGGGCCAGCGTGGTTTTACCCACCCCCGGCGGCCCCCAGAAAATCATCGAGTGCAGCTGATCCCGTTCAATCGCCTGACGCAGAGGTTTATCTGCTGCCAGCAGGTGCTGCTGACCGGAGTATTCATCCAGGGTACGTGGACGCATACGGGCAGCCAGCGGCTGCCACTTAGGTTCTTCGGCAAAGAGATCCATATCGGAAAGGGCTTACTGCATGATCACGTCGACACCTTCCGGTATCGCAAAGGTAAAACGGTCTTCGGCAAGCTCAGGATTCAGCTTGGTAGAGAAAAGCTCGATAGAGGTACGCTGGCCAAGACTATCAGACAGCAGCAAAGAAGCCAGTTCATCCGCCACAAAGCTCAGGCGCAGCTCTTCAAACAGTGATTCCTGACCAGTAGGAATCAGCAGAAACTCTTTGAACTGAGCGCTTTCGCGGGTCAGCTTGATGGTAAAACGTTCTTCAATCGAATCGATATTGCCACTCAGCAGCATGGCTGGTGTACGGTTCTGAGACGGATCCATCTGTTGAACGGTTACCTGCTCCAGATCCGGGTCGAACAACCACAGGGTTTCACCATCGGATACCACGGTCTGAGGGAAAGGGTTTTCGGTTTCCCAGTAGAACTTACCGGGTCGGGCAAGGCTCAGATGGCCGGAAACTTCCTGCAGACGACTGCCTTTAGCGTCCAGAATACGCTGCTGAAAATCTGCATCCAGCGTCTCCATTTTAGCCAGGAGCTCCCCAAGCTGATGAGCTGCCGCAGAACTGCTGGTATCAGAGCTGGCAGCATTTTGAGCTGAATTGTCCGCCTGAACAGAAGAGATCTGAAACAGAAACACACTGATAATTGCCAACACAAAAGCGTTAAAACGTTGCATAGAATTCCTTAAGCTAAGATCCACAAAACTCAGATCTACAAAACTATGATCTTCAAAATCAGGATCCTCAAAATCAGGATCCACTTTCCCTTAAGTCAGGGTTATTCCTGTGGTTGGCTGGGCGGTGCCAGCACTTCACGCTGACCATTACTGCCCATGCCGGATACCACTCCTGCAGCTTCAAGGGACTCAACCAAGCGTGCTGCCCGGTTGTAGCCGATCTTGAAGCGACGCTGAATACCGGATGCGGAAACACGACGGGTTTCGGTAATAAATTCCACTACCTCATCGTAGAGAGCATCCCGGTCTTCATCGCCGGATTCGGCACCACCACCTTCAGATGGGACACCGTTTTCTTCCCATCCGTTCAAAATACTGTCCACAAAGTCCGGAGTGCCACGACGTTTCCAGTTCTCAACCACGCGGTGCACTTCATCATCATCAACAAAGGCACCGTGCACACGAATCGGCATCGCGGTTCCCGGCGGCAGATAAAGCATGTCACCATGACCCAGCAGCTGCTCAGCACCGCCCTGATCCAGAATGGTTCGGGAGTCGATTTTCGAAGACACTTGAAAGGCGATTCGAGTCGGAATATTAGCCTTGATCAGACCGGTAATTACATCCACCGATGGACGCTGGGTCGCCAGAATCAGGTGGATACCGGCCGCACGGGCTTTCTGGGCCAGACGGGCAATCAGCTCCTCCACCTTCTTACCGACGATCATCATCATGTCGGCAAACTCATCGATCACAACCACGATGAAAGGCAGTTTTTCCAACGTCGGTGGCGCTTCACCCTGCTCAGGTTTAGCAGTCGGATCGGCAACTCTCGCCCCCTGAGCAGCAGCCTCATCCAGCTTGCTGTTGAAACCTGCGATATTACGCACGCCCATGGCCGCCATCAGCTTGTAGCGGCGCTCCATCTCAGCCACACACCAGCGCAGCGCATTGGCGGCATCCTTCATATCGGTCACGACCGGGGTCAGCAGATGCGGAATACCATCATAAACCGACAGCTCCAGCATCTTAGGATCAACCATGATCAGGCGCAGTTCTTCCGGTGTGGCCTTGAACAGCATGCTCAACAGCATGGCGTTCACACCTACCGACTTACCGGAACCTGTGGTACCCGCCACCAGCAGGTGCGGCATCTTGGCAAGATTAGCAACCACAGGCTGACCGGCAATATCATCGCCCAGCGCTAAAGTCAGCGGAGAGTCAGATTTCGAGTAAGAGTTATGATTCAGCACTTTATGCAGGCGAATCATCGCCCGGTTCTGGTTCGGGATCTCAATACCGACAGAAGACTTACCGGCAATCACCTCAACCACGCGTACACTGGTCACAGCAAGCGCACGGGCAAGATCTGTTGCCAGATTGGTAATCTTACTGGCTTTAACCCCGGCAGCAGGCTGAATCTCGAAACGGGTAATCACAGGCCCCGGATGCACATCAACCACCTGCGCCACCACGTTAAATTCTTTCAGGCGCACCTCAAGCAATTCAGACATGGTCTGCAACTGTTCAGGGGTGTAACTCGGTTTATTAAAGTTATCGCCCTGAGTCAGCAGATCGATGGACGGCTTATCACCGGTAATCTCACCAACTGGCGTGGTATCCGGTTTCTGAAAACGCGCAACACTCCAGATTTCGCCATCTTCGGTGACTTGGGTAACTGCAGCCAGACGCTCTTCCATAGTCGGTTCAGTCTCGAAACCATCCACCACGGCAGGAACTTGCGTATCTGCACCCTCTTCCCAAGGTGGAGCCTCTGACATATCAGCCATAACAGGTTGTGGCTCATCCATAGCGGTTTGAGCAGAACCCCTTGGCGAGGTAGCCTGTGCTTCAGGCATAGCAACCGGAGTTTGCATTGCAGGTGTATGTTGATCAGCTTGCTGAGGCATTTGTTGATTCTGCACACCGCCAAAAGCCTGCTGAAGTGATGGAGAGATATCCAGTGTTGGCTCCACCGCGCTCAGGCGATCATCGTCAGTAGCCACTAAAGGTGCGCCCAAAGTCAGAGCGGGCTCTACCCTTTCCTGAGCCGGAGCACGACGACCAGCGTTAGCCTCTTTGCTGTTACGCTCTTTGTTGTTAAACAGAGGTGGCAACATTGGCAGGCTATTCAATAGGTGCTTGTGCCATGGCTGGGGCGGATTTTTTTCCTCCCAGCTATCCTCATCAATATCTTTCGCTGGCTCATAAGAAGCGGTTGATTGCTGCTGGGCATTATCAGGATAAGCGTCGCGTACAGGAGCAAAAAAAGCGTCATTTTCTGAATTCAGTGGTGCGGCAGGTGCAGGCTGCCCCTGATAGCGATCAGCATAAAGCTGATCCGCAGAAGGCGCAGAATATTGCTCCGGTAAACCAGCACTTGTGTCTTTAGCTTCTTTTTTCAGCCATTGAAAAACACGGTTAGCACCCGCTTCCGCGTAAAAACCCAGGGTGTCGATAATTAACATCCAGGACCAGCCGGTAAGCAGCGAGAAACCTATCATCCAGAGCGCCAACATCAGCAGGGTAGAGCCCATCAGCCCCAGACTGGTGAGCAGAATACTGGTGAAAGCTTCACCGATAATACCGCCAGCACCGCTCGGCAGAGCACTTTCCGGATGATAGAAATGCAGGCTCGCCAATGTCGCATTGGCACAGATCCAGACCACAAAGCCAAGAAAACGTAGCCCCAGAGCAGCACTATCCAGCTGCTGACGACCGATATAAATTCGGTGCGCAGAGTAATAAAGCATCACGAGAGGAAACAGATAGGCAGAATAGCCGGTAATACTTAGCAGCAGATCGGATGTGTAGGCACCGAAACGCCCCATCAGATTCTCCGGAATACCGGAACTCTGACTGGTGGACCAGCCACCATCCTGAGCATCAAAACTGACCAGAGCGAGCACCAGAAAGCTGCACAGCGCCAGAATCAAAATCACAACGCCTTCCCGTGCGCCTTTGCGAATTCGATCTGCCAGCTCCTGACCCGGCTCAGATGAAGGAGTCGGTTCCGGTTGATGGTCTGTTGTCATGAAACTTCTACCCTAATGAATTGTGCCCTTATAATACCTGAGCAATGAGATAAGCAAAACGAAGGCAATCAAATACTTGGCATCCATCTTCGCCCCTTCCCGCTTATCACCCGAATACCGTTAATGAGCTGTTTTTATGATAGAGCTACCCTGGCTTGATCCTCAGTATCCACCTGCCTTTCCACCGGTAACCGAAGCACTGGAGGAACCTCCGGGCATTCTCGCCTTTGGCGGCCAACTCAACGATCAATGGCTGCTTGCTGCCTACCGTCAGGGCATCTTCCCCTGGTTTAATCCCGGCGAACCGATTCTTTGGTGGTCGCCGGATCCACGCATGGTGATTCTGCCGGATAACTTTAAGGTTCGCCGCAGCCTGAAAAAAACGATCCGCAAGCAACTTTATGAGATCACCTTTGATCAGGCCTTTGATCAGGTATTGGATGGCTGTGCAGCAGCCCGCAACTATACCGAGGAAACCTGGATCACCCCGGAAATGCGTACCGCCTATCTGAATCTTCATCACAAAGGCTATGCCCACTCGGTAGAGGCCTGGCAGGATGGCAAACTGGTCGGCGGCCTGTACGGCGTAGCCATCGGCAGGATCTTTTGCGGCGAGTCGATGTTTGCCCGGGCGACCGATGCCTCCAAGGTGGCTTTTGTGCATCTGGTGGAACAGCTGAAAGCCTGGCAATTTGAGCTGATCGATTGTCAGGTTTACACTGACCATCTGGCGAGTTTTGGTGCTGAAGAGATCGATAGAGCGCGTTTTCTTGACTATCTTAAACTGTATGCCGCCGCCCCTATGCCGGTTGGCCCTTGGTCACTGGAACAACGCATTAAGGAATCTGTGCTTTGAGTAGTGATGCCCCTTTTATAGAGCCGCAACTGCGCTTTTATATGACGGTGCCCCATGACTGCAGTTATCTGGCAGATCATACGGCCACCACACTCTTCCTTGATCCCGAACAACAGGTAAACCAGCAGGTTTACGACCTGCTGACCCTTGTGGGTTTCCGTCGCAGTGGAAAACATCTCTACCGCCCGAATTGCAAAGGCTGCAACGCCTGTATTTCGGTTCGGGTGCCCACCGAGGAGTTCCGACTGAAACGCAAGCACCGCAAAACACTGAACAGAAATAAAGATCTGAGCGCCATGATCATGCCTGCCCGCTACGTGCAGGAGCATTACGATCTCTATGAGCGCTATATCAACGAGCGCCATGCCGATGGCGATATGTTTCCACCGTCAGAAGATCAGTACAAATCCTTCCTGACCATGGATAAACACTTCTCTCATCTGGTGGAGTTTCGGGACGAGAAAGGCAAACTGGTGGCAGTTTCGGCTATGGATACCCTGAGTCATGGCATCTCTGCTATCTACACTTTTTACGAACCGGACCAACCGAAGCGTTCTCTGGGCGTTTACGTGGTGCTCTGGTTGATTTTGCATGCCCGATACCATCATCTGCCCTACCTGTATCTGGGTTACTGGATCGAAAGTTGTCAGAAGATGAGCTACAAAACAGAGTACCGGCCTCTTGAACAACTGAGAGATAATCATTGGTACCCACTTGAACTGCAGGATGATGCCCAAAGTCATTCCGATTGGCAGTCACTTTTGTAGTCTTATGCCAGGGCCCTCAATCCAAACAGCTTCTGTCAGAGAAATGTCATCAGATGATGGCATTTTAGCGGGCTGACAATCGTTGTGATTGTCGAAAAAGAGCCTTCTCCTGAAAGAATTTCCAGCTTTTTTTAGGGAACTTTTGATTAGCCTGGCAAAATAGGGCAAAATACGCGCGCTTATTTTGTGTGTGGCGTTATCTGATTTACACCGAGCCCATCGCACTGAACCAGCCCTTCCGAGCCGAGCTCCTTCACGGTCTGGTTGTGTAGCACCAAATTTTTCGTACCCGCCGCTTCGGCCTTAAGGACATGCCAGTTCAAACGAAGTGCGGTTTATAGACAGCAGAAAGAACCCGAGGTATTTCCTGCATGGCAAAAGAAGATTCTATTGAAATGGAAGGCACCGTGGTCGACACGCTGCCCAACACTATGTTCCGCGTTGAGCTGGAAAACGGTCACATCGTTACTGCTCACATCTCCGGTAAAATGCGTAAAAACTACATCCGCATTCTGACTGGCGATAAAGTAAAAGTGGAACTGACGCCATACGACCTGACTAAAGGCCGTATCGTTTACCGCGCCCGTTAATAGCGGAGCCTTCAGTCTGAAGGCAGCGATATAGTTTCTGAAAAAGCCCGATCTCTTTCTGAGCAATCAGATGGAATCGGGCTTTTTTGGCTGCACTCGTTTTGATCTATCAAACCGACACATTAAACGATCGCCATAAAAAAGCCCCGCCGAAGCGAGGCATTTTTTACTCATGACCGATCAGATAAGACCGGATAAATCAGAGCCAGAGCATCAGGCAACTTCACCTGCTTTTTCAGCCTCCAGTACGATCTCTCCATTCTCATCCAGAGTGACATGAACTTCACCGCCACCGGTCTCTGCCAGGTCACCAAACAGGATAATCTCAGCCAGCGGTTTCTTGATTTTCTCCTGAATCAGACGCGCCATCGGACGGGCCCCCATCTCAGGATCATAACCATTTTCCGCGAGCCAGTTCTTAGCATCATCTTCCAGTACCAGCTGCACTTTCTTCTCATCCAGCTGCGCCTGTAGCTCTACCAGGAACTTATCAACCACGTTACGGATCATTTCGAAGTTCAGTGCAGAGAACTGAATAATGCCATCCAGACGGTTACGGAACTCTGGTGTAAAGGTCTTACGGATAACCTCCATACCATCAGTACTGTGATCCTGACTGGCAAAACCGATGGAACGACGACTGATCGCTTCCGCACCGGCGTTAGTGGTCATAATCAGAATGACATTACGGAAGTCCGCTTTACGGCCATTGTTATCGGTCAGCGTTCCGTGATCCATCACCTGCAGCAGCAGGTTGAAGACTTCAGGGTGTGCTTTCTCGATCTCATCCAGCAGCAGTACGCAATGCGGGTTCTTGGTAATCGCTTCAGTCAGCAGGCCACCCTGATCGTAACCGACATAACCCGGAGGCGCACCGATCAGACGGGATACGGTGTGACGCTCCATGTATTCGGACATATCGAAGCGTACCAGCTCAATACCCATGATATTTGCCAGCTGCTTACTTACCTCGGTCTTACCAACACCGGTAGGGCCTGCGAACAGGAAGGAACCGATTGGTTTCTCCGGCGATTTCAGCCCTGCACGGGACAGTTTGATAGCGTTCGACATGGAAGTGATCGCATCGTCCTGACCAAAGACCAGCATCTGCAGGTTTTTCTCCAGATCTTTAAGGACTTTCTTGTCAGACGTAGTAACACTTTTCGGTGGAATACGCGCAATCTTAGCGACAACCGTTTCTACCTGCTCCACATCGATCGTATCAACACGATCTTCTTCTTTAAGAAGGCGCTGATACGCACCGGCTTCATCAATTACGTCAATCGCCTTATCCGGCATGTGACGGTCATTGATATAACGATCTGCCAGCTTAGCCGCTGCCTCCAACGCTTCGTTGGTGTACTTCAGATCATGATGTTTCTCGAAACGACTGCGCAGACCTTTCAGAATCTCAATCGTGTCATCAACGGTTGGCTCCATCACATCCACTTTCTGGAAGCGGCGGGCCAGAGCACGATCTTTCTCAAAAATGCCACGGAACTCCTGGAAGGTAGTGGAACCGATGCAGCGGATCTCACCGGAACTCAGCAGGGGTTTCAGCAGGTTAGAGGCATCCATCACACCACCGGAAGCTGCACCAGCGCCGATAATGGTGTGGATCTCATCAATAAACAGGATCGCATGAGGCTGCTTCTTCAGCTCGCCTAACAGGGCCTTCAGACGCTTCTCAAAGTCACCGCGATATTTGGTACCCGCCAGCAGCGCGCCCATATCCAGCGAGTAAACCACGCTTTCCTGAATCACATCAGGTACTTCGCCATCGATGATGCGCTTAGCCAGACCTTCAGCAATAGCGGTCTTACCCACGCCAGCTTCACCCACCAGCAGCGGGTTGTTTTTGCGGCGACGGGCCAGAATCTGAATAACGCGCTCTACTTCATGGTCGCGACCCACTAAAGGATCGATACGCCCCAGGCGCGCCTGCTCATTCAGGTTGGTTGAGTAACCCGTAAGAGGATTATTGGCATTGCCTTCCTGTGCACCATCTTCTGATTCTTCATGGTGATGCTCTTGCTCCATCGGCGCTTCATGACCGGCAACCTTGGAGATTCCGTGAGAGATGTAGTTAACCGCATCAACACGGGCAACATTCTGTTGGCGCAGGAAGTAAACCGCCTGACTTTCCTGCTCACTAAAGATAGCAACCAGAACATTAGCGCCGGTTACTTCACTTTTACCGGAAGACTGAACGTGGAATACCGCACGCTGCAACACGCGCTGAAAGCCAAGTGTAGGCTGAGTTTCACGTTCCAGTTGGTCATCAGGAATCAGAGGCGTGGTCGAGTTAATAAAGTCCTGCAACTCGATACGCAGCTTGTTCATATTGGCACCGCAGGCCTGAAGCACGCGTGCGGCAGAGTCATTATCCAGCAACGCCAGCAACAGATGTTCAACTGTCATAAACTCATGGCGTTTGCTGCGAGCTACGGTAAATGCAGCGTTTAACGTTGATTCGAGGTCTTTGCTTAACATGGGACTACCCTCTCTTGCCGCTTTTTTATATCGGCCCTTTTTATTCCGGGATTGATTCCGGTATCAGCCCTGAAGGCTTCAATCAGCCTGCTCAATATCACACATCAGTGGGTGTTCATGTTCTCTTGAGCACTGATTTACCTGGGCGCATTTGGTTTCAGCAATATCCCTGGTAAATATTCCGCACACGCCCTTGCCTTGGGTGTGTACTGCCAGCATGACTTGCGTGGCTTTCTCCTCATCCATGTTGAAAAACACGGTGAGCACTTCAACAACAAACTCCATCGGTGTGTAGTCATCATTCAGCATCACTACTTTGTACATTGGCGGACGCTGAAGTTCAGGTTTAGACGGAGCGACTGCCACTCCGCTGTCACCGTCGTGCTGATAAGGATCTGAATGGTCATCCTGATTAACGATGGTGAAATAAGGGTTTGCCATGGCGGTACCGCTAATCCTCTATTTTTAAGTTTAGTTTAAAGCGCGCTTTAGCTAAAAAATAAGCACAGATTTGATCAAACTCAAGTTTATAAATCGGTCAAGCAGGCAAAACGCTTAAGATTCCTAAGTCTAAGAGCCGCCTTTTATGACCCTGCTGTTTATCTATATGGGGCTAATAACCTAGTTATAAACTAAGAATAATTAAAAATTCCGGAAACACAACGTACCAAAGTCGGATAACACCTTATTTTTTCAGCACTTTACCCTGATGTGTGAAATCTTTAACAGATCACACAAAAGCACAACAAACAAAACCTACACCAGCTCGGCATCCAATCACCGGCTAAACAGCCGATCAGACTGAGGCCTGTTCCGAAATGAATACGATAAAAGGATCCGGAAAAACCAAACCCATGCCGGGATCAGCCTGCATCCGACTGCAACTCCCTATATCAAGCCGGCTCTTTGCTTTAAAATCTGATACTTAAGTCGTTTACTGCATCACCTGTTTTACTCTGCCAAGCGTTAAAAGGATCATCTCACCCCATGAGCCGACTGATTTTATTCAACAAACCCTTTCAGGTTCTGTCCCAATTTACGGACTCTGAAGGACGCAGCACCCTGGCAGACTATATAACTGAATCCGGCATCTATCCCGCAGGTCGCCTCGATTACGACTCCGAAGGCCTGTTGCTGCTGACCGATGATGGCCAGCTGCAGCACAGAATTGCATCGCCAGATATGAAGCTCCCCAAGACCTATGTTATTCAGGTTGAAGGTGACGTGACTGAAGAAGCCCTGCAACAACTGCGCAAGGGCGTAGAGCTAAAGGACGGCATGACACGTCCGGCCAAAGCCAGAAAGATCGGCGATCCGGGCTTTGCTGAACGCAATCCGCCGGTTCGCAAGCGTCAGAGCATCCCAACATCCTGGGTAGAGCTTGTCATCAGTGAAGGGCGCAACCGCCAGGTACGCCGCATGAGTGCGGCGGTCGGCTTTCCAACCCTGCGCCTGGTTCGCACCCGTATCGGCAACTGGACGCTGGAAGGCATTAGCGAAGGCGAAAGCGCTGAGATCGAGGTCAACCTACCGGTTGTACCTAAAAACACCTCTTCCAGAGCAAAAGCCAAAAGCACAGCTCCGGGAAATCGCAGCAAAAGACCAATCGGTAAAAGCCCCCCCAACAGCAACAAGGATGGAAAAAGTAACAGGGGTGGAAAAACCGGTAATCGCCCCCACTCTAAAGGACATTCGCGCACTGGGCAGAAAAGCCCCACTGGCAAAGCCAAGCGCTAACCACTTTATCCATGTGCTGCTGCCTAATGAGCAAGAGCACCGCAAAATGCTTTAAAGGATCACCATGCTGTCACGTGACGATGTCTGGAAACCCAATTCCACCGTAGCCACGGTTGTTGTTAAAAAAGATGCGGAAACCGGTGAAGACCGCTTCCTCGTAGTTGAGGAATGGAGTCAGGGCCGCAAGGTACTCAATCAACCTGCCGGCCATATCGAGAAGGATGAAAGCCTAATCGATGCAGCCCTCAGGGAAACGCTGGAGGAAACCCGTTGGGACGTGCGTGTTACTGCGTATATGGGGCTATATATCAACAAAGCTTCGGAACAGCTGACCTATCACAGACACTGCTTTATCGCCGAACCGGTTCAGCATCATCCTGATGCCATTCTGGATGACGGTATCGAAGATGCTCACTGGCTGACCTGGGAAGAGCTGCTTCTGCAAGCAGCAGAAGACAAAATGCGAAGCGAAGCGGTGTTAAAGTGCTTTGAAGATTACCGAAAAGGTAAAAGCTACCCGCTGGATCTGATTACGGACTTCAGCCACCCGGAATAACAAGGCAGCTCAGTTAGTAGAGCAAAAGCCAAAAGCATCCGTACAGAACAGCTACAAGCCCTTTAACAACCTCAACGAGTTTAACTGCGCGGGCAGGTAACATCCGTTATAATCCCGCCAGTCTGCCCAATACTGAAAAACGATTAGCGAATCATCATGCCAAACAGTCAAAACAGCCCGGAAAGCCAAACAGCCAACAGCAACACTAACGCCACTGACAACAGCCAGATCAAAGTGATCGTTGGTATGTCCGGCGGTGTTGATTCTTCCGTATCTGCCGTCCTGCTGATGCAGCAGGGTTATCAGGTAGAAGGCCTGTTTATGAAAAACTGGGATGAAGATGACGGTACAGAATACTGCACCGCCAAGGAAGATCTGGCAGATGCTCAGGCGGTTTGTGATCGTATCGGTATCAAACTGCACAAAGCCAACTTTGCTGCAGAATACTGGGATAATGTTTTCGAGCACTTTCTGGCGGAATATAAAGCAGGACGCACACCAAACCCGGACATCCTGTGCAACAAAGAGATCAAATTCAAAGCCTTTCTGGAATACGCCGAAGCATTGGGCGCAGATCTGATTGCAACCGGCCACTATGTTCGCCGTGGCGAACAGGATGGTAAAGCAACGCTGCTGAAAGGTCTGGATAACAATAAAGACCAAAGTTACTTCCTGCACGCCGTCGGCCATAACGAGATCGGTAAGACACTATTCCCGGTGGGCGAAATTGAAAAACCGGAAGTACGCCGCATCGCAGAAGAACATGATCTGATTACCGCCCGGAAAAAAGACAGCACAGGCATCTGCTTTATCGGTGAACGCCGCTTTAAAGATTTCCTGCAGCAATACCTGCCAGCACAACCGGGCACCATCTGCACACCGGAAGGTGATGTGATCGGCAAACACAGCGGCCTGATGTACTACACCATAGGTCAGCGTCAGGGATTGGGCATCGGCGGTCTGAAAGAGTACTCAGAAGATCCTTGGTTTGTGGCCGAGAAAGATCTGGATAACAACATCCTGATCGCCGTACAGGGCACCGACCACCCACTACTGTTCAGCCGTGGCCTGAAAACAGAGAGTGTTGACTGGGTTGCCGGTGAGCCACCGGTTGCGGGCGAGTTCAAGTGTCGCGCTAAAACCCGCTACCGTCAGGATGATCAGGCCTGCACCGTGAAACCTTTGGGCAATAACGAGTTCGAAGTGATCTTCGATGAGCCTCAGCGTGCCGTTACTCCGGGGCAATCCGTTGTTTTCTATCTGGATGATATCTGTCTGGGTGGCGCCGTGATCGAAAAGACCTGGCGCGACGAAGCCTGAAACTGAGCAACAGACAACAGCATCCGGACACACTGACTACAGGAATACTAAGACGACTATGAGCTCAACCCGACAGGATCAGGAACAGGCTTTAGCACTGGCAGGTGTTTTTCAGGCTGCCGCACTGGTACATCAGCTGGCGAATAAGGGCATGGTGGGTCAGGATAGCTTTGAAACCAGTATCGCCAGTATTCTGGTAACCGATCCGGAGAATACTCTGGCGGTTTACGGAGGTTCAGCTCATGGGCTGAATCTGGGGATTCGTACCCTACGCGGTTTTGTGAATAAGGATAACGACACTTCGACCCACGTACTGCGCTATGCGATGTCGATCCTGTATCTGGAAAAACGTCTGCGCAAAGATAATCAGATGCTGAACGCCATCGGTCAGCGTCTTGAGCAGGTAAAAATGCAGAGCCATCACTTCTCAAATACCCATGAGAACGTGATTGCCAGTATCGCCGGCCTTTATCAGGACACGATCAGCACCTTCTCCTTTCGAATCCAGGTACAGGGCGAACCGAACATCCTGCGTCAGAATTCTAATGCGGAAAAAGTTCGTGCCCTGCTATTTGCCGGTATCCGCTCTGCGATTCTCTGGCACCAACTCGGAGGCCGCCGTTGGAAGCTGCTTTTGGGTCGTAAGAAGATACTTCGCGCCCTGGATGAAGCTACACGACTCTGATTCGCACGCTGAATTTCTACAGTGACGTATCAATTAAGAGCTGCCCGGGGCGGCTCATTTGGTTTGTAGCCTGCACAAACCGAGACTCTTACACAGCCGGTACAATCGCAGCTGTAAGCATCAATAAAACCAGCTATAACCGCCAACAAAACCCAGCCCCAAGCCTCTGCAAAGCCATTAGACCGAGAAACATTAGCGGTAATCCTGTAATAAAGTTCAGTTTCAGGTATGATGGCGCCTTTCATGAAATCAGCTTACAGAGAGCAGTAACAAACAATGCAGCTTTCCAGCCTTACCGCAATATCCCCCGTTGATGGCCGTTATGGCTCTAAGACCGCTGACCTGCGCCCTTGGGTGAGTGAATTTGGTCTGATCCGTGCCCGTGTTGAAGTTGAAATCCGCTGGTTACAGCGTCTGGCAGATCACGATCAAATTGCTGAAGTTCCTGCACTGAGCGCAGAAGCAAACCAGATTCTGAACGATCTGGTTGCCAACTTCAGCGAAGAAGATGCTCAGCGCATTAAAGAGATCGAACGCACCACCAACCACGATGTAAAAGCGGTTGAGTACTTCATCAAAGAGCGTATTGAAGTTAACAGCGAACTGCAGGCAATCACTGAGTTTGTTCACTTCGCCTGTACTTCTGAAGACATCAACAACCTGTCTCACGCTCTGATGCTGAAAGGCGCACTGGACAATGTTGTTCTGCCAACCATGAAAGAAGTGGTTGAAGCGATCCGTCAGCTGGCAATCAACAATGCCGAACAGCCAATGCTGTCCCGCACCCACGGTCAGACTGCATCTCCGACCACTCTGGGTAAAGAGATGGCCAACGTTGCAGCGCGTCTGCGGCGTCAGGTTAAACAGATCGAAGCGGTTGAACTGCTGGGTAAAATCAACGGTGCTGTAGGTAACTACAACGCTCACCTGTCTGCTTACCCAAGCATCGACTGGGCTGAAAACGCTAAAGTTTTCGTTGAGAGCCTGGGTCTGACTTTCAACCCGTACACCACTCAGATTGAGCCACACGACTACATCGCTGAACTGTTTGATGCGGTTGCTCGTTTCAACACCATCCTGATCGACTTTGATCGTGATGTTTGGGGTTATATCTCTCTGGGCTACTTCAAGCAGCGCACTATCGCTGGCGAAGTGGGCTCTTCCACTATGCCGCACAAGGTTAACCCGATCGACTTCGAAAACTCCGAAGGCAACCTGGGTATCGCTAACGCTATCATGCAGCATCTGGCCGCTAAGCTGCCGATCTCCCGCTGGCAGCGTGACCTGACGGACTCCACGGTTCTGCGTAACCTGGGTGTTGGTTTTGGCCAGTCACTGATCGCTTATCAGGCTTCCCTGAAAGGTATCAGCAAACTGCAAACTAACGCTGATCGTCTGAATGCAGACCTGGAAAACAGCTGGGAAGTACTGGCTGAACCAATCCAGACTGTAATGCGTCGTTACAACATCGAAAAACCATACGAGAAGCTGAAAGAGCTGACCCGTGGTAAAGCGATCACGAAAGAAACCCTGCAGGAATTTGTTCAGACCCTGGACATGCCGCAGGAAGCGAAAGATGAGCTGATGCAGCTGACGCCGCACAACTACATCGGTAACGCGATCGATCAGGCGAAAGCGATCTAACGGTCTTCCGTTCAGTAGCAACGTCTAAAAAGAGAAGGCCCTGATATCCGTCAGGGCCTTTTTCTTTGGCTTGTGTTTCTCTGTTCTGCTCTTTTTTAGAAGTTCTGCCAGCAGAACTTTATTCACCCGTTTTTTTATTTTATATCCGGAAAGATAATTATGTTACAGCTCCCTGAAAGCCTGCTGGGCCATATCAGCTACGAAGAGTTTCTGCGGGATTACTGGCAGAAAAAGCCACTCTTTATCAAAAATGCCATTCCAGATTTTGAATCCCCGATTGATGAGCATGAGCTGGCGGGATTAGCCCTTGAAGAACAGGTGGAATCTCGCCTTGTAATGAAAACCGGGCCTAATGGCGAAAAATGGCACCTCGAAAACGGCCCTTTTAAAGAAGACCGTTTCAATGATCTGCCTAAGACTCACTGGACACTGTTAGTTCAGGCGGTGGATCACTACATCCCTGAAGTCGCCGCCCTGATGGAAGCCTTTGATTTCATCCCGAGCTGGCGTGTAGATGACATCATGATCAGCTACGCCCCCAAAGAAGGTAGCGTTGGCCCGCATCTGGATTACTACGACGTATTCCTGCTGCAGGCTCAAGGCACTCGTCGCTGGCAGATCGGTGGTTTTGCTGATGACAAAACGCCTTTTATTCCGGATGTTGCCCTGCGCATTCTTCAGGAATTCGATGCCACAGAAACCTTTGTCTGCGAACCGGGTGATCTGCTCTATCTGCCGCCGCAACTGTCACACTATGGTGTATCCCAGTCCGATGACTGCATGACCTGGTCTGTGGGCTTCCGCGCCCCTTCTGCCGATGAGATCGTAACCTCCCTGGCTGACTATATTGGCGAGTCACTATGTGAAGATGATCGCTACAAAGATCCCGATCTGGCGCTGCAAAGCCACACCAGCGAGATCGGTGACGATGCGATCAGCCGCGTACAGGCGATTATTCAGGAAAAACTGGCAGACAAAGCGACCATTAAAGCCTGGTTTGGCCGCTATATGACCCAGCCCAAGTACCTGGATCAATTGGTTCCGGCTGAAAAAGCCCTGACTCTTGCTGAACTGGAGCAGGAAATCGCTAGCGGAATGGCAATTTGCCTGAGCGAAGGTAGCCGACTGGCCTTCTCAAATGCCGAAAATGGCATTTTGCTGTTTACTGATGGCGATGGATTTGACGTTTCAGAGCAGGATCAGCAGGTAGCTCTCTTTCTCACGGAGCAAAAACATCTGACACAAGATGAATTATCTTCATCATCAAATGAATTTAAAGAAATTATATTAGAGTTAGTTAACCGTGGTTCACTTTTCCTAAGTGACTAAACCATTGTAGACAGTCACGATAATCGTATCGTGACTGTCAGCTCTCTCTTTTTACTCCTTCCAATCTGCTCTGGCATAACAATCTGTTACAGCCCAAGATACCGACCTCTGAGCCCCACCTGCCTTAAGATAGAAAGCAATCCTGACACACTGTTCAGTTTCGACCTTCATAACACACCATTAAAAACGACCAGATTGTCGACAATCCATAAGATACAGCCGTCAAAACCCCGTCATAAAACCGTCATTTCTGAAAGTAAAACTACAACAGTTTTGCGATGCAGCAAGAAAAATTCATTCAAACGGTAGTCAGACTACAGAAAACAATTTGTAGTGTAGTTACAACAACTTATATAGCCCAAAGTAGCGTTTGCAAAGGCTTTACAGCTTAGGGCATAGTAAAAACACACAAAACGACAAACACTCGTTTTAAGCGCCGGACAAATTTTCAAAGAAGATTTCTGACACTTAAAACGCGTAGCTGCCGGAGTGACAGAAACAGCGACTAACGCTGTTTCAAAATCACAGGCACAACAAGAATGGATCTGCTCCGACGGCACATCGAAGCAGAACAAAGGATACCTTAAGGCTTCAGGCACAGCGTTAACGGAACAAGCATCCGACAACGGTGAAGCCTTAAGGGAATAACCTAACAGGCACACTCTGTAGAGGAAAAAGCATGTCAACTTACAAACAAGACATCGATGCAGTAGCAACACTGAAAGAAACCAACGGTTCTCCATGGGATGCAATCAACCCAGAGTCCGCAGCACGTATGCGCGCTCAGAACAAATTCAAGACCGGTCTGGACATCGCTAAGTACACTGCTGGCATCATGCGTCGTGACATGGCTGAGTTTGATAAAGACAAAACCAAGTACACTCAATCTCTGGGTTGCTGGCACGGTTTTGTAGGTCAGCAGAAACTGATCTCTATCAAGAAGCACTTCGGTTCTACCGAGCGTAAATACCTGTACCTGTCTGGTTGGATGGTAGCAGCTCTGCGTTCTGACTTCGGTCCTCTGCCTGACCAGTCTATGCACGAGAAAACTGTTGTAGCAGACCTGGTTGAAGAACTGTACACCTTCCTGCGTCAGGCTGATGCACGTGAGCTGGGCGGTCTGTTCCGTGAACTGGACGCTGCTCGTCAAGCTGGCGACGCTGCTCTGGAAGCACAGATTCAGGACAAGATCGACAACCACGAAACTCACGTTGTACCGATTATTGCTGACATCGATGCTGGTTTCGGTAACGCTGAAGCAACTTACCTGCTGGCTAAGAAAATGATCGAAGCGGGTGCTTGTGCACTGCAGATCGAAAACCAGGTTGCTGACGAGAAGCAATGTGGTCACCAGGACGGTAAAGTAACTGTTCCTCACGCTGACTTCCACGCGAAAATCCGCGCTCTGCGTTATGCCTTCCTGGAGCTGGGTGTAGACGACGGTATCATCGTTGCTCGTACTGACTCTGAAGGTGCTGGTCTGACTAAAGAGATCGCTGTTGTACGTGAGCCAGGCGACCAAGGTGACGTTTACAACTCTTACCTGGATTGCGAAGAAGTTACTCCAGAGCAAACCGCTGAAGGTGACGTACTGATCAGCCGTAACGGCAAGCTGGTTCGTCCTAAGCGTCTGCCTTCCGGTCTGTACCAGTTCCGCTCCGGCACTGGCCATGAGCGTTGCGTATTTGACTGCATCGAAGCTATCAACGCGGGTGCTGACCTGCTGTGGATCGAGACTGCGGTACCTACCGTTCACGAAATCCGCGACATGATGAACGATGTTCGTAAAGTACACCCAGATGCGAAGCTGGTTTACAACAACTCTCCATCTTTCAACTGGACTCTGAACTTCCGTCAACAGACTTACGATGCATGGGCTGCTGAAGGTAAGGACGTATCTGCATACGATCGTGCTGACCTGATGAACGCTAAGTACGACGATTCTGAGCTGTCTGCTGCTGCTGACGACCGTGTACGTACCTTCCAGGCAGACTGTTCACGTGAAGCGAACGTATTCCACCACCTGATCACTCTGCCGACTTACCACACTACTGCACTGTCAGTAGACAACCTGGCTAAAGAGTACTTCGGTGAAGCTGGCATGCTGGGCTACGTAGCTGGCGTACAGCGTAAAGAGATCCGTCAGGGTATCGCTTGTGTGAAACACCAGAACATGTCCGGTTCTGACATCGGTGACGATCACAAAGAATACTACGCTGGTGAGAACGCTCTGAAAGCTGGCGGTGCGAAAAACACCTCTAACCAGTTCAACTAAGCAGCCAACGCTGTTCAGTAAAACTGGATAAGGGAAGCACTCTGAGTCAGATTCTTCTGACTCAGAGACACCCTGAAAAAGGCGGCCCTTGTAAAAGGTGCCGCCTTTTTTATTAAGAAATATTGATACGATTGATACGGCGCTTCAGGATCGAAGCAAAACAGCCCAAAGGGAAGAAAGACGTTTTTTACGCTAGAATGGCAACCCGATTTAACTGCAAACTGAATTAGCGGTTCAACTTTTACAGATTGTTTAACTTTTACAGATGGCCCGACTATGACAACTGAAACACCAGCTTTTCTGAAAGATGCAAAAAATTTGTTAACCGAACAGGGCTTTGCCACAAGCAACATCTGGTATCACGGCACCTCATCTGCACTGGTAGATGCCATTCAGGAAGAGGGGCTGAAACGCTCCGGTGATCTGGCTCTGAAAGAAGCCGCCAAGAAAACCATGGCAACCATTGGCGATGATCACTACACCGAAACTACGGAACCTGTTTTTCTGACCCAATGCAAAGAGCTGGCCTACTACTGGGCGCAGCAAACCGTCAGAAACCGCAGTGTTCGCATCGAAGGCGACGAACAACCGGTTGTACTTTCCGTAACGCTGCCGGATGACGTTAACACGTCGGTTAATCCGGATGTCGGCGCAGCAAGCCTGCTAATGGTCAAAGAAGGTGAAAACTACCTGGCGTTTCTGGCGGGTGTGTATCAGGAAAACGGCCAGACAGTTCCTTCTATCGATCTGATGAAAGCGGATCGCATGGACTATCTCAACTTGCTGGGCATGGCCTATATCGACCGCGATCTGTCAGCAGACTACATCGATCTGATCTGCGAATAACCTCTGTGTTCCAGCTCCATAAAAGCCCGCACCTTGCGGGCTTTTTGCTTTCAGACTATCTGACAACACCTTGTTTTTACTCCACAAAACAGATTTGCAGCAGACATTGCAGGCCGTTTTGTAAAAAAATTTCCCATCTAAGCCTTAAATAGGTATTTACTAGCCATAAGTTGTAATTCTCCACCATATAAAAAGGCGTTGTTTTTTAGTACAATCCAGCGCCAACAGACAGAATTAAAACTCCTTCAGATCTTAGATGACCACAAGTCATCTCGTCTTAGGTCTTTGGCTACACGCCATAACTAAAGGGATAAAAATGACAACTCCAACTCCAAATTCAGAGCAAAAAATCGTCTACACCCTCACTGATGAAGCGCCGTTTCTGGCGACTGGCTCTCTGTTGCCAATCGTTCGCGCTTTCACTTCTGCTGCGGGTATTAAAGTCGAAACAACTGATATCTCCGTTGCAGCCCGTATTCTGGCTGGCTTCCCTGAGCGTCTGACCGAAGAACAACAGGTTACTGACACTCTGGCAGAGCTGGGCGAACTGACTAAAGATCCATCCTGCAACCTGATCAAACTGCCAAACATTTCTGCTTCTATCCCTCAGCTGAAAGCAGCTATCGCTGAGCTGCAGTCCCAGGGCTACGACCTGCCGGACTACCCGGATGAAGCAACCACTGACGAAGAGAAAGACATTCAGGCTCGCTACTCCAAAGTTCTGGGTAGTGCGGTAAACCCTGTTCTGCGTCAGGGTAACTCTGACCGTCGTGCGCCTCCGGCTGTAAAAGCATTCGCACGTAAGTTCCCACACTCCATGGGCAAATGGAGCATGGCATCCCAGTCTCACGCTGACTACATGCGTGGTGGTGACTTCTTCTCCAGCGAGCAGTCTGTAACCATGGACGCTGCTGATGACGTTCGTATCGAGTTCGTTGATAAGAGCGGCAATGTTGAAGTTAAGAAAACCATTCCTCTGGAAGCCGGTGAAGTATTCGACAGCATGTTCATGAGCGCTAAAGCGCTGGACGCTTTCTTCGAGCGCACTTTGCAGGAGTGTAAAGAAGATGGCGTTATGTGGTCTCTGCACGTTAAAGCGACCATGATGAAGGTTTCTCACCCGATCGTATTCGGCCACGCGGTACGTGTTTTCTACCGTGAAGTGTTCGAGAAATACGGCGAGCTGTTCGAGCAGCTGGGTGTTAACCCGAACAACGGTATGAACAGTGTTTACGAGAAGATCAAAACACTGCCTCAGTCTCAGCAGGAAGAGATCGAAGAAGCGATCCACGCTTGCTACGAGCACCGTCCTGAAATGGCAATGGTTGATTCCGTTAAAGGTATCACCAACCTGCACATCCCAAGCGACGTAATCGTTGATGCGTCCATGCCTGCGATGATCCGTAGCTCCGGTAAGATGTGGGGCCGTGACGGCAAGACTAAAGACACTAAAGCAGTAATGCCTGAGTCTACTTATGCACGTATCTACCAGGAGATGATCAACTTCTGTAAGACTAACGGTGCATTCGATCCGACCACTATGGGCTCTGTACCTAACGTTGGTCTGATGGCGATGAAAGCTGAAGAATATGGCTCTCACGACAAGACTTTCGAGCTGAAGCAAGACGGAACTATGCGCGTTGTTAAATCCGACGGCACCGTACTGATGCAGCACGAAGTTGAGAAAGGCGACATCTGGCGTGCATGTCAGACTAAAGACGCTGCAGTTCGCGACTGGGTGAAACTGGCTGTGACCCGTTCCCGTCAGTCTGACACTCCTGCTATCTTCTGGCTGGACGCTGAGCGTGCTCACGACCGTCAGCTGCGCCTGAAAGTTGAAGAGTACCTGAAAGAGCACGATACCGAAGGTCTGGACCTGCGTATCATGGGCTACAGCCGTGCGATCCGTACCTCTATGGAGCGTATGATCCGTGGTAAAGACACCATCTCTGTATCCGGTAACGTACTGCGTGACTACCTGACCGACCTGTTCCCAATCATGGAACTGGGTACTTCTGCGAAAATGCTGTCTATCGTTCCTATGCTGAACGGCGGTGGCATGTACGAAACTGGTGCGGGCGGTTCTGCTCCTAAGCACGTACAGCAGGTTCAGGAAGAGAACCACCTGCGCTGGGATTCTCTGGGTGAGTTCCTGGCTCTGGCTGTTTCTCTGGAAGAGATGGGCATCAAGAACGACAACCCTCAGGCAAAACTGATGGCTAAAGCTCTGGATGCTGCAACGGGTCAGCTGCTGGAGAACAACAAGTCTCCTTCCCGTAAAGTGGGCGAGCTGGACAACCGTGGCTCTCACTTCTACCTGGCAATGTACTGGGCACAGTACCTGGCAGAGCAGACTGAAAACGCTGACCTGGCTGCACGCTTCGCGCCTCTGGCTAAAGCAATGACAGAGAACGAAGCTAAGATCATCCAAGAACTGGCTGATGCACAGGGTCAGGCTGCAGATCTGGGCGGTTATTACCACCCTGATATGGCTAAAGTTGATGCAGTAATGCGTCCAAGTAAGACTCTGAACGACATTCTGGCTTCCCTGTAAGACAGATATCGGAATGAATCGAGCTTAACGCTCACCAAAAACCCGGGCTTGCCCGGGTTTTTTTATGCCTGACTGATCAGACCAATTAAGATGCTAAGAGTAAAAATGAAATCAGAACAGCTGCTTTGCCGACAATAACCACCAATTCCATTGACGGGCAAAGATTTCCAGAATATTCGGAGCCGAATCAGCACAGCTCTGATCAATCACCAGCGTCATTACGCCATCTTCCATCAGGGTTTGATTTTTCTGAAGGCTTCGGGCTATCAAGGCATCTTCTGTTTTATAGACCCAGTAGCTTTGTTGCGGGTTGATCGACATATAGGTCGACGACCCAAATCGGGTATCCACCAGAAAACTGTCAGCCCCTTCCACCAGAGACTCACCAAAGGCAAACCAGGTTTCAGGCTTAAGATCATGCAGGCTCGGCACCGCCTTCTGCGCTTGTTCAATGACACTGAATCGCCCACTCAGACGATCCAGCGTCACTCGGGAATCTGCACCCAGTAAAACAGCAATGCCTTTCCATTTCAGAAAGCTGGCATCCAGCTGCCACTGATCACCCTGAATACGATAATTTTCTACCGTACATTCAGGAAAACGTGTCACCGAAGCCAGATACCAATCTTTACCGAGGGATTCAAACTCAAGCCGGGCAACCGGCTGTTCGCTGTTGAAGCGGGAATAGACATAATAAGGAGCAATCAGGGACCAGAGCACCAGCAAAACCAGCATCAGAGGCCAGACACGCCAGATACCGAGCAAACGTCTCAATAGAGACTCTTTCCCCTTGCGTGACTTTTGCTCTGATGCCTGACTCGTGCTCTTTTTATTCGCCATCCCACCCCATCCTTAGTCAAGGTTGATCGCTTCTCTGCAACCTTTTTACTGCCCCCCCCCGAAGAAGTGACAGCTTACTCGCCCACCAGCCAACGAATATCAGCCACACCAGTTTCACCCAACAGTGCTTTAGCAAGCTCCGGCAGGCACTGTTGCAGCTCTTCATCCAGCTGATACGGAGGATTGATAATCATCATGCCGCTACCGATCATGCCGAAAGTCTCGTCTTCCTGCGCTTCACGACAGATTTCCGCCACCAGAATACGGCGGATACCACTGCGCTCAAAACTGTCCAGCATCATCTGGCTTTTATCGGCAATCAGTACCGGATACCAAAGCGCATACACACCTGTCGACCATCGTTTATAGGCGCTGGAAATGCTTTTGATCGCTTTATCGTAATCACTTTTGATCTCGTAAGATGGATCCATCAGCACAACCCCGCGGCGAGGTTCCGGCGGCACAATACCCGGCAGGCCTTCAAAGCCATCCCTGTGATGAATAGCAGTATCCGGCCAGCGGGATGCTTTTCGCTTCAGGGTACTGGTTTCGTTGTTGTGCAGCTCCATCAGCTGTAGTTTGTCACCAGCGCGCTGATAGTGATGGGCAATAGCAGGAGAGCCGGGATAATACTCCAGCACACCAGAAGGGTTATAGGCTTTAATCAGCTCACGGTAGCTCTCAGGCAGAGCAGGATGGTCAATCACCCGCACGATACCTTCGCCAGCTTCACCGGTTTTCTCCGCCTCCTCACTCAGCAGATCATAATCCACACCACCGGAATGGGTGTCGATGTATGAATAAGGCTTAGCCTTTTTGTGCATCGACTGAAAAATCAGCGCCATAGTCAGGTGCTTAATCACATCGGCGTGGTTTCCCGCGTGGTAAGCGTGACGATAACTGAGCATAGAGAACCCTTTGCAAGAAGCTATAAAAAGGGGCCGTAAAAGACGGCTCACCTGAGAAATGGCGCCATTGTAGCACTGTGCAAATTGAGCACCTAATCAGCAAATCATTCAACAGAGAATGAAGACCGCTCATAACAAGCTGAAAATCACTGGCTTGACTCAACAAAAGATAACTATATGATGCGCCTACGTTTTGAGCTGGGGAAACAGGTGGAATTCCTGCGCTGCCCCCGCAACGGTAAGTGATTTTGTCCAAGACGACTAAACACAAGCCCGATTACCAGCTCACAACGCTTCGGAGTTATTCCTGACTCCCGAGTATTTACGGTGTTGCGGAGGGCGACACCGGTGTAACTCAAGCTATCTCCTACCGGACATTGCCGCTGTTGCGCCTGCCCTCCCTCACGCTTATCTATTGCGCTGAGGATTGTGTTTTACCATGAAGAAAATTGTACTGGCCGCCGCTGTTTCTGCCGCCCTTTCGCCTGCAGCCTTTGCTGCAGACCCAATGACCATTGTGATTACTGCGGGTCGAACGCCTCAACCACTAGAAAATGTTGAAGAATCAACACAGGTCATTACAAGCGAAGAGATAGAACAACAGCAAGCTACATCATTACCCCAACTACTAAGCAAACAACCAGGGCTACAGGTCAAAACCAGTGGCGGACCAGGCACGCAAAGTACACTCTACCTGCGTGGACTTGATGCCAAACATATCCTTGTTTTGATTGACGGTATCCCTGTTGGCTCAGCTACCAGTGGTACAGCCAGTCTTGAGCATATTGATCCAGACATTATCGAGCGTATCGAAATTGTTCGTGGACCAAAATCAAGTCTTTACGGCGGTAATGCAAACGCTGGTGTGATTCAGGTCTTCACCAAAACGGCTTCTGCAAAAGAGACTGGAGGCAGCATTAAAGCCGGTTACGGCTCCAATAACACCTTCAGCACAAGTCTTTCCGGTACCTATGCTGATAACAGCTCTAAAATTTCAGCAACTGTTAGTCGTTTCCAGACAGATGGTATTGATGCCATTGACAACAATATTGACGAAGATGATGGCTATGAAAACCTGACGTTGTCACTGTCAGGCTCACACCTGCTGTCAGACTCGACTAAAATTTCAGCGGGGTATTCTCACTCTTCAGGCAACAACGAGTATGATGGCTGCAGCTCCAGTACCAATGACTGTAGCAGCGACTTTACTTATCAGATCATCAATGCCGGTGTATCACACGACTTCTCTGATACCGTCAACCTTGAGACCCGTATCAGCTCAATGCTTGATCACAGCAGAAGCATAGAAGACGGCGAAAAAGGTGATACTTTCGAAACACAAAGCAATTTCTTCAGCAGTATTGTCGGTATTCAGGCAACCTCCAATGTCATCGTTCATGCCGGTCTTGATTATCAGGTTGATGATGTAGGTGAAAGCACACCGAGTGGAAGCGCCTATGACGAAACAAGTCGAGACAATACCGGCGTATTTGTCAGTGCAGGTTTTGATAACAATACCGCAACCGCAGAAGCCTCTGTTCGCTATGACGACAATGAGAGTTTTGGCGATTTCACTACTTATGGCCTGGGTGCAGGTTACCGCATTAACTCGCTGATTAAAGTGAATGCGAGTCTGGCAACTGGCTTCAAGACGCCAACCTTCAACGATCTCTACTACCCGAACTATGGTAACCCTGACGCAGAGCCAGAGACTTACACCACTAAAAGCATTAGTGCGACTCTGACTCCAAACCGTCAGGTTAAAGCGATTGCAACCCTTTACCGGACCGAGGTTGATGACCCTCTGAACGTCAACAATGATTCTGTCGAAAACGGTGATGACTCAAGAATTACCGGTAAAGAGCTGACGGTTATGTACACCGAAAGCAATCTGGAACTTGCCGCTATACATGAGTCGCTTGATCCTGAAAACAAAGACACAGGCAAAGATCTGCGATTTGTTGCCCGTCAGAAAACTACAGCGTCTGCCACTTATAGCATCAACCAACTTTCTGCAGGCATTGATATTGAGAACGTTGGCAAACGCTACAAAGATAATGACAATGAGGTCGAACTAGACAGCTATACCCTCGTTCACCTGAATACAGGTTATGATCTGCAAAAAGATCTGAAACTTGTCTTTAGCGTAAAGAACGTCACTGACGAAAATTACGTCAGCAACCAGACTTACGGTGGCGACGACTACAATGTAGAAGGCCGGACCTTCTTCGGCTCTGTCCGCTACCGCTTTTAAAACACTGCTTTAAGATACAACCGGAGACCCCATGACTGATCGTGATACCCGCCATAAAAAGGCGATGCAAAAACGCAAAGAGATGGTTGATGCCAAAGTTGCCAAGGCAACGGAAGAGCGAGGCATTGTCATTGTGATTACCGGTAACGGTAAGGGCAAAACTACATCAGCATGGGGCACTGTGGCCCGTAGCCTCGGCTACGGCTACAAAGTAGCAGTAACGCAGTTTATTAAAGGCACCTGGGATTGCGGTGAGCGCGATATCTTTGAAGGCAACCCGAATCTGACCGTCCATGTGATGGGCACAGGTTTTACCTGGGAAACTCAGGATCGCGAGCTGGATAAAACCGCCTGCCGTGCTGCCTGGGAAAAGACCCTGCCGAATCTGAAAGATGACAGCATTAAGCTGGTGGTGCTTGATGAGATCACCTACATGCTGAAATACGGTTATCTGGAGATTGAAGAGGTGCTGGAAGCCCTGAAAGGTCGTCCGAAGGATCAGTCTGTGATTCTGACCGGTCGTGCTGCACACCGCGATCTGGTGGAATACGCCGATACCGTTTCTGAAGTACGTGATGAAAAACACGCCTTCAACGCCGGTATCAAAGCGCAAAAAGGTATCGACTGGTAACCCGACCGATACCTGAAAAGCTCGAAGGAAAGCCCGTTAAACAAATCTGTTTGCGGGCTTTTTCTTTTTTACACCCACAAATTTGCAACCACAAAAAAGCCAGTCCCATAAAAAGATCAGGACTGGCAAGCTCTAACGATTCACACAGTTAACTCTTCTAAGACCATGCTCAGAGAAGCATTAGTTGCCTTGAGCGGCTTCCCTACCCGCTGCAAAAGCGATCCGGTTAAGCTCCACCAACTGATCTGACTTATGGGCAAAGCGCTTAAGCACACTCTGCTCCAGCACCTCGGTATCAAAGGGCAGCTGTTCCGATATGGCGCCCAACATAATGGTATTGATCAGACGACGATCCCCCAGTTTGATGGCGATATGACCGGCATCAAAAGCATGCACCTCACGCGCACCCTGAATATCAGCAATGGGATCTTCCGGATACTGAAACAAACCGGAACTGACCACAGGCGGCGACTGACGATAGGTATTCACCATAGCCACGCCACTGCCTTTCAGATAGTTAATCCAGCGCAGTGCTTCTGCCGGTTCAAATGCTACCAGCACATCCGCTTCGCCGGACGTAATCGCCGGAGAGTGCACCTTTGGGCCGAAACGCACATGGGAGGTCACTACCCCACCACGCTGCGCCATACCCGCCACTTCTGTCTTTTTCACATCCATACCCAGCGATAACGCAGATTCCGCCAGAATCTCCGCCGCGGTCATCACGCCCTGACCACCGATACCAGCCACTAAGATGTTGGTAATTCCCTGAGAGCCCATCACTTCACCTCCACAACCAGATTATCGATATTCTGGCTCTGAAGAGCCTCATAGCCGTTTGCCACCAAGGAATCCGCCGGCACGATGGCATCCGGAGCGCAGGTGTTTACGCACAGATTACAACCTGTACAGGCGCTGGTATCGATATCCGCAAAAGCGAGCTCTTTCTCTTTGCCATTCGGCTTAATCACCGTCTCTCGACGGCTGACCAGAATCGCGGGGCACCCCACATCCAGACAGTTACCACAGCCGGTGCAATCATCCGCTTCCACTTTGAGCGGCTGCATCGCTTTATAGCGCTCGGTCAGCACACAGGGCTGGTTGGTGATGATCACGGAAACATCGTCGATCTTGGTTTCATCCCGCAGGGTTTTAAACAGGGTAGGCAGTTCATAAGGGTCGACCTTATGAATGCGCTCTTTCTTCACGCCTAAGGCTTCGACCAGCTGAGGGAAATTCACCTGAGCTGTCTGCTCACCCTGCAGGTTGATACCACTTGACGGAGCATTCTGCCCACCAGTCATACCTACCGCGCGGTTATCCAGCAGCAGAATGGTGGCGTTGCCCTTGTTATAGGTCAGATCCAGCAACCCCTGCATTCCCATGTGCAGGAAGGTGGAATCACCAATCACCGCAACTACCTTCTTGTTGGCATCTTCCGGTTGGCGACCTTTATCCAGACCCAGCGCTACCCCCATGGATGCGCCCATACTGATACAGGTATCCAGCGCATTCCACGGATGGCCGGCACCTAAGGTGTAGCAGCCGATATCACCGGAGATGTAGGTGTTTTTCACCTTAGATAGCGTGTAATAAACGCCCAGATGAGGACAGGCCACACACATGGTTGGCGGGCGTGGGAACACCTCCTGCGCAGCAGCGATCAGCTCAGGTTGGGCGGCCGATTTAACCTCTTCGGCAGCTGATGTGCCTCCCTCAAGGGAGCGCTTCAGCACATCCGGTGTCAGCTCACCCTGTTTTGGCAGTACTGACTTACCTTCCAGCGCGATACCTTCCGCTTTCAGCTCTTTCTCCAGCAGGGGTTCTACCTCTTCTACCAGAATCAGGCGTTCAACCTGCTGACTGAAGGCTCGGATTTTTTCCACCGGCACCGGATAGCTGAAACCGAGTTTCAGCACGGGCGCATCAGGATAAGCCTCTTTCACATGCTGATAAGCCACACCGGAGACCACAAAACCGAGATCTGAACGCTCGCCTGCTTCAACACGGTTTAACTCAGATGCTTCAGCAGCTTCTGTCAGAGCCTCATCACGGGCATGCATCAGCGGAATCCGCCCTTTGGCATTACCCGGCACCATCACTAGACGGGAAGGATCTTTAACAAAACCCGCCTGAGGTTGCGCTGTAACCGCATCCTGAGTCACAAGCGTGCCCTTCACATGGCAGATTCGGGTGGTCACCCGCACCAACACCGGCACCTGATATTGCTCTGAGAGATCAAAGGCGGCACGGGTGAAATCGTAAGCTTCCTGAGTATCACTGGGTTCCAACACCGGCAGATGGGCAAAACGCCCCCAGAAGCGGGAATCCTGTTCATTCTGAGAGGAGGACAAACCCACATCATCCGCCACCACAATCACCAGACCACCCACAGCACCGATCAGGGTTTGAGTCATCAGGGCATCGGAGGCAACATTTAAGCCCACATGCTTCATGGCGCAGAGGGCACGACTACCCGCCAGCGAAGCCCCTATCGCCACCTCAAGCGATACCTTTTCATTGATCGACCACTCAGAATAGATATCAGGATATCGTGAGACATATTCCAGAATTTCGGTGGATGGGGTTCCGGGATAAGCCGCCGCGACTTTAACCCGGGCATCTCTGGCAGCCAGTGATACGGCTTCATTACCAGAGACAAACAAGCGTTTATCTGTATCTACAGGGGATCTGGCGTTCAAGTTGGTAGTCCTCAATCGAAGATTCGTCTCTTATTAAGCTCTGCACAAGCATTACAAAATGCTTAACCCGAATAATTTTTATGTATCGATTTTTTGACGGGCTTTGCCATCCTAAAAGGAAGCAGATCTTCTCTTGTTGACCCATATCAGCCTTCACAGCGCTCCATTAGCCAAAAACAACAACTAACAGGGCGATTTACGGCTTTAGTCGCAAAAAAAAAGCGCCGAAGGGAAACCTTTCGGCGCTTTTGTCAACTTTGCGTTACAGCGTCTTAGGCTGACCGCAAGATTGGAACTTAACGCGCGGCTTTCAGACTATCCGCAATAAGGAAGGCCAGCTCCAGTGACTGATCCGCATTCAGACGCGGGTCGCAGAAGGTGTGGTAACGATCACCCAGATCATCTTCAGTAATCTTAAAGCGGCCACCGATGCACTCGGTCACATTGCGACCAGTCATCTCAAGGTGAACACCACCGGCATGGCTGCCTTCCGCTTTATGAATCGCGAAGAAACGGCTCACCTCACCCAACACAGCATCTACATCACGGGTTTTATAACCGGTAGAGGCTTTAATGGTGTTACCGTGCATCGGATCACTGCTCCAGACCACGCTGCGACCTTCCGCTTCAACCTTACGGATCAGCGCAGGCAGGTGATCACCAATCTTATCCGCCCCCATACGCACGATCACATTCATGCGACCCGCTTCGTTATCCGGGTTGATGGCATCCAGCAGACGAATCAGATCATCCGGATCTGTGGTTGGGCCCGCTTTCACACCGATCGGGTTTTTCACGCCGCGACAGTATTCCACATGAGCACCATCCAGCTGACGGGTACGGTCACCGATCCACAGCATGTGTGCAGAGCAGCCGTACCAGTCGCCACTCAGGCTGTCCTGACGGGTCAGTGCCTGCTCGTAGGGCAGCAGCAGTGCTTCGTGAGCGGTATAGAAACGGGTTTCGTTGATACTTGGTGTATTCTGCGGACTGATGCCGCAAGCCCGCATAAAGGCCAGTGTTTCGTCGATACGCTCCGCCAGATCGTGGTAACGCTCCAGCGCCGGACTCTTCTCAACAAAGTCACGGTTCCACTGGTGTACCTTGTGCAGATCTGCCATACCACCACGGGAGAACGCACGCAGCAGGTTGAGGGTCGATGCCGCCTGATTGTAAGCCTTAACCATACGGGCTGGGTCAGGCACACGGGCAGCCTCGGTGAAGGCGTTATCGTTGATGATATCGCCACGGTAGGATGGCAGGGTCACGCCATCGATCGTTTCGGTATCTGCTGAGCGCGGCTTAGCAAACTGACCGGCCATACGGCCCACTTTCACCACTGGGCTCTGGCCACCAAAGGTCAGCACCACCGCCATCTGCAGTAGCACCATAAAGGTGTCACGAATATGGTTAGCGGAAAACTCATCAAAGCTCTCGGCACAATCACCGCCCTGCAGCAGGAAGGCGCGGCCAGCGGCTACTTCAGCCAGCTCAGCCTGAAGCTGACGGGCTTCTCCGGCAAAAACCAGCGGCGGAAGACCGGCCAGTTCCTGCTCAACATTCTGTAAGGCGACCTGATCCGGATAGTTCGGCATTTGTCGCGCAGTTTTCTCTCTCCAGGATGCCGGTGTCCAGATGGTATTACTCATAACGGTTCCATTTCTCTGCATATTGCGACCTGCCCTCAGACAAAACAGGCCACCCTTAGGGTAATGTGTAACAGTCTGATTATTCTGATGAATCCTAATGACATTACTATGTCACCGCCCCAAGGGGAAGCCCGAAAAGCCCATCCCAGAGCCATAAAAGTGAAAAAGAAAGGATCTGAGTCCGCCGATGAATCGTAAGCTCTCTAAAGGAGTGTCGTTTTGCCCATCAAAGGAGAAAAAATACCAGCTGCTGCGAGGTAATCGTCATGCTACTGAATCATTTGCCGGGCATGTTTACTCACCCGGAATCCGAATGGAAAGCGATCCGAAAAGAACACGCAAGTCCCACCCGCATCTACGTCGCCTATATAGGCTTGCTGGCTCTGATCGGCCCGGTCTGCGCCTATATCTCCACCACCCAATTTGGCTGGCAGGTGGGTAGCGGGCCACTCACCAAACTCAGCTCCGCCAGTGCCCTTCAACTGAACCTGCTGACCTATCTTGCCATTCTGGTGGGTGTCTTTGGCTTGGGCTGGATGATCGACTGGATGTCTAAAACCTATGGCAGCCAACATGATGAACAGGCCGCAAACGGTATCGCACTGGCGGCGTATTCCAGTACACCACTGATGATTGCAGGCTTCGCCTCACTCTACCCCGTGCCCTGGTTTAATATGCTCGCCTATCTGGTGGCAGCAGCCTACGCGGGCTATCTGATGTATAAAGGCCTGCCAAGCGTATTGGGTATCGAAGAAGACCGCGCCTTCTTCTTCAGCGGGGCAATCCTGACTATCGCTCTGGTCTATCTGGTGGGCACCCGCATCGGCACCGTGATTATCTGGAATCTGGGCTTTGCGCCGGAGTTTATCTACGGATAAAACTGAAATTTTCATACCAAAAAGGCCTTTCAGAGAAATCCGAAAGGCCTTTTATTATTAACTGGAGGCGACTTGCTTCAGGGTTATATGCACCGCCTGATGACGTTACCCTTCCAACAGAAATTCCAGGTTTTCACCCGCCTTAGTTGGGATCACTTCTGTCACTTCATAACTTGCCAAACCCTCACGATGAAAAGGGTCCTGAGCGAGAATATCGTTCAGCATCTCCCGGCTATCGACCTTGGCGATAATAACTCCGCCTGTTCGGGGTTCTTTACGCCCGGACAGAATAAAATGACCTTTTGAGTATTGTTCATTGAGATACTCAATGTGCTCCGGGATAAAACGATCAACCTCATCAAGAGGCACCTGATAACTCAACGAAATAATAAACATTCATAATCCCTTTTAAATATTGCCATTGAACCGGTTTTCATTCGTTAAGCTCATCCTTCTTGTTTACGAGATGCACTAACGGCGCTGCTCATTATTCCTGCACTTAACCATTCAGCGCAACAGCACTATCGGGAGCTTTTGCTTTTTTACTGAACCCTTCATACTCTACGCCACTAGATGCTGTCTCTGAACGATTCAGACCTTCAAGGGGCTAACAAGCCGCTTTATATCACCCGTTACAACAGGCAATACATTCCATGAAACACCGCCCCGCCAACACCGTTATCGTACTGGATTTTGAGACCACAGGATTATCACCAAACAAGGGTGACAGAGCGATAGAGATAGGTGCTGTTCGGGTGGAAGATGGCCGGATTACGGATCGATTTCAGCGCCTGATGTACCCGAGCCAGCGGATCAGTGGTTTTATTGAAAGCTACACAGGTATTACCAACCGGATGCTGCAGGATGCCGATCCTGCGGAACATGTGATGGCGGAGTTTGCGGACTTTATCGAAGATTTTAATCTTGTCGCGCACAACGCGTCTTTTGACAGCAAGTTTCTGATCAGCGAACTGGCCCGTATTGGTCAGCCCTGCAGGCAACTGTTCGCCTGCTCCCTGCTGGTTGCCCGCCGACTTTATCAGGATGCACCCAATCATAAACTCGGCACCTTGGTGCGCTATAAGAATCTACCTACAGACGGCACATTTCACCGCGCCTTGGCGGATGCCGAAATGACAACCCATCTCTGGTTAAAAATGCTAGAGGATATGGAATCACGCTACGGCATCGATCAGGCGGATTTCGCCCTGATGCAGAAACTGGGCAAAACCGTGAAAGGCAAAACCGATGAGTTTTTGCGGAAAAGTGCAGTGACCGCCTGAGCCATATTTGCCTGCACCTGAAAACCAACTCGTTGCCATGCTCCGCGTGGCAACGCCTTTCTAGCTAGCGGGTCAGCAGCTGATCCCGCCACTTCCATTCAAGCAGCGCCAAAGCACCGGCAGAGCAGTCGATCCAGAGAAGAGTATTAGAAAATTTGTCCGCCAGCAGCGCCTTGTTAGATGCGTTGAATGCCATATGCTCTTCGCCATTGCGTTCTAGGTTTACACTGGACATTAGTCAAATGGTCATTTAGATGGTTCAAATTCCTTCCGTTCCGCTCTACAAGCCTCCTCCCTTTAACTCGCTTATCAATAGTATTGAAACATTCGGCATAAAAGGCTTTAACAACATCTGGGGTGTTAGGCTTATAGCCTTTCTCAATTTCCAAGAACCTACGGATACACAAAGCCACAAGGTCAGAAAGCTGGATCATTGGGTTTTTTCTTGAATCTATCGGGTAGCTAAACTCTACAATCCATTTCACTTTTTGATTGTTTGGAACCTCGAATCGTCTGTTTTGGATAATCGCTTCAACACTATCGTGATGCTCTTCTTTTTCATCCATAACAATCATGCCGCGAGCTGACTGTCCGAGGTTTTCCTTAACGTGCCAATTCATGTAAGTAATTAGGTAGTCAAAGGCCAGAAGGTATGGGTGATTACTGTCATATACAGTCTCGAACGCGCATTCTGCGTTTACCAAAGACTCTTTCTCTAATGCGAAAAAATGGACGTGATGACCTAGCTCATCAATTAGGCCAAGTAAATCTCGAACAAGTTGCAACCTATCCTGGGTCGGATGTCCATCAAAAGGACCTTCGCCATTTGGCGACAAAAGCTCATTCGAATGCACCTCAAAACCCTGTGGTACATTGCCACTGAAATAATCAGAAATAATGAGATCGAGGCGCTCTTTAGTGTTATTCCACTTTTTATCGGCAACGCTCAATCCAGCGAGTACGAAAATTGGCTGCTGCCCATCCTGTAAATTGGCACCAGTATCACCACTTTCGTCTAGATAGAAAAAATGCACTCGATATTCTCCTTGTACGAGCAACTTAGATCTTAATAAAAGGCATGCACGTTTTGACGATTTCAATATACCGTCAAAAAATGAGAAAAGTCTTTGATAAGAAAGGAAAAATCCATTTTCTGATCTGACGACTTCCCTGCCAAACGCGCATGCGTTGTTTTAAATCCCCCGAACCGATGAGTCGAGGCAACGTCCATAATTCTTTGATTTTGCAGACTATCCTAATCAAGCAAACCGGTAAACCAAGGCTTGGGTCTGGCCTTAGACCAGAACGCAAAAGCCCGCAATATGGGTTCATATTGCGGGCTTTTACATTCACACCAAATTTGCTTGCAAAGCAGCTCCCTTACTTAGGAACTGCCACTGCTTTAAAGCCGTAGTCTTTCAGGATGGTCTGACCAGCCGGTGACAGGATATACATCGCCAGCTGCCACGCTTCTTTCGGTGCGCCATCTTTTACGATCAGGCCGTAGTCTGCACCCACTGACAACTCCGCCGGTACAGAGACAATCTGCAGCTCTTTAACCTGTTTCTTCGCCAGTACTGCGTTGGTGCAGTAGGTCAGGAAGATATCTGCTTTCTTCTCGCTCATCACCCAACCGTACTGGTTCTTGCCTTTAGGCGCTTTGGCACTGTTTGGGCCACCGGTCAGCTGCAGGGCTTTGAAGGAAAGCATTTCAAAGGAACCGGAAGTCACCTGCTCAGCCTTTTCAAACAGCTTCCAAGCGTAGTCCCCACTCGGGTCTGCTTTAGGGGTCGAAGTACCTACTTTCACCTTGTCATCCAGCAGCGTTTCCAGCAGGTTATCGCTGGTCACGTTCAGTTCCGGCTGCGCCAGTGCGCACAACTGATTACCCGCAAACATCACCACGGGGCTACCCCACTGCTGTGACGCTAACTTACGCGGATGAGCCATATTCGCGGAAGCAAAAACATCCGGCGTTTCACCCTTTTCAATGGATTTGCGCAGCAGACCACTTGGGCCAAACTTGGTTTTTACATCCAGCTGATACTCTTTCTCGTAAGCAACAACAACGTCGCTTAATGCCGATTTAAGACTACCGGCAGCGAACAGGGTGATTGATTCAGCAGAAGCAGACAGTGGGAACATAGCTGAGCAGCAGGCAACCAGAGTTGCCAGACGTGTACGGTTAATCAAGGGTAACTCCTTAAATATGAAAGCCTGTCGGTTCCAACCGGGCAGATATGAGCTGCCGCTTTCATTACATTGAGAAACCGCAGGAAGGCTTTGATAGGTAAGGAGAAAAAATCCGTCTCCTGATAGTCGCTTCCTGCGCATCGCTCTGACCAGCGGGTCAGAAAAACGACGCCATACTAACGGAAAAGCCCCCGATGCAGGTAACCGCATCGGGGGCTTTTTAGACTAAAACACTAGGCGTTAAATTGATCAGCCGCCCAGATAAGCCTTACGTACGTCTTCGTTCACCAGCAGGTTATCACCGGTGTCTTCCAGTACGATATGACCATGCTCGATCACGTAACCACGGTCGGCCAGTTTCAGCGCCTGGTTGGCGTTCTGCTCCACGAGGAAGATGGTAGTGCCTTCGCTACGCAGCTGATCGATGATCTCGAAGATCTGGTTAATGATGATAGGAGCCAGACCCAGAGACGGTTCATCCAGAATCAGCAACTCAGGGTTGCTCATCAGGGCGCGACCAATCGCCAGCATCTGCTGCTCACCACCGGACATGGTTCCGGCACGCTGGCTGTAACGCTCTTTCAGGCGCGGAAACAGCTCCAGCACGTGAGCCAGACGCTCGTCATAGTTGGTTTCATTGAAGAAACCACCCATGGCAAGGTTCTCTTCTACCGTCATCGCGGAGAAAACCCGGCGACCTTCCGGCACAACTGCAAGCCCGGTACGCATGATCTCAGAGGTCTCTTTCTGGGTGATATCTTCACCCTTCCAGGTCACCGTACCTGAGGTTGCACGAGGGTCACCACAAATGGTCATCAGCAGTGTGGTTTTACCGGCACCGTTAGCACCAATCAGGGTTACGATCTCACCCTTCTCAACATTCAGTGATACGCCTTTCAGAGCCTCAATGGGACCGTAGTGCGTATGAACATTATCAAGTCTCAGCATTACTCTTCTCCCAAATAGGCTTTGATTACATCAGGGTTTGCCTGAATTTCAGCAGGAGTACCTGCTGCCAGTGGCTCACCCTGGTTAACCACGTAGATCTGATCGGAAATACCCATTACCAGACCCATATCGTGCTCAATCAGAAGAATGGAAATACCCTGCTCGTCACGCAGCTGAACAATCAGTTCATCCAGCGCTTTGGTTTCGTTCGGGTTAAGACCTGCAGCAGGTTCATCCAGCATCAGCAGTTTCGGCTCGGTCACCATACAACGGGCGATCTCAAGACGACGCTGCTGACCATAAGCCAGATTACCGGCTTCGCGGTTAGCAAATTCCAACAGACCAACACGCTCCAGCCAGTGGGCAGCGCGATCCATCATTTCCTGCTCATTTTTACGGAAACCCGGCGTCATAAAGAAGCCTTTCAGCAGGTTGTGTTCAGCGTGCATGTGCTGAGCAACCAGCAGGTTCTCGATAACAGTCATCTCTTTAAACAGACGCACGTTCTGGAAGGTACGAACCATACCTTCACGGGCAATCAGGTGACCGGGCTTACCGCGCAGCTCTTTACCACGGAACTCTACAGAACCCGCAGTCGGTATATAGAAACCACTGACGCAGTTAAATACGGTGGTTTTACCGGCACCGTTCGGGCCGATAACAGAAACAATTTGCTTCTCTTTTACTTCAAGATCGACGCCATTAACCGCCAGCAGGCCACCAAAGCGCATCGTCAAATCTTTTACTGTTAACAGATTATTAGTCACGTTTCAGCTCCAAATGCGGACGTTTCATCGGCAGCAGACCCTGTGGTCGCCAGATCATCATAAGAACCATCATCAGACCGAACAGCAGCATACGGTACTCGTCAAACTCACGAGCCAGCTCAGGCAGTACAGTCATAGCGATAGCCGCCAGAATCACACCCAGCTGCGAACCCATACCACCCAGTACCACAATCGCCAGAATGATGGCGGATTCGATAAAGGTGAAGGATTCCGGACTGATAAAGCCCTGACGAGCGGCGAAGAAAGAACCTGCAAAACCCGCAAAAGAAGCGCCAATGGTGAAAGCACCCAGTTTGATCGTCGTTGGGTTCAGACCCAGTGAGCGACAAGCGATCTCATCTTCACGCAGCGCTTCCCATGCACGGCCAATCGGCATGCGAATCAGGCGGCGAATCACGTAAAGGGTAATCAGAACCAGCACCAGTGCCATCAGGTAAAGGAACATCACCTTATATTCACTGCTATAACCGATACCGAAGAAGTCATGGAAAGTGGTTGCACCTTCTTCCGACGGACGACGGTTAAACTCCAGACCGAAGAAAGTCGGCTTAGGAATACGGGCGATACCGTTAGGACCACCGGTCAACTCTGTCCAGTTGTTCAGCAGGATACGGATGATCTCACCGAAACCCAGTGTCACAATCGCCAGATAGTCACCGCGCAGACGCAATACCGGGAAACCCAACAGGAAGCCAAACAAAGCAGCCAGACCACCGGCAATCGGCAGAGCTACCCAGAAGGAAACGCCAAAGTACATATTCAGCAGTGCGTAGCTGTAAGCACCTACTGCGTAGAAGCCTACGTAACCCAGATCCAACAGACCTGCCAGACCTACTACCACGTTCAGACCCAGACCCAGCATCACGTAGATCAGCGTCAGGGTGGCGATATCAACCGCACCACGGGAACTGATAAACGGAAACAACACCAGACCTGCGATAACAAACATGGTCCACATACGCTGCTGCTGAGAAGTACGCAGGAACGAAGGCAGTTCCATGCGCTCATCACTACGCATTTTGGAGGTAAAGCTGCCCACCTGTTCACGGAACAGCTGCAGCAGAAATACCAGAACAACACCCACAAACAGAACGGTCATCTTGCCTGTGGTAGAGGTTTCAACAACCAGATTGATACCTTCTGAGGTCAGAGACATCCCCAGCAGGAAGCCGCCCAGCACCAGAGTAATCAGTGCCGCGACAAATGCAGAAGTCACACGAGACATTAGATTTTCTCCACCTCAGGTTTACCCAGAATACCCTGCGGCATAAACAGCAGAATCAGTACCAGCAGTGAGAAAGCCACTACATCTTTGTATTCTGCGCTCAGATAACCGGCGGTAAGACTTTCAGAAATACCCAGGATCAGACCACCCAGCATGGCACCCGGAATACTGCCGATACCACCCAGTACCGCTGCAGTGAAGGCTTTCAGGCCCGCGATAAAGCCGATATATGGGTTTACAACACCGTAGTAGAGACCCAGCAACATACCCGCAACAGCTGCCAGAGCGGCACCGATAACGAAGGTTACTGCGATAACATTATTCGAGTTAATACCCAGCAGGTTGGTCATGCCGATATCCTGCGCACAGGCACGACAGGCACGCCCCATACGGGAGCGGGAGATGAAAAGTGTCAGACCAATCATACAAAGAACAGTCGTTACCATGATGATCACCTGCATGTAGGAGATCATGATGTGACTGCCATCAGGGTCACCAAACAGGAAACCACCCTGAATCATGCTCGGCATCGCAATATCACGCGACCCCTGAGCCAGACGAATATAGTTCTGGAGGAAGATAGACATACCGATCGCAGAAATAAGCGCAATCAGACGCTTACTGCTACGCAGCGGTTTATAGGCGACCCGTTCAATGGAGAAGCCGTAGGCACTGGCCACCAGAATACTCACCGCTAACGCCATAGCGATAAGAAGGAATGGATTGTCGATACCCATCATGCTGAGACCAGCCAGGGCAATAAACGCAACATAAGTACTGATCATATAGACTTCGCCATGCGCGAAGTTGATCATGCCGATGATGCCATAAACCATCGTGTAGCCGATGGCGATCAGCGCATAGGTACTGCCTATGGTTAGGCCATTAGCAATCTGCTGAAGGAAGTAAAAAATAGACTCGGACATTGGTTGACACCTTGAGAGCAACGCTAAGCCCGAAGCCTGCTTTTGGCAGGCTTCGGGGGAACGTTCACAGTGTACTTTGTAAGTGAACTGCTTGGTTCAGTATTATTATGATGGCTTACTTGGCAGGAGATTTAGTGCCGTCGGCGTGCCAGTTGTACACTACGAAGTTGAATGAGGTCAGGTCACCCTTCTCATCGAACTTAACGTCACCGATTGGCGTGTTGAAAGATGCTTTGTGCATGTGCTCAGCAACTTCTTCCGCGTCAGTGCTGCCAGTTGCTTTCATAGAGTCAGCCATAACCTGAACCGCTGCGTAAGCAGGCATTACGAAAGGGCCGGATGGATCCTGACCTTTCTTCTCGAATGCTTTAACCAGACCTTTGTTCTTAGGATCCAGTTCGAAGCTTGGTGGCAGAGTTACCATCAGACCTTCAGAGGCCTGACCTGCTATTGCAGAGATGTCTTTGTTACCAACACCTTCAGGGCCCATGAATTTAACATCCAGACCCAGCTCAGCAGACTGACGCAGGATCAGACCCAGCTCAGGGTGGTAACCACCGTAGTAAACGAAATCAACGTTGTTACGCTTCAGCTTAGCAACCAGCGCAGAGAAGTCCTTATCACCTGCGGTGATACCTTCAAACATCACAACGTCTACACCTGCATCTTCAACAGTGCTCTTAACAGCCGTTGCGATACCTTCACCGTACTGCTGTTTGTCGTGGATAACAGCCATACGCTTAGGTTTTACGTTTTCAGCGATGAAGCGACCTGCAACAGGGCCTTGCAGGCTGTCCAGACCGATCGTACGGAAGATCAGCTGGTAACCCTGCAGAGTGATGTCAGGGTTGGTAGAAGCAGCCGTTACCATCACGATACCTTCATCTTCGTAGATATCAGATGCTGGCTGAGTAGAGCTTGAGCACAGGTGACCAACAACAAACTTGATGCCGTCGTTTACGATTTTGTTAGCTACTGCTACCGCTTGTTTAGGGTCACAAGCATCATCGTATTTAACGCCAACCAGTTTCTCACCGTTTACGCCGCCTTTTTTGTTGATCTGTTCGATCGCCATTTCAGCGCCGATGAACTGCATATCACCGTACTGTGCAACAGGACCGGAAACAGGGCCAGCCAGAGCGATTTTAATCTCAGCCTGAGCGACAGAAGCACCCATCAGTGCTGCGGAAACACCCATTCCGATCAGAGTTTTTTTCACCATGCTCTTCATTATTATTTCCCATTTTATTATTGATAATTCGATAGTCAGCTGAATTAACAGGGATCTCGTCTCAGCTGATTCTTCTGATATCACTGAATAAACGTCTTATTTTTTATCGCCATTCAGATGAAATACCAGACCTTCGACTAAGGATTATTTACCCAAATTCTGGCCCTTGTCTAGTTTGTATCGGTACAAATTTCAGCAGCACGATATTTTTGACAAAAAATAAAACTATAGAAAAATCAAACACCCAGACGATATAGCAAAATAAAACCACCAAAACAGACATATCATCTGCCTGAGAAAAAAAACGAGGGATTAAGCTCGGTTTGTAACACATTTTTTACAATTTTGTTTTGCAGTGCATTTTTTTTTATTTCAGACACTTAGCAGCAAAAAAAATGGTTAATTTTTACGCAGCCCGCTCTTTTTTGAACTAAATTTTAGCTATGCACACAAGACCGAGGTGAGCCATGGCTAGCCAGTTACCGTCATTCGATGTGCTAATGGATCTAGCCCAGAACAACCCCGAACAGCTGGAAGATATTCGCAAGTCTCTGAGTGAAGAGATTATCCGTGATGCATCACCACGGATAAGGCACAAACTGGAGGGGATTAACTTCAAAGTTGATATGGAGCGCCAGCGCAGTAAAACACCACTGCAAAGCTGCATTCGTATTACAGCCCTGATGCACGATTCCTTTAATCAGATGCGCGAGGAACTGGACATCCTGTTTCAGCCACCGCCACCACTTAAAGACGTAAAGAATCTTCCTTCAGCGGCGAATTGTTCATTACCACCGCCGGATAACAACCCGGATGGCAACAATGTCATTCCTTTTAACAGGGTGCAGCCCCCGCAGAAATAGCACAACATCCAACTCATGCTGAACCCCTGCATCTATTGGATACGCTCACACCTCATAATCTTTTGCATCTATATAAGCACCCTTAAAAGCCTCTTGTCCTAAGAGGCTTTTTAATTTCAGAAATATAAACCATAGAAAGAAGACAGTTCAGTTAATTAAACTCAATCTACCTCGATACATGACCAACAAAACCACACCATAGCCTATCAATATTATATCGTTCCAAATTATTATTACTTTTAAACCTATGGCACACATCCTGCTTTTAACCCTGCAAGCGCCTTTAGATAGTGCATTAACGCACCGCTAAGATGCAGTAGAAAAAACTATAAAAATCATACAACTACAGCACAAAGCACCAAATTCGTCATTTCTATGACGCACGGTATCACTTATTGGCGCGCACATAATGACCGCACTTTGTGCAACACAGACTCAAATTGCACCTTTTTGAGGCAAATATAAACAATTAAGGGGACGCCTGTGGACACCATTACTGTGAGCAGCGTAAACAGCGCAGTAGAAACTCTTATGCAGGGCGCAAACACGCTCTTTATTCTGATCGGAGCTATTCTGGTTCTGGCAATGCATGCAGGTTTTGCATTTCTGGAAGTGGGCACGGTTCGCAGAAAGAACCAGGTAAACGCTCTGGTTAAGATCATGACCGACTTTGGCTTTTCGACACTGGCCTATTTCTTTATCGGTTACTGGATCGCTTACGACATCACGTTCTTCAGCAGCGCTGAAGTTCTGGCAGAAGGCAACGGCTATGCGCTGGTTAAGTTCTTCTTCCTGCTGACCTTTGCTGCGGCTATTCCGGCGATTATCTCCGGCGGCGTTGCTGAACGTGCCCGCTTCTACCCGATGCTGACCGCTTCCGCTCTGATTGTCGGTCTGGTTTACCCTCTGTTTGAAGGCATGAGCTGGAACGGCAACTACGGTTTCCAGGATTGGATGGAAAACAGCTTTGGTGCACCTTTCCATGATTTTGCCGGTTCCGTGGTCGTTCACGGCGTTGGTGGCTGGATCGCGCTGGCAGCAGTTCTGATTCTGGGTGCCCGTATGGGTCGCTACCGCAACGGTAAAGTGGTGGCTTTTGCGCCATCTAACATCCCATTTCTGGCGCTGGGCTCCTGGATTCTGACCGTTGGCTGGTTCGGCTTTAACGTGATGTCCGCACAAACCATCGACGGCATCAGCGGTCTGGTTGCGGTGAACTCTCTGATGGCGATGGTCGGCGGTATCATCACCTCTATGATTCTGGGCAAGAATGACCCGGGCTTTATCCATAACGGACCACTGGCGGGTCTGGTTGCGGTTTGTGCCGGTTCCGACATCATGCACCCTATGGGCGCACTGATCACCGGTGGTATCGCTGGTGCTCTGTTTGTTGTGATGTTCACTATGGCTCAGAACAAATGGCCTCGTCTGGATGACGTTCTGGGTGTATGGCCACTGCACGGCCTGTGCGGTGCATGGGGTGGTATCGCAGCAGGCATCTTCGGTCTGGAAGCACTGGGTGGTCTGGGCGGCGTAACCTTCTCAGCACAGCTGGTGGGTACTATCGTGGGTATCGTGATCGCAACGATCGGTGGCTTCGTGGTCTACGGTCTGGTGAACAAGGTTGCCGGTATCCGCTTGGATGACGAAGAAGAGTTTAACGGCGCTGACCTTAGCATCCACAAAATTGGTGCGACCAGCGACGACTAAGACTCCGCTTAGTACACGTTCGCAACAACTTTTTAAACACCCGGTCTTACTTAAGATCGGGTGTTTTTCTTTGGGCTACCGAAAACAAGCCTTACAGCCGACAGGACAAAGCAGAGGACAAAATCCTGTCACTTCTTTAAAATCCCCGATCTTTCTTTAAGCCTACGCGTTGCCAGCCCCGAGAATGTCATGCCTGTTTCCCACAAAGAACCAAAAACCAGCACCGAAGCAATCTCTCCCCCCCTCTATCAGGCTGAAGGTGCCGTAATTGTTGGTGGTGGTCCTGCCGGACTCATGGCAGCACAGGTTCTGTTGGAACAAGGCTTCAGCGTCGATCTTTTTGAGGCGATGCCCACCCTTGCCCGTAAGTTTCTCTATGCCGGAAAGAGCGGCATGAATATCAGCCATGCCGAACCGACAGAAACCTTTCTGACCCGATATTGCACAAACTCGGTGCAAGGCGCTCATCCCCATCTGCTTAACGCCGTTGAAAGCTTCGACAATCAACAGGTTAAAAGTTGGGTAGAATCCATGGGGATCGAGACCTTTATCGGCTCATCCGGTCGGGTTTTCCCTATCGGCATGAAAGCCGCTCCCCTGCTGCGCAGCTGGCTGCACTACCTGAAAGGTTTAGGTCTGAAACTTCACACCCGTTTCTACTGGCAAGGCTGGCAGGATGGGGCACTTGTTTTCAAAACTCCCTCAGGCGCTATTCAGGTGCATAGCAAAGCCACCCTGCTGGCACTGGGCGGCGGCAGTTGGAAAAAACTGGGCAGTGATGGACTCTGGCAGAAACAAGTGTCAGATAAAGGCTTGGCACTGACGGACCTGCATCCCAGCAACTGTGGTTTTCTGGTGGATTGGCCAAAAGCCTTCCGTGATGAGTTTGCCGGCATCCCGTTAAAGGGGGTGCTGGTTTCCGCAACAAACCCTGCTGGAGATATCGTTACGAAAAGCGGTGACCTGATGATCAGCAGCGAAGGTATCGAAGGCGGTTTGGTCTACGGCGTTTCAGCACCTCTGAGAGACCTGATTATCAAACAGGGCAAAGCTAGGTTGATGATAGATCTGCTGCCCGCAAGAGCTCAGAACGAGATCGAGAGCGCCCTCAGCAACCGGGGTAAACGCTCCATCAGCCATTGCCTGAAACAACTGAAACTCAGCCCGGTCAAACAGGCACTGTTGAAACAGCTCACCGATAAAGGCACCTTTCAGGATACCCGCCAGCTTGCCGCAGCTATTAAAGCACTGCCGCTGGAACTGACCGCAACCCAACCGATAGACAGGGCGATCAGCACCTCAGGTGGGGTTAAGTTTGAACAGCTGAATGAACACCTGATGTCAAGGGATCTGCCGGGACTCTTCTTTGCCGGTGAGATGCTGAACTGGGAAGCACCTACCGGAGGCTACCTGCTGACTGCCTGCCTAGCCACAGGGCACCGGGCTGGCAAAGGGATCGCGGCATATCTGCAGGGCTAATTCCCGCAAAGCGCCAAACGTAAAAAGGCCGCTACTCTCATCACCAACCAGTGAATCAGTAGCGGCCTTTTTAACGGACAAAGATTTAAGATCTCTTTATTTATTGCTTCAGAAAGAGCGCAGGATCAACCCGGGCACCGTTCAGGGTTACCGTCCAATGCAGATGCGGGCCGGTAACACGCCCCGTTGCACCAACCTCGCCCAATTTCTCTCCGGCAGTCACTTTATCCCCGACCTTCAGAGACTCTGTTTTCGACAGATGACAATACAAAGTTGTCAGCCCCTGACCGTGATCAACAATCACAGTCTTCCCGTTGAAGTAGTAATCACCAATCGCGGCCACTTTACCGTTCAGCGCTGAAAGCACAGGTGTACCGGTAGGTGCTGCGATATCCATTCCGCTATGAGGCTTACGGGGCTGACCGTTAAATACCCGACGCAGACCAAAAGAGCTGCTGATACGCCCTTCAGATGGCTGTACCAACTGTTCCGGCAGCGGGTAGATCACGGGCTTAAAGGTATCCATCGCACCACGGATCTCAGGGGTCTCGCGACGCACACGCTTGAGCTGTTCTTCGCTCAGGTTCACGTGCTTATTAGCAACCGTCAGATGTTGTTCCTGATATTTCTTATCGACCACCTGAAATGTCAGTGGCTTATCGCCCTCTTTAGTCCGCCAATAAGCAGAATAGCTTCCGGCTTTCAAAGCGAGAGGCAAACCAACCCAGGCGTACCATTTGCCATCGGTTTTAGCGGTAAAAACCCGGTCCTTCTGAAAAAAGACATGGGGAGGAGAATCCCCTCTCTGAGGCAGTTCGATCACTGCAACACCACCGGGTACCCGGGAATCCTGAGGAACAAAACCCGCCTGCACCCAACCGGAAAACAAAACACCGATCAGCGCAAGAAGCACCGCTTTTAATGACGCTTTGGTACCTGCACTGCCGAATGAAGAAAACAAATCTGATCCTGATAAAGCGCGACTCTGAAACACAGAAAACTCCCTGACAATAGATAAACCCGAACTAGTGTGCCTTAGCCGTGATAAGAGTCAAGGCGATCCCGTCGAGTGCTTTCTGGCAGCTACTGCTGACAAAGTTCCAGCCAGCGCTTCACACCGGCACTGCGATACTTCTGCTTGTGCAGAATAAAGTAAAACAGCCGACGGGTATCACGATGGGGCACTTCAAGGGGAACCAGCGAACCCCGATTAAAAGCATCCTGAAGCGTGACACGGGAAAGACAACCCAAGCCCATCCCTGCTTCCACAGCACGCTTAATCGCTTCGGTATGCTGCAACTCCAGAAGCACATTCAGCTCCGGCAGGATACCACTCATAATGCGATCAAATGTCTGGCGGGTACCGGAACCGGACTCCCTGAGAATCCAGCAGGCGGATTTAAGCGCTGCATCATCGAGGGGCTGACCCGCATTAACCAGAGGATGATCCGGCGCGGCAAAAACCACCAGCTCATCTTCACGCCAGGGAATGACTTCCAGCTCCTGATGCTGAATTTCGCCCTCAACCAAGCCAACATCCAGCTCAAAATTCAACACTTTTCGGGCGATAGCCGCAGTATTCTCTACATCCAACGTCACCTTGGCATCCGGCTGATCCGCCATATAGCGCGCCATAATATTGACCGCCAGATAGTTACCGATACTCAGAGTGGCACCAACATTCAGGTTGCCCGGCTGCTGATGTTGTTGGAGGGCTACTTCAAGCTCCTCGGCCTGAGTAATTAACGCTTCAGCCTGAGGCCGTATCAGCCGTCCCAGCTCATTCAGCTGCAAGCGCTTACCTACCCGATCAAACAGCTGAATATCAAACTGCTGCTCCAACTCTTTGAGAGCACTGCTGGCTGCAGATTGCGACATCGACAATGACTGAGCAGCTTTGGTGATGTTTTCAAAATGAGCCGCAGCCAGAAAAACCTCCAGCTGACGAAGACTGTAGCGCATCACAAACTCCAACCTGATTTATACTGAGTGAAATACTGGGTTATTTAGCCCCATGATTCTGCGACGATAAGAACAAGCAAAACTTATCAATAAAACAGATAAATGAAATTCAAATTAACCATTTACCCGATAGATTAGTCAGCAGCTACACTCTGTGCAATTACTTAATCGCACTGCTCCAGTGTTCAGCCAGGGGCAACCCGGAGGACTCAATGTCTGCACTTATCAAAGAAGAGGTTCTCAGTGTTCATCACTGGGATAACAATCTGTTCAGTTTCAAAACCAGCCGGGCTTCAACCCTGCGCTTTAAGAACGGTCACTTTATTATGATCGGCCTTGAGGTTGAAGGCCGCCCTCTGATGCGTGCATACAGTATTGCCAGTGCTAACTATGAAGATCACCTCGAGTTCTTCAGTATTAAGGTACCGGACGGCCCGTTAACATCCCGCCTGCAGAGCATTAAGCCCGGAGACGAACTGATTCTCAGCAGCAAGCCAACCGGCACTCTGATTAACGATCATCTGTTACCGGGTAAAAACCTTTATCTGATCAGCACAGGTACGGGGCTGGCACCTTTTCTGAGCATCATTCGTGATCCGGAAATTTACGAGCAGTACGACAAGGTCATTCTGACCCATGGTGTGCGTTACACCTCAGAGTTGGCGTATCAGGAATTGATCGAGAAAGAGCTGCCGGAGCACGAATACTTTGGTGATCTGATCCGTGAAAAGCTGGTCTACTATCCGACTGTAACCCGTGAAGCCTATAAGAATCAGGGGCGACTAACCGACCTGATGCGCAGTGGAAAGCTATTTGAAGATCTGGATCTGCCTGCGTTCGATCTGGAAAATGATCGTTTTATGATCTGCGGCGGCCCATCCATGCTGAAAGAAACCGTGGAGATTCTCGAGGAACAGGGCTTCACTGAAGCCAAGAATAGCTCAGCGGGTCACTATGTGATCGAACGGGCCTTTGTTGAAAATTAAGAGTTGAAAGCTAAGAGCCGAAAGTTAAAGGGTTAAGGGTTCAAAGTTAAGAGCTAAAGCTGGTAGCAAAACTAAAACTTAACCACTAAAACAACTAAGCCCCGAAGCCAATCAGTGATCCTGATAGCTTCGGGGCTTATTACATTCTTAAAGCCAAGATCAGGATTCCAGAACGACCTTCAGCTGCTCCTGATTAAACTCAATCACATCACCGGAAACAATTTTACGGCGTTTTCGGGTTTCCACCTCATTGTTGACCAGCACATAACCAGACTCAATCACCTGCTTGGCTTCACCGCCACTATTCACCAGACTTTCAAACTTCAGAATCTTAAACAACTCAACCGGCTCGCGGTTGATTAACACGTCTCTCATATCAGCCTCAGGCAAGAAAAAAACACATTATAAACGTGCCAGCTCAAAGATCAGCCCCGCCGCAAGACGCGCAGTTCGTCCGTCGGCATCTTCAAGCGGGTTGCACTCTGCAATATCTGCCAGCAATAGGGGGACTTCAGCCCTCCTGGCTTCTTCGAGAATCAGTTTCAGAAGACCAATACCTGTTCGGGCATCAAGACCAAATGGAGATGGAGCACTGACACCGGGAGCGGCTGCAAAGGAAAACAGATCCAGACTGACAGAGAGATAGAGATAATCAAGACTGGCCAGAAACTCGCTGACATCCTGTCGGATATCGGCAAAATCATCCCGTTCACACTCCGCACTCAATCGCCAAAGCACCCCGTATTCTTCAGCACGATCAAACTCATCGATTGAAGTTACCTGCTCATCTACCCCCAAACAGAAACAGGGAAAATCCAGATTACGCTCTTCGCAATGGCGGGCGATCTGATAAAACGCAGAAAGTGCGCTGGGTTGAGGTTCGGTATCTGCCAAAGCCAGGCGGGAACTCAGGCTGATCACCCCGATGGCTGCATCCGCTTGCCCGGCTGAAACATATCGGGATGCGCCCTGATAACTGGCCCAGACCATCTCTCGACCGCCACCAAGAATCATAGGCTGCAGTCCCATATCCAGCAGATGGGCGATATGGCCCGCCAACTGGCTCTGGGCGATGATCAGCTGCTCCTCTTCACACCAGATATCCCCCGCATCAAAAACTTTACGCTGCAGATGCCATGCAAGACTCGCCAGTGCTTTACGGATCACCAAAGGCCCATGAATAGCTCCGGAACGCCCAGCATTACGTTTGATCCCTTCATCTGAAGCAAAGCCGATCAGCGCCAGGGGCGTCAGCTCTCCCTCCAAAAGAGTATCGTCGGGACTATACCGCCCTAACTCACAAACCTGCCCACTCCAAAAACGATCCGACGGCACTGCAGCCTGATCTTTAAGGCGTTTACGCTTCCAGAGGCTCATATCTGCTTGTCTGTAGGTCACATCTGTCTCCTTAATGATTCCCCATAGCCTACCGCTGCATCCGCTGGGTCACTCTCCTTTACAGCTTAGCCAGTATCCTTGTGCGCTGCTGTTTCAATCCTGAGAAAGTGATCACGACTGAAGGCAAAACTTCCCCATGTAAACCCCAAATGCTGTGACACAGGTCATCAGAAGTCCATAAGGAGCACAGCACAAACATCTTTTTTGATCAGAGTCGTCACCCTCTTTTGTCATAAGGATATAATTGACACGACTTAGATGTTTGAGACACCCCCCATGACAGAACAAGAATTCTGGGACATCATTAATCTGTCCCTGCTGCAAAACAACCCAGGTTCGGAAGGACAATACCAGCAGATCGCCAACTCACTGGCAGGTTTGTCGCCGGAGCAGCTAATCGCCTTTGAAAACCATCTCGCCCAACAGAAAAACAGAGCCTTCTGCTTCCCTGTACTGATGGCCAACTTTATTCTTCAAAGCTATATCAATGACGATATCTTTGAGGACTTCCGCCTTTGGCTACTCTCTTTCGGTCAACAAAAGTTTGAAGCAATTCTGGAAAATGCAGACCGACTAGCTGAGTTCAGTGACGTGAAGGATCCTATCGAGGATATTACCGGCGAAGGTCTGGTATTTGCGGCACGCGAGGCCTACGAAGCTCAAACAGGTCAGGAAGATTTTCTCAAGCAGATACAGGTTTTGCCAGACCCTGAGATCAACTACCCCTGGCCAGAAGATCTGAGCCAACTGGAAGCGATGCTGCCCAACCTGTTTAATAAGTACTGGGATAAAAACCGCACCTACGAACTTGGTGCGGAATAACCCAGCCGCAAAGCTTCTAATAAAAAACGGCCTCACTGGAGGCCGTTTTTTTGATAACTGTGCTTAGTTTGATTTGGCTTAAACAGGCATTCTGGTCTGGCTTTAACGGTTACCCATTAAAAACAGCTGCTAGTCGATATTCTCAGCGGTCAAATCGATCTCATCCTGCAAGCCTGAACGGATGGACTCTGCCATTCCCGACATGGAAACCACCTGAAGAATATCGTTGATAGAGTTCCAGTCCTCTTCTGAGATCATCACAGCACGACCAATCTCACCTTCAATCACTATGGTACCGTGTTCCTGAACGGTCTGATTCACCCACTGCTCCGGGTGACGGGCAAACTCTTTACCGGTTAATTTCATCATCTGTCAGCTCCCCTATTCCGTTTCAGGCTACCCACGCAGATCAGGCTCAACACTTCCCCAGTCTCTTTCTCAGATAAGAGCTAGGGAAAACCCTAAGACTTTGAGTTTAGGAAAAAGACAAAGCCTTTTCATCTCTAAAGCATAAATTGTATGACACCGGTCAGTATCCAGTTGGCAACCTGATGTGCAAAACACCTTATACCTTAGTGATAACTCCGTAACATGTGGCAAAAAATGGCTTTGATACGAATCAAGAGCACATCTATAACCTTATGAAATGCCGGATTTTTCTAAAATTAGACTCGTTTTTTTCATAAAATACAGCCTATAATATTTTTGCTCAGAATCCGTCTCACGGAATAGAGAACCAATAAAAACGACAGCAAGAGTGCAGGACCAGTCTATGAGTCGACAATACATGACCCTGGGGTACTACCACGGCTTCAATAAAATGTTTCGCCCTACCTATGATATTTTCGACTGTGAAGGAAATCCGGTGTATGCCGACACGAAAGTGATCAAGCAACTGGTTGAAGATAAGGTGATTGCGGATCCAACAGATCGTGATGCGCTGGAAAGACATCTGGTGGAAGAAGGCATTCTGCATGAAAACGGCCATCTGCTTGATGGTATCGCGCTGGATCGCGCTAAGCAGGAACCACTCTCTGTCGATATTCCTGCAATGGAAGATGAGAAGCGCTTTGTTCTGGCCTGGAGCACACTGAACAAGATTCCGGTACGCCGTGGCAAATCAACCCGGGGCGTAAAGCTGCCTATTGGTGAATTCCCTGAAGGAACCCCTATCATGGATATCCGCCGGAAACTCATCCCTGCCTTTCCGGAGTTTGATATCGAGTCTGCTATTGAGGAAGGTGTGAATCTGATGCTGATCAAGCGCCGCGAAGAACGCCTGCAGCAAACAGAAAGCTAATCTGATCAGTCTTATTCAGGCGATTTATGCTGAAATCGCCTGAACACCTTCTCCTGACATTACCCGACCAGCTCCCCAACGACTTTCCTGTTCTACCTTCTGACATCCGGCACCAGAACGAACCCGACCCAGCTCTGCCTTAAGCGATAAGCAATGTGCTTGCAGTTTGTCAGCACGCTCCAGGCGCGCACAGGCGATAAAATGATCCAGAGTATTGATAAAGAAAATCTCCGGATGACTTAACTCACTCTGAACGATCAGAGCTTTCAGGGTTTCCTGCAGACGCTTAGCTTCATGTAACAGATGCGCGCGCAGAGAAAGTGTCATTGCCTGATCTTCGGTTTTAGTCAGCTCAGCGGAAAAGCGCTCCAGAACCTGATTGATATAACTCTGTGTCATGGGATCACCTCAGCAAGTATCACAGGTCTTTGCCTGTCGATTGGTATCAGTAAGTTGCTTTGTTGAGGCAAGACTAGATCGATCAGATGACGATACCATGACCCCTTTTCGGTAATTTGATGACATAAAAAAACGGCTACGGAATCCCCCGTAGCCGTTTTTCATTATCAGAAGAGCCTGCCAGCCTTAACTGACTGATTCCCGAAGGATTTAGTCCTGATACACTTTAGCGGAAGATGACAACAGGTTAAGAACCTTACCCATCCCCTGATGCAGCGCTTCTTCAATCTCTGCCATAGTAATGATTTCGTCAGTCAGACCTGCCGCCATATTGACCACCAGAGCCACGCAGGCATAAGGCAGTTCAACTTCACGGGCCAGCGCTGCTTCCGGCATACCTGTCATACCGACAATATCGCAACCATCACGCTTCATGCGCTGAATCTCACCGGCGGTCTCAAGACGAGGGCCCTGCGTCGCGCCATAGACACCTTTGTCCATCACCTTCAGCTGCAAGTTGGCAGCTTCTTTCAACAACAATTGACGCAGAGGCTCATCGTAGGGCCAGCTGAAGTCGATATGAACAACTTCATCCAGATCATCTGCAAAGAAGGTGTGCTCACGTCCCCAGGTGTAATCCACGATCTGGTCCGGAATCATCAGGCCAGCAGGCTCGCACTCAGGATGAATACCACCCACCGCGTTGACCGCAATGATCGCTGTTGCACCGGCATCTTTCAGCGCCTGAATATTCGCGCGATAGTTAACCTTGTGCGGCGGAATACGATGAGGGTGGCCATGACGCGCAAGAAACAGCACCTCTTTACCCTCAATTGAGCCGGTCACGATCTCTGCAGATGGCTCACCCCACTGGGTTGAAACCTGTTGACGGGAAACAACATTCAGACCTTCCATCTGAGTCAGGCCGGTACCACCGATAATTGCCAACATCTGTCTTATCCTAATGCTTACGTTCTGAAAGGCAGGTTTTAGTTTATCTGCCGAATCAAAAAAGCCGCTGCGAAACAGCGGCTTTTAAACTTACCCGAACCGGATTACATACCCTTAGGCGCGTAGATACCCGGTGCGTTACGCAGGAAGCCCTGGAAATCCATACCAAAACCGAACAGGTAGCGGTCTTCAACTTCCATACCAGTAAAGCTTGCAGTCATACCCGGACGTGCTTTGCGGTCATGCAGTTTATCAACCAGAACGGCGCTGTAAACGGCTTTTGCACCCTGTTCTTTGCAGTAGTCCAGAATGGCTGCCAGAGTGTGGCCCTCGTCCAGAATGTCATCTACGATCATTACCGTACGACCTTCCATATTTACTTCTGGTGGCACACGCCAGTACAGCTCTCCGCCTGTGGTCTCACCGCGATAACGGGTAGCATGGATGTAGTCCACTTCCAGAGGGAAGTCCAGACGGGTCAGCAGGTGACCGGTTGTGATCAGACCGCCATTCATTACACAGTAAACCACCGGCAGCTCATCACCCAGCTTCTGAGTAATCTCATCAGCCATCTTATCCAGTGCAGCATCAACCTGCTCTTTAGTGCACAGGCAATCCGCTTCGGCAAAGACTTTTTTGATACGTTCCAGGTTATTTTCTACTGGCATTGTTTAGTTCCAATGGTCTGTTTTGTGTCATTAAATAATTAAATCCCGGAGCCCTATCCGCTTACAGTCGGATACAGCACCGGGATAAATTCGGTTTAATAAAGAATAGCTTATATAAGCTCTTCCAGCTGATCCGCAACCCGGTTGTAACGGGGATCAGCGTCCAACGCATCCAGTGTCGGCCGGGAAAGAACGCTCAGCGCAGACAGTCGCTGCTCAGAACGTGGGGAGAAGTCGTAATCTTTCAGCGCATCGATAACCTGCAGGGCACCTTCACGGTCATTACAGACCAGCACCATATCGCAGCCTGCGCTCAGCGCTGCATGGGCACGAGCTGAGTAATCTCCAGCCGCCGCCGCACCAGCCATACCCAGATCATCACTGAAGATCACGCCTTTGAAGCCCAACTGGCGACGCAGAATATCTTTCAGCCAGTACGGCGAGAAACCTGCAGGTTCCGGTGAAACCTTCTCGTAAATCACATGAGCAGGCATGACACCATCCAGCAATGGGCAAAGTGCGGTAAAGGGTTTCAGACAGCTGTCATCAATCTCAGAAAAAGGACGAACATCTATCGGCAAGTCGACATGGGAGTCGGCAGCGACATAACCGTGCCCCGGGAAATGCTTACCGATAGCCGGCATACCGGCTTCATGCAGGCCTTCAATCAAAGCATCTGCCAGACGGGTAACAATTTCAGGACGTCCGGAAAAAGCACGATCACCAATCACTTCACTGTTACCGTAATCCAGATCCAGAACCGGTGCGAAGGTGAAATCCAGACCATAAGCCAAGAGTTCGGATGCCATCAGCCAGCCGGTGTCCCAGGCCAGCTCAAGCGCAGCTTCAGGGTCCTTCATAAACAGCTCGCCCAGACGCGCCATCGGTGGGATACGGGTAAAACCATCACGGAAACGCTGAACGCGACCACCTTCGTGGTCAACAGCAATCAGAATTTCCGGACGTAGCTCACGAATACTGCGGGTCAGATATTCCAGCTGAGAAGGATCACGATAATTTCGGGTAAACAGAATAATACCGCCCACCAAAGGGTGAACGATCAGCTCGCGCTCTGCATCGGTCAGCTCAAAGCCTTCCAGATCAAGCATAATTGGCCCGTGGGTCATAGCGACATTATCCTGTAACAGAGAATTGAATAAACCGCGAAATTTAACAGAGAACCGGAAAGAAAAAAACCTCCAGCGGCTTGCTGAAGGTCATAAGAACAGAAATTAGAGTATAAAAACTCAAATCAACCGATATAAACCGGCGTATATGCGGCAATACCTTCATAAAGCAGAACAATATCCTGCATCTGCATCCGGATACAGCCGTGTGAAAGTGGCTTCCCCATCGGCTCGGAATCCGGCGTGCCGTGGAAGTAGATATATCGACGCATCGTATCCCGATCACCACCGCGATTAAAACCAGACTCCAGACCACTCAGCCAGAGAATACGCCCCAGAATCCAGTCCCGCTCCGGGAAAGCCGAACCTAGCTCGTCTGTGTAGCATTCACCGGTCCAGCGACGACCTCGATATACGGCATTGAAAGGGGTTCCGGCACCGATTTTTGCGCGGATAGCATGCCAGCCCAGCGGCGTACAACCACTTCCCTCTTCCTGCCCAACACCATTCAACGCTGTAGAAACAGGAAAGCAGAGTTCAAACTCTGCTTTCCGGATTACGTAGACCTGCTGACGTTCGATATCGACCTGCAACCAGTGCCCGTCGGGAGCAAACCGCTCCCAACTAGGGGCAAGCTGAGGCTGATTTAAAACCTGATCGGTCATCAGGAGTCGTCCTGTTCGCCTGCAGGAACAGTCAGATCAGGAATTGGAGCAGACATACCTGCAGAGACAAACGGAATCAGGCGCTGAACCACATCACGCACGCGGGTTTGCTCGTTAAAGTCCTGCTCTGCGATATCTTTCAGGGCGTCCAGACTGGACATCGTAAACACCGCTGAACCCAGCATAAAGTGCAGACGCCAGAAGCGCTCAACATCCGGCAGATCACTGGAAGCACTACGCACCATAGCCGTAAAACGATAAAAGACGCTACCATACTGCTCCTGCAAATAGCGACGCATGTGCCCCTGAGCCTGAGTGTATGCAAGACCTAAAAGACGCATAAAGACAGACAGACCATTTCGGGTCGGACTTGGCATGGTTATCACGGTCGTCGTCAGCGTTTCCAGCACCGCATTCAGAGGAATCTCTTCACCTTTGTGGCGGCTTTCCAACAGATCCATCTCTTCATTAAAACGCTCGGAAAACGGATCCAGATAACGGGCAAACACCGCCTGAATCAGCGCCTTTTTGGAACCAAAGTGATAGTTCACAGCGGCAAGGTTAACTTTGGCTTTACTGGTAATAGTACGCAAAGAGGTTTCAGCAAAACCCTTCTCTGCAAACAACATCTCGGCGGTATCCAGAATACGGCTGACGGTATCTAATTGAGCCATGCTCACCTCTGTCGATCACTTTTCTGCGGCATGACTAACTTTAGGCCTGATGAGAAAGCAGGGCTTTCTCCGAATGGCTTAAGCTAACCAAGGAGCAACTATCAAACGAATGTTTGAAACATAAATAGAATTGTCAACAAAGTCAAGAATCTAGGCAGATCCAGCGCCAACCGCATCGTAAACAAAGTGAAACGCTGTTTTAAAACAGTTCCGGATCCTGTTTTTCCGCCAAGTGAAGAACAGCACCTTTCCGCACGCTTCATTTTCGACAACAGGCAATGAATTCATACAGCACCTCCCTTAAAGATTCCTTACAAAAATCCCTATAAGGGCAGACAAAAGCGGATTTTTGTGTAAACTGTATGCAAGTACACGCTGTATAAAATGACAGATGAGACATCATGACTAAATTGACCAAACGCCAGCAGGAAGTGCTCGACTTCATTACGTCGCATATGGAGTCCACAGGCTACCCACCGACACGGGCAGAAATTGCACGGGCATTAGGTTTCCGCTCTCCTAATGCTGCGGAAGAACACCTCCGCGCTCTGGCCCGTAAAGGCGCAATTGAGATGATCCCGGGTACATCACGGGGCATCAAACTCCCATCGCAATCTGCACAGGGTCTTCCGGTTATCGGTCAGGTTGCAGCCGGCAGCCCGATTCTGGCCCAGGAACATATCGACAGCTACTCAGGTGTCAACGCTGACTTCTTCCGACCTAAAGCTCACTACATGCTACGGGTTAAAGGTTTGAGTATGAAAGACATCGGCATTATGGATGGCGATCTGCTGGCAGTTCATCAGACCAGTGACATCCGTAACGGTCAGATTGTTATTGCCCGTATCGGCGATGAAGTAACGGTTAAGCGCTTCAAGCAGGAAGGCAATCTGGTTTACCTGATCGCAGAGAACGAAGAGTTCGATCCGATTGTTGTTGACCTGGAAACTGAGTCTCTTGCCATTGAAGGTATTGGTGTTGGTATCATCCGGGGTGGCTACGGCCAGGGCCTGCAGTAAGATCACTCTTACCAGCGAGTTCACGAACAAACTAACGCCCCCAGCAACCGCTGGAAAATAAAAAAGCAGCCATCTGGCTGCTTTTTTCGTTATGGAGCAGGGAAGCTTAATCCCTTAGTGAATAACGGCATCCTCACTCGGACCGTCTTCATCCTCCTCTCCCCACAAGCGATTGTCCTGAATCGCCTTGTCGATCATCTCACGGGCAATATCAAAGCTTGCGCCGCGCAGATGTTCAACAATCTCAGGTGCAAAACGGATGCGCACCAGGGGCTCACCCTGATTGTCATCTGCAGACTGCAGAATGACATCACCATCAGCAAGCTCAACAATTTCAAGATACGGACTATCAGACAAGGTGATTACCTCTTAAAAAATATTCGATGAGACAAAGCATCCTGCTTGAATCAAAATTCCTGCATGGTCTGGCGCAGATCGCGGATAAACGCCTGCAAACTCTCCAGCCATGAATTGAGCTGTTGTTGTTCCGATACCGAATCACTGGCCAGCGGGATCAACTGAGCAGCAGATGTATCATTAACGGTCTCTACCTGTTTTAACTCAGGTAACCAACAGTCTCTGTAACGTCGGTTCAACTGACTCAGCCAACTGAAACTGTCTTTTTCCAGCTCCAGAATCTGATTCAGATGAGGAATCACGCGTCCCTGATCTTCAGCGGCACGCTGCAGATCAGCAGCCGTTTTCCATTCCCCCTGCGGCATACGGGCTGTTTCAGCAATTTCATACAGCAGAGCCTGAAGAGCTCCCTGAAGATGAAAGACAACCGCGTCGGCATGGGCAGAGATAAAGGCAGGCCGAACCAACTCGTCCTGCTGATCAACCTGATCAAAATGCTGTAACAGTAACCGGGCAGAATAGAGCTTCTGCATGGTTCGTGAAGCAAAGGATGCCATATAAAAACAACCGCCCAGAATAGAGAATAGCTGACAGACAGCAGAACGCTAAAAGGCCGGTCTGAGACCGGCCTTTTAGTCACTGCTTTGGCGCACAGTTTAGCTTAAATTCACAGGATGTGAACTAGCTTTTGGCAGTTTTTCGGGTAGCTTTTTTCTTCTCGTGGCTAACCCATTGACCACCTTCATAAAATGCCTGCCAGCCAGTGGCCTTACCTTCAACTTCTGTCATCAGGTACTGCTCTTTATTTTTACGGCTGTAACGAATCACCGTTGGATTTCCATCGGGATCGTGGGTCGGGCCTTCCATCAGGAAGTTATATTTCGGGTCAATTTCTGCCTTGTGCGGCAGAATTTCCACCAACTGAGGCGGACGGGTTTCGCGGTTTTTCGGGAACTGGCTCGCTGCCAGGAACAGGCCGGATGCACCATCACGCAGTACGTAGTGATCTTCCACTTTCTGACAGGCCAGCTCCGGCATAGGAACAGGATCCATCTTAGGTGGCGCAGCTTCACCATTTCTCAGCAACTTACGGGTGTTTTTACAGCTCTCACTGGTACAACCGAAGTATTTGCCGAAACGCCCTGTCTTCAGCTGCATCTCAGAGCCACACTTATCACACTCAAGTACGGGGCCGTCATAACCCTTAATCTTGAATTCACCCTGCTCAACGTCATAACCGGTACAGTCCGGATTGTTACCGCAGACGTGCAGTTTTCGCTGCTCATCGATCAGGTAACTTTCCATCGCCGTGCCACACTTGGAGCAACGACGCTTAGCTCGCAGTGCCTGAGTTTCAGCCTCGTCATCCGCATCAGCACTGATCGCCTCTTCACCCGGAGTCAGGTTGATGGTGGTTTTGCAGCGCTCTTTAGGAGGCAGTGCATAACCGGAACAACCCAAGAAAACACCGGTACTTGCAGTACGGATCTGCATCGGACGACCACAGCTAGGACAGGAGATCGAGGTCTCAACCGCCTGATTCGGACGCATACCGCCCTCTTCAGACTCTGCCTTAGCCAACTGCTGACTGAAGTCTTTGTAGAAGCTGTTCAGCAGGTTCTTCCAATCATTTTTACCTTCAGCAACATCATCCAGCGACTCTTCCATACGAGCCGTGAAGCTGAAATCCATCAGGTCGCTGAAGCTCTCACTCAAACGATCAGTGACGATATCTCCCATCTTCTCAGCGTAGAAACGGCGGTTTTCAAGACGCACATAACCACGATCCTGAATAGTGGAGATAATCGCAGCATAAGTGGAAGGACGGCCGATACCGCGTTTTTCCAGCTCTTTTACCAGACTTGCTTCAGTAAAGCGGGCAACGGGTTTGGTGAAGTGCTGTTTCGGCAGCAACTGCTCAAGAGTCAGCAGATCACCGACCTTAAGATCCGGCAGAGACTGGTCTTCATCTTTTTTACTGTTCGACGGCATCACACGGGTGAAACCATCGAACTGCATCACACGACCACGGGCGCGAAGCTCAAAGCTTGCAGCTTCAACCACCAGCGAGGTGCTCATATATTCTGCAGGCACCATCTGACAAGCCACAAACTGACGCCAGATCAGCTCGTACAGACGCTCTGCGTCACGCTCCATCGCTTTCAGGTCAGTGGAAGAGCGGTTCACATCGGAAGGACGAATCGCCTCGTGCGCTTCCTGAGCACCTTCTTTGCTGCTGTAGCTGTTTGGCGCTTCCGGCAGATACTTTTTACCGAAATTCTCAGCGATGTAATCACGACAGCCGTCCACCGCTTCCTTACTCAGGTTGGTGGAGTCCGTACGCATATAGGTGATGTAACCCGCTTCGTACAGACGCTGCGCCAGCATCATGGTTTTCTTCACACTGAAGCCCAGACGGGTACTTGCCGCCTGCTGCAGAGTGGAGGTGATATAAGGGGCTGTTGGCTTGGTTTGGGTCGGCTTGTCTTCGCGCTTGGCAACTTTAAAGTCCGCAGCATTCAACACTGCCAGCGCTTTATCCGTCTGCTCTTTGCTGGTCGGACGGAAGCCCTTGCCATTCTCTTTCGTGACTTCACACTGGAACGGCATCTTGCCATCGCGATTCAGATCCGCATGAACATCCCAGTACTCTTCCGGTACAAAGGCACGAATTTCACGCTCACGTTCGACAATCAGACGAACCGCAACCGACTGAACACGACCCGCCGACAGACCACGGGCAACTTTCGCCCACAGCAGTGGCGACACCATGTAGCCCACAACACGATCAAGAAAACGGCGCGCCTGCTGAGCATTAACGCGGCTCATATCCAGACGACCCGGCTCCTTAAAAGCATCCTGAATCGCGTTTTTGGTAATTTCGTTGAACACAACGCGGTGATAACGCTCATCGTCACCACCTATGGTTTCCCGCAGGTGCCAGGCAATCGCCTCCCCTTCGCGGTCCAAATCCGTTGCGAGATAGATCTGGTCGGCATCAGCCGCCAATTTTTGCAGTTCAGAAACGACCTTCTCTTTACCGGGCAGGATCTTGTAATGCGCCTCCCAGTCATGCTCAGGGTCGATACCCATACGGGCAATCAGCTGCTCACGGGCTTTACGCTTTTTGTGAATCGCCTTTTCGTCCGGACTCATTTTGCGGGTAATCGCCGCAGCCTTGGCACGCGCTTTGGCGTCCACAGGCTCTTTCGCACCACCGCTGGTTGGCAGATCGCGGATATGGCCGACACTCGACTTCACAATAAAGTCTTTGCCCAGATACTTGTTGATCGTTTTAGCCTTTGCAGGAGACTCGACGATAACTAGTGCTTTTCCCATTGAGAGCGTCTCTTTATCTAAGGCTGTTCAGAAACAGTTTGATCAAAGAAATTCGTACTCGTGGCGAAATCGGTTCAGCCTCTGACCGGCTGCTTAATCTGTCACTCAAGACCACAAGTACAAAAAGTTCAAAATCCAACGACTATTCAAATTCAAAGACTAATCGAAGATCCAAACACTGCCTCTTCTCTTATTACAAAATAAAAAGGCGGAGCCAATAAAGCTCTCTTATCGTGCGTATTACAACTTTATATAGAGCACTTTTGTCAAGTGCCGTCTGAAAAGGGCGTATAAACTACCCCAGCAGATTAAAGAGTTCCAGCCCCAATAAGAAAAAAGGGCAGCAATCATGCCAAAGCAGTAAAAACAGACCAAATCTGTCTGTCAGAAAACACAAAATTCACTTCTAATGTATTACAGCCTGCCCGAATCAGCCAGCCAGAGACGAAAAAGCATTGCATTTCTTGCAGTTACACCCCAATCTAAGACTTAAGCAGGATGAAAACTCTTGTTCTTTCTGGCCCATGTTTTTTTAACTAAGCAGAATCACACCGGAGCCTGATTTATAAATTACTCAACAGATCAGCATTCAGACCATTACCCCGTTCTATCCTTAAAACAAAACCGGTTCAGCTTTTCATCCTGCTGAATATTCAGAGTTTGTCGAATAAGGAGTGACAACATGAAGGTAATACGTGTCGCCATCAATGGTTTTGGCCGTATCGGCCGCAATATCCTTCGCGCCTATTTTGAAGGACATCACACCGAATCTCTGGAAATCGTCGCCATCAACGATCTCGGCGACGCTGCCATCAACGCTCACCTGCTCCAGTACGACTCTGTTCACGGCCGCTTCGGCTATGAGGTAGAGCACGATGACAACTCCCTCACCGTAGACGGCCACCACATTCAGGTTTTTGCCGAGCGGGATCCTGGCAATTTGCCCTGGAAAGAACTGAATATTGATGTCGTTCTTGAGTGCACCGGCTTGTTCACCAAGCGGGAAAAAGCGGCAGCTCACCTAACAGCGGGCGCGCGTAAAGTTCTGATCTCTGCGCCATCTCCGGATGCGGATGCCACAGTTGTTTTCGGTGTTAATGAGCACACACTTAAGCCGGAACACACCGTTGTTTCCAACGCATCCTGCACCACCAACTGCCTGGCTCCTGTTGTCAAAGTGCTGCACGAAACCATGGGCGTTGAAAGCGGTGTGATGACCACCATTCACGCCTACACCAACGATCAGCATCTGACCGATGTGTACCACACCGACCCATACCGTGCCCGTTCAGCAACCGCATCTATGATCCCGACCAAAACCGGTGCCGCTGCGGCTATCGGTCTTGTAATGCCGGAACTGGCAGGCAAGCTTGACGGACTTGCGGTTCGGGTTCCGACCAACAATGTTTCACTGGTGGATCTGAGCGTTGTGGTTAAACAGCCGATGAGCGCCAAGGAGATCAACGCAGCTCTGGAAAAAGCCGCCCGTGACTCATCAGTTCTGGGGTACAATAAACTGCCTCTGGTCTCAGTGGATTTTAACCACTGCCCGGACTCCTCAGTGTTCGACAGCAGTCATACCCGCGTCCAGGGCAACCTGGTGAAAGTGATGGCCTGGTATGACAACGAATGGGGCTTCTCTAACCGAATGTTGGACACCACAAAGGCACTGATGAAGGCCTGACCGTATCTCACAATCAAAACAAAGACGGTTACCAAACCTATGGTTAAACCGTCATAAAAACAGTCTATATCAATAGGTTATCAGCAGTAACTTGCAAGCGGCTTATAAACGGATATCGCTATTCAGGAATAAAAACTAAAAGTCGCATCAAATGACCAAGGGGCTTAACCATACCCGGTTAAGTCCGACCGAAACCAAGCCCGCCATAAGCAAGCGGGTAACAGTCAAATGCATTGATAAATTTACCGATAAAGATCCGATCTTTACCCTGCAAGATTAAGGAATCAGAAAGAATGCGCAGAACTAAAATCGTTGCCACCCTGGGTCCCGCTACCGACGAGCCATCAAAACTGGCTCAGGTTCTGAAATACGTGGACGTGGTACGAGTCAACTTCTCCCATGGCGACCCCGAAGAGCATCGCGCCCGGGTAGAAGCTGTTCGCAAAACAGCAAAAGAGATTGGCCGCTTCGTGGCCGTATTGGGCGACCTTCAGGGACCGAAAATCCGTGTCGCACGCTTCAAAGATGGCCCGATCAAACTGGCCGTAGGTGATAAATTCACTCTGAACATGGAACTTGAGCGTGATGCCGGCAACCAGCAACAGGTTGGTGTGGACTACCCTCAGCTGGCAGATGACGTCACCTCCGGTGATATTCTTCTGCTGGACGATGGCCGCATCCAGCTTCAGGTAGATGAGGTTGCCAAACCGGAAGTACGCTGCACCGTAACCGTTGGCGGCAAACTGTCCAACAACAAGGGCATCAACAAACAGGGCGGCGGTCTTTCAGCGGCAGCACTGACCGAAAAAGACAAAAAAGATATCAAAACCGCAATCGCGTTAGACATGGATTATCTGGCGGTTTCTTTCCCGCGTACCGGTGACGATATGCGTGAAGCCCGTGCACTTCTGGGTGATGCCGGCAAAGATATCGGCCTGATCGCCAAGGTGGAACGCGCCGAATCCGTGGCTAACGATGAGGTGATGAACGACCTGATCCTGGCTTCCGAAGGTGTCATGGTTGCCCGTGGCGATCTGGGCGTTGAGATTGGCGATGCTCAGCTGATCGGCGTTCAGAAGCGCCTGATTCAGCGCGCACGCAGCCTGAACAAGGTTGTGATTACAGCGACTCAGATGATGGAGTCTATGATCACAAGCCCGCTGCCAACCCGTGCCGAGGTGTTTGACGTAGCCAACGCGGTTCTGGACGGCACCGACGCGGTTATGCTGTCCGCTGAAACCGCCGTTGGTGAATATCCTCTGGAAACCGTTCAGGCAATGGATCGTCTGTGCCGCGGTGCAGAGCTGGAACGCGTGGCTCAGCAGTCCAACCACCGGATGCATGAAGGTTTCAGCCACGTGAATGAAGCGGTTGCCCTCTCTGCCATGTATGCCGCCAACCACCTGAAAGGTGTTAAAGCCATCATCTGCATGACCCGCACCGGACTGACGCCACTACTGATGTCGCGCATCCGCTCCGGCATGCCGATTTTTGCCTTTACCGCTCAGGAGAAAACCCAGAACCGCGTTGCCCTCTATCGCGGCGTAACCACGGTTCCTTTCAGCCATTCAAGCGCCGAACCTGAATCAGTGAAGAAGGCAATTGATGAACTGAAACGCCGCAACGTGGTCACCAAAGGCGACAACGTCATCCTTACCCGCGGCGATCATCACGGCACTCACACCATGACCATCGTGCCGATTGAAGATTAAAATCAGCAGATATGAAAATTCTTAAATAAATTTTCACCCCCTGCTAACAAAAAAAGCGCTGAATCATCAGCGCTTTTTTTATGCCCTCATTTTCCTCTCATCCCTCTCTGAAGCCTCTCCAGCCATCCTGCTTCAGCCCGCTTAGGGCCTGCATTTCTTAGATATTGCCGTCCCCTTCATAAAAATGAAATAGAACACTAAACAAACCGCCACAAAACATTCGCATCCTAACCAAAGATACAAAAAGCCATAATTTCGCTAAAAATTAGCCCTTGAGAAAAAAAATCACGCACGTTATCGTATAAATATACTTTGAACCCTAAACAAATATTATGACTAGCGACATTAGTGACTCGATTAGATTTACCCAACCCGAACTAAAGGACGGTCTTGCCGTTACAGACCTGATCCAGAACTCACCTCCTCTCGATCTGAACTCAAGCTACTGCTACATGCTGTGCTGCTCACTCTGGGCAGAAACATCGGTATGCGCTTGGGACAGCGATAAGCTGATCGGCTTTGTATCAGCCTTTATCCGCCCGGATCAGCCTGAAGCACTTTTCATCTGGCAGGTAGCCGTTGATGAAAGCGCCCGAGGCAAACAGCTGGCCAAGCGCATGATCTTTGAGATCCTCAAACGCCCGGCAAGCCAGCCTGCGAAAGTTCTGCACACCACTATTTCACCGGATAACACCGCTTCATGGCGGATGTTCGCTGGCCTGACCCGCGCTCTGGAATGCGAATCCCGTACTTTCGATTTCCTGGACAAAGAGCTGCATTTCCACGGCCTGCATGAATCCGAAGAGCTGCTTGAGATTGGACCTTTCCGGCACCCGTAAGCCCGGAAGTGTCAGGGCATGATGCCCGTCCTTTTGAAGCCTGATCACTCCCGATCAGGCGCGCAGCTGCAACACCCAATATCAAAAAATTTTAAAACTGGAGCACACGATGATTTTTAAAGAGTATGAGTCTGAAGTTCAGAGTTATTCACGTTCTTTCCCGGTAGTATTTACCAAGGCGAAAGGCAGCAAACTGTTTGACGAGAACGGCAACGAGTACCTTGATTTTCTGGCCGGTGCCGGCTCCCTGAACTACGGCCATAACAACCCGATTCTGAAAGATAGCCTGATTGAGTACATCCAGAACGACGGTGTAGCTCATGGCCTGGATATGCACACTGAAGCTAAAGCAGGCTTTCTGGAAGCGTTCCGCGACATCATTCTGAAGCCGCGCAACCTGGATCACAAAGTGATGTTCACAGGCCCTACCGGTGCTAACTGCGTTGAAGCCGCACTGAAGCTGGCACGCAAAGTAACCGGCCGTCACAACGTTGTTTCTTTCACTAACGGTTTCCACGGTTGTACTCTGGGGGCTCTGGCGGCAACCGGCAACAGCCACCACCGTGGCGGCGCAGGCCAGCCTCTGAGCGGCGTAACCCGCCTGCCTTACGATGGCTACCTGGGTGATAACTTCAACACGCTGGGACTGTTCAAAAAGATGCTGAAGGACAACTCCAGTGGTCTGGATATGCCTGCTGCAGTAATTGTTGAAATCGTTCAGGGTGAAGGCGGTCTGAACACCGCTTCTGCAGAGTGGCTGAAAGAGCTGTCTGCCATCTGTAAAGAACACGGCATTCTGTTTATCGCTGATGACATTCAGGCGGGCTGTGGCCGTACAGGCACCTTCTTCAGTTTCGATCAGTTTGATATCAAGCCCGATATCATCACCCTGTCTAAATCCCTGAGTGCCTTTGGCCTGCCATTTGCGGTAACGCTGTTTGACCGCAAGCTGGACATCTGGAAGCCAGGCGAGCATAACGGTACGTTCCGTGGTAACAACCACGCCTTCATTACCGCTAAGAAAGCACTGGAAACCTATTGGGCAGATGATAAATTCGCCAGCCACATTCATGCCCGCAGCGAACAGCTGAAGCTGGCTCTGAACAAGATCTGCGATAGCTATCCGGATCTGTACCGCAAAGGTCGTGGCCTGATGCAGGGCATCTGCTGCCCATCCGGTGACATTGCCGACGACATCACCTCTCTGTGCTTTGAACAGAAGCTGATCATTGAGACCAGTGGTCCTGAAGGCGAAGTTGTGAAGTGCTTCCCTCCTCTGACAGTTACAGAAGAAGAGATGGCGCAAGGCCTGAAAGTACTGGAACAGGCATTTGATCAGTACTACAGCGCTCAGTTGGAACTGAAAAAAGCCAGCTAATCACCGCACAGCAAGAGCCCCGCAGGCGACATCTGCGCGGATACACAGAGCCGCTATCTGCGGCTCTGTTTTATAGTTCTTCTTATACAGCACCGTTAAACACCACGGTATCAAAGTCGTTATTGATTATTTGAGGTTAACCACATGATTGTTCGCCAACTTCAGGAAGTTGAAAAAACCGATCGCTGCGTAAAATCCGATAACTGGAAAAGCGTTCGTATGTCGCTGAAAAACGACAACATGGGATTCTCGTTCCACATCACCACTATCTACGCCGGTACTGAGACCCCAATCCACTACCAGAACCACCTGGAAACGGTTTACTGCATCAGCGGTTACGGTGAAGTAGAAACCGTAGAAGATGGCAAGATCTACCCGATCAGCCCGGGCACCATCTATATTCTGGACAAGCACGACAAGCACCTGCTGCGCGCCCACGAAGGTGAAGATATCGTTTTTGCCTGTGCCTTCAATCCGCCACTGAACGGTAAAGAAGTGCATGACGAAAACGGTGTATACCCTCTGGAAGCGGAAGAAGTTGCGGAGTAATACACCGAAACTTATGGCTTACGCCGGTAGCGCTCAAAAAAATAGCCAGCAATGCTGGCTATTTTTTTACCGGTCGAAAACTAGGCCGCCGGAATATCCGGATAACGCTTCATCCGCCAAACCTTCTGCACACCTTCCACCACCAGCAAGCCAACTGCTGTCCATATCGCGATATAGGTCAGGCGCTCGTGCTCGGCGATACTCTCGCCCAACAGTAAAGACACAAAGACCAGCAGCACAGGCTCCAGATAGCTCAACAGACCAAACAGGCTAAAGGTCAGCAGCTTGGCCGACAGCAGATAGAAAATCAGCGCCAGCGCACTGATCAGCCCCAGCCCGATTACCAGCCACCAGAGCGAATCATTCTGAGAGAAAGCACCGGATTCACCCGTTCCCAGCGCAAACCAGCCCGCCATCGGCAGCAGCAAAAACATATCGCACCAGATACCGCCCAAATGATCATTACCCTGCCAGCGACGCAACATAAAGTAGAGCGGATAACCGATCGCCACCACAAATGTTTCCCAGGATACCGCTCCGGTCTGCCAGACCTGATTCGCCACACCCACCAAAGCCGCTATCACCGCCAGTAGCTGCCAGCGGGACAGCTGCTCACCGTAAACAAAGCGCCCCAGAATCACCATCACCAAAGGCATCATAAAGTAACCCAGCGATACCGGCAGACCACTGCCATTCACCGGAGCCCACATAAAGAGCCACAGCTGAACGCCCACCAGAGATGCCGACAAAGGCAGCCCCAACCAAAGGAAAGGCCTTTTTTTCAGCTCCTGAAACAGGGAAACCACCAGACGCCACTCACCGCTCAGCCACAGATACAGACTGACACCCGGCAGAGTAAACAGCATACGCCAGCCGAAAATCTGCTCGCCATCCAGGGGTGCAAGCCAAGCCGGATAGTAATACAGCAGGGCAAACATAAAGGATGACGACAACAGCAAAACCACTCCATTCGTCACGGCTTTACTCCTTTTACAAAAACAGTAGATATGATGGATACCAGAAGAACATTAGCAACGGCAGAATTATGAAGCGGCGATGTTACCAGTTTTCCGCCAAAGAGGAAGGTTGCGGTAAAATATCGTTTATTTTTCAAAAGGTTAATTATAAGCTGCAGCGAAAATCCGAAGCTAAAAATTCAGCACAACACCGACAGGTCGATTCGGCTGACACAATTCCGTCTGAACAGGCTTTATTTACCATTTATTTCCGGTAATCTGAGCAGTTTAGGCTAGCTAAAGGCGGCAAACCCGCTATCATTGCCTATTGTCGAAACCTTTCGTTCAAGATCCAAATTACAGACCCACATTCAGGTAAATTAAGAAGACTCATGCAATCGTACGAAGAAGTTCTTGTTGCTATCCGCCAGATTATTCGCGGTATCGATCTACACTCCAGAAAGCTGAATAAAAGCACTGGCTTAACCGGTCCTCAGCTGGTGATTCTGCAGGAACTTGAGAAGGGTGGTGAAAACTACACGATCCGTGAGCTGTCGCAGATGGTAAACCTGAGTCAGGCAACGGTAACCACCATTCTGGATCGCCTTGAAGTCAAAGGTCTTGTGGTTCGCCAGCGCAGCACTATCGACAAACGTAAAGTGCATGTTCTGCTGACCGAAAAAGGTAACGAGCTGCTGAGCGAATCCCCAACCGCTCTGCAGGAAGAATTTATCAGCAAATTCCAGAGTCTTGAGAGCTGGGAACAGAACCTTCTGCTCTCCTCTGTTCAGCGCATCGCCCAAATGATGAACGCCGAGAAACTGGATGCCGCGCCTTACCTTGAAGTAAACAGCTTCACTCCTGAAAAGAAGCAGGACGCCTGACCATAAAGCCTGCTGCAGGCTGAATGCCTTCTGCTGATGATCCGAAGCTGCCTACACAAAAGCAGCTTCGATAATCCTGATCCTTAGCTATCCGACTCCGACCGCTCAATAAGGCCATCTCTATGGAACAACTCTGCGTGCCTCAGGGCCAGTTTCAGCTCAGCCGTTATCCTCACCGGGAAAAAGATACTCTTCGCGCCTGGGATGCTGCTGACGAATACATTCTTAACCATCTGGCCGATGAGCAGATTCCGCTGAGCGGCAATATTCTGATTTTGAATGACAGCTTTGGTGCATTAAGCACTGCACTGGCAGCGCACAATCCGGCCATGATGAGCGATTCCTTTCTGGCAGAACAGGGTCTGAAACAGAACCTGCTACAGAACGGTCTGGAAGAGACTCGGGGTCGCTTTCTGAACAGCCTTGAAACACCGGACAAACCGCTGGATCTGGTACTACTGAAAATTCCGAAAAGCCACTCCATGCTGGAAGAACAGCTGCACCGTATCCGTCCCTTTGTGCATACAGGCACTAAGATTATCGCAGGGGCGATGACCAAGCTGGTGCACACCAACACCCTGAAGCTGTTTGAACGCATCATAGGTCCGACCAAGACATCACTGGCGGTTAAAAAAGCTCGCCTGATCTTTTCTGACGTCGCTGACCTTAAACTGCCGGATAACCCTTACCCACTGACACTGGATCTGAAGGGCGAACAGTTTACCCATAATCACTACACCCTCAGCAACCATGCCAATGTCTTCTCCCGCGAGAGCATGGATATCGGCTCCCGCTTTTTCCTGCAGATTCTGCAGCAGGAAAAGGTCGGATCCGATGAAGACCTGTCTATTGTCGATCTGGGCTGTGGTAACGGTGTGGTGGGCGTTATTGCTACTGAGCGCTTCCCTAATGCACAGCTGCATTTTGTTGATGAATCCTATATGGCAGTGGACTCCGCGCGTATCAACTTCCAACGCGCCTTCCCCGAGCGGGAAGCCCGCTTTACCGCCACCGATTGCCTTGCAGGACTTGAAGCCAATAGCGCAGACCTGATCCTGAACAACCCGCCCTTCCACCAGCAGAATGTGGTCGGTGACTTTATCGCCCTGCAGATGTTCAAAGAATCGAGAAAAGTACTCAAGAAAGGTGGTGCGCTTTGGGTCGTCGGCAACCGGCACTTAGGCTACCACGCAGCCCTGAAGCGTCTGTTCGGTAACTGCACACTGGTCGCCAGCAATAAGAAGTTTGTGGTACTGAAAGCGGTGAAACGCTGATTTCGCAGAGGGGCAGATTCTCTTTAAGAAAATAGAATTCTTTCCATGTATGCTCTAGGACAACAAATTAGATCCCTGCCCCCTCTATAGCCGCCCTACTTCTTGGCGCTATATTTTGATGGCTTTGCTTTTAACTGCCACGAATGGACATCGGGCTCACAATGCCAGAGCTTTAAATCTCGCTGCCCCCAAGATAAAAGTACTCTTTCTAGCTCATCATCCGTAAGTAACTTTTTCTTACTTACATTCTTATAAATATGACGTCCCAAATAAATTTCTTTTATGGAATCTATTGGTATGTCTAAGCAATAAAGCGGCCGACCTGAAACCTTTATCTTATTCCACTCACCACTTCGTCCCTCGTCAAAGTGGTAGCTCAGCGGTAATCCCGATATATCTTTGACAACTCTAACCTCTTCTTCATAGCCCCATTCACTGGATTTATATAGAAATGCCCGTTTAACGAGATTGAATGTGTCAGAGTTAAATTCAATACCATTACCGATACTCATCAATTCAGCAGCACTTGGCGCAGGCAGATTGTTATGCGGCTTGGTTGCAGAGTAAATAACCTCTCCATATTGACTAGGAATCACGCAGTTTTCTTTATCTGAAAAGCCAGCAATATCAGTATCTACACCAAGCACAACCCCTTGATGCTCATCTCCATAGTGCGACCACATAAGAGAGTTCAAGGGCCTTCTAGTCAAGGACAAAACCCCATAGTTTCTTGAAAACCGGTTTTTACATGCCCCTGTAGCAATGCCAGCAGAGAGCAACCCACAGCCTTCTTCAAATCCAAAAGATGTGCATTCAAAAGGATCATTTAGATCCTCCAAGCATGAAAACCCTAGTGACGAATTTTCAATAACCATTCGTGCAGCTTGGAATGACATGTATTTATATAAAATCACATAAAGTCCTCACTCACACGGCAGCAGCTTCACGCTGCGGGATGAGAAACTCAGCCCTTTAGTGCCGCGATAGCCCGCCATAACCGCTTCGATCAGAGGCTCCTGTGCATTTTCATCGGTTGCCCAATGCACGATAAAGTTAGCGCCCGCTCCGCCGGAAAGATCCTGCTGATCGATCACGAAAGATGCGGTTGCCATAGGTGCCAGGGCAAACCAGCTGTTCATCAGGCTATCGAGTTTTTTACCTGTGGTATCGAAGTAGTCCACGCGCTTAATGATCAGGCGTTTATCGACGTTCATATTGCGCACGCTCAGGGTCACCGCCAGCGGCACCTGAGAGTTTTCAGACAGGAAGATATGAGAATAAGCCGGGACATAAACCGAACAATCACGAGTGGCTTTAACCTCTTCCGGTTGTACCGGATAAAAGTGTGCACCATGACCGGGGCTTTTACGCAGCAGTTCACTATGAGCCGGTAACGCGGCCATACATGCCATAAGTGCCAGCCCGACCTTTAATACCTTCTTCATAAACTGCTCCCTCTGTCCTTTGCTGATATACCCGCAGTATACCCAGTTACCCGACTCAGGGACGAGTACAGATATTATTCAGCACACCGGTTATTCCAGCCTGATAAGTCAGATCAGAGATTAAGAGGGGAAAGAGGGAAAGAGGGAAAGAAATCGCAGGCATAAAAAAACCGGCCCCGTGAAGAGGGCCGGCACTTCTAATCAGTTGTTGTGTTCGTTGGCTCAGTCTTAAACACAACACAGAAGTTCAAGAGTGTGCAGGTGCCACTAGCTTTTGACTAAAGGGATTAGCAAAAAGTGCTATGTAGGCTGACGTGCAGGCTCAGTTGCACGCCGGACAATCCGAGCGACTGGATCACAGACGCTCGAATACGGTTGCCACGCCCTGCCCCATGCCGATACACATGGTAGCCAGACCGAGGGTTCCACCTTTCTGCTCCATAACATTCAGCAGAGTGGTAGAGATACGGGTACCGGAACAACCCAGAGGGTGACCCAGTGCGATTGCGCCGCCGTTCAGGTTCACTTTGTCGTCAACCTTATCCAGCAGTTGCAGATCTTTCAGTACAGGAATCGCCTGTGCTGCGAAAGCTTCGTTCAGCTCAACGTAGTCGATATCGTCGATGGTCAGACCTGCCGCTTTCAGTGCTTTCTGAGAAGCCGGTACAGGACCGTAACCCATGATGGACGGATCACAACCCGCTACGCCCATAGAACGAATCTTGGCGATTGGCGTCATACCCAGCTCCTGTGCGCGCTGTGCCGACATCACCAGCATGCCGGAAGCCCCTACAGACAGCGCAGAAGACTGACCTGCAGTTACGGTACCATTGCGGGGATCAAATACCGGACGCAGACCCGCCAGACTCTCCATGGAGGTCTCAGGACGAATCACTTCATCATAGGTGATCAGCTTACGGAAACCGTCGGCATCGTGACCTTCAACACCGATGATCTCTTTGTCGAAACGACCAGCCTGCGCAGCTTCATACGCCAGTTTGTGTGAACGCACACCGAAGGCATCCTGATCTTCACGGCTTACACCGTGCATTTTGCCCAGCAGCTCAGCGGTCAGGCCCATCATCATCGCCGCTTTAGCAGCGTATTTAGACGCAGACGGGTTTACATCAACACCGTGCATCATATCGACGTGGCCCATGTGCTCAACGCCACCGACCATGTAAACGTCACCCAGACCAGCCTGAATGTTAGCTACTGCGATGTGCAGTGCTGACATAGAGGAACCACACAGACGGTTTACAGTTTGCGCAGGTACTGTCTTAGGAATACGGGTCAGGATGGACGCGTTACGGGCGATATCGTAACCCTGCTCCAGGGTCTGGTTAACACAACCCCAAACGATGTCATCGATCTCAACCGGGTCGAGACCTGTATTACGATCCAGCAGACCTTCCATTACAGCAGCGGACAATTCTTCAGCACGAACATTGCGGAAAGCACCATTCTTCGCTTTCGCCATGGCACTACGCGCGCCATCTACAATTACTGCATCACGAGGATTCAGGCTCATGATCTTCTCCTAAATTTTTTGTTCTGTTTCCGGCTGAATCAGATTCTGAACTCTGCATTCAGCCGGATATCGCAGTTCGGTTTATCTGGCTGTTGAACCAGGAGCCCCATAAAGCAGGGCTCACGGTATTAGAAGTAGGTTTTACCTTCAGCAGCCATTGCGCGCATTTTCTCAGTCGGCTGGTACAGAGGACCCAGCTCTTCAGCGTACTTGTCTGCCATCGCACAGAAGGCTTCAAGGCCGATGCTGTCGATGTAGCGCAGCGCACCACCACGGAATGGAGGGAAACCGATACCGAAGATCAGACCCATGTCTGCTTCAGACGCTGTTTCTACAATGCCATCTTCCAGACAACGAACCGTCTCGATGCACAGAGGAATCATCATGCGCTCGATGATGGCTTCATCCGTCAGTTCACGGCTGTCCTGAACCAGAGGTTTCAGCAGGTCGTATGCGGCTTCATCAACCACTTTCTTCGGACGACCTTTGCGATCTTCTTCATAGGCATAGAAGCCCAGCTTATTCTTCTGACCCAGGCGCTTAGCGTTATACATTACGCTCAGTGCAGTCTCGCCTTCACGAGCCATACGATCCGGGAAGCCTGCAGCCATAACATTGTTAGCATGTTCAGCGGTATCCATACCCACAACATCCAGCAGGTATGCAGGGCCCATCGGCCAGCCGAATTTCTCCATCACCTTATCAACGCGCTGGAAGTCAGCACCGTGCTCGATCAGACTCATAAAGCCGCCGAAGTAAGGGAACAGAATACGGTTCACCAGGAAGCCCGGGCAGTCGTTAACCACAACAGGGGTTTTGCCCATTTTCTTCGCGTAGGCAACGGTTGCTGCAATCGCTTTCTCGCTGGTTTTCTCGCCGCGAATCACCTCAACCAGTGGCATCTTGTGTACCGGGTTGAAGAAGTGCATGCCGCAGAAGTTTTCCGGACGCTTCAGGTTCTCCGCCAGAGAGGTGATGGAGATGGTTGAAGTGTTCGAAGTCAGGATGGTGTCTTCAGATACCTGATCTTCCAGCTCCGCCAGAACCGCGCCTTTGATCTTAGGATTCTCAACAACTGCTTCTACCACCAGATCAACGTCACCGAAGTCTCCGTAGCTCAGGGTTGGACGAATTGCATTCAGGGCATCAGCCATCTGTGCTGGTGTCATGCGCTTACGCTCAACACGCTTAGCCAGCAGCTTTTTAGCTTCATCAAGACCCAGCTGCAGTGCTGGCTCGTTGATATCTTTCATCATGATTGGCGTGCCTTTGTAGGCAGACTGGTAAGCAATACCACCGCCCATGATACCGGCACCCAGTACCGCAGCCTTATTCACCGGCTGAGCATCTTTCTCATAAGCTGAAGATTTCTTCTTCAGCAGCTGGTCGTTCAGGAACAGACCCACCAGGCTGTTAGCAACCGGGGTGCGCGCCATACGGGCAAAGCTTTTTGCTTCGGCTTTCTGCGCCTTTTCACGACCTTCAGAAGCACCTTTCTGGATGCTCTTAATTGCTTCGATCGGAGCCGGGTAATGAGGACCCGCCTGACCGGCAACAAAGCCTTTCGCAGTCTCGAAAGACATCATAGATTCGATCATGTTCAGCTTCAGCGGCTCCAGCTTCTCCTGACGCTTAGCCTGCCAGTTCAGCTTGCCGGCATTCGCCTGCAGAATCAGATCAACAGCAGCAGCATCCAGCTTCTCAGGAGCAACAACTGCATCCAGAGCGCCTTCTTTCAGTGCAGCTTCTGCTTTCTTCTCTTTAGTGGCGCAGATCCATTCGATCGCATTGTCGTTACCGATAATACGTGGCAGACGAACCGTACCGCCCCAACCCGGGATGATGCCCAGCTTAACTTCCGGCAGACCAACGCGGGCAGCAGTAGAGCCGACACGGTAGTCAGTAGTCAGACAGATTTCGAAACCACCACCCAACGCAATGCCGTTGATCGCGGTTACGGTTGGGTACGGCAGGTCTTCAACACGGTTGAAGATCTCGTGTACCGCCATGTTCATCTCAACCAGTTCTTCTTCAGACTGACCGAAAGCATCGTGGAATTCAGTGATATCAGCACCAACAATAAATACATCTTTGGCACTGCGGATAACCAGACCTTTGAGACCTTCAGCCTTAGCCAGCGCCTGAGTTGCCTCATCCAGTTCCTGAATCGTCATACGGTTAAATTTGTTGACGGACTCACCCTGCAGATCAAAGGTCAGCTCAGCAATACCACCTTCAATCTCTTTTACCGTGATGGCTTTACCTGCGTAAATCATCCACTGCTCTCCCCATTGGGTCTTGGTTCTTTCCCTCAGCTGACGACTTAATCCTTATTATTGTGATTGCGCATCAGCTGAAGCCAGTTGTTCTGTTGCATGCCTCTGAATTGATAAACGATGGATTTTGCAACCATGTTTCATACAGATATTTCATACAACCGTTTGAATATGGAATTACAATGCGTCAAAAATGAGAAACTGTCAAACCCTTTATAGGTTAAAAATTCATTTTTAGCGCGACCTGAAGGTCATAAAAACAAGAGCAAGGCAGGTAGGCTCTGGCAGCTTCTGTTTAAAACTCACCTGCAGGGTGCTGAGGTTCTCTGGAGAACAGCAGAGAATACGGGGTCTAAGAGTTTAGATGAGAAGAAGGAAAGCCTGATGCTGGGCCTGGCCCAGAAAAAGATTCTGACCGAAGACTCTTAAAGAGATTCAGATCAGCAACTGAGGAATTTCAGACATAAAAAAACCCGCTTTCCGTAGAAAGCGGGTTTTTCGAATTTGGCTCCCCGAGCAGGACTCGAACCTGCGACCAATAGATTAACAGTCTACTGCTCTACCAACTGAGCTATCAGGGATCTCTTTCTCTTCAAGAGATGGGAGGTATTATAGCCCTATCTTTATGAAATACAAGCATTTATTTTGAAAAAATTTCAATTTTCTTAACGGACCTCCGCAGCCCTTGTCATACGGCCATTTCAGGTCATTCTTTTGAATATTGCTGTATATACAAACAATACTGTATATTTAGCCAATACATTTTATTTCAACACCACCAGCATCAAACCGAGGTCGATTATGTCTCTGCACTCGATTCAACCTGTGGGCATTCCGGACTCAAACCACCAGATACCTTTGGCCAATAGCCGGGTATCCGCTGGCTTCCCTTCCCCAGCAGATGATTACGTGGAACGTCATCTGGATTTGAATGAAAAACTGATTCGCCACCCATCAGCAACCTTCCTGATGAAGGTTGAAGGTGATTCTATGATCAATGCGGGTATGCAGGATGGCGATCTGCTGATTGTTGACCGCGCCATTCAACCGGCACCGGGAAAAATCGTGATCGCAGCGGTGAATGGCGAGCTCACCGTTAAGCGTCTGACCCTTTATCAGGGCTGTTACTGGCTACAACCGGAAAACCCGAAATACCGCCCGATTCCACTGGATGAATCCAACGATTGTTTTGTCTGGGGCGTGGTGTCTCACATTATTCATAACTGCGCCTGATCCGAAGCGATGAGATCTGAACAGGCTGAATCAAGCAATAACAGGGTTAAACCTCTGATCGCACTGGTTGACTGCAATAACTTTTACGCCAGTTGCGAACGGGTTTTCGAACCAGCCCTCTACGGCAAACCGATCGGGGTACTGTCGAATAATGATGGCTGCATTATCGCCCGTTCTAACGAGCTGAAAGCCCTGAGTATCGAGATGGGCGCTCCGGCCTTTCAGGTTTACCCTCATGTTAAGCGACTGGGCATCACTCTGCGCTCATCCAACTATGCCCTCTATGGCGATATGTCGGCCCGAGTCATGCAGGTGCTGACCGAGCTTAGCCCAAGTGTTGAACGCTACTCCATTGATGAAGCCTTTGTTGACCTTACCGGCATGAACGAGCAGAGCATCGGTTTTTGTCGGCAACTGGCAGACACTGTTCCCCGCTACACCGGCATTCCCGTTTCCGTAGGGGCCGCCCCCAGCAAGACACTGGCAAAGATTGCCAACCATCTGGCTAAAAAACAGCCGGGCAGAAACAGCGTTTGCGTTTTTCAGAGTGCTGATGATGCCGAACTGCTTCAATGGCTGAAAAATTTGCCCGTGGAAGAGATCTGGGGCGTGGGTAAACGACTGGGACAAAAGCTGCGCCTGAAAGGGATAGAAACCGCGATGGATCTTCGGGAAGCCAACCCGCAGCAGCTGAAAAAGAACTTCAGTGTACTGGTTGCCAGAACCCAGATGGAGCTTCAAGGAACGCCCTGCATCCATCTGGATGAAGCTCCAGAGCCCAAGCAAAGCATTATGTGTTCCCGCTCATTCAGCCAGTCCACTAACAGCCTGAACGATCTTAAAGCCGCTATCCGCTTTCACTGTCAGAACGCCTGCGAAAAGTTACGCGGCCAGAATAGTCTTGCTCAAGCGGTACTGGTGTCGATTCGATCCCGTTCAGAGCGCTTTAAAGGCCGCTCTTATGATGCCTCTGCTATCGCTCTGCCACAGGCTACCGACGACACCCAACAGATACTGCACACTGCACAGCAGCAGCTGGAGATGATCTATCAGCCCGGTATGCGCTATCACAAGGCAGGCATTATGCTGCTGGATCTGATTCCCTGGCGACCGATGCAATTGGGCCTGCTGGAAAGTGAACAACTGGCATTAAAAGAAGATGGCGAGAAAACTCAGAAACTGATGCAAACGCTGGATCAGCTGAATCATAAGATGGGACGACATACCGTCGCCTTTGGTCTGCCGGTGGAAGATGCCCGCTGGCAGATGAAAATGGCCCATCGCTCTCCCCGCTACACCACATGCTGGAGTGAAATCCCCACGGTGAAAGCCTGCTAAAGCAGAGACAGCAGAGCTTGTCTAAACAATCTGGATCAGAGGCTGTTCACCATCAAAGTCCGGCAGCAGCCATATCTGCTCAAACGGATAATCCGTTTCATCAAAAGTCATTGCCACATTCAGCAACTCAGAGCGGGTCCAGATCGGACTGACATTACGAATTACCAGCCAGACGCGATCCGATTCGTAATGCTTTTTCGCTTTACTGTGCAAAAGACTCAGAAGTGCGGCCCGAAGACGATCACAGGGATCAACCGCGGTCAGCTCTTCCAGATAATGCCAGATCAGGTCGGTATTATCCCGGTCACGGACATGCTTGGCTTCTTCCGAGGTGGCATACAGATGCGCTATCTCAAGATCCAGCGGCTTGCCCTGAAAATAGCAGGAGATATCCGGCTTGGAAGGCTCGTTATGCCAGATATGACGCATCGGCTCGTTAAAATCCTGCTCATACCGGCGCATAAAGAGACGCGCTGCATCCCGCTCCAGCAAACGCTTTTCGAGATCTGAATGACTGACCGGAGAACCGGTCTGGGTATGGCGGGGATCTGACGTCATAACAACACAGCTAACCTGATGATGAATAACCTGATTTTATCGGTGCGAGGCTGTCGAGTAAAACTCGCCACTCAAACATATAGACCACACAAACAACAAAACTGCAGACATAAAAAAACGGCATCTCAATTGAGATGCCGTTTTTCTGAATTTATTGGTCGGGACGAGAGGATTCGAACCTCCGACCCCTACAACCCCATTGTAGTGCGCTACCAGGCTGCGCTACGTCCCGAACCTGATCAGCATTATACAAATGAGCTAATGCTTTGCAAATATATTTTACTGCGCAATCAAGCAGTTAGCCTTGCCCCCTGAACATCAGGCTTATATTGCAAAGCTACAAAAACAGGAAAACCCGAGACAATCAAATTGACTCGGGTTTTAAGCCTGTCGCCGGCGTTAACCTGGGCTATTGCTGCTGATATTCCGGATCATCGAAACTTTCAACACGGGATTTAAGCTTTTGCCCCGGACGGAAGGTCACCACACGGCGAGCTGAGATCGGAATCTCTTCACCGGTTTTTGGGTTGCGTCCCGGACGTTCCCGCTTATCCCGCAGGTCAAAGTTACCAAAGCCTGAAAGCTTAACTTGCTCATTATCTTTCAGGCATTCACGAATTTCTTCGAAGAACAGTTCAACCATGTCCTTCGCTTCACGTTTGGTAAGACCTAACTCAAGATACAGCTTTTCTGCCATTTCAGCTTTAGTTAACGCAGACATCTCTATCAGCTCCTCAGGCTTGCACCAAACTGCTCCTGTGCTGCGGATACAATTTGATCGACAAGGCTATTAATTTCCTCATCATTTAGAGTGCGCGAAGCATGCTGCCACGTCAAGCCCAAAGCAACACTTTTTCGTTGTTCTTCAACGCCTTTGCCTTGATAAACATCGAATAAGCGCAGTTCTTTCAGCCATTCACCAGCCTTCTCACGCACAGCAGCCATCAGGTGAGCAACCGGGGTATTTTCATCAATGATGAAAGCCAGGTCGCGGCGCACTTCAGGATACTTGGACAGAGAATCGAACTTAGCCACATTGCCGGATTGCAGTGCTGACTGTTTGATTTCAAACACGTACACGCTGCCTTTCAGGCCCAGCTCTTTCTGTACTGACGGGTGCAGAGCACCGATAAATCCGATCGCTTCACCGTTACGCACAATCTGAGCAGTCTGCCCAGGGTGCAGAGCAGGATGCTGCGCCGGTTCAAAGCTGACTTCAGCCAGAATACCGCTGTCATCCAGCAGAGCTTCCAGATCACCTTTCAGATCAAAGAAGTCCATTGGCTGAGAATCACCGGTCCAACCTTCAGGCTCACGGCTACCGGTTGCAATAACGGCAACCATAGGATCCTGAACCATTTCTTCACCCTGCTGGATGAAGCACTGACCGCTTTCAAACAGACGGATACGGCCCTGCTGACGGTTCTGGTTGTACTGTACCGCTTTCGCCAAACCGGCAATCAGGGTAGTACGCATCACAGACAGATCAGCAGAGATCGGGTTGGCCAGCGCGATCGGAGTATTCTTCGGATCAAACAGCTTAGACAGACCAGGCTCGATAAAGCTGAAAGTGATCGCTTCCTGATAACCACGGGCTGCCAGCGACTGACGAATCAGGCGGATTGGCTTAATCGCCTCAGGCTGAGCTTCGATACCCAGCGCCATGGTCGGGCTCTTAACCGGTAGGTTGTCATAACCGTAAACACGGGCAACTTCTTCGATCAGGTCAGCTTCGATGCTGATATCGAAACGGTAGCTCGGCACGGCTGCACGCCAGTTATCACCTTCTTTGGTCAACTGAAGACCCAGACGGGTCAGGATATCTTCAACTTTCTCAGCCGGCATCTCCATGGCCAGCATCTGATTCAGACGCTCAGCACGCAGTACCACATCGTTACGAACCGGCAGCTTGCTCTCTTCAACCGCTTCAACCACAGGACCGGCTTCACCGCCTACGATATCCAGCAGCAGCTGAGTTGCACGTTCCATTGCGCGCGCCTGCAGAGTGAAGTCCACACCACGCTCATAGCGGTGCGAGGAATCCGTGTGCAGACCGTAGGAACGGGCACGACCCGCGATAGAGATCGGCTCGAAGAAGGCACATTCCAGGAAAATATCAGACGTCTCGTCAGTTACTTTGCTCTGCTCACCACCCATGATACCGGCCATAGCAACGGCTTTCTCATGGTCGGCAATCACCAGAGTATCAGCGTTCAGCTTAACTTCAGAGCCATCCAGCAGCTGCAGAGCTTCATCCTGCTCCGCCAGACGCACCTTGATGCCACCAGACAGTTTCGCCAGATCAAAGGCGTGCATCGGCTGACCCAGTTCCATCAGCACAAAGTTGGTGACATCAACCACAGGATCGATAGCACGCACACCACTGCGACGCAGCTTCTCGACCATCCACAGCGGCGTGGTTGCAGTCGGATTGATACCCTTGATCACACGCCCCATGTATCGTGGGCAGGCATCGCTATTGATCAGCTCAACCGGGAAGGTTTCTGAAGCAGTTGCAGTTACTGCCGCCACTTCCGGTACGTTAACCGGAGTCTGGGTCAGTACACCCACTTCACGGGCCAGACCTGCCAGGCTCAGACAGTCACTGCGGTTTGGCGTCAGGTCCACCTCGATGATGGTGTCATCCAGGTTCAGGTATTCGCGCAGATCAGCACCCACAGGTGCATCCGCCGCCAGCTCCATGATGCCGCCATGATCATCGGAAATACCCAGCTCGTCTTCCGCACACAGCATGCCGAAGGACTCTACCTGACGCAGCTTGGCTTTTTTGATTTTAAAGTCGCCCGGCAGAACCGCGCCCACTTTAGCGAAACCGGTTTTCAGACCGGCACGGGCATTGGCCGCACCACAAACAACCTGAAAGGTTTCGGTACCATCAGATACTGAACAAACCTGCAGTTTGTCAGCATTAGGGTGTTGTTCGGCGCTGATAATTTCGCCAACAACAACACCAGAGAAATCTTTGGCAGCTTTTTCTACGCCATCAACTTCCAGACCGGACAGGGAAAGCAGACTTTCCAGCTCATCCGTTGTGATGGATGGATTCACCCATTCACGGAGCCACTGTTCACTGAATTTCATTGTTCTTTCCTGAATCTTGTTTCTTGCAACTGCTGTTACAGCTGAGATCAGCTGTCTGACAGCGAACCGTTCTTAAAAACCATCCTGATTAGGACAGCCACGCATTAGCGCAGCTGACTCAGGAAACGCAGGTCGTTATCAAAGAACAGACGCAGGTCATTTACGCCGTAGCGCAACATCGCCAGACGCTCAACACCCATACCGAAGGCAAAACCTGTGTACTCTTCAGGATCAATACCAGAGCACTCAAACACTTTCGGGTGAACCATGCCGCAACCCAGCACTTCCAGCCACTTACCGTCACCACGGTCAATATCCACTTCAATGGATGGTTCGGTGAATGGGAAGTAAGAAGGACGGAAACGTACTTTCACATCATCTTCAAAGAAGGCTTTCAGGAACTGCTCCAGAATGCCTTTCAGATCAGCAAAGCTGATGTTTTTATCAACCAGAAGACCTTCAACCTGATGGAACATCGGGGAGTGCGTCTGATCGGAATCACAACGGTAAACACGGCCCGGGCAGATAATGCGAATCGGTGGCTTGTCACTTTCCATCGTACGCACCTGAACCGGTGACGTGTGCGTACGCAAAACAGTGTTCGCATTAAAGTAGAAGGTATCGTGCATCGCACGCGCCGGGTGGTGCGCGGGGATGTTCAGGGCTTCAAAGTTGTGATAATCGTCTTCGATCTCAGGGCCTTCCGCCACACTGAAACCGATAGAACCAAAGAAATCTTCAATACGTTGGATGGTTTTGGTCACAGGGTGCAGACCTCCAACTGACTGGCCACGGCCAGGCAGAGTTACATCCAGAGTTTCTGCTGCCAGTTTGGCCTGCAGTTGCGCCGTATCAATATCGGCTTTACGGGCATTCAGGTCCTGCAGCAAAGCTTCTTTTGCTTTGTTGATCTCGTCGCCAGCTTTCGGGCGCTCTTCCGGTGACAACTTGCCCAAGCCTTTCAGCAGCTGGGTCACTTCACCTTTTTTACCTAAATACTGAACACGGATCTGATCCAGCGCCTGTGCATCGCTCGCTTCAGCGATGGCAGAACGGGCCTGATCTACTAGGGTTGCAAGATTTTCCATCGTCTGTGGGCTCCAAATAAAAATAGGGGAAGACGTAAGCGCCTTCCCCTATTTAAGACTTATGCTAAAAGCACAGTCATCATCATTGCTCCGGGCGGTATGATGGATACAGCCCGGGACACGATCTTAAGCTAGCGCTGCTTTCGCTTTTTCAACGATGGCAGCAAATACCGCTTTCTCGTGAACAGCCAGATCAGCCAGCACTTTACGGTCGATTTCAACGTTGGCTTTTTTCAGGCCTGCGATGAAACGGCTGTAAGACATGCCATTGATGCGCGCACCAGCGTTGATACGTGCAATCCACAGAGCGCGGAACTGACGCTTACGCTGACGACGGTCACGGTATGCATACTGACCTGCTTTGATAACCGCTTGCTTAGCTACGCGGAATACACGGCTACGAGCACCGTAGTAACCTTTAGCTTGCTTAAGAACTTTCTTATGGCGACGACGCGCCACTACACCACGTTTTACGCGAGGCATAACACTCTCCTGACTTTAGAATTCAAAAATTACAGATTTGGCAGCATGCGTTTTACTAACGCCTGATCCGCAGCATGCAGCTGCTTCATTGGGCGAAGCTGACGCTTACGCTTAGTCGATTTTTTGGTCAGGATGTGGCTACGGAAAGATTGCTTGTGCTTGATTCCGTTACCAGTCTTGCGAAAACGCTTTGCAGCGCCGCTGTTTGATTTGATTTTAGGCATTGTAAACAATACTCCGCATTCAAGTTTTTTTATCTGATAAACAACACTAAGCCGCCGAGCCTGACAGTAAACCATCAAGCGCAGCGGTTAAGATGTCGAACCAGGATTACTTTTTCTTCTTCGGCGACAGCAGCATCACCATCTGACGGCCTTCCAGTCTCGGACGAGACTCAACGACAATCATATCCCCCAGGTCTTCTTCGATGCGTTGCATCAGTTTCATACCCAGTTCTTGGTGAGCCATCTCACGACCACGGAAACGTAGTGTGATCTTCGCTCTGTCACCATCTTCCAGGAAACGTATCAGGTTGCGCAGTTTTACCTGATAATCCCCATCTTCCGTTCCAGGACGGAACTTAACTTCCTTGACTTTAGTCTGAGTCTGGTTCTTCTTCTGAGCTGCTTTCTGCTTCTTCAGCTCATACTGATAACGACCGTAATCCATAATCTTACATACGATCGGCTCAGATTTAGCGATTTGAACCAAGTCCAGACCGGCCTCGGCGGCTTTTGCCAGTGCTTCAGCAAGTGGAACTACGCCCACCTGTTCACCATCAGCATCAATTAACCGCACTTCCTTAGCACGAATGTTCTCATTAATCGGTGCAACCTCTACGTTGCGACCTCTTGGGTTATTCCGCTTAATAGCTAAATCTCCAATAATTCTTTTTAGCAGCCAGTAGTTAGCAGCGTTTCGACCTGCTCAAGACTCATGCTACCCAGGTCTTCACCAGAGCGGGTACGCACAGCAACACTTCCTGACTCTACTTCTTTATCGCCGATAACGGCCAGATAAGGCACTTTATGAATAGTGTGCTCACGGATTTTAAAGCCGATTTTTTCGTTTCTCAAGTCCGAAGAGGCACGAATACCTTTATTTCTCAGGCTTTTTTCAATTTCAGCGCAATACTCAGCCTGTTTATCGGTGATATTCATAATCACAAGCTGCTTCGGAGCCAACCAAGCAGGCAGCGCACCAGCATAGTGCTCGATCAGAATACCGATAAAACGCTCGAATGAGCCCAGAATCGCACGGTGCAACATAACAGGAGTCTGACGCTCGCCATCATGATCAACATACTCAGCACCCAGACGACCCGGCATCGAGAAGTCTACCTGAATAGTACCACACTGCCAGACACGACCCAGACAGTCTTTCAGGGAGAATTCAATCTTAGGACCGTAGAAGGCACCTTCACCCGGCAACTCTTCCCACTCCAGCTCTTTCTGGTTCAGCGCATCAGCCAGAGCCTTTTCAGACTTATCCCAAACCTCGTCAGAACCTACACGCTGCTCAGGACGGGTCGACAGTTTGTACTCGATATCGGTAAAACCAAAGTCATGGTAAACCTGATGCAGAAAGTCGATAAAGCTGGATACCTCTTCCTGAATCTGATTTTCAGTACAGAAGATATGAGCATCATCCTGCGTAAAGCCACGAACACGCATCAGACCGTGCAGAGAACCTGAGAATTCATTACGGTGACAGGAACCAAACTCAGCCAGACGCAGCGGCAGATCACGGTACGACTTCAAGCCCTGATTGAACACCTGAATGTGACACGGGCAGTTCATCGGCTTAACAGCGTAGTCGCGATGCTCAGAATGGGTGGTGAACATCTGGTCATGGAATTTATCCCAGTGACCGGACTTCTCCCACAGCGTACGTTCAACAACCTGAGGTGTTTTAATCTCTTTGTAGTCGTGCAGATCCAGCTTACGACGCATGTAGCTTTCGATAGTCTGATACAGAGACCAGCCTTCCGGATGCCAGAACACCATACCCGGAGCTTCTTCCTGCATGTGAAACAGGTTCAGCTGTTTACCCAGCTTACGGTGATCGCGCTTTTCAGCTTCTTCGAGGCGGTGCAGATACTCTTTCAGGGCTTTCTTATCAGCCCAGGCTGTACCATAGATACGCTGTAGCATCTCGTTATCAGAGTTACCACGCCAGTACGCACCAGCAACCTTCATCAGTTTAAAGGCTTTGATATGACCGGTAGAAGGAACATGAGGGCCACGACACAGATCGATGAAGTCGCCTTGCTGATAGAAAGACAGCGGCTGATCACCCGGGATATCCTTGATGATCTCAACTTTGTACTTTTCGCCTTTCTCTTCAAACAGGCTGATCGCATCTTCACGGGACAGAACAGAGCGATCAACTTTGAAATCTTTCTTCGCCAGCTCTTTCATACGCGCTTCGATCTTCTCAAGATCTTCAGGCGTAAAAGGACGCTCAAAGGCAAAGTCGTAGTAAAAGCCATTTTCAATAACAGGACCGATAGTTACCTGTGCAGTAGGAAACAGATCCTGAACGGCCATTGCCATCAGGTGAGCACAGGAGTGACGGATTGTATCCAGCCCCTCTTCATCACGGGCAGTGATAATTGCCAGTTCCGCGTCGTCTTCGATCAGAAAAGACGTATCAACCGGAACACCATTAACTTTGCCAGCCAGAGCGGCTTTTGCCAGACCAGCACCAATATCAGCAGCAACATCATAAACAGTAACAGCCTGATTAAACGAACGCTGGCTGCCATCAGGAAGAGTAATAACGGGCATATTGAATCCTACATTATATTAAGCCGACCCCCACGAAAGGCCTGCTTTAATGGACTGGAAATACAAGGACTGAACCACACATCAGCCTTAGATACCGACGCACAACAATAAAACACTCTGTAATTGTGCGAGGCGCGCGATAATAACACTCATATAAAAGTGATGCTATCGCACTGTCGAAAACATTGGCTTAAACTAATGACAAGATTCGAACATGATTCAGAATACAGTCGCATCATTCCGGCTTGATAAAATACCGATTCAGAACAATGCGAACCATGCACCTTCCATCAGGTAAAAAACTGATATCATGTGCCCTAAAAAAGGGGTCAGAAAACATAGCGCTATACCCCTGATCAAGGCGAAGAATATGCACAACAAGAGTCACGAGCCCAATTTGTCCATTCTGGATACGCTGAACGAGATCGGTATCGCTCTGTCAGCAGAAAAAAACATGGACAGCCTGCTTGAGCGAATACTGATCAACGCCAAGAAGCTGACCGGTGCAGATGGCGGCACACTCTACCTCTACAACGCCAAGACTCAATCTCTTGAGTTCCGTATCGTTCGCACCGACTCATTGGGAATCAAACTTGGCGGTGAAACCGGCGCACCCATTAATGCCAACTTTCGCCCCCTTCCGCTCTATTTAGACGACGCCACCCCCAATGAACAGATGATCGCCGCTTATGCCGCAATTCATAAAGAGATCATCAATATCGAAGATGCCTATACCGTCACTCATTTCGACTTTAGCGGAACCCGAAAATTCGACGAAAGCACAGGCTATCGCTCAAAGTCCTTTCTGACCATCCCGATGACCAACCATGAAAATGACATCATGGCGGTCCTTCAACTACTTAACAAAGTTGAAGAAGAGAGCGGCGAAGTTATCCCCTTCTCCCATCAGGATCAGAAATTGGCCGAGTCTCTGGCTTCTCAGGCAGCTGTAGCCCTGACCAACCAGGGGCTGATCGATGAGATGCAAAACCTATTCGATGCCTTCATCAAACTGATTGCAACCGCGATTGATGAAAAGTCACCCCACACCGGCAATCACTGTCGCCGGGTACCTGAAGCCACCATGATGATCGCCGAAGCGGCCCATCATAGCGGCGATGACTACTTTAAAGAGTTCTCCATGGACTCGACTGATCGCTATGAGTTGAAAGTTGCCTCCTGGCTGCACGACTGCGGAAAAATCACCACACCAGTACACGTCGTTGAAAAAGCCACTAAACTCGAAACCATCCATGATCGCATTGAACTCGTTGCTGCCCGCTTTGAAATTCTGCGCCGTGACCTCGAAATTTCCATGCTAAAACAACGGATTAAAGCTCTGGAAAAAGGAGACACAGATCACACTTCGATTATCAGCAACTACGAAAAGTTAGCCCAATCCCTTGCGGAAGACCTGAGTTATGTTAAAAACTGTAACAAGGGAGGAGAGTTTATGGCTGACGAACAGGTTGCACGGGTTGAAAGCCTGTCTAAACTCAGCTGGATTGATATGGAAGGCAAAGAGCAACCTCTGATCACAGAGGAAGAGTGCTACAACCTGACCATTCGACGAGGCACCATTACCGCAGAAGAGCGTGAGATCATTAACAACCATATGACACTCACCATCCGTATGCTGGAACAGCTTCCATTTCCAAAACATCTGCGAAATGTTCCGGAATATGCCGGCGGACACCACGAACGCATGGATGGCAAAGGCTATCCAAGAGGCCTGACCCGTAACGAAATGTCGATTCCAGCCAGAATTATGGCCGTAGCCGATGTCTTTGAAGCTCTGACTTCATCGGATCGCCCGTATAAGAAAGCCATGCCTTTATCCCAGACACTGACCATCATGGGACGCATGGTAGAGGACAACCACCTTGATCCGGATATTTTCAGGCTATTTGTTGATTCGCAGGTTTATCTGGAATACGCAGAGAAGTTTCTGAAACCAGAACAAATTGATGAAATAGATGTTGCGCAACTGCCAGGGATGAATATCAGCGCAGCCATCTAATATAAAAACTAAGTACGCAAGGAAAAGAATAAGATGTGGATTTCAATTTTGGGCTGCAGCGGCGGCATAGGCCCCGGCAACCGCACAACATCAATCCTGATTGATGACGACATCCTGCTGGATGCCGGCAGCGGTGTGGGCGACCTGCAGCTACAGCAGATGGCAAAAATCCGCCACATCTTTATCTCTCATTCTCATCTGGACCATATCGCCTTCCTGCCCTTCCTGGTGGACAGTATCTTCAGCCAGATCAAGGAACCTATCCAGGTTTACGGCCTGCCAGAGACAATCAAAGCCCTTAAAGACCATATCTTTAACTGGTCAATCTGGCCGGACTTTTCAGAACTGCCCAACAAGGAAAACCCCGTCATGCAGTTCAACATTATGGCTCCACACACCAGCATTCAGGTAGGCGACAGAAAAATCACTTCTATTCCGGTTGAACATGTTGTACCCGGCGTAGGCTTCTGCGTTGAAAACGCCGAAGGCAAAAGCTTTGCTTTCAGCGGAGACACAGCGACAAACAACAGCCTATGGAAGGCACTTAACAAGCTGCCATCCCTGAACACTCTGATGATCGAGTCCGGCTACCCAAACAGCATGGAAGCTCTCAGCAAGATGGCTCAGCATTACACACCTGCAATCCTTGCTGACGACCTGAAAAAACTAAATCACAAACCACACCTGCTGATTTCACATCTGAAGCCAGGCATGGAGATTCAGATATCCGAGGAGCTTCACGAGTACTTAGCAGAATACCAAGTGACATGCATCAAAAGTGGCGACAGCATTCAAATCTAATTTGAGAACCCTATGAACAGAAGCCAGGCACGGCGCCTCAAAGCTGGAAGTCTAATATTTCTTATCACAAGCTTACTGACTGTACAGCTACACTCCTTTGGAGTTTTCGATCGACTGGAATGGATATCTTATGACCATAGGCAGAGTTACTTCCGTTCAGATAAAGCTGCTCATGATGACATTGCCATCATTCTAATCGATGAATCATCGTTACAGGCATTAGCCCCAGTCGCAGGCCGCTTCCCCTGGCCAAGAAGCATCTACTCCGATTTGCTTGAGTTTCTCTCTTACGGAGAACCCAGAGCAATACTCTTTGATATCTTATTCACAGAGTCACAGAATGCAGACAATCAAAATCAGGACGACGACCTATCATTCGCAATGAGCACAGCTTCATTGGGCAATGTTTTTCACGCCAGTCAAATTATGTCTGTAGCTGATGATGAAATTGGTGACAAAACCCTAAACCGCCCCCTCCCTGAAGACTTTATCGAGCAATTCGACCTCAAGCTGACTATCGGAACCAACGATCTTGCAACCAACAGCTACACCCTCCCCTATCCGACCCTATACCAAGGAGCCGCAGGGATTGCATCTGTTGATATGTCGCCAGAGCAAGATGGTGTTTATCGAAACGTATATCCTTTCCGGTTCTATCAGGGAATAGCCCTACCCGGATTAGGATTCGCACCTTTTTCTTGGCAAACAACACTAAATAAAACAGACACAAATATCACCATTGGAAACTCAACAATACCGCTGCTTGATGATGGCAGATACCCAGTAAATATGGCCGGAAAGTTCAATACGTACTCATTCGCCGGTTTACTGGCATCACTTAACCAGATAAGAAGCGGCGACGTTGAAAATCTAATCGTCAACCCCGAAGAGTTTGCCGATAAAATTGTATTTATTGGGGCAAGCGCAGTCGGGCTTGAGGATATCAAAGCAACCCCAGTTCTTTATCAAACACCAGGAGTTATGATTCATGCCTCTGTTGCCAGCAACATACTCGAAAATGACTTTCTCGCCCCCCCTCCACCAGGGTTAAAGTACTCGTCTATTTTGGTATTAGCGTTAATTTCGACCCTATCTGTTCTGGCCTTTAAAAACTTTTTACTTCAGGTAAGTCTTCCGATAGCTATCACATCAGCGTACGCACTCATTTGCTATGTCTTATTCAACAACAACCAAATCATCACCCTAGTAGCTCCAGTATTTTCCTCAACTATTGCCGCCGCTGCGGCATTAAGCTTTCTCGCAATGACCGAAGGTAAAGACAAACAGCGTGTCCGCAAGATGCTGTCGCAATATGTATCTCCAGCAATTCTGACTGAAATGGTAGACAAAACGGATGAATTAGCGAAAGCAGATATTGGCTCAGTTGAAACGCTAACCATTCTTTTCTCTGATGTCAGAGGCTTTACCTCCATATCAGAAAACCTCAATGCTACTGAAGTTGTCGAGCTACTAAACATTCATCTTGGTGCCATGAGCGATGTTATTTTTAAATACAGAGGCACATTGGACAAGTTTATTGGCGACGCTATTATGGCCTTTTGGGGAGCCCCCATAAAATCAGAACATCATGCCAACGAAGCAGTAGAGTCAGCTCTTGCCATGGTCAGGGAATTAAGGAACGTTAACAAACAGCTTAAGGAAAAAGGATATAAATCAATCAAGGTAGGCATCGGCCTTCACACAGGGGATGTTGTATTGGGCAATATTGGCTCTTCCAAGAAACTCGATTACACAATTATTGGGGACAATGTTAACTTGGCCTCTCGAATGGAAGGGCTTACTAAGAATTATCACTGCGAAGTATTAATCACTGAAGATACGGTGAAGGCACTTACCACTGAAATTCCCTGTTTAAAGGTAGATGTTGTTCGCGTAAAAGGTAAAAAACACCCGACATCAGTGTATATTCCTTTCGATACAAGCATAATGTCAGAAAAAGAAGTTGACTTGACTTGGGACTACCATCGAATCAGCGACCAAGCATTCCAAAAATATCTTAATCGGGAATGGATGGATGCCATTGCGTTATTTGAGCAACTACCGGAGATTCCAGCCATAATTGATATGATAATGCGTTGCGAACACTACAAAACCTCTCCGCCCCCTAAAGACTGGGACGGAGTTCATACCATGACAACCAAATAGTAAACACCATTAGGTAGGAGCTAACCCAGATGCTTAAAATTATGCTTAAAGCCTCGCTGGGCCTAATGCTGGCCAGCAGCTTTGCTCACGGAGCCACCCTCTATATTCAAAGCCAAAAAGCCTATCTACTGGACGCCCCGAAATTCAGCGCAACTAAGCTACTCAAACTAGAACATGGTACACCTGTTAACTCTATTCAGACCCAAGGGAACTGGCATCAGGTAACAGTGCAAGGTCAGGCAGGGTGGTTATCTAAGCTATTACTAAAGCCTCACCCTCCCTTGGAAAGAGTTTCGATACTTGAAACCGCTGACAACGATTTTAAGGAAAGCGTCCGTAGGCGCTCCTCGTCTATTGTAACTGCAGGAGCCGCTCGCGGCTTGGCAAGCGAAGAACGCAGTAGAATCCATCAAAATAATGAAGCCAATTATTTTGCTTTGAAAAAAGTCGAAACCTTGACTTTAGATCAATCTGAACTTGATCTATTCGCCCAGTCGCTGGAATCAGGCAAAAGATAATGAAAAAAACACTTCTTTATACAGGGCTAGTTACAGCAATGCTGACCGGCTGCACTACAACAACGGATTCTCAAATAAGAGACACTCGCCTTCGATCTGATCAAATTTACACTCGAAGCACAGCTTCAACAGAAGATGTTGAAGCTGAAATTCAATTCGGCAGAGAGCTATCTGCTCGTATTTTGGCTCGATATAAACTCAGCGATGACCAACGACTGCAAAAGTATCTCAACATAGTAGGCAAAACCCTAGGGAAAAACTCTGGGAGACCGGAGTTAACGTATTATTTTGCCGCGATTGAGTCTGATGATATTAATGCTTACGCAGCTCCTGGAGGCTATGTTTTTGTAACAACCGGAGCCATTGCACAAATGAACGATGAAGCTGAACTTGCAGGTGTTCTCGCTCATGAAATTGCCCATATCACTGAAAAACATATCGTGAAGGCTATTGGAATCAAAGGTTCAGACTCCAGCGCTATTTCCGGCTTTTCTAAGTTATTAGGGGCATCAAACGATCCAACAAGAATCGCATTTTCTCAGGCGATCGATAAAGCCCTTGATTACTTGTTTGAAAATGGCTTACAGGCAGAAGATGAATATCAATCAGATGCCACTGGAACCCTTATCGCCACACAAACAGGCTATGATCCAGATGCATTACGCCGCTATTTATCCAGAATAAAAAGCCAAAGAAAACAATTGGACGTTGTAAACAAAACTCACCCTCCGTTCAATAAGAGACTTTTCGAGTTAAATCAGTTGTTAACGATTGAGGGTTTAACACCTGAACCAGATCTTCGCTTTAATGAACGCTTCAAAACAACGATGAACAAAGTGCGCGGATAGATGGAAATGCATTCAAAAAATAAACTTTTTGCTCTTGCCCTTTGCGCACTAAGCGCTGCCCCAGTAATGGCCGATGATGAACATTACGTTAATTTCCTTCTTGGCGGTCGTGCCATGGGAATGGGCGGGGCATATACAGCCATATCTGATGATCCTGCTGGCATGTTTTACAATCCTGCAGGTATTGTATACGCCCATAGCCCAAACCTATCAGCCAGTGTGAACGCATTCCGTTTTTCCAATAAAACGTTTGAAAACGTGTTAACGGGAGGAAATGACTGGAGCAGGGAAAATTCAGCTCTAGTACCCAATTTTTTTGGTGTAACGCAACCCTTCGGCAACTTCACAGTTGGCTTTTCTTACGCTGTAACAGATACATCGGAAGAAGATCAGGCTCAAACATTCAGCAATCTGAGTAGCAATATTGAACGTTTCACAATCAATGTAAATGAAACCAACACTGTAAACAAACTCGGCCCGTCTATTGCCTACCAAGCAAGTGATAACTTCTCTATTGGCATGACCTTTTATCTCCACATGAGAGATACCAAAACAATTGTAAATCAGTACGTAAAACTCAATGAGTCACTGGACACCAGCTCAACCGGCCAACACACGGAGTGGACCAATAGTTATTACAAAAACTCTGAATACGGCATCACGCCAAAGATAGGAGTAATCTGGAGCCCTACAGATAAACTAGCGCTCGCAGCTACCTACAGTCAAAACTTTGTCTTCGCTTCAACAGGGTACTCACAAACAACCTGCCTTGCCTCCCATAAGACAACTAGCTCTTCATGCGATACCTCAAAGGTATATGCAACTCAAACAGCAGGCGAGACCAGCAACACCCACTCTGAAGACCCATTCGAGTTACGCTTTGGCACAGCCTACTTTGCATCCAGCCAACTACTCCTTTCTGCGGATATGACTTTCCATTCCGAAGTAACCGGCAAGAGAAGTGTTGTGAATGTAGCTGGCGGCGCTGAATACTACATAGATCCTGAATGGGCAGTAAGAGCAGGAGGTTTTACAAACTTCTCCAATGCCCCGACCCCAACTACGAGTTACGCATCTGAGCAGATTGATTTCTTCGGTGGAAGCCTGAGTGTTACAAGGTTCAGCAAAAACTCTTCAATATCTGCGGGAACAAACATCCAATACGGCACAGGCACATCCAGCTCTGTAGCCGCTGGAAGAATTACAGATGTCTCTGCTTTGGATATGACCTTCTTCCTTTCAACTGCATACTCGTACTAACTTCAACGCCCAGCCAGCTTATTCAGCTGGCTGTGCTTCATCCCCGTCATCGGCCTGCATGGACTCAGGTTCATCATTATCCTTGTAGTAGTCATGCAGGTGACGCAAAAGCACCATCACAACTGCAGCCACGGGCAAGGCGATCAGAACACCAACAAATCCTGCTAACTGCCCGCCAGCCATGATGGCAAAAATAACCGTTACCGGATGCAGACCAATTTTGTCGCCCACCAGCAATGGGGTCAGAGCAAAACTCTCCAGCAACTGCCCTACACCAAAGACAAGCGCGATCCAGACCAGAGGCACCCAATCACCAAACTGGAACCAACCTGCGAGTAAACCTGCCCCAATACCGATAATAGCTCCCAGATAAGGCACGATACTGGCAAGCCCGGCAATCAAACCAACCAAGAGAGCCAGCTTAAGACCAACCAACCACAAGCCTGTCGCATAGATAACACTCAGGCAGAGCATTACCAGGAGCTGACCTTTAATAAAAGCTCCCAGCACCTCATCACACTCCATCGCCAGAGCTTCTGTTTTAGCCTGATAACGACGTGGGAAAAGCCTCAGCACCTTCAGTTTCAGATGATCCCAATCCAACAACAAATAGAAGGTTACCACTGGAATCAAACCGATATTGACTGCCGCGCTGATCAATGCCATTCCGGATTGACCAACCTCCTTCAGAATCACACCAGCAATAGAGCTCGCCTGACGCAGATGCCCTGTGATCGCCTTCTGAATCGCATCCAGTTCAAACACGCCCGCTTCAACGCCGGTATATTGCTCCAAAAGAGGAATCGCCGTTGCTCGCAGCCAGTGAACCGCGACTGGGATAAACTCCTGAATCAAAGCCAACTGTTTACCCAGCAGCGGAATCAGAAACAACAGGAAAAGCACAAAAAACAGCGTCAGAGAAAGAAACACCACAACTACAGAAAAGCGTCGCGACAGCCCTTTATCCTCAAGCCAGTCTGCAAAGGGGTCACCCATATAAGCCAAAAGCATCCCCGCCAGAAATGGCATCAGTATCGGCTGCAGGAGATACAGAAAAACGACAATAGCGACTAAAGCAACCGCAATAATTCTTTGCTGAACACTACCCATAAAAATCATCCTTCATCACAAATCCTGCCAACCCATCCTTATCAAAATCCTAACTGCGACATCTGACAGGTCTAAAAATTCATTTCATAAAAAAGCCGATGACAGGCACCGGCTTCCAGAAATCAATGCTCGGACAACCTCAAGGCCGCCAGAAAAAACTCTGCTCAACACCTTCAAATCCTGAATTATCCGGCTCAAGATAAGAGTCTAGAGCGAGCACAGAAAGAAACTGCTCAACAGCACCTTTCAAAGCCACACGATAAGCAACGCCTGTATCATCAACGCGGGCAACTTCGACACGCCCTACCACCTGAAGGCTACTCAGGTAATGATTCAGCTTAGCGTAATCCTCTACAGATTTGAGACCCACTACCTTAAAGGCGTAATCACCTGAGTTGGCACCGCTGACAACAACTGCGTACTTCTCTGCCAGAACTTCAGCCAGTGCATCAACAGACTTGGCAAAAAGCTCTCGCACCTCATCTGCTTTCAGCTCAATGGCCTGACGCTGGTTACCAATCTGAACCAACCAATAGGCATTCCAGCTGGAACCCGAACGATAAAAGCGACCGCTGTAGACCGCATCGGGAGAATAACGCACGGATGCTGCACTGATCCGATCACTGAACTGCCCCCAGATATCGCTCACGCTGACCAGTTGCTCATCTTCAAGATCCATCAGCGGCAGAAGAACCGGAACGCCTCGCCGCTTGGCCTCGGCATCAATTACTTCCGCCAGCAGAGGATTATTCTCACTGTTCACCACAAAGCGGCCGTTTGGCCCCTGAATAGCCAGCCAGGTCAGCACACTGGGACGGTTACTCCCCCAAACAGACAACTGAGAGTCACTCAACACCTTGATCAGAGAAGGGCCATCAAATCGCATGGTTAAACGAAACGCAGGTTGGTCAGTTCCTGCTGCTTTATCATTTGCCTGATAAGAAAACTGAGCCAGATAGCTTTCAGCTCGCCCCAGCAACGCCTGAATTGAGTCATGCTCTAACGTACGTTCATGACCGGAAACACGCACCAACACATCAGCAAGACCTGCTTTAACCGCAACGGTACGCTGCTCAGCAGACTGATCGGAAACAAGACGCTCACTCTCAAACAAACCTTCAATCTGCACAGCCATCGCCGGTAACGATATCAGCAGTCCCAGCCCAACAGCGATAAAGCTGCGAATCCAACCCTTAAACATGCAAACCTCTTTAACCTTGGCATTCCAGTTGCCGGACATTCTACCCGAAGCAAATCCTCAGCACAGCCCGGAGCGAAAAAGAATCAGAAACAGTATCCGGTAAAAAAAAGCCAGCATTTCCCAAAGGCGAGTGACCCCTGCGATGAGGTAGGGTACAATCCCGCGCTGATTATCCTATTGCGATTCCACAGGATCCTTCATGAGCACCGACACGCAAAAATCGATTAGTTATAAAGACGCTGGCGTTGACATCGACGCGGGCAACGCCCTGGTTGAACGTATTAAAGGTACAGCCAAACGCACACGCCGCCCTGAGGTACTGGGTGGACTGGGTGGTTTTGGCGCACTTTGCGAACTGCCAAGCCGCTACCGCGAGCCTGTTCTGGTTTCCGGAACCGACGGCGTAGGTACCAAGCTTCGTCTGGCGATGGACCTGAAAAAACACGACACCATCGGTATCGATCTGGTTGCTATGTGTGTGAACGACCTGGTGGTTTGCGGTGCTGAACCTCTGTTCTTCCTGGACTACTACGCTACCGGCAAGCTGAACGTTGATATCGCAGCTGATGTTGTAAACGGTATCGGTGAAGGCTGCCTGCAGGCAGGCGCAGCTCTGGTTGGTGGTGAAACTGCTGAAATGCCGGGCATGTACGAAGGCGAAGATTACGATCTGGCAGGCTTCTGCGTAGGTGTTGCTGAAAAGAGCGAAGTGATCGATGGCACTAAAGTAAAACCAGGTCAGGCTCTGATCGGTCTTGCGTCCAGCGGTCCTCATTCCAATGGTTACTCTCTGATCCGCAAGATCATTGAAGTCACCAATGCAGATCTGAATGAAGAAGTTGACGGCCAGCCTTTGGCAGACGCTCTGATGGCACCGACCCGCATCTACGTGAAGCCGGTTCTGAAGCTGATCGAAACCCTGCCTGTTCATGCGATCTCCCACATCACGGGTGGCGGCCTGCAGGAAAACCTGCCGCGCGTACTGCCTGAGAACGCAAAAGCCGTTGTTGACCTGAACAGCTGGCAGCGCCCTGAAGTATTCAACTGGCTGCAGCGTGGCGGCAACGTTGACGAGTACGAAATGTACCGCACCCTGAACTGCGGCGTAGGCATGATCATCGTGGTTGATCAGGAACAGGCTCAGGTGGCTATCGACCTGCTGAACGCTGAAGGCGAAAAAGCATGGCAGATCGGTCACATCGCAGAAGCTTCTGCCGATGAAGAACAGGTAGAACTGCAGGGCCTTAACAAGTAATGTCCGGCTCTATCGTTATCCTGATCTCAGGTAGTGGCAGCAACATGCAGGCGATTATCGACGCAGTAGACAGCGGCGATATCCCTGGCCACATCAGTGCGGTTATCAGTAACCGCCCTGATGCTTTCGGTCTGGAGCGCGCTCAGGCAGCGGGCATCCATACCGAATTGCTGGACCACACCGAATTCAAAAGTCGTGAGATTTTTGATCTGAATCTGATCCGTAAGATTGATGAATTTGAACCGGATCTGGTGATCTTGGCTGGCTTTATGCGCATCCTGACACCGGATTTTGTTCGTCGTTACAACGGCAAACTCATCAATATCCACCCTTCTCTTCTGCCCAAGTATCAGGGGCTTCACACGCACAAGCGTGCCATTGAAGCCGGCGATACCGAACACGGTGCCAGCGTGCACTTTGTTACCGAAGAGCTGGATGGCGGCCCCGTCTTTATTCAGGCATCCGTGCCGGTTAAAGAAGGCGACACCCCTGAAGTGTTAGCGAAACGGGTTCTGATTCAGGAACATAAGATCTTCCCGATTGCAGTAAAGTGGTTTATGGAAGGACGTGTTCAGCTGGAAAACGGCATTCCTCATATGGATGGCGTATCCTTAGAAGGCAGAATACCCCGCCTTCAGGCTGAACCTTCTGAAGAATAAAGCCTGAATCAAGAAACAAACACTGCACCAAAGGAGGCGTGCAATGCTGAAATGGATACTACTTTTAACCCTTGGGCTATTTGCAGTTCCCAGCTTCGCGCTTCCTCCCCTCAAGCCTTTTCAGGCAACCTATAAAACCACCTACGAACTGGGTTTCAGCATTGATGTTGAGGCCAAACGTACGTTGTCTCAACAGAGCAATGGTCAATGGGTACTCGATTTCCGCGCTAAGAACTGGTTCGCACGTATCCAGCAAACCAGTACCTTCCTGCTCGATTCCGAAAGCCAGTTAAAACCCCTGCTCTATCGTCGCTACCAGAAAGTCTTCGGCAAAAGCGAAGAACAGAAGGTGATCTTTCACTGGGATGAGCAACGGGTTACCAACGATATCGATAACAAACCCTGGAAGATGGATATCCCAGTCAACGCACAGGACCTGCTTAGTTACCAGCTAAAGCTGCGTTACGACCTGCTACAAAACCCGGAACAAAAGCAGTTCCAGTATCCGGTAGCCGATGGAGGTAAGATCAAATTCTTTACCTTCCGCGTAGTTGGCGACGAAGTTCTGAGCACGCCCATAGGTCGCCTGAACACCATCAAACTGGAAAGCCTGCGCCACTCTAAAATGGATGTTGAGCACTTAGTTTGGTTGGCTAAAGACTGGGACAACTTATTACTACGTATCGAGCCGGTTCGACGCAAAGACAAGGAAGAACCCGTCGTACTGGTCAAAGCAACCCTGAATGGCAAAAAAGTAACCGGCTTATAAAATATTTTATATTTTTCGGTTAAACCGTTAAGCCGACGCTAAACTAACGAACATAAACAATAAAAATAAGCATTACTTTCAACCATCAAACTCAGTCGCATCTGCGACCCCAAGCACTAATGACGGCCATAGGGAAATGTCCCGGTTCAGGCAGGTAAGCCCGCCCAAGAAACTGGAGCATCAACATGACCATCCGCCACCTGCTAAGTATTCTGTGCCTTCTTGCCGCCCCTTTCTTCGCCATTCATGCTAATGCGGAACCACTAAAAATCGGCACCGACAGCTGGCCACCCTTTCGGGAAATCAAAAACAATCAGATCGCCGGTATCGACGATGATCTCTGGCAGGAACTCAGCCAACGCATGGGCATTGAGATTCAATATATCCGCTGCCCCTGGAAGCGCTGCCTGGATCTGATGCGCGCCGGTGAAATCGATGCCATGAGCGGTCTGGCATGGCGCAAAGAACGCGCCGAGTATATCCGCTACGTTGAGCCGTCCTATTACGGCTGTTCAACCCGCTTCTATATTCGCGCCGGTGACGAGGAACGCCTGAGCAGTAAAGAGCAGCTTAACGAACTGAATATCGGCATGGTTCGGGGTTCAGCTTACTACCCAGAGTTTGATCAGGATGACTCTCTGCAAAAAACGCAACTGGCTCAGGAAAGTGTATTACTGCCTCTTCTGGCATCCGGCCGTATCGACAGCTACATAGGCACAGACTGCCAGGCTGACTTCGAACTCGCCAACAGCCGCTGGAATCAGCAACTAGTAAAAGCCCCTTTTAACCCAGACAACAACACACCACTCTACATCGGCTTTTCCCGAAAAAGCTCATGGAGCAAGCAGTATGAAGAGTTCAGTGACGCAATAAAGCAGGTTCTGCTGGACAACTTTCAGGGCAAAGTTCAGAAAAAATATTATCAGGGCACCATGCAATAAAGTCCGCCCCCCTCTCTTTCTAGAGGCGCAAAAAAAGCACCACGAAGGTGCTTTTTTCGTTTGCAACAGATATCAGGTCTTAGGTAGTGTCACGCCAGTTTGTCCCTGATACTTGCCGCCGCGATCTTTGTATGAAGTCTCACAAACCTCATCAGATTCGAAGAACAGCATCTGAGCCACGCCTTCATTGGCATAGATTTTCGCCGGCAGATTCGTGGTATTAGAGAATTCCAGCGTTACGTGGCCTTCCCACTCTGGCTCAAGCGGCGTTACGTTTACAATGATACCGCAGCGGGCATAAGTCGATTTCCCCAGACAAACCGTCAGCACATTTCGCGGAATACGGAAGTACTCAACAGTTCGCGCCAAAGCAAAGGAGTTCGGCGGAATGATGCAGACATCACTTTTGATATCAACAAAGCTGTTTTCGTCGAAATTTTTCGGATCAACCGTCGCAGAGTGGATATTGGTAAACACCTTAAACTCATCTGCGCAACGTACGTCATAGCCATAGCTGGATGTGCCGAAAGAGATCACACGCTGACCATCAACATAACGTACCTGCTCAGACTCAAACGGTTCGATCATAGCGTCAGATTCTGCCATGCGGCGAATCCACTTATCAGACTTAATGGCCATAAACTTCCTACGTGTTAGATTGAAAAAAGCGTTTGAATGATACAGGGTTGATTGCCAATGCAAAAGAGCCGCTTAGAATATCCAAGATTACTGCGACACAAGGATTCATCATGCGTATCGATTTTGACACTTTAAGCCCGAATCAGGCCTATCACCTGATGACCCAGACCATCATCCCGCGTCCGGTCGCCTGGGTACTGACCGCCAACGAAACCTCCGGCTACAATCTGGCTCCTTTTTCCTTCTTCAACGCCATCTGTAGCAATCCGCCACTGGTGATGTTCTCCGCCGGTAAAAAGCCGGATGGCACTCTAAAAGATACCCGACACAATTTAGGTCAAAGCAAACAGCTGGTAATTCATATCCCTTCCGTTGATCAGGCGGAAGAAGTGACTGAAACCGCACGCACATTGGACTACGGTGACTCCGAACTATACAAAATCCGTCATCCACTGGTTAACGAACCGGACTGGGATCTGCCTCGCCTTGAGAACGCACCTGTTGCCATGCTGGCAGAACTGACCGACCTGCATGAAGTTGGCCCGAACCAACAGGCGATCTTCTACTGTGAGATCAAAGCACTTTATGTCCGGGATGATCTGGTGGAAGAAGATGCCAAAGGTCGCACCCGAATCGATGCCGCTAAAATGCAACCTCTGGCACGACTGGGTGGTGGTGAATACGCCACCTTCGGGCAAGTTTTTAAACTGGATCGCCCAGCCTAAGTTCTCATCTGCGCATAAAAACCAGCTGCGCATAAAAAAACGGGGCAGCTGAATCGACTTCAGCTACCCCGTTTCTCTTTTATCGTCTTAAGACTCAGATATCGCATTAAGCTTCAGAGCCTTAACAGATCAGATCACTCACCAAAGGTGATGGTCGGTACTTCCTGCTCCGCCTTCTCAAGCTGAACAATCACATTATCAGCAATATCAGAGAAGAAGCCGGCAATTGCACCATCAGGCTCAGCCACAACAGATGGCTTACCACTGTCGGCCTGCTCACGAATGGTCGAGGTCAGAGGCAACTGCCCCAGAAGAACGGTATCGTATTCCTTAGCGATACGATCACCGCCGCCTTCACCAAATACCGGCTCTGTGTGACCACATTCACTACAGGTGTGCAGACTCATGTTTTCCACCACACCCAGCACCGGAATCTTCACTTTGCGGAACATCTCGACGCCTTTTTTGGCATCCAGCAGCGCGATATCCTGAGGCGTGGTTACGATAACCGCACCACTCACCTGAACTTTCTGTGCCAATGTCAGCTGAATATCACCGGTACCCGGCGGCATATCAATAAACAGGTAATCCAGCTCAGGCCAGTCGGTCTGGGTCAGCATCTGCTGGAAGGCACCACTCACCATAGGGCCACGCCAAACCATCGGCGTTTTCTCGGTCACCAGATACGCCATAGACATGGTGTACAGGCCCTGGGCTTCAATCGGACCGAAGTTATTGCCATTGGTAGTCTGAGGACGCACACCATCAGCCACACCCAGCATCAGCGCCTGACTTGGGCCATAAACATCCGCATCCAGAAGGCCAACTTTAAAGCCTTTAGCCGCCATCGCCAGCGCAAGGTTAGCGGTAACCGTAGATTTACCGACACCACCTTTACCGGATGCCACAGCAACAATTTTTTTCACATCTTCCAGCATAACGACCTCTAGTCTGAATCTGTTATGAGTAAGCCTGAACCTTGAGACTCAGGATCAGGCTTAAATCGCAAACCTTTGTTAAAAACAAGGTGTTAGATCTTGTGTTGAGAATTCCTTTTAGCTTACCACAGGCAATAACCCAGTAAAGCACTTGGTTAATAAACCCTATTTTTTATAACGAAAAACATCTCACCGGATTTTCACCCTGAAAAGACAATACAGAGATGAAAAAAATCCTTTCAGTCGCTATAGTTACCGGATTGTTTTTTTCACCGGCTGCCAGCCTGCCTAAGCCTGATCTTTGATCATCAAAAGAAAACATCAGCCGCAGCAAAAAAGATGGCAAGCCCAATCCCGTTCAACACAGAAGCGTAAAGAGACACCATGTCATCAGCTCGTAAAATCCTAGTGACCAGCGCACTTCCTTATGCCAACGGCTCCATTCACCTGGGACACCTGCTGGAATATATCCAGACTGATATCTGGGTTCGTTTTCAGAAACAACGTGGCCACATGTGCTCCTACGTTTGTGCCGATGACGCACACGGTACCGCTATCATGCTGCGTGCCGAGCAGGAAGGTATCACCTCTCAGCAGCTGATCGACAAAGTAAATGCCGAGCACCGTGCTGACTTTGACCGTTTTCTGGTGAACTTCGACAACTACTACTCCACGCATTCTGAAGAGAACCGCGAGTTCTCTGAACTCATCTACAAGCGTCTACGTGATGCTGGTCATATCGCGACTCGTAACATCACCCAGATGTTTGATCCGGACAAAGGCCTGTTCCTGGCGGACCGCTTCATCAAGGGCACCTGCCCGAAATGTAAAGCCGATGACCAGTACGGCGATAACTGTGAAGCCTGTGGCGCAACCTACACTCCTGCTGAACTGATCGATCCTAAGTCTGCCATCTCAGGTGCAACACCGGTTGAGAAAGAATCCGAGCACTACTTCTTCAAGCTGCAGGATTTCCAGACCATGCTTACCGAGTGGACCCAAAGCGGTACACTGCACGAGCAGATCGCCAACAAACTGAAAGAGTGGCTGGAAGCCGGTCTGCAGGAGTGGGACATCAGCCGTGATGCGCCTTACTTCGGTTTTGAGATTCCTGATGCACCGGGCAAATACTTCTACGTATGGCTGGACGCACCTATCGGCTACATGGCGAGCTTTAAAAACCTGTGCTCCCGCCGTGACGATCTGGAGTTTGATGACTACTGGAACAAAGATTCCGAAGCCGAGCTGTACCACTTTATCGGCAAAGACATCATCAACTTCCACGCTCTGTTCTGGCCAGCGATGCTGGAAGGTTCCGGTTTCCGCAAGCCAACAGCAGTTAACGCCCATGGCTTCCTGACCGTTAACGGCCAGAAAATGTCCAAATCCCGTGGCACCTTTATCAAGGCGCAAACTTTCGCTGAGTTCCTGAATCCGGAATACCTGCGTTACTACTTTGCCGCCAAGCTGACCAGCCGTCCGGAAGATCTGGACCTGAACTTTGAAGACTTCACCGCCCGTGTGAACTCTGACCTGATCGGTAAAGTGGTTAACATCGCCAGCCGTTGCGCCGGTTTTGTTAAGAAGTCCGGTGGCAAGCTGTCTGAGACCTGTGTAGAACAGGCGATGCTGGATGAAGCTGTGGCACTGGGCAACCAGATCGCAGAGCACTATGAAAACCGTGACTTTGGCCGTGCGATCCGTCTGATTATGGAGCTGGCAGACACTGCTAACGCTTACATCGCCGACAAAGCGCCGTGGTCACTGGCAAAAGAAGAAGGCAAAGAGCAGGAAGTTCTGGATGTTTGCTCCGTCGGTATCAACCTGTTCCGTCAGCTGATCACCTATCTGGCACCGGTTCTGCCGGTTATGAGCGAGCAGGCGGCAGCCTTCCTGAATGTTGAAAATCTGGACTGGGATGCCCGCGAACAACTACTGCTGGGCCATGAGATCAACAAGTTCAAGCCGCTGATGACCCGTGTTGAAAGCGACAAGATCGATGCCATGATCGAAGCCTCCAAAGAGGTTCTGGCAGAAGAGCAAAAACTGAAAGAGCAGCCAACAGGCCCTCTGGCAGACGACCCGATCAGTGATGAGATCGAGTTTGATGACTTCGCCAAGCTGGATCTGCGTGTGGCAACTATCGTTGCCGCCGACCACGTCAAAGGCGCTGATAAGCTGATTCAGCTGACACTGGATCTGGGCGGCGTGACCAAAAACGTCTTTGCCGGCATCAAGTCTGCCTACAACCCGGAAGATCTGGTAGGTCGTCAAACCGTTATGGTTGCCAACCTGAAGCCTCGCAAGATGCGTTTCGGCATGTCCGAAGGTATGGTGATGGCCGCAGGCCCTGGTGGTGAAGATATCTTCCTGCTGACGCCGGATAAAGGTGCTGAAAACGGAATGCGCGTTAAATAAGGCAACAGCCAACGCACTCTTCGAAAAACACCATAAAAAACAGGGGCATAAGCCCCTGTTTTTTTATCTGCCGTTGGGAATATGCATCATTTACATATAACTATTTCCTATAAGAAGCCCTGCCTTTTTTCTTGTAGGTAATAACATAAAAAACGATAATAGTGCCGCTTTAAGCTAAGATCCGTGCGTTTAAAGCTGGGGCTGATTCGTGTCAGCGTAACCTGAGCAAAAAGCTCTATAATGTCGCCCCCTGATAAACCCTAACTCCTGACGAAGATAAGTGATGACTGAATACATCCTGCTCCTGATCAGTACGATTCTGGTGAACAACTTTGTTCTGGTTCAGTTTCTGGGCCTGTGTCCTTTTATGGGTGTTTCCAACAAACTGGAATCCGCCATGGGCATGTCTCTGGCCACCACCTTTGTACTGACCCTGTCCTCCTCCAGCAGTTATCTCGTATATCACTTTGTGCTGGAACCTCTGGGTATCGAATATCTGAAAACCATCGCCTTTATCATGATGATCGCGGTGGTCGTGCAGTTCACCGAAATGGTGGTGCGCAAAACCAGCCCGCTGCTGTACCGCGTACTGGGTATCTTCCTGCCACTAATTACCACCAACTGTGCGGTACTGGGTGTGGCACTGCTGAGCCTGAACCGCAACAGCGGCTTTGTAGAAGCGACCATCTACGGCTTTGGCGCTTCCGTGGGTTTCTCTCTGGTTCTGGTGCTGTTTGCCGCCATGCGTGAACGCATTGCTGTTGCTGACGTTCCGGCACCCTTTAAAGGTTCATCCATCGCTATGGTGACCGCTGGTCTGATGTCGCTGGCCTTTCTGGGCTTCAGTGGACTGGTTCAGCTTTAAATTCGTCCCGAACAATCTTTTTACTTGAGTTAACGGTTAACAGGCAAAGCCAGCGCTTTGTACTGAACCCTCTAATCGAATAAGCGATACCGGACAAACAGATGACTGAGTTTCTTTCACAACATCCTGTTTTAGCTGCTGTAATCGGACTGCTGACCCTCGCAGCCCTTTTCGGCGCCATGCTGGGCTATGCCTCCATCCGCTTTAAAGTGGAAGGCAACCCGATTGTTGACCAGATCGACGGCCTGCTGCCGCAAACTCAGTGCGGCCAGTGTGGCCATCCCGGCTGCCGCCCTTATGCCGAAGCGATCGCCAATGGCGACGATATCAACAAGTGCCCTCCCGGCGGCGAAAGCACCATGGAAGCTCTGGCCGATCTGATGGGGCGAGACCCTATGCCGCTGGACGCTGATCCGGACACCATCGGTGTGAAAAAAGTTGCTTATATCCGAGAAGATGAGTGTATCGGCTGCACCAAATGCATCATGGCCTGTCCGGTAGATGCCATTGTCGGTGCCACCAAGCTGATGCACACCGTTATTGAAACTGAATGTACCGGCTGCGACCTCTGTGTTGAGCCTTGTCCTGTAGACTGTATCGATATGCTGCCTGTAGAAACCACAGTGAAAAACTGGGGCTGGAACCGCCCAGAGGGCCCGAATGCCCGCTTTGAAAATCAGGTTTTCGCCACCAGTTCCGGCACCTCTGTCAGCGGAGGAGCGGTTTAATGCGCACACTTTGGGATTTCCACGGTGGTATTCACCCGGACGAAAACAAGCAGCAGTCGGTACAGCAACCTCTGGTTCAGGCACCGCTGCCAAGCAAGGTTATTCTGCCCCTGCAACAGCATATCGGCGCTCCGGCCGAACCTCTGGTTACCGTGGGCGATCAGGTTAAAACCGGTCAGCTGATCGCAAAAGCCGATGGCTTTATCAGTGCTAATATTCACGCCTCGATTTCCGGCACCGTAACCGCTATCGGCGAACATCCGATTCCTCACGCCTCCGGCATGAACGACCTCTGTATCACCATCGAATCCGATGGCAAAGATGAATGGGCAATGCTGGAGCCGGTGAGCGACTGGCAGAATGCCGAGGTCGACACCCTGCTTAATGCGATTTCCAAAGCCGGTATCGTGGGTATGGGTGGCGCAGGCTTCCCGACAGCAGTGAAAGCCCGCACCCGCGAGCGTCACGCCATTGATACTCTGGTGATTAACGCTGCCGAGTGCGAGCCTTATATCACCGCCGACGATATGGCGATGCGCACCTACCCGCAACAGCTGGTACTGGGTGCACAGATCCTCTGCAAACTGGTTGATCCGAGCAGCTGTCTGATCGGCATCGAAGACAACAAGCCGGAAGCGATCAAGGTTCTGCAGGAAGCCACCAAGGGCACGCATATTGATGTGGTCGTGATCCCGACCAAATACCCGTCCGGTGGTGAGAAGCAGTTGATTAAGATTCTGACCGGCCGTGAAGTGCCGTCCGGAGGTCTGCCTGCGGATATCGGTGTGGTATGTCAGAACGTAGGCACTGCTATCGCGATTGCCAAAGCAGTGACACTGGGCGAGCCTCTGGTCAGCCGTATCACCACCCTGACCGGCAATGCCATGACCCGCCGCCAGAACGTGGAAGTGCGCCTTGGCACCCCGATTCGTGAACTGCTGGACTATGCCGGTTTCAACGCCTCTCTTGCCAGCCGCCTGATTATGGGTGGCCCTATGATGGGCTTTACCCTGACCGGTGATCAGCTGCCTGTGGTGAAAACCACCAACTGCCTGCTGGCTCCGACCCATCAGGAGTTCCCTGATCCGGAACCGGAAAATCCCTGCATCCGTTGTGGCATGTGCGAACAGGCCTGCCCGGCAGAACTGCTGCCCCAGCAGCTGCACTGGTTTGCCAAGGCGGAAGAGTTTGAAAAAGCTCAGCTGTTTAACCTGTTCGACTGTATCGAATGCGGTGCCTGCGCCTATGTTTGCCCAAGCAGCATTCCGCTGGTGCAATACTACCGTTTTGCCAAAACTGAGATCCGTAAAGAGCAGGAAGAGGCGAAAAAAGCAGAGCGCGCCAAGATTCGTTTTGAACAGCGTCAGGCCCGTCTGGAACGTGAAGAAGCTGAGAAGATCGCTGCCCGTAACGCCCGTATGGCTGCTGCAGCGGCTAAATCACCAGCCAGCTCAACAACTGCTGCAACGCCTTCACCAGCACCAGCTGCTAACGGCCTGGATGAAGCGGCCGCTAAGAAGCTGAAAATTCAGCGCGCAGCAGCAAGCGTTGCCCTGAAGAAAGCAGAAAAAGCACTGGCGGAAGCCACTGACGACAACCGCAGCAAGCTGGAAGCGGATCTGAAAGCGGCACAGGACAAGGTTGCCTCCATCGATGCGCAACTGGGTGGAGGTTCTCCAGCCAGCCCAGCTCCTGCAGCTGCACAAGCAACCAATCCGAACGGTCTGGATGAAGCAGCACTGAAAAAGCTGAAGATCCAGCGCGCAGCCGCCAGCGTAGCCCTCAAGAAGGCAGAAAAAGCGCTGGAGGAAGCCTCCGATGAAGACAAGTCTAAGCTGGAAGCGGATCTGAAAGTCGCTCAGGACAAGGTTGCCGATATCGAGAAACAACTGGGTATCGCTTCTGCACCCTCTGCGACAACAGCAGCACCGCCTCAGGCTGCCCCTGCTGCCGCCAACGAAGCGCAGGAAAAAGCCCTGAAGCAGGCTAAGATCGCTGTTGCCGCCAGCAAGGCCGCAATTAAGAAGGCAGAGAAAGCGCTGGTACATGCCCAGCGTGATAATGATCCGGACGAAGTGGCCGCCAAAGAAGCCGCTATCGTGACTGCCAAAGCCAATGCGGTAAAAGCAGAAGAAAAACTGAAGGCGCTGGAAGAAAGCGCTAAATCGGCTTCGGCTGCCTCTCCGACGCAAGCAGCCCCTGCGGCTGATTCCGCCGATCAGGAAAAAGCCCTGAAGCAGGCTAAGATAGCAGCTGCTGCCAGCAAAGCTGCGATCAAGAAAGCAGAGAAAGAGCTGACTGCCGCGCAGGATTCCGGCGATGCCGGACAGATTGCAGCCTGTGAAGCCAAGCTGACAACCGCCAAAGAGAAAGCTCAGCAGGCAGCGGATAATCTGACCGCTCTGCAGAATGCTGCGTCTCAGCCAAAAGCAGAAGCAACGGCTGCGAGCTCTGGTGACGATGCTGTAGCGGATCAGGAAAAGGCGCTGAAACAGGCTAAGATTGCCGCCGCAGCCAGCAAGGCCGCCATCAAAAAGGCAGAGAAAGAGCTGACCGCCGCACAGGATTCCGGCGATGCCGAACAGATCGCCGCCTGTGAAGCCAAGCTGAGCACCGTAAAAGAGAAAGCACAGCAGGCCGCCGATAAACTGGCCGCCCTGCAGAATAGCTCGGCTGAAGCACCTAAAGCAGAATCTCAGCCAGCCGCTGCCGACAATGCCGCTGAAGCTCAGGAAAAAGCACTCAAGCAGGCGAAGATTATCGCTGCAGCGACTAAAACTGCACTGAAAAAAGCGGAAAAGGCGCTGGCCGAAGCAGAAGCCTCTGGCGATGCTCAAGCGATCAGTGATCAGCAGGTTGTGGTAGAGCGTTGTAAAAACAAATTCGCCGACGCCGAGCAGAAACTGGCTCAGCTAACCGGCACTGAAGTGTGTTAAGGGTCTGAACGATTATGGCATTTATTCGGGTTTCATCCCCCCATCTACACCGCCCCCTCAGCACCAGCAAGGTGATGCAGACGGTCATTCTGGCAACCCTACCGGGGCTTGCGGCACTGACCTGGCTGTTCGGTTGGGGTTCGATCATCAATGTGCTGATCGCATCGGTTTCCGGCCTGCTGTTTGAGGCGCTGATTCTTAAGATGCGCGGCCGCAATCCGCTGCCGGCACTGAAAGACAACAGCGCCCTGCTGACCTGTGTGCTGCTGGGTATCGCCCTGCCGCCGCTGGCTCCCTGGTGGCTGGTGGTAACAGGCACCTTTGTGGCGATTGTGATTGCCAAACAACTTTACGGCGGTCTGGGTAATAATCCGTTCAACCCGGCGATGGTGGCCTATGCCCTGCTGCTGATCTCCTTTCCGGTTGAGATGACCCAATGGGTGACTCCTGCGGCTTTGCTCGATAGCAGCGTTTCCCTGACTCAGAGCCTGTCAGCCGTCTTTGGCGGCGCTGTTAATGCGCCCGATGCCTTTACTATGGCGACCCCGCTGGATGGCTTTAAGCACAAAGGCGCGCTGATGGCTGATGAGTACTGGGTACAGAACGGCTTCCAACCAGAGAAGGTGTGGGAAGCATGGGCGACCGCGTCTATCGCCTTTATGCTGGGCGGTCTTTACCTGCTGTGGAAACGCATTTTCACCTGGCACACGCCGGTAGCTATGCTGGGCACCCTGTTTGTACTGTCTCTGCTGTTCTACGGTACAGATGCCAGCAACTACGCCTCGCCTATGGTACATCTGCTGTCCGGAGCTACCATGTTCGGTGCTTTCTTTATCGCTACCGACCCTGTGACAGCCGCCACCAGTAACAAGGGCAAAATCTGGTTTGGTATCGGTATCGGTGTGCTGGTCTATGTGATCCGCACCTGGGGTAACTACCCGGATGCTGTGGCCTTCTCAGTGCTGCTGATGAACTTTGCCGCACCTTTTATCGACTACTACACTCAGCCCCGCAGCTTTGGTCACAACAAAGCGCGCAAAGGCATTAAGAACGAGAAGTAAGGATTTTCAATGCAACACACAGCACCTGAAACTCAAAAGCCAGACGATCAGAATGACGGTCAGGCAGCAGAAACCACTCTGCTGCAGTCGGTGATCCGCAGTAGTATCGGCCTTGGCATCTTTGCCATCGTGACGGCGGGCGTGATCGCAGTAACCCAGATCAGCACCAAAGAGAGCATCGCGGAAAACATCCGTCAGTCCCAGACCCGCAGCCTGTATGAGATTCTGCCTGCGGATCAGATCGACAATGACCTGCTGAACGACACCCTGACACTGGCACCAAGTCCGATTCTGGGTAACAAAGAGCCACTGCAGGTTTATGTCGGTCGCAAACAAGGCCAGACCGTGGCACTGCTGTTTCCGGTGAGCAATCCTCACGGCTACAGCGGCAATATTGATCTGCTGGTTGGCGTTAAGCGTAACGGCGAACTGGCCGGTGTGCGGGTTCTGAACCACAAGGAAACACCGGGACTGGGCGATAAAGTTGAAACCGCCAAGTCTGACTGGATTCTGGGCTTTGCCGGTATGTCCCTGGAAAATCCGGGGCCGGATGCCTGGAAAGTGAAAAAAGATGGCGGCCAGATCGACCAGTTTACCGGCGCGACCATTACTCCCCGTGCAGTTGTGAATCAGACCCGCGCGGTACTGGAATACTTTGCCAAACATAAAGACCGCCTGCTTGAGACGACGCCAGCTAACACTGAAATTCTGCAGGAAACTGCTGGTAATCAGCAATAAGCAGCCCTGAATAGAGAATCAAAACCATGAGCGCAACAAAAAGCTATCAGGAAATTACCGCTGACGGTCTCTGGAATAACAACCCGGCGCTGGTTCAGCTACTGGGTCTTTGCCCGCTGCTGGCGGTAACCGGTTCTGTCGTTAACGCCCTGGGTCTGGGTATCGCCACTATTCTGGTACTGGTGGGTTCTAACCTGTCGGTGTCCATGATCCGTAACTTTGTGCCGGAGCAGGTGCGTCTGCCCGCTTTTGTGATGATCATCGCCTCCTTCGTGACCTGCGCCGAGCTACTGATGCAGGCCTTCACCTACGAGCTGTATCTGATTCTGGGTATCTTTATTCCGCTGATCGTGACCAACTGTGTGATTCTGGGTCGTGCGGATGCCTTTGCCAGCAAAAACCCGATTCTGCCTGCAGTTACCGATGGTTTTATGATGGGTATCGGCTTTACCGTGGTACTGGTACTGCTGGGCGGTATGCGTGAACTGATCGGTCAGGGCACCCTGTTCGAGAATATGCAGCTGCTGTTTGGTCCTATGGCCGCTAACTGGAAGATTGTGGTGTTTGAAGACTACAGCTTCCTGTTTGCCATTCTGCCGCCGGGTGCATTCGTGGGTATGGGTCTGCTGATCGCCCTGAAGAACATCGTGGATGGTCACCTGAAAGCCCGCGCGGAACGCAACAAGGTTGATGAGCCGAAGCCCACCGTTGACCGCCGCGTGCGGGTTACGGGTTAAAACGAAAGCCGAGACTAAGAACAAAGTCAGGTACGCTTATGCCACAGCTGTTTATGGTCTACCTCGGCGGACGAGCCGGTCAGTGTCATATCGAAGTGCATGATGTGCGCTTTGTGGTTGGCGAGCGTATTGAAGACACCTATCAGGCCCTGATTCAGCAGTGGTATGGCCACAAAAACAACCTGCATCTGGACAGCTATCATATTGTCGATACCGTGCCCAGTGCCGATGGCCGCAGTTATCAGGTTGCCCTTTCTGCCGAACCTGTCGCATCGGATCTGAAACTCTACTTCGTCAATCTTGGGGGTTATCAGCCGGATCAGATGGCGGAGCAGCACGCCTTCGGTCTCTTCGCCTGTCGCAACGATGAAGAAGCCAAGCAGATGGCAAAACGCCATCTGCTGACCACCGCCAGTCATCAGCATAAAGACAACCTGCATGATGTAGATGACTGCCTGCCGATCTCTCTGCTGGAGAACTGGCATATTCAGCTGACCGCCACCGACAAACCCGTTAAGCCCCTGCGTCCTGACTGGTTCGGTTATAAGGTGATTGGCTAAGCCACTCTCTTTTTTACGTCCTCTTTTCCACCTCTTTACGATCTCTTCACCAGCTTCCAAACAGTGTTAGACTGCGTTACTTGGTAATCCTCAAGCCATAGTCACCGTCAAACATCGACAAGGAAGCAAAGATGCCAGCATCAAAGAAAAACAAAGCCCAAGTCACTGCCAATCAAGAGCGCCAGCAGCTGATCCATCAGGAGCTGAAGCGGGTCGACTATAGAGATCCGGCGCTAGGCTCGCCCAAACATATCAAGATGGCGACCAACCCCTTTGTCTTTTTGCGGGGTTCGGCGCAGCTGTTTTATGCCGATCTGGCTAAAGGCAATCTGAAGCTGCCGGAAGCTCTGCTGACACCGCCTCTGACCACCATTATGGGCGACTGTCATACCTCTAACTTTGGCTTTCTGAGCGAGGAAGGAGCCCACGGCGAAAGCGTGATCTTTGCCCCTAATGATTTTGATGATGCCTGCGTCGGCCATGCGGCGTGGGATCTGGCGCGCTTCTGTACCAGTCTGGCCTTATGTGTAGATTTTGCCGAAGGAGCTCTGGCAGGCCGCTATGCCTTAGAGGAAGCCCTTGATGATGATCAGGCGGTAAGCGCCGCCCAGAGCCGCACAGCGATGACAGCCTTTCTGGAGCAGTATCTGGCGACCTGTCAGCAGTGTGCTGACGATGCCGAGAACCGCAATCAGGTTCTGAACGACTTTAAAAAGAAACACATTCTGAACGCGCCTTATAAAAAGGCGAAAAAGCGGATCTGGGGCGGGAAGAAGTTTCTGGAGAAAAGCTCACTGGCGAAAGAAGTGGATATCAGCCAGCAGCCGCTTCGCTTCCGTGATCGTCCGGAGCGCTTTAAGCCACTTTCAGCCGGAGAAGCGCGAGGGCTAATCCTGCACTTTGAACCCTATATGGACGACAGCATCCTCGATATTACCGAGCGCCTGAATGCAGGCACCGGCTCGGTAAATATGCGTCGATTCTACTGTCTTGTGGGGCCGAAGGATTTTACCTCTGAGGATGATCTGGAACTCTGCCATCTGGTGGAGATCAAGCGCCAGCGCCATGCCGCACCTCTGCACCACTTTCCAGAACTGAGCGCAGTGAACCGCCTCAACCCAGCCCACCTGACGGTACACTGCCAGCAACGTATGCAACGCAAACCGGATTTGGTACTGGATGAAGCCGAATGGCAGGACGCTCACTGGCTGATCCGCTCCCGTCATCACGCCCGCGTGGGGATTGATCCTGAAGATATTGTCTTTGGGGAACAGGCCGTAAACGGCGGTTTTGAACAATACGCAGCGACCTGCGGGCAAGCCCTTGCCCTCGCGCACTGTCGCGGCGACCGCCGCTCCACCCGCTTTGAGCAGGCGATGGCGGCAGTTCTCCCCGATCAGATAGAAGCGTTAATCAACGCCTGTGAAGGATATGCAGAACAGGTGAAAGAGGATTGCGGGTATTTGCGGGGGTTGTATCTCGGAGAATAATCGACAAAAAAGCCCCGACATTTGTCGGGGCAAGTCCACAATTCGGCCATACCAGACGGTGCTTAAACCGCCGCTATCACCAAACTCACTGCAATCGACCACATCATCAGGCAGACGGCTGCGTCTAATACCCGCCATGCGATCGGTTTCTGGAACAGAGGCGCTAACCAACGCGCCCCAAGGCTGATGCCGAAGAACCAGATAAACGAGAAGCTGATTGCACCGAAGCCAAACCAGAAGCGCTCTCCTTCCGGATACTGACCGCCGATACTACCGATCAGCACCACGGTATCCAGATAGGCATGGGGGTTCAGCAGGGTAACCGCCAATGTAGTCAGCAGTGCCTTTTTCAGGCTGCTTGCACCTTTACGATCCGCCTCAAGACTCTGATCTTTTAACGCCGAGCGCAGCGCGCCAAATCCGTACCAGAACAGAAAGGCTGCCCCGCCCCAGCGGGCAACACTCAGCCAGAGTTCATTCTGGCTGATCAGTGCGCCCATACCGGCAACGCCCAGGGTAATTAACACCGCATCAAAAAAGCTGCACACACCGGCAATCGGCCAGTGATACTGTCGCTTCAGCCCCTGCGACAGAACAAAGGCGTTCTGCGCGCCGATGGCCATAATCAGGCCTGCGCTGGTTCCCAGCCCCTTAATCAGGGCCCATAAATAAAGACTTGCTGCCGCACTCATCACACACTCCAAAAGAAAACATCGTCTTGCATAAACGTCGGTGCATCTGCACCGGCAAACTTTCTACTGACAAGGGCCGTATCAATGGAGTGCATCTTGCCCCTGAGTCGAAATTAAGTAAAAATAATGATTTTAATTGATCATTAAAATATCTAATTAAAATAACTGTAGTCTGCATAGACTCGTAAGGGACAACACCATGAGCCTGTCACTGGACCCGAAACAACTCAGCGCGTTACATGCTGTTATCGAGGAACAAAGCTTTGATAAAGCCGCCAAGCGCCTGCATGTCACCCAATCCGCCATCTCCCAGCGGATACGCCAGCTGGAGGAGAAACTGGGACAGGCGGTGATTATCCGTAGTACACCTCTGGTGCCTACGGCTACCGGTCAGCGGGTGCTGAAGTTTTACCATCAGCTGTCGTTACTGGAAGGCGAGCTGAGCCTGAGTCTGGATCAGGCCACGGAACAGGGTTTCAGCCGTATGCCAGTGGCGGTTAACGCCGACAGTCTGGATACCTGGTTTCCCGAAGCACTGGCACCTCTGGTGGATCAGCACCCCTGGGTGCTGGATATTAAGATCGATGATCAGGAGCAGACCCACCATCTGCTGAAAACCGGTGAGGTGCTGGGCTGTGTAAGTGCCTCGTCTCAGGCAATGCAGGGTTGTGATTGCTTTCCCTTAGGAGTGATGCGCTATCGGGCGCTGGCAACTCCCGGTTATATCGCCCGCTATTTCCCGGAAGGTGTTACGGAAGAAACCGTTGCGGAAGCTCCCGTAGTGGAGTTCAACCATAAGGATGAGCTGCAGAACCATTTTCTGCGCCATATCGGACTGAACGGCGCGCTATATCCGAAGCACAGAATCCCCGCCACCGGCCCCTATTTTCATCTGATACGTTTAGGTTTGGGCTGGGGCATGGTGCCGGATCAGCAGAGCCAGCCTTATCTGGATCTGAACGATCCGGAGAACTCAATCGTAGCCGAGCTGGTGCCGGGGCAAACCATTGATGTGCCACTTTACTGGCATGTGTGGAACCTGAAATCAGAAAGCCTGAAGTTACTGACCAAAGCGGTTATCAAGGGTGCAGAAGAGAATCTGACAAAAATACATTCTGAGCCTTTTCAGCGAACTTAACCACTAAAAACCAGACAAAAGTCAGACCATTGACGTAGTTTATCAACATTATTGTTTGTTAGACTGACCGAAATTAATCTGATTGATCATATATCCAATTACTGAAAGCATCTCCCAATATGAAACTATCCAAAACACTTCTGGCTCTTTGTGCGCTTACCCCTGTATCAGTGTTTGCTGCAACAGCCGGAGACGGAACCCTCTTCGAATTCAATCATCTGCAACATCAGCTAGGTGGAGGAATGAATGGCAAAAAGGAAACCAGTAATTTCAAAGGAATTTACCACTCATACGAAGATGGAAGCTATGGGGGGATAACCTTCAACACCCGCTCCCCAAAGAGCTTGGACAACTTTGGCAATGGTGCAGTTTTCCATTACGGCCTTTCTGTGACAGAGAATAGCGAAGACTATAACTGGCAGTTTGATACCTACCTGACAGCAAGTTACGAAGCAGCATTAAGCTCAAACACTCACGCCAATCTTGGCTTAAGTTTCAGTGTGAATGGTCAAGTCAGCAGAATTTTTTACAATGACAATGATCGCAATGTCGCATCGGCTTATTCAATAGGCCCTGTTGTCGGTATCCGCCACCAAATGCCGATTGATCGAGGTTCATCCTTAACACCTTTCGCACATTATTTTTACAGCAGCCAGTCAGTTTCCAGTAGCTCTCTATGGAACATATTTGGCGATGCCTTTACCGATCCGGAAAAAGATCGTTCTGTACATGATTACCGGGATGTATTCGTAGTAGGTATGACAGCAGACCTGAATAAATTTCTGATTACTCCTGTTTATATCAAGAATGACTCCAAAGAAAGCTGGCATATCAGTCTGGGTGTCAGCTACTGATTCGGTTTACAGACAAAACCAAACGTAAAAAACCGGCTCTGGCCGGTTTTTTTGTCGGTAAATATTCTAAGCAACCGTCTAAACAACCAGCATTAACTCCAGCGATGCCCACCCAGTGCATAACGACCTGCGCCGGTAAAAAGAATGGCGATACCGGCAAAGAAGAACACCATAATATGCTCTACCGGTTTTAGGGTTCAGAGCTGCGATATTACCAGGCCCAGTCATTAGCCAGGCGACGATCATGGTAAAAGAGAAGATCAGAGCTGAAGGGCGTGTCAGAATACCCAGAATCATAAATACAGGGGCAATCACTTCGCCCACATGCGATAAAAGCCGGTAAGCCCTGCGCCTGCAGCATACCTTCAATTCCACCCACGCCGGCGATCAGTTTGTGAACACCGTGAAAAAGCATCATTCCGGCAAAAGCCACTCGAAGCAGCAAAAGACCAAAATCTGGCTTGTCGAACATCTGATTAAACCGATCTACTAACTGCAACATAATGCCTCCTGACATCTGAAGTTCTTCCTAAAGGTAGGCCGCTAATATTGCAGATCGTACAGGGAAAGTATTGCGCTCTCTTGTTCCGGTATGTGTTTGTTTTTACAGGTGTGTTCGTAAGGCAGGGTCAGATCAAATTGGGCATTTGACCGATTCCATTACTGCACGATTTAAGTGCAGTAATGGGGCTGAATAGATGGCAGCTCTCAGAAAGAGGAACCGGGCTGCTTGAGGAACTCCAGCTCTTCAGGAGTAGATTCCCGCCCCAGAATGGCATTACGGTGAGGGTAACGACCAAAGCGGTCAATGATGGCTTTGTGCTGACGCTCGTAATCCAGATTCTCTTCCAGACCGAGGGCGGTAAAGACCTCTATCGCTATCTCATGCATCTCAGGATCTTCACTGTGCATCAACGGCATATAGATAAAGAGGCGTTCCTGCTGGGTCAGGGAGCGGTCATCACCGGCTTCAATCGCTACCAGTGTAAGCTGCTGAGCCAGTTGATCTGCAGCGAAGGCATCCGGTGTGTCGCGGTAGATATTACGGGAGAACTGATCTAGCACGATGATTTCTGCCAAGCGTCCCCGTGGCTGATAGCGCCACTCCGCCAGCCGGCGTAACTTGGCTTCAATCAGAGTGGATTCAAAGCGCTCTTTGATAGTTTTATCCAGCGCTTCATCTTTAACCCACCATTGCTTTGGGGTCAGTTCTTTAAACCAAAACTCAATAACCGGTTGCCACAGCATAGTCTTGCCTTGTTCAGATCAGGTTTATCTGACTATAAGAGGTTAACCGGTAGATTTCCAATCCCGAGCATCAAAGTCAGGTATTTCACTTTTTACTCGGAGAAAAGCTTAATACTCAATCGGAACGATATGCTCGGAATAAAGCGTGTATCCCGCAAGGGCAAGGTCGGTATCAGCAGAATCAATGGATAAGCGCCCACTTACCCAGATCGCATCTTCCAGCAGGGATTCGGCAATGGGAATCTCGGTTTTAACGTAGATAATCTGATTTGATGGTGGCGGTGGCGTATGGATGCAGGCACCGAAGTAAGGCACCAGCAGGAACTCAGTGACCCCCTCCGGTGTGATCTCAAGCGGCGCAATATAACCGCCAAGACGTACCGGCATACCATCCAACTTGCCCAGCACAGGCGCAGACTGATACGCCTTCTGCAGCTTCTCCATAATCTCGATAATCAGAGGGTCATCATCGGTCAGCATGGCGATCTTTTCCGGATCATACTGATCCAGAATCGCATCGGCGCGGAAACCTTCCGGAATGAGGTCTTCCCAGCTCAGATCCAGCAAACCATCATCACTATTCCAACGGGACTGCACCAGAGGCGACAACTGATCAAAGCCTTCCGGCTGATCCGCCGCCTGCGCAACCGACAGAGACAAACTGAATGCGATAGTCAGCATTAACCACGCAGCCAGCTTAACGGCAGGTTGAGGGATTAGATGAATAGCTTGATGAATAGCCAGTTGAGCGAGTCGTTTCCCCACGCCTGTATCCTTTTTCAGAACAATAAATCAGATTCGTTTTAACTTAGGTAAAGCTATTAAAGCCTTACCGAAAGCCCTTCCGCCAGCGAGATGCGGTACGCCCTTATTCCCGGCCAGAGGCCAACCAAGAGTCCGGCAAAAGCGATGATGCTCAGAAGCTTCAGCTCGGTCAAACTAAAACCGGTGACCGGAAGCCAGATTCCCCAAATCTCATACACCCAGGGCGCGGCCACCAGCAGCAACAGATAGAAAATACCCGCACCGAGCAACAAACCCAGTAAGGTCAGAATAAAGGCCTCTGCCACCAGCAGTAACATCACCTGCATGGGTCGTGCACCAATAGCCCGTAAAATGGCGATCTCTCGACGGCGCTCATTAAGGCCGGTGAGAATCACCGACATCAGCCCCACAAGACCGCTGATCACCACAAAACCTGCAACGACCAGCAGCGCATTTTCCGCCACGCCAACCAGTTTCCAGAGCTGTTGCAGTGCTACCGCAGGCATGACCGCCTGTAAGGGCTCACTTACTACTTTGAGGCCTTGTCCGCCCTCGTTGATGCGGCGCTGAACTTTAAACAGTTGGGTTTTCTTTTTCACACCCACGAGGAGCGCCGTAATCGCTTCCGGTTGCAGCACTTCGGCATCGGGTTGAGCCGTTGATCCCTGTTTCTCGGCAAAGCGGGCACGGATATCACTCAGGGCAGGTTTGCCCCAGCCGATATGAATCGCTTCAATACTCTGCAGGCTGACCAGCACTGAACGATCCACCGGCGTACCGGTGCGTTCCAGCACACCTACGAGAGTAAAAGGTTTATCATCGTGCTCTTTAAAGCTGTGCTTGCCCATGCCGTGAGCGATCACTAGCTTGTCGCCCACCTGATAACCTAACTTCTGTGCGACTTCGTCTCCAATAACGGCCTGATAAAGGTCGGCAAAAGGCTCACCACTGGCAAAACTCAGGGGTTGCTTACGCCCATATTTATAAAGGTCGAAGTAAGCGGCATCCGTACCCATTACCCGATAGCCTTTATGGGAATCCCCCAGCGCCAGCGGTAGTGTCCAGGCCACTTCTGGCATAGCAGAAATCTCCTGCGCTGCTTTCCAGCTCATATTGGCGCTGGCATTACCCAGCTGAAAAACCGAATACAGCAGCAGCTGAATATCACCGCTGGGCGCACCCACAATCAGATCGGTGCCGGAAATGGTCTGGTTAAAGCTGGTACGGGCTTCGGTCCTGACCCGCTCAACGGTCAACAGAAGAGCCACACTAAAGGCGATGGTCAGTACGGAGAGAAAAACCGTCAGGCGACGATTGAGCAAGCTTTTAAAAGAGAGTCGCAGCAGAGTTGGCAGATTGAGTGTCATTGGTTTGCTTCCTGCTGAGCGGTGACATCGGCAGATAACGCCTGATTCAGGCTTGGCAGATGCAGATGGCGATCAAAGTGGGCTTTCAGGCTGTCGTCGTGACTGACAAACACCAGTGAGCTTCCGCTCTGCTCTGTCTCTGCCATCAACAGCTGCAGAAACTGATCCCGGCTGTCACGATCCAGCGCTGAAGTAGGCTCATCAGCGATAATCAGATCCGGTGAACCGATCAAAGCCCGGGCTACTGCAACACGCTGTTGCTGTCCGATACTCAGGTTCATCACAGATTGTGTCCAGAGAGCTTCCGGCAGCAACAGGCGACTTAACAGGCGTTTGGCCTCATCGAGTGCACTGACACCGGATCGTTTAAGATTAGCCGCTCGTTTGCGGGAAAAATCACAGGCCAAAGTGACGTTATCCAGCACATTCAGATAAGGCAGCAGATTGAACTGCTGGAACACCAGCCCGATATGATCGGCGCGAAAATGATCCCGCTTAGCGGCACTTAAGCCTTCAATTTGCTGACCGGCAATTGCGATATGACCTGTTTGCGGCACCACAACCCCAGCCAACAGGGAGAGCAAGGTGCTTTTACCGCAACCACTTGGGCCATAAACGAAGAGACGCTCTCCGGCATTAAGCCGGAAAGCGTCAATTTTCAGTGCAGGTTGACTCTGTTTGGGCCAGGCAAAACTCAGTTGCTGCAGATCGATAATGGCTTGATCCTTTGTCATCTCACCATTCAATGCTTCATCAATTAAGCTCTTACCAGTCAAGAGAACCATCCCCTTCTCGTTCGGTTACAACAACAGTTCTTTCAGAGACCGCTTCAATGCGCAGCAGTTCCAGATAAGGCAGTTGGCTGAACAAGTTCAGCTCCAGCGGAGATGCCTGATCACTATCACAGTGGAAGGTATAGCTGGCTTTAACATCAACATGGCCTGATGCATGATCGTGCTCTTTATGCTCATGGCTGTGCTCTTCGTGATCGTGTTCTTCGTGATCATGGCCGTGTTCTTCATGATCGTGCTCTTCGTGATCATGACCGTGTTCTTCATGATCGTGCTCTTCGTGATCATGGCCGTGTTCTTCATGATCATGACCGTGTTCTTCATGATCGTGCTCTTCGTGATCATGGCCGTGTTCTTCATGATCGTGCTCTTCGTGATCATGGCCGTGCTTATCATGAGCATCCAGAGCGGCAAGAAAAGGCAGAGAAACACTGAGTTCTTCAAGTTCACAGCTGACCGGCAGCTTCAACCACTTATCAGGGCGGTTGAATACGCTTTCCGCGTGGTGCAGAGCCTCTAATTCTTTGTCATTGGTTGGCGCATGTTCATAACCAATGACGCTATCAGCTGCAGCAGAAAAGATAACACTGACCTCGTTGCCATCCTGTGCCAATGCCAGATTAGCCACACCATGTTCATGGGCGCTCAAATCAGCCGCATTGGCAGGTGTTGCCAGCCATAACAGAGACAAAATTGGCAGCGCAGCATTCAGAGGCAGTGCCCGCTTGGGGCTGAAAGGGAATCGTTTTTTGAGAGCAACAGGTTTCATAGATCATCCTTTGAAGGCCATCAGCCTGCGATGAACGCGAGGGTATAAAATTCAGGCCCTGATTGACAGTGAGTTATCGATACAGGTTGTTAAGGGCAGAGAGTTATAATGGAAAAAATGAAATGTTACAACATAACATTTACTCAAAAGCTTAGCCTGAACCCTATTTCTACCCTCCCCAAAAAACCATTTAACCCGCACATCGCCCTTAACTTGGCAATCTCCGGTCAGGCTGAAATAATAGTCGCGCATCAGGTTTTCAGGTCGGCTCACCCTATAAACGACCATCAATACAAACGACACGCTTCGGAACACCATCTGCTATGAATGCTGAAAAACGCTACGAGATCTTCTCCCGCCTTCGGGATGACAACCCGAACCCGACGACTGAGCTGAACTACTCCAGCCCGTTTGAACTGCTGATTGCGGTTTTACTGTCGGCTCAGGCGACCGATGTTGGCGTTAACAAGGCAACGGATAAACTCTACCCGGTGGCCAACACTCCTCAGGCGATCTATGACCTGGGCGTTGATGGTCTGAAGGAATACATCAAAACCATCGGCCTGTTTAACAGCAAAGCAGAAAACACCATAAAAACCTGTCGTATTCTGCTGGATAAACACAACGGCGAAGTACCGCAAAACCGCAAAGACCTTGAAGCTTTGCCGGGTGTCGGTCGTAAAACCGCTAACGTGGTACTGAATACCGCCTTCGGCCAGCCAACCATTGCTGTGGATACTCATATCTTCCGGGTATCTAACCGTACCGGTATCGCCAAAGGTAAAAATGTCGATGAGGTAGAACAGAAACTACTGCGCCACGTGCCGAAGGAGTTCAAGCTGGATATTCACCACTGGCTGATCCTGCATGGCCGCTACACCTGTGTCGCCCGCAAGCCGCGCTGCGGTTCGTGCATTATCGAAGATCTGTGCGAGTTTAAAGAGAAAACCGAGATCTGATTCCCCACCACAGATCATTTTCTCCCAACCGAAAGCCGCCACAGGCTGGCTTTCGGCTCTCTGCTCCTCCCTATCAGCCTTGCCGTTATCGCTTGTTACCCACCAGTACCCTGGCTGCTCCAGATCAGTACTCTGGCCTCAAACCCCGCATGTCACAAAACTGTCATTTGACCTTCCACGGGTCAAAACGTATCGTCTTTGTATATACATTGCATATCACAACGATATTCAATTTTGCACGGGGGCTTACCATGCCGTCGGAAAAAAAGAAGAAGAAAAATAGTCAGCTGATTATTCGCATTAATCAGGAAGAACGGGATGAATTTGTCTCCCTGTGCGATGAGCTGGATACCAGCGCCGCGCGGGAAATCAGACGTTTTATACGCAGTTTTCTGGCAGAGCATCAAACGCAGAGTGATCAGGTCGAACCCTGAAGCTCTGGATGCTTTGCAAATCAATCGCTCTGACTTAATCGCTTCATCGTTAAGTCAGCAGGCGTTTTTAAAAGTGTCGGTATTCAAACCGCACTTCAATCTGAAAGGAGCAATACCATGGCTAAGGTAGCTAAGAAAGAAGTTAAAAAAGAGATCAAAGCACGCGAAGCTAAGATCGAGAAGCACGAAAGCAAAGTTAAAAAACTGAAGAAAGCTCTGAAAAAAGCTAAGTAAGTTTTAGTGATCTGCTTTTAAAAAACGGCCTGCGGGCCGTTTTTTTATACCTGTGATCTGCGCCAGACCTATCCCCAAACCGTCCCTTCTATTCTTATTCCTACCGGATACCTTAAGCTCGCCTTTCTATGCAGTCCGGCTATTAACTTGATAAACTTGCCCTCCCCTGCCGCTGACTGAACAATGGATCTTTTCGTGAACCCGAGCCACCGCACAATCCGCACCGCCTTACTCACTCTCGTGATCGCTATGGGTTTACAACTGAGCTTTCAAACGCCTGCCGAGGCCGGAGCCATTCAGGTTGTCGATGATCAGAATCAAACGCTGACCCTGCCACAACCCGCAAAACGCATTATCAGCCTGGCGCCCAGCGTAACTGAACTGCTGTACAGTGCCGGAGCCGGAGACAAGGTTGTCGCTGTGGTGCAGTACAGTGACTTCCCGGAAGCGGCCAAAGCTCTGCCCAGAGTCGGTGGTTACACCCAGCTGGATATCGAACGTATTCTGTCCCTGCAACCGGATCTGGTGATCGGCTGGCAGAGCGGTAATCAGCCGGAAGCACTGGATAAGCTGCGCCAGCTGGGTATTCCGGTCTACATCACAGAAACCCGTTTTCTGGAACAGATCCCGGATACGCTGGAGCGTTTTGGCCAAATGGCCGACACCTTTGAAACAGCAGCCCGTGCAGCCAACCAGTTCCGTAGCACTCTGGATCAGCTGAAAAACCAGTATCAGGACAAAAACACCGTGAAGGTGTTTTATCAGGTCTGGAGTCAGCCGCTGATCACCATCAACAAACAGAATCTGATCAATCAGGTGATCGAAGCCTGCGGTGGTCAGAATGTCTTTGCCGAACTGAACACCATTGCCCCACGCATCGATGTGGAAGCGGTACTTAAAGCAAATCCCGATGCCATCGTTGCCAGCGGTATGGGTGTTGAACGTCCGGAATGGCTGGATGAATGGCTGAAATGGCCATCGATCAATGCGGTAAAAAACGATCAACTGCACTTTATTCCTCCCGGCCATATCCAGCGCCAGACGGTACGTGTGCTGCTGGGGGCTGAACGCCTGTGTCGGCAACTGGATCAGACCCGAACCTTGATGGCTGACAGTGTTGATCAGCAGGGATCTGCCCAGTGACAACCCAGTCCCTTGAAACCAGCCGAAGCTACAGTCAGCAGCAGAAGTTAAAGGTTTTTCTGCTGCTGGGCGGACTGGCTCTGGCCTGTATCGCCAGTCTGGTACTGGCACTGCTGACCGGTAGTATCAAGGTCACCGTTGGCGAGCTCTGGCAGCTGATTCAGTTTCAGCTTGGCCTCAGTGACCAGCCTGCCAATACCCTATCCGCGACGGTAGTTACTGAACTGCGCCTGCCCCGCGCCCTTTCAGCGCTAGTGGTTGGCGCGGAACTGGCTCTAGCCGGTTGCCTGATGCAGGTGCTTTTGCGTAACCCGCTGGCAGACCCCTATGTACTGGGTGTTTCCGGTGGTGCGGCTGTGGGTGCGCTTTTAAGCATCATGGCGGGATTGGGGAGTTTCTGGGTTTCCGGCAGCGCTTTTGTGGGTGCGTTAACGAACCTGTTGCTGGTGTTTGGTTTGTCTCACGCCAGCGGTGTCTGGTCACCTTCCCGACTGTTGTTAACCGGTGTGGTTACTGCTGCCGGCTGGGGTGCCATTATCAGCTTTATGCTCTCCATCGGTGAAGATAACCAGCTGCGTGGCATGCTGTTCTGGCTGATGGGCGATCTAAGTCGTGCCAGCCTGCCCGGTTGGCATGGCCTGTTTCTGCTGATGAGCCTAGCGCTAAGTGCGCTTTTAGCCCGCCCACTGAATATGATGTTGCGCGGTGAGCTACAGGCCAAAGCTCTTGGTGTAGCCGTTTATCCGCTACAGATCACCCTGTATCTGCTGGCCTCTGTGTTGACGGCATCAGCGGTAACACAGGCGGGCAGTGTGGGGTTTCTGGGGCTCGTGGTGCCGCATATTCTGCGTCTGAGTATCGGCTCTGATCACCGCCTGCTGTTACCGGCAACGGCTCTGGCCGGTGCCTGCCTGCTACTGCTGGCGGATACCCTCGCCCGCACTCTGATCGCGCCACAACAACTGCCGGTTGGTGTGATTACCGCCTTTATCGGTGTTCCGGTTTTCCTCTGGGTACTGCAGAAAAGTAATCGGGGTACCGTATGACTCAAAGTATCGAACCGAAAACCTTGTTAGCCTGCCAGGATCTGACCGTCAGCATCGGTGGCAAAACCCTGTGTCAGAACTGGCAACTGAAACTCAGACCCGGAGAGATCTGGGGCATTCTGGGGGGCAACGGCGCCGGTAAAACCACCCTGCTACATACACTAGCCGGATTGCGGGAAGCGGATCAGGGCGAGGTTCTGCTACTGGATAAACCGCTGCAACAGCTGAAAAACCGTCAGCGCGCCCAACAACTGGGTTTTCTGCTGCAGGATGACAGCACCGCATTTCCGGCAACCGTGCTGGAAACCGCCCTGCAGGGACGACACCCGCACATGGGGCTATTCAGCTGGGAAAGTGCAGAAGATGAGACCATTGCCATGGCTGCGCTTGAGCAGGTCGGCCTGAGCGATTACTGCCAACGTAATATCGACCAGCTCTCCGGCGGTGAACGCCAGCGCCTTAAGATCGCTACCCTGATGGTGCAACAGCCCAAGGTCTGGCTGCTGGATGAACCCGCTAACCACCTGGACCTGCATCATCAGGTCAGCCTGCTGGAACAACTGATCGGCTCGGTTAAAGACCAGTCCGGCACCCTGCTAATGAGCCTGCATGATCTGAATCTGGCCCAGCGCTTCTGTGACAAACTGATTCTTCTTTTCCCAACCGACGAAAACGGTAAAGGGCCTGAGATGGGCGATAAAGGGGAACTGCTGACGGAAGAGAAACTCCAACGCCTTTATCAGCATCCGATCCGCCGACTGGAAACCGATGCCGGGCCGGTCTTTATCCCGGCCTGATCACCGCTTAAACGGTTAACCCTGGACACCATTTAATGAACGTAAACAAACCGAACCCTCTGCATCTGAGCGTAACTCTTGTAGCTGCCTTTTCTCTGGTTCTGCTGCTGGCAACCAGCAATGCACAGGCGGCCTGGTGGTCTCCGGGTGGCGATGATGACAGCGATCAGCAGCGAGGCTATCAGGCAGAGTTTCCGATCAATGAGAACTACCGGTTTGAGTGCGGTGCCTGTCATATCGCCTATCCACCTCAGGTTTTGCCCAAGGCCAGTTGGCAAAACCTGTTTGCCAATCTGGGTGATCACTTTGGCGAAGCCGCAGCACCGGATCAACATCAGGCAGAAATCCTCAATTATCTGCAAAACTATGCCAGCGATAGCGCCAATGCCGGTAAATTCAAAGACTTTACCAAGCGTCTGCAATCACCTGCTCCGGTGCGAATTACTGAGCTTAATTTCTGGCGGCTAAAGCACGATAAGGTGCTAAAAAAAGAAGCCCGTTTTATTACCGACAACCCCGATGTTGGCAGCGCCAGCCGCTGTAACGCCTGCCATGAAGATGCAGAGCAAGGCCTGTTCCAGAAACACACGGTGTTAATCCCTAATGTTGAGAAACGGGAATACAAATAAGCCAGTCCCTTATAAAACAGGTGATCACCAGCTGATAAACGGCTGATTAATTACTGTCAGCGTCCTACATTGTAATCAGAGACCTTCACCCCCACTCTGATCAGCATTGAGTCATCTGAGAACGACTTTAAAGGATGACTGTTTGAACCTGACCGATTAGCGGAGAAATTATGCGTTTACTACACACCATGCTACGGGTGGGCGACCTGCAGAAGTCCATCGAGTTTTACACCAATGTGATGGGCATGAAGCTGCTGCGTCAGTCTGAAAATGAAGAGTACAAATACACCCTGGCGTTTCTGGGTTACGGCGATGAATCCGACACCACCGTAATTGAGCTGACCTACAACTGGGGCACTACCGAGTACGATATGGGCAGCGCCTTTGGTCACCTGGCCATTGAAGTGGATGATGTGTACAGCGCCTGCGATAAGATCCGCGCAGCCGGCGGCACCATCACCCGTGAACCGGGTCCGGTAAAAGGCGGCACTACGGAGATCGCTTTTGTCCGTGACCCCGACGGTTACGCCATTGAGCTGATCGCCAGTAAGTTTGCCGGTAAAGGTCTGGGCAAGGACTAATCTAAGCCCTTATCCGTCCGATACTCTAACGGCAGTGGAAATCTCTGGATTCCACTGCCGTTTTATTTTGTTCGCTTTTTTTGGGACTGTTCTTAGGGCACGACCCAGTATCTGGGATTCAGATAATCGGTATCCGCAGGTAACTCAGGGTTCGTCAGCCGGACAGAAACCTTCCCCGGCCATTGTTCAAGGGGGAACAGATGCTGAGTCACTTCATGATGGCGCATAAACTCCTCAAACGAGCCATCATCGATCATGCGCTCCAGGCCTTCTCTGATGCGCTCAGCTAATTCAGGATTGGATCGGCTGGTAAAGAAATACATCGGGAAAGGGTAATAGATCAGAGCATTATCCTCCCAGCTGATACCTGCGCCTTGCCCTACCTGATTGGCAACCTCGGCAGGACCTTCATGCACACCTCTGGGAAAAATATCGCAACGATTGCGCTTCAGCATGGCAAACAGAGTGTCATAGCGGGCGCTTCGCACCACCTTAAAGCCCCCCTGCTCTAAGATATCGCTATCCGGCCAGTGCATCCCCTGACAGGCACTCAGGCTTTTCAGTACCGACGCTCTGTCGCTGACCACATCAAAGGAACGCTGCAAACGCGCGGTCATAATAAAACCCCGGTAACCCAAAAGCCCTTTCACCAAGGGGATGCGAATGGCATTCAGATCCTTCTCCCGCTCGATACTGGTACCCATCCAGTAAACATCAATCCATTTACCCTCATTAAGATTCTCAACGGCACGCCCCTGCTCAATCACATGGGGAGCAAACACCACCTCTGCTGCCCCATAACGCACTTCGGTAAGCTGCAACGCCCGCTCAAGAAGCTGCTGAAAATAGTGATGACTGGCATCCGCTTTCGACTGAGGGGGAATAATCCGAATCTGCTGAGGCTCTCCGGTCATGGCGAAAACCGGTGAAGAGATAACAAGACAAAAAACCAACAGGGGTATGAGAACCCGATACAAGTGGGAAGTCATAAGGGATACCGGCCTTTTATTATGGTTTCTGGGCATCCGTTGCAGAGTTCAACAGCCAATCCAAACTGGCTGCTCTGACTAAAGCATAGTCAGAAACTTATCCTTTCTTGAGCTATTTTCAAACAAGTGTTTAAATGCTTTCAACTCCAATCTTCGGGAATCCGATATTACAGAATAAGAACGAGGGATTTATGTCCGACACATCACGGATCGCTTTTGAGCGCTCAGGCCACACCGCCATCGTACGCTTTAACCGCCCGGAAAAAATGAACGCACTGGATATGGCAACCTTTGCCGAGATTCTGAAGATCCAGCAAGAGATCGCGGCAGACAATACCATTCGAGTGGTCATTCTCACCGCAGCCGGAGATAACTTCTGTGCCGGTCTTGATGTACAGGGCGTCATGACCGATCCGAATGCGGTAGAAACCTTGCTCAGCAAGCCTGAGGATTACCAACTGGCAGAAGCAAAAGCCTTGGGGAACTATGTGCAGCAGGTCGTCGTAGGCTGGCAACAGCTTAAGGTTCCTGTGATTGCCTCTCTGAATGGCTATGTCTTTGGTGGCGGCCTGCAGATCGCATTAGGTGCTGACTTCCGCATCGCTCATGCAGAATGTCAGTTATCAGTCATGGAGATCCGCTGGGGCATTATTCCGGATATGGGTATCTCTGTTGTCGCACCCTCTGTCATCGCCCGTGATCAGCTGAAACTGCTGGCAATGACCGGAGACAGAATCTCAGGAACCCGCGCCCTTGAACTGGGTCTGGTGACTCAGGTTGAGGATTCACCGGAAGATGCAGCCCTGACACTGGCCGAAAACCTGAGCTACAAAAACCCTCAGGCGGTGCAGAGCATCAAGCAGCTGTTCAACAGCGAAAATCTGTCACCGTCTGAAAGTCTCGCCCTAGAGGAACATTTGCAGCGCCAGATTCTGTTCAGTCCGAACCAGATGGAAGCGGTTCAGGCCAATCTGCAAAAGCGCAAACCTGAGTTTAACTAGTCATGCGAGCCAGCAATCACTGCTGGCCTTTACGCATCAAACTGCTTCTTCCGTCTGTTGAGAACTTACCGATACACCCCTCATCAGGCGGAAGCTAATCCAAACCAACGGATAGGTGCTGATCACCGTGGTCAGGATATCCGCAAAGGTGTGGTAACCAAGCTGCATCATAAGAGCGCCGTAACCCACCCCAGCCACTAAAGCGAGCATCAGCGCCATAAAGGCTTTCAGATGAAGAATCAGAGAGTGCATGCCTTGCTTGTCCGGCTCAGGTGTCGGAAGTACCACCAACAGAACCAGCATCTGATAGAAAGGCAGCAAAATTGCCGTATGGGTACTGAAATCCAGCCCCCAGCTATGCCAGATGCCAAGCTTCAGTTCCAGAGCACTAAAGCCAAAGACCAGCAGTAAACTGACAGACAACAGAATAACCGCCGGTTTGAGCTGCCCCGCCTGATAAGCGATCCAAAAAACCATCAGCACCAAAAGAGGCGTATAAAGATCCGCAACTATCGGCCACATAAGAACCTCCATTTATCCGTTGTCGTATATCTTTGGTCATAAATAACCTGACAGATATTACGTTTACTCACGAAAAGCGACCATGTAAAACTTTATCTACAAATCAATATGTTAGAACAGCTTTACCCGCTATGCCTTTACCGTTAGTCTAGCCGCCTGTAAAACCAGCCTGACGATAAATCTGCCCGATATCTTGTGGGGCAGCTAAAATCTGATTTTGTTCTGACGGGGGAATCCGGAGTTCCTGATATGGATCCAATAGCAAAAAACATTCATGAACGGGCAAGACAATTGACCCGCGATCTGCTGGAGCCGCACACCGAAGTCTTTAAAGGTGCTGCCGAGCTTACCGCCAGTGGTTCTCAGGCTTTGGGTATTGTGAACTCAGAGCTGACACGCCTGGCTCTGAACTGTCCCAACGCAGAAGAGAAAGAAGCCATTATTGAAGGTTTCTCACGAGCTCTGGCTCAGCTTAAATGGAATGCTGAAGATGCCGCCGGTCTGGTGCGCAACCTTGAGAAAGAGCTATTGCCACGCTAGGGCAAACAAACCTCTCCTCAAAAATAAAGGCACAGCTGATTTTCAGCCTGAGCCGATAAAAAAGGCTCAGAAATCTGAGCCTTTTTGCTTTATTTCCTTCTTCAATTCACCTTCAGTGAATCAGTCTATCTACAGATCACACAGATCGCGCATCGCTTCGTGAGTGCTGAGATAGACCTGCCCCGGAGCCAGATGCTGCAGAAAATGCGTCTGCTTGAGCTGATCCATCACCGGCCCTTTGACATCAGACAGATGCAGCGTAATCCCAGATTCCCGCAGATTTTCGATCATCATTTCTAACGTCTCCAACGCGCTGGCATCGATAAAGCTGATGCCGTTGCAGATCAGCACCAGATGCTGCAACTGTGGTTGCTCAGAGACAATGGCCATTACCTCGTCTTCGATATAACGGGTATTGGCAAAATAGAGGTTTTCATCAATCCGCAGCCCTAAACAGCACGGGTTGGTTTTAACCTCAAAGCGTTTGACGTTGCGGAAGTGCTCACTGTCTCCCACACGACCGACAACGGCGATATGAGGATGACTGGTACGCTGCAGCAGCAAAGCGACCGACAGCACCATACCGGCTAACAAGCCTGCTTCAACCCCTGCTACCAGCACCATACCGAAGGTTACCGCCAACGTCAGAGCATCCGCACGGTTAAAGTTCCAGGTTTTTTTAATACCGGAAAGGTCGATCAAAGGCAGCACCGCCATAATCACGATCACACCCAGCACGGCCTTTGGCAGGTAATAAAACCAGGGTGTGAAATAGAGCACCGTCAGCGCAAGACCGGATGCGGTAATCACAGAAGCTACCGTAGTCTGGGCACCCGAGGCATCATTCACCATTGATCGACCAAAGCCACCAGCCACCGGATATGCCCCACCAAAGGCTGCGCCAATATTGGCAAAGCCCAGAGCGATCAGCTCTTTATCCGGCATGATGCGCTCCCGGCGCTTACTGGCCAGCGCAGTGCCTACAGAAACACTCTCTAAGAAGCCCACCAAGGCGATCAACACCGCTGCAGGCAACAGCCCTAGCCACCAATCCATCTCAAAAGGCAGCAGTGAAACCGACGGCAAGCCGGCCGGAATCTCACCGATAATTTTAACGCCATATTGGTCATTCAGGTCAAAGCCAACCACCATGCCGACACCGGCCAGAATGGCAAACATAGGGCCCGCTTTTGCCATAGAGCTTGCCAGCAGATCCGATGCCCCCAGTTTTTTCAAAGCAGCCGCCAGATGATTTTTACTGAACCACATCATAAAGAAGGCCGTAAGCCCCACAACAAGAGTGGCCGGATTCAACGAGGGGAGATTAATCGTCAGATTATTCAGGGTTTCATAGAAATGATGACCACGGGGAAACTCCAGACCAAAAACATACTTCAGCTGGCTGAAGGCGATCATAAGTGCAGCCGCACTGGTAAAACCGGTAATCACCGAGTGACTGAGGAAGTTCACCAGCGTCCCCAGACGCAGAATAAACATCAGCAGAAGAACGACGCCGACCAGTAACGCCAGCACCATCGCCGTGGTGATATAAAGATCCGTTCCCGGCTGGGCATGCTGAGAAACCGCCTCTCCTACCATCAGGGACGCTATCGCCACCGGCCCGACTGCAAGGCTACGGCTACTGCCCAGAAGCGCATAGATAAAGAGAGGGATAATGCCGGCGTAAAGCCCCATCTGAGGTGGTAAACCTGCCAGAAAAGCATAAGCCATCCCCTGAGGAACCAGCATGATCGCCACGATGATGCCTGCCAGCCCATCGTTGACCAGCGTTTCCTTCCGGTACTGAGACAACCAACCCAGAATAGGAAAAACCTGCTGCAGGCGACTTTGCTTCTTGTTAAGAGCAGCTTTATCTGTTGTATCAACCGATGTAGCGGATACTGATTTTTTTGCGGAAGATGTCATAAGCGGATGACCTTACCGTTAAAACTTTTTGGAATATTGTTATCATAAATGATTATATGCTAATATTCCATCAAATCGAGCCAAACGGCTTCAGGCACGCAAACACGTTAAACACCCGTGCCAGCGAACAAATAAAACAAAAGAACACTATTTTAAGGTAACAGCTTAACGGTAACTGCTCGCAAACGCTTACCCTGCGCTGGCTGCTGAAGGAGATATCTGATGAATGCTCAAATTAAAGCTTTCTTCCATGAAGACACCTCAACCTTCACCTATGTTGTGCATGATGGCAAAAATCCTCAGTGTGCTGTTATCGACCCGGTACTGGACTTTGATTACAAGTCCGGCAGCACCAGCACGGAATCCGCTGACGAAGTCATTCAGTGGATCAAAGATCACCAGCTGACCCCTGAATGGATTCTGGAAACCCACGCCCACGCCGATCATATCAGCGGTGCCAAACACATTCAGTCAGAGCTGGGTGGCAAGATCGCCATCGGCGAACACATCACCCTGGTGCAGGGCGTATTCAAGAAAGTATTCAACTATGGCGATGAGTTTGTCACAGATGGCCATCACTTTGATGACCTGATGGTAGCCGGAAGCGGATTTAAAATTGGCGAGCTTGAAGCCAAGGTGCTGCACACTCCGGGCCATACGCCAGCCTGTGTTACCTATGATATTGCCGGTAAACTGTTTGTCGGCGACACCCTGTTTATGCCGGATGTGGGTACTGCCCGCTGTGACTTTCCCGGTGGTGATGCAGAAACCTTGTATGACTCCATTCATACCCTGCTGAGCTACCCGGAAGACACCGAGCTCTATATGTGCCACGACTATCCGCCGGAAGGCCGTGAGATTCGTCATATGAGCACCGTTGCGGAACAGAAAGAGAGCAATATCCATGTCGGCAAAGGCGCAAGCAAAGCTGACTTTGTTGAGATGCGCTCAACCCGTGACAGCACACTGGAGATGCCGAAGCTGATTCTGCCATCCATCCAGATCAATATCCGTGCTGGTGAACTGCCGGATGCAGAGAACAACGGAGTATCTTATCTGAAACTGCCTCTGAATCAGTATAAGTAAGTCTTAACCCCCTATTTAAGTAAGCCTTAACCCCCCCTATCCTTCTGAGCCTGTCATCAGGTTCAGACTGACATAAAAAAACCGCCGCGTCTTACGACAGCGGCGGTTTTTTTCGGTCGGGTGTTTTTTCTAACACCCAACACAGATCTCAGTCAGCTTACAGCTGGCTACGACCTTTCTGTGCAGCAATACGCATACGCAGAGCATTCAGCTTGATAAAGCCTTCCGCGTCTTTCTGATCGTAAGCACCGGCATCGTCTTCGAAAGTTACGATGTTGCCGTCGTACAGGCTGTCTGCAGACTCACGACCCACAACGATAACGTTGCCTTTGTACAGTTTCACACGAACCACACCGTTCACGTATTCCTGAGACTCATCGATCATGGTCTGCAGCATCTTACGCTCTGCACTCCACCAGTAACCGTTATAGATCAGCTCAGCGTATTTCGGCATCAGGCTGTCTTTCAGGTGAGCCGCTTCACGGTCCAGAGTGATGGACTCGATCGCACGGTGTGCTTTCAGGATGATGGTGCCCCCTGGAGTTTCGTAGCAACCACGGGCTTTCATACCCACGTAACGGTTTTCTACGATGTCTACACGGCCGATACCGTTCTCACCACCTACTTTGTTCAGGTAGGTCAGAACAGTCGCAGGGCTCATCTCTTCACCGTTGATCGCAACGATGTCACCTTTCTTGAAGGTCAGGTCCAGATAAGTTGCTTCGTCCGGAGCACGCTCAGGGCTCACAGACCAACGCCACATATCTTCTTCCGGCTCAGCCATAGGATCTTCCAGAATGCCACCCTCGTAAGAGATGTGCAGCAGGTTAGCATCCATGGAATAAGGAGACTTCTTCTTGTTAGAAGAGAAATCAACCGGAATGTTGTGGTCTTCACAGTACTTCATCAGGGTGTCACGGGAAGTCAGATCCCACTCACGCCAAGGAGCGATCACTTTAACACCTGGTTTCAGAGCGTAAGCGCCCATTTCGAAACGAACCTGGTCGTTACCTTTACCGGTTGCACCGTGAGCAATCGCGTCAGCACCTGTTTCGTTAGCGATCTCAACCAGACGCTTAGCGATCAGAGGACGTGCGATAGAGGTACCCAGCAGGTACTCACCTTCATAGATGGTGTTGGCACGGAACATAGGGAATACGAAATCACGAACGTACTCTTCACGTACGTCTTCGATGTAGATCTCTTTAACACCCAGAGCTTCAGCTTTGGCACGTGCTGGCTCTACTTCTTCACCCTGACCCAGGTCAGCAGTAAAGGTCACTACTTCGGCGTTATATTCGTCCTGTAACCAGCGCACGATTACAGAAGTATCCAGGCCACCAGAATAGGCCAGTACTACTTTTTTAATGTCTGACATTGGATGCTCCACGCTGACTAAAACGGCCAGAGACCTCTCTGACCCTATCAATTTTCTCAATGATCAATCCGACAGAACAACGATAAACGGCTATCACTGGGATAGCCGTTTCAGGTATTTCGTCTGCCTGAAGAAATTCTTGCGCAATAGTATATACGAGTTGAAGAAAAGTTACGATTTGAGAAAAAGCGACACATCAAAATAAACTTTTTCTCTGACGACCCGCCTCAACAGGCTCAAACCTTTCCCGTTATCAGAAGGATTATTGCAGTTCGCCGTTAAACTCACCGGTATATTCAGGCTCTGCATTCGGATCACCCGGTGCCAGACCTTCACGCTCCAGACGAATAGTGACACGACGGTTCTTCGCACGGTTTGCCTTGGTGGTATTCGGCACAATCGGATAACGCTCACCATGGTAACGGGCGGTCACCATAGCTTCATCCAGACCAACGTCCAGCAGGTAGTTCAGCACCGTATCGGTACGCTGCTTAGAAAGCTTACGGTTATCCCGACGGCTGCCATAACTGTCAGAGTGACCGTCCAGGAAGACAAACTTCACGGATGGGTCAGCTTTGATATAACGAACAATCAGGCTCAGCAGCTCTTTGTCATCAGCTGTGATATCAAAACCACCTCCCGGGAAGGACACCGTGGAACGGGCAATCTGATCAAAGTTCACCGGCAGCAACTCACCGCGACAGGCGATATAGTCAAAGTAAGCGGGTTTGAAATTCAGCGCACTGAGATGACCACGCACCGGCGCATAACGGGTGTCTTTCGGGGTCTGCATGAAAGTAGGATTCATACCACGATTGAGAGATTCGATCATAAGGTGAGCCTGAGGTGAATCCACACGTACCCCTTCTTCGCCTTCGCCCACAGAAACACGCCCCAGATCCAACGGCGCATCACCGGGTTTCCATTCAGGCGCAAGCGCCATCAGGTCGGCCCGACCTTTACGCAAAGGCTGGCCCAGAGGCTCAAGGAAAAATTTCAGATCCTCACCGGAACGGTGAGTAAAACGGGCGACGCCCATTTCAGGAATAGGATGAGTGAGTTCGCAATACAGCGGAGAAGGTTCTGTCGCCTTCCATTCGCTGTTACCGATACCGGCACCGTAATCTGCAGCCATCAGTACAGGCGACAACAAAAGGCCCGATGCGATAGCCAGCCAGTGTATTCCCCGTGACGTTTTCGCCAATGACCGAGTAAGCGGCATCAGTTGCAATCTCCTTGATTTTTAAGAACTCTCATTTTGCCCTGATCGGCCTGCAAACTCAAAACTTTAGCCTATATCTGACGGTTTGAATCAGTTACCATCTGTCCATCGTACTATTGACCAAACAGACTAGGGAGCAAAGGGTCTTGGATTCTTTCACATCTGAAGCAGAGCATTTTGGCGACAAACACCCGATGGCCTACCGCTTCCGCGGCTTCCTGCCAGTGGTAGTTGATGTTGAAACTGCAGGTTTTAACGCCAAAACCGATGCGTTGCTGGAGATTGCAGCTGTTACCCTGATGATGGATGAAGACGGGTATCTGCACCCTTATAACACCTACTCCTGCCATGTTGAGCCTTTCGAAGGTGCCAACATCGAACAGGCCGCGCTGGATTTCACCAAAATCGATCTGGATAACCCGATCCGTAAAAGCATGGCGAAAAGTGAACAGCAGGCTTTAGGCGAGATCTTCAAACCGGTTCGTAAAGCGCTGAAAGAGTTCGACTGTACCCGCGCCGTTCTGGTGGGACACAACGCCAGTTTTGATCAGGGCTTCCTGAATGCCGCCGTTGATCGCAGCGGCATCAAGCGTAATCCGTTCCACCCTTTCTCAAGCTTTGATACGGCAACTTTATCCGGACTGGCGTACGGCCAGACGGTTCTGGCAAAAGCCTGCAAAGTGGCGGGTATCAACTTCGACAACAGTCAGGCGCACTCTGCCCGTTACGATACTGAGAAAACCGCTGAGCTGTTCTGCTCTATCGTAAACCGTTGGAAAGAACTGGGCGGCTGGGAACTGGCTGCAGAAGAGCAACATCGCCTGAGAGACTAAGATCAGATTTGACAGCAAAACACCATCTGCGCTTGGTGTATATGGCTGAAAATCAAAAAGCCCTGACATGTTAAACATGGTCAGGGCTTTTTTGTGGCGCAGCTTACAAGCCTTTCAACTCATAACCTTCACCGGCTGTTTTTCCGAAAAGGGAAATTACAGCTTGCCAGCTTCGTCAGCCAGGTAAGAAGCAACACCTTCCGGAGATGCAGTCATACCTTTGTCGCCTTTGTTCCAGCCAGCCGGGCAAACTTCACCGTGCTCTTCGGTGAACTGCAGCGCGTCAACCAGACGAATCAGCTCGTCCATGTTACGACCCAGAGGCAGATCGTTAACGATCTGAGAACGTACGTTACCTTCCTGGTCGATCAGGAAAGCACCACGGAATGCAACGCCACCGTCTGCTTCAACGTCATACGCCTGGCAGATTTCGTGCTTAACGTCAGCAACCATGGTGTATTTAACCTGGCCGATACCGCCATCGTTGATAGCGGTGTTACGCCATGCGTTGTGAGTGAACTGAGAGTCGATAGAAACCGCTACAACTTCAACGTTACGAGCTTTGAACTCGTCCATGCGGTGATCCAGAGCGATCAGCTCAGATGGGCAAACGAAAGTGAAGTCCAGTGGGTAGAAGAATACCAGACCGTACTTGCCTTTCAGCGCCTCAGTCAGGTTGTAGTTATCAACGATTTCGCCAGTACCCAGTACAGCTGCTGCAGTAAAGTCAGGAGCTTTTTTTCCAACCAATACGCCCATTTTAATTCTCCAATTTTTGGGTTGTTTTAATCACAAATCTTAAGCAAAAAAATTCTGACACCGTAAGGTGTCAGAATTAAAAAAATATCCACACAAAGTAGATATAGGCATAAATTCAGACATTCAAGCCTGATTTATGCACTCAATTAAACCTCTGTTAGTGGTTCAATTGAGCAGATAATCAGGAAGCTGCTGCTTCAGAGATCAGCTTTTTCAGCTCACCGGACTGGTACATCTCGATGATGATGTCACAACCGCCAACCAGCTCGCCCTTAACCCACAGCTGAGGGAAAGTCGGCCAGTTTGCATACTTAGGCAGTTCGGCACGGATATCCGGGTTATCCAGAATATTAACAAATGCGAATTTTTCTTCACAGGCCATCAGCGCCTGAACAGCCTGAGAGGAGAAGCCGCACTGTGGCATCTGTGGATTACCCTTCATATACAGCAGGATAGGGTTGTTTTCGATCTGTTCTTTGATGGTATCTAAAGTCGTGCTCATGTGCGTTCCTTAAAACAGGGAAAAGCATTTACGGGTATTAACCGACTAATAAGGTCAATTTTACCGTGCTTCATTTAAAAATACAGCCTCAATAGCGGTTATTCTATCAATCCAGCTCGAAGGGCCCTACTGGCTTCGCTTTTTCGAAAACCAATCGTTTTTTTAAAATGCGACTTTATTGACAGCGACAAGTTTTGCCTTTAGCTTTAATCTTTTGGTCATCTTCTCGGCAGCAACTCGCTGCCGTTTTCTGTTTTGGGGCTACAGTTTTTTGATCCCTGTTCTCGTTTACTGAGAATAACTGAGCATCCATAACCTGCGATTACCTTGCGCGTCATAAGAAGGCCGAGAAAAAACCGACTTCAGTTGCGGGCAAGCGTCCGGGTTTCGGGCCTGTATCACTAGCTGAACAGATACAGACATCGCCCTAAAGAATACAAGCTAAAACTGATTTATCAGGATACCAACCCTATATAGCAGTATCCGTGAACTCTTTTATTGGAATTCGAGAAAATGGCAAGACACTTTTTAACCCTGCTGGACCTGTCTCCGGAAGAACTCAACTACGTTATTGAGCGGGCTATCACCATTAAGAAAGGCCTGAAGGCTGGTGAAATCTATGAACCGCTGAAAAATAAAGTTCTGGGTATGATTTTTGAAAAATCGTCTACCCGAACCCGAGTATCCTTCGAAGCCGGTATGACCCAGTTCGGTGGCAGTGCCATTTTCCTTTCTCCGCGCGATACCCAACTGGGCCGTGGCGAGCCGGTTGAAGACAGCGCCCGTGTACTATCTGAAATGGTAGATGCAGTGATGATCCGTACCTTTGATCACGCATTGGTTGAGCGCTTTGCTGAGTATTCCAGCGTTCCTGTGATCAACGCACTGACTGACGATTACCACCCATGTCAGCTTCTGGCAGATGTACAGACCTTTGTTGAGCTACGCGGCAGCATTCAGGGCAAAACCGTGACCTGGGTCGGCGATGGCAATAACATGTGCAATTCTTATATCAACGCGGCCCGTCAGTTTGATTTCCAGCTGAATATTGCTTGTCCGGAAGGTTTTGAGCCGCTGCCGGAACTGCTGGAAGCCAACAAAGATCGCATCAAAATTTTCCGCAAGCCGGAAGAAGCTGTAGCTGGCTCCCACCTGGTTGTCACCGATGTATGGGCCTCCATGGGTCAGGAAGAAGAACAGAAAGAACGTGAGAAAGCTTTTGCCGGTTATCAGGTAACTACTGGAATGATGGATCTGGCGGATAAAGAAGCCCTCTTTATGCACTGCCTGCCTGCTCATCGTGGTGAAGAAGTCAGCGCTGAACTGATGGATGACGACCGTGCAGTGATCTGGCAGGAAGCGGGCAACCGTCTTCATGCGCAGAAAGCCTTGCTAGAATTCCTGATTCTGGGCAAAATTGAGAATAACTCTTAATTGCTTTTGCACGGCAGATTCACAATAGCCCGGGAGTTACTTCCGGGCTTTTTCATTTTTAGTCATGGTTTATCTGTCCTCTGCCACCCAGTAAGGAACCCTGAATGAGCACTCTGCTTCAGGTCGACAACATTGAATGCCGCTACGATCAACTGGTTATTACTCAGGAGATCGGCTTTGCCCTCAATCAGGGTGATATCTGCTGTCTTCTCGGTCCCAGCGGCTGCGGTAAGACCACACTGTTACGCACCATTGCAGGTTTCGACCCTGTTTACACTGGCTCTATCACGCTTAATGGCGAAACCATCTCGGCTCCGGGCTTTATGGTTCAGCCCGAAGAGCGCCGCATCGGTATGGTGTTTCAGGATTACGCCCTTTTCCCACACCTGACACTGGCTGAAAACGTCGCCTTTGGCCTGCGAAAACTCAGTGATCAGGAGCGCAAAGAGCGTGTAGCTGAGATGCTGGATCTGGTGAACATGAGTGATCTGGGACACCGCTACCCTCACGAGCTTTCCGGGGGTCAGCAACAGCGTGTGGCACTGGCCCGGGCACTGGCTCCCCGTCCGCAGATGATACTGCTGGATGAGCCTTTCTCGAATCTGGATTTCGAACTGCGCAAGCATCTGGGTCTGGAAGTGCGTCGCATCCTGAAAAGCCTGAACATCAGCGCAATTCTGGTAACCCATGATCAGACTGAAGCTTTTGCAATGGCTGATTATGTCGGCGTACTGAATCAGGGACGCATGCAACAGTGGGATACCCCTTACAACCTGTATCATGAGCCTCAGAATCGCTTTGTGGCTAACTTTGTGGGTCAGGGTTACTTCATCCCCGGCAAACTACAGAATCACTGCAATGTAACAACTGAGATCGGCACTATCGAAGGTAACCGCGCCTACCCTTGGCAGGACGGCACGCCGGTTGATGTTCTACTGCGCCCGGATGACATTATTCATAATCCTCAGGGACCGATTGAGGCCACTGTGGAACAGTTTACCTTTACCGGTTCAGCAACCCTGTATCGTCTGAAGCTGCCATCCGGTCAGGTTGTAGAATCCATGTTCAACAGCCATGCGGAATTCAATATCGGTGATACCGTGCGTCTTGAAGTGAAAGCAGATCACTTGATTCTTTTCCCACAGCCCGGCGCTGACATTGTTGAAGCCCCAGCGGCATTGGCAGAAGCCAGCTGATCGGCTAAGTATTTACAACGCTAATCAGCAAGCATAAAAAAACCACTCAAATCCGAAAGATTGAGTGGTTTTTTATTATCCGAAAATTCTCTCTATCAGCTGTTAAGCACCCGCTTGGTCTGTAGCTTTCACATCGTTCTTTGAGATCTCCAGTACCTTTTGGCGCTTTCGGCGGATATAAAGCGTTCGCATCACACGGGCAACCAGCTCACCGGATTCATCCAGAATCTGTACTTCAAACTCCGGCAGGTACTTTTCACCGGACGCTGTCTTCTGGCGAATATCATCCAGCATCTCCTGAGTGACTCGAAACTCTGCCCGCACTGTCGAGCGCCCCGGCTTAATGTAGTCGATATGTGCAGCCTTATCCCAGACCACATAATCACGCCCCAGACTCTCCGACAACATCAGCATATAGAAGGGATCCGTCATCGAATACAGAGAGCCGCCGTAGTGAACACCAACATAATTCCGGTTATACCAGCGTAACTTCATACGAACACGGGTATAGGAATAATCCTTTGTCAGCTCTTCGACTTTGACACCAGCACCAAGCAAAGGTGGCCAGAGGGAGATTCCCCATTTCAGAAATGCAGCTTTCACAACTCAACCCTCTTCAAGAACAGAAAACACTCAGAAACCGATAACCGACAAAATAATTCAAACAACCGTTTGATATTAAAACAGAGACAAAAAAAGGAAGGCAAGGCCTTCCTTTTTAAAACCTGATAAACAATTAATCAGCTTTTGATATCCAGCAGGTTACCCAGGGATTCCTGATTGGTTCTGGCTTCAGCCTGCTTACGCAGCAGATCATTAGCCTGATCCTGAATACTGCTGTAGGTGCTTTGCTGCTCAGTAGTCTGAGCCGTCTGGCTGACCTGATTACTTGGGGCTGAACTGATCGGCACACCACCTTTTACCGCATCCGCAGAAACACCCGCGCTTGAGGTCGGCTGAGTCGTGCCGGATTCCTCCTGGCGACTTTCACTGGCAGCGTCCAGACGTTGCTGTGCCTGATTGTTAGTGCCGGCAGCCTGACGGTTGATCAGGGTGACCTGTGAAACAGACGATTCAATCATGTTGGCCTCCAGGAGATAAAATTAAACCCATGTTGTATTTGTTGTGACCAACAATACAGACATGGGTTCAATATAGCGCTTAAATTGTGCTTTCGAAAGTGAAAGCCACGATAAACTCTATCCTGAGTTTATCGCTAACAATTAAGACTTAGGCTTGTCGTTCTTGATGAAGTAGATCAGACCGCCAAAGAAAGCAATAGCACCACCGATTACCAGAAGGCTAGCGAATACAGCATCATCCATATACATAGTCATCACCTCAGAGGGTTCGTTACATCATTAAACAAATCAACTGAGGTCAGATTAGCAAGGAGTTGGGGGGACAAACCCTGCCCCAGATCAAACTAATTAGCCACTTTGTATATAGCTGCAGCCCGCATGTGACAGGGGTCAATAAATTAACCCTGCTGCTCCAGAGTAAGCTGAATGAAACTACCGATCGCCTCTAATTCAGCCACACAAACTTCATGCGCCATCGGATAAGGATGCCACTGAGACTCCCCCGCCTGCTCTTCAGTCAGGGTTGCTGCCTTACGCCCCATAGTAAAAGGCACCACATCATCCTGCGAACCATGGCCGTGCCAGAACACCATCTTATTAAGCTGAGGATGGACATCTTCTACCGGCAGTGCCTGATAGGTTGAGAGCGCCAGGGTCGCTGCAGGTTTAACCACTTCACCTTTCTCATCAGCATAACGGGCTCCATTCAGAGAAGCCTCCAGCACAACCGCACCGCCCTGAGAAAAACCGATCCAGAAGATACGATCCTCCGAAATACCCTCCGCAATCTGCTGTTGAGTCAGATCATGCAGGCCTTTAGCGGCATCCTTAAGGTGCTCAGGTACAATCTCGCGCTCCGGCAGCATTTTCAGAATGTCGTACCAGGCAGGCATCTCCCAGCCACCGTTAATAGTTACAGGACGGTTGGGAGCCTGCGGAAACAGAAAGCGGACTTTGGCGGACTCCGGCAACTTCAGATAAGGCACCGCAGGAATAAAGTCATCAGCGCCAGCCCCCAGACCATGCAGCCAGATCACACAGGTATCCGGTTGGGGTGAGGTTTCGATCTTTTTCATGCCTTGGGTAAACATCATCATTAATTCTCTGTATCCGTTAATCTGTCGCTAATTTGTCGTGAATCAGGCTGGATTTTGCCCTTTTATCTCATTATTTTTAAGATATCTTTGAAAACAGACTGCAATTTCTTTATGCTGCCGCACGTCTGCATCTATCCATCTCAACCAGATTCTACGCCATGCCGAAGCTGTTTTTTATCATAACTGCTCTTCTGGGAAGCCTTTTGCTTTCCGCCTGTAGCAGCTCGCCCTATGGCCCAGCCACCAGCAAGGTGCATCTGGTTAAGCCCGGTGAAACTTTTTACAGCATCGCCCGGCGCTACGAGGTAGATCTGGAGACCCTCTCCCGCTTCAATCCTAAGGTTGTCCCTCACCGCCTGAAAGCCGGCACCGAACTGCAGATTCCCGTTGAAGGGGCTGATATTCAGTCGCCAAGCATCCAATACACGGTGCAAAAGGGCGATACCCTGAGCAGTATTGCCGATCACTTTGCCGTGCCCCTGGGCAGCCTGAAGCAAAGCAACCCGGGAATTGATCATGATCGCCTCTATCCGGGACAAAAGCTGATCATCGGCGTTGCCCCCCGCAGAGCAGCCACAGGTTATATCTGGCCGATTTCTAACCCTAGACTGATCAATGGCTTTGGTGAAGAGAACTGGGGCCTTCAGAAAGGCGTTAACCTGCAGGCACAACCGGGACAAACCGTATTTGCCTCCAAAGAAGGCACCGTTAGTTTTGCGGGTGAGATGCGCAGTCTTGGCAAGGTGGTGATCATTCAACACCCGGGCGATCAGCAAACGGTTTATGCCAGCTGCGAAGCCTTAGTGGTGAAAGCCGGTGATACGGTACAGAAACGTCAGCCGATTGCCACCGTAGGCTTTAATACTCTGGTCAACAGAGCAGCTCTTCACTTCCAGTTCCGTGATCGGGGCGCGCCCCTCCCGCCGGAAAACTACCTGCCGATTATTGAGTAGCTTTTGGCCTGAAGGGTAAAAAGATAAAGATAACGTATGAAAAACCGCAGCCTTAGCTGCGGTTTTTGCGTTTGGTGATGGCATCCTGCAAAAAGCCTGCAGGCATCGCTTTGGATTCATTGGCAAAATCCGTTCGGGCACCGCTTTCATCCACCCAGCAACTGATCAGACGGGCAGGCGTGACATCAAAATAGATATTCCGTGCCCGGACAAAATCGATCGCAGGTAGCTGAAGCTCATCTTCCGCCATCTCTTCCAGCTCAATCTCATCCGCGCGGCGATGGCTGTGCTTAAAGCTTTCTGCCGCAACAAAGACCGGCACACCATGGTCCTTTGCAGCCAGCGCCACCAGATAAGTGCCTGCCTTGTTAACCACAGAACCATCTTCCAGCACACTGTCTGCTCCCAAAAGCACCACATCAGCATAATCGATAAAACAACCCAGCTGAGCTTCAGCGATATAGGTGGTTTCGATCTTCATCTCAGACAAAGCACGAGCCAAACGACGACCTTCAATCCCCGGGCGTGCCTCGGTCATGATCACTTTGCAGTCTGCGGTTTGCATCGTTTCCAGCACAGCCAGCACCGTGGTACTGAAGCTGTGAGTCAGAATCACACTGCCCGGTGGAATCTGCGGGCTCATCGCCTGAACAATCGAACGCCCCGCCTGAACCGACATCTGCTGCAGCGCCTCGGCCTGCTCCATCGCATACTGACGGGCATTATCCATCGCATCTTCCGGCATACCCGCCAGCTGATCGATCCAGCGCTGCATCATATTCCAGAGTACCGCCATGCTCGGACGCGCCAGTTGCATCTGCATCGCAAGATCCATCAGCTCACTTTTCAGGTCAGCGGGACTCTCAGCATCACAGGTATTGGCGTACTCTTTCAGATCTTCCAGAGCACTGCGGGAAAGCTCGCTGCCGCCTTTGCGTACATCCTCTTTTACCGCACGGATTCGACGCTCTTTGAACTGATCATTGTTGATATACATGCCGGGGACAATCCTTTTTGTTCAGATCCTGATCTTGTTATTTTAGCTTTCTGTTGGCTTACGTTTTCGCTTACATCCGGGCTTAAATAGCCGCGTAACAGCTTAGTTGCTTTAAGCTAGTGCCTGATGAAGCTCATTAAGACGGCTCACCACCGCCTGACGATCATTATCCGCCAGAGCCTGAGGCGTTACCAGCCAGGTGCCACCCACCACAGGTACGTTATTCAGTTCCAGATAATCAGCCATATTGCTCAGGGTAATGCCGCCTGTCGGACAGAAACGAATATCCTGCAAGGGAGCGCCCATCGCTTTTAACAGAGCGATACCACCGGCCGCTTCTGCCGGGAAGAACTTCTGCAACCCGAAGCCATAATCACGGGCGCGCATCGCTTCAGAAGGCGTCATCACACCGGGCACGAAAGGCACCGGGCAATCCTGCGCAGATTCCAGCAATTTATCCGTTGCACCGGGAGAGATAATAAAGCGGGAGCCTGCATCCACCGCAGACTGAATCTGATGGGCATTGAGCACAGTACCTGCCCCCACGGAAAGCTCCGGAAAATTGCGGTTCAGATGCTCAATCACCTGCAGCGCCTTTGAGGTGCGCAGGGTCACTTCAAGATGCTGAATACCTGCCTCAACAAAACAACCGCCAACCCAATCCGCCTGCTCTTTGGTTTCCAGCACCAGTACCGGCAGCACTTTCTGGTGGCTCAGTTGAGACAAAAACATGATAACTCCTCAGCATCTAATAATCGTTTCAGATATTACAGGCCGATAAATCAGCCTTGCTATATCCGGGGCTTAATATACCCCTTATTGAACCGGTCTGCGATCCAGCTTTTGCTTCAGCCGCCACATCATAACCGGTTGAGCCAGAACGAAAATCATCGTGATGGTACTCAGCAACACCATCCCCTGAAGCGCACCGGTTTCATCCGCCGTCAGCACCCAGGAACTCCCCACCGCAGCGATACCGGTCGAGACATGCTGAAAGGCAAACTGAGCCGATGTATAGGCCGCCCGCTCATGTCCTTCAGGCGTCATACTGGTGAGCGCATTTTGCGTCACCCGACGGGCAGAGGAGAACACCATAAAACCGGCAAAAATAAGCGGCACCCAAACCAGATCCGGCTGCTGCATAAAACCATACCAAAGCACCAGTGCCAGCCCGAGACAAACCACCGTTCCGGTTCCCAGGCTGCCAAAACGATCCGTCAGATAACCGGTGACCTGCATCCCGATCAGAGATGCCACGCCACCAATCATATAGAGTTCACCAATCCGTTCCCTCGGAAAGCCCAGATTGAACTGGATATAGGCCGACAGGTTAGGAATCAGCAGGAAGTTACCAAACATGGAAACCACCACCAACATCAACGCCCAACGGGTCAGCGACTTATTCAGCAAGGACAAAACACCTACCGCAGGCTTACCTTCATGCTTGCCTTTGTGGCCATCCATCTTTGGCAACAGCAGATAAATCGCCAGCAGTACCGTCACACCACAAAGAGCAATGGCATAGAAAGGCGTTTGCCAGCCATGCCAGTTCGCCAGCTCCAGACCAAAGGGAATACCCGCAATCGCCGCGACCGAGAAAGACCCCATGGCAATCGCCATCGCCCGCCCCCGACGTTTGGGCGGCACCACATCGATAATCATCGCCATACCGATGGCTGATGCAGGACCACCAAAGGCACCGGCACAGATTCGGGCGATCAGAAGTGTCACCTGATCAACCGCCAACGTGGCAGCAAAGGTACTGACCGAAAGCCCAGCCATGGCAAAGATAGCAATCGCCCGACGATCAAAACGATCCAGATGTCGACTGAGAAAGAAGCCGGAGGCTGCGGCAGCAAAGGTATAGCTGCCGCCGATCAAGCCCAGATCCGACATAGGAATATTCAGATCATGGGTAAAATCCGGCCCCAGAGGCATCACCATCATAAAATCGACGATATTGATAAACTGAATCAGGGTAACCAGAATCACGACCCGCCATTCGCCTGGCAGGGTATCGGAGTGTTGTGAATTCATCAGAACTCCACAGCCGGAACAGCAGGGCGCTGCGGGCTGAAATATGGGAATCAAAAAAAGGGGCCTAAAGCCCCTCTGAATTACTCAAGTATAACCTGATCAAGCAGTCAGCTCGACGATCAGGCATGAGAATAATTGGTCAACTAAAACTCTAACCTTTAAGTTAAGGTTTAAACTAATCCTGTAAACTCTATAAATAAACCTCTAACCCGCCAGCCCCAGATTACAAAACCAATAAAAGAGGAGATCGACGATGATGAAAATTGGCGAACTGGCCAAACAAACAGGGCTGGCAGCCTCACGTATTCGATTCTACGAGCGAGTTGGGCTGCTAAAGACCGTCACCCGGAATGCCAATGGCTACCGGGCCTATCCTCGGGAAGCTGTCACCGTTCTCAGACTTATCACCACCGCTCAAAAAGCCGGATTTAGTCTGGATGAACTAAAAACACTACTACCCTCAGATCTAGCCAGCTGGGATCATTCGTCACTACTGAGCGCGTTACAACAAAAGATCAGAGATATCGAAGAGCTGGAAATAAAACTGGCAGAAAGCAAGAAACAACTTCTTGAAATAGAAGCTGAAATTAAGGCAAAGCCGGATGATATGAATTGCTCCGATAACGCCAAACGCGTTCTGTCCCAATTCGGCCTTTCAGCGAGTACAGAGATTACAGAAATTACAGAGAGTACAGCGAAGAAAAAATCATAACGGGTATTGACCTTAAAGCTAGGTTCAAGGGCAGCATGACAGGCAGCCAATATGCTATTCAATTCCTTGTAATGACAGGAGCCTGCATCATGTTTCGGAGATTACGATGGCTTTTTCTGAGCCTGTCCATCAGCGCGTTAACAGCCTGCGCTTCTGCAGAAATGTCACCGGACAGGCAAGCAGGAGTATCGCCTGATAGAAAAGCGAATGTATCCCAAGTCAAAGATTCAATTCCGCCTTCTGATAGGAACAACACTATGCTCTCTGCTCCCAAAAAGATTCTGATTGTTCTGACCAATCATTCTGAATACCCGAACCGTAACGACGCCACAGGTCTTTGGTTAACCGAACTGACGCATTTTCTTGAGAAGGCTGAACAGGCTGGGTTTGAAACCACCTTTACCAGTCCGTTAGGGGGCAATGTGCCTTTAGACGAACGCAGTCTGGGCTGGCTCTACATGGATCGCAGTGCCAGAAGTTATCTGAATGACGAAATCTTTCAGGCCAGACTGAACAACACCCCAGCAGCAGATGAAGTTGATCCGACCGAATTCGATGCGATCTACTTTACCGGAGGCCACGGCGTAATGTGGGACTTCAGAGATAACCCTCCCCTAAAAAACGTTGCTGAGACCATCTACCGGAATGGAGGCGTTGTCTCAGCAGTCTGTCACGGTGTTGCCGGACTGATCAATTTAGAAGATGCCACAGGAAATCCTCTGATACAGAACCGTAACCTGACTGGGTTTTCCAACAGGGAAGAGCTGCTTTCAGGCCTGAAAGATGACGTCCCTTTCCTACTGGAGGATGAACTGAATAAAAAGGGAGCGCGCTACCAAAGCAGCTGGATTCCTTTTATTCCCCACGCCATTACTGATGGCCGTCTGGTTACCGGACAAAACCCAAGTTCAGCCAAAGCCGTTGCTGACCGTGTTATCGCGCTGTTGAAGGCCGAGAACCTTTAGCGCCCAGAAACGCCCCCCCGTATTCAAAGCCGCGCCACCAGCGCGGCTTTTTTATGCGCCAATCTTTTTACGTCTCCGTCCTTTTTAAGCGTTGACCTTAAACTTTACTTCAAGCTTAAGATCCTGCTAAACGACATTGATGAGGTAATCATGATGCAAACAATCTTAGGTGCTAACGGTCAGATCGGCCGGGAACTAGCCATCAGCCTGAAACGGGACTTCAACGCGCAGCTGCGTCTTGTCAGCCGGAAACCGGAAAAAATTCATCCAAACGACGAAGTTGTCAGTGCTGATCTGATGAATTATGAACAAACCCTCAAAGCAGTTGCAGGCTCTGACATTGTTTATATGACCGCAGGCCTGCCGATGAACAGTGAACTTTGGGCATCACAATGGCCTGGCATGATGCGCAACGTCATCGAGGCCTGTGTTACTCATAAGGCCAAACTGGTTTATTTCGACAACACCTATATGTACCCGCAAACCCATGAACCACAGGTGGAAGAAACACCTTTCTCACCCAACGGAGTGAAAGGTCGGGTACGCGGTCTGATTACCAAGATGCTGTTAGACGCTATGCATCAGAGGCGTCTGGAAGCTCTGATCTGCAGAGCTCCGGAATTCTATGGGCCGGGCAAAACACAAAGCATCACCAACAGCACCATCATCGACAATCTGTTAAAGGGAAAAGAGGCCAAAGTCTTTCTGCGGGACGATACCCAAAGAAGCCTAATCTTCACGCCAGACGCCAGCCGCGCCATGGCCCTGCTGGGTAACACACCTGATGCCTATGGTGAAACATGGCATCTGCCCTGTGACGACGAACGCCCAACCTATCGGGAATTTGTACAAACGGCAGAAGAGGTGTTCGCAACCCATAGAGGTTATCGGGTGCTTAAACACTGGCAACTTTGGATCGCTGCCCGCTTCAATAAAACGATTCGGGAGACAGAGGAACTTCTGCCCCGCTATAAGACAGACAATCTGTTTGTCTCGGATAAATTTAAAGCCCGCTTTCCCGACTTTCGCATTACGCCTTTGCGGGAGGGGCTGATTGCCATCAGGGCAGAACAAGGTATTCCCGATTATGTCGCAGCCGTTAATTAACGGCACATTTGGACAATAAAAAAGGGGAGATCTGAATAAACTCAGATCCCCCCTTTTTTATGCTGCAGACCTTTTCATTTCTGCGAATAAGGATTAATCATCCGCTAACAGAGTGATCAGAGGTTCCGGTGCATACAGGGCACTCTGGAATTCCGGTACATAGTCATATCTCAACATTTTCCCCAAGTCTAACGACCGGATAAACTGAGCAAAATTTCCCGTTCCCAGTTCAAGCTTTACGTCGTCATCATCCGTACTGGAGGCGTAACTCAACTGACGGGAAACCGCATGACCATAATTCAGCTCACCTGACACCGACAGATTGGTAAAGCTGTTTGTCACCAATGCGGGTTCTTCTGAGAGATCCTGCAGTTTTTGTGTTTCCAGAGCCATCTCAAGCTGCCCAGTTTGCGAGTCTAATACTCTGAAGACGATAGAGTCAGCATTATCCTGATACTCAATGGGAGTCAGCCACTTCGGCAGGTTATAGCCGACAACACCACGAACTCTGGCCAGCTCAGTATCCACCGGAAGTTTCAGCACATAACCCCAGAAATCCTTCGACATCGCCTGTCGCACCAGACTAACCGGCCCCATATTAAAATGCCCTGGCTTCTGCGTAATCACCGCCAGAGAAATTTCGTTGTACTCATCATTATCGCAATAGTGGTAAGCATAGGCAGTAAGGGCAACCAAACCTCTGCCCGGCCAGATCTGAAGCGGCTTAGCCTGTGCTAATACATCTCTCGGCATAAGCTCCCTGAGTCGATCCAGATCCGCAGTGTAGATCACCGTTACCTTGCTGTTGTGGTAATAAAAGTTCGGAGAATAGGATTCGAAACCGATATCAACTTTCTTCTTATCGAGAGTTTCAAACCAGCTCAGATCCGTCTGCGGAGATTCCTGTCGGATAACAGACAATGGCGGGTTAGACCGATAACGGTCATAAAGGCCATCTTTCACAACTGGAACGGAATATCCGGCAATATCGATCATAGCCTGATCACCAGAGGCCGAAGTATCAGCCAGAGCAAATGTCGACATTGCCCCAAGCAACAAAGCTGACGCAGAAAAACGTTTAAACATCGGGTACTTCCTCTTTCTTAGAAAAACCTTATCCGGGCAACTAAAACCCGAAGATGGTCGGAACGGCATAAGACCGCAGAAGAAAGACACCTTAAGGTTAAATCTAACTTTAAGGTCAAGAAGCAAAGTACCGTGTTTTATGAGTTTTATGGGGGGATCTGTCGCTTTCGGGATACACGTTTTATTAAGGGGCATCTCCGGTTTAAGGAGCTAAAGCTATCCTTTAATTGAGATAACCACCCTCCCGAATAGCGATCTGATAAAGCTCATCACTATTGGCTTTCATCAGCTGATAGATACCGGCATCCAGCTGCCCTAGCGCCACCATCTTATCCATAATGGTCAGCACTTCTGTAACGGGCAGGCGATCACGATAAGGACGTTTCTGGCACAGCGCCTGAAAAATATCGCACAGGGTAAGCACCCGGGTCGGGCCATCGATCTGTTCACCAGACCAACCATGGGGATAACCGGAACCATCCAGTTTCTCGTGATGCTCCGAAGCCCATTTGGCAATGGGCGTCTGAGGGAAAAGCAGCTGCAGCACATGTTTGCTATCCAGCGGATGACAACGCATCTGCGCCAGCTCGTCGTCGGTCAGCGCTCCCGGTTTTTCCAGAATCTGATCAGGAGTGCGCAGCTTACCAACATCATGCAGCAAACCTGCTAAACGCAGAATCCGGCGCTGATAGGAATCAAAACCCAGAAGGCCGGATAAGGTATAGGTCAGATCGGCCACACGCAGGCTGTGATAATGGGTGAAGGGACTTTTAGCATCGACAATCTGAGAGATCAGCTCACCCAAAGCCTCGATCTCATCAAAGCTCATGGTCAGGGTGTAATCGATAGAAGCCAGAGTTTCAAAGATGGTTTCATCCAGATAGAGATCCTGCAGCTCCAGCCAGAAAGTATCTTTCTTCGCCGCCTGCTCAAGGGCAGCAAAGAGTTCACCGGAGAAGAGCGTACCCACATAAGGACGGACACGATCGAGCACCACATTCTTGTTGAGCAGCACCTGATACTCCGGATGTTTCTCTCTGAAACCGGCAAAAGCGACATCCAGACGATCCGCCAGAAAAATCAGGTTACTGTACTCTTTGGTATCTTGGCTCAGATGCTCCGGAAGCTTGTTCCAGCGGGTATGGTGGTAACGAATTGCCTCGGCATAGGCTTTGAATGGTGAGAAGCTTTCAAGAAAATATTCGCCACGCAGGCAGTGCTCATTCGCGCCCGACCACTCCATCTCCTCCACCAGCTTACGGTGGGTTTCTGTAGAGGAGACACCACAGTCATGCAGCATACCGGCTAACAGAACAAAGTGCCGACGTTCCTGATCCCACCCCAAATAATGGGCAATACGATGGCAGATCAGGCCTACACGGCGACCATGGCTGTGATCGTCCACACCGACATAATCCAGCGCCTTGGTTACCGTATGAGCTGCACGACCGACATCAATCTTGATGCCGTCTATTGCCTCAACCTTGGGTATTACCAAAGATTCAATCGCCATATCACTCTTATCCTTAATAACCAGATACACAGATCTCACAACAGTGCATCACGCTTAATCCTCCGCAAACCACGACATCTTGTTTCGCACTTACCCGCTTAATCGGCAAGCCCGGAGGATAAGCTTTCAACTATAGCGCTTTCATGAAGCAAACAGCCAGCAGAGTTATCACTGAGAAGGCACTGAGCATTACCACCTTAGCGCTGACTAACGCACAGACACCTGTCTGACGACCTCAACTCCCAAACGCTTAGCCAGTCGAACCAGATTCGCCCGATCCGTCTTCAGCTGACGCGCTGCTTCAGCCCAGTTGCCGTCAGCCTCTGATACTGCACGCACAATCAGCTGCTTCTGATAAGCCTCCGTTGCCGCTTTAAGCCCTAATTCGCTGGCAGGATCAGGGATAAGTGAGACAGCTGATGCAGAACCTGCTGATTCAGGGACAGAACCCTGCTCTGTGTTCGGGCTCAGGGGCAGATCCACCGCAATATTACCCAGATGACGGGGCTGAATACGGGTCATTTTTTTCAGCCCCACAGCAAGGCTCTGAGGCCTGCCGACGCTCTCTTTGGCCATTTCCGCATTGGCCACCAAAGCCGCCCGCCCGATCACATGCTCCAGCTCACGAACATTACCGGGCCAGCTGTACACTTCCAGCACCTGACGCGCCTCCTCTTCCAGCAGCAGCTGCTCAAGCCCCAGCTTGCGGCGTGACAGCTCCAGAAAATAACCGGCCAGCAAACTGACATCACCGTAGCGCTCCCTCAGAGGTGGGATCTTTACCGGATAAACGCTCAGGCGGTGGTAGAGGTCGGCCCGAAAGCGCTTTTGCTCAACCTCCTGCTGCAGAACCCGGTTGGTCGCTGCCAGTACACGGACATCCACTTTAGCCACCTGATCCTGCCCCACCGGCTGAATCTCCTGATTCTGTAACGCCCGCAGCAACTTACTTTGCGCCAGCAACGGCAGCTCACCGATCTCATCCAGAAACAGGGTGCCGCCATCAGCCAGACTGAATTTGCCTTCTCGATGACGATCCGCACCCGTAAATGCGCCTTTAACGTGACCAAAAAGCTCGCTTTCAACCAGATTCTCAGGAATCGCTGCGCAATTAACATAGACCAAAGGCCCAGAAGCTCTTTGTGAAAGGCCGTGCAGAGTGCGGGCAGCCAGCTCTTTGCCGACACCGGTTTCTCCCTCAATCAGGATGGCAAAGTCCGAAGGAGCCACCAGTGCCAGCTCCTGTTTAAGCTTCAGCATCGGCTCGCTATCGCCGATCAGCTCACCGCCATCTTTCGCCAGCGCTTCCTGTGTCAGCTCGCTGATGACGTTACGGGCGTGGAGGGAATCCGCTTCCAGATGCTGAAGCAACATGGCGGTTTTCAGGCTGGCCGCCGCCATCGCTGCGATCACATCAAGGGTTTGCAGCGGGATATGCTCAAAAGCCTCCGGGGTCATGCTGTCCAGCGTCAGCACGCCGATCAGGCGACCGTCCGCCAGCAACGGCAGCCCCATACAGGCATGTACCGGCAGATCGCCGGAGAAGCCCTGCAGCATACCGTCATAGGGATCCGGTAAGCCGCAATCCCGTTCAAAGCGAACCGGGCTCTGAGACTGACAGATGGCCGAAAACCTCGGGTGGGACTCTATCTCGAAACGCCGACCCAGAGCATCCGCCCCAAGTCCCTTCTGCGCCAGAGGCTTTAACTCCCCTCCGGATCGTTGCAGCAGGACTACCGCATCACAGGGAATACTGCCCCGCACCGCATTCAACAGCCGGTCGAACCTATCCTGTGCACTCAGACTGTCCGCCAGATCAATAGCAAACTGCAGCAGTGTGCTTTGACTGACCGGCGAAGCCACGCCCTGAGAGGAAGAAGATGGGTGATTAGGGAGGCTTGTGTGATTTGAGTGGCTTGTGTGATCCGACATATCAGACTCTGGCGATTTAGTTTCAAAAAGACATTTATAGGTCATTTTGACTTTAAAAACAAAGAGTCATTTTGACCTTACAATCCATAAAACAAAGAACCAAAAAACCGTAACCCATTGTTTTTAAAGACAATTAAAAGCATGGCACAACCAGTGCAATGACTATTACCGCCGATCAGAAAAACCGATATCCAGCTCACCGGAAGAAGCCTTACAGCACGGCAAGATCAGGGGCGATCAACTATCGGACACAAAAACCGGATCGTTTCTATTGAGGACTCAGTCTGAGGACAAGCGAATCAATCGACACCGAATCCAACGACCCGGCAATTAACCAAGCAATCAGCCAATCAGGCAGAGAACAGAGGTACCCCACACCATGCTTACATCAGCACAGATCGACATCGTTAAAAGCACTATCCCTCTTCTGGAAAGCGCAGGCAGCAAAATCACCGAACACTTCTACACCCGCATGTTCAGCCACAACCCTGAGCTGAAAAATATCTTCAACATGAGCCACCAGCACTCCGGCCGTCAGTCCGTTGCACTGTTCAATGCCGTTGCCGCTTACGCACAACACATCGACAACCTGCCAGTTCTGCATGCTGCGGTTGAGCGCATCGCGCACAAGCACACCAGCTTTGATATTCGTCCGGAGCAATACTCCATTGTGGGTCATCACCTGATTCAAACTCTGAAGGAGCTGGCTCCGGATGCGTTCACTCCCGAAGTGGAAGATGCCTGGACCGCCGCCTACCAGCAGCTGGCCGATATCTTTATTCAGCGCGAAAGTGAGATCTATCAGGAAAATGCCCAAAGTGCCGGCGGCTGGGAAGGTGCACGCCGCTTCCGTATCGAGGCCACCAAACAGGAATCCGAACTGGTTAAAAGTCTGATTCTGGTGCCGGTTGATCAGCAGCCTGTGGTGGATTACAAACCGGGGCAGTATCTGGGTATCCGTGTTAAACCGAGCCGCTCTGAGTTTGAAGAGATCCGTCAGTACTCACTTTCTGATACCCCTAACGGGAAAAGCTACCGTATCTCGGTCAAGCGGGAGCAGGGTGACGTTGATGGTCTGGTGTCCAACTATCTGCACGATGAGCTGACCAGCGGAGATGAAGTTGAACTCTTTGCACCGGCTGGCGACTTCTTCTTCACCGACCACCAGAAGCCCGTGATACTGATCTCTGCCGGTGTTGGTATCACACCGATGATCGCGACACTGGAATCACTGGCTAAATCCAGCTACCAGCAACCGGTCAGCTTCCTGCATGCCTGTGAAAATGCAGCCCAGCACTCCTTTGAACGCCGTGTGCATGAGCTGAGCGAATGCCTGAACCTCAGCTCCCACGTCTGGTACAACCAGGGCGCTGAAGAAGCAACAACAACGGCAGGCAACCTACACACTGGTCTGATGGAGCTGAGCGCTATTGCCAGCGATCTTCCGGTTGCGGGGGGCGACTTCTACCTCTGTGGCCCAGTCGCCTTTATGGCCTTTGTCAAAAAGCAGCTGCTGGCACTGGGCGTTGATACAGACCGCATCCACTACGAAGTTTTCGGGCCACACGCCGAGCTTTAAGGCAAGGCTTTAAACTCACAAGGCCTGTAAACCGTAAACACAAAGAGCCCCGCACCAGCGGGGCTCTTTGTTCAAAAGACCAACAACAAAGCCATCAAGGATCAGTCAATCGACACCCTGATCAGCCGGTCATCTGAATCCCCATCGTAGCGTGGCGAGCGATTGGTGGTAATAGCATAGATAACCCCCTCTTTCACCAAAAGATCCCGGATGCGCTCCCCCAGAGAAACAGACTTCACCGTTTTTCCTGTGTCGGGATCAATCAGAAGAATCCCCTGCGACCTCAAAGCTGCGACAACCAGATGCTTACCATCATAGGCCAGTCCTGATGGTGCCCAGGTGGAGTAACCGGAGTGAGCCAAAGGACGCTGCATCCCCTCCCTTTGGTTATCACCCTGAATCAGCGGCCAGCCGTAATTAGCCCCGGCCTGAACACGGTTAACTTCATCATGGCCGGATTGACCATGCTCGGCGTTAAATAACTGTCCAGAATTATCCCAGGCGATGCCCTGCGGGTTTCGGTGGCCTAACGACCAGACAGGAGAGTCGGGAAACGGGTTATCTGCTGGGATACTACCATCCGGTTTGATACGCAGGATTTTCCCTGCAAGGCTTTTCAGATCCTGAGGCCGACTCCGATTCTCAGTCCAGCCCGTGCTGATATAGAGCATGCCATCTGGGCCAAACGCGACCCGACCGCCATTGTAGAGCGGGTGTCCCGGAATATTATCCAGCAGTACTCGGGTTTCCCGCCATTGATTGCCATCACGAACGACTTCAATCACGCGATTCCGGCGCTGACCTTCAGAACCATAGTGCTGATAAAGAGCGACCCGCTGAGTTTCAGAGAAGTTCGGGAAAAGCGCCATTCCCAAAAGACCGCCACCCTTGCTATCCAAAATCGGCACAGATGTGACGACAGGCATTCGGGTTAATTGTCCCTCATGGATCACACCAAGGTTTCCTGACTTCTCTGTGATATAGAAATCATCACCGTAGGCTTCAATATCCCAGGGGTAGTTAAGTCCGGACACAAGCGTACGGGCTTCGGCGGCATGGATACTCATAGACAGAGCCCCCATCAGCAAAAGCAATAAAACAGAAAGGATTTTGGGCATAGACCGACCTCCTGAAAAACAAGCAACTCGAAAACGAAAACAGCCATTAAAACCCAACGGCTTTAATGGCTGTTTGTCGTATCGTATCTGATTCTTGCCTGATTCTATTCAGCAAGCCGATGCAGAAATCAGCTGCTCAGGAATTCCTGCACATGGGCGAGGAAATCCAGTGGCTTTTCCGCATGCAGCCAATGACCGCAGCCTGCCATGGTGATCAGTTGGTTATGGGGGAACAGCGCATCAACCTGAGGCAGATAGCTGTCTTCTACGTAGTGAGACACTTCACCACGAATAAAGAGTGAAGGCTTGGCAAACGCATTACCGGATGGCGCTTTAACCACAGAATCATAATCAGCATTGATCTGATCCAGACCCACGCGCCAGCCGAGCTTACCGTTCTCTTTCTTCTCAAGATTGGTACTCAGGAACTGACGCACACCCAGAGTATCCAGATGCTCTGCCATCATCGCATCCGCCTCTTTACGGCTCACTGCACCACCGGAGTTATGAACCGCATAAAGAGCCGCCAGTACGTCATCATGGCCATGCCCGTATTCGACCGGCGCGATATCCGCCACGATCAGCTTCTCAACCCGCTCCGGCTGGTTCAGCGCCAGCTGCATGGCCACTTTACCACCCATGGAGTGTCCCAGAATATGTGCTTTTTCCAGACCCAGCTTATCCATCAGCGCCAGCACATCGGCGGCCATCGCCTCGTAGCTCATGCCCTCGATATGAGGGGAACGACCATGGTTACGCAGATCCAGCGCAATAACCCGATAGGTTTCCGAAAACTTCTTGCTGAGGGTGCGCCAGTTATCCGCAGAACCGAACAGACCATGAATAATCATCAGCGGGAAACCTTCCCCCTGTTCGGTATAAAACAGCTCTGCGTTGCCGGACATAAGCACCTCGAAATCGTCGTGTCGCTATCAGCGATCAATAGCGTTGGATAAACAAAAAATTCAGTGCCGTATTATGCAATGCGTAAACCGCTTCTTCCAGCATAGCTATCCCTTGGCAGGGTAAGTCACAGAGAATTCATCCTGTCTTAATATCGCAACGCAGCATAAGTAAACTCATCACCAAACCATCAGGGTTTATCATCCTCGCTGAAAATGCTTGCTGATTAATCAGGCGATCATTAACGTAGATGTATCAGCGCTCTTGCATATTGATATGCCAAACATGCGCTAACCTGAATCTGAAGATGGTATTTCAAAGAAGTCACAGGAGTGTGTTGCATGAGTATTGCCCGACTGGAGCTGGTCTACCGACTGGCCAAACAGGAAGATGCCGTTCCGGTATTGTTTGTTCATGGCATTTTCAGCGGTGCCTGGATCTGGGAAGAACACTTTCTGGACTGGTTTGCCAATCACGGTTATCACGCCTATGCCGTTAGTCTACGGGGACACGGCCGCTCATCCTCCCCAGACCCCACCGGTCAATACAGCCTGAAAGACTACGCCCAGGATCTGGAAGATGCGATTCGCACCATCGAGCAAAACCACAAGCAGCCGCCACTGCTGGTGGGTCACTCTATGGGCGGCATGGTGGTTCAGCGCTTCCTGACTCAGCATGTGGGTCGCGGTGCGGTTTTGCTGTGCAGTATTCCGCCGCAGGGCATGATGCCATTGTCGATTCAGAGTCTCTGGTGCAATCCGATTACCACCCTTGAGATGACCCAAACCTATATGATGCCGGAGCAGGCAACACCCGCTCAGCTGCAGCGCTATATGTTCTCTGGCCCCGTGGATCAGAAGCAGCTGGATAAATGGCTGCAGTATATGGTACCGGAATCCCAGCGCCTGATCTGGGATATGAGCTGGAACGACCTGCCCAATCCTTTTGAAGTGGCAAAAACCCCTATCGCAGTGGTCGGAGCTAAACAGGATCAGCTGGTGCCTCAACTGACAGTAACTCTGACTGCAGCTACCTACGGCTGCAAAGCCCACTGGGTGGATTCCGGTCATGGTGTGATGCTGGATCATAACTGGCAGGATGGTGCAGCCACCGTTGCGGCCGCCCTTGCGGAACTTCTGCATCAGGAAGAAATGGGATGTGAAGACGCGATCTGCGCTTAACCCTCCCTCGTCAGTAAAGCCAGAAACAAGCCAGAATAAAGAAAGCCCCGTCAGTTAACTCTGACGGGGCTTTGTTTTTTCTATGCCTATCTTGAGGCTTTGGCCTGATCAGGCAGCCTTCAACTGATAACGGCTTACCTCATCAACCGCAGCCCCCAGCATGCCCTGCTCCCGCAATAGCTTACGGAACTCGCAGAGGGTTGGCAGCTGATCAAAGCGGAAGAAATGACCGTGGCACTGACAATCCGTCGCCCCCAGATCTTTCACCGGCACTTCAGAACCCGGCAGACTTGCCAGCACATTCGCCCAGTCATGTTCCCGGGGTTCAGAGTCTTCGGTGATCCAGAGGGAGAGGAAATGCATCGCAGGACGAATATAGTCCAGATGCCAGTGGCAGCGTTCACTAATACTCAGGTGATGCCGTAGCCGGGCGTGCAGTCCGCCGGGGCCAAAGGCACTACCCACATAAGCGTAGTAGCCGGGAGCAAATTCAGTTTCAGCCAGTTTACCAACGCGGATGGTTTTGGCGTGTTTCATCTCGAAAAAGAGCAGATACGTACCCTTTTCTTTCGGTAGCTGACGGGTCAGTTCAGCAATATCGAGACGTGACAGGTCTTTTATTTTTTTCATAGGGTCCCTGTTAGCGTTCTTTGGTCTGTGTTTCTATACTGATTCAGGCTCGTTTTTGTTATTGGTTGCCCGACCAGTTATTCATTGTTATAGAACATAATGTTCATGTTCGTAGACAAATGATCATACTTATCGCATGCACGAAGGAGGCAGATCATGGATCTATCTACTCACAATATGACCAACCTGTTTAACCAGCTTGGCCTGCCCAGCGACGAGACATCTATCCAGCAATTTATCAGAGATAACGCCCCCATCCCGGCAGACCTGCCCATCTACGAAGCCACTTGCTTTACAGATGTTCAGGCGGCCTTTCTGGCACAGGGTCTGGATGAAGATTCAGACTGGAGCGAAGTGATTGACACCCTGCACAGCGCTATGACAGAACCGGCAGATCATAATTAATCACACCCAAACGATACAAAATTAACCAAAGAGTTTCAATTTCCGAAACATAAAATCAACTGGCTAACGCTTTTTTCGTCCGGTCAGTGTGAAAATACACCCTGACCGGACACTCAGCCATTAGCGTTTCGCTATATTGCATCGGGTTAATTTCCTGTTATCCTCCTGTTTTAATTTAACAATTTAAAGACTGCACCCAAGGTATATGACAGCAAACAGCGAACCTCCCAGTTGTCTTCGGACAGCTGATAATAAAAACGCCTTCGCGGCGTACTCCCCAATCTTTTCTGGCTGCAACCAGCAGATCCCAAACGGACTGATGGCCACAAGCAGCAAAAGCTCATTGGCAACCAGTACATCTCTGTCACTGCATCAGCCGATGAAAAGCTTTATTAGAAGTACATCTCTCTTTTCCCCTGACCAGCAATCCGTTACTCTGCTAAAAAATAACCCGCAGCCGATAACGGTGTTGCCCGCTTTTGGCACAACATCGATTTGGGGAACAGATGGCATGATCCACAGGTCACAGAATTTTCAGCAAGCGAGGCAGCATTGATGCGAATTCATGTTTTTCAGCACGTTCCCTACGAAGGGCCGGGTAGTATTGCCCGCTGGGCCGAAAAAAATGGCCATACGCTGACCACGACCCGCTTCCATGAAGGCGACCCTCTGCCATCTCACGAAGATTATGATCTGCTGATGATTCTTGGCGGCCCTATGAGCGCCAACGATGATTTCAATGTCGATTGGATGAAAGCAGAAAAAGTCTTTATCCGTGAAGCGATTGATCAGGAAAAGATGCTGCTGGGGATCTGCCTGGGTTCGCAGCTGATCGCACGGGTACTGGGTGCCACCGTCAGCAAAAATGATGAGCGTGAAATTGGCTGGTTCCCGATTACTGCTACACCGAACGCCATGGTGCTGGGTCTGCCTCAGCAGTTTCAGGCGTTCCACTGGCACGGTGATACCTTCACTTTGCCGGAAGGTGCTAAGTCCATCGGCAGCAGCGAAGGTTGTGGCCAACAGGGCTTTATCTATCAGGATCGCGTGGTTGCCCTGCAGTTCCACCTGGAAACCACACCGGATGCGGCCCGTGAACTGGTAGATGCCTGCCGTCACGAGATCGAAGAAGATGGCACCCATACCCAACCAGCAGAAGCTATGCTGGTGGATCTGGAGCTCTTCTCCGAAGCCAACCAACGTATGGAACAGATTATGGGCTATATGCTGGCTCAGCTTGAGGCGACAGCAACGGCCACAACCAGCTAACACACTCAGATATAGCGCAATCTGAACGCCAGACGTAAAAAAGCCGGAATCTATCACTGATAAATTCCGGCTTTTTTGTGCGAGCTGTAAACACCCTCTCAGGGTTTACAGCTCTTTCCAATCCAGAAGGCTTATAGAGTTTCCAGAACCTTAGCCAGACGCTTCAGGCCTTCTTCCATATCTTCCGGTGTCATCTGACTGAAGCTCAGACGCAGTGCTTTACCTGCTGATTTCTCAACTTCAAACGGCGTACCCGGCAGAGGAACAACCTTAGCTTCGATACCTTTCGGCAGAACTTCACGGGTATCGGTTTCCAGCTCCAGCCAGAAGAACATACCGCCCGCTGGCAGTTTCCACTTCACAGACGCTGGCAGGTACTCTTTCAGCAGCTTCTGCATCAGGTCACGCTTAACACGGTAGTGGTTCTGCAGACGCTCAACGTGCGCAGGCAGGCTACCAGCCGCTAAAAAGTCACCAATGATCTTCTGACCCAGACGGTTAGAGTGCAGATCCGTCGCCTGCTTAGCACGCAGAATCCAAGGGTACAGATCAGGATGCGAAACCACATAACCGGTACGCAGACCCGGCCACAGCATCTTGGAGAAAGAACCCATGTACATCCAGGTCGCTTTCTTCAGGTAAGAACAGATCGGACGGGTGAAGGCGTTATCGTAGTTCAGAACGCGGTACGGGTCGTCTTCGATCAGCGTCACATCGTAACGGTCGATCAGTTCAGCCACAGCGATACGCTCGGCTTCGGTGTAGCTGTAACCAGTCGGGTTCTGGAAGGTCGGAATCAGATAAACCATACGTGGGTTGTTATCTTTCAGTTGCTTCCCCAGAGACTCCAGATCAACACCGTTCTCGCCCAGATCAAATGGCAGCAGATCAGCACCCAGACCACGCAGAACCTGCAGCATCGCCAGATAAGTCGGGTCTTCAACCACAACCTGAGTACCGGCATCTACCAGAATACGCGCGGCCAGATCCAGACCCTGCTGAGAACCGGAAGTGATCATAATCTGATCTTCGGTGCAGGTCAGGCCTTCGCCGCCCAGCCACTTAACCAGCTCCTGTTTTACCAGAGCTTCACCGTCAGAGGTGCCGTATTGTTTAATGCTGGTCAGGTCGCCCAGTTCTGGCATCTCAGGCATAACAGAAGCATCGGGCAGGCCACCGGCAAAAGAGATCATGCCCGGTTGTTGGCTGACCGACAGAATCTCACGCACAGGAGAACCCGGCAGACGGTTAGCGTAAGCGGACAGTTTCAATTCCGGTGAGGGGCTGGACATAGAGTGATCCTTTTTTGCAAATGATGATATTTGTTGTCACTGAGACTCAACCCGGAAGCGGTGAAAACAGTTTCGCAGGACTTCGGTTGATCTCAGACTTTATGGTGACATTATGGAAATGGAAGGGGCACACAGAAAAGATACAGTTTGCTAAAACAGCCCCATACAGACCAAAATAACTGACACACAGTTTGCCGAAATTTTACCATAACGATAAAAAGCCACAAACAGATGTCTGAACCCTATGCCTGAGACGCAAGCCCCGGAACATAAGCTGCAACCCGAGCTTCAACCCGAACCGCAACCCAAGCCGCATCAAAGCCCGATGCACGAGCTGAACCACCCGCCGGAACAGCCCCTGTATCAGCAGGTGGGACGTAAGCTTTATCAGCAGGTGATCCGTCACGCCAACCCGGAACAGAAGCTGCCCAGCCTACGCCTGGTCGCCGAGCAGTTTGATATCAGCCTGAGCAGCGCCCAAAGCGCTTATCAGTATCTGATCGATCAGGGATTGGTTGTCGTTCGCCCCCGCTCCGGCTATTACCTTGCGGGTAGTCCCTCATCAGCCAAGGGTAATCAGCGGCTGCAACCTCAGATTCCACCGGCAAACCCGGCAGCAGAACGGGTTAAGGTCAGCGATCTGGTGATCCGTATGCTTTCTATGGGACGGGAGCATCCGCTGATCAATCTGGGCACGGCAGTACCGGAACCGGCACTTTTACCGCTGGAGGCACTGGCGAAGATTCAACGCCAGATCAGCCGCAAACCTCAGTGGGCTTATGGGGGCTACAGCCCCTCCGGTGGCGAACCATTGCTGCAACAGGCGCTATCTCAGCATCTCAGCCATCAGGGTGTACAGTGTGCGCCGGATGATCTCCTGATCACCAACGGCTGTACCGAAGCCCTGCGTATCGCCCTGACCGAGTGCACCAAACCCGGCGATGTGGTGGCGATTGAGTCCCCCACCTACTTCACTATTTTGCAGCAGCTGGAAAGCCTCGGTCTTAAGGCACTGGAGATCCCTACCTCACCGGAAACCGGTATCGATCTGGATCACCTCGCCACCATGATGTCCGCGATCAAGGTCAACGCCTGTGTGGTCAATCCGGTGGGGCACAACCCGCTGGGGTTTGTGATGCAGGAGCAGCAGAAAACCGATCTGATCGAACTCTGCTACCGCCACGGCACCCGCCTGATTGAGGATGTGATCTGCCTGGATCTGGCCTATGCCGATCGTCCGGTGCGCTCTTTACGCTCGATGGATCCCTATGGCGTGGTCAGCCAGTGCGGTTCTTTCTCCAAAAGTATGTCGCCTTCGTTGCGGGTGGGCTGGTTGTTACCCGCTGGAGATACCGCCTCAGCCACCGCCCGTAAGTTTCAGAACAACGTCAGCGTCAGCACCCCTTGCCAGCTGAGTGTCGCCTATATGCTGGAACAGGGTTTGTATCAGCGCTCGGTGCGTAAGATCGCCAGCCAGCACAAACTGCGGGTGCATCAGACCCGTGAATGGGTACTCAGGTATTTTCCGGAGGGCACACGGGTTTCGTTGCCGGAGGCAGGTTTTGTTCTCTGGGTGGAACTGCCGGAGCCTTTTATGGCGATGCCGCTACACCAGAAAGCACTGGAAAAAGGCGTGATGTTTCTGCCGGGGGATGTGTTCTCCCCCACCAGCGATCTCTACAGCCGTTATCTCAGGATCAACTGCTGTGCCTGCCCGGAGGAGGAAGTATTGGAAGGAATCAAACGCATCGGGCGCTGCTTTTAAGCGCCCGGGTTATCGCCATTTTCACCACGTTGAAGAACAGCCGATGTTAAGACGAGCAACCGATTTATAAAGAACAACCGCTTTAAGATGAGCAGCTCAAGTGCGAGACACCACCTGCCCCAAAGGCTTCAATCGGTTTCTGGCGATAGAAGCCTTCAGCAATCTCCGCTGACTGCTCATCGTAAGGCTGGGTCATCACACTTTGCAGTTCACGGATCAGGCTGTAATCACCCTGTGCGGCGGCCTGATAGGCCGGAGCCAGCAACCATTCCCTTAGGGTATATTTCGGATTAGCCGCTTTCATTCCGGCGCGCACTTCCGCTTCTGAACGAGGGGTTTCGCCGCGTTCATCTGCTGCAACCGCCTCACGCATCAGGGCTTCACGCCACTGGCTTAACCAAAGTGTCCAGCGGCGATCCATCTCGGCATGATCCAGATCGTACCTTGGGTGCAGGGCAACCGCTTCGTAAACTTCACCGTTATAGAAACTGGCTTTCAGGGTATTCAGGTCGTCTGTCAACGCTTCAGCCGACAAACCTGTAAAAGACAGATCAGAAAGAATACGGAAGAAACGGGTGTAATCCACCGGAGTCAGCATCATCAGCATTTCAAGGTGACGGAGCAGCTCAGCATCAAACCCGGTTAAGCCGAGTTTAGCGGCCCACATCGCTTCCATCTCGGCCTGCATGGCGTTATCAAAATCACGCTCTATCTCATGCAGCTGGCGTAACGCCTCCGGCTCATCCGCCAGTAACGGCTGCAGCGCCTTACAGAAACTGCCGAAGTTTTTACCCGCCGCCACCGGCTGATTCATAAAGGCAAAGTGCTGACCGCCACCGGTCCACGGTTGGTAATGGGGGTTAAAGGCATCGATAAAACCGAAGGGGCCGTAATCCAGCGTGAAGCCACCTGCAGCACAGTTATCACTGTTAAAGTTACCCTGGCAGTAACCCACTCTGATCCAGTTCGCCACCAGCCTGGTCAGGCGGCCACGAAAGGCTTTGGCCAGAGTCAGAATACTTTCTGGCAGGCATAGGTCAGTTTGGATTTCGTTTGAGTATTCCCGCTCGATCAGATGACGCACCAGCTGTCCCAGCTCCGCCAGAGCACCGGGTTGCTGCTTACGGGCACGACGGCCAAACAGCTCCAGCTGACCCACTCGGATAAAAGAAGGCGCAACACGGGTCGTGATCGCTACTGGCTCCGCCACCATGCGATCCGGGTCCATGGAGCGGGAACCTTCTGAATACCAAGGGCGTTTCACTACATCGGTTTTGGACACATACAGGGTTAAGGAACGGCTGGTGGGCACACCCAAAGCGTGCATGTGCTCCTGCGCCAGAAACTCCCGCACACTGGAACGCAGCACCGCACGGCCATCACCACCACGGCAATAGGGCGTGCGACCACCACCTTTCAGCTGCATCTCCCAACGCTGGTTGCCCAGCACCGCTTCCACCACAGACACCGCACGACCATCGCCATAACCGTTACCGGTCTGGAACGGACACTGCTGAGTGTATTCCGTACCATAAATGGACAAGGCATAACCCGTTGCCCAACCGGTTTTGCGAAAGCCCTGCGGTTGGTCAGTCAGATCACCAGTGAACAGACGGGTAAAGTCTTTATCCTGCGCGAGATCGTCGCTCAGCCCCAGCTCACGGAAAAAGGCCGGGCTATGGGCGATATATTCCGGCTGCCCGATAGGCGTTGGCGCAACCGGCACATAGTGCCCGCTGAACACCTGACGGGGGTTATGGTCAGCGCCATCTTCCGTGGCATCCGGATCAGGAGTCAGCGTGTCCATCAGGGAGTAATCGAGGCAATTCGCCAGATCATCCAGAGAGTTGATGGTTGCGGTGGATTCTGTAGAGGTTTTCACGATAACGCCTGCCAGTTGGTTGGTTCGGTGTCCTTAATGTGGGGATTATAGGTAGTACGGAGGCAGGCAAACAACGGGACACAAGGTAGGGTTATTTTTTTGAGCAGGATTTAAGGCAAATAAAAAAGCGGCTGGTACGCCGCTTTTCATAAGAAAGATATCAACTCAGTGCTCTCAGGACTGCTTGTGGCTCTTTTGATATGACGTGCAATAGAGCCAATGCTGGGCCATGAGGCGTCCGATTACCGTGTTCCCAATGTCTCAGAGTTGATACGCTGATACTGAACTTGGCAGCAAATTCCATCTGCGTCATACCCAGATTTTTTCGGATAGCGGCCACATCAACAGGTTCAGGTCGATGCGTTTTGGCCTCAACCTTACCGCCTTGGTTAAGTTCGATGGCTTCCTGTAAGCCCTTAGCAATACTTTCAAAGGCACTAGCCATGATTTTTCTCCAATGCTGTATGAGCCAGAATACTGACCAGTTTGGACAGCGCATTTCTGTCCGCTTTTGACAAATTTGCCCGCTCACCTTTACCAAACATCGTCAGCAGGTACAGGGGAATTCTGTGGTCGTGGTAATAATAGATGACACGCACCCCACCACTTTTCCCTTTGTTGCCTCTGCTCCAACGAAGCTTGCGGATACCGCCGGTTCCTTCCATCACATCACCGGCCAATGGATGCTCGGCAAGGTAGTCGATGACGGCCTTGCGCTCGAAGTCCGTGAAAAGGTCATCGGCACGTTTGATGTATTCCGGGAGTTCAGTGATGGTGGTTAGCATAGGCGAAGAGTAATCCACTGGATTACTTTGAACAAGACTTAGTCTTATTGTAATATTCAGGGCATATCAATGCATGCGATACATACCACTCATTAAAAGCCTGTTAGCAAGAGCCTACATCGATATCCACAGTTCAAGAGCACCAACTTTTCATATGACAAAGAAAGGTGAACTGAGTTCTAAGAACAGTCTATTCTGAATCTGGAACTCCCCTCCAGACCAAAAAAGGTCGGTTACTCCCGACCTTTCAAATGACTCAAAACTATTAACGGCGCATACGCCAGCCAAACTCGATTTTGCTATCTCCCAAATTCGTGTAAGTGATATAGGCACCTTCGTTCTGATCCATATTGTGCATAAAGCGATCAATACCGATGCGCCAGCCTGTCTGATCTCCATTATCACGACTACTTTTAATCAAACCTAAATCCAGAGCGAGATCTATACCGGCCAAATACTTCATGCCAAATGTTAGGTCGGTACCATCATTATCAACTGTTACACAACGGCTACCTGCACAGCCGGTGGTAGACTCAAGCACGTAATCAAAAGTAGCGTAGGGGAAGTAGGTCAGGTTGATCGGATAAGTTGCGCCAACACCAAAGTTCCAACCAGAGCGTCCAGCATCGAACAAATTGGTTAAGTCGAAACTGTTCTCATAACCGATACGACCGAAGAAATAGTCAGATTGCTTTGGCATAGCTGATAACTCAATATCAATCCCAATACTTGACCCCATACCGCCAACCGAAGAGTCATAGGAATGATATACAGCACCAAAATCAAGATAAGTGAACATACGACTGGCACTCTGAGCGCGAATCTGTAGAGGATATGGCAATTTTTTAAATGCTTCCCGCGCAACTTCATCAGAACCATTCTGAATCTCTGACAAAAGTTCAGCCATATTATCCCCCTCTTGAGGCAACGACTCTGCAAAAGTCAAAGACGAAGCCAAGGCAGCAGAAATAGCAGTGAGAAGAATACGTTTTTTCATAATAAAGTCCTTAAAAAAGTAAAAGCCGGTCTATTCGGTTAGGGTCAAACTTACCCAGCCCGAAATCCATCAACCGGCAGTAAAGCCGACCTAAAACACAATGATTCAGACTTTCAGGCCAAAAACATAAACTGAGTTTATGTGTAGCTCTGGAAACTAGCAGTGTTGCACTTAATAGTTGAATCCAAGATTCCTGCACCATTCTATCAGCAGACACAAAAGCAGGATGAAGAGGGACTTGTGAAGAGAAATGATAAATCCATTTTCTGATCTGACTGCTTCCCTGCCATTGCGCTTGTACGCCTTTGATTCCGCTCTTTACCTTAAAAGCGGCCATATGCTGAGGCTTAAACCAAACAAGCACACGGTTTACAACATCTGATCGATTAAAAATTTATCGGAAGCCAATTAAGAATTCAACCGCGAAGAAGGTCTGATAAGGCGGCGGGCTCGGTGCCCACCTTGGAATGAGAAGCTGGCGACTGGCGCGATAATCAGCGCCAGCAGCTAAAATGCGATTTAGTTCGTGCCTTTAAGACACGCCTTTAACCCTACCTCTAACTCCTTTACTCCCTCAAACGGTTGCGGGCTGATCAGCTCAAAACGGGAGTCCCGTCGGTAGGCGATGGGGAAGCGGTCGGATTCGCTGCCGACTCGGTTATAAAACTGCCATTGGTTGCGAACGCGATATACAGCTTTCAGGCGTAGCAGATCCGGTACGGTTTCCAGCCAGTTTACCAATTGAGCTTCATCAAACTGATCCTCCGGGTGGAACAGCCAGCCGATTGTATAAACCCCTGCGCCTTCGCCGGAGAGCTGAACCGGCTGCCCCGGTTGTACCTTCTGCAGGGCATCGGCGGAGAAGGCTTCCGGTGAGGCTCCGGCGATCTCCCCATGGGAATGACCGTGATGATGATCATGCCCATGATTATGATGGTCGTGGTCGTGGTCGTGGTCGTGGTCGTGGTCGTGGCTATGATGGCTGTGACCATGATCATGGTGAGCCACTTCCTGCGCATAAAAGGCACCATCCCGACCTAGGGCCAGAAGGCTCAGATCCAGCTTACCCTGCTCTGCCCGTACCACCCGCTGCTTGGGTGGAAACATACCCAGCGCTGCCCGTTCAAACCGTGCGGTTTGTTCTTCCGTCGCCAGATCGGTTTTATTCAGCACCAGAATATCGGAAAGACTCAGTTGATCCTGAAAGATCTCATGCTCCTGCACGCGGGGATCTTCAATGGCGCGGGGATCCACCAGACAGATCACTGCCCGCACATCCAAAACGGGAGCGAAGGTTTCGCTGGTAAGAGTATCCAGAATCCCCGCCGGATGACCGATGCCGGTGGGTTCGATAATCAGGCGATCCGGTTTATGCAGACGGATCAGTTTCACCATCGTTGCCGACAGCACCACCCCCAGGCTGCAGCAGATACAACCACCGGGCAGCTCCTGCACCTTAAGACCGCCCTCACCTTCGGCAGCTTCCGATTCCGGATAGGCCGCCTGATCGATACCGATCTGACCGAATTCGTTCACCACTACGACCCACTTTTCATCAGCAGGCTTCTGCGCTAACAGATGACGGATGACGGTGGTTTTACCGACACCCAGAAAACCGGTAATCAGATGGGTGGGAATCTTTTTAACAGACGGGCTAGCAGATGCGGTCGACTGTGATAGGCTCAAGGGAAAACTCCTGCAGAACAGCGAGATAAAGGCTTTAGGGTTAGAATTCGAAAATGTTACAACATAACATTTTATCTGTCTGCAGAATAAAACGATCAGGGAAATAGAGAGAAACCACCATGAGCAGCCAAACCCGTAACCCATTTTTACGTCTGCCGGTCAGTGTGAATACCGATGTTGTTCACTATCTGGTTCACGCCGACCATATTCTACAGATCACTGAACACGATATCCTGTGCAGTAATGTGGAGCTGGTGAACGGTAAGCAGTTTCTGGTGGAGCTGAATATGGAGATGATCGAAAAGATGCTGAATCAGGCCTACGGCCATGAGATCGCGAAACCTTACTTTGGCGAGTAGTGCTGATTCAGACTTGCGATCTCTTGTGTAGAAAAATCAGCCGAGCCTGATCAGGCCCGACGGAAGTAACGATAGAAGCGCATCAGATCCTGTTGCGCCTGATGACGCGGCATCAGCTCAAACCGCACCTTGGTATTGGGGTGACGCTGCGCCAGCTGACCGGTATCCGGCGGATACACACAACCCAGTTTCGGGTAGCCGCCGATGGTCTGACGATCCCGCATCAACACGATAGGTTGTCCATCCGGCGGAATCTGAATCGCCCCCAGCGCAATGCCCTCTGAGGTAATCCCCGCCTGCAGCGCTTTGATCGGCGCACCCTGCAAACGAACCCCCATACGGTCGCTGTCCGGTGAGATCTGATACTCCTCACTGAAGAAGCGCTCCAGTTGCTCGGCAGAGAACTGGTCATACTGGTATCCGGCGATCACCCGCAGCACCAGAGTTTCGGAATAATCCGGTAGGTAGTTGTTGCTCACCCGCTTGCCGATCAGATTCTGCAGCTGAGGATCTTTACGGTGCTCCTGCTCATCACAGGGCAGGCAATCACCGAAGGTAAGCGGTTTGCCATCACCGTGCAGACCGCCCATCTGTTCCCGCTGAACGGTGGCGACACTGCCGTAACTCTGCTCAACCTTAAAGCCGCCCTTCACCGCCAGATACGCACGGGTGCCGGAACGGGGATAGCCGAACTCCAGCCGATCACCGGCACGCACCGGAATCACTTCCCAGTTGGCGGCAGTTTCACCATTGATAGAAACAGCGAGATCGGCACCGGTCACGGCGATCAGAGTATCTACCTGCGCCTGCAGTTTGAGGCCGCCAAAGCTGATCTCGACAACCGCAGCATCCCAGGGATTTTTCAGCAGATGGTTTGCCCAGAGAAAGGCATGCTCATCCAGTGGGCCACCTGTGGTCAGCCCCACATGCTGATAGCCGTGACGACCGCCATCCTGCAGCTGAGACATCAGCCCCGGATGGATCACGCTAAAGCCAGTGCCTTGTGACGAACGGTTATCCACCGCAACTGTATCGAGTTGCGCAGCCTGTTCTGAAGGCGTTTCAGAATCCAGAACACCGCCCATCGCCAGAAACTGCTCACGGCTGATCGGCACAAAACGTACCGAATCACCGGGGGCTAACGGAGTCAGATTGGGCAACGAGCGATCTATCATCGCCTGAGGTGTGCGACCGATAATGTTCCAGCCACCGGGGGATTCCAGCGGGTAAACCGCAGTCTGGGTTCCGGCGATAGCGACAGAACCTTTAGCAACGGCAAGTCGTGGTGTTTCATGGCGGGGCTGGGCGATACTCTCATCCACATCACCCAGATAGGCAAAACCGGGAGCAAAACCGATGGCGGCAACGCGGTAGCTTTTCTGGCTGTGGCGCTGAATCACCTCATCTGCCGTTAAGCCTTTGGCCTTGGCCAGCGTTTCCAGATCGGGGGCGACTTCCGGGGCGTAATAAACCGGAATCGTAACCTCATTCCTCTCTGCCGCATCAGGCTGATCTTCAGTCTCATGATCAAACTGATCAACAGGTGAAAGCTCACCAAGCAAGGCTTCCAACTGCAGGCGTAGTTGCGCGGCATCCACCAGCAACAGATCAAACGTCACCAGCACCGAGGTATAGGCCGGAATCAGATCGGTAATGCCTTTAAACTGACGGATCTGCTCGCAGGCCTGGGCGATTTTCGCACTCAGCTGCGGGCTGGATTTGGCCGCAAAGTAGAGAATCAGGCTGTCGGTTGAGGCTGTTTCAATTCGCACCATAGAGTTCAGATTCCGGTTTTGATCGTTTTCTTTAATAGCTAATCGTTTCGTAAAAAAGCTAATAGACTAAAGGGCATTCAGCGCCTGACGGATCGCTTTTACCGCCTGCAACGAGGCTTCGTTATCGCCGTGGACACAGAGGGTATCGGCTTTAAGACAAACCTCAACGCCCTCGGCAAGGGTTTTAATCGGCTCGCCTTTAGCAATCGCCAACGCCTGCGCGACCACCTGATCCTGCTGGTGATAAACCGAACCGGGGATTCGGCGATTCACCAGTAATCCCTTCGCATCGTAGGCACGGTCAGCGAAGGCTTCGAACATCAGACTGGCGCCAAGTTCATCTGCCAGTTGCTGTTGTTCGCGGTTATCTGCCGTTGCCATCACCAGAACCAGCAGATTGAGATTCTGCGAAGCGCCGAAATCAACAACGGCCTGCAGAATCGCCCGCAGCACCTCCGGTTGCTGCATCATATCGTTGTACAGCGCGCCGTGAGGCTTCACATAACGCACCTGCTCACCCACAGCCTGACAAATGCCCTGCAGCGCTCCCAACTGATAGAGCACCATGCTGTAGATCTCATCGAATGAACAAGCCATGCTGCGGCGGCCAAATCCGACAAGGTCCGGATAGGCGGGATGAGCACCGATCTGCACACCGTGCTGCTTCGCCAGCGCCACGGTATCGCGCATAATCAAAGGGTCAGAGGCGTGAAAACCGCAGGCGATATTGGCCATATCGATATGGGGCATTACTTCCTGATCCATTCCCATGGACCAGCTGCCAAAACTTTCACCCAGATCACAATTCAGTTTCATATCGCTTTTAAGCCTCTGCCGCGCGACTCTGCTTCAACCCTAACCTTTCTATTTGTGAACAGGTATTTGCAGGATGATAAAACGCGCTGTTTTTATTACAATTTTTTGTGACTCATCAGCCAGATTATAGCCTGTCACCGTAGCGACCTGAACCACAACCTAAGCAGGTTCAACCCCTTAAACCCAGAGAGCAGCTTATCCATGCCTAACCTAACCCGACTCTATCCGGCCGCCCGCCGTTTTGAAGCCCTGCCATCTTCTGTAAATCAGCTTGAAAACAGCACGGATAAGGCTCAAATTGCGGTGATCTATACCGGCGGCACCATCGGCATGGTAGAAAGCGATAAAGGTCTGGTGCCCGGCGACAAGATGCCGGAGCGGCTGCTAAAGCAGCTGGAGACACTGCCGGAGGCTCGTTTATCTTCACTGCCAACTTTTGATCTGGTCACCCTGCCCCGACTGATCGACAGCTCCAACGCCACCCCTCAGGACTGGCTGGAACTGAACCGCCTGATCCGCAGCTACACGAAACAGTATCGCGCTTTTATTATTCTGCACGGTACAGACACTCTGGCTTACACCGCCTCAGCTTTGAGCTTTTTACTGCCCAAGTCCCTGCCCTGCATCGTGACCGGTTCCCAGTACCCGCTGGAAAAAGAAGCCAGTGATGCGCTGGGAAATGTGGAAGCCTCTCTTCTGGTGGCTAACAGCCTGATAAAAGAAGCGCTGACCACCGAGCATACAAACACACCACATCTGACACAAAAGGCCGGACTGATTGTATTTGGCGACAAGATTCTGCAGGGCAATCGCGCCAGCAAAGTCAGCACCTACTCGCCACAGGGTTTTGACAGCATCAACCTGCCTCCTCTTGGCACCTGTTCTGAAGGCAAGCTGCAATGGGCTGAAACCAAGACAGTCACAGAGCAGGTATCTGACTCCGAAACCCACTTCCCGGAGATCAAGGCCGAAGCTGTTGATGAGATCCCGCAGGTGGTGATTCTGAAACTCTGGCCGGGGATTCAGGCGCAACAGGTTGAGAGCCTGCTGGCGGCTCCGGTTAAAGGAGTGATTCTGGAAAGCTATGGCAGCGGTAACGCACCGGATCTGAATCAGCCGTTATTGGCTGCCTTTAAAGCCGCCAGTGACCGTGGTGTTGTGATCGTCAATCGCAGTCAGTGCCCTCAGGGTTCTGTCAGCATGAGCTATGCGGCAGGTTCTGCGTTGGCGGACGCCGGTATTATCAGCGGCTATGATATGACCTGTGAGGCGGCATTCAGCAAACTGACACTCTTGTTTCTGAGTGATTTAACCGCCGACGAGGTTAAAGATGCCTTTAACCGAAACTATTGTGCTGAGCGGAGCGTATAGTCAGTAAACCTTAGGCGTTTCACAGTACAGAATGCAGCCCAAGGTACAAAAGAAAATAAAAGAGCAGCACCGTGCTGGCAGAAGAGGCAAAACGATGGATCCGTTGAAAAACCAAACACTGAACACAGACTTCCACCATGAGTCCGGCAGTATTAACAGCGGCTTCTATCGCGATCTACCTGCGGTCAGTGACTTCTCACTATTACTCAATCTGGATACCTATCAGCCGGTACCCGATGACTGGTATGTGCTGGTGGCGGATGTGGTCAACTCCACCGGTGCAATTCTGAATAACCGCTATCAGGATGTGAACACTCTGGGTGCCAGCTGTATTATCGCGGTGCTGAACGCCTGCGAAAAAATTATCTCCGCCGATTGCGATCCGGTCACACCTGCCGCAAAACATCAGGATGAACTAAATGCGGAAATAAACCCAAGCCTCGATATCAACCCAAGTGCCTTGCACAGCCGGGAGAATATTCCTTACGTGTTTGGCGGTGATGGTGCCTCTTTCTGTATTCCCCCCTGCTATCTGGACGCGGCACTTGCGGCGTTGAAAGGCACGCAAAAAGTCTCAACCGAGGCCTACAATCTGGAACTGCGTACCGGTTATGTGGCGGTATCTGATCTGAGAACTGCGGGTCACGAAGTGCTGATCAGCAAGATGCAGGTGACCGACCATGCCTTTCAGGCGGCCTTTGCTGGCAGCGGTATGACCGAAGCGGAGGTCTGGCTGAAAAAAGATCCGACGAGGTATGCGATACCGGCTGAGATTCCGGCAGAGGCAGATTTCTCCGGTCTGCAGTGTCGCTGGGATCGTATCCCCAGCCCACGGGATGAAACCGTATCCCTGCTGATCGAAAGCCGCTGTACAACGCTGGCGGAGCAAAGTCGCCTTTATCAGGACACCATGGCCAAGATCACCGAGATCTACGGTGACCGGGATCAGCACCACCCTCTGCAAGCCAACAACATGCAGATGACTTTTTCCAACGAGAAACTGCGCACCGAAACCCGACTCTACAGTGCCGGTAAAAGCTGGCTTTATAAGCTGGGTTACATGGTTAAGATCCGCTTTATCGCTATGATGGGTAGTCTGATGATGGCCACCAATATGGTCGCAAACGGCTACAACTGGGGCGGCTACAAAGAAGATATGATCCGCCATTCTGATCACCGAAAATTCGACAATATGCTGCGTATGGTACTGGCAGGTTCGCCGGAACAGCGGGAAAAACTGGAAGAATGGCTGAAGGAGAAGCAGGAATCCGGTGTGCTCTTCTACGGCATCAGCACTTCAGAAGCAGCCCTACTCACCTGCCTTGTGTTTCAACATGGTCACGATCATTTCCACTTTGTTGATGGTGCCGACGGTGGCTATGCCTTAGCGGCAACCCACCTGAAACAGCAGCGCCAGAATGCGCTGGCACCCGCTATGGTGCCGGTTTCCCCTCAGCCTCTGGGTAATACCTGAGGCTGGGTTTATCCCTCCATTAAAGCCCACCATTAAAGCCATCCTATCAAGACCTCCCATAAAAGCTCCTCCTAGCCTTACTTCTTAACCAGCTGATTTTTAAGGGCTGTTGTCTTTAACGCAGATAAAACCGATCAAATGCGCTTCTGTAATTAATAACGTCATACTTTTCGTGTTGCATTGCAATATAGGCCGGCGTAGAGTCCGCCTATGTCAGCAAGGCTGCTTTTCAACGCCAAAACTGAACCCGTAACGCCAAGCTGAACACCGATTTCAGCGCAGGAGGCAACATTATGATGACGGAAGAAGAGTTTAAAGCACTGCAGCAGTGGCGCAGCCACGACCTGTTGGAAGGCGTACGCTATCTGATGGCGGTCACGCCGGTTAACAGTCTGACGGATCTGTTTCGCCTGAACGAGATCGCAGAACGCTATCGGCAGCACTATATCCTGCATACCGACGACTAAGTGGCATCCTCAGCCATAAAAAAATCTATCACTAACGCCCGGTTTCCCGCCCTGCTTGCTTTACAGAATGGCGGCATTTCACTAGAGTTCGCCCTCGGCAAAAACGGGGTAGCAAGTGATGCAACAGCAGCAAAATCAACACGACGTCATTATTATCGGAGCCGGTGCGGCAGGTCTGATGTGTGCCATCAGTGCCGGACAGCGCCAGCGTAACGTGCTGATTTTGGATCACGCCCGTAAAGCGGGTAACAAGATCATGGTGTCCGGTGGTGGCCGCTGTAACTTCACCAACTATTACGTTGAACCCAACCGCTACCTGTCGCGTAACCCGCATTTCTGCAAATCTGCCCTGAGCCGCTATACCCAGTGGGATTTTATCGCTCTGGTGGACAAACACGGCCTGCCTTATCACGAGAAAGAGGAAGGTCAGCTGTTCTCGGATAATAAGTCGAAAGCGATTCTGGATATGATGCTACAGGAAGTATCCGATGCCGGTGCCCGTATTCGTCTGAAAACCGAAGTGCTCGGTATCGAGCAACTGCCGGAAGACGCCGCCCCCTACCGTTATCAACTGACCGTGGAACAAAACGGTCTGAAAGAGACACTGCAGTGTCAGTCACTGGTGATCGCAACCGGCGGTCTGTCCATGCCGACCATGGGAGCATCGGGTTTTGGTTATCAGATCGCGGAACAGTTTGGTCTGGCAGTACTGCCCCGCTCTGCCGCTCTGGTGCCTTTTACCCTGCAGCCGGAAGAGAAAACTCTGACCGAGCCTTTATCCGGCCTAAGCACTCCGGCAACCCTGACCTGCACGCCTGCGAAAGGAAGCAAGAATGATAAGGGTAAACCCCGCGAAGGCATGAGCTTTACCGGCAGCCTGCTCTTTACCCACCGCGGCTTAAGCGGCCCTGCAGTACTGCAGATCTCCTCCTACTGGCAATCCGGCGATACCCTGGAGATCGACCTGATTCCGGGACTAGATCTGGATGAGCACCTGAAAGAACTACGCCAGATCCGCCCGAAAGTGGAACTGAAAACCGTACTGGGTGAGCACCTGCCCGCACGTCTGGCCAAAGCCCTGTGCGAACACTGGTTCGATAACACCACCATGAGTGAACTCAGCAACGCTAAAATCGAAGAGATAGCCGACAAGGTGCACCGCTGGCAGCCGAAAATCTCCGGCACTGAAGGCTATCGCACTGCGGAAGTGACCTTAGGCGGCATCGACACCGACGAGCTTTCCTCCAAAACCATGGAAGCGAAAAAAGCGCCGGGCCTCTACTTTATCGGTGAAGTAGTGGATGTCTCAGGCCACCTTGGCGGCTTTAATTTCCAATGGGCATGGAGTTCCGGTTGGGTCGCCGGGGAAGTTGTTTAAGGTGGGTTAAGGTATTGCCAGCCAGCTAACGTCTAGTTCAGGCACAACCTATAAAAAAACCGCCCAAGTGGCGGTTTTTTGATCCAGCTTTAGCTTTGGGGAGGACGTCCGGTCTTAAAGATGCTCTTTAAAAAACGGGCCAACCTGCGCCATAGCCAAAGCAACCGGTTCGGCTTTGTCGTACAGGTCGTAGTGAGACCAACCTTCCGCAACAAATATCTGCTTCTTGTCGGACGCCGCTCGGCTGTAGATCTCCCAGCCATCACGGTAGGCACCAAAACCTCCCGGCTTGCTACCCACAACAACCATCAGAGGTTGAGTCAACAAGGTTTCGGCATTCGTAAAAGCATCCCATCCCATCGCCGAGCCGGTAAAAGACATCAACTGGCTGGTCGCGCCATTTGGCTTCTGTCCACGAGCAGTTTTGTAATACTCCGTTGCTTCAAGCACATCGATATCACTGATACCCGCGCTCTTGGCTGAGTCGACGGATTCCGGCAGTAAGTCACTGATCGATCTCTTCGTCCCCATCGCCTGTTCGGTTCGCATGTCTGCAATCTGTTTGGCGAGCACCTGAGGCTGAAACTGTGCGAAACCCTCCCGGATCAGGCGGCCATAGTTAACGCCTGTGATCGATGTCAGCGCCTTAATTCTGTGATCGGTTATCCCGGCATGGATGGTATAAGCACCGCCCCCGCATACCCCGATTGCCCCGATACGATCCGGGTCAACATAGGAGCGGGACTGCAGATAATCGACCGCAAAACGAATATCAGAAACCCGGATTGCCGGATCTTCAATAAAGCGGGGGAAACCACCGCTATCACCCTGAAAACTGGCGTCGTGAACCAATACAATAAAGCCTTCTGCTGCCAGTGCTGACGCATAAGTCTTCCCTGCCGTCTGCTCCTTACAGCTACCGATAGGATGGGTGCTGACTATCGCCGGATATTTTTTTGTCTCATCAAAATCCGCCGGAAAATAGATATCGGCAGCAACTTCCCAGCCCAGATTTTGATAGCGAACCGTTTGTAATGTTGTCATGAGGTTATCTCTCTGAATGATGAAGGATCAGGTATCAGATCAGGGTACGGCTGAAGAAGGGCGCTAACGCCTCAACCGCCTGCGCCACGTATGTTGGCTGGTCGTACAGCGACATATGGTTCGCACCGTCAACAATGATCAGCTGTTTGTCTTCAGAGGCCGCACGGGTCATCAGGTCTTCACTCATCCAACGGCTACCGGCCTGATTGCCCGCAATCATTAACAGAGGCTGTGTCAGGAAAGCTTCCGCTTTGTTATAGGCGTCGTAAGTCACCAGCTGATTGAGGTTGCGGGTCAGGGTATAGCCCGGTGCATTCGGGTGCGCACAGCGTGGGGTGTGGTAATACTCCCAGGCTTCTGCCAGCTCTTCATTAGGCGCATCTTCTTTGCGCATAGGAGCCAGGGGGATCTGCATCAGATCATTTTTAGCCGCGTCGCTGGTTCGGGCCTGAGAACCAAAATCGAGATAACCCACAGCATCGGCATCAGCAACGGTATTGTCCCAACCATTGCGGAACATCTGACCGATATTGACGGCACTGACGGTAGCCAGCGCTTTGATACGTCGGTCATTAATGGCGGCATTGGCGGTGTAGCCGCCACCGGCACAGACTCCCAGCGCACCAATTCGGGCAGTATCAACAAAGTTCAGCGTGGTCAGATAATCAATTACTGCGCTGATATCTTCAGTACGTACGTAGGGATTTTCCAGCTGGCGGGGCTCACCGCTGCTCTCTCCCTGATAAGACGCATCAAATGCCACCGCGATAAAACCATTTTTAGCCATCCACTGTGCGTACAGGCCTGCAGCCTGCTCTTTCACACCACCACCCGGGTGAGCAACAACAATCGCAGGATAGGTTTTACTCTCCTCAAAGCCTTCCGGTAGATGAAGATTTGCGGCCATAGTGATGTCTGCGCCATTCAGGTTTTTAAAGGTTACGTGTTTCATTGTCTGCGCTCCGTAAGGATTATTTAGTTGGGCTTGCTGAGCCACTGAACGCAGTTTAGGAGTAACACCTGAATAGAAAAACATGCTAAAACTATCATGATAATTTAGCAGAGCTTTACAATATGAAACTCGATCCGTCCTCTTACCCTTCTCTGATCTGGTTCAGTCATGTCGCCCATCACGGCAGCTTCACCAAGGCGGCCGATCACCTCGGTATCACCCGCGCGGCGTTGTCACAGCATGTTAAATCCCTTGAGCAGTTGTTGGGGGTACGCTTGCTGAACCGCACGACCCGAAGCATGTCACTGACCGAGGAAGGCAGAAAACTGTTGGAGGTCTTAACCCCGGCTTTGGACTCAATTGAGCGGGTCGTGACCGATCTGCAGGAAGCTCATGATGAGCCCAGCGGTATGATTCGAATTAACACCTCCCGGGTTGCCGCCAACCTTCTGCTGGTTCCTGTGATCGACCAATTTCTGCAGCGTCACCCCAAGGTAAAGGTAGAGATCGCCATTAATGATGGCTTTACCAACATCATTTCCGACGCGATGGATGTCGGTATCCGGCTTGGTGAAAGTCTGGATGAGGGGATGGTGGCGATACCGGTATCTCCCGTCATTACCCCCGCGATTGTTGCCTCTCCGGACTATCTGAAGCGTCATGGATATCCGACAACACCGAACGAGCTGACAGGGCATAACTGTCTGGCCTATCGCTTCTCAACCAGTGGTGCGATTGATCGCTGGCAGTTTCATTCTCCCGAGGACGACAAGCGGGTGGTTCATTTTGAACCGGATGGCAATGCGATTTTCAATGATGATGACAATATGATTCAGGCGGCTCTGAATGGTGTTGGTCTGATGAAGCACCTTGATCTCTGCATTGCAGATCAGCTGAAAGCTGGCACTCTGGTGAGGGTTCTCGACCCGTGGTGTAAACCCTTCCCGGGGTTTTATCTCTATGTCTCTTCAAGAGAGAATATGCCGGCAAAAATCCGGGCTCTGATCAACTTCCTGACCGAACAAAGACAACAACTTTCTCAGCTAACCCGCACCCTCTGAGCACGGGGTCAGAATGAAATATCCCTGCGATCAGGTCATCGGGTTGGCAGGATGTTTCCGTATAACATCCCGAAAGAAATCACGTTCATCTACAGGTTCACTATGTCTGATTCCACCCCAAAAGATACAACCCCGACACTACCGGAAAACCTAAATATGGATTTCAGCCAGCGCCTTGCCATTAACACTGCTGAGATGGACTGGCTGCCAAGCCCTGCGCCGGGAGTGCGCCGTAAGCCGCTGGAACGGGCGCAGCGGGAGGCAGGTCATACCACGAGTATTGTCGAGTACGCGCCGGGTACGGGCTTCAGCGAACATCCGCACCCGTTGGGTGAGGAGATCTTTGTTCTGGAAGGCGTATTTTCTGATGAAAGCGGTGATTATCCTGCCGGATCGTATCTGAGAAATCCGCCGGGCAGCCGTCATGCACCTTTCAGCAAAGAGGGCTGCACCATCTTTGTGAAACTGAATCAGTTTGATCCCAATGATCTGGAGCCGGTTCGTATCCAGACCAGAGAACAGCTTTGGCGACAAGGTATTGGCGGTTTACAGGTAATGCCACTGCATGACTTTGAAGGCCAGCATACGGCGCTGGTGAAATGGCCTGCCGGTGAGCGCTTTCAGCCGCACCGGCATTTTGGTGGCGAAGAGATTCTGGTGCTATCCGGTACCTTTCAGGATGAACACGGGGTTTATCCCGCAGGCAGCTGGTTAAGAAGCCCGCACCTGAGCCAGCACCATCCGTTTGTTGAGGAAGAAACCCTGATTCTGGTGAAGGTCGGCCACCTGCCGGTTTAAAGCACTGTTCGCACAGGAAGAGAGGGTATCAGGCCACCTCTTCCGCCGCTTCATGGCTTGTAACCACGCGATTTCTGCCGCTGTTTTTCGCCTGATAGAGGGCAAGGTCCGTCCTCTGGTACCACTGGGAGAAGGATTCAATAGGATCAAGCTGACCAACCCCGATGCTGACCGTAAAAGCAGTAACTGCCTTAGGCGAACCGGCTTCAATCAGCTGGCGATAGCGCTCTGCCAGCTCTTCAGCATCCTTAAGCTGGGTATCCGGCAGCAGAATCAGAAACTCCTCTCCACCCCAGCGCACCAACTGGTCGGTCTCCCGCATCGCCTGACTTAGGGTCGTGCTCAGCCAACGCAACGCATCGTCACCCACCTTATGGCCTTCGGTATCGTTAATCCGTTTGAAGTGATCAATATCCAGAATCATCATCACTACCGGAGTCTCATATCGACGGCAACGCGCCATCTCCTGATTGATGATGGGTTCTGCGCCATGACGGTTCATAACACCGGTCAACTGATCCGTTTGCGCCAAATTAAGCGCCTCCTGCTCGGCGACTTTTCGGCGGCAGACCTCCTGCTCCAGACGGGTATTAAGGCGCACATACCAGACAATCACGCCCCCCAGTACCAACACAGTGATCAGGATGCCTACGAGGGTAATCAACCAGTCGTGATCTGCTTCGTAGCGGATGGAGATCCAACGGTTGATCACATCCTGCCGTTCCGCTTCTGAGATCTGACTGATCGCTTTATTCATAATCGGCAGCAGAGGTTGTAGCTCTTTACGCACCCCAATCGACAGCTGCCAGAATCTGTCTATCTCACTGGAGACTTTAAGCTGCCCCTGATAGCGATTCTGAATCCAGTAACCCGAGGTGATCAGAGAATCGATATACCCGTGCAGATAACCATCCCGAACACGAGTCAGCCCCTGCTCGATATTAGCCACCTCGACAAACTCCAGATCCGGATACTGCTCTTTCAGCATCTTATTAAAGGCATAGCCTTTGACCACGCCAATGCGCTTATTTTTAAGGCGCTTAAGATCCGGGATATAGGCTGCATCCACCTGAGTAATCATGACCAGAGGTGATTCCACAAAGGGCTGAGTGAACTCAAGGAAGGACTCCCGCTCCTCGGTCTTCATAATCAAAGGGAAGAGGTCGCAGGCTCCCTGACGTCCGAGTCTCAATGACTCTTCCCATGAGTCGCTGGGTACGCGATTAAAACGCACATTCAGGCGCTCAGAGATCATCCCCATCAGCTCCGCAGACACACCGACATATTCGCCCCGACGCACCGCCTCTAAAGGCATCCAGTCCGGGTCGATACAGATATTGAGTTCTGCATGGCGATTGAGGAAGCTCACCTCAGAGGAAGTCAGTCCGGTGATGCTGTCTGAACGATAAGCTCCGCGCATCCACTTCTCTTTCAGCTCGGCGACCTGATCATAAGGAATTGCCTGCTGGGCTTTCACCAGAATGCTTCTCAGCAGATGATTTTCTTTCTGCACCCCCATAGGCAGAGACGTTCGCAGGGGCAGATCCAGCCCTTTAATCTGGCCGGTCACAAGGTTGCTCAACCAGTGTTTCTGCACGTAGAAGTTCAAAGACGGATAGCTGCCTACAGCAATATCCGCACGACCATTGGCAACCGCTAGTACCGCTTCATCGGTGGTTGAGGTTGCAAGAACAGGAATCGCCGGATAATTACGCTTCAGGTAGCTGTGCAGAAAGGTGTTCTTGGCTACCGCGATAATCTGGCCTTCAAGGGAACTTCCGGTCAGATCCCGATGAAACACGGCTGCGGTAATGTATTCGATATGGTTATACGGGGTGAAATCGATAAAGGCTCTGCGCTCTTCGGTATCCGCAATGGCCGGGATCACATCCAGCTCGCCGGACTGCAGCTGCTTCAGCGCTTCAAACCAGGGGATACCGCTGACAAAACGTATCTCTTTGTGCAGCACCTCTCCCATCTTGCGCATGTAATCGATGGAATAACCTTTGGAAATCCCCCCTTCACTGAATGCAAACGGAGGAAAGGTATCCAGCGCCAGTACAGACAGATCCGGCTTGCTATCCAGATAAGCCTGCTCGTCCGGTGTCAGATAGATAGAGGTAGCTGCAACAGGCTGAGAGACCATAAGAATGAGCCAGAAAAGCCCGGTCAGGAAAAGGCTCAATACAGAGGGGCGACGATGAAGAAACACCTGTGTAATCAATCTTTACGCCTCCTTATGTAACCTTTTGTATCTAGCTGCATGATACAGCGCTAATTAAGGAGACGCACGAAAAAACCAGATTAATTCGACTTATTAGTGAATAAAGTCAATTTGTTAGCAGTAACCATCGACACTGGGCTGTAGATGGTCGCCAACCTATCCTACGAAAACCAAAACCTTCTTACGGAAACCCAATTGATCTAACGGAAACCCAAGCGATCTATCGGAAATCCAAGTCTTCTGGCAGAAATCAAAGCGCCATCAACAAACCCGACAACGCAAAAGCCAACACCAACCAGACGATATGACAGTTAAAACGCTTCAAGGCGAGCCAACCCAGCACTATCAAAACCAGATCCGGCAATAATCCACGCAGGATATGCTCTGAACCAGCACTACCGGATAGCTCTTCAAAAGGTTGCACCAGAGTGATAAAAACCATCATCACTAATGCCTGCAGCAGAAAGCCCACCACCACGGCATTAAGGCCTTTTACCCCCGACATCAACGCCGGACGCTGACTCAGCATCTGCCAGTGGGGTAAAAGTGCCGCCATGAGCATTAATCCCGGCAGAAAAATCCCCAGGGTCGCAACCAGAGCGACCAGTATCGCGGCAACCGGATTCTGGCTTTCATTCCAGCCAATCTCAGCCCCCATAAAGCTTGCCAGGGTAAACATCGGCCCGGGTACCGCCTGCGCCAGACTGTAACCGGTGAGAAAGCGATCTGCTGTCATCTGCGACAGCATCTGCTCTTCCATCAGAGGCAGAACCACATGACCACCGCCAAAAACGAGACTGCCGATGCGGAAAAACTCAACAAAGATCGCTTCTGAACTGAATCGCTCGGCGGAAGGCGTGATCCAGAAGCCAGCGATCAGAAGTCCCGCCATAAGAATAAGAGTGACCCAAAGAGGCTTTTGGCTCTGACAGGCAAAAGCGTCAGACTGATTAACCTCTTCAGCAGCGCTTATTGCCTGTTTCGCTTGCGGTGTTAAAACAAGCCAGCCGACTATTGCGGCCATGACAAGAAGCAGGATCTGAACCCAGAAACTTACTGGTGCGAAAAGCAGGACAGCCAATGCCATCAGAGCGAGACCCCGGGTCAGCATCTGCTGACAGAAACTTCGGAACATTCCTAAACAGGCATCCGCCACCACCACGATGGCCAACAGCTTTAAACCGTGGGTCAGGCCGGTAAAGATTCCCTCGCCTATCAGGGTCGTGGTGGCAAGGGCCAACCAAAGCATCAGCAGAAATGAAGGCAGTGTAAAACCGATAAAGGCTGCGACACCACCCGGGAGACCCGCCCGCTTCATACCAAGGGCAAAACCCACCTGACTGGAACCCGGCCCGGGCAGAAACTGACTCAAAGCAACCAGAGCGCCGTACTCCTTATCACTCAACCAACGGCGCTGCTCAACAAAGCTTTTTCGGAAATAGCCAAGATGCGCCGCAGGACCGCCAAAACTGAAGCAGCCCAAGCGCAAAAACACGGTAAATACTGCCAGCCATGAATCCTTCTGTTCACCACGGCCATCTGTCAAAACCTGTTCTCTGCTCACGACAAAACCCTTTTCTAAAACCCGTAAAACTCTTTTAAAAACAACAAAATGGAAAATCTTACCAAGCCAATATGACAACTTTCTGACATGCCCTGACCCATTAAGGCTCCACAAATCAACACAAGCACAGAAAAATGACCCGAATCAAATTAATCACGTTCCCTGTCAGTTCGATGCAGTAGCCCGCATTAAGCAGTAAATTGCGTTTTACATTCAATTACTTACCGAATCAGCCGATCACTGGTTCATGCTGCTTAACGCTGGTAAGATACGCGCCATCCTTTTTGGCTGCCTGACAGAAATGATCCGGACTTTCCCTGAGAACGGATCGATAAAACCTCTGCAGCTCGCAGTCACAGGTACTTGAAGGTGGACTGAAACCCCACAGATAAAGGCTTTTCACTCTTGGGATAAGAGCTGAAACAATAAAAAATGATGAGTATGAATAATCAAACGGTAGATTTGTTTTCCCCGGATCATGATTATGATCTGCGCTTTCATGAAGAACCCGACCTGAGCTTTGCCAGTCAATGGACCTCAGTGCCCGTTCATATTAAAGAAGCCGTAGAGCTGTCTCAGAGCCTGCCTGTGGTTTTTCGTCGTAACCCAACCGGTACGATCGAGATCATTGCGCTTTTCACCTGCAACGGCGAACACCTGATCAAAAAAGGTCAGTGGAGCCTGAAACAACAGCCGGATCTGCTGGATCTGTATCCTTTCACCTGGATGCTGAAGCAGCGTGATATCAAGCTGGCCTACTATCCACAGGCACCACACTTTCAGGGCAAAGGTCAGAAACTGCTGACCTCCAAGGGCAAACCAACCCGTAAACTGAATGATGTAATCAAGGGTCTGGACAAGGCACAGAGCTTCTTCTCCGTGACCGGTCAGCGCATGATGGAGCTGGTTCGCTTCAACCTGCTGACACCGATTACAGTAGCCCAGAACGTGACACTGCCTCAGGAAACCTATCTGGTTCTGAAAGAGCCTGTTTCTGAAGAGATCCGTTCCCAGCTGAGTGGTGAAGTGGCTCACCTGCTGGACTGCCATGTTAAGAGTCTGGCGCTGCTGCCAGCGATCAATGGCGCTCTGACTGCCTCTGCAGAAGCCGCTCCAAAAGCGGCTGAGAAGAAGGCATCTGCTAAGAAGGCGGAGACCAAAGAAGCAGCTGAGAAAAAAGCTCCTGCTAAGAAAGCCTCTGAGAAGAAAGCCTCTGAGAAGAAAACAGAGCCCGTTAAAAAAGCAGAGCCAAAAGCTGCTGCGGCAAACAGCGCAGCCGGTATCGATGGCATTATCGATGCCGCTTGTGCCAAATTCGAGGTTAGCCGTGACGACCTGCAGAGCCGTAAGCGTAACGACCTGCTGACTCAGGCCCGTAACCAACTGGCTGCAGAAGCGAAAGCTGCTGACAGCCTGAAAGAGATGGCGGCATGGCTTGAGCGTTCACCAGCAACGCTGAACAGCTGGCTGAAATAAGCGTCTTAAACCGCTAAGGACGGTCAGGGTTTAACACTCTGACATGCATTAAAAAGCCCGATGAAAACCTGACTAACATTTGTCAGGACCTTCATCGGGCTTTTTAGTTTGAGCTGTTTTTAGCTCAGGCGTTTTCGATCTGCTCTTCCAGCATGTGCTGTTTCACCACATCCGGCAGCTCGACCACCTTACGCTCTGTCATGGAAAACCAGCCAAAGACAGCCTTATGTCGGGCAGCCAGATCGCCATTCTGACGATAGATATTGTTCACCAGCTGAACCGATTTGGCAGAGCCTGTCGGTTCGCCAATCTCAACGGTGACCTCAACCATTTCACCCATAAAGAGCTCACGAAAATATTCCGTTTCCTCTTTAAAAAGCACAGGCCCCAGCCCCTGTTTTTTCAGCCATTCCTGAGTCATGCCGACCTTAATCATGTAACCCACACGGGTATGGGCACAAAAATCAGCGTAGGCACTGTGGCGCATGTGCTGGTTGGAGTCGCAGTCACTCCAGCGCACTTCTATCTGTTTGCGGAATAAAACCTTAGCGTCTGACATTGCTCTCTCCTTCTCCGCACTCAGATCCGTAATCCGATGCGGGCAGTAAATCTTTGAATCCGATATTAGAAGCAACAGGCCGGGACAAAGGCCATTAAAGCTTCGGGAAGCCCTGATCAAAAAATGCTTCGTGTCTTAAGGGCACAATCACATTCAAAATCAGGTTATCGATCCAATCGCAGTTGCAGCATTGTGCCCCGATGTTTGGTATAAGTTAAATTCATAATTCAGATTCAAGCCATGACTTAGAATCATTAAGATATAAAAATAATAAAATCAAAAAACAAGAGCCTGCGAATGGATATCCGAACCCTGAAAAAGATCGACCTGAACGCACTGGTTACCCTGAAAGTGCTGCTGGACGAAAAACACGTTACCCAGACAGCTAACCAGCTCAACCTGACCCAATCCGCCGTCAGCCGGACTCTGGCGAAACTGCGGGAGATGTTTGATGACCCTTTACTGGTCAAGTCCGGTAAGCATCTCGCCCTGACCAACCGGGCGGAAAAGCTGCAACCTCAGCTCAATGCCCTGCTGGAAAGCGCCAGCGCCCTGCTACTGCCGGAAGAGTTCAATCCGGCAACCCATAAAGGCAGCATACGTCTGGCGACGACCGATTACGGCACCCATAGCCTGTTACCGAGACTGGTTCCGGCACTGGATGATGTTGCTCCCGGTGTTAGTCTGACCGCCGTCGACTGGCGCTCTAATCTACTCACTGAGCTGGAACAAAACCGGGTCGATCTGATTATCGGCGGTGCAACAGAACCACCGGCGGATATCTTTCAGCGTATCGTCGCCCGGGACAAGTTCGTTGCCGTTCTGAGAAAAGGTCATCCCTGCGAAGACCGGATGAGTCTGGAAGATTATCTGCAACTGAAACACGTGATGATCAGCCCGACAGGTACCGGCAACAGCGGTATCGATGACTTGCTGGCTCTAAGCGGACACAAACGCAATATCAGCGTACGAGTACCTCACTTCTTCGCCGCGCTGGAGATTATCGCTACCACCGACATGGTGATCCTCCTGCCTGCAAAATTTGTCCGTCGCTATGTCGATCCGAAGAAATTCAGCGTACTGGAACCACCCTTCGAGATCCCGCCGATGGAGATCTCCATGTTCTGGCACGCCCGAATGCATCATGATCCATTGCATAAATGGTTCCGCCAGTTTGTCTACGACACCATTTATGACCGGAGCCGTTAAGGCTGCTACCCGCGTTATTCCCGAGCGGGAAGAGTCTTGGCATTCAGCACACGAATACTGATACCGATCACACAGGCGGTGAACAACATCGCCACCATAGGTAGCGGCGTGCCATCGGCGAAATAACCGATGATACCGCCGGAGAGGCCTCCGGAAAGAAAGCCCAGAGCGGCAATCAGTGCAGTTGCAGTGCCTGCCCGCTCCGGGAAGAGTTCGGTGGTGCAGGAGATGCTGTTTGCCACCACAAAGCTGTGGCTGCCCATAAAGAGCATGGTCAGAGGGATCAGCACATACAGGGAATGCTGATCCACCAGCAGGATATACATCACCATCAACGCACTGGCGGTAAGCTGCATCCCCTGACCGAGAGCGATCAGCTGGCGGGATTCAAAACGACTTAAAAGCCTGAGATTGACCCGACTCATCAGCACCATGGCTGCGACATTAAAACCGAAAACAAAGGGATAAACGGTTTCAGACAGGCCAAAGTAGCCCATCAGCACACCGGGCGATGCAGTAATAAAGCCCAGTAAACCGGCATAGGCCGCACAGGTCGAGGTGATAAAACCCCAGACTCTGCGCTCTCGAATGACAACAAAGTAGTTCGCCAGCAGGTTGCCACTGGCTTTCATCGGACTGGTTTCCGGCAGATGCTTATAAAACAGCAGCATCAGGATCAGGGCATAAACCAGCAGAAAACCAAAGATAGTATTCCAGTTACTTACCTGCAGAATCAGCATCCCGATAATGGGTGCTGCAAGGGGGGCGACCATCATCACCTGCATCACCCGTATCAGGTTTGCCGCCCCGGCTTTACCGGAGCTTAGATCCCGGATAATGGCAGAGCTGTTCACCATCGCAAGACCACCACCTAGGGCTTGCAGAAAGCGCAATACCCAAAGCTGAACCAGACTGTCAGAGAGCATGATGCCAAGGCTTGACAGGGCAAAAATGCCAAGACCACTGACCACTAATTTACGGCGACCAAACCGATCCGACAGCGGGCCACCCAACAGCTGCCCCAGACTAAGCCCCACCAGAAAATAGCTGATGGAGATCTCAACTTCATGCACAACGACATTGAAGTCTGTTGCCATTAACGGGATGGCAGACAGATAAATATCCGTTCCCAAGGGTGCAAGAGCAGTCAGCGCCGAGAGCATTAACAGCAGCCCGGTAGTCGCCTGAACAGCGGCAGCCTGTTGAGTTGAAATAGGGTGTTTTGGGTCAGACATGCAGTATGAATCCTCTTCACGGATGGCAGGCATCCCGGGAAAACATCAGAAACGGTCAGAGAAGAAAAAACAGGGTGAGCCGTGACGACTCAACCCTGTGAAAAAGCAACATGGCAAACCTCTTGCGCAAGGGGCATCAACCTTGTTGCTGTTATCCGCCTGAAGAGCAGGCAGTAACGGAAGTGATGGCAGTTCTTACACCGGCACAGTAGTCAAGAACCGCCAGATGGCACGGTTATCAGCTCACTTTGATAAAGCATCACACAGGCACAGTTGTGAAGCTCTGACAAAGGACCTTATAAAGGCACAGTCAGAATCGGGCGACGACAGTGATGCATCACTTTAGTCGGTGTATCACCCAACAGGCTGTTCTGGTGACGGACACCCATGACGATCACAGAGGCATCGATCTCATCGGCAACTTCCAGAATTTTTTTCCAGGGAGTGCCTTCTTCAACACGAGCTTCCAGCTGACCTTCTTCCAGCATCTCAGAAGCATCCAGCTCTTCACGGCAGAAGCGCTCAACACGCTCAACCACCTGCTGCTGAACATGCTGCAGACTCTCATCGTGCAGGGCTTTCAGGCTCGGATCATCGCTCATCATAGAACGAACCAGACGCTCGGCGTGGCCGCTTACCGGCTCAACCACATGCAGAAAAGTGATCTTAGACTGATAGTGACCACACAGGCTCATGGCCGCACGGAAAGCCGGACGAGAACCGGGACGGATATCGGAGGCATACAAAATTCGGGTAACACCGGGCAGCATCGCTAACCCTCCTTATCAGCTTGGAGGGTTCAGAGGTGGGTCGCCTCTGAACGCACTCCTGTCATTGTTATTCTGTTAGCTCTGTAAAACTTTGCTGAAGGCCGTTAAATGACCTTCAGACAAATGCTTTTCGCGTTCAGGCGCTAAAGCACGCTTATCGGTAAAGTGCACTTATCGATACAGCAATTCCGGCAGGAACAGGGCGATCTGAGCAATAAAGGTGATCAGCGCCAGACGGATGATATCGGCCATCCAGAACGGTGTTACGCCCTTGAAGATGGTGCCCGGTTTCACATCCCGGAGAACCGCACTTAACACGAAGACGTTCATCCCCACCGGCGGCGTGATCAGACTGATCTCAGTTACCACCACAACCACGATACCGAACCAAACCAGATCGAAGCCCAGACTCTGAACCAGCGGGTAGAAGATAGGCACGGTCAGCAGCATCATGGACAGACTCTCAAACACCATACCCAGCACGATGTAGATCGCCAGAATCACCAGAATCACACCCATCGGGCTAACATCCAGTGAGGTCACAAACGCCAGAAGAGCATCCGGCAGACCTGCACGGTTGATAAAGTCAGAGAACACCAGTGCACCGATCAGAACACCAAACAGCATCGCTGTAGTTCGACCGGTATCTGTCATCGCATGGAACAGGGAGCCCAGAGTCAGGGAACGACGGGCCAGAGCGATAATGAAAGCACCGCCAGCACCGATACCCGCCGCCTCAGTTGGCGTGAAGACACCCAGATAGATACCGCCCATCACGATGGTGAAAAGAACCAGCACGCCCCAAACACCTTTCAGTGCTGCGAAACGCTCGCTCCAGCTCATTTTCTCCCCCGGAGGACCGGCTTCAGGATTACGCCATACGATATAACGTACCGCCGCCAGATAAAGCAGAATCCCCAGCAGACCGGGCAGGAAACCCGCCGCAAACAGCTCACGGATACTGGATTCGGTCAGCAGACCGTAGATCACCAGAATCACACTTGGCGGAATCAGAATACCCAGCGTACCACCGGCTGCGATAGACGCGGTTGCCAGAGAGTCGGAGTAACCAAATTTACGCATTGGCGGCATTGCCACCTTCGCCATGGTTGCAGAGGTCGCCAGAGAGGAACCACAGATCGCGGAGAAGCCACCACAGGCCACAACCGTTGCCATGGACAGACCACCTTTACGATGACCCAGGAAAGCATAAGAAGCCTGATAAAGTTCCTGAGACAGACCGGATTTGGTCACCAGGTTACCCATCAGAATAAACAGAGGAATAACGGACAGACCGTACTCCTGTGCAGTGTCAATAACACGGTTCGACGCCATAGACAAAGCGCCGGTCCAGCGGAAATCAAAGAAGTTGTCAAAGCCCAGCCCCTGCAGGTAGGCGAAGCCGAAGAACCCTACAAAACCCATCGCGAAGGCGATCGGGATTCGCACGATTACAATCAGCGCCAGCAGAATAGCAAAGCCGATAAGTGCTACAGTCATAAACTTGGTCCGGAAAAAACGCAGATGACAAAACTCAGCCTGACCGGTGGCAGACAGAGCCGTTAGCTCTGCAACTGCACCAGACGATGAAACGATAACTCAGGGCCGAGCCACGGGTTTCAAAAAGCCACGAATTTCGATTTAGTCACGGGTTTCGATAATGATCCGATAAACGCCATAGGTGATCATCAGTGCAGCAGTGGCATAACTCATAACTGCGATGTACTGAACGATATAACCTACAGGTATTTCGAGGTACTCCGTTACCACGCCACGACGCAGAGAACGGCCACCCAGGTAGAACATACGTTCCGCCAGGAAGTAGAGTCCGGCAGACATCAGCAGTGCAGAGAACAAACCCAGCACGCGCATCAGTTTGTTGCTGATAAAGCTGTCCAGAATATCAACCACAACATGGCCACCACGCCAGGTAACAATCGGCATCTGGGCGAATACAATCACCGCCAGACCAATTTCTGTCAGCTCTACGGCACCATCAACTGCATTATCGAAGAAATATCGCCCGATTACGTCCATGCAAGTCAGAGCCATCAAAGCAAACAACACTACCGCCGCACAGGCCTCAAGGAAAAAGGCCAGCCATACGACTGGCCCTTTTTCTTCGTAGTGCTCTGCCACCCACTTAGGAAGCATTGCGAGAGACATACACTACTCCACTTAGTTGCTGGCAGTTTTCATGTTGGCTTCGTAGTCGTGAGCGATCTTACGCAGCTCTTTCAGTGCTGCTTTCGCATCAACGTCACGATCTGCAACAGAGTCGATCCAAACCTGATCCATACCTTTGGTCAGTTTCACGAACTCTTTGTACATAGCGTCGTTTTTAGAGATACGCTTCACGTTTACGCCCGCTTCCTGTGCAGCTTTGTAGCCGTCCAGGTCAGCACCGTCCCACGCGCTACCTGCCAGTGCAGACAGACGCAGACCAGATACGCGACGGATCGCTTCACGATCTTTCTCAGACAGGTCTTCCATGAAATCAGGGTTGATGAACATGGAGAAACTACCCAGGTACATACCACCAGGCAGAACGGTTACGTGGTTAGTTACTTCGTTCAGACGCAGAGACTTCTGCTCACCCATAGGGATGAATACGCCGTCAATAACGCCCTGCTGCAGCATTTCGTACACTTTAGGAGCCGGAGCACCTACAGGTGTTACGTGCATACGCTCAGCCAGAACACTCTGAACACCACCACCTACACGGATCTTCTTACCTTCAAGGTCAGTAAGAGAGTTGATTGGATCTTTGGAGTGGATCAGGCCAGGACCGTGGGTGAACATACCCAGAACTTCCAGACCTTCAAATTCGCCCGCCTGTTTGAAGTGCTTGTTGTACACTTTCCAGAGAGCAACGGATGCAGCTTCAGCGCCTACACCCAGACCAGGCTGCTCAACCGCTTGTGGCAGTTTAAAACGACCCGGTACATAACCGTGATAGCTGAAAGATGCGTCGATTACACCATCTTCAACCAGCTGGAACATGGTTTTAGGGTGACCCAAACCTTGTTCGATTTTGATTTTTACGCGTCCTTCAGTCGCCTCTTCTACCCATTTAGCCCATGTAGGCCAAACGATAGCGTTCTGAGCTGCAGTTGGCGGTAACCAGGTACCTACACGCAGAACGGTTTCAGAAAAGGCTGCATTAGAGGCCAGCATAGTGGCACCTAAAGTCAGACCAACCAGGGCTTTTTTGAAGGTTTTCTTCATTATTGTCATTGTTGTCTCCTGCTTAGGTTTTGCCCTATGGCCAGCCGTGCAGTAGGGTTGAGCAGGCCATAGTTCACTCTTCTTATCGTTGTTAGTGCCTTTTAATCCAAGAACACCTTAATTTTCAGAACGCCTCTGCAGATCTCTGCCTGCTGAAACGAGTTTTAAATCACTTTAAAACTCTGAAAAGTATTTTCTGTATCAAATTCAATTCGTTAGCTGAAGCCATACCGGAGGAAAAAGCCGTAGCAGTGCTAATTTCAACCATCAAGGGTACAGATCAAAGCTCCCGAATTTAAAATCTGACTTAGATCAGATTTCCAAGATACAACATTCTTTGCGATACCAAAAGAGAATCCTAAATAAAATTTATGTATCTATTTGATTCGCAAAGCTCAGGCCCCAGAGGATTCACGGGGCCGAGCACTCACTTACCCACAAAAAGGGGATGGATGTTGTTCTTATTGAATTTGAGCACTGGATCCAGCTCTGTCATCTCAAAAGAGATCTGGCAGTAGCCGTTATCCGTAACCGGCTTCATCCAGTCACACAGAATTTCAAACACCTTTTCCGCGACCTGCTTTTTCAGCTCCATATCACGGCCATGGCCGATCTTCAGATTCAGGTTCAGAAAGGCAAACTCATCGCGGCCATCCGCCACACGATAGTCATAGCAACGGATTGCACGGCTACGGACACCACCGATCGGGAACGCACCGGTAGAAACCACGTACTCGTGCAGGGCTTTGAACAGCGGCTGAAAATCAAGCTGCTCATGCAGATTATCGGAATACTCCACAATAAAATGTGGCATAGATCACCTCAGTGTCAGCTAAAAGCACGACCGGAGTGCATTAAATGCACTCCGGCTTATTCCATCAGAAAATCACACGCCCCATTTAGGGATGTGGTGTGAGCCCATGCTGATGCAGACGTTCTTAGGTTCACAGAACACTTCGAAGCTGTAATCACCGCCTTCACGACCGGTACCGGACGCTTTAACACCACCGAACGGTGTACGCAGATCACGTACGTTCTGGCTGTTAACAAACATCATGCCCGCTTCGATGCGGTTAGCGATGCGATGCACCTTGCCCACATCCTGAGTCCACAGGTAAGACGCCAGGCCGTAGTCGTTGTCGTTCGCCATGCGGATCACATCTTCTTCGTCTTTAAACGGAATGATCACCGCCACAGGACCGAAGATCTCTTCACGGGCGATACGCATATCGTTGGTCACATCACGGAATGCAGTCGGACGAACGAAGTGACCGCCTTTCAGGTGATCCGGCAGCTCATCAACCGGCTTATCAGGGCCACCTGCGATCAGGGTCGCACCCTCTTCGATACCCAGCTTGATGTAACCGGTTACTTTCTCCCAGTGCGCCTGACTGATCAGAGAGCCAACCTTGGTGTCCATCTCGGTAGGATCACCCACCTTGATCTTGTTAGCGCGTGCTGCGAACTCTTCACAGAACTTGTCGTAGATACCTTCCTGAACAAACAGACGGGAACCTGCTGTACAACGCTCACCATTGATAGAGAAGATACCGAATACCGCAGCATCCAGAGCGCGCTCGTAGTCACAGTCATCAAAGATGATTACCGGAGACTTACCGCCCAGCTCCATGGAGAACTTCTTCAGGCCTGCATTTGCGATGATGTGCTTACCGGTTGAGGTGCCACCGGTGAAAGAGATCGCATTGATGTTAGGGTCAGTGATCAGAGCGTTACCTGTGGTGCCGCCGAAACCGTGAACGATGTTGAATACGCCTGCCGGAACACCGGCTTCCAGGGCCAGATGCCCCAGGAAATCAGTAGACAGTGGCGACAGCTCAGACTGTTTCATTACAGCGGTGTTACCCAGCGCCAGCGCAGGAGCTGTTTTCCAGGTACCTGTCATAAAAGGCACGTTCCATGGCGAGATCAGAGCACATACACCTGTTGGCTGATACAGGGTGTAGTTCAGCATCTGGTCATCCATCGGATAGGTGTGACCGTTCATCTGACGGGACTTCTCAGCAAAGAAGTAGAAGTTGTTGGAAGAACGTGGAATCAGCGCATTCTGAGTCTGGTAGATCGGCAGACCGGTATCAGCGGTTTCCAGCTGAGCGATCTCTTCTACGTGCTGACCGATCAGATCACCCAGCTTTTCGATAATTTTAGAACGCTTGGCAATCGGCATATTGGCCCAGGCAGGGAATGCATCTTTTGCCGCCTGAGTTGCTGCTGCAACCTGCTCAGGTGTCGCGTGAGCAACCTCAGCCAGAACTTCACCGGTTGCCGGGTTTACGGTTTCAAAAGTTTCCGGGCTTTCTACCCATTTGCCATTAATCAGGTTCTTAATCATTGTTCTTTTCCGTCCTACCGTATGCACTTAGCTGACCGCTCTGGTGAGCCGATCGCCTGTCTGTAAAGAGTGAGCCGCTGTTCTTTCCGGCAGTGAGTCTGAACACATCCTGCCAGCTAACAACTTAACATATTAATCAATTTATTTAACATATTAACGATTGTCAACTCAGAAGTTGCTCCTGAAACTAAAATTGGTCTGATAACTTTAGTCTACTCTTAGGCAAAAACGACAAGAACTGCTCCACAGAGCAGATAAATACGGAACAAACAGAAACTGGTCACGGGATCAGAAATTTAATTAACATATTAAGTTATTGACATTCCCAGCCTTAATCGCAAAACTAGTTAACATAGAAAGTAGTTGGCCTAGACACCCATCTGCATATCCACACATATCCAACAAGAATTCAAAGAATCTGGAGATTTCGCCATGAGGCACAGCCGAATCCTGAAGGATGGCGTAGCAACTGAGCTGGCTATCGACCCGAATCAAAAGCAGGACATGACGTCACAGCAATGGCTGCCTGCAACCACAGGCACCGTGTTTGGCATCGCGCTGAACGACAAAGAGCTTTGCGCCAGCCTGGAGCAGGCTTTTAACGAAAAGCCCCATGTTAATCCGCCGAAAACTCCGGTACTGCACATCAAAACCCCTAATACCCATATCGGTTATGGCGCGGCGATTCCTGCTCCAGCTGATGGCACCACCATCTATGCCGGTCCTTCTGTAGGTATCGTGATCGGCAAACAGGCAACACGCGTTTCTGAAGAGAGCGCTATGGATTACGTTGCCGGTTACACCATCGTGAACGAAGTCTCTCTGGCTGAAGGTTCTTTCTACCGTCCTGCGGTAAAAGCCAAGTGCCGTGATGGTTTCTGCCCAATCGGCCCTTGGGTGGTTAATAAAGAAGATGTATCCAGCCCGGAAAAACTGGCGATCAACACCTTTATTAACGACGAACTGGTTCACAGCACCAGCACCGATCAGCTGGTTCACAGCCTGCAAAAAGTTGTCAGCTACCTGAGCAGCTTTATGACGCTGCAGGAAGGTGACCTGATTATCGCCGGCACACCACTGCGTACTGAAAAACTGGCACTGAAAGCCGGTGATACCGTTGCCATCGAGATCGATTCTATCGGCCGACTGGAAAACACTGTCATCAACGAAGCAGAGCTGGGTTAAGGGGAAGTCACCATGAAACGCGCACGAATTCTTTTAAACGGTGAACTGACCAACGTAACCGTTAACGACAATCTGGATGCTGTTCTGGCTGACGGTACTGTTATTGCTCAGGCAGATGCTGACTGGCAGCCACCTTGCGACGGCAAGATCTTTGTTCTGGCGATTAACTATGCCGACCACGCTGCCGAGCTGTCTTTCAAAGCTCCGGATGAGCCTCTGGTGTTCCTGAAAGCGCCAAACACGCTGCTGGGTCACAACAAAAACACCTACCGTCCGGACGGCATTGACTACATGCACTACGAGTGCGAACTGGTCGCCATCATCGGTAAAACCGCGAAAAACGTTTCCCGTGAAGACGCGATGGATTACATCGGCGGCTACACCGTAGGTAACGACTACGCGATCCGTGACTATCTGGAAAACTACTACCGCCCTAACCTGCGGGTTAAGAGCCGTGATACCTGTACGCCGGTTGGCCCTTACATCGTTGATGCTAACGAAGTTGCTGATCCGCACAACCTGACCCTGCGCACCTATATCAACGGTGAACTGAAGCAGGAAGGCAACACCTCGGATCTGGTATTCAACATTCCTTATCTGGTGGAATACCTGAGCAACATCATGACCCTGGAACCGGGCGATATGATCTTTACCGGTACGCCGGAAGGTCTGGCAGATGTGAAGCCGGGTGACGAGATTGTGACGGAAGTTGAAGGCGTAGGCCGTCTGGTGAACCACATCATCAGCGAAGACGACTACCTGAAAACTCTGGGCTGATCCGCCTGTGGCTGAAACACCGTTTCAGCCACAAGCAGAAACACAACAAGAATAAAAAAACCGCTGGCCGGTCTGACTGAACAGACGTTAAGCAGATCTCAGAAGGACAGCCGGCGGTTCGCACACAGGACTATCAAGATGCTTTCCGAAGAGATTATTAAAGATTGCGCGGCACAGCTGCATCAGGCTGAAAAAGACCGTAAACAGATTCGTCAGATCTCCCTGCAATACCCTGAGATTACCATTCCTGACGCTTATAAGATTCAGAGCGAGTGGCTGAAACTCAAACTGGCGGAAGGCCGTAAGATCATCGGCCATAAAATCGGCCTGACCTCCCGCGCCATGCAGATGTCATCCCAAATTGATGAGCCGGACTACGGTACCCTACTGGACGATATGCTGTTTGAAGATGCCGGTGATATCCCGACCGATCGCTTTATCGTGCCCCGTATCGAAGTGGAACTGGCTTTCATTCTGAAGAAGCCTCTGTCCGGCCCGAACTGCACCATCTTTGATGTTTACAACGCCACCGATTACGTGATTCCGGCACTGGAACTGATCGATGCCCGCTCTCAGTCCATCGACCCTGAATCCGGTCGTCCACGTAAAGTATTCGACACCATCGCTGATAACGCAGCCAACGGCGGCATCATCATGGGTGGTCGTCCGATCAAACCATCCGAGATGGATCTGCGTTGGGTATCCGCCATGATGTACCGTAATGGCGTGATCGAAGAGACCGGCGTTGCCGCTGGCGTACTTAATCACCCGGCAAACGGCGTGGCATGGCTGGCAAACCGTCTGCACCCATACGGCATCACACTGGAGCCAGGTCAGATCATTCTGGGTGGTTCTTTCACCCGTCCGGTTGCGGCACGCAAAGGTGATACCTTCCAGGTGGATTACGGCCCTCTGGGTAGCATCAGCTGCTTCTTTAAATAAGCATCCACCAGAACGTCCCGCGATTAACTTTCCATCTGGCTTTCAGCACATGCGGCTAGCTGCACTGTGCGGAAGCCGGATTTCAGGAGAACACCATGCCTGCTCCAACCAATACCTTTAAGCAAGCCCTGAAACAGGGTGATACCGCGCAGATCGGCCTTTGGCTGGGTCTGGCAAACAGCTACACCGCAGAACTGCTGGCCGGTGCCGGTTTTGACTGGCTGCTGATCGATGCCGAACACGCTCCAAACGACCTGCAAACCATTCTGGGTCAGCTACAGGCGATTGCGCCTTATCCGTCACATCCGATTGTGCGTCCGCCATGGCCGGATGCCGTTCGCATCAAGCAGATTCTGGATTTAGGCGCACAGACCATTCTGGCACCTATGGTAGAAACCGGTGAACAGGCAGCGGATGTGGTTGCTGCAACCCGCTATCCGCCGCAGGGCATTCGTGGTGTGGGCAGCGCTCTGGCGCGTGCTTCCGGTTTCAACCGTATGCCTGAATATCTGCAGACCGCCAATGACGAAATCTGCGTACTGATTCAGATCGAAACCCCGAAAGGCGTTGAGAATCTGGATGCCATTCTGACTACCGAAGGTGTCGATGGCGTCTTTATTGGCCCGTCTGACCTGAGCGCCTCTATGGGCTATATCGGTAATCCGGGTCATCCGGAAGTACAGAAGGTGATCGAAGAGAGCATCGCCAAGATCGTTGCTGCCGGTAAAGCGCCGGGTATTCTGATTGCTGATCAGGCTCTGGCTCAGCGTTATATCGAACTGGGTGCGCTCTTTGTTGGTGTCGGTACGGATACCGGCCTGCTGATGAAGTCTTCCAACGATCTGGCTGCAAAGTTCAAAGCCAATATCGAAGCGCCAAAAGCAGAGAAAGGCTCCGTTTACTGATAGATCTGTGCTGAGACACAAGCAGAAACTGAAATAAAGAGATGCCTCTTGCTGAACCCGGTGCTTTTTCTCCACCCCGAAAAAGACCGGGTGTTTTTTCTTCGCCCAAGACAGGCTAGGTTATGCTTGTCAGTGATAACCAACGATTTGTCAGCAGATTGAAGCCCCATGCCGGTAAACCATAACGACGAATGGATCCCCAACATTGTTATCGGTCAGGATTACGACCAGCACTTTGCCGAAGCCTCCATCCACTTTGATGTACTGGGGCGCATGGCGGATTTCTTTGGTCGTGATATGCCAGTGCATCTGCACGCCCAGTTTCTGCAGATTCACTTTATTCATGGCGGCAAAAGCCACTTCTATATCGATGAAGCGGTTTACAACTGCGAAGGTGCCTGCGTATTCCTGACACCACCTGCGATCCCCCACTCCTTTATGACCCAGCCGGGTATTACCGGCTACGTGCTGACCGTGCACCAGTCACTGATCTGGTATCTGCTCAGCGACAGCCAGAACAACCAGCTGGACAGCGAACATATCCGCCCCATCTGCATTGAAAAACGTCTGTTAAGCGAAGATCAGCTGAAACTCTGGCACCGACTGGAACACAGCTTTGAAGCTCTGCAGGATGAATGGCAGGACGAACATAGCGACAAGAACTTTGCTCTTGAAAGCATCGTGCGCCTCCTGCTACTACAGATGATGCGCCTTGCACCGGAGAAGACCGAAACCCAGACTGTTGCCAGTGAAGAGCTGCGACAGTTCCGCCGCTTCTCCGAGCTGCTGGAAAAAGAGTTCCGTAATCGCTGGCCGCTGAGCAAATACTGCTCCACCATCGGCGTATCCGAAAGCCGCCTGAATCATATCTGCCAGCGGGTCGCCAACTGTCCGCCGAAAAAACTGATTCATGAGCGCGTCCTGCAGGAAAGCAAACGTATGCTGCGCTACTCCAACCTCAGCATTAACGATATCGGCTTTGAGCTGGGCTTTACCGACCCCTCCTACTTCTCACGCTTCTTCCGCAAGCAAACCGGCCTGACCCCGAAAGACTTCCGTCTGCAGAGTTCACTGTAGCTTTCCGCCCGAAAACACTTTGTATCCCTACAAATCCCCGCAGAAGCCTTACATTCCCCGAAAAATCGGTTAGACTAAACAAATACTTAATATGTTAATGAGATTTTGATTTTGACCACCGCAACCACCACGTTAAAAAGCCGGAGTTTTCCTACCGGTATTTTGCTGGTTCTGACCTGGGCGCTGACCCTGACGGATACGCTGCAGCTGGCAGATACCCGTCTGGCGGCGACGGCGTTGGTGTGGTTGTTTATCGGGGTTGAATTTACCCGCCTGACCAAAAAGCAGCGCACGCCGGTTGTCGCCCTGATGGCAGCAGGCAGTGCTTTCGGAGTTTGGGCATGGTGGGAGACCGGCGAGCTGGATCTGTTTGGCCTGCTGGATGAACATATAAAACTGGCGATGCTGCTTACCGCCGTCAGCTTTATCCGGTTGGCGACCAAGGTTCATGCCGGTGGCAAAACCCGTGGCATGAAGAGCTTTGCGGCCACCCTCGGCGGTATGCACCTTTTCTCTTCGGTGGCGAACTTCTCCTCCCTGTTTCTGTTTGGCGATCAGGTTCGGCAGAACCAGAGCAATGGCGCGCAACTGAATCCACTCTCATATCGATTACTGACCCGCGGCTTTTCCCTGGCGGTTTTCTGGTCGCCCTTCCTGAGTATGATTCCGCTGGTGCTGGAACTGGTGCCCGGGGTTGAGATGGGTAAGGTTTACCCTTGGGCACTGGCGATTGTGGCCTTCGGTTTTGCAGTAACCCTGATCGAAGCCCGTATCCGCAACCGTGACGATCTCACGTCCTATCAGGGTTATCCGATTACTCTTTCCTCGCTGGCGCTGCCGGTGCTGCTGATTGCGACACTGCTTTTAGTCCATCAGCTACTGCCGGATCTGCCGATGCTGGTGATCATCTCAACAGTTGCGGTGGCCGTACCTCTGCTCTGGATTCTGCTGCTGAAAGGTGCGACTGAAACCAGTGAGAAAGTTCAGAATCACATCACCGAGCAACTGCCCAACACCCGTCCTGAGATCTCTCTCTTTCTGGCGGCGGGCTTTCTGGCTGCCGGGGTGAAAACCTGCATTGCAGCCGGGCTTATCAGCTCACCTTTTGGCGATACCAGTGCGCTGGTGGCGTCTCTGGTGATGCTGCTGATTTTTGCCATCTCCTGCCTTGGCATTCACCAGTTCGCGCTGGTGGCTATTTTTGCCGGTCTTATGGCACACAACACCGTTACCCCGAACCAGATGGCGATCGCCTACATGATGGGCGTATCACTGGCAATGTCCGGTTCTCTGTTCAGCGGGGTCAATATCATTATTCATAATCAATTTAAGGTTCCCAATCGAGCCATGCTTCGGGACAATATGCCCTACTCTATAATCATGCTGCTCTTTGGCACCGCCATCCTCTTTACCATGGAGGCCAACGGTGTTCGCTGAGCCCAAAAAATACAATACAGCCACTACTGCCGATACGCAGGAACATGAGGCTGATCAGGCCGAGAGCCTGCAACGGAAATTTGATCAGATGCGTAAGTTTAACGATTCGATCCCGCTGAAACTGCTGAAAGCCCGTGAAACGACCATGTCGTTCTTCCGGCCGATTCTTCAGGAAGCGGGGCTGACGGAACAGCAGTGGCGGGTGATCCGGGCGCTGAATGAATATGAAGAGCTGGAATCCAAACAGCTGGCAGAGCTGTGCTGCATTCTCAGCCCCAGCCTGACCGGTATCATCAACCGACTGGAAAGCCAGGGCCACCTGAAGCGCCGCAAGTCCACCGAGGATCAACGTCGTGTTCTGATTAGCCTGACCGATCAGGCCAAAGAGCTGTTCAAAGAACTCAGCCCCCGTCTGGAAGGCCGCTACGGTGATCTCACTAACCAGATCTCGAAAGAGAAACTCCAGCAGCTGAATGAACTGCTGAGCGAGATTATCAATCTCGAGCCCTGATCATTCGTCCAGGCGACACCTGAAAGCAGCCCCTATGGGGCTGTTCTCACTTCAGCCCCCAACGAAACCCTGACCTGTCTCAATAGAAAACTACCCCAAAGACCGCATCCTGCGTTGACAATAGTTAACATGTTATCTATATTTTTACTTAACATATTAACTTTATCCGTTTCGCTCAGTATCGAGCCACGGTACAGCTTGTTATGTGTTTACGGTTCAGGGGCCGGCAAGACGAGACAACAGAGCCAAGTGAAGGATCAGGAATACCTGAGGCAGGCTCTGCCACTAAAACCACTTAGAACAAGAAAAGGTGAAGAAGATGGGTGAAATTACTATTGCCGCTAAGGTGACGCACGTACCCACCATGCTGCTTTCCCAACAGCCCGGTGCTCTGGAGGGCTGCCGCGAACCTGCCATTGAAGGCCACCGTGAACTGGGTCGTCGCGCCCGTGCCGCTGGCGTTGATACCGTTGTGGTACTGGATACTCACTGGCTGGTAAACGCTGGTTTCCACGTTAACAGCAACGAGCTGTTCGAAGGTGTTTATACCAGCCACGAATTCCCGCACTTTATCCAGAACATGGAATACAAGCATCCGGGCAATCCTGATCTGGGTGATGCGATTGCAGCACGCGCTACCGAGAAAGGTGTTCACACCCTGTCTCATCAGGTGCCAACGCTTGATCTGGAATACGGCACTCTGGTTCCTCTGCACTTTATGGATCCGGAAGGCGAGTTCAAAGTGGTATCCATTGCGGCCTGGTGCACGGTTCACAACCTGAACGATTCCCGCAAGCTGGGTGAAGCGATTGCTGAAGCGATCCGTGAAAGTGACAGCAAAGTGATGCTGCTGGCATCCGGTTCTCTGTCCCACAAAATCTGGGAAAACGAACTCTACGCAGCCAACAACGGCACCTTCACCATCTCCAAAGAGTTTAACAAGCAGGTGGATCTGCGGGTGATGGATCTGTGGGCGCAAGGAGAATACGGCACTTTCCTGAAGATGCTGCCGGATTACGCGCTGCAATGTGCCGGCGAAGGTGGTATGCACGACACCGCGATGCTGTTTGGCGCACTGGGTTGGGATAAGTACGACGGTAAAGCAGAAGTGCTGACCCCATACTTTGAAAGCTCCGGCACCGGCCAAACCAATGTTCAGTTCCACCTGTAAGCGAACACTCCTCAGACCTGAAACCTGGGCCTGAGACATAAGCCCTGAATCCAAACATTCTCAAAGAAGGATGATCAGGCAAAACGCCTCAGCGACAGGCACCTGCTCCGATTTACTGCAACGATCTGAGCTTAAATTAAAAGAATAAACAGAACGAAATAACGACTGCATAAGCAGCGAAAAGGCTATCCAGTGGGCAAGATGGGAATCATCGGCCGGTAGCAGAACACCCCAAAGCTCTGAATAAAGAAAATAACAAAGCACTGATAACTAAAAACACTAGCAACGATAACGAGAGCAAAACGCATGACTCTTTCGCTTCAAACACTGCATGAGCTGAGCACCGACTCCGCTCTCTCCATGCTTCAGGCTGCTAAACAGAAAGCAGAGCAACTGGGCATCAAAGTCTGTATCTCCGTTGTCGGCCCCCAGGGCATCACCCTCGCCAGTATTCGTATGAACGGCGCACCTTTGCTTTCAGCCAGTCTCGCTGAAGACAAGGCCTACACCGCCGTCAGTTTCAATCGCGCTACCCATGAGTGGGATGAACGCCTCGCCAGTCAGCCCAAGGTTCAGCAAGCCCTTGGGCAGCAGGATCGATTCACCATGCTTGGTGGCGGCCTGCCGGTTAATGTTCCGGCTGATGACACAGGTAAAGACTCCGGCAGCACAGGTTCCCTGACCTCTTCGAGTTTGCTCGTAGGTGCTGTCGGAGTCTCCGGTGGCGCTGTCCATCAGGATATTGAGTGCGCTGAAGCCGCCATTGCCGCTTTAGGCATTTGATATCCTGCGCGCCTCTTTGAAGGTTCGCTAACAACACGCCCGACCCGTTTCCTATTTCCAAACTATAAAAAAATATTAAAAAACGCGTTAATCCGCTTTTAAAACAGAAAAACAAAACGACGACTACGGAGCCCAGCAAATGCTACAGGCAAGCTACCCTTACTATCTGGCCAACGAGCCGGTGACACCCAATCAGGATCTGGCAGTAACCAACAAGTACACCGGTGAGATCGCAACCCGCGTTGCCATGGCAGATGTTGATGCCATTGATCGCGCTATCGCTGCTGCCAACGAAGCCAGCGATGCGATGCGCAAGATGCCAGCGTTTAAGCGCCAGCAGATTCTGGAATACTGCGTAAAACGCTTTCAGGAACGCTTTGAAGAGCTGGCTCAGGCGCTGTGTATCGAAGCTGGTAAGCCGATCAAAGATGCCCGTGGCGAAGTGACCCGCCTGATCGATACCTTCAAGATTGCGGCCGAAGAAGCCACCCGCATCTACGGTGAAGTGATCCCTATGGATATCAGCCCGCGCGCCAACGGCTACAGCGGTCAGTGGAAGCGCGTGCCAATCGGTCCTTGCTCCTTTATTTCGCCATTTAACTTCCCACTGAATCTGGCGGCACACAAGGTTGCTCCTGCGATTGCAGCCGGTTGCCCCTTTATTCTGAAACCCGCTTCCCTGACGCCAATCGGCGCGCTGATTATTGGTGAAGTGCTGGCGGAAACCGATCTGCCAAAAGGTGCTTTCTCTATTCTGCCGTGTCACCGTGATGGTGCTGATCTGTTCACCACTGACGACCGTCTGAAGCTGCTGAGCTTTACCGGTTCTCCGGAGGTTGGCTGGAACCTGAAAGCGAAAGCCGGTAAGAAACCTGTGGTACTGGAACTGGGCGGCAACGCAGCCTGTATCGTTGATGAAGGCACCGACCTTGAAGATGCGGTTGCCCGTATCGTATTTGGTGCTTACTACCAGTCTGGTCAGAGCTGCATCTCGGTTCAGCGCATCATGGTGCACGAAAGCCTGTACGATGAAGCCCGCGAGCGCCTGATCAAGGCAGTTGGTGCTCTGGTTCATGGTGATCCTGCGGATGAAAACACCTTTATCGGCCCTATGATCTCCGAGAAAGAAGCCGCCCGTCTGCACGGTTGGGTGGAAGCCGCAAAAGCAGGTGGTGCTAAGGTGCTGGCCGGTGGTAACTGCAACGGCGCTATGCTGGAAGCAACCCTGCTGGAAGGCGTTTCCCCTGAGATGGATGTCAGCTGTCAGGAAGCCTTCGGCCCTGTGGCGATTCTGTCCAAGTTCAGCGATTACGATGCCGCGCTGAAAGAGGTGAACAACTCTGACTTTGGCCTGCAGGCCGGTATCTTCACCAAGGATATCTACAAAGCACAGAAAGCCTGGGATGAGCTGGAAGTCGGCGGTGTTGTCATCGGTGACGTACCGTCCTGGCGCGTGGATCACATGCCCTATGGCGGCGTGAAAGATTCCGGTATCGGCCGTGAAGGTATCCGCTATGCCATCGAGGATATGACTGAGATCCGCCTGATGGTTCTGCGTAATCCAAACCCGTAAGCGGTTTAAAACTGTGACCAACAGAGAGCCTTAATGAAAGCAGCATCCATTCATCCGTCATCTTCCCTGATGACACTCTTGTCAGCCATGGCGCTGACCAGCCCGCTGGCACTGAACCTGTTCGTGCCGGCGATGCCGGATGCTGCCCGCTCTCTGGGTGTTGATATCAACACCATCCAGCTGACCTTCACCAGTTATCTGTTGATGCTGGCGGTGGGTCAGCTGATCTCCGGCCCTTTGGCCGACTTTTTTGGCCGTCGTCCGGTACTGCTCTGGGGCCTTGCCCTGCACGTGATTGGCAGTGCGCTGGCGGCAGTCGCTCAGGATATTACCTTTCTGGTAGCCGGTCGTGTGCTGCAGGCGTTAGGCGGCAGTACCGCTATGTCGCTGGCACGTACTGTGATTGTCGATCTTTATGGCCGACAGGGTGCCGCCGGAAAGATGGGCTATATGGTGATGGCGATCGCTATCGCTCAGTCCATTGCGCCAACGCTGGGAGGCTTTCTTAACCTCTGGTATGGCTGGAATGCGACACTGGTGCTGCCGATTGTGATCGGCACTACCGTTATGGCTGCCACTTTCAAATGGCTACCGGAAACCTGCGAACAGAAAAGCGATAACCTGCGACTGGGTCGGGTACTGGGTCAATACGGCAGTGTACTCACCTCATCGGAATATCTCGGTTACGCCCTCTCCACCACCTTTATCGCCACCGCTTTTTATATGTTTGTCGGCAGCTCTCCCTATATTGTCGTGGATCAGTTGGGGGGCAACTCTGCCCAGTTCGGCAGCTGGTTTCTGACGGTTTCCCTCGCCTTTATGGCAGGCAGTTTTCTCTCTACCCGCATGGCCAAATGGCTGAATATTGATCGCATGGTGATGCTGGGTAATGGCCTTTCCCTTGTGGGAGCTGGCCTGCTGCTGATGTTTGCGCTGGAAAGCCAGCTCAGCCTGACCACCCTATTTTTACCTATGGCGCTGGTGACCTTTGGCCGTGGCTTCAGCCAGCCCAATGCGCAATCCGGCGCGATTGCTTGTGCGACAGGTTCAGCCGGAACCGCATCCGGCCTGATGGGCTTTATTCAACTGCTGACCGGAGGCGTCATGGCTCAGGTCACACCCTGGCTTATGCAGCAAGGTTTAGTGGTACTGATGAGCTGCATTCTGGCAGCACCGATGCTCGCCATCTGCTGCCACAGTTATTCCTGGCGCAGACGGCGTCAGAAGATCAGCGCCCAAATGAATACCTAAGACGAATACCTTAGCTAACATCTTAAAAAGCAATCCAAGACGTTAAACGACCAACCCTGACAGTACTTTTTAAACGGCATCTCACTGCAACCGATGCCCGGCAAAACCCAAGAGGATAATAACAATGGGAAAACTTGCACTAGCTGCCAAAATCACTCACGTACCGTCCATGTATCTGTCCGAACTGGATGGCCCGCGCAAAGGCTGCCGTCAGGCTGCGATTGATGGTCATATCGAGATTGGCCGCCGCTGCCGCGAGCTGGGCGTGGATACCATCGTGGTATTTGATACCCACTGGCTGGTGAACTCCGGTTATCACATCAACTGCGCCGAGCACTGGGAAGGCAACTACACCAGTGGCGAGCTGCCGCACTTTATCAGCAACATGGAGTACGACCTGAACGGCAACCCTGAGCTGGGTAATCTGCTGGCGAAGGTGTGTAACGAACAGGGTGTGGAGACGCTAGCCCATGACGGCACCACACTGGCTCCTGAGTACGGTACGCTGGTGCCGATGCGCTATATGAATCAGGACAACCACTTTAAAGTGATCTCGGTATCGGCTCTGTGTACCGTTCACTACCTGAACGACAGCGCCCGTCTGGGTTGGGCGATGCGTGAAGCGATCGAAAAACACTACGATGGCACAGTAGCGATTCTGGCCTCCGGCTCTCTCTCTCACCGCTTTGCTCAGAACGGTCAGGCACCGGACTTCTCCGATAAAGTGTGGAGCCCAATGCTGGAAACACTGGATCACGAAGTGGTTAAAATGTGGGAAAACGCCGAGTGGGATAAGTTCTGCACCATGCTGCCGGAATATGCCATTAAAGGCCACGGCGAAGGCATGATGCACGACACCGCCATGCTGCTGGGCGCACTGGGCTGGTCAGGGTATGACGGCAAAGCCGAAGTCCTCACCCCTTACTTTGGTAGCTCCGGCACCGGCCAGATCAACTGCGTATTCCCGGTGACACCACAGGATGGCAGTAAAGTGCCAGCGCCACAGGCTTCCAAACAGGCTGAACTGACTTATGGTGAGAGCCGGGTTTAAGTTTTCTCTTACCATAAACGCCCTTCCCTGAAGGTAAGGGCGTTTATCCCATTATTCAAAGTCTATCCAGACTCCTGAATGAAATCTCGCAATGAGATTATTACAGCTGCAAAACCATAATCCAACGCCTCTCAAAGCTAACAAGCTCTTTGATTTCAAAAGGTTATAAATTATCCTTTAGTATCAATTTAGTACTGAATCATGCCTTGGGAAAGGAATCTCTCCGCTTAGGAGCAAACCATGAGATTCCTTTTCTTCTGTGCCAGCCTTGTGCTGTCATTGTCTGCTATTGCCGCCCCCAACTTTTCTGCTGCTAAAAAAGATGCCGTAAAGGTCTATCAGGGTCAGGAAACCAGCTTTTACTGTGGCTGCGAGTATCGCCGCGAAGGGAAAAAACTGGTGCCCGACTGGGAGAGTTGCGGCTATTCACCCCGTAAAAACGCCAACCGTGGCTCCCGCATTGAATGGGAGCATGTGGTACCGGCGTGGCACTTTGGTCATCAACTGCAGTGCTGGCAGAACGGTGGCCGCAAAAACTGCACCCGTAATGATCCTAAGTTTGCAGCCATGGAGGCCGACCTGATGAATCTGGTTCCAGCAGTAGGTGAGCTGAATGGCGATCGCAGTAACTACAAGTTTGGAATGATTCCCGGTGAACCCCGCGCCTATGGCCGCTGTGACTTTGAAGTGGATTTCAAAGGCAAAACCGCCGAGCCACCGGAGAATGTCCGTGGCGATATCGCCCGCATCTACTTCTATATGCGAGATACCTACGGTCTGCAGATCAGCCGCCAACAACGACAACTACTGGAAGCCTGGAACCGACAGGATCCGGAATCGGATTGGGAGCGTGAACGCAAACGCCGGATCGAAAAGCTGCAGGGTGCGAAGCTGCCTGTTGCAAGCCCAACACGCCCATCACAACTCAGCTGTGATGAACTGCCTAAAACTTGCAGCCGAATGACCAGCTGCGAACAGGCGCAGGCGGCATTGGCCTGTGGGAATGAAAGGTTGGATCGGGATAAAGATGGCGTGCCGTGCGAGGCGCTTTGTCGGTAGGTAAGCCGTATCAGTTCCAATTCCCGAAGAAAGTATCAGTAGTGTGAGTCGATCCAATCCATCATTGGAACGACTATAAACAGTGGCCGCCAACCTGTGCGGCCTACGCATTTTTCCGCTATAATCCGCCGCTTTCGTTTTACCGTATTCAGACCATTCAGCCTTTACAAAGAATCCTGCCGATATGCCTTTTACGCCTACTACCGCTATTCAGAAGCACCGTCGTTTTTCCGTTGCCCCTATGATGGACTGGACTGACAGGCACTATCGCTACTTTGCGCGTTTGCTCTCCAAAGAAGCCCTGCTGTACACCGAGATGGTGACAACCGGTGCGATTCTGTTCGGTAAGGATCCGGATCGTTTTCTGGCATACAACGATGAAGAGCATCCTATCGCGCTTCAGCTGGGTGGCAGTAACCCGGAAGACTTGGCCAAGTGCAGTGTAAAGGCGACAGAATTCGGTTACGACGAGATCAATCTGAATGTGGGCTGCCCGAGTGATCGTGTACAGAACAACATGATTGGCGCTTGCCTGATGGGCCATGCGGATCTGGTAGCGGAATGCATCTCTGCCATGCAGGCAGCCACTGAGGTTGAGGTAACGGTGAAATGCCGCATCGGTATCGATGAGCAGAACCCTGAAGAAACCCTGCCGCAGTTTATTGAGACGGTTGCCGCAGCAGGCTGCAAAAGCTTTACTCTGCACGCCCGTAAGGCGTGGCTGGAAGGCTTAAGCCCTAAGCAAAACCGTGAAGTTCCGCCGCTGGATTATGATCTGGTTTACCGTATGAAGCAGGCTTATCCGGAGCTTGAGATTGCGATTAACGGGGGTATCACCACTTTCGATCAGATGACGACCCATCTGGAGCATGTGGATGGTGTGATGGTGGGTCGTGAGGCGTATCAGAACCCTTACCTGCTGGCAGAAGTTGATCAGAAGATCTTTGGTCTGGATACGCCGGTCATCAGCCGTCATGAAGCTTTGGCGAAGATGCTACCGTATATCGAGCAGCAATGTTCGGAAGGCACCTATCTGGGACATATCACCCGTCATATTCTGGGGATTTTTCAGGGCTGTCCGGGTGGACGTAAGTTCCGTCGTCACATCAGTGAGAATGCCTATAAAGAGGGTGCAGGCCCTGAGGTTCTGGAACAGGCGATGGCGCTGGTTTCTGAGCAGGCGATTCTGGATGCCGCTTTTAGCGAGTAAAAGCCGCCTAAGGCTGTGACCCACTTCCTATAATGCGACCAGCACCACCTTAGTGCTATTGCGGTTCTGTTGAATTCTCTTTAAAAACAAAGAACTTAACGAACCGCAGGAAGATTCACTATGGCCAGTAAACTGGAACAACTGCGTCAAATGACCGTTGTCGTCGCCGACACCGGTGATATTGATGCCATCGCACAACTGAAACCGCAGGACGCAACCACGAATCCCTCTCTGGTTCTTAAGGTTGCTGACAAGCCTGAGTATCAGGACCTGATCAAACAAGCGGTTCAGAAAGCTAAGCAGGAAACCACGAACCCTGAGCAGCAAAAAGATTTCGCCGTTGACCGTATTGCAGTAGCCATCGGCGCTGAGATCAGCCGTATCATTCCGGGTTTTATCTCTACTGAAGTCAGTGCCCGCCTCTCTTTTGATACCCGAGCTACCGTTGAAAAAGCCCGCCGTCTTATCGGTCTCTATAAAGAGCTGGGCGTAGGTCGCGAACGGGTGCTGATCAAGATCGCCTCCACCTGGGAAGGCATTAAAGCCGCGGAGATTCTTGAGCAGGAAGGTATTACCTGTAACCTGACACTCCTGTTCTCACAGGCTCAGGCGGTGGCTTGTGCCGAAGCCGGCATAACTCTGATCTCACCTTTTGTGGGTCGTATTCTGGACTGGAATAAAGCCGCTTTCCCTGAACAGGATTTCACCGGTGCAAAAGACCCCGGTGTGCTGTCCGTTCAGAGCATCTACAACTACTACAAGCAGCACGCTTACGACACGATTGTGATGGGTGCCAGCTTCCGCAATACCGATGAGATCGAACAGTTGGCAGGTTGTGACCGGCTGACCATCAGCCCGGCACTGCTGGAGCAACTGGCCGCTGATGAGGCTCCACTAGAGTGTAAGCTGCGAGCGAATAAGCCTCTGATGCCACGCCCTGCAGCGCTTACTGAAGCTGAATTCCGCTGGCAGATGAATCAGGATGCGATGGCTACTGAAAAACTGTCAGAAGGTATCCGTCTGTTTGCTGCGGATCAGGCCAAACTTGAAGCCCAGTTAGCGCCTCTTTTTTAAGTAAGCCTAACTAACTCGCCGCTTTAGCAACAGACACAAAAAAGCCCCGGATCACTTTGCTTCAGTTAATAGCAAATGTCGGGGCTTTTCTGTATTTTGAATTTTATCTGAGGAACCGGCTTAGGATCAGTGAAAACTCTTCAGATCCGGCGTTGCCTTACAGTTTTCCAGCGCAAAAACGACGGGTTCAAACTCTTCTTTGTTGCGAGGGTTTAACCCCATCAACGTTCGGTGTGCATCGATCACTTTCTGGCGGATGCTATCAGCGCATTCATCATCCAGTACAGGCGCTTCCTCCAGAGAGTAGTCCAGTGCAATCGGTTGATGGCGCAGATTGAAGTAATGCTCAAAGCCCATACTGTCCAGTACACGGGTAATATCTTCACGGGTGCTGACGATGGTTGGCTTGCGGGTCATTACCTCTTTGGCGTTGACGGCAATTTTTGCCAACAAACCGAGAGCCGTGCTGTCGATGCCATCGGTTTCGGTCAGATCGATTACGACCGATTTAAGGTCTTCACCACCAAAAATTCGTTTAAGCAATGAATCTATGGTTGAGCAGAGTGTTAAGCGCACGTCACCCATAAATTTGAGTACGTACACACCCCGGTTTTCCGCAACCAGAATTTTGCCTTCTTGCATATTAAGAACCTGATACCGCCAACAGGCTGACATCGTCAGGGGCGTCCTGCATGCCTAACTCGGTAAAGTGTCCTACCATGGCGTCATGTTGCCCTGCAAATTGAGTTGCTATCTCTAACAGCGCTTGTTCTTTGGCCGCCAGAGAGGTTTCTTTGATCACTTCAAACACACCGTCTGAAAAGAGGGTGAGATGGTATCGCGGGTGCAACAATAACTCAAACTCCTCATAAGTCGCATCCGCAAAAAGTCCTACAGGCATCCCCTTTCCTTCCAGATAGCGCGCGCCCTCATCATCCACTAACACAGGATAAGGAAAGTGCGCACCATTACAGTAGCGCAGATGGCGGGTTTTGCTATCTAAAAGACCAAGAAAAATAGTCAGGTGTTTACCCAGACCGGTTTCCAGCAACTCGCCGTTCACTCTTTTTAAGATATCGGCAGGATTAACCGGCTCTCCAAGACGCAGAGCCCGTTTGACGTAACGGCGGATATACACCCGAAGAAGAATGGTGATAAACGCAGAGGAGGCACCGTGGCCGGAAACATCAGCCAGATAGAAGACCACCTGATCATCTGTGACCGGAAAGTAATCAACAAAGTCGCCACTCAGGTAAAGTGAAGGACAGATCATGTAACTGAAGTGGTTCTGGTCGAAACTCCAGGGAGAATCCGGCAGCATCTTCTGTTGAACGTAGCGCCCTGCTTGTTGATCCTGGCGCAGAAGATCGAGACTGGTCATCAGTTCAAGATTCAGTTGTTCCAGCTCATCATAGGTCTGCTGACTCTGCAGCAGCTCCTGCTTGCGGCTCACCGCACGCTGCAGTACCAGAGTTGTCAGGCTAAGATTCTGATCCGGGTTGAGAATGTAATCATCAGCACCAGCTTCCAAAGCGCTGATCAGGGTATCAGTAAGCGCCTCATTAGCGATAACAACCAGTGCGTAATCACGGCTGGACACCAACCAGTTCTCAAGAGAAAAAATATCATCTGCTGCTTTAATCTCAAAAACCACCAGTTTGGTCGCTTCCGGCAGCTTCGCAGGGGAGTATTCAGTAGGTAAAGGCTCTGTTTCCAGCGCATCAAGCAGCTTCTGGGATACGTGATGTTCTGAAGATGTATCAGATGATGAACCTGAGACATAAACCGCATCCAGCAATGTTGTAAGCATAAGTTCCAAGTGTCCTTAGCAATATCCTGTTGCCTGTGTCTCAAAATCGAGCAGCAGAGATAGCAAATGGATTAAGCCTGCCTATAGTGAATAGTGTAAACCCTATCATAGACAAGGGAAATGCAGATAAGTGCACTGGATCAAGTGGCTAAAAAAAATGTAATATTTCCGAGACTGCTTTTAAGTATAGGATGTCGACGATGGAATTTTTTCTGCCAAGCGGTGAAAAAAGAGCTTTTCCGAGAACACGTCTGAGCCTGAGCTGCGAACTGCAGCTGACAGAGCAAGAAGATCGTTTGCTGGGTCAGTGCCTTGACCTGAGCACAACAGGTGCACGGGTGGTGCTTTCTGAGGCAATACCATCCGGAACAAAGGCTCACTTTAAGTTGAGGGAGCATCTTGGCAAAGAACCCTTTGAAGCGATAGTGGAAATTACTCGGGTTGCTGAAATGCCTGTTGAAGTGGCTGAGGGTGATCTGGATTCAATGGAAGAACCGACACGCTACTGTGCCGGTCTGAAAATTATCGAAATTATTTGAGGCTGGCTGAAACGCCAGCCCCCACCTTCTTAGATTTTCCATCATGACGAAGCGCAACAGCCTACCTTAAAAGTCTTCGTCAAAGTCCATATCTTCAAAATCATCAAAGCCAGCATCAAAGCTGTCTTCTACGACTCCATCTTTGATCTCATACTCACGATTCTGCAGATAAGCATCACGGAAGAAAACGTATTTATCGCCGCTGATCAGGCTCTCTTTATCCAGTAGGCTTTCTCTGCGATGCACCAGATCTACAGCCAGCACACCGTAAGTTTCTTCTTCTGTCAGAGGCGCATATTCAAGCGGATTCAGCTGATAGTTCGGGTAGATGCTGAGAGAGTCTCTTAACGTGCTTGGACCAAGGAAAGGAATGACGACATAAGGGCCACTACCAACCCCCCAGACCGCCAATGTCTGACCTAGATCCTCTTTATGCTCTTCAATACCGACCCAGGTGGCAACATCAAATAAACCGAAAATACCGACCGTTGAATTGATAACAAAACGCCCGGATGACTTCAGGGCATCACCGGGTTTAGCCTGAAGGAGGTCGTTAACCGCTGTGGGGACTTCACCCAGATTACTGAAGAAATTACTGACACCGGTTCGGACAAAACGCGGCGTGATAAAGCGATAACCTTTCGCCACAGGCCGGGCGATGTAGGTATCCATCACTTCGTTAAACTCATGTACGTTGCGGTTCCAGCCTTCCCAGGGATCTCGATCCTGACTGGCATGACTGGAAACAGAGAGAAAAACTAAACCGAAGGAAAGAAGAATTTTTGTCAGAAAAACACGCATTCACAAATCCAAAAGTAAGACATTCTGTTTATCCGTACCGGAGCGTTTAAGACCCCTTCACCTCCGAGGACCAGAGTATAAAACACTCTGTCTCAGACCTCAGATACTCAGTTGAGCCCCCAACCGAACGCCATGGCCAAAGCCATCTTCCTGATCAGAAACAAAGACTGAATCTGCCTGAGAATAGCGCCACAGAGAATAAACTTTCACATTGGGGTTTGCATACCAGTTATGCCCCAGAAACCAGGAATAATAATTCTCCGTTTTCCCGGTATCTGATCGATTAACATTCAAAGCATCCACACCTGTTATCCATTCGAAACTGCCCCATGCACCTACTGGATTTGGCTGCTGAAGGATACCGTCACGACTGAAATAACGGGGTTCACCTTTGGTTAACCAACTGAGTTCAACGTAATGACCGTTTAACGATTCATCTACACCATCATGGACTGCGTTGATCTGGCGATAAAAGCTCTCTGACTGGACCGTAAAACCTTTACGGTGCCAGACAAATTCCAGAGCGCCACGCTGTTCACTATCAATCGCATTGCTCTCTGAGTTGAACAGGGAAACCGGCGAAATCAGAGCGGAATCACGGAAACCGGTATCCAGCTGGTAAGCACTCTCCTGCCAACGACTACCGACAAAGATATCTTTTAGCCCCAGACTCAGACCAAACTGAAACTGCCCCATCGCCGCAGGTTGCGTTCGGACAGCCAACCGTAAACTCCCACTCCACGGTCGACTGGCGTCACCCACGACATCAGCATTACGGTGATGAAATACTCCGAATTGGGTAGTGGATTGATCGGTAAGATAGGAAAGACGCAATCCTTCCGGATTGTCAGCATCTGTTGCTGCGGATGACGCAACGGATGGTGCCAGAAGAGTGAGATCCTGTGGGCGCGCTTGATTTTGTAAGCCAAATGACTCCCGCATACGACCAGCATGAAGCCAGAGCCCCGAACCCGAAGTCACGCCCGAAGCTATCTTGCTTGCAGGATTCGCTACGGAACGATTATTCACAACGCTGCTATGAAGAAGAATTCGTCGAAGGCGATTTGAATCACGCTGGCCTTGCTCCGGGCTAATCAGATAACCGACATAGGCTTCCTGCAGCCTGAGACGGATGTCATCCGCTTCAAGGGCGACATAGATATCTGTTCGGGGAGCAAACTCCCCTTCAAGATAAACCCGTGCAAGGGGCAGGCTGGCAGCTTCTTCTAACGCCAGAGATTTCGCCTTTGAGATACCCTGGTGATCTTCGAACTGCCCGCGAACCAGCAAGCCAAGTTTCAGATCCTGAGCTGATGCCTGACTTTGCTTTGCCCCAAGCACTCCGGCAATCAAGAGAGTAAACAGAACGAATAGCCTGATGGACAAACCCTCATTCTGAAAAAGCTGACGGTTTATCCAATAACCTGAAATACGCGAACTGGCGAACATACTTGTCCCGGCAATTGCTAAATCAGGATCAGGAAGCGGCCTGAATATCCTGATTCTGAGGTAAAACTTCTTTCATCCATTCCAGAATCAGCGGGAAGTAATCCTCTTCCGCCTTCAGATGTGTACAAAGCTCATTGCGGGCGTAGTTAGCTTTATTACCGACCTTAGAACCCAGCTTGATCATACGGCCATTGTGATGCCCCAGCTCAAACATAAAGGCACGGCAGTCATGCTCAAGGCCTCGCCAGGCTTGTTTTAAGGTAACAAAGTAAAGACTTGGCGGCAGACTGATATTTTCCATAGCTGCCAGATAATCAAAACCATCCCACTGATCTTTCCACTCACCATTACGCCACTGAAGCGCATCGGAATAGAGCGGCAGGGACTCATTTTTCTTACCGATTTTGAAGCGCTGGGAAGGGACAAAGCCCAGAAGTTTGCCCAGCTTCGGCATCATGCTGCGCTCAAGAAAGTCATACCAGAAATTTTTACGTTTGCCGCCCGGAATCAAAGCACGCTGTGGGCAGAAATGCAGAATCCCACGAACCTTATCCAACAGTTCCGGCTGTCGAGCCAACATAGCACTCCAGAGCAGGCTGCCAAACTGATAGCCCACCAGATAGATATCCTGATGACGGCAACGCTTCTCAACGGATGACCAGATAAGCGGCAGATCTTCCTGCAGTACCTGCTTCAGGCCAAAAGGCTCCAGCTTCAACTGATCATTGGTAGCATCACGCCCACGCAGCTGACAAACAAAAACATCGTAACCCTTTTCCGCCAGATAATAGGCCAGACCTCCGCCCCGTACCTGATCAAAGAACACATCACTCCCCTGCATTAAGCCATGCAGCATCAGTACGGTTCCCTTTACCTCACCATTGCGGGGTGTAAAACGGTGCAGCCCTGCGGTCATCATAGGGGTTACCGGTAAAGAGATTCGTTCTTCGATAATTTGGCGATCTAAAGCCATCAGGTTAACTCACTCCATAGTTTATCCAGCCGTTTTGCCGATACCGGCATTGCGGTGCCAAGTTGCTGTGCAAACAGAGATATCCGGTACTCTTCCAGCATCCATCTGAAAGGTAATAACCGGTTGGCACTGCCTTCACGCTGCTTTAATTGTTCTGCTTTGGTTTGGTATTTTTCCCAGAGATCCGCCAGCTCCTGACTCCAGAGCTGATCCCGCCCCCGGTTGATTCCCGCCTTATCCAGACGGATCAGAATACCTTCAAGGTATCGCGGTAATGCCTCCAGCCACTCTGGCCCGGTCTGATGTAAGAAACCGGGGTAGACCATATGTTCCAGCTGAAAGCGAATATCGCTGTAAATAAAAGCCAGCGCCAGCGGAATTTTACCCTTTAAGCTCTTTTGAATCTCATGATTTAATTTAAGAATTGTGTGGCAAAGCTTCAATACTACTTCCGCTTCTTTGCCAATAGATTCTCTACGGCTATTCAATAACTCGGCAAATGCCTCTGCATCACGGGGCACCAAATCGGTTTTCGGGTCTGCTGTCGCATCCAATTTAAAGACACGATCGAACACTGCCAGCTGCAGATCCTGCACAAACTGCTCTTTTTTACCCAAACTGTTAAACAGCAAGGCGGTCTGATTCAGACCCGGCAGGGATTTCTCAATCCATTTCACCTGTTGCGGCAAGGCCAGCATCAGCAGGCGACGGACACCCGGCCAATGGTTGGCTTCGGCTTCGCCCTGCAGATCAAACAGGCTGACATCGACACTATCCTTTTTATCCACCAGCGCTGGGAAGGCTTTCAGGACGATACCCTGCTGTTCCTGTTCCAGAGCCTCCGGCAAGGTCAGATCCGAAGGCCATTCGGTTAAACCCTGACGCTTGAAATTGTCATCACCGCTGATACGTACCTGCTCAACGGAATGGCCGGAGAACTGCTCCAACAGCTCAGCAAGATCCCGGGACTGACCGATCACTTTGCCTTTAACGTCCACCACCTGAATCAACATCTTCAGGTGAGGTTCCAGAGTATCTGTCTGCCACAGGGCCGGATCGATACGCAGGCCGGTTTTACGACGCAGGCGCTCGGCCAGATGGTCGGTCAGCGGCTCATCACAGGGTTCCAGCAACGGCAGAATCTGATCGACATAATCCGGAATCGGCACAAAGTTTTTTCGCACCTGCTTGGGCAGGTTTTTAATCAGCGCGATGCATTTTTCTCGCAGCATACCGGGCACCAACCACTCCAGCCGGTTTTCATTCACCTGCTGCAGACCTGCTACCGGCACCTGAATACTGACACCATCCTGCTGTTTGTTATCCGGCTCGAACCGATAATCCAGCGCCAGCTTCATACCCTGTAACCCCAGCTGATCGGGGTATTGGGTTTCCAGTGCAACCTCATCCGGATCACGCTGTTTCAGGGCATCCGGATCAAAGAACAGAATCTGGGAGTCGTCTTTTTCAGCGGTTTTACGCCACTTCTCAAAGCTGGAACCGTTGTAGATACCCTCAGGAATACGCTCATCGTAGAAGCGGAACAGGGTGTCATCATCCACCAGAATATCCCGGCGGCGCACCTTGGATTCTAACTGTTCGACATCGGCAATCGCCTGTTGGTTATAGCGGTAAAAGGACGCTTTACTGTCGTACTCACCTTCCACCAGACCGTTACGGATAAAGATCTCACGAGAGACCACAGGGTCGATCGGGCCGTAATGCACCCGACGATTTGGCACCACCGGCAGGCCATACAGGGTGACCTTTTCATCCGCGACCACCTGAGCACGCTTTTTCTCCCAGTGGGGTTCACTGTAGCTGCGCTTGGTCAGGTGTTTGGCGTAACGCTCCACCCATTCCGGTTCGATTTTTGCCACCTGACGGGCATAAAGGCGGCTGGTTTCCACCAGTTCTGCCGCCATCAGCCATTTAGGCTGCTTTTTGAACAGTGCTGAGCCAGGGAAAATATGGAACTTACGGTTACGCGCCCCCAAATATTCACGGTCTTCCAGCTTCATACCCAGATGGCTCAACAAGCCCGGCAGCAGGGATTTATGCAGATCCGCAGTACCCGCCGGATTGGAATTAAACTCAAGCTTCAGCTCTTTACTCATCAGTTTCAGCTGATGGTGCACATCACACCATTCGCGCATACGCAGATAAGAGAGGAAATTCTTGTGGCACCACTTGCGGAACTGGCTGTTGGAAAGCTCCTGCCGCTGCTCTTCATATCCGTTCCAGAGGTTCACATAGGCGAGGAAGTCCGAGTGATCGTCTTTCCACTGCTTGTGTTTCTCATCTGCCGCCTGCTGTTTGTCGTGCGGGCGTTCCCGTGGGTCCTGAGCACTCAGGGCACTGGCGATAATCAGCACTTCATTCAGCGCGCCGTGTTGTGCACCGGAGAGCACCATACGACCGATACGCGGATCAATCGGCAGGCGCGCCAGCATACGTCCCACTTTGGTCAGACGCTCTTTGTCATCCACGGCACCCAGTTCATGCAGCAGACGGAAGCCATCACGGATAAAGCGATTATCCGGTTTATCGACAAAAGGGAAAGATTCGATCTTGCCCAGACGCAGATTCAGCATCTGCAGAATCACCGAGGCGAGATTAGTACGGCGGATCTCCGGATCGGTAAACTCCGGTCGTCCCATAAAGTCTTCTTCGCTATACAAACGGATACAGCAACCTTCAGCGATACGGCCACAACGACCTTTCCGCTGATTGGCACTGGCCTGAGATACCGCTTCTACCGGCAGGCGCTGTACTTTGGAGCGGTAACTGTAGCGGCTGATACGGGCAGTACCCGGGTCGATCACATAACGGATGCCCGGCACGGTTAGAGAGGTTTCCGCCACGTTGGTGGACAACACAATGCGGCGTCCAGCATGACTCTGGAACACCTTGTTCTGCTCTTTGGCACTTAAGCGGGCGTATAACGGCAAGACTTCCGTACCCCGCAGATTGGCGCGACGCAGTACTTCAGCGGTTTCCCGGATCTCGCGCTCACCGGGCAGGAAGATCAGAATATCCCGCGGCCCGGTGCCCCACTTGCGTTCCCGCTCGATCTGCTCAATCTCTTCCACTGCTTCCAGAATGCCCTGATGCAGATACTGATCGAAGTCTCGCTCGTCATCTTCTTCCAGCTCCATCAAAGGGCGGTACAGCACATCTGCAGGGAAGGTACGACCAGAGACTTCAATGACCGGAGCATTGTTGAAGTGCTTAGAGAAACGCTCCACATCGATGGTGGCGGAGGTAATAATCAGCTTCAGATCAGGACGTTTCGGCAGCAGCTGCTTCAGGTAACCCAGCAGGAAATCGATATTAAGGCTGCGCTCATGGGCCTCATCGATAATGATAACTTCATAACGATTAAGAAAACGGTCGTTCTGGGTTTCCGCCAGCAGAATACCATCGGTCATTAGCTTAACCAGAGTATTGTCTGTTACCTGATCGGTAAAACGAACCTGATAACCCACCTGCTCACCCAAAGGCACTTTCAGCTCTTCGGCAACACGGTCGGCAACGGTTCGGGCGGCTAAACGACGGGGTTGGGTATGGCCAATCAGACCTTTGGCACCCAAACCCAGATCAAGGCAGATTTTCGGAATCTGAGTGGTTTTACCGGAACCGGTTTCACCGGCGATCACTACAACCTGATTGTTTTTGATCGCTTCAGCAATGTCCTCTTTCTTCTGGCTGACCGGCAGATTTTCAGGGTATTCCACCTTAGGAATCAGCTTGGCCCGCTCTCCCGCTTTCCGGGCTGAATGCGCAATCTGAGCAGAAAGCTTCTGCAGTTTCTCCTCATCATTTTGCTTCTTCGCCTGACGCCAGCCCTGCTGCAGCCGGAAACGGTCTTTCAGCATCACCTTGGCCAACAAGGATTCAACCTGAGCATGGGTTAAGTCTTTCTCAGGTGCAGCCTTATATTCAGGCTGTTCCGGGGCAGCGGTTTGCGGGGTAGTGTCTGAAGCCATGCAGGGAGAAACCTCTGGTAAAACTCAACGCGTATTCTGAGGACAAAACGATTAAGGGGCAGTATTTTACCCTGTTTGCGTATAAAACGCAGAGGATTTCCGGTAACAGCCTGAAAACCCAGTGTTTCCTGTCAGTCTCAGTCAGCTTTAACTGAACATAAAAACCCGGACATAAAAAAAAGGGGCCGAAGCCCCTTACCCACAGACATTGCGCCGCCGATCATGCGATCAGTACCGGCGCTTCAATCTATATTCAGCAATCAGGCAACCTGAGCCTGCTTCTGTTTGATATTTTCCAGTTCTTCGTCACGCAACGTGCGACGCAATACCTTACCTACGTTGGTTTTTGGCAGTTCATCACGGAACTCAACCTGCTTGGGAACCTTATAACCGGTCAGGTGGCTACGGCAGTATTCCTGAACCTCTTTTACGGTCAGGTTCTCGTCACGACGCACCAGGAACACCTTGATCGCCTCACCGGTTTTATCATCCGGCACACCAATCGCCGCCGCTTCGATAATACCGGTATGTGATACGATAACGTCTTCCACTTCGTTCGGATAAACATTAAAGCCGGACACGTTGATCATATCTTTCTTACGATCCACGATGCGGACAAAACCATCATCCTGAATCACGGCCATATCACCGGTATGCAGCCAGTCATCGGCATCGATCATCTCTTTGGTGGCTGACTCATTTTTCCAGTAGCCCATCATCACCTGAGGGCCTTTCACACAAAGCTCACCCACTTCACCGTGTTCCAGATCCCTACCTTCTTCATCGACGGTTTTAAGATCGGTAGACGGAACCGGCAAGCCGATAGTACCGAGCTGAGATTTGCACGGAATATTGAAGGTCACAATCGGCGAGGTTTCAGTCATACCGTAACCTTCGTTGATATGACAGCCGGTAATCGCATGCCACTCTTCTTCTGCGGCATGGGTCAGAGCCATACCACCTGAGATAGTGAGTTTCAGTTTAGAGAAATCCAACTGCTTGAAGTCTTCACGGTTCGCCAGCGCGACAAACAGAGTGTTCAGACCAACAAAGCCGGTAAATTCGTTTTTACCCAACTCTTTAACAAAGGCAGGAAGGTCACGGGGGTTGGTTACCAACAAAGAGTGATTACCGGATTCCATCAGCACCAGACTGACGGTAAAGGTGTAGATGTGGTACATCGGCAGAGGCAGAACGATGCTCTCTTTGCCCTCATCCAAAATGGTGTTCAGGATGATGCGGGCCTGCAGCATATTCGCCACCAGATTACGGTGACTCAGCATTGCCCCTTTAGCAACACCCGTTGTTCCGCCAGTGTATTGCAGCACCGCCAGATCTTCAGACGCAGCGTGATGCTCCTGCAGAGGAAGCGCTTTACCCACTGCCAGAACATCACGGAACGGGATTGCATTTGGCAAACTGTAATCAGGCACCATTTTTTTCACATAACGTACAACACTGTTAATCAGGGTACGTTTAACGAAGCTGTGCATATCGCCCAGCTCGGTCACAATGACGTGCTCGATACCGGTATCCGGCAGCACTTTCTCCGCCAGATGTGCCATATTCGCCAGCACGACCAGCGCCTTGGCACCGGAATCCTGAAACTGGTGACGCATCTCACGTTCGGTGTACAGAGGGTTGGTATTAACGACAACAAGTCCGGCACGCAAAGCACCGAACAGGGCGATAGGATACTGAAGAGTATTAGGCAGCTGAATGGCAATGCGCTCACCAGGCTTCAGCCCCAGATGATTTTGCAGGTAGGCTGCAAAGTCGCGTGCCAGCACGTCCAGTTCTGCAAAGGTGATGCATTTACCCATATTGGAAAAGGCCGGACGATCAGCAAAACGCTTACAGGCCTCGTCGAGAACATCCAGTACAGAGCTGTATGCGGTCAGGTCGATCTCGCTGGATACGCCTTCCGGAAAACGCTCTTTGAAGAACGGACTCATCATGACTTCTTCTCCCGTTTCTTTATTGTTATTGGCTCACTCGCAAGGGAGCTACAGAGGTTGTTATCTTTATGCGCATCAACATAAACCAGTTACAGATAAAAGTAAAACAACCGATTGAAACGCACGTTTGTTTTATTAATCAGATAAATCAAATAGACGTAAATCTATCCTGTCACTGAGGCAAAAGCGAATCCCCTTATCTGACAAGATAGCAGCTGAAAATAACCAAACACACTCTTATTCAGAATAGACCGAAATAAAACAGGAAAGTTTTAAAACAGAGAGAAAGCATTCTAACGCAAACAGCAATGGCGCGCTAAGTAACGGTAAAACCAAGACTTTTTCTCACCGCAATAAAAAAGGGAGCGCAATGCGCTCCCCGAATGCCCAAAGCGGGCAAAATTTTACAGACAGGAAAGGACAGGACCTCCGAAGCGAGTTATTCCGGCACGTCCTGTCTTGAGCCCTAAGGCCCGGTTAAGCCTTAAAGCTCTTTGGCACGATCACGCAGCATAAACTTCTGGATCTTGCCGGTAGAAGTTTTTGGCAGATCGCCAAAAACAACATTCTTCGGAGCCTTAAAGTTCGCCATGTTGTCACGGCAGAACTGGATAACTTCAGCTTCAGTCAGCTCAGCACCCGGATTCAGTGCAACGAATGCACAAGGAGTCTCGCCCCATTTCTCATCCGGCTTAGCAACAACCGCAGCTTCCATAATCTGAGGATGACGGTACAGAACATCTTCAACCTCAATAGAGGAGATGTTTTCACCTCCCGAGATGATCACGTCTTTAGAGCGGTCTTTAATCTCGATATAGCTGTCTTCATGCCATACCGCCAGATCGCCGGAGTGGAACCAGCCACCCTCGAAGGATTCATCGGTGGTATTCGGGTTTTTCAGGTAGCCCTTCATGACCAAGTTACCGCGGATGAAGATCTCACCCATGGTTTTACCATCCTGAGGAACCGGCTCCATGGTTTCAGGGTGAGCAACCATCAGGCCTTCCTGCATCGGTGCACGAACCCCCTGACGGGCTTTCAGTTTGGCACGCTCGCCCGGAGGAAGTTCGTCCCACTCACTGTGCCATTCACACAGTACACATGGGCCGTAGGTTTCGGTCAGGCCGTAAACGTGGGTCACTTTAAAGCCCATCGCTTCCATACCTTCGATCACAGAAGCCGGAGGCGCAGCGCCAGCCGTCATCACCTTCACTTCGTGGTTGATGCCGGCCTTCATCTCTGCATCAGCGTTGTTCAGCATATTCAGAACAATAGGAGCACCACAGAAGTGGTTTACGCCGTGTTCTTTGATCGATTCATAGATAGGCTCAACACGAACGTGACGCAGACTCACACTTACACCACACGCCAGCGCCACACTCCACGGGAAACACCAGCCGTTGCAGTGGAACATCGGTAGCGTCCACAGGTAAACCGGGTGATGCCCCATATCCCAGGAGATCACATTGCTTTGCGCATTCAGGTAAGCACCACGGTGGTGGTAAACCACACCTTTCGGGTTACCGGTTGTGCCTGAGGTATAGTTCAGAGTGATCGCATCCCACTCGTTACCCGGCATTTCCCATGCAAAATCGGTATCGCCTTCAGCGATGAAAGCTTCGTAGTTGGTATCACCGATCAGCTCACCACCTTCGTAGTAAGGATCGTCAATATCGATAATACGGGGTTTGTTGTGCAGCATTTTTACCGCACGACTAATCACATCAGAAAATTCACGATCAACAAAGATCACTTTGGTTTCAGCGTGCTGCAGAATAAAGGCGATTGCCTCAGCATCAAGACGGGTGTTCAGTGCGTTTAAAACTGCACCGGACATAGGTACACCGAAGTGCGCCTCAAACAGAGCCGGAATATTAGGAGACATAAAGGAAACGGTATCGCCCTTCTGGATACCCGCTTTATTCAACGCAGAAGCCAGACGTACGGCACGCTGGTAGGTCTCTTTCCAGGTAATTTTCTCTCCGTGGTGAATCTGCGCAGTGTAGTTCGGATATACGGAAGCCGCACGTTTCAGATAGCTTAACGGAGACAGTGCCTCATAGTTCGCAGGGGTTTGTTCCAGCCCCATATCGTAAATATTCTGATGCATCGGAGATACCTTTGTTTCTGAGCCCTGTTATTATTCTGAGCGTTTAGAGTTTTAGTTATTTTCTGCAGACGGACAATTGGTGCAGCACTTGGCTGTTCCGGGTCCACCCTGTTTGGTGTTAGCGATCGGTTGGCACCTGCACAATGCCGGAACCTGTGCTGACCTAAAGAAGTGGCAGAAGCCTGGTCAGAATCTAAAACTAACCTTGCCAGTTAGCATGTGAATTAAGCATTACGCTGCATCGCAAAAGAATCAGACTTTAGTTGAGTCAATAGCGGATTTTCCTAATAATTTGCGACCAGACAGTCATAATTTATTAGTTTTTTCCTGAATCCCCGCGTTTAGAATCAAACCTCAGCATACTTTTCTATCATCTTGTTTTTTTCAGGATTATCCATCTAATGAGTTCATCTCCGGTTCTTTTTCTGCACAGTTCGATGAGTAGTGGTCAACAGTGGAATGCGCTCAGAGAATCCATCAACCAGCCATCTGTTGCACCGGATATTTCCGGCTACGGTAAAGCCGAAATGCCAACGAGCCAGCGCTCGGAGCATCAGCTGGCGTTTGAACTAAAAGCATTATCGGATCAGATACCGGAACAACCTTTCCACCTGGTAGGACACTCCTACGGCGCAGCCAACGCCCTTCGTCTGGCACGTCTGCGTCCGGAAAAAGTGATTAGTCTGACTTTGTTCGAGCCTGTCGCTTTTCACTTACTGGGTAAGGATGATCCTCAACAGCAAAGCGTGCTCGCCCTGAGCCAGAAGATTGAGAACTTTATCGATCAGGATGATCCGGCATCTGCTGCCGCCTGTTTTATCGATTACTGGAACGGTGAAGGAACCTTCAGCCGCTTAAATGAGAAGATGCAGTCGATTTTCTGTCAGGGCATTATCAAGGTAGCTTATGACTTTGCCGCCCTGCTTAATGAAGACTGCCAGCCCAAGGATTTGAAAACCATCCTCTGTCCGGTTCTGTTGTTGGAGGGTGCAGAGAGCCAACCAACAACTCACGCGGTAATGAGTACACTGCGATCAGTTTTCCATGAAGCAGAACACCACAACCTGCCCTGCGGACACATGGGGCCTTTGACTCATCCTCACCTTGTGAACCCACTGGTCAGTCAGTTTATTGCGACGCACAACAAAGCACGCTAACCTTTCGCAAATTAACTGTGGCTATAGGGAATAGAAATGCGCCTGCCTCTGCAGCCTGTTTTAAACAAAACATCTTGTTTTTATTAACCGTTGATTGCCACAAGTCAGTCCGAACCTCAGATTACATCAGGCGTCATTATCACGTAATATACGTGATCATAATCTGAGTTAAACGCTGGCCTGATAGAAGATCATTGACGACGGATAGAAGGTCAGTGATCAAAGATCTGTGTTCAGAGTCATGCGAAACAAGACAACAGTAAGTAAACGATATCTGGAGAATGAAAATGACCGTACTGGTTAACAAAACCTACGATGAGATTCAGGTTGGCGATACCGCAACACTGGAACGTGCTCTGACCGAAAAGGAACTGGTTCTGTTCGCTGCTGTTTCCGGTGACGTTAATCCGGTGCATCTGGATGCAGATTTCGCAAAAACCACTATGTTTGGTGAGCAGATCGCCCACGGTATGTGGTCCGGTTCTCTGATCTCCGCTGCTCTGGCAACGGTTCTGCCAGGACCTGGCACCATCTATCTGGGTCAGGAACTGAGTTTCCGCCGTCCGGTTAAACTGGCGGACACTCTGACCGTTACTCTGACGGTAAAAGAGAAGCTGAGCAAAAACCGTGTTGTGATCGATACTCTGGTAACCAACCAGAATGACGAAAAAGTTGTTGTGGGTACTGCAACGGTAATGGCACCAACTGAGAAGTCTGAACTTCAGGCGCCTGAGCTGCCAGCCATCACCATCGGCTAAGACCTTAAGTCTGATGCTGCTGATGATAAAAAAGGGAGCTGATCGCTCCCTTTTTTATGGTTTTGAGTTAGCTCTTTTTCGTTAAAAGATTCATCGCTTCAGTGATACCTGACAGCGTTAGCGGAAACATACGATCATGCACCAACTGACGGGTCATACCGATCGACTGTGTGTAATCCCAGTAGCGTTCCTGTACCGGATTAAGCCAGACAATATTCTTCCAGGTATCCGTCACACGTTGCATCCACTGAGCACCACTTTCCTCATTCCAATGCTCAACACTGCCGCCAGCCATGGCAATCTCATAGGGCGACATCGAAGCATCACCAATAAAGATCACTTTATAGTCAGAGCCATACTTGTGCAGCAGATCATAGGTTGAAATGCGTTCATCAAAGCGACGCAGGTTATTTTGCCAGACCGATTCATAAATAAAGTTATGAAAGTAATAGTACTCAAGGTGCTTAAACTCGGTTCGGCAAGCGGAAAACAACTCTTCGCAGGTCTTGATATAACCATCCATAGAGCCACCCACATCAAAGAACAAAAGCACTTTGACACTGTTATGGCGTTCCGGCACCAGTTTCAGGTCCAGCATGCCTCCGTTATGGGCTGTTGAACGTATGGTATCGTCCAGATCCAGTTCAGAAGCCGCACCACTTCGGGCAAACTGGCGAAGGCGCTTCAGGGCAACCTTGATATTACGGGTGCCCAGCTCAACGCTATCATCCAGATTCTTAAACTGGCGCTTATCCCAGACCTTAACGGCACGGTTGTGGCGGTTGCCATCCTGCCCGATACGGATACCCTCAGGGTTGTAGCCATACGCACCAAAGGGCGATGTACCACCGGTACCGATCCACTTGTTACCACCGGCATGGCGCTTTTGCTGCTCTTCAAGCCGCTCTTTAAAGGTATCCAGAAGCTCCTGGAGACTGCCCAGAGATTTAATCTTCTCCCGCTCTTCCGGAGTCAGCATCTTCTCAAACTCTTTACGGATCCACTCTTCAGGAATCAGGCTATCCAGCAGATCCTCTAAGCCTTCCAAGCCGTTGAAGTAAGCACCAAAAGCCTGGTCAAAGCGATCATAGTAGCTTTCATCTTTAACCAGACAGGTTCTGGATAGAAGATAAAAGTCATCCAGATTGGCAAAGGCCACGCCTTTCTCCAGCGCTGCCAGCAGATCCAGCAACTCTCGCAGACTGACAGGGATACCAACTTTGCGGATATCGTTAAAAAAATCGATCAGCATAGCAGCCCCCTAGCGGGATTGACGGCGGTGCATAAAGGCGAGTTTTTCTAACAGAGAAACGTCCTGCTCATTCTTCACCAAGGCACCGTGCAAAGGCGGGATCGCTTTACTGGCATCGCGCTCCTGCAACATCTCAAGGCTCATTTCATCTGCCATCAGGAGTTTCAGCCAATCGATCAGCTCTGAAGTCGAGGGCTTCTTCTTAAGCCCACGCACTTCACGCAGATCAAAGAACACTTCCAGGGCTTCAGAAACCAGCTTCTGCTGAATGCCCGGATAGTGCACATCAACAATCTTCTGCATCGTGTCCTTATCGGGGAAGTTGATGTAATGAAAGAAGCAGCGACGTAGGAAGGCGTCCGGCAGTTCTTTTTCATTATTACTGGTGATCAGGATAATCGGGCGCTGCTTAGCTTTGATGGTTTCTCCGGTTTCATAAACGTGGAACTCCATCTTATCCAGCTCGAGCAGCAGGTCGTTCGGGAATTCGATATCCGCCTTGTCGATCTCATCGATCAGCAGTACGACCTGCTCGTCGGATTCAAAGGCCTCCCAGAGCTTACCCTTGTTAATGTAGTTCTTGATGTCGTGAACCCGATCATCACCCAGTTGGGAGTCACGCAGCCGGGATACCGCGTCGTATTCATAAAGCCCCTGATGAGCCTTAGTCGTGGACTTGATATGCCACTGAATCAAACGCACACCCAAAGCATCTGCCAACTGCTCTGCCAACATGGTTTTACCGGTTCCCGGTTCACCTTTAATCAGTAACGGGCGTTCAAGCGCGATACAGGCATTCACCGCCATCTGCAGTTCATCAGTCGCAACGTATTGATCAGTACCCTGGAATTTCATAGCTGAGAATCTCTTGTTTTTTTAGTCGAGAATATGACCTGTAAAGTCACAAATATTTCCGCCTAGTTTACTGGGTCTTTTAATAAGAGAAAGCCAGTGCATGACCCGAAAGTCATCCATAAACAATTAAATTAAAAATTAATCAAAAAAATGCTAAAGATGTAACCGAATGTGTCGATAGATTCAGAAGAAATATCTCTTTCTATGCTCCATTGCATCATCAGATCGACTTTTAATATCAAAAAGAGATAACAAAAACTGGCTGGGACTGCTTATGCTTTTTGTAAATACAAATGTTAGTGCTCTTAAAGGCATGGACTTTATGTCTAATGTCACAGATCGACTGAACCGATCCTTTGAGCAACTTTCATCTGGGAGCCGTATTAATTCAGCCAGAGATGACGCGGCAGGCCTGCAAATTTCGAATCGACTCGAAACTCAGATTATCGGCACCAATCAGGCAACCCGAAATATTCAGGATGGCCTATCTGCGCTTCAGATTGCTGATGGCGCGATGGGTGAGATCACCAATATCACTCATCGTGTTAGGCAACTCGCTATTCAAATGTCGAGCAACACTCTAAGTCAGGAAGACAGAGATGGCGCGCAGCTTGAAGTTGAAGAACTCATCCGTTCGGCCAATCAAATTGCAGAGTCGGCTAGCTTGGGTGGCAAAACACCTTTGTTACAAGGTCCCACCGTTGACGAAGATCCAAGCACCCCTCTTTCTGATCAGGATATTCTTCTTCAATTAAACGGGGCTCTTGAACAATCTGAAGCTAACATCAAAGCTTATTTCGGTCTCGAAGGAGATGGAGTAGATGAATTCACAGTCAATGTAGGCGCAGCAGGGGGGGCAGTCGCTTCAGTCTCTTTTGGTGTAGGAACAAATAATGTAACTGCTCTTAACATCGACAGAGCTGCTTTTCAGGCTGGTTGGAGTGGTGACACCACACAAAATGACCGCGTCATCATGCATGAAATGGTTCACGCCGTGATGGTAAACCAGCTTTCAACCGGTTTTCAGAGTTCTGACTGGTTTGTTGAAGGCGCTGCAGAGTTAATTCACGGAGCGGATGAACGAGTTTTGGCAGACCTAGGCGCAACTGCGCCTGATACATTTATGGCTGCATTCAGTAATTCTTCTGCTGCATCAGCTGATTATTCTCGCGGCTATATCGCGACCCGCATGCTGCACGATGAAATGAAAACCTTAGGTCATGCTGATGGAATTGCAACTTTCATGCAGTATCTAAAGCCAGAAGGCAGAACCGTCAGTGATGCTCTTGAACACTTTTTAGGAATGACAGAAGCTGAGTACATTACCCATGTTCAAAACACTGGTGGCAGTTATATCACCAACAATATGAATCTCACCAATAGTGATGTAGGAGCTATTGGTGGACTTGATGCAGATGGTATGGGCATCAAAGATGCACATGACTCCGTTGGAGATTCAAAAAGTTATTCTGAGCAGCCTCTGGAAGGTTTCAAAATCGACTGGTCTGCAGTTAGCTTTACCCCACCGCATAAAAAAACATTTCAGCTCCAGACAGGAAGTCAATCAGGCGAACAATCAGGGTTCTCAATTAGGGGGGGAACCGCAGAGCGTATCGGCTTGGCTGGTATAAACGTATCTGCTAATGCGCGAGGATCGATTGAAGTCGCTGACAAAGCACTCAAGAATATCCACGAAATCCGCCGAGAGATCGCAGGAACCATGGCTGAGCTTGAGTCCATGCAGCGTAATAACACCGGAATGGTCGTTAATACCTCTGATGCTAAATCCCGTATTCAGGATACCGACTTTGCTGCAGCAACTGCCGACCTGACCCGAAACCAGATCATTCAACAGGCCTCATCAACCATTCTAGCTCAGGCGAATCAGACTCCAAACATCGCCCTATCTCTTCTCAGATAAACCTCTATCTGAACCTTCAAATAAGAACCTAACCGAATAAGCGGTTAGGTTCTTAGCTTAAAACATTATTGAATTAAGTTCTGATAGCTTTTTTTTCTGCCCCCACCTAATCTAGCTAACAATCGTTGAAACCCTTTTCCGGTATGAATCCATCGGGTTTTAACGCAGCAAACAATCAAGATTAGGGAATAAAAATGAGCAAGGTTTTTGATGATAACTCGCTAACCATCGGCGAAACTCCTCTGGTAAAAATCAACCGCCTGACCTCCCATGGCAAAGTATTCGCCAAACTGGAAAGCCGCAACCCTGCGTTCTCCGTAAAGTGCCGTATTGGCGCTAACATGATCTGGGATGCGGAAAAGCGCGGTGCTCTGAAACCGGGTATGGAAATCGTTGAACCTACCAGTGGTAACACAGGTATTGCACTTTGCTTCGTGGCTGCATCCCGTGGTTACAAAATTACGCTGACTATGCCATCCAGCATGAGTCTTGAGCGTCGCAAGATGATGAAAGCACTGGGCGCGAATATTGAGTTGACTGAACCAGCCAAAGGCATGAAAGGCGCGATTGCTAAAGCCGAAGAGCTGGTTGCCTCAAATCCTGAGCATTATTTTATGCCTCAGCAGTTTGAAAACCCTGCTAACCCTGAAATTCACGAAAAGACTACTGGCCCTGAAATCTGGAAAGATACCGACGGTCAGATTGATATTCTGGTAGCAGGTGTAGGTACTGGCGGCACCATTACCGGTATCTCCCGATACATTAAGAACACTCAGGGTAAAGCCATTACCACAGTGGCTGTGGAACCTGTTGATTCTCCGGTTATCACTCAAACCCTGAACAGCGAGGAAGTAAAACCAGCACCTCATAAAATCCAGGGTATTGGTGCTGGTTTTGTGCCAAAAAACCTGGACCTGTCTCTGGTAGATCAGGTGGAACAGGTTGGTAACGATGAAGCGATCGAGATGGCGCGCCAGCTGATGCTGAAAGAAGGTATTATCTGCGGTATCTCATGCGGTGCCGCTATGGTTGCCGCTCTGCGTTTAGCTGAGAAGCCAGAAAATGCGGATAAAAACATCGTTGTAATTCTGCCGGATTCCGGCGAACGCTATCTGTCTACTGCTCTGTTTGAAGGTATGTTTACTGAGAACGAAACCGTTCAGTAATAGTTCTCAGCAGAAATAGAAAGGCCGCTCAGGATCTGACAATCCTGAACGGCCTTTTTATCATTTTCAGGCTATTGAATATGACATTCGATCCAAGACAGCATCAACCGGAGTTACTCTGCTTCTTCTGTAATGGTCTTGCTGAAATACTGCTGCACAACCCGCCCCTCTTTGAAAACGACTAACTCACCAGTCTGAAGAGTCGTCCAGTTTTCGTTATCCGTCAGTGGTTGCGTTGCTATCACAGTCACCACGTCATGAGGCGTTGTTTCCTCTTTGAAGTCCACTTTCATTTCAACATCGGAAAGCTGCGCCTCACCGAAAGGAGCCTCACGGGTAATCCAACTGAGTTTGGTTGAGCAATAAGCAAACAGATACTCGCCATTTGAGAGCAACATATTGAATACGCCCTTACCCCGTAGCTGCTCACACCATTGGTGAATCGCCTGACTCAAGGGACCAATCGCGCATTTGTCCGTAAAATTGAGACGTATCTGGGCCAAAAGCCAGCAGAAAGCCTGCTCACTATCTGTGGTTCCTACCGGTAAATAGAAGCTCGCCGGAAAATGCACAGCACTCTCTTCCAGCTGACCATTATGGGCATAACTCCAGTAATGCCCCCACAATTCGCGACTGAATGGGTGCGTATTTTCCAGGCAGATTTCACCAACATTCGCTTGTCGGATATGGCTGATCACCGCTTTACTTTTAATCGGATAGTTCTGGATCAGTTTGGCGATTTCTGAATCTACAGATGGATTCGGATCACGAAATTCCCGATAGCCCTGCCCCTCATAAAAAGCAATGCCCCAGCCATCTTTATGAGGTCCAGTTTCACCTCCGCGCTTTACCAGCCCGCTAAAGCTGAAACAGATATCCGTAGGTACATTGGCACTCATGCCCAGCAGTTCACACATGACGTTCGGTCCGTTGTCGAATTCGGTAAGTCTGATCAGACCATAAAAGATGGTCAAAAAAATGGCCCCTGTAAACACAGAGGCCACTTGTTACATCCCTATCATTTTACCTGAAGCTGAAGGAAATTCAGCTAAACCATGGGTTAATCAGAGAGACAGATCATCATTACGCTGATTTTCGCGTGCTTGCTGACGGGCAGCCATGCGGCGCTGAACAAAGCGCTTATACAACCAGAAAGCTCCGGCAAACAAAGCAATATTTGCTAGCGCCACTGCCAGGTATACCCACAGCAGGTTTGCATCACTTGGTTTAGATGAGTCCAGCGGCTGATCATTCGGATCCAAAAGGTTCATCGGTTTTTTTGGTTTATCCTCTTCCTGACCGAAGCCACCAGAAGAACCGGATGGCGCACTATCATCAATAGGTTGAGCATCCATTTGCCCTGGTTGCTCCAGAGTCTCGACCTGAGGCTCAGGGTTTAACGGCGGAATAACGATAGGATCCAGCTCAACATCAAATGCTTTACCCTGAATAGTACCGGAGGCAAAAGCACGAATACGCTGCTCCTGTTCACGGTTCATTTCCGGAAGATCCAGCGACCAGGATTCCTGACTCATCAGCTGGGCACGCTGTCTTAGGCCATTAATCTCAGCAGTGATTGTTAAATCGCTGGCTTTCAGCTCAGGAAGAACCTTCGTGAAGAAGATTTTAGTCGGATCATTCGCATCATCGTAATCAACTTTTGAGCTGACCACATCCTGTACAAATACCGGTTGAGAAACGGAGCGCTGAAAGGTTTTGCCATCCAGGCTCACCTGAATGCGGTAGTTACCCGTGGTGTTAAACGGTCCAAGTTTAGTAACAAATACGCCTGCTTCACCCGGTTTAGCGGTCATCAGATCAGATTTAAGAACCTGATCGCTATCCGCCAGTTGTTGTGCCTGAAGGGTTACAATTTTCAGGAACTCAGGTCGAGTGATGGTCTCTCCCTCTTCCTGAATTGAAGCTTCAATATCCAGGCTTAATCCACGGAATAGAGTTGCCGGCACATCACTCACCTTAAGACTAAGATCCGATACCACTGTTACACGGTTATCCGGGTGCATCTCGGTCTCTACCAGCCACTCGCCATCCTCCGGATCATTCACGGTGATCAGGTCATAACGGCTCTCGTAGTGCCAACGCACATTATCCGGATGTGTCAGCGAGGTATAACGCTCACCCTTCGGTGAGATCAGGAAAACCCGCTGGCTATCCGGCTTATGGAAGATCAGAGCAGTAAATTCATTGATACTGCTATCAACCAGGAAACGGTTATTCTCCAGAGGAACCTGCTCACTTGGAGCAGTACGATCCAGAGCCTGCATAAAGAGCTGCATCAGCTCTTCCGCATTATTCGCTACAGCAGCCAGACCACCGGTACGCTGAGCCAGCTTCAGCATCAGGTCTTTGTCGGCGTTGTCAGAAAGTGCAACGGTATGAATGGTATAACCCGCTTTTTTCAGTTTGGGCAGAAGATCAAACTGAATGCTATCGCGGGACTCATTATTCTCCTGACGCTTGCGGCGCTCATTTCGGGATTCCGAAATATCCACCAGACCATCGGTCAACAGAATAATGTGTCGATCGAAATTACTGTCAGGGCGATCGGCATCGTAACTGGCACGCTCAAGGGCATTTTCAATATCGGTAAACATTGCCGATGAGGTGATATCACGGCTTCGGGCACGGGCATCCTGGCGCCACTGCTCAGAAACACCTTTATGAGGAACCAGTTCATTGGTGTAGGTACCAAAGGTCCAGACACCGGCACGACTTCCTTCAGGAAGCAGATCAACCAGAAGATTCAGCGCAGGAACCCTGAGGTTAGAAGGGTCGTTGTGCTTCATACTCCCGGAAATATCGATAAGCACGCGAACGTCTGGCTTAACGTCGGCTGCAAAGCTGACGGAAGCCGATACGAAGCTAGTCAGCAAAACTACAGCTCGTAGACCGCGCATGCTAATTTTCCGGAGCATTCCAGTCAGCCCCCGGCTATTTCCTGATGATCGATCTGCAAAAACTGGCATTTCGGTTCCTTTACTTACCGTTGAAAACCGGCAAAAGCCGGTTTTTTATCTCTAAATTCTGACAGATTAAACAATAGACTCTGCAAGCTTGCGGCCACGCTCAGTAACGTACCAGCGCATCCCCCAGCCACTGTTAACACGGCCTGCCATACCTTTACCCACAAGAACCGCCAGACTTTTCTGCAGATCCGTTTCATCCAGCTCAGTTTCAGCACACAGGGTAGGCAGGGCACGATAGATATGTCGGCCGCTGGCAAGACTTTTCAAGACTGCAGTCGAAGAAACATCCAGAGTATCCAGTTCAGTCGCAGACACTTCTGCCTGATCTTCATGCTCAGTTTCAGTTTCCAGCAGAGGCAAGAGTGAATCCTGCAGCTGCTTTAGTTGCTGTTTCAGTTCTTCCGTTTCCGTCTTAGCTGTTTCTGCAGCGACCAGCGTACGATCCAGAGTATTCGTAGCCACCATGCGTGATGCAATGGCAGCAATCAGACAGATACCGGTGTAAATTAACAGCTTAGAAGCATCCGCCTGACTCTGGGATACAATATCGCTACCCAACAGATCCAGTGCTACCGGCACAAGAAACGCGGCACTCACACCCACCACAAGAGAACGAGCCAGAGCAATCGTATCTTTATTGTTCTGATTCAGCAGGTAGAAGTTAACCAGGCCACCAAAGACCCCTGCAAAAAGCATTACTAAAACGAGAATAATGACGTGTGTTGTCATACGTAAGTCCTGAAAAATTTTCCTTTAAGCCGTAACAACGACTCACCTGTTAAAAATACTTTCCCATAACCCTGTTTGCTCTTGGACAGACTATGCAAAAGCTCGCTGCCAAAGCGGCAACTGATTTCCGTTGTACTAAGTTCTAGAAAAACCGTTCTAGAAAAATCTTCTTTCTAAACAAATCTTCGAAGCAAAGATTCCGAACAAAGATGTCAGGCAGCTTCCTCACCACCCTCTTCCTCAGTTTCCACCTGACTACGGCGGACCCACAGAAACAGAGCTAACACCAGATAGCCCAAAGCTAAGCCACCCAAAAGTGGTAACCCGGCTCTCATCCAGGAGGCCCCCTCAACACCACCAAAGGTTTCGAAGAAGGTAATAATAACTGCCGGAGCCAGAGGCCCACCGCTCCCCTGGACATACCAGGGGAAAGCAAAGAGTACTGCTGCCGTTGTCACGATAAAACCACGCAGAGTCATTGGCCAGCTGCGTGTGATTCTGAGGGTGACAATCATCACTGCCAAAGCGGATAATAGATAGATGATCCAGCTCAGAAACTGATAGTTCTCAAACGCCATAGTCGTCAATTCCTTTAGCCGCCACATTGCGGCATAACACCCTGATTCTTAAGCGCCCTTATTATGTCTCAAGCCAAACAAAATAACGACCTCAGCACCACTTCAGGTAACCAAATGCCACAATTTTTATCCCGGGAACTTGAGACAGATCCTCTTTCCGCACTGGAAGAAAAAAGCGACGATACTCTGCGTTTCCTGAAAAAATGCAATGAAGATGCCAACTCAGTCCTCAACGAACAGCTTCAGGAAGCCCTTTTCCGGGAAATACGTCATCGAACCCCACTCGATCACGACAGTTATCCGACAGACCTTGAGCACTTTCGCTATTTCGTTCGTCAAAGAGAAGCCTTTGACTACCCGCAGTTCTGGCGAGCGCCACTGACCGAACATAACCGTCAGAATCAGGAATTTCTTGAAGAGGCGAGCTGTTATCTGGACAACAATGCTCTTGCTGAAGGTCACGACTATTTCGACCTGGGAGATATGGCGATCTCCCCGGATGAGCAACTACTGGCCCTGACGACAGATACCGAAGGCGATGAGATCTATGAACTCAGTCTGGTCAATCTCAAAAGTGGTCAATGGCAAACTTTTGACGAACTACCACCACTGGCCTCAGACCTTATCTGGTCTGAAGATCAGGAAACCCTGCTCTGCTTTCCTCTCGATGATACCCAGCGCCCATGGCAGGTTCTGGCACTGAATATTGTGACCGGCGAGCAAAAGATCATTTTCGAAGAGACTGACGCCCGCTTCTGGGTCGGCTGCAGCAAGAGTCGCGACCGAAAACATATTTTTATCGAGAGTCTCAGTAAACAGAGCACCAGCTATTCGATTCTGCCTGCCGATCAGCCTTTAGCAGCGCCAAAACTTCTGATCGAGCGTCAGGATGGCCATGAATATCACGCAGACAGCATCGGAAACCTGATTTATATCCGAAGCAATCTGCAGCAGCCCTTTTTTGGCCTTTATCAACTAAGTACTGCAAGCTTTCAAACACCGATGACTGCGGCTGATTTTATCGCACAGGCACAGGTCATTCATGCACCCTCGGCATCAAAAACCTTCGAAGGCTTTGAGCTGTTTGATCGTCACCTGATGGTACTTCTGCGGGATCACACAATCGGCGGTCAGGAGCTGAGTATTCATGACCTGAATGGCCAGTTAAAGCATCCCTTCAAACCACCTTACCCTCTAGTCAGTATCAATCTGTCAGATAACCCGAACAGCGACACCGATGAGGTGCGCCTTGAACTGGAATCCTTCAATCAGCCACCAACGCTCTACCGCTACAACATGGTGGAGCAAAGGCTGACCCAACTTCGACAGATGCCACTGAATAATACAGATCTGAGCTTGTTCAGCAGCCAACAGATTTTGTTCCCTGCCTGGGATGGCACACCGATACCGGTTAGCCTGGTGGGAAAAACTGAGCTACTGAATTCTGATAAACCTCAGGCAGTTCTGCTGTACGCCTATGGTGCTTACGGCGATCCACTTGACCCCTGGTTTTCCCCAAGCCGTTTGTCTCTGATGGAACGAGATGTGATTTTTGCCGTTGCTCATATTCGTGGTGGTGGTGATTGCGGCGAGCATTGGTATCATCAGGGTCGACTCGGTTACAAAGAGAACAGTATCCGGGATCTTGAAAGCTGTATTGAAGGTTTGATCAAACGAGGTATAACCGATCAAACTCAGTTGGTCATTCAGGGTGGTAGTGCTGCAGGCATTATTCTCGGGGCGCTTTATAACCGTTCACCGGAGCAGGTTTGCGGCATCATTGCTGAGGTTCCTTTTGTCGATGTTCTGCGGACCATGTCCCGGCCCGAGCTGCCTCTGACCGTTGGCGAGTATGAAGAGTGGGGTAATCCGGAAGAGGCAGAAGCTCATTGGCGTATCCGGCATTACAGCCCTCTGGATAACCTTAAGCCTGAGTCTCACCTCAACATTGAGCGGCAACCCAAACTGTGGATCGAAGCGGGACTGAATGATCCCCGTGTACAGTACTGGGAACCTGCAAAATGGGGCTACAGACTAAAAGAGGCCGGTATCGATAAGGTGTGGCTGCGAACCCGAATGGATTCAGGGCATGCCGGTGGATCAGGTCGTGACCAAAGCTATCGCGAGACTGCGGAAACTCAGAGTGTTGCGCTGATGATGCTAAACAAAGACTAACGCCCTAAAAACTCCATTAAAAAAGCGCCACCTTAGTCAATAAGGTGGCGCTTTTTTATGCTTGAACGGCATCTTCAGAAGAGCCAATCACTCAACCCAGTTGATAATGTGGTACTCGAGATCTTCCTGATAAACCACATGTTCACTGATAGCCCGCCCTTTAATACTTTGCCGGGCTTTATGAATACTCTTTGGGTCACCGGTAATCAGATGATGCCATTCCGGTAACGGCTTACCCTCTTTTACCAATCGATAAGCACAAGTTTTGGGCAACCAAACAAACTGATCGATATCTTCGATGCGCAGCTCGACACAATCCGGAACCAGTGTTTTCCGGTTAGGGTAGTCGTTGCAACGGCACTGGGTAATATCCAGCTGTTTACAGGCAACTTCGGTGTAGTAGACCGTATCGTCATCTTCATCCATCAGTTTATGCAAACAGCACTTACCGCAGCCGTCACACAGAGATTCCCACTCTTCGTGACTCATCTCTGCCAGACTTTTCTGTTCCCAAAAGTGTGCCGAGTCGCTCATTGTCAGTATTTGCCTTCAGTCGGAGCCTTATACAAATCTAGCAGGTATTCATCTTTTTTCGGTGGCATCTGCAGGTAGAAACCTTTTTCACGGATTTCACGCAATACGTCTTCCACCTCTGCACGAGCCAGTTTCTTCTCTTCAGTAATCAGAAGTGTCATTGCAGATTTAGGCGTACCAAAAATTTCCAGAAGCTCTTTTGGGACGCGTTTCAGGCCTTCTCTTTTATCCACGTAAAGATACATCTCATCTTTGCGGGGACTTTTAAAAACTTCGCAAATCACTTTCACAGCTTTTTCTCGTTAATTCCAGATAAGTTTTGTACATGATTTGTCGCTTTCAATAACGACAAAGCAATGCATTAACGGCTTCGGAGTTTATCCAACAGGTCAATCAGAGGCTGTCCGACAATAGCCTCACGCCAGCCTTTCCACTCATCAGGCACATAGTTGAGCTCGCCACGAATAGCGCGGTTCAGCACTTGTTCAAGCTGACGTTTTTTCACTAAAAGCTCTGGCGGCAAATTATTAGCCTCTGCAGCTTGGCGAACGGTTTTCTTCATCGCCTTGGACCATTCACGATAAGGATGACCAATCGGCGATGGCAGAGAAGCAGGCCACATCGCCTGAGCACGGTTACGGGCGATATCCACCAGTTCCAGAATATCATCACCATCTTTCTTAATAGTGCCGTGGCGGATGCCCTCAATACGGGACAACTCCATACGGTTGGCCGGTAGTTTCAAGGCGATCAACCAGAGGAGGTTGTCTGATAACAAGCGACCACGGGGAATATTACGCTCCCGCACCTCCTGTTCACGCCAGGCGGCAAGCACCTGAAGTACAGCCAGCTGCTCCTGATTCAGTTTCCACGCCTGCTTTACGCGCAGAAAGTAAAACTCATCATCGGGTGCCTGTTCCGCCAAACGTACAATCTGAGCACATTCCTCAAGACACCAATGCATGCGGTTTTCCTGATTCAGCTTCTGTTCGATCTTTGGCCAGATCTGATAAAGATAGAAAACATCAGCTGCCGCATAGGCACACTGACTATCCGTCAGAGGACGTTGCAACCAGTCAGAGCGGGTCTCTTCTTTCTGCAGAGTGATCTCAAGCCAGTTTTCCACCATTCGCTGATAACCCACAGACAGGGTTTCACCCAGAAAGGCCAGGGCAACCTGAGTGTCCATCATGGGTTTCGGAAGCGCACCGGTTAATTTGGCGAAAACATCCAGATCTTCTGAGCAGGCATGCAACACCTTTAAAACAGACTCTGATTCCAGAACCTCTCTAAAGGATTCCCAATCATTGATCTTCAAGGGGTCAATCAACCAACAGCCCTGATCATCCTGAATCTGAATCAGAGCCGCTTTGGGATAAAAGGTATCCACCCGGATAAACTCAGTATCCAGCGCCAGAACATTGCAGGACAACCAGTGAGAACAACGCTCCTTCAGCAGGGCGTCAGAATCAATAAAACGGTACTCAATTGTATCTTCGGTCATTATTTCGCCATAGGTAACCGGCCGGCCATTGCACGACTCAGGGTTCCACCATCGATATATTCCAGCTCGCCGCCCACAGGAATACCATGAGCCAGGCGGGTTACGGTTACCGGTAAATGTTGCAGCATTTCAGAGATGTAATGAGCGGTGGCTTCGCCTTCCACCGTTGGGTTGGTCGCCAGAATGACTTCCTGTACCTGATCCCGGCGAACCTTCTCTTCCAGCTGATCAAGTCCCAGAGCATCAGGGCCAATACCATCAATAGGGGACAAGTGACCGGTCAGAACAAAATAACGGCCACTGAAACCACCGGCCTGTTCCATCGCAATCTGATCCGCGGGAGTTTCCACCACACACAGAAGAGAAGCATCCCGACGCTCACTGCGACACAAACCGCAAACCGGCTCTTCGGTCAGGGTTCGGCACTCCTGACACTGGCCAACATGCTCCAGAGAGCGCTCCAGGGTTTCAGCCAGACGAAAACCACCTTCGCGTTCACGCTCAAGCAGGTGCAACGCCATACGCTGTGCAGACTTAGGGCCAACGCCCGGTAGGCAACGCAGAGCAGTGATCAGTTCTTCAACCAAAGGGCTGAAAGCCATAAAAGGTCCTTAATCAGGCAAGTGTGGTTCAGTTTAATGACGAAGACAGATAAGACTGCTTGTTAAGAGATGCAGTCTTGTCACCAAAAAGCCGCTCTGCAGCGGCTTTTTGTTTTACCCATTCAGAATGGCATTTTAAAACCCGGAGGCATCTGCATGCCACCTGTGATCTCAGCCATTTTCGCCTGAGTGCTTTCTTCGACACGACGAACCGCGTCATTCACCGCTGCAGCCAGCAGATCTTCCAGCATCTCTTTGTCTTCACCCATCAGGCTATCGTCGATGGATACAGCACTAACATCGTGACGGCCATTCATGGTGACTTTTACCATGCCTGCACCTGCTTCGCCGGTAACTTTCTGGTTCGCAGCTTCTTCCTGCAGTTTCTGCATTTTTTCCTGCATCTCCTGCGCCTGCTTCATCAGGTTACCCATTCCGCCTTTAAACATTGCAATATCCTCGAGTCGTTAAATTCGCAGCTGCCAATACTCCAAAACCAGCTTTTACCGATTTGGGCACTAGCAGCCTGTATTCTTTTGATTTGATAAACAGCTTAGATCAAAGGTTCAACTGATGCGTTGACCACCTCTGCTCCGAACGCCTGCTGAAGCCCCTGAACCACGGGGTCAGCCGCAAACAGGTTTTCAGCCTGCCGCTGACGGGTTTCTTTTAGAGCTGCTTCATAATCTTCTGGTGTATCTAGATCTGTGCTGAAGGCTGCAATTTCAATGGTCAGCGTATCATTAAACAGGGTTTGAATACTTTGCTGCCAACTGGCTTCCCGCTCAGGTGTCAGGAAATTCTCGGTCACAGCCTTCAAGGCAAACTTAAGGTGATTCCCTTCACGGGAAAGAAGTGCAGCATTTTTCGCCAGAGAGCGATCAAGCCCCTTAAGCGGCAGGTGCGCAAATGCCTGCAACCAGTCCTGATTACTAGTCAGCTGAGCCGGGCAAGGACCGACCAAAGGAGTGATCTCAGACTCTTTCGCCTCAGGCAGCTTAGCATCCCGCAACACAGGGGCTTGTCGCGGTTGTTCGGATACCGGTTCCGGCATCATATTCTGATAGCTGGCATCCATAGATTCAGTAGCAAATCCCGACTGTTCAGGATAGCCTGATGAATGCTCATCCATCACCGGTTGACCATACCCCATATCCAGCGGTGGCATTCGCTCATCAAATACGGGAGCCTCATGTCCTGAGACTGAGCTCTGAGGCTCAAACTGACTATCAGCCTGAGGTTGAGTCGGGTCAAACGAGACGACGTTGTTCTCAACAGGATGTGCGGTATCTACAGCTGGAATCGTTTCAATTTGACTGTCTGTGTGAGTTTCAACCTGCTCAGGAATAACCGGCAACTCTTCCCAAGGCGGCACATCTGACGGATTGCCCGGATTAGTCGCCTGAGGTGGAGTTTCTGCTGCTAGCGAGGAAGTCGACTCCATCGCACCAGGCTGACTGGCTCGGGCTTCAGCCTGGGCCACTTTTTCAGCACTCGCGGTCGGAAATTGAACCGTTCGCAGCCCGCCGCCCAAAGAGGCTCTGGCATTCTGTACTGTCGATCCCGCTTCTGGAGAAGGCGCTGGTTGATGCCCTTGTGGCTCCGCAGAATGAGATTGTAGTCCAGAGGGTACTTCTGATTCAGCTTCAACCTGAGGTACTGGACGTGGCCCCGGAGGAGAAAACTTAACCAGCTGTGGTTCCTGGCTATTTGCCGAGGATTCAGGGCTATTTGTCGAAGGTTCAGGACTGTGTGATTTTGATTCAGGGCTGAACGCCGGAGAAGGAGCGGCAGACGTAGGTATCTCTACAACCGGTTCAGGAGCCGTATTCTCAAAAGCAGGTTCAGGAGACCTATTCTCAGAAGCAGCATTAAGGCTCTCCTGAGGAACAGATAAAGATGCGTGATCCTGAGCCTCTGCCGGAACATCAGTTAAGGCTTTTTTTTTAGCCTCATCCTCTTCCGCAATAGGTGCAGAAGCCTGAGGTGATGCCTGATTATTTAAAGGAGCGGCCTGACTGGGTAAAGGGTTGCCATTTTCGCTCGGTACTCCCTGAGGCGCAAAGGCGACCATACGGATCAGCGCCATCTCAAAACCGGTGCGGGCATCAGGTGCCAGCGGCAGATCTTCCTGACTCTTAATAGAGATCTGGTAGTAAAGCTGTACATCTTCTGCTGTCAGGCGTGAAGCATGGGACAAAACCTGCTCACGATCACCCTGAGCATTATCCACCGCATCCGGCAGCACCTGAGCCACAGCCATCCGGTGCAGATAAAGCGCCATATCGGAAAGGATTGTTTCGAAATCTGCAGCCTGTTCCGACAGACGAGCAACTTCAGACAGTAGCGCTTTGGCATCACGATTAATCAGATGATCGATCAGAGCACCAACGTGTCGATGATCCACCAGTCCCAGCATCTCGCTGACCTGAGCAGTGTCGATACTGCCCTGGCCATAAGCGATCGCCTGATCAGTCAGACTGAGCGCATCACGCATACTGCCATCGGCCGCGCGTCCCAGCTGCCATAATGCAGCATCTTCAAACGGGATCTGCTCCTGAGTCAGTACATTACTCAGGTGCTCAACCACACGCTCCGGCGGCATATTCTTCAGATTAAACTGAAGACAGCGGGACAAAACGGTCACCGGCAGCTTTTGTGGATCTGTCGTTGCCAGCAGGAATTTAACGTGCGGAGGTGGCTCTTCCAGTGTTTTCAGAAGGGCATTAAAACTGTGCGTGGACAGCATGTGCACCTCATCGATCAGGTACACCTTGTAGCGGCCTCGGGACGGCGCATACTGCACGTTGTCCAGCAGCTCCCGGGTATCTTCTACCTTGGTTCGGGATGCCGCATCCACTTCAATCAGATCAACAAAGCGACCTTCATCAATTTCGCGACAGCTGGTGCATTCACCACACGGGCGCGACGTAACGCCGGTTTCACAGTTAAGGCACTTGGCGATAATACGGGCGATGGTCGTTTTACCGACCCCCCGGGTACCGGTAAACAGATAGGCATGGTGCAAACGGTCGTTATCCAGTGCACTGACCAGTGCTTTACGCACATGATCCTGCCCGACAAGCTCATGGAAATTTTTAGGACGCCACTTTCGGGCCAGTACCTGATAACTCATATTAACCAGTCTGCTGATAGAAAATTTCGGGTAAACCCGGTTCAGAATACCGCTTCAGGCGGCAGAAATTCGAGCTGAGCATTGTACACCAAATGTTGATTCCGGTGTTGCACTTCTTGATGCCCCTACCCAGCTGCCGACAAGGCTAAGCTATTGCCGGATCAATCTTTTTTTGCCCGAACGCGCCGTACAACCTGGCTCTCGCTCACCACTACATCCGGCACTTCATCCAGCTCCAGATCCGGACCGTAGAACTCTTCCAGCTTGTGGGTCACGCTGTACCAGTAATCCAGAAAGTCTTCCGTGATCTCTTCTTCGATGCGGGTCGCTTCCTGAGTCGGACAGAAGATGGTTACGATAAAGACGTTACGGGCTGTGTCATTGGTTGCGACACGGACTTTCAGATCGGAAACGCTCAACGCGATACCCAGACGTTTTTCGATCAGAGTACTGTAACGATCAGCGACCTCTTTGAAGGGACTGCAATATTCCCGCACCAGATCTTCCAGATAGAGACGGGCATCACGAACGCTGATTGCATCAGCTTCACGAACTATGTTGAAACTGTGGGCGACATAGCGACGCATAAAGTTCAGGTTCTGAATCACACCAGTGCTGAATTTATAATTCGGAATAACAAGACTTCGGCCAGTGTATGAGTAACTCATCCCCTCAACATCAACTTCCAGCAACGTGGTTGTCAGCCAGTCACTACGAACGACTTCACCGTAGTGGTCACCAACTTTGATCCAGTCACCAATACTGAAAGCCCTGCTACTGGCGATATAAATCGCTCCCAGAAAACACTGAATCTGTTCCCGTGTTGCAACCACAAGAGCAACTGCAAATGCGGCAATAGAAAGCGCCACAAAACGCAGCTCACTCAACCATATAATTACCAGGCCGATAATGATGACTAAGCTGGTAATATTGGTGATGGTATTGGTCCATCGGCGGTGCAGATTTTCCTCATCCTTTACCACGCGTTTTACAAAGCGAACGGACAACCAACGCAATACCAGACAGGCAAAGACAAAGGCTATGGAAATAATCCATTGGTTGTCATTCACGATATCTTTCATAGCAGCCTCAAATGATGAATAATGAATAAATCTTCGATGTCAGTAATAACTGACTAACAGGTTATAAAAGCCGGGATTTTAAATGGCTACGGCCAGATGTTAAGGATATTCAGGGTATCACTATGCCTTTAGTGAAGCGCTATTCTACCGGGTTTGTAACCCTGGTTTTATTGTTTTTTTCCGCATCAGCATCTGCTGATGAGTTTGATCAGTTTTTTGAAAAACACTCCGTTGTAATGCTCTTGATCGAACCTCAAAGCGGGAAAATATTTAAAGCCAATCAGGCCGCATCGGAATATTACGGCTACAGCCGCAATAAACTGAATCAGATGTATATTCAGCAGATTAACGCGCTCTCCCCTGAAGCCGTTGCCGCTGAACGGGAACTCGCCCGCAAAGAGAATCGCAACTACTTTATCTTCCGTCATCGTCTGGCCGATGGCTCTATCCGGACGGTTGAAGTTTCATCGGTGCCGGTCAAACTGAATCGTCAGAACTACCTCTTCTCGATTATCACAGATGTCAATGACCTGCGGGCTGCTGAAGATAGTCTCTGGCACTATCAGAACCGTCTTGAAGAGATGGTGGATCAACAGCTCAGCCATCTGCGATCCAAAGATATCTTTATCTACACCCTGCTGGCGATTGCACTGACCTCTCTTTTGATTGCAGCTATCGCTATGGCTTACATGCTCTATCGCAAGCGTAAAACATCGACCCGTCTGCAACTGGAAAAGTCCCGTCTGGACGATATTATCTGGGGCACCAATGCCGGTACCTGGGAGAGGGATTTTCTTTCAGAGCGCATTGAAATTAACCCCCGCTGGGCTGAAATTACAGGCCTTGAACTTCAGGACCTAGAGCCCTTCACCCTCTCTGCACTGGAGTCCATGATTCACCCTGATGATCTGGCGGAGATGCAGCATAAACTGAATCAGCACCTCACCGGCAAACTGGATCACTATCAGTGCGAATACCGTATCCGCCATCAACGCGATCACTGGGTTTGGGTTCTTGATCGGGGACGCATCGTACAAAGAGACCGATCCGGCAATCCGTCCCGCCTGTGTGGGACCTTGCAGGATATCTCCAGTTCCAAACGGGCACACATTCAACTGGAACACATGGCGCATTATGATCAGCTGACACACCTGGCCAACCGCACGCTGTTTTATGATCGCCTGAATCACGCTCTGGCTAGTGCCAAGCGCTATCCAACCCGGTTTGCGGTCATGTTTCTGGATTTAGATGGTTTCAAAGCCGTCAACGATCAATACGGCCATCATGTGGGTGATGCACTGCTGGCTGAAGTCGCCCGACGATTACAGGCCACTATCCGGGAGTCAGATACCTGTGCCCGAATGGGCGGGGATGAATTTGCACTACTGATCTACCATCTGGACAAAGCCAGCTCAGCCACCGTAGTTGCTGAACATATCCTGCAAAGTCTGAGACAACCTTACGAGTTGGAAGGCCACAAACTCACCAATATATCCTGCAGTATCGGTGTAGCCCTCTATCCGGACCATGATTCTTCATCCGGCAACACTCTGGTTCAATTAGCAGATGACGCCATGTATCTGGCCAAGCGTTCCGGCAAGAATAAGTTTGCGTTTGCTGTGGAACGTGCAGGTTCTGCCAATGAGAATGCGGATACCCACCAGCAGTCCGTGGATAGCTAACTCAGGCTTCCAGATAAAAATCTGATCCGCTATCAGCTCCGCCTGAATGTCAGGTTATAACGAAAATGATCCGTTATTGGGTGCTGATAGCGCTGCAGCTTTTTAACACCGTGAAAGCGCATCCGATCAGTACCGCCCCAGACCAGAACATCACCATGCTCTAACAGAAACTCCCGGGCAGATTCCTGCCTTTTAAAACCTCCCCAACGAAATATCACTGGCGCTCCCAACGAGAAAGATACGATTGGAGCTGATAGGTCACTCTCGTCTCTGTCCTGATGCAGCCCCATACCTGCACCCGGAGCGTAACGGTTTATCAGGCAGGCATCCGGCACAAAAGCTCCAAAACCTGCCTGCTCCGAAAACCGGGTTGCCCAACGCAGCCACTGATCCGGCATTGCCAACCAGTTTTCTCCGGTTTCCGGTTCACTCTCGCTGTAGCGATAACCGTCCTGATCCGTCACCCAGCCGCATCGGCCACAATTGGTCATAGCGGCAGACATCAGCTGTCCGCCCGGTGTTCGACGCTGACGAAAGGGGGTTACTTTGGCAATGGCCTCTATTTGCTGCAAAAGATCCAAAGCAACAGGTTTTAACGCCGCCTTAAAAAGCCAGGCCGCATCAGAAACCTGCACCTTAGGTGCGCTAAAATCCGGAGTCTTATTAATACCCTCATCTGACGCACAATCACCTGATGCGCAATCCTCCGGCGAACAGCCGCCCGATGAAGCATCATCCTGCTGAAGAAAGAGATCCTGCTGCATCTTAAGCCTCCTCAATATCAGGTTTGTTATTCAGCTTTAAGTTTAAATTAAGGCGGCCTGCTTAAACTGCAATCCTACTGATGAGCAACAGCATCCAAGATGCCTTGCCCGCTTTTCATTGATGAGGATTTCGCCATTAAGGATAACAGCCGCATTAAAGTCTGGGACCCTTTTGTACGTATTTTCCACTGGTCTTTGGTTCTTCTTTTTATCATTGCCTTCGCCAGCGAAGATGGCCCAGAGAACATCCACGTCTTCGCCGGTTACGGTATCAGCCTCTTGGTGTTGTTCCGGATTTTCTGGGGATTTGTTGGTACCCGATACGCCCGTTTTTCCGACTTTGCCTATGGAAAGGCTTCTCAGAAGCGGTATCTGAAAAGCCTGATCAAACGGAAACCTGAGCACTATACCGGCCACAATCCAGCCGGAGGCCTGATGGTTTTCATCCTGCTCGGAGCCCTTTTAATGCAGTGCTTTCTGGGTATGGTGATAATCTCGGGTGATGGCGAAGGCCCTTTCGCAGGAACCTTTTTGAGTATTTTCAGCAACCCCTTTATTGAAGAGCTGCACGATGCGCTGGGACACGGACTACTGCTTCTGATCGTTATTCATATCGGAGGCGTGATCGTCAGTAGCTTACTGCATCGTGAAAACCTGATCCGGGCGATGGTAACAGGCAAGAAAAACCGTCCAAAAGAGGAGTGCTCTGATGTTACTCACTCCTGATTCATCGTCAAAAACAGGTAGCTCCAGCAAAACATCGGCCTGGATCCTATCAGCCCTGTTACTGACGCTCGCGATTCCGTCATACGCGCAAAGCGCGAATCCTGTCGTCGAGCAGCTACTGAAAGAGTATCGGTCCGAGGGAGTAACAGAGTTCAGCTCAACCCGGGATGGCAATTTATGGCAGCAAAGCTTTGATTACTCAAAAGCTCCTGCCTCACGAAGCTGCACCAGCTGTCACGGCAAGGATATTCGTCAAAAAGGACTGCACATCCGAACCCAAAAAGAGATCAAACCTTTAGCACCCAGCATCAACCCCAGCCGCCTTACCGACGAAAAGCAGATCCGAAAATGGTTAAAACGCAACTGCAAATGGACGCTGGGCAGAGAGTGCAGCCCTCAGGAAAAAGGCGATCTGCTGCTCTGGATTCAGTCTCAATAACGTTCCGTTTCTGATTCGAACAAGCATCGAAATATCTGACTGATGCTTCTTCTGAATAACAACTTTAGGGATACCAAGACAATGAAACTTATCACTAAAATTCGCTGGCCTTTAGGTGGTGCACTCCTGAGTAGCGCACTTGTGATCGGACTGAGTGGTTTTGCACAGCAAGCTCAGAGCAGCTGGTGGGGAGAAGGGCATGAAGAGGGCTATCGGGCGAAAAACGCTGGTAACCCAACCCATATCGAAGAATGTGGCGCCTGTCATATCGCCTACCCCGCGCAACTGTTGCCTAAGGCTGCCTGGCAGGAAATTCTTTCGAATTTGGATAACCACTTTGATGAAGATGCCAGCCTTGATGATGCGACACGGGATGAACTGGCCAGCTTTCTCATGAAACATGCCAGCGATAGCGAAAACGCCGGTAAATTCAAAAAATTCACCCGGGGTATTGAGCTTCAAAACCCACCGATACAGATCACTGAGTTAAAATACTTTGAACGTAAGCATGATGAGATCAATCACCAAAGAATGGTGATCAACAACCCGGATGTTGGCAGTTTCTCTCAATGTCAGGCTTGTCATGAAAAAGCAGAACAGGGCATCTTCGATGAAGACACCGTTAATATTCCAAATTTTGGCCGCTGGGACGATTAGGTCAATTCGTACCACACTCCGGATCACCAGACTCAGAACGGTAAACACACTGCCTTTGATCCTCCTGCTGGCGACTGGGGGCGTAATGTTAAGTCTAATGCCTTCGGTTCAGGCCAGCGACAAATTATCAGCCAACGAAGTTTTGGAGTTAATGCAGCAAGGCAAAATTAAACCTCTGCTCACTCTGATCAGTCAGCATAACTTTGAAGGCACGTTGCTCGATGCAGAGCTGGAACGGGAACATGGCCAACTGATCTATGAACTGGAATATCTGAACGACAAAGGCGAAGTCTGGGAATACGAGCTGGATGCCGCAACCGGTGAGATTCTTGAGCAGGAACGGGAAGACTAAGCTTGCTATTACTCTTACCCAGGCTCTGGCTCTGGCACTGATTTAAAAAATAGGAATTAGCCGCTGTGAAAATACTGCTTGTCGAAGATGACCTGTCACTGTGCAACGCACTCGCCCCTGAACTTCGTCAGGCTGGTTTCGCTGTGGAGCTGGCTCACAACGGTGTTGATGGTCTACATCTGGCACAGGAGGAAGATTTTGATGCCATCATCCTCGATCTGGGGCTACCACAAAAAAACGGGCTGGAGGTATTGGCTGAGCTTCGTCGGCAAAACAATCCGACGCCCGTTCTTATCCTGACGGCTCGGGATACGTGGCATGAAAGAGTCGACGGCCTTAAGGCCGGAGCCGATGACTATCTGGGCAAACCCTTTCACAGTGAGGAACTACTGGCACGCTTGGACGCCGTGTTGAGGCGTCATCATGGGCAGGCCTGCAACCAGATCAGTGTTGACGATATCGTGCTGGATACCGATTCCCGGGAACTGATAATCAGGCAGCAAAAAATTCTGCTGAGCGCTATCGAATTTAAACTACTGCGCTACATGCTACTGCACCCCAATCAGGTGTTATCCAAGAACTGCCTGAGCGAACATATCTATGAAGATGACCACCTGAGGGACAGTAATGTTATCGAGGTTTATATCAACAAGCTGCGTCAGTACCTTGGTAAAAGTCGTATCAAAACCCTGCGCGGCCAGGGCTATCAGTTACTCACCAACACCTCTGCAAGCACAGCTGCAAACTGATGTTATCTAGCGAGGTTTGATGATGCTGGGCTTTCGAAAACGTCAAAGCTCTATTGAGGGTGTTCTTCGCTTCAGGCTGTTGCTGTCACTTTTAATAGTGCTGGGTATTACTCTGGTGCTGATCAACGTCTTCTCCAGAGAGCTGACTCGTAATTATGTCCTCAGTCGACTGGAGCATGATGCAGAGAGTCTGATTGCCGCGCTGGAACCTGACACTAGCGGTAAGCTGGTATTGGAAGGTCTCAGAATACCGAACATCTACCGACGGGCCTTCTCAGGCCACTATTATCAGATCACACTACCGGATCAGGTACTGCGCTCCCGCTCCCTGTGGGATCTTGAACTACCCTCGCAGCTATTGAACAAAACACTGATTCCGCCGGATACCCTGATTGAGGATCAATTACTGCTCACTCTGAAAATGGATGTTCGCCTGAACGGACAGGCTGTATCTGTCTGGATTGCGGAGGATATCCACCCTCTGGCTCATGACACACGGCGATTTAATCTGAGTGTCATGCTATTCCTCCTGATCGCTTTTGCTCTGCTTTGGTGGCTACAGGGACGAAGTTTGCGCCAGAGTTTCCGTTTCTTTGAACAACTCAGGCAAAGAGTACAGTCGCTGCATCAGGGCAATACCGAGAGCACCGGCTTTAGCCCGCCGAGAGAAATTAAGCCGCTAAGCGATGAAATAAATCGCCTGGTGGATCAGCTGGGCCAGCGAACGGAGCGCTCCCGAAATGCCCTGGGCAACTTTGCCCATGAATTGAAGCGCCCATTACAGCAGCTCAATATTCAGAAAAAGGAACTGACGGAAGAGCAGCAACAGAAGATGACCGAAGCCCTGAATCAGATTCAGTATCTGCTTGACCGGGAACTGAAACGGGCACGAATTGCCGGACGCTGCCTGCCCGGTCAGACCTTTTTTCCTCTGGAAGATCTGCCACCACTGATAGAGGTTCTTAAGCGAATTTATCCCGACATCAACTTTACCTGCGATATGCCCACCCCACACAAACTGACTGACGGCATCAACATCGACAGAGATGACCTGCTGGAGCTTTTGGGGAATCTACTGGATAACGCAGCGAAATACGCCGTTGGTCAGGTAAAACTGACACTGAAATATCAGCCGGACAACTCACAGCCGGATGTGATTCTTATCATCGAGGATGACGGTACGGGAGTCAGTGAAGAGTCACGGAAACAACTCACAGAAAGGGGCAATAAACTGGACGAAAGCGTCGCTGGACACGGACTTGGCTTATCCATCTGCCAGTCCATCGTCCAAAGCTATCAGGGAGAATTGAAGTTTGATCATTCTGCCCTGGGTGGACTTAAAGTCACAGCCTTTCTTAAAAGTTAAGAGAAGCAGTCATAAAAAAGCCCCACAGATCTTTTCGATCTGCGGGGCTTTTGTGTTCCGGCTACCCACAAAAGATGAAGGGCAGCCTGCGATTGAACACTTCTGAAAAGGTGATAGTAAGTCGAGCTTACAGTTTACCTTCCAGCTCAGGCAGTGCAGCGAACAGGTCGCCTACCAGACCGTAGTCTGCCACCTGGAAGATCGGAGCTTCTTCATCTTTGTTGATGGCTACGATCACTTTAGAGTCTTTCATACCGGCCAGGTGCTGAATCGCACCAGAGATACCAACCGCGATGTACAGCTCAGGCGCAACGATCTTACCGGTCTGACCAACCTGCATATCGTTCGGTACAAAGCCTGCATCAACCGCTGCACGGGAAGCACCAACCGCTGCACCCAGCTTGTCAGCAACCTTGTTCAGCAGTTCGAAGTTTTCACCGTTGCCCATACCACGGCCACCGGAGATAACTACTTTAGCAGCAGTCAGTTCAGGACGGTCAGATTTCGCCAGCTCTTCACCAACGAATGCAGACTTAGCGGCATCCTGTGCGTTATCCAGAGATTCAACTGCAGCAGAACCGTCAGCAGCAACTGCATCAAAACCAGTACCACGAACAGTGATAACTTTGATCGCATCTTCGGACTGAACCGTTGCAATCGCGTTACCGGCGTAGATAGGACGCTTGAAGGTATCCGCAGATTCAACAGCAATGATGTCAGAGATCTGAGCTACATCCAGCAGTGCAGCAACGCGTGGCATGATGTTTTTGCCGTTAGACGTCGCAGGAGCCAGGATATGGCTGAAACCTTTACCAAGGTCAGCCACCAGCAGAGATACGTTTTCAGCCAGCAGGTGCTCATAAGCAGCGTTGTCAGCAACAACAACTTTTGCAACGCCGTTTAGTTTTGCAGCTTCTTCAGCCGCCGCACCACAGTTGCTGCCTGCAACCAGTACAGTGATATCGCCACCGATCTGCTGAGCAGCTGCAACAGTGTTTGCAGTTGCACCAACCAGAGCGGCATTGTTGTGATCAGCTACGACTAAGATACTCATGATCAGATCACCTTCGCTTCGTTTTTCAGTTTTTCTACCAGCTCGTCTACGCTGCCCACTTTGATGCCCGCACTGCGCTCGGCAGGTGGCTCAACTTTCAGGGTCTTAACTTTAGACGCAACATCAACACCCAGATCAGCAGGGGTCTTAACATCAAGCGGCTTACGCTTGGCTTTCATGATGTTTGGCAGAGACGCATAACGTGGCTCGTTCAGACGCAGGTCCGTGGTCACGATCGCAGGCAGATTCAGTGCAACAGTCTGCAGACCACCATCGATTTCACGGGTTACGTTGACTTTCTCGCCATCAACAACCACTTCAGAAGCAAAAGTACCCTGAGGCATGCCCGTCAGTGCACCCAGCATCTGACCCGTCTGGTTGTTATCAGAATCGATAGACTGTTTACCCAGAACAACCAGACCCGGCTGCTCTTCTTCCACCAGCTTAGCCAGCAGTTTAGCAACACCCAGAGAATCTACTTTATCTGCAGTCTCAATCTGGATCGCACGGTCTGCCCCCAGAGCCAGTGCAGTACGCAGCTGCTCCTGAGCCTCTTTAGGGCCTACAGATACAACAACGATCTCAGTTGCGATACCTTTCTCTTTCAGACGAACCGCTTCTTCCACTGCGATTTCGCAGAACGGATTCATCGCCATTTTCACATTGGTCAGATCAACGTCAGAGTTGTCCGCTTTAACACGAATTTTGACGTTGTAGTCAATGACTCGTTTGACAGCAACTAATACCTTCATAAATTCCTCGTTCTTTGTTCTTAGTACTTAACGTGACGAGCTTGCGCTGGCAGGGCTCTTATATAAGCAGAATAACCTGCCACATCTTTTGGCCAACACAACCTTTCGCATAGGGGTTGCAAGGTCGGCTGTGTTGCCGGAATTCGTTTCAAACGAGCGTTTGCTGCACTCGCAATCCCATAATGACTATTTTTTGAGTTTAGGTCAAATTCCTTTCTAAACTGACTGGTCACAATTTAGTCGCTATACTTGCTGCACCGCATTAAACGCTCAGTTTAATTTATCTGCTGTTTTTTTCGTCTCACCCGGACACTCTGTAATCAGCCTGAGACTTACCCTGAGTTAAAATAAGGGTTGACCAGAAGCAAACGTCCGTTTTAAATGAGACCATAAAATAATTACATGCGTCTTACAGAGTTTTCTGCAGCCAAAAAGCAGAAACCAAGACGCACTACGCTGTTTGAGGAGTGTATCGTGGAAAGAGAAGCGATGGAGTTCGACGTTGTAATCGTTGGCGCAGGCCCTGCGGGCCTTTCGGCGGCAATTCGTCTGATGCAACAGGCGAACGACGCCAGCCAGGAACTGACAGTTTGCGTGGTGGAAAAAGGCTCTGAAGTAGGTGCCCATATTCTGTCCGGTGCTGTTATCGAACCAACAGCTTTAAACGAGCTGATCCCTGACTGGAAAGAGAAAGAAGCTCCTCTACTGACTGCTGTGACCAAAGATCAGGTCGTTATGCTGAAAGACAGCAGCTCTTCCAAAACCTTCCCGAATGCCATCGTACCTAAAAATATGCACAACGATGGTAACTACATCGCCTCTCTGGGTAACGTTTGCCGTTGGCTGGCTACTCAGGCTGAAGAGCTGGGTGTTGAAATCTTCCCGGGCTTTGCTGCTGCAGAACCACTGATTGAAGATGGCGTTGTTAAAGGTGTTATCACAGGTGACATGGGCGTATCTGCTGACGGTAGTGAAAAGCCGGGTATGTATATGCCGGGTATGGAACTGCGCGCCAAGTACACCATCTTCTCTGAAGGTAGCCGTGGTCATCTGGGCAAACAACTGATCAGCCAGTTTAAACTGGATGAAGGCAAAGATGCTCAGCACTATGGTATCGGCATCAAAGAGCTATGGGATATCGATCCGGCGAAACATCAGCCTGGTCTTGTGGTACACGGTTCTGGCTGGCCACTGACTGAAAACGGCGCCAGCGGTGGTTTCTTCCTCTACCACGCTGAGAACAATCAGGTTGTTGTCGGTCTGATTACCGACCTGAACTATGACAACCCGTACCTGAGCCCATTTGACGAATTCCAGCGCATGAAGCATCACCCGGAGCTGAAACAGCATCTGGAAGGTGGTAAGCGCGTATCCTACGGTGCGCGTGCGATTACTAAAGGCGGCTATAACTGCCTGCCTAAGATGACCTTCCCGGGCGGCATTCTGGTAGGTTGTGATGCTGGCACCCTGAACTTCTCCAAGATCAAGGGCACACACACCGCGATGAAGTCTGGCATGATCGCTGCTGAAACCATTTTCGAAGCAGTGAAAGGTGGTGATGAAGGTGGTCAGGAACTGACTGCATTCACCAGCGCATGGGAACAGTCCTGGGCATTTAAAGAGCTGTACGCTACCCGCAACTTCGGCCCTGCAATGCACAAATTTGGCCCTATGCTGGGCGGTGCGTTCAACTTTATCGACCAGAACCTGTTCAGCATTCCAGTAACCCTGCATGACACCCATGAAGATTACTCGATGCTGAAGCCTGCAGCTGACTTCCAGCCGATTGAATATCCGAAGCCGGATGGCGTGCTGAGCTTCGACAAGCTGTCTTCTGTGTTCCTGTCTAACACGAACCACGAAGAAGACCAGCCTTGCCACCTGAAACTAAAAGACGAAACCGTACCTCTGCAGGTGAACCTGCCTAAGTGGGCTGAGCCAGCACAGCGTTTCTGCCCGGCGGGTGTTTACGAAGTGGTGAAAGACGAGGAAACCGGTAACGACCGCTTCCAGATCAACTCTCAGAACTGCGTACACTGTAAAACCTGTGATATTAAAGACCCGTCCCAGAACATTACCTGGGTAACTCCGGAAGGTGCCGGCGGTCCGAACTACCCGAACATGTAACACCGTCGCGAAACGACACAAAAAAGGGAAAGCAGTGCTTTCCCTTTTTTAATGCCTGATCAATCAGGTTTCAGATTCGAGGTAACTGAACCGTAAAACAACTTCCCCCGCGCTCGCCGGGTCGGTAACGAATATCACCGCCACAGGCTCTGATCTTTTTTCTCGCCATAAAGAGACCAAGACCAACACCCTCAATATTAGGTAAGAGATCAAAGTGCAATCGTGAGAAGGGCTGAAACAGGAGTTTCTCTTTCTCTGTTGGAATGCCGATGCCGTCATCAATCACTTTAATCAGCAGACTTTCCTCATCATCGGAAAACATCGCTTTCAGTTCGATCTGACCACCGGGCTGGGAATACTGCAGTGCATTCTCCAGCAAGACCTTAAACACTTCCCGTGCTGTTTCCGCAGGAATCGGGCTCATAGCCTCCTGATCCAGCCCCCATTCGAGCATCTGAACCGATTTCTGAGCCGCCTGCGCCTGATAACGCTGATACATACCGGCAAGGACAAAAAAAGGATCGCATTTTCCCTGCAAGCCCTGGGCAAGACTATCTTCCATCGTCGTCAGTTTTAACGCCTGATCAACAATATCCGTTAGTCGTCCACTGGCTTTGATAATTTCAGCAAGGGAGTCTTTCTGCTCAGAGTCCGTAACCTCTTCCTGCAGCAGCTGTGCAAAACCTGAAATCGCATTGAGCGGTGTTCGCATCTCATGGCTCATCTGGCTGCTGAACCGGGTTTTCTCTTCACTGGCAGCCTGAACTTTGGCCAGAGCTTCATAAAGCTCCTCAGTACGAACCTCCACCAGATCTTCCAGCTGATTCTTATGCGATTCAAGCTCTGCTTCAGCCTCTCTTCTGGCCTGAATCTCCTGATCCAACAAACTAGCTCCGGCTCTCACCCGGTTGACGTACCAGATAAAACACAGACTTATCACCATCAGCATCATCAGAATATTCGGGCCGATGGCATCATAAACATGATCAACCGTAAACGCGGGATACCAGGAAAGTTCAGCCAGCGGTATCCCCTGAATGTTCATCAGAGGCACTGCAGCTCGCTTAACACCAGGCTTACTGATCCGCAATGACGGGTGAGACACCGGATTCCCCGTATCATCAAACAGCGCCAGATGAATATCCGTTGACTGCTTATGACGACTCAGACCATCCAGCACGGACTGATCAATTCTCTTAAGCAGTAGCAAAGCAACTCTGTCATTGGCATCCGGTTGATAGCCATCTTCATCAGAGGTCACTAACGCACCATGAAGGGAGTAAAGGTTGCCATTGAAGCGAAAAAAAGCAGCTCGCGGCTTTGCCGGAACTTCCTGCCAACTGTTCATCAGCCGGGGAACAACCTGCTCCTGCCAGAGAGCCTTTTCCAGATCCTCTTTGGAAATCCCCTGTTGCGCATAGAGATCATCCCTCTGCCACCAGAGAATTTTTCCGTTCTGATCCAGCAACAGGCTCACAGCCAATTCAAAAGGTTTGGTCAGGTTTTCCCCGATCTCTCCTTTGGCCCAGTCCGGATCGAGATGACGGGTAAAATTCAGGGTTTCATCCCAATGAGCATAATCGCTCAGCACCAGATTGAGGCTTTTCTGCTTCTCCTCCAGTGTGACTATCATGGTTTGCTCTGAAAGCTCCGTCACAATCTCCATCTGCCGGGAGCGGGCATCGGATAAACTCCAGGCCAACATAGCCAGCCCCAGGATCACAATAAGAATGACAGGATAGGCCAGACTCAGAACACGTTGGCCGGAGGATATATTCTGAGCAACTTTCTGCTTATTCGGAGGGGAGGACTTCATTCACTCTCGCTTAGCCGCAATCAAATGCAGGGCAACAAACGTCGTATTCCAGGCTAATAAACACATCCGGTCAGCCCGGATTGCGCAGTGCTTGTCGTAACAGCTTATCCATAAGCAGGGGAAGTTTCTGGCTGAGATCAGATTCAAGCCTTGGAATCTCTACAAAGGCTTCAGCCAGCTTGTTTTTTCGTCGCATCCGTTGCGACATACCCGCAAGAGATTTACGGATATGCTCGGCTTTAGTATAGGAAACCAGCCAGTCATTTTTCACCATATAATGCACCATTTGCTGCATTGAATCCGGTTGCAGATCACGATAATGGATTAAAAGCTGATACTGGTTTTCAGCGAACGCAGATAAAGACTGACCGGAGTATGCTGACCAGGATCTCGCCAAATGGTGATCCCAGGCCATATCCAGCACGATACCCGCGTAACGGCGGTACTCACCTGAAAACTTGTCACGCAGCTCTGCAATGAATGGTGAATGATCAACAGTATGATCGATATGCCGATGATAGCGGATACCCGCGATCAACTCTTCCGCGAGCTGTTCAGGATAGTCCTGAGGCAGAAAGTCTAAAGCTTTCTCAACCGGTCCCTTAATGTGATCCGCCATCAGATTACCCAACCGAAAGATCTCTCCTTCTTCCCGGGCAAGAAAAGCATGTGCCAGATAGTTCATATCAACAACCTAAACCCAGCGTCTGAAACTCTGACTAAAGCCTGTTTGTTTCTAAAACCAGCTTATTTAAAGACAGCACGCAGCTCTTAACCGGCAAGACGCTTGATCGGTGCCCGTTCTGCCAGCAACACCTTAGAACCCTGATCAAAGCGGACGGTAATTCGGGTTTGGGCACCCGGCTCAATATGGGTTAACTCTCCCCGACCAAAAACCTCATGCTCGATCAGATCCCCGATGCGATAAAAGGTCGTATGGCTCGCCTTGGAAGCCAGACGCTTCGCTTTAGCCGGCCGTTTTTTTTTCTCAACAGGCCGCGAACCGACCTGAATCCCCTCAAGACCACTGGCAGAGAGGTATTGCCGGATCAGGCTAACATTCTCAACCATAAGCTCACGGTTTTCAGAACCGTCCGCTTTAAGGCGGTCAGCTACCATACGGCAGTCATCAAGATTCATTTCAGCCACAAAACGGCTGGGGCGTTTTTTGCGCTCTTCAGACAAGCCGTGATCCGTTAACAACCAAAGTGTCTCTCTGGCCCGTGTCATCGCCACATAGAAAAGGCGTCGCTCACCCTCCTCTGCCTTTTCATCAAAATCCGTAATATTCTGATAGCAGGGAAAGCTACCTTCCGTCAGTCCTGCAAGAATAACATGAGGCCACTCAAGACCTTTCGCTCCATGAACCGTGGTTATCGTGATGACATCGTCGTGATGGCTCTGACTGGCACCGGATTGTTTCTGCTGCTCAATATGGTTCAGCAACTGAGAAACACTCATCCTTTGCTGTCGAATATAGTTCACCAGCGCCTGAAGGGTTTGCTTACGCTCCTGAGCCTGATCCTTGGTCGCGGCAGCCTTATCGATCAGATCATAGGCATCGGTTTCCTGAAGCACCCGAATCGCCAGAGGGCCAACGGGCTGATCCGCCGGCTGACGTTGCAGCTCAAGAAGCAACTCAAGGCGCTTCTTCAGACGCTTAGCGGTATAAGGCTTCAGATCCATGCCGGAGATAATCGAGTCAGGACTTAAGCCATGATGCTGTACCTGCTGCTGAATCCCTTGTTGCTCGCCCTGACTGAGAAATAATGGCGGGAAGCTCAGCATCTGGCCCAGTGCCTCTCCCCCTATCTCGGCATTAGCCTCACCCGCTGCTAATTGCAGATAAGCCAAAAACTGGCCGACCAATGGCTGATTGAAAACAAAGTGTCCCTGCTGATGCAGTCGGAACGGAATCTGCTGCTGCAGAAACACCAGCTGAACCGGCACACTCAGCGCCCAGCTGCGAACTAAAACAGCGATATTAGCCGCACCGGATTGCTCCAGTACTGGCTGGATCTGGCTCACAAGCTGATTAAGCTCCGGTAGCACCTGAACCTGAGTATCAGCATGATCCGGTGTCGCCAAACAAAGCCCTGCATCCCGGTTTTTATTTCGACCAATCAGATGATTAGCGGCCAGAGCCAGCGTTGCCCCATAGCGAAACGAATAAGACAGCGGGTAACTCACCGGCTGCTGAAACTGCAGAGCAAAGTCCCTCAGCATAAATTCTGGTCGGGCACCACGCCATTCATAGATACACTGATCGACATCCCCTACAACCATCACCCGAGCCCGCTCACCGGCCAGAATGCTCAGCAGGAACTGCTGGATGCTGTTGATATCCTGATATTCATCGACAATAACGTGGTCAAGGTGATTACTGATGCGGGTTTCAAGCTCGGGCTGAGCAAGAATCGCCATAGCAGGCCGGTAAAGCAGGTCCGAGAAGGTCATCACACCTTCACGGGCCATAATCTGCTCAAGCTGCTCAAAGGCTTCGATAAAGTATCTCTGGTCGTCCGGTAAGCCCAGCAAGCGGAACTGATCCTTTGGCGTTTCAAGATCCGCTTTTACCCGCTCAGCAAACTGCATAAAAGCTTCAAGATGATCCTTGTCCAACGCTTTGCGACGGGTCGCCTGATCGGCATTTGGCAATGCCTGATTGATCCCCTGACGTACCAGTTTCTCGTAGGGCCAGCCTTCTCTTACCAGCTGTCTGGGCTGCAGAACACCCCAGCGAACCATGCTTTCGCAAAGTTTATGGCCGATGGAGTGGAAGGTTCTGATATCCGGTTTAGGGTAATGCACCTGCTGACGTTGATATTCTCTTTGCAGCTTGGCTTCAAAGTCGACCCTAGCGGATCGGTTGTACATAAGCACCAGCACACGGCGTGGTTCATAACCCTGAGAAAGCAGAAACAGAACCCTGTGCACCAGTGTTGTGGTTTTGCCGGAACCGGCTACAGCCATCACCCGCGCATGCTCATTACCATGATGCACCACACGTTGCTGTTGGGGTGTCAAATGCAGAGGGGCAGAAAAAATATTAACCGGGTCAGGCTGAACAGATGGGGACACAGGATCTCTCAAAACGTTTAATATCGAACGGATATACTAGCGTAGAACTCAGAAGCTCAGTGCTTGCAGCACTCAAAAAAGAAACAAAACCGAGGAATAGATAAAGATCGGCATCCGAACACAGGATCAGGGATCAGGGATCAGGGATCAAGCAATGAGCGGATTTATTCCGGCAACTCGCCCAACGACCAATAACAGTCATCACTTTTCAGCCCTAGAAAAGTCTTACCATCCTCTTCATAAGGTTCAGCCTGCTCGATCAGCTGATAGAAGAGATTCCGGTGTAACCGCCCCATTAATCCAGCGCGGACATACAGATAGGGTTCAGGCTCACCGGTATCAGAAACTGAAACCGTAAGGGGATGCTCTTTATCCAACAACACCTCATCACCCACATTAGTGACAAAGCGTAGTTTGCTCTCTACAGGCTCAAGCTGTTGAGTAATGACAAAAGGCACATCATCGACCTGGATGCCAACCTTTTCGACCGGAGTCACCAGAAAATAGCGATCATCTTCCCGCTTTAAAATGGTGGAGAACATACGAACCAAGGCAGCACGACCGATCGGTGATCCCATATAGAACCACTGGCCATCTTTAGCGATGCGCATATCGATATCACCGCAAAATTCAGGGTTCCACTTTTCAACCGGAGGGAGGCCTTTTTCCCCGCTGTTTTTGTCGATGTGCTGAGCCAATTGTGCCGGTGAAAAACTGCCGGATAACATACTTTCTCTCCCGTAATTTCTGCCTGATATTTTAACGCAGTAACGGAGAAAATGCTGTGGCTAAAACCACTAGAGATGACTAACCCAACAAAAATAAGACCATATTATTTAAGCGGATAATCCATCAGATAAGGTCATTCAAAATAATAATGAAAACATTTCACGCACAAATTAAGTGCACAAACCAGCCTAATACCCTGAAACAGAAAATGAAGTGGTTATAGTTTAGAAATTGCAGGCATAAAAAAAGCAGCCGAAGCTGCTCTTTTGTTCATCGTAAAACAGACTTACGATGAGTAATATGAGGGCAATTCCTCATATTAACAGGATCAGGAAACTTTCCAGCCCTGTACAGTTTCTTTACCGTACTGCTGGATCCACTCCTGATAATCTTTCTGACGGCCACCGCGTACAGTGATCTCTTCGCCAGTTTGAGGGTTCTTGTAAACACTTGGCGTACGCTTACGACGGGATTTACCTGCCTCAGCTACATCTTCATCGCCTGCAAACAGAGCAATCAGATCAGATTCAGACTTATCGAACTGCTTCAGTACATCTTCAATTGCAGTTTTAAAAGCCAGCTCCTGTTTCAGCTCTTGCTTTTCTTCCATCGCCTGCAGTTCTTCCTGCAGTTGGCGCATCAGACGTTCTTTCTCACGATATTTATTGATAATAGACATTACTATTCTCTTCTTAACATACAGGTGTTGGGGGAAATGGGGTTTCTTATCTCAGGCAACTTTATGCAGTGATGCAGGAGTTACACTCTCTTTGCATTACATACGCGCACGATTGTCTTTCAGACCACCTTCAGTACTCAAAACATTCTTTATTGAATAACTTTAGGGGGAGAATAGACTTTGAAGACCCTTTCAATACGCCTGAACAAGAAGCTTTAATGCAAGTAATACTAATAGTACTTATATGGAATTACAAGAATTAATAAAGCCCCATCAAATGATCCAAAAACGATCTTGCTTGCATTCAGAGGCTTTATTAAACAACAGAGGTTAGCTTATTAAATATTTTGCAGAGCAATATCAGAGAAACGCTCGCTATGTGAAATCGCCTGCTCAATCTGATTCAGCATCATCTCTTTATCCCGACCTAAAGTACCTTTCAGAACCAAACGGTTAGAAATATGATCGGAACGAAAGACCGTTGATTCAAGATTTAGTTCAGAAATAAATCGATGCATTTCTGAGAACAGGCCTTTGTTGTTTAATTCAACAAAGTCGTTACCAAAATCATCAACAAATCGCTTAGGACCTCGATGGAAGGTCAACACCAAGGTCGACAGGTAATCCGGCTGAGCCTGATTGATCAGCCGGGCAGAATTAACAGCATGCTGTTCTGACAATTCAGCTCCGCCTAAACCATTCAGCACCATAACCGACGTTTTAATACCCGCCTGCTTTATTTTTTCCAGAGCCGATAACGTCGATTCAGCGGTTTCACCCTTTTTAATCCGGGTTAGTACTTCATCATCACCTGATTCAACACCGACATAAAGAATAGATAAGCCGTTATTTTTTAACTCAATTAATTCATCAACCGTCTTTCGGGCAACATTACGCGGTAAGCAATAAGCTCCTACACGTCGTAACTCCGGGAAGGCTTTATTCAGCGCCTGAAGAATGGTCAGCAAACGCCGGGAGGACAGCACCATCGCATCACCATCCGCCAGAAATACCCGACTGACGCCTATCAGCTGTTGCCCTGAGCGGTCAATATCCGCAAGAACTTCAGCCTCTTTTCGGGCAGAAAACTTCTTCTGAGGATCAGTATACATCTCTTAACTATAACCATAAAAAACATACCAATCCAGTGAGTGAGTGCGCAAAGCAAGGGCTTTACATATAGTATGCATACTAAATTGACATAACAAAACATCACGGCAAAATGCAGAGGGCTCTGCCCTCTCTTCGCTTCGCTCGATTCACCCGAGGTATTTAATGACCAGCGATGATTTTCCCTGTCGGCAGTAGCGCCTTGTTATCCCAACTAGCAGGTCTCATCGTTTATCATTTTTTGCAAACATCAACTTACCAATCATGAAAATAGACTCACCAACATTGGAGATCAATTGTTGCCCTTGTCTTAGAAATGAGCTCTCTTTGTCGATTCCTGCAAGTTCTAAGGCTTCTCCGATACCTGAACTTGTGGGGTGCGCATCGCCTATTCGCATATCATAAGCACCTACAATTGGCCCAAAAACTCTACGAGCATCATCATTACCAACCTTCTGGGATAGGATGTCTTGTAGTATTTTGATGGAGCCAAGTTTGTCTTTGTTCTCATGCTTTGATAGCGTCCTCAACTCTTTGACATTAAGCCTATCAGAGAAAGCACGGACAATTTCTTTGGCTAGTCTCAGCAATGAGGCTTGATCTTTGCTTTCGAATCTTGATATTTGCTTTAAGGCTTCCGCAAAATCCAACTCATGTGAGAAAAGAGAGACATCAAACTCTCGTCTGAATCCGTCTTCAAGCATGTTCATTACTTCTAAAAACAGCACCTCTACTGCACGTGTGGATGCAGGTTGAGCTTTCACTTGTGAATCGAACAACTCACTAGAAATCTTGCCTTCTGGAACAGCATTATGTGCAGCCCATATATGTTGCTCCCACGAAGGGAGGCGAGCGATGTCATAAGCATATACGGTAATAAAATCCGCAGAGTTTATTCCAAAGTGAACTCGATATCCGGACGTTGAACGGATAGAACCTGTTTCAGATGTATGCCATTCAAGCGAGAAGCCGCGAAGCCCTAACAATTCATTTACAATACTTGAACGAAACCACAGCCATCTTCCAACGTATTCACTGTTCAGCTCCGATGATGGGATACGAGTACTATCTGTTTCGACGATGAATTGAGGTAGATTTGTATCAGCATCCCCTCTGATGCGCTTGCTAATGCCCTGATGATCAACCCATTCATCTCGCCAAAACTCTCCTTCTACCCGCACACCATCATAGCCGGACCTATTCCCTTCAGACTTTTCATAATCAGTATTTTCGTTTGTTTCAGGCCCCATTATGGGAGCATCTTCCTCTTCATCTACATCAGTGCGCCAAGAACGAAGCATTGCCCAACTTCCACCAAAGACATCATTCAAACTCCGAATAAGCAGTTCATATTGGCCTCCATCCCTCTGCTCTTGGTGACTTTCCAGACCAGAGTATTCACTATTTTCAAGCGAGGGTACGTTTTCCACTCTTTGTCGATAGTACGAGAGCTTTAGAGACAAATCTCTAGCAGCTAGATAGTCCAATAGGAACTCTTTTTTGATTTCGATTAGGCGTGGCTGCCCTTGCTCATCGAGAATCTCCCGAGCCACTATTACAAAATTTTCTTCTGGCCTTACCCAGTTATTCCCTTCTTTTATAAGTCGAAGCGCCACCACCAAGTCAGGGTTTAATCCCCATAAGGTTCCGCCAACTACAGGTTGAGGATATTCAAAAACAAGGTGGATTCCGATTGGCTCTTTGTCATTCCATTCATACTGATCAATTGGGGAATAATAGCCATCCTCGTAGGCGTAGGGCTCGGGAGTACGTCCAATACCGATGTCGCCCCAACTAGCTTTCTCAGCTATTTTTCTGTGCTCGGGAGGAAATGCCACAGAACCGCAACCAAAGTATTCGGCAACATGGCCCGCATAGTAAGCATTTCCTTTTTCATCTTTAACGGATGCTCTCAATGGCACCCAGGTGGAGTTTGAAAAAGTCCGGCGTGTTTCCCTCTTTTGAAGAATCCAATCTTGATTCATTAATTGCCAACTCCCTTGGTATCAGCGTACTGCTGGTTGTTTTGAATTTATTTCACTCGGGTGATTTTTTGTCGATTAAGTCTTCTGAATGATATGGGCCTGTCAATTTCTTTTGAGCCTTCATTCTGTATTTCATCAATGCATTCTTCTAGCAGCCCATAAATTTCACTTGCCGGACTTTTGAAATTCGTTAGCGCCAAATTGAATCTATCTTGCGCCAAGCCTCCAAATCTTCTGTGCATACCCAGAACCACAACCTCACCAGTCTCAACAAGCTGCTTTTCTGTAAAAGCAACCAAAACACCGTCTTCTCCGCGCTTACTTCTCATCCTAAAAAGGTAAAGTTCATGGCGCTTTTCATAGGGACACCATGTGCCACATACGAATTCTGTGTGCATAGCCTCAAATTCTGCCATTGATAGTTTGTATCTACTTGCAGAGTGCAAAGCTTCGTTGATGGAATATTCAACGAAATTTGCTATGACTTCCCCCTTAAGCAAACCTTTGAAATCGTTGTCTAAGAATGTGTCATCATCCCAGTTCGAGATACCTCGCGAATCCAATGGGTTTTTCTGACAATGCCGGATAACTTCATATTTAATAGCATCAGAAAAGCCTTCCCTAGAGTAGCTTATTCTTAACCTTCCCAAGTGTTCACTTATGCTATTAAGTATATGTTGTGCTGTTAGTGTGCTTCCCGCAAAACCTATAAAGAAAGGCCGCTTTTCATATACCTGAGAATATCCTCTGAAAGAACCATCTGGCATGAAATCTGGCTTCCATAGCCTTGCTTCCATTTCGTAAACTTTTCTAAATCCATTTAGAATAGTTCTTCCTCCCTGATGGCTGGTGATTGCGCTATCAGCAATAGCAAAAAGGCCATCAACCTTCATTTCAGGAACATAGGGTCGAGCTTCATCGGAGAACCTTGAGTAATCTACCGATTTCTCATGCTCATAACCCGCAATCACTAAAGTCATAACATCCCTCTCTGGTCTTCCTTCTTAGATAGTGTATTGGCTAAGTGAACATAGCCGCATAAAAAGCATGTTCCTTATAATACTTTCAAAAAGTAAGCTATATTCTTAGAAATGGATAAAACTGTAACCAGTTATCCCATATTGCACAGAATGTAGGCGGTAGCTATTATGATTTGGCGGCACAGGGAGAGGTCCCGTTGGCCGTGACCGGCGAGGAGGGGGATCTTGTGCTTTAAACAGCCAACCCCCAATTCCCTTAGGCAGCCTCTTGAAGCAATTCTCGCAAGAAACTTAACCTCCTGTTCGCATTGCTTGTCTTCTTCACAATCTCCGCAAACTCATTTGCTCTGCCGACCAGATGAATCTCTGATTCGGCCCGTGTAATAGCTGTATAGATCCAGGCCCGGTCTGTAATCATTCCCTTTTCTACCGGAACAATAATACGAGGAAACTGAGAGCCTTGAGCCTTATGCAAGGTGATTGCATAGCCAAGCTCAATACAATCGAGAAGGTCTTCACTGATCTGAATTTCTTCACCCGTATCCAGTGTCACGACTCCAAACATGGCAGCGTCATCCTCCTCAGCAGGAGTGAATACCGCTGCTGTTAGCCTGCCGAGGGAGCCGTTTTGGATACCAATCTTATAGTTGTTTTTGGTGAATAGGATAGGGTCCCCCTCCCTTATATCCAGAAAGAGTTCATCCCCATCCATTGTAAACTGAAGCCTGGCACCATCTGCATTGATGAGCTGCTGACAGTCTTTGTTTACGGTGTGTACGAGAGCCTTTGTCGCCCCAAGAATTTGTGTATTGTGTGGTGATTCAGCGTACAGCTCTTTACACTTATCGACTACGTCATCCACATGCGTTTCGTGGAAGGTGATTGAGCCAATAGACAGGCTTTCAGGCAGAGCCCCTTGATTGATCGTTGCAGAGTATTCAGGTATCCCCGTTGAGCCTTCTTGCCGCTTAACGATGTCCAGCTTCACAGTGGCAATCAAACCGGATTCAATGATATCGGACAGAACCTTGCCGCACCCAATAGGAGGCAGTTGATCGGGGTCTCCAGTGAACACGATGCTAACCGATGGATCTATGTGAGTGATGATCTGATACATCGTCGGCAAGTCAATCATGCTGGCTTCATCAATGACAAGGAGGTGCTTTGGTTTAGCCAGACACGGTATGACAGGGTCTTTTAAAAGAAAGCGGGCTACCGTCGAGGTTACAAAGCCAATGCTTTCATGCAAACGCATGGCTGCACGCCCAGATAAAGCCACAGCATGGATCTCGTAGCCCAGCGATTCATAAGCCCTGAGCACAGTCCGCAGAACGGTAGTTTTACCCGTACCAGCGCCTCCTGTAATACAGGAAACAGTGTTCGTTAGGCTGGATTCAACGGCTTTGATCTGTTGTTTCGTCAGGTCGTAGGGAAGCTCTGATACAGCCGCAACCATCGCTTTGAAAACGGTGTCATTTTCAGCCTTTATTTTCGATAGCGCTATCAGTCGCTTGGCAACGACAGACTCCATCATGATCTGGGCAGTAGGATGATAGGTTCCGGTCTCCTTTCGGAGAATGAATTGACCGTTGCGATAACCGTGGGTTAAAGCCTCTGCCGCTAGCTCTTTATCGCCTCCAAGGAGCTTAACGACTTCTGGCTTGAGGGATCGATGGTTGGAATAGGTGTGCCCCTTTTTAATTTGATTTCGCAGAGCACCTTCCACAGCTGCAGCAAGCCTTGCAGGTGAGGATTTACCCATTTCCATTTGTTCAGCAATGGTATCAATATCAGCAAAAGGCACCCCAAAACCCAGTAGCGCATACGGGTTGGACTTGATGACCTTGATCGTCCCTTCATCATGGTACTTGATAATGCGCTGCTGGATACGCATAGGTACACCAAGGGAGGTCAGCCAGTTAGCAGAGGCCAAGTTCTTGTATTTGGCGTACCCCTCGTACAAAGCATCCACTGAGACATCACTGAGGATGCTTCTGAGCTGCAATCGATGTTCAGAAGTATCTGACTGCAGCATGGCGTGGATATCCTTGCCAAACGCATCCCAGAGGGCTCTGGCTTTAGACTCACCAATACCAGTGAAATCTTTCTCCGAAGCGATAAACCGGATCAGCGCTTCACCTGTCTCAGGCAATGTGCATTCCATCTCATCTGGAGACTCATATACGTGCTGCTCCAGTTCATAGCTTCCAGAGGTAATGGTCTTTAGCTCTCGCTTTCCATTAACTCGCCAATGCTGGCCTATTGCAGGCTTAACCGGCAGAGCCTGGAGTTCGCACTGAACAGAGACAATATATTTGCCACTGTTTATGAGGTAGCTATCAGGCCTTAAGGGAACGCCGGTGAATATAGCGTATTTCGAACCGGTATATTGGCAACTGGTAACACGAAAATATGCTTCATTCATGGTGCAATACCGTACTCTGTTAGCACCTCCGATAGCTCACCGTAGCGCTTTAGTTTTGCTTCCAAAGTCGCCACCCTGGCTCTTAGCTCGACAACCTCATGCTCAAGTAATGCAAGCCGCTTTGACTCCATATTTCTCTTTTTCACACCTGGATCGTAGGCCTTTGGAGCAGACTTCTGTGCTTCAGTCTGAGCTGCCATTGGCGGCAGGACATCCCGATCTCGCAAGTCATGTTCTAATGTTTCCAGCGCTTGTTTAATGGCAGGATTTTGGCGTAGTGCGCTTTTACCAATACCGGTGGCTTTAGCGATTTCGCCTCGGTTTAGCTGCCCCCGAAAAATGATTTGCTTGAAGTCTTCGTCAGTTTGCGTAGCGATCCAGCGCTGAAAAGCCGCAAGGTTTAGTCGCGCTTTTTCCTGTCCATTAGCCATGATTCAGACTCAACACTTTTTCAATCGCATTTAGGTATCCATTTGAAAAGATAGTCATGCCATTTACACCTATGACTTTTCCATGCGGCCCTCGAACCCAGCCCTGTCGAGCCAGGAACTCATCAGACACAGCTTCTTTCAATGCATCGATTTCATACTCCAGAAAGTGTGGCAACTGAGGTTCTACCACTGCTTCAGAGCCAGCACGGCAGTCAATTTTCAGTTGCGTGATCGAGGCATATCTCTGATTCTCTGCTCTCAGATGGCGTACTTGAGCAATCAGGTCGAGCACCAGAAAGCGATGAGCCGGATTTTGAAGCTCATCCACCCAATCATGTTTACCTCTCACAGACTTGGCTGCCGATTTTCGATTCTTTTTATGGCTTAACTCACGCCAAGCTTCAATCAAGGCTCGATACGGTTCGCCAGTCTTATTCCTGATGGTCTGGGCCCCAGGCACACCTCGGCTGGCTCCCAAGCGAGCTATCGTAGTGATTTTGAAATCAACCGAGCCCGACTCGAAAAGCTCCTTGCAGACCGTGTGCAGGGATTCAAGCGACTTCCTTGAACGAGCACTTTTTAACTGACTCTGCACTGCTTCATAGACTGCGTTCGGATCACTCATTGTCATTCTCAACTCCGATTGGAAATTTCAGAGATCCGTGCATGACGGATTCGATCTCATGACGTATTTCGCCAAGCTTCAGCGGCTCAGCCAAGTCTTCCAGCAAGATCTGGCCGTTAACCAACCGATCTGCAACATGCCAGTCATTTTGCGTCACTTGCATTATCAACTGGACAACCTGATTCGCAGCCTTGAGCTGCTGATCTTCCGTCAGCCGGAACATCGCCGGAGCAATGCCGTTTGTGTCTGCCAGTTTATCCAAGACCTGGCTGAGTAGAGGCCGCGCTCTTGACGCACTGGCACTTTCGTAGATTTCGGCATTCGCACATACCTCAGCCAAAAGCCGGAAGTCGCTTTGCTGCTCCGCGAGGTGCATAGTCATTTCAACGTAATTGTCGCTCACAATTAACTGATGCTTATCTGACTCGGTTTTGCTCAAGAGCTCTGTAGACTGAGTAATGAGCTGATAAAAATATTGGAGATCACATAGCAGCATATCGAGTTTTTTGGCCTTCTCTTCAAACGCCGAAAGGACTTTTTCCCGCCTCCTTTCCTGTTCAAAAACCTTTCCGGCATCCTGCGCTAAAGACCGCATGTCATTAAGTTTCTCTTTCTCTGAATGAAGATCATGGTACTCCTTGCGGGTTGTATTGATTTCAAGAATGATCTCGTTGGAGATGGCTGATAGGCCTCCGAGGAAGGCTGGACCAGTGATGAAGAACCGGCACCGTGGACAGTTTCGTGCGCCCAAGTAGCCACGGGCAACGGGCGAATAAAGAGCCTCAGCTTTCCGATCCAGCAATATCTCGCCCCCTTCTTCACACTTGTTCCCAGCCATCGGACATATTCCTATGCTCATCACTTGAAAAGCAGCTGCCGGCCAGTCTGAACTCAGGTATTGATCCATTGCATTTCGATCTGTTGCGATCAGCTCTGGTCGTGCCTCATCGATCTTCTTCTGAATGATAAGATCCTGATAACGATCTAAGCTTTGTTCAAGTGATCGTTTCTCCGCAGCCGCCAGCTCCTTTCTCATGTGTGTATGGCCTACTTTTGTGTAGTAAAGCGTCATCACCAGAGATGAATGTCCCACCAGCTTTGAAATCACAGCAATCGGAGCTCGGCCATCGACAATGTAGGCCGTGATCAGGCTGACACGTAGCGAGTGAGGTGTGAACTGACTTTCATAATCAACGGAGTTCTTCTTGGGCTTCATTTCAGCCAGATCTTCACCGGGCTGCTGGCTGTGAAACAGTATCGCAGGCAAAGTCCGCGAGAATGCGGTTACCGTAAACATAGGCGACACTTTATCTTCACAAGCCAACGAAGCCGGGTCACGGAACAGAAATGCTTGCTTTCCACGCTGCTTCAACACATTCGTGTTCTGTCTAAATCGGAGCTTAATTTGCGTCCAAGGGGTTAGTTCTTTAAGTGGGTTATACTTGGCCTGCCAGTCACGCAACTGGATGATCCAGTAGGCCAGATCGTCGGGCAGGTAGGGGATATGGTAACCACCCTCTTTATGACTTGTCTTATTTGTTGTGATGTAGGAGCTTAGATCACCATCATCACTACCTTGTCGAATAAAGCCTTGGTTGCGCTTTCGGGTAGCAAGATGACTGGTGTTTTTTATCCAGCGGATCTTTCCTTCACGAAAAACCGGAATGGAGTCATCACCTTCTCCACTATCAAGCCAACAGATTTGTTGGCCTCGGAGAGGCATGGACAGCAAGACATAATTAGCAACAAGTTTGACGGGCGACCAGAGCTCATAGACCCACTCTTTAAAGCGTTCGCCACCTTTTGGTTTGCGATCTTTTTCCCTAGATCGGTATATGCAATTCGGATCGTTTTTATCAATCAAACTAGGATCAATCTCGAACCAGCAGTCCTCCAAAAAAGGATGCAATGAATAGAGGTCTCGAAAGGATGTAGCATCCGGTGGAATCAGATGCTGCTTGGCCCTGAGAATAGCAGACATGGGTAGAACAGGCTTATTCGACTCACTACGGCGAGCCGATGGCAGCTGATCCAGAAAACCCTTGAGCACCGTTCGCAGCGGATTGCGAAATCCAGGCAGAGCAACCAACTCTCCATCCTCATCCTCATCCGAACAATAATTTTCCTGAACCCAATCGTAAAAATCCACACAGATGTTGTACCGGGCTTTCTTAACGGTATCTCCTGTTGCATGAACAAAATCAATATAAGCTTGCTCTAAAAACGGAATATCCCTCGAAAGCAAAGCCCCCGGATCATCAATTAACTGTTGTTTTGCAACAAAGTCTCGGAGAAATGCTTTCAAATGCATTGTTTTAGAGCTTTGATTTGTCCCTTCCTCAATATAGCGCTCAATGGCTTTCCAAATCTGGGGATAAGCAGTCTGGCTTTCATCAACGGTACCTAAAAAATGAGACCAGCCCTCCCAGTCCTCTGCATAGTACTCACTAGGGCACCCCGCCAGCTTCGGGTCCTGTTTGTAGTCATGTAGGTATTCCGCCTGTGTTTTGAAACCCAACGCCTTCGCGGCGGCTGATGCCTCAGTTAGCGTTGCATATTTTTCTGTACCCAAAAAACGAGGCCAGCTCTCCCAGTCCTCCTTGTAAACTCTCTCAGGATTCGCTGGCAGCTTCGGGTCTTGTTTGTAGCCCTGGTAGTATTCCGGCTGTGATTTGAAACCCAGCAGCTGTGCGGCGACTGAGGCTTCAGCAAGCGTTGCATATTTTTCACCTGGCCTTTCTGTCCCCAGGAAATCAAACCAGCTCTCCCAGTCCTCCTTGTAAACTCTCTCAGGATTCGCTGGCAGCTTCGGGTCTTGTTTGTACCCCCGCAGGTATCCCGCCTGTGATTTGAAACCCAGCAGCTGTGCGGCAGCTGAGGCTTCAGCAAGCGTTGCATATTTTTTTTCTGTCCCTAGAAAATCAAACCAGCTCTCCCAGTCCTCCTTGTAAACTCTCTCAGGATTCGCTGGCAGCTTCGGGTCTTGTTTGTATCCCCGTTGGTATTCCGCCTGTGTTTTGAAACCCAACGCCTTCGCGGCGGCTGATGCCTCAGCTAGCGTTGCATATTTTTCACCTGGCCTTTCTGTCCCCAGGAAATCAAACCAGCTCTCCCAGTCCTCCTTGTAAACTCTCTTAGGATTCGCTGGCAGCTTCGGGTCTTGTTTGTATCCCCGCAGGTATTCAGCCCCTGTTTTGAAACCCAATGCCCGTGCGGCTGCTGAGGCTTCGGCAAGCGTTGCGTATTTCTCTTCTGGCTTTTCTGTCCCCAGGAAATCAAACCAGCTCTCCCAGTCCTCTGCGTAGTATTTTTTAGGGCTCACTGGCAGCTTCGGGTCTTGTTTGTATCCCCGCAGGTATTCAGGCAGTGTTTTGAAACCCAATGCCCGTGCGGCGGCTGATGCCTCAGCTAGCGTTGCATATTTTTCACTTGGCTTTTCTGTCCCCAGGAAATCAAACCAGCTCTCCCAGTCCTCTGCGTAGTATGTTTGAGGGCTCACTGGCAGCTTCGGGTCCTGTTTGTAGCCATGTAGGTATTCCGCATGTGTTTTGAAGCCCAATGCCCGTGCGGCGGCTGAGGCTTCCGCAAGGGTTGCGTATTTAGTCTTCATGTGAAATACCTTTTTTGATTTCAGAGTAAGCTATCTTTGGTGATAGCTGCTTCAAGTGTGCTCGCATCTGCTTGTCAGTGAGACCCGTATAGACCTCCTGACTTTCTATCGATTTATGATGCAAAGCGTTTTTAATAATCAGTGAGCTGGATTTAGCATCAGCCAAAGCCTGACCGTAGGAGTGGCGATGAGCGTGAGCGGTTGTACCTGCCTCTTTGGAGAATGGCAGGCCAATCCGCTCCACTGCCCTTTTGAGCGACTGGTTATAGCCTTTCACTGAATACGGCGCTCCTGTACGACTGGTAAAAGCATACGGGTGCTTGCCGTCATCCGGAGACCGCTGATATTGAAGATACAGTCGCCATAACTCGTAGAAGGTTTCACCAGCAGCCTGAGGGAACCACCAAACCTTCAAGTAGTGCTTATCTTCGTCATCGAGTTTTGGGTCCTTCCAGCCTGCGTGTAATGTATGAGATTTCGGGTATTCGAATCGCGGCTTCAATCCGTACTGCTGAAGCAGCACTTCACGGCGACTTACGCTGCCCTGGCTTCTACCACGGTCAGGATGAAAAACTTTGACGAGTGCCGTTACATTGTCGCCATCATCGAAGGGCATGATGTCTTCCAACCAGAGCTGGAAGCATTCACTGATTCTGAGTCCGCCATGGTGCATAAGCATCGTAATCAGCACATTCTTCAGATCGAGTCGTTCATAGACCTTATTGCTGGTCTCAAAGCCATAACGAACAAATCCATTCCAAAGCAGGTCATCAATACGACCTTCCGGAAAGCTCTTTTTGCTTTCCGTTCCTCCGGATTTTGAAACCCGCCTCGGCATGACATTTCGATAACTTGAAGGGGCAGGTTTGCTCGCCCAGAGGTGTGATAAAAATGCGCGGCGTTTTTTCTGAAAGTAGGCTGCGAGAGCCATCCATTCTTCGTGACTTGTAGGTTTGACCTCAGGATTTATCTTGAATTTTTTGTCTTCGTTCTGAGTCGCAAGCCAGTCGGTGTAGTCCGTAACCAGATTGATCAGAAAATTTGCATCTTTCACCGCGCGCGGCTTCCAGCGCAGCCCGCTCGGGTCTTCACCATCTTCAGCAACGGTGCCGGTATAAAGCGAATTGGCAAACTCACGAAAGAGGTCATACGAATTCGCAAAACAACCTTCATTTTGCTTTGTGTAATCAACTAAAAGACGAACGGCATAAACACTGCGATCTTTCCAGCTCTCAGACTTGTTGCGATGAACAATTAAGTAATCGAGATAACTTCTCAGCAGGCCGTCGTCCGTGATAATCACAGGCAAATCTACAAAGACTCCTGTGTTATCTACTTTGACGCTTGCTTTGACACAGTTACTGTTCAGCATTTTTCCGTACTTTTAGTATTTAGTTTATAGAACTATAAACACAAATCCAGCATAAAAAAAGAGCGAATTCCAGGTTTTCACTCTTTTGGGGCTTGTTTCAGTATGTTTTTTTTATACTACTAATCGCAAAAGCTGCATTGATTCCAGCTGCAGCCATTGGTTACCGGCAGAATAAACGATTTGGCCTCACTGGGAGGCCGATAGACAGGTTCAATATACTGAACAGGAAAATCATCAAACATCATGATTCCTCTCTGTTGCGCCCCCGCTGACCACGGTTACCCATACGCACCCCAATCTCCATCAGGAAGGTAAAGAACTCATCTTTATCCTGAATCACTTCCTGGAAGAAACGGGACTGATACAGTGCTGCAGCACCGTGAACCAGAGCCCAGTGCGCACAGTAATGGAAGTAAGAAGGCACATCTTCCAGCTTGTTTTCATCGATACGCGCGGTAATCAGATCGGTAAGACTTTCCAGATTTCGGGCACGGAATTTATGCAGTTCATCCAGCATATCGGAGTCACCGGAGGACTTGGTCAGCTTTTCTTCCAGACGAGAGAACAGCAGGTACTTACCCGGATCCTGCATGCGGAATTCGAAATATGCGCGGGACAGAGCTTCTTTATCTTCAGAAATCTTCGGGGATTGGAACAGGTCAGCAAGGTCTTTTTCATAATCCAGCATCAGACGCAGATAGATCTCAGATTTACTGCGAAAGTGCTTATAAATGGTGCCCTTACCTATGCCTACATGATCAGCAATCATCTCAACGGTGACACGATCTTCACCATGCTCCAGAAACAGCTCAAGAGCTGCATCCAGAATATTCGCTTCACGCTGGCGAAACTCCTGCACTTTGCGTGCTTGTTTTTCCACTGCTGATAAGGTCATAACATCTACTGCCTAACAAATATGCATCTGTTGAATTACCAGTATCGTGGCGATTAAGGATACTGATACCTGTTAACGCAACCCCTATGCTGCGCTGCACACAATACCATTTTGCACTTAATTTGACCAGATTCTTTTTTTCAGTCACATTTTAGCAGTTTATAAAGCACAAATAAAAAGCCCTGCACTTTTTATCCTCGTGCAGGGCTTTTTCCGCTATTCCGATACTGTCGATAATCCAAAGAGCGGGAAAAACTTTCCGTTATGTCCGGGAGTTAATGTCTCAAAGCACCCAGAGGGATATGTATCAGTTTTGGGTGTACATCCAGTTCCGGATTCATCACATGGACACCACCTGCTTCAAGCACACATTGAAGACTACTCTCACTGATATCAGAAAAAACCAGTTCACTGTTATCATCCCGAATGGTCAGGGAACCTTTGTGATCGATAAAAACTCTGGCAGTAGCCACGTTGAATGCAGGTCCAACCTTAGGCAGTAAGACACGGTTAAATGCTGGGCGTGCAATAATTTCAAACTGATCGACCTGATAAGTTTTCATGTCGAATCCTCCGTGTTTGTTTTTTTATAGTCATTCTCACGTCACAAACCCAGTATATGCTCAGCAGGTTCTGGCATTATGACGCTTTAATGAATTTGCATCCCATGTAATCCTGCAACTTGATCCCTGTCACTATTCGGCATTTAAGCCTGTATTCCCCCTGCATTAACGCCGTATTAACTGATAGACCCAAACCGGTCACACTTCTGCATCGCTATCTCTGACAGATACCCGGATATAGCTTACTCTTAAATAAGAAGTCGCTTTTTCGATACATCCGCCATTTCATCAGGCTCCCGCTGTACAGAACAACCAAGAATCGCGGAGGATACTGCGATGAAAATAACGAGAATGACACGGCCAATCGTTAACTGGCTGACACAGCAAAGACCCTCACCTGAATTTCCTCTGTCGGATTTTGAGCGCATCCGTTATGAGGTTCGTCCCTGTGACGTACTTCTGATCGAAGGACGCTCAAGGGTCAGTGACGTAATTAAGATGATCACCCAGAGCCCCTGGTCCCATGCCGCGCTCTATCTCGGGCGCATACACGATATCGAAGACCCGGAACTGCGAAATACGCTGATGGAGCTGTTTCCTTTCAGCCCGGATACTCAATTGATTGTGGAATCGGAACTGGGTCTGGGGACTGTCGTACGGGATCTGGCCAGCTATAAGCAGGATCATATTCGTATCTGCCGCCCCCGGGGTATCAGCCACAAAGACAGCCAGCAGATGATCCATTACGCCATCAGCCAGTTGGGCAAAGAATATGACGTGCGCCAGATTCTTGATCTGGCCCGTTTTCTGTTTCCCTGGTGGATTATGCCGAGACGCTGGCGGTCCTCGCTGTTTCAGCATAATGCAGGCAAAGCGACCAAAACCGTATGCTCTACCATGATCGCTGAAGCCTTTGGCTTTATTCAGTTCCCGATTCTGCCTCTGGTGAAGAAAAATGGTGATCAGGGCGTACAGCTGTTCCGCCGTAATCCTAAGCTCTGCACCCCGAGGGATTTTGACTACTCACCTTACTTCGAGATCATCAAGTATCCCTTTATGGATTTCTCTGACCATGCGGATTACCGACTGCTGCCCTGGCATGGCAAAGGTATTCTCGATAGTCAGGAGGAGTCGATGTATGTCTACCCGGAAGGCCAAACCAGTGATGAGCCACTACCCGCGCCAAACGGGAATAATGAAAAAAGCGTTAAAGAAACTGACAAGAAAGATAGTAACAGTGAGCTGAGCGAACATACTGAGGCAGAGGAAAATTCAGCTCAAAGTAAAAAGAGACTTAAGGTAAAGAAAGAACCCTTTGTCGCCTTTACCTCACCTCAGACGGACGCGGATTTTTACGAAGGTGAAATGCCTGCCGGAAGAAGGACCCACTAAAACTTTCCGGTTTTCGACCAAAAACTCAAAAGCCGGATCTGTTAGCACAGATCCGGCTTTTAACATTTTCTATAAATGAACTATCAATAAGTACTGCTTACTCTGCAGCCACCGCCTTAGGGGCAGCACCTTTAAACAGGCGGAAGAAATTAGCCGTGGTTTGCATCGCCAGTTCATCATAGGAGATGCCGCGCTGCTCCGCGATAAACTCAGCAACATCACGAACATACTGCGGCTCACACTTCTTACCACGATGGGGAACAGGAGCCAGGTAAGGAGAGTCTGTCTCCACCAGCAATGAATCCAGAGGAATTTTGGTTGCCACTTCGCGAACCTGATCCGCATTGCGAAAGGTAACGATCCCTGAGATCGACACATAATAGCCAAGCGCTATACCACGACGGGCCATGTCCAGATCTTCGGTAAAGCAGTGCAGCACACCACCGGCATCAGGACCGTACTTCTCCAGCATCTCCAGCGTATCTTCTTTAGCATCGCGGGTATGGATAATAACCGGCTTGTTCACTTCCTGTGCCGCCAGCAGATGACGCTTAAAACGCTCCTTCTGGAGCTCTTTAGTCTCAGGAGCGTAGTGATAATCCAGACCGGTTTCACCCACCGCTACGATCAACTCATCTTCAGCTTCTTTCACCAGTTCTTCCACCGTTGGCTCGTGTGGAAGATCCTGCAAAGGATGAACACCCGCTGAAGCAAAAATCGATGTGTACTGACGAGCCAGATCTTTCAGTTCAGCAACATCATCCAGAGTGACACTAACTGCCAGAAAGTGGCTGACACCGCGCTCATGGGCAGCCTCAAGAGCCAGGTTCAGGTCTCCGTTGTATGGTGAAAGATCCAGACGATCCAGATGGCAGTGAGAGTCGATCAGGTACATAAATATCCTAAAGTCATCAATCAGGGCGATTACTCGCCAGAAGTAAACGTGTCGCTAAAGAGTGTGTGTCGGGTGCTGCGAGTTCAGACGGCCAGCCAGATAGCGCTCAATCTTATCCCGCAAAGAGATCTGCTCGTCAGAAAACTGCACACCGATACCTGCGGTTCGGCGGCCATGGGCACCTTGCGGAGTGATCCAAACCACCTGAGCGGTAACCGGAATTTTATCCGGCTCGTTCATCAGGTTCAGCATCAGGGACAACTCCTGTCCGAGACGGAAATTCCCCCGGGTCGGCAGAAAGAGACCACCATTTTGCAGAAAAGGCATATAAGCTTCATAAAGCTCATCTTTATTGGTTAAGTTAACCACCGCTGCCTTAATCGGCTTCTCATCACCTTTGACCTGCGCCATGCGCCCGACTCCCTGAACCGCGAATTAATGAAGATTATAGTAACATCTTACCTGCCCAGCGAATAAGCAGGGCTTCCATCGCTAACTGCAGATTGGGGTTAGCACCGGACAATAGCTGGGTCCGTAAACGCCCAACATCCTGAAACAACAGTCGTGCCTTCTCAAGACTGGAAGAGTGCTGCCATTGACGATACAACGGCAGCATATCAGGGAAAGAGAGATCAGCATCATCCTGAGTCACCATCCAGCGACACCAGTCGTTCAGCCACTGCTGCATCCAACGCAGCGTCCATTGCAGATCACCGTCGATAAAGCTCGGGGCTAATTCGACAGGATCTCCGCCACGGGTCAGGTTTTCCATGGCAAAAAAGAGTTTATCCCGTTGCTTATGCAGAGCCTCATCAGCCAGTTCCTGAGCCAATAAAGGGTTGCCTTGTGCCATTTTCAACAGTTTCTCAGCATGCAAAGCGGCATGGCTGGAAAGATGATGATTCAACCAGTTCAGTGCCTGCTCACGATCCGGAATCGGCAGTGAAAATTGCTGACAACGACTTTTGATCGTTGGCATGACCGCGCTGGTTCGGTTACTCAGCAAAATGAAGAGCACATTATCGCCAGGCTCTTCTAGATTTTTCAGCAACGCGTTGGCGGCATTAATATTCATAGCATCTGCTGGTTGCAGAATCACAACCCGAAAACCACCCTGCTGCGCCGTCTTACTGGCAAAGGTTTGTAACTTTCTGATCTGCTCAATCTTGATCTGCTTGCCTTCGCTCTCCGGCATCACTTCTGCTAAATCGGGGTGTGTGCCTGCATGAAATAAGGTGCAGGACGCACATTCTCCACAGGCCGTTTGAGCCGGATGACGGCACAACAGATAAGCTGCCAAAGCTCTGGCCAGATGGTACTTGCCGATCCCCTGCTCTCCGGCCAAGAGCAACGCATGGGGCAAACGACCAGAGCGATGCTGCTCAGTCAGCTGGCTCCAGCAATCCTGCTGCCAGACAAAAGGCATAAGTGGTGAGTCTTTAACGAGTTCTGTCACTGGGTGTTCCAAATTGGCAGTTATCGAAAGTTGGCTTAGAGAAAGCGTTACTCAAACAAGCAGAGGCGATCAGCTACGCTGCAGAAAGAAGCCCTGCAGCACCTCAGCAATATCCTGCTGAACCTGCTCCAGTGCCTGACCGGCATCGATGATGGCAAAGCGCTCTGGTTCTGCTGCAGCGCGGGTCAGATACCCCTGACGCACACGATCAAAAAACTCGGATTGCTCCTGCTCGAAACGGTCAGTGGTACCACGCTTATTCATTCGCTGGCGGGCAACTTCGGTCGGCAGATCCAGCAAAATAGTCAGATCAGGGCGTACATTTTCCTGCACCAGCTGCTCAAGCTGAGCAATCCAGTCAAGATTCAGGCCCCGGGCATAGCCCTGATAGGCGTAGGTCGCATCAGTAAAACGATCCGAAACCACACAGCCACCGCGAGCCAGTTCCGGCAGGATTTTTTCATCCAGATGCTGGGCACGGGCAGCAAACATCAGCAGAAGTTCCGCTTTCTGGCTGACATTCTCATCCCGCTGGCTCAGCAGAAGCTCACGGATCTCTTCTGCCATAGGGGTACCACCGGGTTCACGGGTCATCATTGGCTGATGCCCCTGCTCTTCCAGCCACTGTTGAATAAACGCCAGATTGGTGCTTTTACCCACACCTTCTGAACCTTCCAGAGTGATAAAGCAGCCACGGGCTGTATTTTCAGTATTCAAAGTCATCTTGTATTCGCTCAAAGCCGTCTTGTTCACTCAAAACAATCTGCGGACTTACCTATCCAGCCGGTACTCGAAGCCACCAGTCGGTACTCACAGCTCTTACTGAGCTGAAGGCGCAGACTGGTAATCCTGCTTGCGCTTGTAGATCTGGTAGTGACGCACCGCCTTATTGTGCTCTTCCAGCGTTTTGCTGAACTTATGACTGCCATCGCCACGGGCAACAAAATACAGGTCGCCTTCTTTCAGGGGATGCAACACCGCATGAATCGCTTCACGCCCGGGAAGAGCAATAGGTGTTGGCGGTAAGCCATTGATTCGATAGGTATTATAAGCTGTTTTTTCTTTCAGATGGCGACGAGTGATATTGCCCTGATAGCGATCGCCTAAGCCATAAATTACCGTAGGATCCGTCTGCAGGCGCATCCGTTTTTCCAGACGCTGAACAAAAACACCAGCAATCCGTGAACGCTCTTCAGGCACACCGGTCTCTTTCTCAACAATGGAGGCCATAATCAGGACTTCGTAGGCACTCTTATAAGGCAGCGCTGCTTTATCCGCCTGCTGCCACTCTTCCTCCAGTACCCGATTCATCTTGTCATAAGCGCGCTTCAGAATCTGAAGATCGGTAACGCCTTTATGATACTGATAGGTATCCGGAAAAAAACGACCTTCATGGTGCTCAACTTCTTCCAGTGGCTTACCGGAAACCTGCTGCATAATCTCAGGAAACGTCAGGTCTGTGGTTTTAATGGTCAGTTTTTCCTGTTGCTGCAGTAACTGAAGGGCCTCAGCAAAGTTAAGCCCCTCCGGCAGCGTTACCTGATACTGAACCGTCTTGCCAGAAGCTAATAACGCCATCAATTCATAAGCATTCAGCCCAGCTGGAATCTGGTATTCGCCAGCTTTAAGGCGAGCTTTCTCAGGATTCAGCTTCAGCCAAACTTTTAACGGCCAGACTTCCGGTAACACTTCCAAAGCCTGCAGCTGAGCCATCACCTGATGAGCTCCCAGACCTGACTTCACCTCATAAACCAAAGGCTCAGTCACGGGTAACGGACGTTCCAGAAGTTGCTGCCAATAAGTCACAACGCCCAACACAAGGACCACACCTAACGCTAAAACAGCACCAATAATCCGGCGATTGAGAAAAGCCATAGTTTTTCCTTAACACAACGCTCCGGAATCACTCCGGTGGAACACAAATACAGTTAATTCAGTCAATCCATTATTGATCGACTCGTTATCGGCCAGCATAAGGTAACGCCAGCTTCTGATGGAAAAGCTCCATCAAAGTAAGGAGGTCAGGATGAGCAGAAGACTCCCATTGCCGAATCTGAACACCTTTAGAGTCAGACCATTCAGTCAGAGGAATAATCCCCCGAACACTGTTACAGATAAATGCCGCATCGGAATTCAACAGCGCACTTTCATACAAAGCCGACTCTTTCGACTCGGTAATTCCCGGCAAGATAGCAACATCTGAATTTAAAATTGCATCCCGCATCACTCCCTGAACGCCACAAAGATCAAGCTTTGGTGTGAGAAGCTGGCTGCCCTGAATGATAAAAAGGTTCGCCATGGTCGCTTCGATTAAAGCACCAGTTTGACTGAACAAGAGGCCTTCAAAATATTCATCCTGCCATTCCGATCTTGCCATCACCTGTTCCAGACGATTCAGATGTTTCATACCGGCAAGCACCGGCTGGTCAGAAAGTTTCAGCTCACAGCTTCGGACCCCAACACCTGAGAGATAGTGATCAGAGTTCGACTCAGGTAAGGGAAAACCCTGAAGTATCCATTGGCTATCAGGCTGATCGGGAACCCGATAGCCACGACCACCACTTCCCCGGGTGACGATAAGTTTGGCAACACCAACCCCATCAGAGATAACCGTTTTAAAACCTGTTTTCAGCTCAGCCTCTGTTAGCGGCAGGGGAATATTCAGACGCTTCAGGGACTCAGATAAACGCTGCCAATGACGATCAAACAGCAATACCTCTCCATCAATCAGCCGAAAGGTTTCAAAAACGCCATCACCATAGGCTAATCCGCGATCGGTTAAGGGAAGGTTTTGATCCGGAATACCATTAATCAGAGTCTGAAAAGCCATATAACCAGCTCAGGTAGCAAACAGCAGAGATAAAAAAGGGCCCAATGGGCCCTTTTCGTGCAACAGCACATGACAGCTCAGAACCGTCATTACACCTTGGAGAACAGCAGAGAACCGTTGGTTCCGCCGAAGCCAAAGGAGTTAGACAGAGCGTGCTCGATCTTCATGTTACGTGCAGTGTGCGGTACGTAATCCAGATTACAACCTTCAGCCGGGTTTTCCAGGTTGATGGTTGGTGGAGCAACCTGGTCACGAATCGCCAGTACAGAGAAGACAGCTTCTACTGCACCAGCAGCACCCAGCAGGTGGCCGATCATAGATTTAGTGGAGCTTACTGCAACATTCTTAGCAGCATCGCCCATCACTTTCTCTACGGCGCGGCTTTCTGCGATGTCACCAGCCGGAGTTGAAGTACCGTGAGCATTGATATAATCCAGCTGCTCAGGATTCAGACCCGCATCTTTAATGGCATTAGCCATAGAAGCTGCAGCACCACGACCATCTTCCGGAGGAGACGTCATGTGGTATGCATCATCGCTCATACCGAAGCCGGTCAGCTCAGCATAGATGGTCGCACCACGAGCTTTAGCGTGTTCGTACTCTTCCAGTACCAGTACACCAGCACCATCAGACAGAACAAAACCATCACGGTCCGCATCCCATGGACGGCTCGCCGTTTCAGGAGAGTCATTGCGGGTAGACAGTGCACGCGCTGCAGCAAAACCGCCCAGTCCCAGAGGAGTGGTTGCCATTTCAGCACCACCAGCAATCATCACGTCTGCATCACCATAAGCGATGGTACGAGCTGAGTAACCGATGTTGTGAGTACCAGTGGTACATGCCGTAGTGATTGCAATGTTTGGCCCCTGGAAACCGTAACGGATCGCCAGGTTACCGGAAATCATATTGATAATACTGCCGGGAACAAAGAATGGAGAGATCTTACGAGGACCTTTATCCAGCAGATTATTGTGGTTCGCTTCGATCATCGGCAGACCGCCGATACCGGAACCTACGGCAACACCAATGCGGGAAGCATTTTCTTCCGTGCACTCCAGACCGGAATCGGTCACTGCCTGAATAGCAGCAGCCATACCGTACTGGATAAAGGTGTCCATTTTGCGTGCATCTTTTGCAGGCATGTATTCGGAGACATCAAAGCCCTTGATTGAACCACCAAACTGGGTGGTGAAACCCGTTGTATCAAAGTGTTCAATCGCCGCGATACCGCTTTTACCAGCCAGAATACCGTCCCAGCTGCTTTCAACACTATTACCGAGGGGCGTGATCAAACCCAGGCCAGTAACAACGACCCTTCTGCGAGTCATTATGCTTCCTCCAAATACGCTTTAAACACTACCGGTGCATTGAGATATTTAGCTTACAACAAATCGCACCCGGCAATAAAAGAAAAGCCGCCTCTGCTACGCAGAAAGCGGCTTCTTTGTAGTCAGTCTCAGACTGATTACTCACCCGATCTTACTGGTGAGAAACTACGTAGTCGATTGCTTCCTGAACGGTAGTAATCTTCTCAGCTTCTTCATCAGGGATCTCAGTTTCAAACTCTTCTTCCAGAGCCATTACCAGCTCAACGGTGTCCAGAGAGTCTGCACCCAGATCGTCAACGAAAGAAGATGCATTGGTGATTTCTTCTTCTTTAACACCCAGCTGCTCACTTACGATCTTTTTTACACGCTCTTCGATAGTGCTCATAACTTAAAATTTCTCCTGTGGGTACAAATATCCGAACAGCAATAAAAGCTGTCCGGTATTTTATAGAGGGTTACTGAGTGGCGCAATAGCTACCAGCCAACAACCGGCTTTAGCGCATATTCATGCCGCCATTAACTTGCAGAGTTTCACCAGTGATGTAACTCGCACCTTCACTCGCCAGGAAAGCGACAGCATTAGCAATCTCTTCTGGCTGGCCCAGACGGGCCAGAGGAATCTGTGTCAGCAGCGCTTTGTGCTGCTCTTCAGGCAATGCATGAGTCATATCCGTAGCAATAAAGCCCGGCGCTACTGCATTAACTGTGATGTTACGGGAAGCCACTTCGCGTGCCATTGCACGGGTAAAACCTTCCATACCCGCTTTAGCTGCTGCGTAGTTACTTTGTCCCATGTTACCCATAGTGGCAACAACAGAACTGATGTTCACGATACGACCCCAACGAGCTTTTGTCATGCCACGCATTGTCGCCTTAGCAACACGGTAAACAGACTTCAGGTTAGTGTCGATCACAGAATCCCACTCGTCCTCTTTCATACGCATCAGCAGGTTATCCTGTGTGATACCTGCGTTGTTGACAACGATCAAAGGAGCGCCGAATTCTTCGGTAATTGCTTTAACAACAGAGTCCACAGACTCCTGAGAAGTTACGTTAAGAACGTAACCTTTACCCTGATAGCCTTGCTCTGCAAGACCTTCAGTGATGTTCTGTGCACCAGATTCAGAAGTTGCAGTACCTACAACGATGGCACCCATTTTGCCCAGAGCATAAGCAGTTGCACGACCGATACCTCGGCTTGCACCTGTTACCAGAGCTACTTTTCCTTCAATACTCATCTGATTCTCCGTAAGAGTAAACTTAGGCGCCTTTAACCAGCTCAATGGTCGAAGTCAGTGACTCAGGGTCATTAACCGCCAGAACTTTCAGGCTGCGCTGAATCTTTTTATTAAGACCGGCCAGAACCTTGCCCGGACCACATTCAACAGTAGTGTCAACACCCTGCTCAACCATATGCTCAACACAGGAAACCCAACGAACAGGGCTATACAGCTGTGCCAGCAGGTTTTCACGAATGGTATCAACATTGCTGTGCGGCTTACCATCAACATTCTGAACCACCGGAATACGCGGCTCTTCAATAGTGATTTTTTCCAGCTCAGCAGCCAGCAGCTCAGCTGCAGGCTTCATCAGTTCGCAGTGGGATGGAACACTTACCGGCAGTGGAACAACGCGCTTCGCACCCAGCTCCTGACATTTAGCACCCGCACGCTCAACAGCGGCAGTACTACCGGCAATCACAACCTGACCCGGGCAGTTATAGTTAACCGGAGCCACTACATCGCCATCAGCCGCTGCCAGGCAAGCTTCTTCAACTTTTTCATCCGCCAGACCAAGAATGGCGGCCATAGCACCTGTACCTTCAGGTACAGCCTGCTGCATAAATTCACCACGCAGCTTAACCAGACGTACCGCGTCGGCAAAGCCCATTGCGCCCGCACAAACCAGAGCGCTGTACTCACCCAGACTATGACCGGATACCATAGCAGGACGTGGACCTTCCAGCTCCTGCCATACACGCCAGATAGCAACGCTGGCGGTCAGGATAGCCGGTTGTGTTTTATCGGTTTGGTTTAATGTCTCTGCAGGGCCTTCCTGAACCAGCTGCCAGAGGTCATAACCTAAAATCTGTGAGGCTTCTTCAAATGTCGTGCGAACTACCGCATAACGATCAGCCAGTTCACTCAGCATGCCTACTGCCTGCGAACCCTGTCCAGGAAAAACAAAAGCCAGGGACTGTGTCATAGCAAACCCTTTACACTGTTATTATTAATTAGGTTTCAGCCTTACCTGCTGTAGAGCTGAACCCCTTATGATCCTTGTATTTTGCCCATAACGATCAGATCATTTTGGACAATCTTCCAACCCTCCGGGCCAGAATAGCGCGCGATTATAGCACAGCAAAAAAAAAATCGAGGCCAAATTTACAAATTCACACCCGAGTTACCATTTGCGACTTTTTCACCTACACGCTGACACAGACCAGACTCAGCCGCATGCACAGCATGAAGGATCGCACGATAAAAACCTTCCACCTCAGCGGCACCGTGGCTTTTCACCACAACCCCCTGAAGCCCCAACAAAACCGCACCATTATATCGTTCCGGATTTAATGATCGCTTGATACTCTTCAGCACAGGTCGAACCAGCACACTGACAAGACGACCATATAAAGTGCGTTTAAAGCCCTGACGGATCTGCTGAAACAAAAAGCGCACTACACCTTCACTGGTTTTTAAAGCAGTGTTGCCGGAAACGCCATCACAGACAATGACATCTACCTGGCCTGCAAAAATATCACTACCCTCAACAAAGCCTTCGTAGCGAACAGCTTTCGACGCAGAAAGAATAGACGCTGCATCACGGACCAGCTCGGTCCCCTTCAATTCTTCTTCACCTACATTAAGTAGCCCAACAGACGGAGAAGGCTTCTGCTGCATCACCTCCGCCATAGCACTACCCATCAGAGCAAACTGGTAGAGATCATCGGCATCACAACCCAGATTCGCCCCCAGATCCAGCATCAGGCACTCGCCACCTTTAACAGGTAACTGACTACAGATAGCCGGACGACTGACACCGGGATACATTTTCAGCAAATAACGACTAATCACTGCTAGGGCACCGGTATTACCCGCACTGACACAGGCTACCGACTCTTTATCAGCTACCGACTGAACCGCAACATGAATAGAGGAACCTTTCTGATGACGCAAGACATGCTTGGGACTATCGCCCATGGCAACGGAAATATCAGAATGACGAAGCTGAATACGCTGAAGAAGCGGAGATTGCTCAGGAAGCAGAGGTTCGATCTCTTTGAGATCACCAACCAGAAGAACAGAAAGACGGGAGTCTTTTTTGAGCGCGCGTAGCGCTGCGGGAATGGCAACGCGGGGACCGAAGTCCCCGCCCATCGCATCAACAGCGATTAACACAAGCCGACCTTATTCGTCGCCTTTGTCAACCACTTTGTTGCCACGGTAGAAGCCGTCTGCAGTCACGTGGTGACGCAGGTGAACTTCACCAGTAGTTTTATCTTCTGAAAGCGTAGACGCAGTCAGCGCATCGTGAGAACGACGCATACCGCGCTTAGAACGGGTTTTACGGTTCTGTTGAACAGCCATGACAACTCACTCCTAAATACAACTAGAGGTTGCAGTTAACGTTTTCCCTTCAGTTGCTCTAACACACTGAAAGGATTTTCCGGTTTAGTTTCAGGTTGGACTTCTTCTGCTTCACCTGAAACCAGCATTTCACTTGTAACAGAGCAGTCACCTTCATCGTGATACGCCGCAATAGGCAGCGTCAGAAGAATTTCATCTTCAATCACAGGCAACAGCTCAAGCTTTTCGTCTTCGACGATCAGCGGTTCATACTGTTTCGGCAAGTTAGCCGCAGCCTCATCAGAAGCAGCGATAGCTAACAGAAATTCGCTATCAACCTCATAAGGCATCGCCTGCATGCATCGCTGACAAGGCACCTGAAACAGGCCCTTCAGCTGACCACGTACAAAGCGGATTCTCTGAGGGTCAATATCGAACTCAAGACGCACATGGCAATGCCCATCGCTATTTACCAGGGCATCAAGCACGCGATGGCATTTTTCAAGGGAGATATCTCCCTCTAAAACACCGGCATCACGAGCTAATTTGTACGGCTCGATTGTAATGGGAAGTCGGTCACCAAACATAAGCGCGCAATAATAGGGATATGACCCGCAACTGTCAAAGGATTGAACACAAGAACAGCAAATAATCTCTGAAAAGATCGGATACAATCGACTTTTCAGGGGGTTATCCATCACCCATGCTTATCTGACGCGCTAAAATGATGCTTCAGCACGCTAGCTGCAGCTGATAAACACCCTTATCAAAAGGATACTATTTACATGCTCTCACTGGTTCTGGCATCCACATCTTCCTACCGCAAGCAACTTCTCGAAAAACTGGGCCTTTCTTTTACACAGAACGCGCCCAATATTGACGAGACAGCCCACGACGGGGAGAGTGCCAGCACACTGGTAGAACGCCTTGCCAGAACGAAAGCTATTGCCCTGGCAGAGAACCACCCTAACAGCCTGATCATCGGCAGCGACCAGGTCGCTACTTTTGACGGGCGCATTATCGGCAAACCGCACACCAAAGACAACGCCCAAAAACAACTTAAAAGCTTCAGCGGCAAAAAAATCACTTTCTACACCGGACTTGCCCTGCACAACACAGCTACAGGCGAAACTAAAAGCCTTGTCGAGCCTTTTGAGGTCCATTTTCGCAGACTGACCGATGACCAGATTATTCACTACATCGACAAAGAGTTACCACTGGACTGCGCTGGCAGCTTTAAATCAGAAGGTCTTGGTATCACACTTTTCGAAAGACTTGATGGCCGGGACCCAAATACTCTGGTCGGCCTGCCTTTAATCGCCCTTTGCGATCTTCTGAAAGAATTTCAGATGTACCCGCTGGACTGAAAATCAGCTCTAACAAAAATAGATCCAACAAACGCTACAGGCAAAAAAATAGCGGACACTTCATACAAACAAAGCTGCCCGCTATTTTCATTCGGCAAAACCGACATCAGCCTTTTAGTAAGACCTAAGATCCGTAATGCGCAGTATCAGTAAAGCTTAGGCTCATTAAACAAAGCTTTTAACTGAACGCCCATCTCACGACTGATCTGCTTCCATGGCGAAGGCTCTGGCGTAAAGTCCATCAGTCGGTTCACACCCACCTGTTCTTCAGCCACCTGTCGCACACTGGCAAGACCGTCAATCAATCCCAGATCAACCGCCTGCTCACCACTCCAGACCAGCCCCGAGAAAATCTCAGGATCGTTCGCCAAGCGATCACCACGCCCATCTTTAACTGCCTGAATAAATTGCTGATGAGTTCGGTTTAGCACCGACTGCCAGAAAGCCGCCTGCTGATCACTCATTTCGGTAAACGGATCCATAAAAGCCTTATTATCACCGGACGTAAACACCCGACGCTCCACGCCCAGCTTATCGATCAGACCACCAAGACCAAAGCCTGCCGAAACCACTCCAATGGAACCCACAAGACTGGCACGATTGGCATAGATCTCATCCGCACCGGCAGCAATATAATAGGCACCGGAAGCCCCCATATCCCGGATCACCGCAAACACAGGAGTATCCGGATGCTTAGCCCGCAAACGCACCAGCTCATCATAAACTTCACCGGAATGCACAGGACTACCACCAGGGCTGTTGATATTCAGAATCAGCGCCCGGGTTCCACTGTCATTAAAAGCAGCACGAATCCCACGAATCAGGGTGTCAGCATTTGCCTCCTGCTCCTCACCGATCTGCCCCAGCACATTGACCACCGCAACATGCTCACTGGCAAATTCATCGCCCGTAACCTGATTCGATGACTTCCAGACAAATACCAGAGCAACAATCAGCACAGCAAAGCGGACAAAGCGGAAAAACAACTTCCAACGACGAGCCCGACGCTGCTCTTTCAATGTTTCCATCAGCCACTGCTGCATCATTTTATTCTGCTGGACCACAGGATCTTCTGATACCGCTTTATTGCTTTCTCTGCTCACAGCTGCAGCCTGACTCTGAAGCACATCGGACTGCTCCTTTATCTCTTCACCAGCTTTTGGCTCATTCCAATCGGATTGACTCATTGATCCCTCTCCTTAAACCCTTACCAAACCACAGTCGCTTTCCAGCATCCCTGCTAACCCGCTAAAACCCAGTCCACCAGCTCAACAAACTCATCCGCCACAAACACAGGGTTATAACCCTGCAAACGATCCGGATGGTGCGCGCCATAGGTTACTGCAATACGATCCATACCTGCATTTTTTGCCATTCCCAGATCATATTCGGTATCACCAACCATCACCGCCTGGCGCACATCAAAACCGGTGACATCCAGCAGCTCATGCAGCATTAAAGGATCAGGCTTTGACAAAGTCTCATCAGCGCAACGGGTATGCTCAAATAAAGATGCCAAACCAACCTCAGGCAACACCCGATCCAATCCACGACGGCTCTTACCGGTCGCAACCGCTAACATACAGCCTGCGTCTTTCAAACGCTGCAAACCCTCTTTAACACCATCAAAAAGCGGCATTTCCAGATTGGAACGCTCCAGAAAGTGATGGGTGTAACCCTGACGAATCGCATCGACACCTTCTTCATCAATCCCCGGGCAAATATGTCGAATCGCCTCAGGCAATGCCAAACCGATAATATTTCGTACCGCTTCATCGGTCAGCGCTGGCTGCCAGCCATAATCATCCGCTGCCGCCTGCATACTGGTAATAATTCGCGCCTCGGAATCCACCAAGGTGCCATCCCAGTCAAAAATAACAAATGGATATTTCACAACTCACCTAATTCTTTAAATAGATAACGCTTGATTCTTAACGCTTAAGTTCTGTCAAACGATCCAGAATACTTTTCAGACTGGACTCATAAGGCGCCTGAATCTCAACAAAAATTCCGCTTTCAGGTTCAGGAAAACCAAGGGATGCCGCATGCAGAAATAAGCGTTTGAAACCCAAGCCTTTGAAATGCTGATGTACCTTGTCATCACCGTATTTCACATCCCCCACCAGACTGTGACCGATCGACTGCGCATGAACACGAATCTGATGGGTTCGCCCGGTCACAGGCTCCGCCTCAACCAGCGTACAGGCAACCCCCTTCGCATCCAGTCGTTTCAGAATACGAAAACGGGTCAGCGACGCCTTACCTTCTTTAGGATCGACTTTTACAACACGCTCACGACCGCCAATATCATGTTTCTTCAACGGAGCATCGATCTCAGTGACCGCATTAGGCCAGCGACCCACCGCAAGGGCATGATATTTCTTCCGGAAGGCTTTAGCCTTCAGCTGCTCCTGCAAAAAGTTAAGCGCTTTACGGTTTTTAGCGATCAGAAGACAGCCCGAGGTATCTTTATCCAGACGATGCACCAACTCGAGATAGCTGCCCTCGGGGCGAATCTGACGCAAACTTTCGATCAGACCACCCTGAATACCGGAACCGGCATGCACAGACAGCCCCTGAGGCTTATTGATCACCAGCCAGTCATCGGTCTCTTTCAGAATTGCTGCTTCCAAAGCTTCGGCTAACTCTTTACTCACAGGCATATCTTCTGCTTTCTCAGCAACCCGAACCGGTGGAACACGCAGTACATCCCCAGACTGCAAACGATAAACCGCCTTCACCCGCTTCTTATTCACCCGAACCTCACCCTTACGGATAATCCGGTAAACAAGCGTTTTTGGCACCCCCTTCAGAAAGGTAATCAGAAAATTATCAACCCTCTGACCTTCATTGTGACTATCGATGGTGACAAAACGGACAGATTGAGCAGCTTCAGCCACATAGCCTCCCGGGGCAGTTCTTCAATTAAATCAAATTGATGGTTTGGACGATAACTGCTATATTGCAGACCGCCTGAAAAAAGACTAACAACAGACATCTATTTGTCGCCTGCACGCCTGAGCGATGGGGTATGAACTCCCCCGACAGGAAAAACAGCCCGGCATTTTCAGGCAGATATCACCGCTAATCTGCTGAGCAACATTCGTAAATGATACGGATCGTCAGCAACCAGCGAGATGGTAACAGATTACACATTGAATGTGAGCTGAATGAGCAGCTTGCAATTTCCGTTAACAGCACACCCAAACAACCTGAACAGTGCGAACGGATCAACTTATGTTTCGTGTCCGGTGAGACTTGCGGAACGACTGGATTGTTTAGCGCTGGCCGATTGCCAGCCCTCGGTATCATCATTTGTCGTCATCCAGTCCTGTACCAAGCCACCAGTATGTTTTTCACCTTTAACTGCCATCTTCCGCAGCACCTATGTTCGCAGGAAGCGTAGTCAGAGTACGGCGCAACGATCAGAAACTGCCCATTTTGCAGCTCAGATAACAAATAGCCGGTCGCTGAAGAGCATTAAGCACGCATAAAAATCTTGATTCCTAGCTCCCGAAGGTTGGTCAGCCCTGCTGACACTGGGTGTCCAAAGGACCCAGAAGACTTCGATGAAAAGAATGCTAATCAACGCAACTCAGCCTGAAGAGTTGCGTGTTGCCCTTGTAGATGGCCAGAGACTTTATGATCTGGACATTGAATCAGGTTCCCGCGAGCAGAAAAAAGCCAACATTTACCGTGGCCGCATCACCCGTATCGAACCCAGCCTTGAAGCTGCCTTTGTTGATTTCGGTGCCGAGCGCCATGGCTTCCTGCCTCTGAAAGAGATCTCAAAAGAGTACTTCAGCAAAAAACCATCTGAAATTCAGGGCCGCATTAACATCAAAGATGTGGTTAAAGAAGGCACTGAAGTTATCGTTCAGGTTGATAAAGAAGAACGTGGCAATAAGGGCGCAGCTCTGACCACTTTCGTTAGCCTGGCTGGTCGCTATCTGGTTCTGATGCCAAACAACGCCCGTGCCGGTGGTATCTCCCGCCGCATCGAAGGCGATGACCGTACTCAGCTGCGCGATGCGATGAACCAACTGAAAACCCCTTCCGATATGGGCGTAATCGTTCGTACGGCTGGTGTTGGCCGTAGCGCAGAAGAACTGCAGGTGGATCTGGATTACCTACTGCAACTGTGGGATGCGATCAAAAGCGCAGCCATGGAACGCCCTGCTCCTTTCCTGGTTTATCAGGAAAGTAATGTCATCATTCGTGCCATGCGCGACTACCTGCGTCAGGATGTTGGTGAAGTTCTGATCGATAACCCAGAAGTTTTCCAGGAAGCGATGAACTTTATCCAGCAGGTGATGCCGGGCTTCAGCAACAAGATCAAACCTTACGAAGATCCTGTCCCTCTGTTCAGCCGTTTCCAGATCGAAAGCCAGATCGAAACGGCGTTCCAGCGTGAAGTGAAACTGCCTTCCGGTGGCTCGATTGTGATCGACCATACCGAAGCACTGGTATCTATCGATATCAACTCCGCACGCGCAACCCGCGGCAGCGATATTGAAGAAACCGCACTGAACACCAACCTTGAAGCAGCCGATGAAATTGCCCGTCAGCTGCGTCTGCGTGACATCGGTGGCCTGATCGTTATCGACTTTATCGACATGACGCCGGTTAAGAACCAGCGTGAAGTCGAAAACCGTATGCGCGATGCACTGAAAGTGGATCGTGCCCGTGTTCAGATCGGTCGTATCTCTCGCTTCGGCCTGATGGAAATGTCCCGTCAGCGTCTGCGTCCGTCTCTGGGTGAAACCAGTGGCGTGGTATGCCCTCGCTGTGAAGGTCAGGGCACCATTCGTGATGTCCAGTCTCTGGCACTGTCTATCATGCGCCTGATCGAAGAAGAAGCGATGAAGGACCGTACCGCTCAGATCCGTGCGATTCTGCCGGTGAGCGTTGCAACCTTCCTGCTGAACGAAAAGCGTAAGACACTCAGCGATATCGAAACCCGTCAGGGTGTTGAACTGCTGATCGTTCCGAATCCGCATATGGAAACGCCGCACTACGAAGTGTCTCGTCTGCGCGATGATCAACTTGAAGCAGCCGGTGAAGAATCCAGCTTCGAAATCAGCGTAGAAGCTCACGATAAAGAAGAAGAGACCGTAGTTACTAAGCCTGCTGAACGTGCTCAGGCAGCCGTTCGCAGTGTTGTGCCTGCTAACCCTGCTCCAGCAGCCCCACAGGCTGAGAAGCCTGCTGAAACTGAAGGCTTCTTCAGCAAGCTGATCAAAGGCCTGGGCAAACTGTTTGCTGGTGACAGTTCAGAAAGCACTGCGAAAGAGAATAAGGCTTCTCAGGAAGACTCTGAGAAAGACAATCGCAACAACCGCGATAAGTCGAACCGCAACCGTCGCCGTAACGAGCGTAAGCCTCGTCGTGATGGCCGTCGTGACAATCGCAACCGCGATGAGCGCAATGGTCGTGAAGAGCAGGACGATAAAGCGACACAATCTGATCGCAAGTCCGACAACAAGAAGTCAGACAAGCGTAATGATCGTAATTCAGATCGCAATAATGACCGTAAACGTCAGAACCGCGATCAGAAAGCAAAAGACGTCAAAGAAGTTACCGAGAACACTTCGGAAGAGACTCAGGAGCAAAAAGCTCAGGCTGAAGCCCGTGAGAACAATCGTCCGAAGAACAAGCGTACCCGCAACAATCCTCGCCGCCGTCGTCGTAACCGTAATGGCGAAGGTACGGAACAGGCTGAAAACCAAACTCAGACTGTAGCGGATAATGCACAGGCAGAAGCCCCGGCGGCACCTCAGGCAAAACCTGAAGTAGCCCCACAGGCTGAACCGGTTCAAGCTGAAGAGAAGAAGGCAGAAGAGAAAAAAGCTGCTCCTGAAGAAGCTCAAAGCAAAGAAACCGCTAAAGCGATCTGGGCAAAAGCGGAAGCGACTATCGCGTCTCAGACTGAAGAACCTTCTGTTCAGGCTGATGCTGAAAGTGCTGCAGAAGCCGCGAAAGCAGCTTCGGTTCCTGCTGGCGGCACTCAGAGTGCTCCGGTTGTATCAACCGAGGTAACTGAAACCGCTAATACCGCTGAAACAGCCGAGAACACTGCTGCTGTTGAAAACACCGAAGCTGCCAAGGTTGAAGAAGCTCCGGCTGCTACTGCTGTTACTGAGCAAACAGTTGAAACCGCGACTCAGGTTGTCGAAGAAGAGCAGGCTCCACAGCAAGCTCAAGCTGAAACCATTGAAGTCGCAGAGGTCGAAACTACTGCGGTAGCAGTGGAAGAAGCTACTAAAGCTGAAGAAGCTCCTGTAGCAGCGGAACAAGCCGCTCCTGCTGAAGTTGTTGAGGATGCGAAGGCTGAAGAAGCACCTGCTGTTGAATCTGCTCCTGCAGAAGAAACACCTGTGATTGAAGAAGCACCTGCCACTGTGGAAGTAACTGAAGCGACTCAACCAGTAGCCGAAGTAGCTCAAGCACCTGCTGCAGAAGCTCAGCCAAGAAAGCGTGTCAGCCGTAAGGTTCGCGCCAAGATCGCAAAAGAAAATGGTGACGTTGAGCTGAAGATTCCAACTCTGACACCAAACGATGAAGCGATTGCTCTGCCAGAGAAGAAAGAAGTTGTTAAGAAAACACGTGAGCGTAAACCGCGCTCTGGCCGCGTTGCTAACGACCCTCGTCTGAACCGGGAATAAAACCTCACCCTGATATCAGGGTGAAGTAACAACCCAAACAGACAAAAAAACCCAGTCTTATGGCTGGGTTTTTTATTGCCTGTTAAAAAGAACAAGTCTGCATTAACGCTTCCGGTTCGGATCAACCAGTTCAGCACCACTATTTAACTTACAGTTTTTTTTCGCCATTCGATCCATGATGTTACTGATTCGTTGCATCGACTCCATCACCGTCGTCAGGCTATCCAGCTGCTGCGACAATTGTCCTTGCAGGTTGTCCAGATGGCGAATAACAGGGTTTTCTTCCTTAGGCTTTCTGCCCACTGCCCGTTCATTACTCTGATTAGGCAATGAAACCTGCTCTGAATAAAATTCAGAGGAATGATTTTTTTTCGAATAGAGTAATTCAGCTTTCGTCCGTGCATTCATAAATCACCTGCTTTTGCTGGAAATAGCCTGAGGACACAACAAGCGCCCATTAACCGCATAAAAAGAATGGTTTAATCAGGTGTCAAAGCGGTGAACAGATACCGACAAAACAATGAAGACTTAAAGTCAGCCCGATGACGACAACAAATATAAACAGAGACCCGGAAGATGTAACAGAAACAAAAAAGGCTGCCAAAGCAGCCTGTTAAATCTTATTTCAGCTTATCAGCTGAGGCTCCCTTTCCAGACGAACCTGAAAACGTCGCTCTACCTCTGAGACAATCTCATCAGCTAATTCCAGCAGTTCACTGGCAACGCCATTACCAAAATGAACCAGTACCAGAGCCTGTTTAGGATACACACCAACAGCACCTCTTTTGGCTCCTTTAAAGCCACACTGTTGAATCAACCAGCCCGCGGCTAACTTAGCGAAACCTGCTCCGGCAGGATACAGCGGCATATCAGGATAACGCTCTTTTAAGGCTTCAGCACGCGCCTGAGGAACCACAGGGTTTTTAAAGAAGCTACCGGCATTGCCTACCTCCGCAGGGTCAGGTAGTTTGCTGCGGCGAATCGAACAAACGGCTTCTGCAATAGCAAGAGGCGTTAGTGCTTTACCTTCAAGCTGAGCTGCCAAATCGCCATAGCCCAGTTTAGGCTCGGCCTTCGTCTGCAGCCTCAGTACCAGAGCGGTAATAACAGACTGGTTCTCACGGCATTGCTGATATGTCTCAGACTTGAAAATACTGTCCCTGTAGCCAAAACAGCACTCATCCTGGCTTAAAGTTATTCGCTGACCATCAATAACCCGAACAACCTCTACGGATTCCAGCACATCCGCAAGCTCAGTTCCGTATGCCCCGATATTCTGAACAGGTGCAGCACCAACTCTGCCTGGAATCAAAGCCAGATTCTCAAGACCAAACAGACCTTTTCCTGCAGTTTCCATCACCAAATCATGCCAGACCACACCAGCACCTACGGTAAGCAGTACACTACCATCGGGCTGAGTCTGGTAATCCCGCTGCTGATTACTCATTTGCAGAGTCAGCCCCGGAATATCCGCAGCCAGAATCAGATTACTGCCGCCACCTAAAGCAAAAACAGGAAGTGTGCGCTCACGAGCCCACTCAAGAGCCTGCTGACAAGTTTCAATAGATTCCGGCTGACAGAAATAAGCCGCATGGGCGGAAAAGCCCAGGGTATTCAATGACTGCAGATCTTTATGTTCTTCAGGCGTGATCAGAGATAGAGGCACAGAATGCTCACTTAACGATAGAGTTACTGGTGTCTGACGAAAACTGCTTTTATCGCAGGCTGATTGGGTCGTAGTCGATAAAGTTGGGATTAACTGTCGTGGTGAATAACCAACTCTACCAGCAGATTTTTACCGGCAGCTTCCACCAGATCCAAAACCTGCTCAAAACCATCAGCCCCACCGTAATAAGGGTCCGGAACCTCTTTAATGCCCAGCTGAGGAGCATAATCGAGGAACAAACCCAACCGCGCGGTCGCATCTGCCGGACGTATCTGCTGCAGATTTTCGAGGTTACTCAGATCCATCGCCAGAATATGGTCATACTCGTAAAAGTCTTCAGCAACAGCCTGACGAGCTCTCAGACTGCTCAGATCATAGCCACGACTGGCTGCCGCTTCCTGAGTACGAGGATCCGGAGACTTACCGATATGCCAGGCAGCAGTACCGGCCGAATCGATCTCAATCAAATCCTGCAGACCTGCATCAGCCACCTGTTTACGGAAAACTCCATCGGCTGTCGGCGAACGACAGATATTGCCCAGACAGACAAATAAAACCTTAATTCTGGACATTAACGCTCATCCTTCGCCAGTTCATGACGGATATGGGCACGAACACGCTCCAGATCCTCAGCGGTATCAACACCTGCCGGATGACTTTCATCCGCAACAGCAACGTGAATACGAACACCGTTCCAGAGCGCACGCAACTGCTCCAACTGCTCTGCCTGCTCAATAGGCGCTGGCTGCCAACCGACAAAATCATTCAGCATCTTGACCCGATAGCCGTACAGACCGATATGACGGTACAGCGGCGAAGGCGGCAGCTGATTCAGCTCTTCTGAAAAAGCATCCCTTGCCCATGAGATAGTTGCCCGGGAGAAGTAAAGCGCATAACCCCTTGCATCGGTGACGACTTTAACCACGTTTGGATTATGAACTGCAGCAAGGTCTTCAATCTGCTCACACAGCGTTGAGATACCCGCAGAAGGATCCGCAGCAAGATTGTGGGCAACCTGATTGATCAGACGCGGGGGAATCAGAGGCTCATCACCCTGAACATTGACGATAATATCGTCCGCGTAAAAACCCAGCCTCTGTGCAACTTCCTGCAGACGATCTGTTCCGGAAGGATGCTGATCTGAAGTCAGACACACCTCTGCACCAAAACCACTGGCAGCATCTGCAATTCGCTGATCATCCGTGGCAATAATGATACGACTGGCTTCACTTTTCTGAGCCTGCTCATACACCCGCTGCAACATGGGTTTGCCTTCAATATCTAACAGAGGCTTGCCCGGTAACCGAGATGACGCATAACGCGCGGGGATGACAACAGTAAATGACATGATCCGATCCTTAAAAACACAGGGTTAAGCGATAGCTCGCTTATTTTTCCAGACGCTCATCAGCAGTCAGGGTACGCGCTTCGTTTTCCAGCATCACCGGAATATTGTCACGCACAGGGAACGCCAAACCATCAGGCTTACAGATCAGCTCATTCTGCTCTTTTTTGTAAACCAGCTTACCCTGACAAACCGGGCAGACCAGAAGTGCTAATAATTGCTTATCCATGGTGTTTTCTCTTTAAAATATTGGCTAATTGGTGGTGTAAATTTTCGATCAGTTCCGGCTTGATTCTGGCTTCAACATCCAGTGCCCAGTGACTTTCTTCACTGAATGAACGGCACTTAACCGCATCTTTAGCGGTCATCAGTACCACCCGGCCATCCGGTACTTCATGGTCTTTAAAAATATGGTGATCAGGAAACGGATGCCGTTCGATATGGACTTCCAGATCCTCTAAGGTCTGAAAAAAACGCTCCGGATTACCGATACCTGCCATAGCAAATGCAGGTCGACGCTCAGAGGTTTTAAAAGGCGGCCGGCTTGCCGAGAAGGTTTCCCCAGTGCGCAGATTACGCCAGTAGCGGGGGGCCAGTTTCATAGGCTGCGCCTGAACCCCGGCAATATCCAGCGGACGTATGCTACCATTGGCAAAAACCAGATCAGCTTTCTTCAGACGCTCAGCGGGTTCTCTCAGAGGCCCCACGGGCAGGCAATGGCCATTCCCAAGTCCTCGACTGGCATCAATAATCACCCACTCAATATCCCGTGGCAGGCTCAGATGCTGTAAACCGTCATCACTGATAATCAGATTACAGGCGGTATGGCCGGGAAAGTTTTTCTGGAAAAAGGTCTTATTCAGCAAAGCAGCCGCAGCCCGATAACGATCCTGATCGATCACAACCGGACACTCCGTCTGAGCCGCCAACATAACCGGCTCATCACCAACCTCTCGGGCATCAGAGTCAGCGGTGACAGCAACAGGACCATCGGTCTTTTTGCCACCATACCCCCGACTGATCACCCCCGGCCGCCAGCCATGATGCTGCAAAACCCGACAAAGCAGAGAAACCATCGGAGATTTACCGGTGCCACCAACAGTGACATTGCCAACAACAATAACCGGCACAGGCAGAGGCTTCTGGCGCGCCAGTTTCTTTGCCTGATCTTTATGAGCCAGATGTTGGTAAATCCCTTCAAGGGGCCAAAGCAGCATGGGCCACTTCGCTCCTGAATACCAGGCTTTCTCCAATGCTTTCACGCTTTAAGCCTCATTATCCTCACTAAACTGCATTGCATGCAGCTGGGCGTATGCCCCTCCTTTTTCCAGCAGATCTTTGTGGCTGCCGGACTCAATAATCTCGCCCTGATCCATCACCATAATGATGTCCGCATTTTCAATGGTGGACAGTCGGTGAGCAATCACGAACGTTGTACGATTCTTCATTACCTCATCCAGTGCTTTCTGAATATAGCGTTCAGACTCGGTGTCCAGAGCTGAGGTCGCTTCATCCAGAATCAGAATCGGTGCATCTTTCAGAATTGCCCGGGCAATGGCCAAACGCTGTCTCTGCCCACCGGAAAGAAGCACACCGTTGTCACCAACCATGGTATCCAGACCGTCCGGAAGCTCTTCGATAAAGGACATCGCATAGGCAGATTTTGCAGCAGCTTCAATCTGTTCCCGGGTCGCATCAGGCTGACCATAAGCGATGTTATTGGCTACGGTATCGTTAAAGAGAGTTACCTGCTGCGTCACCATAGAAATCTGGCGACGGAGACTGGTAAGCGTTACATCAGATAAATTATGACCATCAAAGCTTATCTCACCGGATGTCGGCTCGTAAAACCGGGGAATCAGGTTAATCAGGGTAGATTTACCGCTTCCGGAACGCCCGACAACGGCTACAACCTGTCCAGCCTGGATATCAAAACTAACCTGCTTTAAAACCTGCTTATCGGTATTAGGGTACTGAAAACCTACCTGCTTAACCGATACATCGCCTTTGATCCGGGCCAATTCATGAGAACCTGCATCCGGTTCATCATCCTTATCGAACTGTTCGAAAAGATCTTCCGAAGCCGCAACCCCACGCTGAATCGCATTATTAATCTCTGTGAGCTGGCGGATAGGCTTTGCCATCAGAGACGCCGCAGTGATAAAGGCAATAAACTCCCCAGGAGTCATACCCTGCATAATATTCGGATCAAGCGCTAGCCAGACCAGAGTCCCCATAGCAAAAGCCACAATCAACTGTACCAATGGAGTGCTTAAAGCTCTGGTCACCGCCATTTTGAGAAACTGTTTACGGTTCAGGTCACTAGCCTGATAAAAACGATCACGCTCATACTCTGTACCATCAAACGTCCTTACAACCCGATAACCGGTAATCGCCTCAGAAGCCACATGGGTCACATCCCCCATCGAGCTCTGGATTTTACGGCTGACTTTTCTGAAGCGCTTGCTGGCATAACCAACAACGACGCCAATCAAAGGGGTAAGTGCGATAAAAATCAGTGTTAAGCGCCAATTGTTGTAGAAGAGATAACCTAATAGGCCAATAACAAAAACACCTTCCCGAATCAGAACGGTAACAGCCTGAGTTGCCGCATTTGTAACCTGATCAATATTAAATGTCAGACGGGAAATCAGATGCCCGGATGATTGATTATCAAAGTAAGAAACAGGCAGGGAAAGATACTTATCAAATAGCTGACAGCGAAGTTTGTGAACAACTCCCCGGGCTACAATCTCCATGTAGTAAATACCCAGAAAACTCCCCACACCACGGCAGGCAAAAGATGCCACCATCAGCGTTGGGAATAACCAGCGGAACTCTGGATCCTGATTCTCGATGGAATCAACCAGATACTTCATCAGCTCGGCGAATGCAGTTGTGGATGCGGCATAGATCACATAGCCCAGAATACTTAATCCAAAAGCCCAGCTGTAGGATTTCACATATCGAAGTAAACGAAAATAAGAGCTGGCTGCGCTTTTAGTTGGCACTTCAGAAGCGGCGGTTTGTTGATCTGACAAAGTAATTATCCTAACGATTAAACACTGACAACAGCCTATCTCAAGAAGGCCATAACACTATAACTTTAAGGCGCGTAACGTGTCTGAAAACTGACCTGACTTAACCCTGCCCCGGCCAACGCATCCAGTACCTGTGTCACCTGGCCGTGACGCGCTCTTTCATCGGCAATAACAACAACTCTTTCAGGAACTGTTTCAGCTTCCAGAAAGCGTTCCAGCGATTGAGCTAAATCCTCAACCGCTTCACCGTTGAGGTAGATGGGGCCGGATTCCGGAACCTCAACTTTCAAGGAGGTAGCTTGATCTGAGCTTTGGCCATTTACCGCCTCCGGTAATTGCAGATCCAGTTCACTACTCTGATCGAAGGTGGTAGATACCATAAAAAAGATCAACAAGAGAAAAACCACATCAATCAGCGGTGTCAGATTCAGGCTGACGGGCTCAGAGCTTCTACGTTGAAACTTCACGCCGAAGCAACCTTTCTCTGGCACTCCTTCTGGGACGCAGCTCTATCACTTATGGCAGAAGCAGGCTTGGCACGCTGGCCATAGAGTTCATCGACCAATTTGATCGATTCCTGCTCCAGATGAACCACCATATCCTGTACACGACGTTCAAAAAAACGATGGAAAAGCACGGCAGGAATTGCTACAGACAAGCCCGCAGCCGTAGTTACCAAAGCCTGTGAAATACCGCCCGCCAATGCAGGTGCTTTACCAGCACCCTGCTCCATGATGACCGCAAATACATCGATCATACCCAGAACCGTACCCAGCAAACCAAGCAGAGGGGTAATCGCCGCGATAGAACCCAGAAGACTCAGAAAACGCTCCAACTCATGAACCACAGCAGCAGCGGCTTCTTCGATCGACTCCTTCATCACTTCCCGGCTGAACTCCAGATTCCGTAATCCGGCTGCGAACAGGAAACCTAACGGTGAGCCCTGCTCAAGTTCATAAAGCTGCGTTGAAGTCATCGGTGCAGAAAGCGCCTGACGAACCACCTGTTGTCTCAGAGATACCGGAGCGATACGCGCACGGCGAAGTACCCAGAAACGCTCGAGAATGATTGCCGCAGCAGCCACAGAAGAGGCTAAGATCGGCAGCATAAGCCAGCCACCGGCAGAAAAAATGAAATCCACTTTTTTTCCTTTGCTGAACAAGTGATTGTCTGAAATCGAGCCTGCAAGTTTACACTATTGTGCCCCCGGGCTGAACGCAAAACACCGCAACATGAATGCAAGACCATCCGGATTGATTCGGGTCATCCATTTTGCATACCTTGTTACCCAACGACTGCTTATCTCGCCTGAGAGTACCTATCTTATTCTGAGAGTACCTACCTCACTCTGAGATGAGCTATCTCAATTTACGCCAAAGCCAACGCTCAGGAATTTGCTCTCTCTGGCTCAGCAACTCCCAACGACCATCACCGGTCAAATCTTTGAGTCTGATACCACCAAGATCCGCCGTGTTGTACTCCCGATAAAATAAAGGAAAGCCGCCAAAGTTAATGTTTCTTTTTGAATCCGGCAGAACAGATCGGAGATAAGCCAAGCGGTGCTGGACTTTTCTGGCCGGATGCCCATAACTGTTCCGGTAACCCGCTGAATAGATCACGCCTTCCGGTGAAACGGCTGACAGGAAAGCCAGACTATTGCCTCCTGCACTCCCATGGTGACTGGCGACCAACCAACGAGCCGTAAGATCCTGCCCTGATGACAATAGCCACTGCTCAGCTTTCACATCAATATCTCCCGTCAGTAAAATACTTTGCATCGGTTGTTTTGATGATTGAATCCTGAGTACACAGGAGCGCTCGTTATCTGAGATGCTCTGTACCCTCATCATCTTTTGTGGAGGGTAAAGCACTTCAGTAAGAACCTCTCCCCAACGCCACTTTTGCCCCTGAAAGCAAGCCGATATGGGAAGACCTTCATCAAAAATTCTCTCTGGCTGACCAGCTAATACTTTGGCGCTTAGTGGCAATAAATCCCCAAGCCCACCGGCATGATCCTTATCATCATGACTGATCACCAAGAGATCGATATCACGATCTTCAGAAGCTAATCTTGGCGGCAGAAGCATTGAAACAGGCGCGAAACCTGAACGAAATACGGGCCCCGAATCGTAAACCAGAAGCTGACCGTTAATATTCACTGCTACCGCCAGCCCCTGACCAACATCAAGGACTTCAATCTCAAATATCTCCTCTTCCATAGCAGCCTTATTACTACCCTGATCAGCGATAGCAACGAGAAGAGCCATCGAGACCACCGCCCTGCCCGGCAAAGACGGCAAAGCCCAAATCAGGGCGAACAGCAGTAATAACCCGTAAAACCAAACTGAAAACTCCGGCACACCAAAACCGTAGACCAGGCCTACGTCCAATAGCTGCCAGAAAATATGTTCTAACCCTCCCAGCAAAAATGCGAACAGGGATTCCAGCCAGGTAAAAGGTGACAACGCCATGAACAGAGCAACGGGCAAAATAAGAAGTGAAACCAGGGGGATTGCGACCAGATTAACCAACCCTGAAATCAGATCCGGAGTATTCAGCCAGAAGTGCTGCAAAGGCAACAACCCCGCCATCAAGACCAACTGAATCCTGATAAAGAGTCCCAAATGCCTGTCACCAGAAACCAACATAAGCAGTAAAGCTACCGCCCAAACGCTGTAATAGAACCCCGGCCGCAACAGATAAATCGGTTGCACGATCAGCAAGAAAGTTACGGCAACGATCAGAATCCTGAAGGGTGAAACCATAATCCCTTTGGCCCGCATCAGAATAAATAACAAAACCATCAAAAGGGCACGGGATACAGCAACCCCTGACGGCCAAATCAGAAGCATGGGCAGCAGAAGAAAAACCGGTGTAAAGAGTAGAAACAGTCTCTGCCAGTACCGATCAACAGGTAAAAGTCTTGATATAAAAGAAAGCAGAAGCCAACCGGCTCCCAAGAGAACACCCAGATGCAAACCGGAAACCACTACAAGATGCACAGTTCCGGTTTGCTGTAATAATCGCCAATGTTCTGGTGACAAGGAATCGCTTTGACCGGTCAGAAGCGTAGACGCCAAAGGCAACCCGAGAGCATGAGCCTCCTCTTCAAAGACCGACACCCAAGTGTTTTGCCACCGCCGCCACGCATTAGCTTGTTCAAGACGGACGCTTTTCTCATCGCCTCTCACATAACCACGAGCCATCACCCCTTTCGCCAACTGCAATAGTCGGTATCGGCTTTGCCCCCGATTCACAAAACCTCTAATCGGATAGAGACGAACGCTAAACTGCCATTCCTCTCCTGACTTTGCATGAACAAGAGTGGAATTTTTCCGGGTAAGTGTTTGAGCAGAGGTACTCTTTTGAGAAGGTGAACTGAAATATCGATTAAGGATCACTTCGCCGGTAAACCCGCACCCTACGGCCAAATCAGATTCAACTGACGCTATCTTATCTCCCTGAGATGGCGATGCGATCAGGCAGTGATCAACACGAAACCGGATCTGCTGTTGAGACTCAGATTGCTGCAGAACATCAACAACTTCGCCACGGGTCAGCAACGTCTGTCCATGAAGGGTTTCCGGAAGAGAATTATCAAATATGACAGCCAGATACACGTTTGCATACAGATACGCTAGAATGCCAACCCCTGTAGCAACCGATATCCGACAGGTTCGGTATCGCCTGAAAAGTGAAAAGGCTACAAAGGCCAGCAAAATTGCGGCTTCAGTGGGCGGCCAGTCATCATCCATCAGACCAGCCACAACCCCAAAAATAACAACAATAAACCACATCGACCTGACCTCCTGTCCGGATGATGTTTTTTTGACCTTAGTCTCTAGAGCCAAGGTCGAATATGTGGATAATGATCCGCTCTCAGAAGGTGAGCCCAAATATGCCAAGACGTATCATCAAGAAATACATGCCCGATCCTAAAAAGCTGCAGGAGCAGAAGTCTCTGCGCTTTCTTGGCAAACTTCTTGAAGATCCGGGTCTGCTGCATCTGACCCGACGCTCCGTGGCCAATGCCTTTATGGTAGGCATTTTTTTCGCGTTTATCCCTGTTCCGTTTCAGATGGTACTGGCAGCAGCCGGTGCCATGCTGCTGCACTGTAACCTTCCGATCTCCGTCGGTCTGGTTTGGATAACCAACCCGGTGACCATGCCTGTAATGTTTTACGGAACCTATCTGGTTGGCGCCTGGATTTTAGGTGTGGAAGCGCAGCCTATGCCCGATGAGCTAACCCTTGAATGGCTGGGACAACTTCTCAACGATGCCTGGCTGCCTCTCTATCTGGGCTCTGCTGTTGTCGGTGTGATTATGGCGATACTGAGCAATATCGGTATCCGACTGTTGTGGCGCTGGCATGTGAGCAAAAGCTGGAAAAGCCGAAAAGGTCGCCTGCATATCCTGAGCAAGCCCAAAACCGACACTGACGACAAACACTAAATTATTTTAGCAGCACAGATGGTTCCGGATTCAAATCAAAAAGGCCTGATCAGAATACTCTGATCAGGCCTTTTTTTACGCTATTTATTCACAGCGATTAGCCGCTAAAGGATATCGTTGATGGATATCCCCAACCCTATCCGGTTGGTATAAGTATCATAATCCGCCAACGTATCGCCGTAACCGGTTCGCAGCAACAGATAACCTTTATAGCGCTCTCCCGCTAAGGGAAAACTCCAGCTGAATTGAGTGTTTCCCCGGGAAAAGTCACTTTCGATATGGTTTCGCATCCGAAAGGTCAGCACATGGTCTGACTTGGTATAAGCCATACCCAGCTCCGTCAACCCAACGTAATTTCTAATATCAGGATTGTCATCTTCTGAGGCAGGCTCAGGAATCCGATGCCAGCGCTTAAGAGCAATCCCCCAGTTACCGCTGGCAAAGAACACCTCGGCAAACAGTCGATTCCAGCTGCGGGAAAAATCGCCTCCCTGACCATTGGATTGATGATTAATACCCAGCGTAAAGCCTTCCAGTTTCAGGTCACTCAGCAGTGGCTGATTCAGACTCATGCCGTAGATCAGCTCAGGCTCGTACATGGTTTCCCGAAAGGGAGCCGACTCCTGATAGAGCTGCCAATAAGACTGCTGGGTATAAGCTGCGATCAGAGCGTCATTTTTACTGAAGATACCGGTATCAACAGGAAACTTGAGACTAATCTGAAACTGGGTTTCCACAGGGCCGTACTCCGCATCCCGAAACCGGGCCGACTGGTTATAGCCACTGTAATAACTGACGGGCAGAAAATAGTTGGCTTTATACGGCAAAAATACCAAGGGGTTCTCTGCCAGCTCCATCTCCCGTTCAGCCCGTTTGCGCATAGCGGAAGGAGGATTAAACAGCTCGATGGCTGTGTTCTCCATCTGCTCAGCCATACGCAGGCGCTCCTGCTCTTCGGCTGATAGCACTTCTGCATTTTTCTGATCAGTGGTTTTCTGGTCAGTGCTACTCAGCAAAACATCCTGGCTTTCATCGTCAGCAAGCGCACTTACCGATAAAGAAATGACCAAAGCCCCCAGCAGAGGCTTCAGGTATCTTTTCTCAGCCATATCAGGCACCAGCCATCTCTTTCGGCTGCTCAACTAACTGCCCCTGATCCAGCTTCAGCACACGATCCATACGCTGCGCCAGCGCCATATCATGGGTTACGGTGATAAAGCAGGTCTGATGCTCTTTACCGATCTCCAGCATCAGCTGATTGACTGATTCAGCAGTATTCGGGTCCAGGTTACCGGTAGGTTCATCGAGCAGTACACAAGCTGGCTCTCCGACCAAAGCCCGGGCAATCGCCACACGCTGACGCTCACCACCAGACAACTCCGCAGGTTTGTGATCCACACGGTGCCCCAAACCAACCCGCTCCAAAAGAGCCATTGCACGGGGCATAACCGCTTTACGCTTCTCACCCCGAATCAGCATCGGCATAAGCACATTTTCCAGTGCGGTAAACTCCGGCAGCAGATGATGCAGCTGATAGACAAAACCGAGGCTTCGGTTTCGGAACAAGCCCAATTCAGCGTCTGACAACTTGGCCAGCGCCTTGCCGTCAATGGTCACATCACCGGAAGTCGGTTTATCCAAACCACCCAACAGATGCAGCAGAGTGGTTTTGCCGGAACCGGAACTACCGACAATGGCGATACGCTCTCCGCGATAGGCGCTGAAATTCAGCTGATTCAGTACCTGTACCTTTTCCGGGCCGTTAACGTATTCCATCGACAGATCGGTACACTGCAGCACAGCCTGCCCGTTATCAGCCTGATTCATCGCTTCATTACTCATAACGCAGTGCCTCCGCAGGTTGAATGCGGGACGCACGCCACGCAGGGTATAAAGTCGACAGGAAGCTCATCACAAAAGCAGAACCGGTAATTACCGCTACATCATCCCAACGAAGTTCCGATGGCAGGTAGCTGATAAAGTAAACATTGCTGTCCAGGAACTGGATACCCAGCAGATGCTCAACCCATGCAACAAAATCACTGACGTTCAGGGCGGCCAGCACACCAAGTCCCGTACCGATCAGGGTGCCGGTTAAGCCGATCACAACCCCCTGCACCATAAAGATTCCCATAATGGTGGCAGGTGTTGCTCCAAGAGTTCGCAAAATCGCAATATCGCCTTGCTTATCCGTCACCACCATCACCAGCGTGGAAACAATATTGAACGCCGCCACCGCGATCACAATCATCAGCAGCAGGCCGATCATGCGCTTTTCCATCTGGATCGCCTGAAACAGGTTGCCGTGGGTGCGCGTCCAGTCACTACCACGCATATAGGACGGCAGTTCCTGGAGCTGATTCCAGACCACCTCACGGGCTTTAAACAGATCATCCAGCTGCAAACGCAGACCGTGAATATCTTTATCCAGACGCATCAGAGTCTGCATATCTTCGATATGGGCAACAGCCAGATTGCTGTCCAGCTCCGCACCAACACTAAAAAGTCCCACTACGGTAAAGCGCTTCATACGGGGGAAAACACCGGCTGGCGTAATTGAGGCCTCGGGAATCATCAGGGTGACTTTGTCGCCAACACCGACACCAATAAAGCGCGCCAGCAGATCCCCCATGATGATGCCAAACTCACCGGGCTTCAGATCATCCATCGAGCCTGCCACCATGTGATCCTTCATGATGGACACCTTGCCTTCCAGCTCCGGCATCACACCATTAACCAGCGCACCACGGACATACCCACGATGGGTAAACATGCCTTGCGCTTTGACATAAGGAACAGCAGCCTGAATGTGCTCATTCTGTTCCAGCTTTTCCGCTATCTCCGGCCAGTTCTGAAACCCACTTTGAGAGCTGATGGTCGCATGGGGCACCATACCCAAAATGCGCTGGCGTAGTTCACGGTCAAAGCCGTTCATGACAGACAACACCAGAATCAGCACCGCCACGCCAAGGGTCAAACCCAGCATCGAGGTTAAAGAGATAAAGGAGATAAAGTGGTTGCGCCGTTTGGCGCGGGTGTAGCGTAAACCGATAAAAAAGGGAATCTTGTCTAACATCTTGTCCGACTCGGGCTGCGGCTATCACTCAAAGTTGAGTTCGAGCCTGGCTTCTACTTAGCCAGCATTCATGTATGAGCATCACCACACCAGTGAATCAACTCGCTAACAGTCTGTTTTTCGGGGGCTAATCATACGCTAAATGCCCCATCATCCGCTAATTGTGCCATTTTTTTCGCAGGCTATTGCTGCTGTTTTGTTACCCGTGCCGGTTGCATCACCGGCAGCAACTAACAAACACAGCCACAAGGCATAAATAGCGCTGGACAAAGTGACATTCTCTGCTAAATTCCAGCCCCAAAATGGACCGGAACCTCAAAGATATACATCATGAGCGTCTATGACATAAAGGCTCGGCACAAGTTTCGGATCGCAAAGACAAAATCAGGTAGCCAGCCTCCTGATCTATCCTTAATTTCATCTTTAAACGTGAAGGTATCGCCACTGATGAGCATCGCTTCAGACTCTCAAGCATCAGACTGCACAACAACTTCCGGACGCTATCAGCTGCTGCCGGAATGGGCACCGCAAAGCGGTGTTATGCTGACCTGGCCCCATGCCAACAGCGACTGGGCTCCTTTTCTGACGCAGGTTGAACCGGTGTTTTATCAGATCGCTGAAGCGGTTGCCCGTCGTGAAAAAGTGCTGATCACTGTATCCAGCGAAGCCAAAAAGCAGGAAGTGATGGCGCACTTTGCCAAGCTGAATCTTGAAGCACAGCTCAATGTTTTCGTTCAGGACACCAACGACACCTGGGCACGGGATCATGGTCCGATTACCGTTATCAAAGATGACAAGCCACTACTGCTGGACTTCACCTTTAACGGCTGGGGCGACAAGTTTGATGCTCAGCTGGATACCGAGCTGAATGCCAAGCTGGCAGCAGAAAAAGCCTTTGCCTGTGAACTGGAAACCATCGATCTGGTACTGGAAGGCGGCAGCATCGAAGCTGACGGTTACGGCACTCTGCTGACCACCAGCGAATGCCTGCTGGCTCCAACCCGCAACCCATCTATGGATAAAGCCGCTATCGAAGCCCTGCTGAGCGAGAAATTCGGCCTGAACCGTATTCTGTGGCTGGATCACGGCTATCTGGCCGGTGATGACACCGACAGCCATGTGGATACGCTTGCACGCCTGTGTGATCCTCACACTATCGCTTATGTTCAGTGCGATGATGAAGCCGATGAACACTACGCGGCACTGAAAGCGATGGAAGATCAGCTGAAAAGCTTTACTGACTATCAGGGCAACCCGTACAAACTGGTGCCACTGCCGATGGCCGAGCCTTGTTTCAGTGAAGAGGGTGATCGTCTGCCTTCCACCTATGCAAACTTCCTGATTATTAACGGTGCGGTACTACTGCCGATCTATGGTGATGAAGCACTGGATCAGAAAGCGATCAGCCAGATGCAGATCGCCTTCCCGAACCATGACATTATCGCAATCAACTGCCGCCCGATTGTTGAACAGTATGGCAGCCTGCACTGCCTGACCATGCAACTGCCTGAAGGAGTTCTGGCCTGATGACATCTTCTGCACCAAGCACAAACAGCAAAACCTTGAAGGTCGGTCTGTTACAACAGCACGCCTTTAACGACAAAGAGAAAAGTCTGTCCATCAGCGAGCAGGGTCTGCGTGATCTGGCGGCTCAGGGTTGTGAACTGGCCATGCTGCAGGAGCTGCACGCCACGCAGTATTTCTGTCAGACCGAAGACACCAGCCTGTTTGATCTGGCAGAGCCTTTGGACGGCCCGACCAGTCAGCGCCTGTCTGCACTGGCAAAAGAGCTGAATATGGTGATTGTTGGCTCTATCTTCGAGAAACGCGCACCGGGTCTGTACCACAACACCTCTGTGGTGTTTGAGAAAGACGGCTCTCTGGCGGGTACTTACCGCAAGATGCATATTCCGGATGATCCGGGCTTCTATGAGAAGTTCTACTTCACCCCGGGCGATGCCACCTTTAACGACGGTCGTCCGGGTTTCAGCCCGATTGAAACCAGTGTGGGTAAACTGGGCGTTCTGGTGTGTTGGGATCAGTGGTATCCGGAAGCCGCCCGCCTGATGGCGATGGCCGGTGCCGAGATTCTGCTCTACCCCACCGCCATCGGCTGGGATCCGCGTGATGACGCAGACGAGCAAAATCGCCAGAAAGACGCCTGGACACTGATTCAGCGCGCCCACGCTGTTGCCAACGGCCTGCCGGTAATGGCGGCTAACCGTGTCGGCCATGAAACCGACCCAAGCGGTCAGAGTGATGGTATTCAGTTCTGGGGTGGCAGCTTTATCGCAGGCCCACAAGGTGAACTGCTGCAACACGCCGGTGAAGACGCCTGTGTACTGGTCGCCACCATCGACAAACAGCGCACCGAAGACACCCGCCGCATCTGGCCGTATTTCCGCGACCGCCGGATTGATGCCTACGGGGATCTGACCAAACGGCATCTGACGCCTTAAACCCGACGGTTTAGGCCGCGCCAACAAAACGCCCCTTGGAGTGATCCAAGGGGCGTTTTTAGTTTTAGGCCGATTTGCGGGAGAATCTAACTAACAGCAGAAGCTCTTTCCGCACAAGCCTGTACTCGAAGTTTTCTAGCCTGAATCCGATCACTTGATCCCATCATGGCAGGTAATCTTCTATCAAAATTCACTAGCGCATACTCCCCAAAAACACTTCCTTCCGCAGCTTTCACGAAATCGTAAAGCCGCAGATCATAAGTTGTTCCTGTTGAGTTTAGAGGCTGTCGGAATTTCACATAATAACTAAATTCATAAGCTTGCCTGATCGACCAAAACATATAGCTTCTATTTTTCTCTAGGGAGTATTTAGCTCTGACTTTACTTCGTTCAAACTTAAATGCATGAACAGCTTTTAGCTGATCTGTAATTCCTAATAACCCTTTTAGCTTTATAAGATAATCTGCGTATTCATCATATTTCTTCGTACCAGAATGCATCTCAACATTCCGAAATAATTGACTATAAAATCCCCAATAATCGATAAATGTATTATTGAAGAATTGCGAGTAATCAAAAGCATTCTTGAGATGCTCCGCTTCTAACTTGAGTTCATCAAATGCTGCAATCAATTCATTAATATGAGCTAGCTCCAGCTCCTCATTTCTCTGATCCTCGAGAGTAGAAAGTTGTTTCTTCAAACTAACAAAGGCAACGAAAACACCTATTGGAGTTAAAACCCCACCAAAATAACTACCAAAGTTTGCTAGGGTGGTAACTCCTGAAGATGATTGCATTGCAAAGAGGAAAATGACCAAGAAGAACCCACTTATAGCCAGCAAGCTGCCGACAAAATTGTCTCGCAGGTAGATCATCAAAAAACCGATAAGAGATGCAAATGCAAAAACTGCTGTAAGAAAATTCGCAGATACAGAAGCAGGGAGTATTTCTAGGGTAATAAGAGCTAGAACAGCTCCTCCCCACGCTAAAACGTCATAGCGATTACAAAGCTTTTTTGATGGTTCGGGCATAGTTGTCCTTAACTTTATGTTCTCAACTGTCCGCAGTGGAACAAAATTGACAAAACGTAGCGTCCGTCTAGAATGGCACTCAGTGAACGTGCTTCAGCTCAATGTCTCATAGCTGAAGCGCAACTTTGGAAGGTTGCCGAACTGAGTAGGCCGTTTTCCAGCAAAGTGCGCCCGTGCGGCGCATTTTTTGTTTCTGCCCCTCACGGCAGAGAACGTATCAATGCAATGTCTTAATCTGACTTTCCGGTTGTGATTTTCTTACGCCTTTACGGGCTTTCTTTTCGGCATACATGCGGCGATCCGCCTTATCCAACAGCATTTCAGGGTCGGTGCCATCCAATGGAATCAGGGCGTGGCCGATGCTGGCTTTGAGCCTGAAGCGCTGGGCTTCAAACTCGAAATGAGGCTTGTTGATCTCTTCAATCCGGCGGATCAGGCTGTCGATGCCATTGGGATCATCAAGGGGTGTCAGGATCACCGCGAACTCATCGCCTCCCATGCGGGCGGCAGTATCTGTTTCGCGGGTGACCTCTTTCAGGCGACGGGAAAACTCAACCAATACAGCATCACCGGTTCTGTGACCAAAGTGATCATTCACTTTCTTCAGGTCATCCATATCGATCATCAGAAGCCCTGAGGTGGTTTTGTGGCGCACATCCAGAGAGACGGCGTTACGGAGCCGATCCATAAAGAGCGCCCGATTCGCAAGGCCTGTCATCTCATCATGGGTGGCTTTGATAAAGAGGTCATCGTTGTCGTATTTAACGGAGAAGAACATAGAGGCGGCGACCATCTCGGTCAGCATGCCGAGCAGGGTGATATCCCGGGGAAGAAACTTGGCGGGTTCCGCCGACATCGCCTTGATCACACCGACGCTCTCGCCCCGATGCTTCAGTGGCAAAACGATCATGGAACGAAGTCCCACTTTACGACAGGCATCACGATCAACCCGTTTATCGGTTTCGGAATCCTCACAGCTCTGGGGTTCACCACTTTGGACACACAGACCAGAGAGACTGCTGCCGACCATCAGGCGCAAGCCCAGCTGGCTACGGGCGATACCGGAAGCAGCCCGGTAAACCATCTCACCCTCTTCGGCCAGCTCGATAACCGCACCATCCGCTTCTATCAGATCCAGAGTCTGTTCAACAATAAACTGCATCACGCCACCCAGATCCAAGCCCAGCTTAGCCAGCTCGGTCTGTATCTGAATCACCTGCATTAACTGCTCGCGTGATGGCATGCAATAACCTGTTATCTGATGAGTGAGTGAGTGGGTGTGCTTAACGTGCCAAGCCTGAGCCAATGGCTCAGGCTTGCACTCAGTACAGTATAATTCCAATCCCTGACGACAGATGAAATTCGATCAGATCATCTTGCCGTTGTTAAAGCCAAAATCTGTTTTCTGAATATCAAAGCCCGGTAGATCCGGATTCAGTTCCCAGCTGCCTTCCAGCTGAATATCCGGCAAGCCACCACTTTCCACTATCGACAGCAGAGAACGGCTGGCTTTGTCCCATGAGAAGGTCACCGGAATCTCAACACGGGTTTCACCCTTTCCCGGCAGCTGAGTAATCTTATCGGTGCCGATCTCAAAAGGTTTCAGACCATTGATTACCAGTGCACCATGCAGATGGTTGATATTCACACCAAAAACATTCGGGTTAGTGATAGGCAGTTCAACTTTGATGCGGAAGCCTTTCAGATCGATCTTGTCGAGACGAATACTCGGCATTTTGATCTCCGGCAGCTTAGGCGTCGCCACGGTTTTAGTCATGGTCACCGGCTTCGTCCACTTCATACCCAAGGGGCCATGCAGCGTCAGTTCCGTGCTGAACTTATATTCCAGTTCATCCTTGCTGAACATATCCGGCAGCAGCTTCACCAGATTATCGATACGAACTTTAAAGGGCAGGTGAACCTTTGCATTCCCTTCAGGGGTGATATTGAGGCCATTGTTGTCGCCACGAATCAGCTTCTTACCTTCCACATCAATGGTGTAGTTAAAACCATCAAGTTTAAGATCCACCGGGTTAGGGTTATAAAGCTCAATATCCGCATCAAAATAGATATAGTTAAAGTCCATTTTGCGAACCTTGATCTTCTCTGACACCACCTCCGGTGCTTCAAGAGAGCCGTTCATCAGAGGGCCAACCCAGGAACAACCTACCAGCAGCAGACTGCTGACCAGCATCAGGGTCAAAGACCGAAAATGACGAACAGAACAGCCAGCGAGCAGATGACCGATTTGAGAAAAGGGCTTTGATAGCGGCTTAGCCAACGACATGCAACATCCTCCGTTAATGATCCGACTATGATGCCACAGCCATAAAAAAACGGGCTACTTTCATAGCCCGTTTTAAGGTTTGAGCGTTCTGTCAGGTAGTTGAAACAGATAGAGCCGAGTCAGAAATTACTCACATCCAGCAGTGGCTCTTTCATACCATCGGGGTCATCGATCGCATTCCAGTTCATATTGCCGGTATCCAGCCACGTTTTAACGTCCGCCGGTGTCATCGACGGATAACGGGCTTTCAAGAGCGCCGCTGCTCCTGCCACATGAGGCGATGCCATGGAGGTACCGCTGATAGTATTGGTGGCACCATCATTCCAGGTGGATTCGATACAGACTCCGGGAGCGATAATATCAACATCCGCCCCAAAGTTACTGAAGTTGGCCAGCGTATCATCTTCATCGCTGCGGCAAGTCACGCTACCTAAGCCACCGCCAAGGCCATCAAAGTCAGCCAACGCTGAAACGGTAATCACCTCAGGATAAGCCGCCGGTACATGATTCGCTGCGTTGTCACTTTCATTGCCTGCGGCCACGACCAGGGTGACGCCAGCAGCAACCGTTGCACAAACCGCTTCATGCAGCCCACCATCGCTACAGCCTGTGGCAGATCCACTTCCGCCAAGGCTCATATTCGCAACCTCGATCACGTCAGCATTGGCGGTTACCCAATCCAGCCCACAGATAATACTGCCCCAGCTACCACTACCCGCATTATTGAGTACACGAACGGCCCAAAGACGAGCACCGGGAGCCATTCCCACCACACCACTGGCGTTATCTTTTGCTGCTACCGTCCCCGCTACATGAGTACCGTGACCATTGCCATCATTGTATTTACTGGCAGGCCCTGTGGAGCAGTTAATGCCACCGGCGATCGTCAGATCACTGTGATTGCTGATTCCGGTATCGATAATAGCAACATCCACATCTTCGCTTCCCTGACCATTACCGGCGAGAGCTGAGGAAAGATGAGCACCACTTCGGGTAATGCCCGTCGGAACAATCTGGCTAGAAGGCTCACCGCCCCCACCGCCGCCGTCACCTTTACAGGGTGGCGTTGCACAAGGTTTGTTGATAACAAGACGGGTCAGGGTAACAACCTGATCCTGTACCACAGAGACGACACTGGGGTGCTGTCGAATGCCTTTTAATGCAGCAGTAGGAAGATGCGCCGCAAAGCCGTTAAAGACATGCCGGTAATGATGGTTTACCTGACCGCCATTGGCTTTAGCGGATCTCATAACCGCAGACGCTGTCGCGCTATTGGTATCCGGTTTCAACTTAACGATATAGTGATCTTCCAGCATTGAAGCTCCGGCTGCATTTGCCGCAAGAACAGAGCCGGAATAACCTGAAACGGTTATCGCCATACCGAGCAGAAACAAAAAAAGCAGGCTGCCTGAGCGTCCTGCTTTTCTGAGTAAACTTTGAAGATCGCTTAACACCTGTATAGGGCCTGAAGCGAAAAAAGAGCTGTGGGGTTGCATGACAAATCCTCCGCAGGGAGTACCGCGCCAAAAGCTGCGAACACTCAGAAGGTGTCATTTAAGTTTAGAACAGCCAGAAAACCCACCGGGGCTTTCTGGCTGAGAAGATTTCAAGCAGCAGAACATGAGTCAGCTAAGTGATTCACGCTCTGTCTCCCCCAGGAGCAGACCTTGCCCTCTGATCCCTGCGCTTGGTTATTCGCTGACGCGTTTTTCCAGACGGTTGAGGAATTCCTGCATAATGATCTGATACAGCTCCTGCTTCAGCCAGAGATCTTCCACATCGGAGTCGATACTCGGGTTGTCGTTTACCTCGATCACATAAGCTTTATCGCCGGACTGCTTAAGGTCGATACCGTACAGGCCATCACCGATCAGACGACTGGCTTTGACGGCTGCATCGATCACCGCTTTCGGCGCTTCATAGGTCGGCAGGGTATCAAAACCGCCCGACTCCACTTCCGAACCACCGTGGTTATAGATCTGCCAGTGATCTTTCACCATGTAGTAGCGGCAGGCATAGATCGGCTTGTTATTCAGCACGCCAATACGCCAGTCAAATTCGGTGTACATGAACTCCTGGGCCAACAGCAGAGCTGATTTCTGACTCAGTTCTTTGGCACCAGCGGTCAGCTCATCCCGGTTCGTTACCTTAACGATACCTTTGGAGAAGGCACCATCCGGAATCTTCAGCACCATAGGGAAGCCCATCTCATCCGCCAGCTGATCCAGCGCGGCCTTGCTCTGATCGCTGATAATGCGGGTTTTAGGCGCAGGCACCTTATTCACCGCCAACAGATCCGACAGGAAAACCTTGTTGGTACAACGCAGAATCGACGTTGGGTCATCCATCACCACCAGCCCCTCACTCTCCGCTTTTTTGGCAAAGCGATAGGTGTGGTGGTCGATATTGGTGGTCTCACGGATAAAGAGCGCATCAAACTCCGCCAGACGCATATAGTCTTTCTTGGTGATCAGCTCGGCATCAATACCCAGACTCTCAGCAGCCTTGATAAAGTTCTTCAGAGCGACGGAGTCACTCGGCGGCAATGCCTCATCCGGGTTGTACAGAATCGCCAGATCAAAGCGTGCCCCTTTCTTAGGCTTGGCTTTCCGCCACATCTTACGGCTGAAACGGTCAAAGGCTTCGGCAAACTGCTGCTGATCACTTTCGGTTTTCAGGTCCTTCAGAGACAGAAAACGCAGGCTTTCCAACTGCCAGACTTTACGGCGCTCCAGAGTCAGTTCCAGTGCCGGAGCGGGAAAACGCTCAAACAGGTTCTTCGCCAGCGGCTTCAGCGCCTTGTGTTCGGTCTCACCGAAAAAAATACGCAGGGTCAGGGTATCGCCTTCCAGCAGCTTGCTGTTTTTATCCGCCAGTTCTGACAGACCATCCAGCTGCATCAGGTACAGGGCTTTGCGTCCCAGATCATTGATCGACTGAACCGCAGGCAGCACAGTATGGCCACGGGCTTCCGCCAGTAGAGAGCAGTAATAGCCACGACTAAGGTATTTATAGTTTCGGCACAGATTGATAACCCGGGTACGCTGGCGTTTTTTCACCGGCATTTTCAGGTATTCATCAAAGGTGATGACATCCTGGCTTGGGTAATAAGGTTTCCAGTCGTCTTTATTTTCGACCACAACGCAAAGAACAGACATAGCACCGCTTCCTAAAATAATGGCTATGCATAAGGGCTTTCCGGTTAGCGGAACCGCTGAGAGATACCTGAAAAGACCGCCGCAGAAGTCGCGGATTTTGCGCTGATAGCGTAACCGCTGACAACTCTTTTTTCCGGAACCGATAGAATATTTTTGCTCAGTTTTTATCAATTTCTGATTAAAAAATTCTTAAAGATTCTGAATTTTCCTCTTCGGGAAAGACTAGACCAAAGCCGGGGAAAAACTTACTTATCCCATGCAAATAATGCTTGTCACGGAAAAAAAATCGGGCGTATTATCCACCCGCTGAACCACCAGACTTCAAAGCGCAAAACTCCTTTTTGCCGCCCGGTCATCTCTGGCCAACAGCGCCCCTGCCTGCGATGTGACAATAAAACTCACAGCAGCCCAGGTCACAAGATTACTGTGCCGTTACCCCGCTTTCAGCACTCCGGAATCATCTCCGGCACGGCCAGTTCCTTAAGTTATTTTGTGTGAGGCGTCTAACATGCCCCTGTTAAAAACTCCCCATGTAGCGGAAGACTTTGTGCTGCCTTTTTCTGAGGCTCGTCGTCAGTTTCGTAGTTTGGCCAGTACCGCTCTGGATACTCTGCCAGGTCAACTGCTGCACTTTGCTCATCCGGAAACCGGCCCTCAGGGCGAAGCGCTGAGCAGCGACTGGCTTTGGTTGGGTGAAGACTCGGCGCCGGCGGTTCTGGTGATTATCTCCGGCACCCACGGTATCGAAGGTTATGCAGGTTCTGGTCTGCAGCGTCATCTCTTACCTGATCTGGTGACGGTGCTGCAGCAGAAGGCTGGCTTGGCAGCACTGGTGATTCATACTCTGAACCCTTGGGGCTATGCCTGGCAGCGCCGTGGCGACCATAAAAACATCGATCTGAACCGAAACTTTATCGATTTTGATGCACCACTTCCGGTCAACTCAGGCTTTAACGACCTGCTGCCGGCGCTGGCGATGCCTCAGGAAGAAAGAAGCCTGTTACTGAATCAGTGGCAACGAAGTCTTGGGGCTACCCGATACGAGGAGGCCGTTAGTGGCGGCCAGTATCAGCACAGCAATAGCCTCTTCTATGGTGGCAAAAAGCCTTCATGGAGCCATCAGACGCTCCTGAGCGGACTGAACACCCTGAACCTGAACCGCGCTAAGAAAATTCTGGTGCTGGATCTGCATACCGGTCTTGGTCCTTACGGCTATGGTGAGCTGATCAGCGATCATCTTCCGGGCAGTGCTGGTGATATTAAAGCCGCCCAGTGGTTTGGAGATCAGGTAGCCCGTCCGGCGCTGGGTACTTCCAGTTCGGTTCCCAAAATTGGCCTGATGGACTATTACTTTCATCAGCTGCTGGGGGATCGAGGCTGCTACATGACCTACGAGATGGGTAGCTTTGGCACCGAAGCTCTGTTCGATGTGCTCTGTGAAGAACAGCGTTTCTACAACGCTAACTCAGGTTCCACGACATACCCGATATCGGAAGAGGACAATCCGGCCAGTCTCGCCATGATGCGTCATTTCTGTCCGGACGATCCGCACTGGCAGGCTGCTGTCAGCATGCGTTTCCGTCAGGTTGTGGGTATTGGTATTGATCAGTTGCTTAAAGAGATTCGCAAACAGTGAATCAGGCAATAAGAGAATCAGCTCAATTCGATGATATCGCTAGGCTGAGAAGTGAGGAAACCATGAACAGCAAAGCAAAAGCGGCAACAGCCATGATCAGAAAAGCTCGGACTCAGGATCTGAATGCTTTGCTGGCGCTGGAAAACCTCTGCTTCAGCAGCGACCGCCTGTCCCGCCGAAGCTTTCGGCACTTTCTTAATGCTCAGGGGAATAAAAGCTCACCAAACAAGCTAAGCTCCTCAAACAAACCCGGTATTCAGAACAGCAAGACCGATGAGCTGCCAACGTCCTCCCTCTGGCTGGTGCTTGAAAACGATCAGCCGGATGCTGAGGTAATCGGCTATGGCTTGCTATTGTTTCGCCGGGGTACTCGTCTGGCTCGTCTCTACTCGATCGCCGTCAGCCCTAACCATCAGGGCAAAGGGATCGCAGGCTTGCTGCTGGATACATTAGAGCAGGAAGCCGCTGATCTGAATCTGGTCTTTCTGCGACTTGAAGTACGGCAGGACAATCAGCCTGCTATCGGGCTTTATGAAAAGCGCGGCTATCGTTGGTTCGGCACCATTAAAGACTATTACGAAGATGGCCAGACCGCGCTGCGGATGGAAAAGCGACTGCTGCGTGGCATAGCGGCTACGCCAAAAAATCTGCCCTATTACCGGCAGAATACCGATTTTACCTGCGGGCCTTCGGCACTGCTGATGGCGATGCGTGCTCTGGATAATCAGGTGGAGATGACGCTGGATGAAGAGCTTCAGATCTGGCGGGAAGCGACCACCATCTTTATGCTCTCAGGACACGGTGGCTGCTCACCCCACGGGTTGGCACTGAGCGCCTGGCGTAGGGGTTTTAGTGTCGACCTTTACGTCAATACCGAAGCAACCCCCTTTATTGATTCGGTTCGTGATGAGAGCAAAAAGCAGATTATGACTCAGGTGCACCAGCGTTTTATGAGTGATATCGAGCGCTCGGATATTCGTCTGCACCATGAGGAACTGAGCACCGATAAGCTGCAGCAACATCTGCAGGAAGGCGCCAGTGTTATCAGTCTGATCAGCACCTGGCGCTTTAACCGTAACAAGATCCCGCACTGGGTGACACTGGTCAGAGCAGATGATGCCTATATGTATCTGAGTGACCCTGAACCGGATGATGATCTGATGCATACCGAGACCGATAATATTGCGGTTCCGGTTAGCCTTGAGGACTTCAGCGCCATGAATCGCTATGGTCGTAATAAGCTGCATTGTTCTCTGGTGCTTACGTTATAAAATCGCTGCTGATTGTGTGAAGCGATCGCTCAATTACAAACTGCTCCACCACAAACAGTTCCGTAGCAAACAGGTCCATAACAAACAGCCACATAACAGACAGACATAAAAAAACCCTGAGCGGATAAACCGGTCAGGGTTTTCTTGTTTCCAGATCAGGCAGTCTGGTCTGACTCTGATCAGAACAGTCGGTTCAGACCGTTCAGAGCCGCTACCCGGTAGGCTTCCGCCATGGTTGGGTAGTTGAAGGTGTTGTTGACGAAATACTTGATCGTATTACCTTCACCTTCCTGATTCATGATCGCCTGACCAATGTGCACAATCTCAGATGCCTGGTCACCGAAGCAGTGAATACCCAGCAGCTCCAGCGTCTCGCGGTGGAACAGGATCTTCAGCATACCAGCGGTTTCACCAGTGATCTGTGCACGAGCGGTGTCTTTAAAGAAGGCCTGACCCACTTCGTAAGGGATCTTAGCTTCAGTCAGCTCACGCTCACTCTGGCCCACAGAACTAATCTCTGGAATGGTGTAAATACCGGTCGGAACCTCGTTCACGAAGCGGAATTCATCATCGTCCAGAATGTCTGCTGCTGCAGAACGCCCCTGGTCATAAGCTGCACTTGCCAGACTTGGCCAGCCGATTACATCACCCACCGCATAGATATGTTCTACGCTGGTACGGTAGTGCTGATCCACCTCCAGTTGGCCACGACCATTAGGCTCCAGACCTACCAGTTCCAGACCGATATCTTCAGTGTTACCGGAACGGCCATTACACCAGAGGAAGGCGTCAGCACGAAGCTTCTTACCGGATTTCAGCTCAAGGGTTACCCCCTGTTCATCCGCAGTCACTTTCTCATATTCTTCGTTGTGACGGATCAGAACACCGGTGTTACGCAGGTGGTAACTCAGGGCGTCGGAGATCTCGTCATCCAGGAAAGAAAGCAGACGATCACGGTTATCGATCAGGTCAACTTTTACCCCCAGGCCACTGAAGATAGACGCATATTCGCAACCGATCACACCTGCTCCGTAGATGATCAGACGACGCGGCGTGTGACCCAGAGTCAGAACAGTATCGCTGCAGTAGATACGTGGATGACGGAAGTTGATATCAGCCGGACGGTAAGGACGGGAACCTGTTGCAATAACGATCTTCTGAGCACGCAGCTCTTCAGTACCATTGTGCGGGTCACGCACCATTACGGTGTGGGAATCCAGAAAACGGGCTTTGCCAAAGTAAACGTCGATACGGTTACGGGCATAAAAGTTGGTTCGCAGCTGAACCTGACGCTCGATAACGCGCTGTGAACGCTCTAAAACTTTCGGGAAAGAAAACCAGCGAGGCTCACCAATATCACGGAACATGCGGTTGGTGTTGAACTGGATAATCTGCTTCACTGCGTGACGCAGTGCTTTGGAAGGGATAGTACCTTTGTGAGTGCAATTACCACCTACAGAGCTCTGCATCTCAACAACCGCAACACGTTTACCGTGCTTGGCTGCGTTCATTGCTGCGCCTTCACCTGCAGGGCCTGTACCTATCACTACTACGTCGTAATTATATACCGCCATTGTCGCCGAATAACTCCCTAACCGTCGTGTTAGATCTGACTGTGCCTGAGCCTTCTAATCCTGATCGTTCGTGGACTGAACGTCTCTAATGTGGACTCATTAGTCACTGTCAGCAATTATGCTTTGGCCGCGTATCTACCAAAGCACTCTATTATTATTGATATTTCTTATTAAACTTTTAAATCTTACAGCACATAAAAAAACCAAAAATGCAGCCGAAATAATCCGGCTGCTTATTCTGATCTTATTTGTTCTTTTCTTCATTCTGCATTGCATCATAAGCCAGATCAGTACGGGCTGACGCGTTACCGGCTTTCTTTTCCTGCTCGGTTTCACAGATATCTTTGTTACCACCACAGATATCGCAGTCCGAAATCATGCCGATAGCACTCATACCGCCACAGGAACCCGTGATCGGCTTGCGGCCAAACAATACGCCAACCGCCATACCAGTAATGATCAGTGCAATTACGGCAAAAGCCAGAAGCATAGTAGTCATACGAACTTACCTCAGATTATTCAAAATTCTTCAGCGACGAACCGGGCTATATCGCCCTTTATTACAGATTCGCCAGAGCAGTAAATTGTTCCGTCTGAATAACGTCAAAGCCTTCTCCGTCGGCTTTGACCAACATATAAACAGCCAGTCCCTGCTCACGGGCAAACTCGAGCCCTTTCTCGGGTCCCATCACCATAAGAGCGGTTGCCATCGCATCTGCAGTAGCACAGGAAGGATGCAGCACAGTTACCGAAGCCAGCTTATGGGTAATGGGGCGACCAGTCAGCGGGTTGATGGTATGAGAAAAACGCTGACCATCAGCTTCAAAATAGTTTCGGTAACCACCGGATGTAGCCACAGATACATTGGTTACCGCTAACACTTCCTGAACCACCTGACCGCTCGTGCTTGGCTTCTCAATAGCAATTCGCCAAGTCGAGCCATCCGGTTTATGGCCTTTAAGACGAAGCTCACCACCGACTTCTACCAGATAATTATGGAAGCCCTGACGGTCAAGATAACGGGCAACCTGATCTACGCCATAACCTTTGGCGATGGCAGAAAGGTCCAGATAGATATCTTTATCTTTTTTTAGCGTTGGTGAATCGCTCTCAACACCTCTGACCGCAACTGACTGATAACCAACACGTTCAAAGGCAAGTGCCAGCTCAGCTTCACTCGGCACCTGATCTGGTCTCAGATCCGGGCCAAAGCCCCACAAATTAACCAGAGGGCCTATAGTGGGATCAAATACACCACCACTCAAGACTGCAATCTGCAGCGCTTCTTCAACCACTACAGCAGTGTCCGCAGAAACCGGAAACCACTGGCCAGCACTCATCTGATTAAAACGGGATAACTCAGAGTGCTGCTTGTAGGTCGACATCTTCAGATCAACATCGACCAGAGAATTCTTAATGCCTTCAGCAAGTGCCTGCTGACCGGCTTTATCAAGGCGAATGCCTTCACTTTCGACCACAGAAACGTGGTACTGAGTGCCCATAATAGGGCCGGAAAACTTGATAATGACCGGATCACTATCGCAACCAGCAAGAAGGGCCAGCCCTGTTAAGGCCAGCCCCACTTTGATGGCCTGTCCCAGATGGGACAGGCCGGCAGCGATCAGCATTCCGATCTGTTGCCAGGCAGATCCTAAAAGACCTGTCAGCAACAGCTTGAGATCACTGCGCATTACTTAACCACCGAAGTCGTCAAGCAGGATGTTCTCAGGCTCAACACCCAGATTCAACAGCATCTGGATCACAGCAGAGTTCATCATTGGAGGTCCACACATGTAGTACTCACAATCTTCCGGCGCATCATGATCACGCAGGTAGTTTTCGTACAGTACGTTGTGGATGAAACCGGTCATACCGGTCCAGTTATCCTCCGGCAGCGGATCGGACAGAGCCAGATGCCAGGTGAAGTTCTCGTTTTCTTCTGCCAGCTGGTCAAACTCTTCTACGTAGAAGGCTTCACGTACAGAACGTGCACCGTACCAGAAAGAGATCTTACGCTTGGAGTTCAGACGCTTCAGCTGATCGAAGATATGGGAACGCATAGGCGCCATACCCGCACCACCGCCGATGAAGACCATCTCGTTATCAGTCTCTTTAGCGAAGAACTCACCAAATGGACCGGAAACAGTGATCTTGTCGCCCGGCTTCAGGCTGAATACGTAAGAAGACATCTGACCCGGTGGTACATCATCACGGCCCGGAGGTGGTGAAGCGATACGGATATTGAACTTAACAATACCTTTCTCTTCCGGATAGTTCGCCATGGAGTATGCACGGGTGATGGTTTCATCAACCTTAGATACGTACTTCCAGATGTTAAACTTATCCCAATCCGGGTGATACTCTTCACCGATATCGAAGTCTTTGTAGTGAACTTCGTGCGGAGGAACTTCCAGCTGTACATAACCACCAGCGCGGAAGTCTACGTTTTCACCTTCAGGCAGACGCAGAGTCAGCTCTTTAATGAAGGTTGCTACGTTGTCGTTAGACTCAACCGTACATTCCCACTTCTTAACACCGAAGACATCAGCTTCTACTTCAATTTCCATGTCCTGTTTAACAGGAACTTGGCAAGACAGACGCCAGCCTTCTTTCTTCTCACCCATAGTGAAGTGAGATTCTTCCGTTGGCAGAATAGAACCGCCACCAGCAGAAACGATACATTTACACTGGGCACAAGAGCCGCCGCCACCACATGCAGATGACAGGAAGATACCGTTTGAAGCCAGTGTCTGAAGCAGTTTACCGCCCGCAGGGGTAGTAATTTTCTGCTCGCCATTAATGGTTACAGTGACATCGCCACTGCTAACCAGCTTGTTGCGTGCTGCCAGAATCACCAGTACCAGAGATACTACGATGATCGTGAACATGACCACGCCCAGCACAATAAGTTGTGAATCAACCATGTTCTGAACCTTTTTGTTCTAAGTTTCCGTCAACTGTGTACTTACAGCTGCACGCCCGAGAAGGACATAAAGCCCAGAGACATCAGACCTACAGTCACAAATGTGATACCCAGACCCTGCAGGCCCGCTGGTACATCACTGTACTTCAGTTTTTCACGGATACCCGCCAGCGCAACGATCGCCAGCGCCCAACCGATACCAGCACCGGCACCATATACCACAGACTCACCGAAGTTGTAGTCACGCTCAACCATGAACAGAGACGCACCCAAAATGGCACAGTTCACAGTAATCAGCGGCAGGAATACACCCAGTGCGTTGTACAGTGCAGGTACAAATTTATCGAGGAACATCTCCAGGATCTGAACCATAGCGGCGATTACGCCGATGTAACTCAGATAACCCAGGAAGCTCAGATCCATAGATTCGGCACCTTCCATGCCGGTCCAGGTCAGCGCGCCTTCACGCAGCAGGTTGTTATAGATCAGGTTGTTTACCGGAACGGTAATCACCAGTACTACAACAACGGCAATACCCAGACCCAGAGCTGCTTCGATCTTTTTCGAAACCGCCAGGAAGGTACACATACCCAGGAAGAAAGCCAGAGCCATGTTTTCTACAAACACAGCCTTAACCAGAAGGCTTAAGTAGTATTCAAACATTATACGGCCTCCTTAGCCTGAGTATTTGGAGCGATCTTAAACTCAGCTTCTTCATTCTGAGCAGGCTGCCAGGTACGGATCAGCCAGATAAAGCCAGCAATGATGAAGAACGCAGAAGGTGGCAGCAGCATCATACCGTTAGGCAGATACCAACCACCGTCATTGATTTTTTCCAGGATCTGGATACCGAACAGGCTACCGGAACCAAACAGTTCACGGATGAAACCAACAAACAGCAGAACTACGGTGTAGCCCAGACCGTTACCGATACCGTCGATGAAGCTCATCACAGGACCGTTTTTCATCGCGTAAGCTTCAGCACGACCCATTACGATACAGTTGGTAATAATCAGGCCAACGAATACCGACAGCTGCTTACTGGTTTCGTAAGCGTATGCTTTCAGCATCTGGTCAACAACGATTACCAGAGACGCAATAATGGTCATCTGTACAATAATACGGATGCTGTTTGGGATCTGATTACGGATCATCGAGATAAACATGCTCGAGAAAGCCGTTACCAGAGATACCGCAACACCCATCACGATAGCAACAGACAGACTGCTGGTTACCGCCAGTGCCGAACAAATACCCAGAATCTGCAGAGCAATCGGGTTGTTGGCAAAGATTGGAGAGACAATAACGCTCTTTGGAGTATCAGCCATTTTTATACTCCTTCCTTACGAAGTTTGCTTAGGTAAGGGCCGAAACCCTCTTCGCCAACCCAGTACTGAACCAGATTAGTTACACCACGGCTGGTCAGAGTTGCACCGGACAGGCCGTCAACTTTGTGCTCAGCATTTGGTGTAGAAGCATCAACAGAACCTTTAACCAGTTCGATCGCTGGGTTCATGTTGTCACCTTCAAAGACTTTCTTACCCGGCCACAGAGCTTTCCACTTAGGGTTATCAACTTCACCACCCAGACCCGGAGTTTCCGCGTGCTGGTAGAAGCCAAGACCGATTACAGTGTTAGCATCTGCTTCCAGAGCCAGGAAGCCGTGCAGAGTCGACCACAGACCATAACCACGCACCGGCAGAATGATACGATCCAGCTGACCGTCCTTCTCTACCAGATAAACAGTGGCAAACTGCTCACGACGCTTGATACCAGCAACGTCTTCACTGTTAGACAGTGCTTTCGACATAGAAGGATCTTTAGCCGCTTTCAGCTGATCGTAAGTTTCAGCGTTGAACTCGTCGGTGTACTCACCAGTGTTCAGGTTCACAACACGAGGTGTAATCTGAGCATAAAGTTCGTCAATGGACTTACCTGGTTCCATCAGACCGGCAGCAGCCAGAATGTTGGATTTACGGTCCAGGTCTTTGTTTTCCTGCTGTTGTGCTTTGAACATTACCGCTGCGCCGGAAACAATCACGGAGCAGACGATACACAGCAGTAACGCTACGGTAAGCGTTTTCTTGATGGAATCGTTGCTACTAGACATTGCGCATCATTCTCCGTTTGATATTGGCCTGAACCACAAAGTGGTCGATAAACGGTGCAAACAGGTTCGCAAACAGAATCGCCAGCATAATACCTTCTGGGAATGCTGGGTTGACCACACGGATCATCACTGTCATTGCACCGATCAGAATACCGAACCAGATCTTGCCAGTATTAGTCATAGAGGCAGATACAGGGTCAGTCGCCATGAAGAACATACCAAAGGCCAGACCACCCAGAGTCAGGTGCCAGTACCAAGGCAGCGCGAACATAGGGTTAGTATCAGAACCGATAACGTTCAGCAGAGAACTCAGTGCGAACATACCGATGAACACACCCAGAACGATACGCCAGGAAGCGATCTTGGTTGCCAGAAGAACAGCACCACCGACCATAATCGCCAGCGTCGAGGTTTCACCCATGGAACCCGGCATTACACCCAGGAAGGAATCCCACCAGGTCAGAGTTTCAGTCAGACCGTTCATGCCTTCAGCAGCAGCAACACCCAGTGCAGTTGCACCAGTGTAACCGTCTACTGCAGTCCAAACCGCATCACCGGAGATCTGGGCAGGGTACGCGAAGTACAGGAATGCACGACCTGCCAGAGCTGGGTTAAGGAAGTTCTTACCGGTACCACCGAAGATCTCTTTAGCAACAACCACACCGAAGGTAATACCCAGTGCAACCTGCCACAGAGGAATGGTAGGAGGAAGCGTCAGAGCGAACAGGATAGAAGTTACGAAGAAACCTTCGTTCACTTCGTGGCCGCGCTTCATTGCAAACAGTACTTCCCAGAAGCCACCCACAACGAAGGTAACCGCATAAACAGGCAGGAAGTACATCGCACCGTGGATCATGTTGTCCCACAGGCTTGCAGGGTCATAGCCAGCAAACAGGCTGATCAGCGCACCGCGCCAACCTTCAACAGCAGCGATACCTTCCGCAGCCATCGCCATGTTCGCGTGGTAACCCACGTTCCACATACCGAAGAACATTGCTGGGAAAGTACACATCCAAACAGTAATCATCATACGTTTCAGGTCAACACCATCACGTACGTGAGCTGTGGTTTTAGTAGTAGAACCCGGCGCATAGAAAATGGTATCTACGGCTTCGTAAAGCGCGTACCAGTTTTCATACTTACCACCTTTGTGGAAGTGAGGTTCCATATTATCAAGGATTTTACGCAGACCCATTATGCCCCCTCCTTCTCAATCGTGGTCAGATTGTTGCGCAGGATAGGACCGTATTCGTACTTACCAGGGCACACGTAGGTGCACAGCGCAAGATCTTCTTCGTCCAGTTCCAGACAGCCCAGCTGCATCGCAGACTCGATATCACCAACGATCAGTGCACGCAGCAACTGAGTCGGCAGAATATCCAGAGGCATAACACGCTCGTATGAACCTACTGGAACCATCGCACGCTCACTACCGTTAGTATTGGTAGATGGCGCGTAGTTCTTCAGGCCAAACAGCTTGGAGATATAGATGTTCAGCATAGAGTGCTTGTTCGCACCCGGAGACAGCCAACCCATAAAGTCACGGTTCGTGCCTTCTTTCAGAACGCTAACCTGTGTGTGGTAGCGACCCAGGAAGGAGAAAGGACCTTTAGCAGTAGTACCGCCAAATACTGAACCAGAGATAAGACGTACGGCTTCACGGTCAGCAACTTCGCCACCGCAAACATCTTCCAGAGATGCACCCAGACGGGTTTTAACCAAACGTGGATTCTTAACTTCAGGACCGCCCAGAGCGATAACGCGGGAAATATTCAGTTCACCGGTCAGGAACAGCTGGCCGAAAGCCACTACGTCCTGGTAACCGATAGACCAAACAGTTTTCTCTGAGCTAACAGGATCCAGATGATGGATGTGAGTACCAACCAGACCCGCAGGGTGCGGACCGGCAAACTCTTCAACCACAACCTGACCACCAGCCTGTGCAGGAACAGAAGCGCCTGCTGCCTTACAAACGAAAACTTTTCCGTCTGTCAGACGTGCCAGAACCTCAAGACCCGCCTGAAAATCAGCTTCCTGACCTTTCAGAACTGCTGCAGGATCTGCAGCCAGAGGGCTGGTATCGATCGCCGTTACAAAGATGGAGTTCGGAGTGGATTCCAGAGCCGGAACACGGCTGAACGGACGGGTGCGCAGTGCAGTCCACAGGCCGGATTCAATCAGCTGTTCCTGGACTTTTGCACGCTCCAGAGAAGCCAGATCAGCCTGACCAAACTTGGCAAACTGAACTTTTTCTTCCTGATCCGCAACTTTGATAACCACAGACTGGAGTACACGGCGCTCACCTCGGTTGACGGCAATAACCTCACCGGCAGCAGGAGCAGTGTATTTTACACCTGGGGTCTTTTTATCACTGAAGAGCTCTTGACCTAGCTTAACCTGGTCGCCGACTTTCACTGCCATTGTAGGCTTCATACCCACATAGTCAGTGCCAATCACAGCGACCGTACGCGCCTGAGCAGCATCTTCGATGCTTTGCTTTGGCGCGCCGGCTATAGGCAGATCAAGGCCACGTTTGATTTTTATCATACGTCTCGCCCAATCACTTAGTTATTTTTTAAAGGTAAAGCTTAGATAACCCCATGCAGATTGCTTCGATATGCTTAGAAACAGCCTGCATCAGGTCGATAATTCTTATGTACAGCCTTGCTGTTTTCACGATCGCAGGTCTGCCCACCCGGATCGCTCCCAAAATCGGACACATTATAAAGACCTGCCACCGCCTTTACCACTCGACCTGCGACATTTTGCCACAACATCAGGCCATACTTAGGTACCGTATCCGGAGAATTTCGGGCATTTGGGGGGCAACGTCTGAAAATATCTGCCAATTACCAAATACAACGGGAGAAAAATGTTTAATTTTCTTTTACTTAGGCGCAAAAAAGCCCGCTCAATGAGCGGGCTTTTGCACAATCCCGACAAAAAAGCCGGAAAAGTTAGCGTCAGATATTAACGTGCAGGGAAATGCTGGAAGTGCACGTTAGAGATCTGCTGCAGAATACGTACAACCTGGCAGCTGTAACCGAATTCGTTATCGTACCAAACGTACAGAACAGCCTGCTTACCGTTAACGATAGTAGCTTCACCATCAACGATACCCGCATGGCGGTTACCAACGAAGTCAGAAGAAACAACTTCCGGAGACTGAACAAAGTCGATCTGCTTCTGCAGACCAGAGTGCAGAGAAGCGTCACGCAGGTAGTCGTTAACTTCTTCAACAGTAGTGCCGTTCTTCAGCGTCAGGTTCAGAATCGCCATAGAAACGTTTGGCGTAGGAACACGGATCGCGTTACCAGTCAGCTTACCTTTCAGAGAAGGCAGAGCTTTAGCCGCTGCAGAAGCCGCACCAGTCTCAGTGATAACCATGTTCAGCGGAGCTGCACGGCCACGACGGGATGCTTTGTGGAAGTTATCGATCAGGTTCTGGTCGTTAGTGAACGCGTGAACAGTCTCAACGTGACCGTGCTCGATACCATACTGATCTTCAATCGCCTTCAGTACAGGAACGATAGCGTTAGTAGTACAGGAAGCCGCAGACAGAATCTTGTCGCCTTCTTCGATCACGTTGCTGTTGATACCGTGAACGATGTTTTTGATGTCGCCTTTACCAGGAGCAGTCAGCAGAACGCGGGACGCGCCTTTGCAATCCAGGTGCTGACCCAAGCCTGCTTCATCACGCCACATACCCGTGTTATCAACGATGATAGCGTCATTGATACCGTAAGTGGTGTAGTCAACTTCTGCAGGAGAGTTCGCGTAGATCACCTGAACGTAGTTACCATTGATGATCAGCGCTTTAGCTTCTTCATCAACAGTGATGGTGCCCTGGAAAGAACCGTGAACAGAGTCACGACGCAGCAGGCTAGCACGCTTCTGCAGATCGCCTTCTTTACCGCCACGAACAACGATAGCGCGCAGACGCAGCTTGTTACCGCCACCTGCTTTTTCAACCAGAATACGCGCCAGCAGACGACCGATACGACCGAAACCGTACAGAACAACGTCTTTGTAACCGTCTTCACCGTTTGCTTCGTACTTATCTACAGCAGTGTCCAGTTCTTTACGCAGGAAAGCTTCCAGATCAGAACCGCCTTCGTTTTTGAACTTAACAGCCAGCTTACCGATATCAACGTGAGCAGGGCCCATGTTCATGCCAGCCATAGCTTCCAGGATAGGGTGAGTGTCACGAACAGACAGCTCAGTGCCTTCAACCTGGCGAACGAAACGGTGGTCTTTCAGGATGCGGATAACTGACTGGTTGACCATTGCGCGGCCATACAGTGAAGTCACTACATTGTTTTTACGATACAGCTGACCAATCAGCGGGATCATAGCTTCTGCCAGAGCTTCACGCTCCTGCCAATCCTGGAAACAGTTATCTAACATCTCTTGACTCACGGGCGGCCTCACTTAAATCAAAAAAAATCTCAACCGAAAATGCGGGCGTATTATGAAAGCAGAAGGACCAAAGGGCAAATTTAAACGCCAGTTTTGCGGCCAAAGTCTATTTAACCCCTAAAACTGCCTATTTAGCCCCTCAATTAGCCTATCCAACGCAATTCAGAACACTTATATATGAATAATCATCAACTTGTTTCTTATTATTCCGGCGCATTACTCATATCAGCCGATCAGTTAAATCCCTGCCAGCTACCCTTTACATTCACAGGTACAGCCTTAGACTTAGCTTCTTCTTTCCTATATGACATCTATCGACAGCCACGGAAAAGACACCATGCAACTGCAGTTAAAGTCCCAGATGGTTCCTGTAAAACCCGGTGATACCCGCCACTGGGGCAATCTGCCGGGACACGCCCGCGCACTGGTTATCAGCGAGTTGGCCCGTCAACAGGAACGCCTGCTGTTTGTGGTCACAAAAAGCCAGAGCGATGCGGAACAGTTGGCGGAACTACTGCAGTTCTTTCTGCCGGATGACCTTCCGGTGTTGCGCATGCCGGACTGGGAAACCCTGCCTTACGATGCCTTTTCTCCCCATCAGGACATTATCTCCGAGCGACTTAAGGTGCTGTTCCAGCTGCCGCAGCTGAAAAAAGGTGTACTGGTAGCACCTGCATCAACGCTAATGCAGCGTCTGGCTCCGGAAAGTTACATCAGTGGCTCCACCTTCCTGCTGGAAACCGGCCAGCGTTTTGATGCACAGGCAATGAGCCGCCAGCTGGAACAGGCCGGTTACCACTGTGTGGATAATGTTTACAGCCACGGAGAATACGCGATCCGTGGTGCCCTGATGGACATTTTCCCCATGGGCAGCGATGAGCCAATCCGCATTGATCTGTTTGATGATGAGATCGACACCCTGCGCACCTTCGATCCGGAAACCCAGCGTTCACAGGAAAAAACCGATCAGATCCGTATTCTGCCTGCTCAGGAATATCCTCTCGACAGTAGTGGCAAAACCCAGTTTAAGATCGCCTTTCAGGAAGCCTTTGATATCGACTTCCGCCAGTGCCCCCTATATCAGGATGTCAGCAAAGGCATCCCATCACCGGGGCTTGAGTACTATCTGCCGCTGTTTTTTGAGCAGACTGCTGACCTGTTCAGCTACCTGCCAGACAACACCCTGCTGGTCAGCCACAGCGATACCGAAGAAGCCGCTGAACATTTCTGGGCGGAAGTAGAGCGCCGCTACGAAGATCGTCGTTACGATATTCAGCGCCCGATTCTGCCACCAGCTCAGTTATTCCTGCCGGTTAACCAGCTGTTCAGCCGTCTGAAAAGCTACGCCCGCGTTCAGCTGCACACCGCAGCGGTTGAAGATAAAGCCGGTCGTATTAACCTGCCGTTCTCAGAACCGGCTCAGCTACCGATCGATGCCAAAAGCAACACACCGCTGAAACAGCTGCAGGATCACCTGAAAAGCACCGATAAGCAGGTACTGTTCTGCGCTGAATCCGCCGGTCGCCGGGAAGCCCTGCTGGAACTGCTGGCCCGCATCGAACTGCGCCCGACCGGTTTTGACAGCTGGCAGAGTTTCAGCACAGCACCCAAGGCCGAGAGCAAGCTGGGTATAACCGTTGCGCCGCTGTTAGAAGGGATCACCTGTGAAGCCCCATCTTTTGAACTGATCAGCGAAAGCCAGCTTTTTGGTCAGCGCGTCTTTCAAAGTCGCCGACGTCAGAAAGCCACTGATATCGGTGAGTACACAGTACGCAGCCTGACCGAACTGCAGGAAGGTGCGCCTGTGGTACACATCGATCATGGTGTCGGCCGTTATCTGGGTCTGCAGGTGCTGGAGATCGATCAGCAGAAGGCAGAGTTCCTGACGCTGGAATACGCGGACGGTGCCAAACTCTATGTACCGGTCAGCTCCCTGCATCTGATCTCCCGCTACTCCGGTGCCGGAGATGACCATGCGCCACTGCATAAGCTCGGCACCGAGCAGTGGGAAAAAGCCAAACGCAAAACTGCAGAGAAAATTCGCGATACCGCCGCTGAACTGCTGGATATTTACGCTCGCCGCGCTGCCCGTAAAGGCTTCAGCCATAACAATCCGGATCAGTCTTACGAAGCCTTTGCCGCAGGTTTCCCGTTTGAGGAAACCCCGGATCAGATGATGGCAATCAACGCCGTAATTCAGGATATGATCTCGCCACAACCGATGGACCGCGTGGTCTGCGGTGATGTCGGTTTTGGTAAAACCGAAGTTGCCATGCGCGCCACCTTTATGGCGGTGATGAGCGGCAAACAGGTAGCGATTCTGGTGCCAACCACCCTGCTCGCCCAGCAGCACTTTGAAAACTTCCGTGACCGCTTTGCCGACTGGCCGGTACAGGTTGAAGTTCTGTCACGCTTCAAATCCACCAAAGAGCAGAAAGCCGTGCTGGAAAATATGGGTAACGGTAAAGCCGATATCGTGATCGGGACCCACAAGCTGCTGCAGAAAGACACCAACTTCAACGATTTGGGCCTGCTGATTATCGATGAGGAACACCGCTTTGGTGTCGGTCAGAAAGAGAAGCTGAAATCCCTGCGTTCTGAGATTGATATCCTCACCATGACCGCCACGCCGATTCCGCGTACCCTGAATATGGCGATGTCCGGTATCCGGGATCTGTCGATTATCGCCACACCGCCAGCCAAACGTCTGTCGGTAAAAACCTTTGTCCGCAAATACGACAAACCGACCATTAAAGAAGCGATTTTGCGTGAAATTCTCCGTGGTGGTCAGCTCTACTTCCTGCACAACGACCTGAAAACTATCGAAAATGCCGCCGAGACCATTCGCGAACTGGTGCCGGAAGCCCGCGTTGGTGTGGCCCATGGTCAGATGCCAGAGCGCCAGCTGGAACAGCTGATGTCGGATTTCTACCACAAGCGCTTTAACGTGTTGGTCTGCTCTACCATTATTGAAACCGGTATCGATATCCCAAGTGCCAACACCATTATTATCGAGCGTGCCGATAAGTTCGGCCTGGCTCAGCTGCATCAGCTGCGCGGTCGTGTCGGTCGATCTCACCATCAGGCCTACGCCTACCTTCTGACACCGGAAGGCAAAAAGCTGAGCAAAGATGCCGAGAAACGCCTCGAAGCGATCGCTCAGGCGGAAGATCTGGGCGCAGGCTTTACCCTGGCAACTCACGATATGGAGATTCGGGGTGCCGGTGAACTACTTGGCGAAGGCCAGAGCGGCCAGATGGAACAGGTGGGTTACAGCCTCTATATGGAGATGCTGGATAAAGCCGTTAAAGCGATCAAACAGGGTAAAACACCAGATCTGGACAAACCGTTGAATCAGGGCGCTGAGGTTAACCTGCGTATTCCGGCGCTGATTCCGGATGATTACCTGCCGGATGTGCACAGCCGTCTGGTGATGTACAAACGCATCGCCAATGCCAGAGATAACAACGAGCTGAAAGAGCTGCAGGTGGAGATGATCGACCGCTTTGGTCTGCTGCCGGATCAGGTGAAGAACCTGTTTAATCAGACCCGCCTGAAACTGCGCGCCGAAGCGATCGGCATCAGCCGTATCGACTGCGGTGCGGAAAATGGCAGTCTCGAATTCACGGCAGAGACACAGGTTGAGCCACTTGCCATTGTTAAGATGGTACAATCTGCGCCGAACCGGTATCGTCTCGAAGGCGCGAATAAATTACGCTTTACCGATCTGATGAATCAGCCTGAGCGCCGCTTCTCGGTGATCGAAACCTTGCTGTCCAAACTGTCGCCGGATAAGGCAGCCTGAAACAGATGAGAAATATGAATTTAATGACTCGCAGTCAGAATGCTCACACTAACTTTCTGAAATCTGCCCTGTGCCAGCTTAAGGGTAAAAGCCATAGCCTGATAACAGCCTCACTGCTGCTTATGGCGACAGCTGGCACTCCTTCTTTTGCTGAAGACAATGCGGCTCCTGAAAAAGCCGTGGCTCGTCACTATACCGTTGAGATGATTATCTTCAGCTACGAAGAACAGGATAAAACCCTGTCTGAAAGCTGGCCGGAGAATGTTCAGGTTGAGCTGCCTAACGCCTATCTGAAACTCTATCGCCCTACTGATGTGACTCCGGAGCTTCTGGCAAAAACAGAACAGGAAGTGCAGACCCGCGTTCAGACCAAGGAAAACGGCGAGACAGAACTGATCGAAACTCCGGTGGGCATCGTACCTTTGAGCAATCAGCAACGCGCTGATCTGGCTAATAACCGCCTGCCGGATCTCTTCTATATGCCGGAAGATAAGATGCAGCTGATTCCTCAGCGTAATCGTCTGGAGCGCCGTAAGAACTTCCGCATCATGTTCCACGAAGCCTGGAATATGCCGGTGTACGACCGGGCAAACAGTACGCCCATTCATATTCGTGGTGGCGAACAATACGACAACCTGTTTGAGCTTGAAGGTAGTATCAACCTGTCCGTTGCCCGCTACCTGCACCTGGACACAAACCTCTACCTGAGAGAGTTTGAAGCCAGCCAAAGCAGTGATCAGACCAACGTGCCGGGTTTTAGCGAGCTGTTAAGCAATAAGAACAGCTCAACGGCTATTCTACCGAGCAGCAACCTGACACCAAACCCATCACTGGCATTACTGGGGTTCCGCCAGTATCGGGTCGACACCATTATTCCTATGCAGCAATCCCGCAGAATGCGAAGCGGTGATCTGCACTACATCGACCACCCGCGCTATGGCATCCTGATTCAACTGACGCCATACAACGCTGAAGAAGAGCCCATCGCACTGCGTTAGACCTCTCACTTCTGCACACATCCTCTTTCAGCCCGCACTTACTCCGATAACGCGGGCTGAAAGTTTTTCAATGCCTGATAAAGTTCCTCTCCCTGTGGATCCCTGCGATTAACCCAGACGCCTATGTTGGTGGTAAAAACAGGCTTATCAGTAAACTCCAACTCCAGTCGTTCATCGTTCAAATAATCTGCTATTAAAAAACCGGCTAATTTCTCTGCAAAAACAAAGTCGACGCGCCCTTTTGCCAGCAACTGAAAGCCCTGAGTCAGACTATCAACCTGAACCTGCTCCATATCCGTATGTTTAAGTGCTGACTTTAAGCCTTGAGTGGCCAGATCCGCCTGTCGCCCAACCGCTACTTTACCTGTCATATCATGCAAGCTTGGCCAGATGGTAACCTCGCCTGGGCTTGCCATGGGGACACGCAGACGGAAAAGCCCCATCTCAACGGTTTTATGATCCAGCTTAATCCAGTGGTAATCAGGGTCAGGCTTTAAGGGTGGGTAGAAACTGGCACTCCAACTTCCCTGAGTAACGGTGAAATTGGCTCTGGCTGGCGGAAGAAAATGAGACTGCAGAACAATATTGCTACCGCCATTGGATAGGTCCTCCATCGCCTTGTTCAGTGCTTCAAAAGAGAGGCCTGCTCCGGACAGATGTTCGCTGGTATAGGGAGGGTATTCGATGGCAATCACTTCGACGACGAGTTTTCCGCTCACATCCGCCTTTGCTTTCTCTGCGAACCAAAGCAGACTAAGAAAAAACAGAGGAGCATAAAGACTTAAAAGCGGGTAGCTGAGCTTCAGACGCATAAACCAACCTCAATAGACGCGATCTGCCGTTAATATCAGGCGACCTCCTGCCCCAAAAGACCATTCCGTTTAAAAAACACAAACAAAAAGAGCTTCGCTATCTCAATAGCAAAGCTCTTTGTTAAAGGTAGCGGAATCGATTGCTATGCGACAGAAACAGCACAGCGCTCAATTTCAGGCTAAAAACTATACCCGGAAAGCCGCTACCACCTGTTGCAGCTGGCTGGCTTGCTGAGAGATCTCTTCGCTGGCTTCCGAATTGCGTTTCACCGCTTCAGAAGTGTCTTCAGTAATATCCCGAATCACGACGATGTTCTGCCCCACTTCATTGGCGACGCTACTTTGCTCTTCAATGGCAGCAGCAACCTGAGTTGCCCGATCAGAAATATCCGTCACATCCTGAGTGATGGACATCAGCACCTGCTCAACCTGAGAAGCCTGATCCCGACTCTCTTGTCCCTGATTCCGGCTATCGTGAATCAGCTGAACAATATCTGCAGTTTTAGTTTGCAGCGAGGTAATAATCTCAGCAATCTCCTGTGTCGCATCCTGAGTACGGCCAGCAAGAGCACGAACCTCATCAGCAACCACCGCAAAGCCACGCCCCTGTTCACCGGCACGCGCTGCTTCAATCGCCGCATTCAGCGCCAGCAGATTGGTCTGCTCTGCAATGTCCTGAATCACACCCAATACCTGACCTATGGTTTGGCTCTGTTCTGATAATTCGGTAACGGAACCCACTGAGCCTTCCAGCTGATCGGAAAGGTTACGAATCAGACTGATCGCCTGCTGAACCTGTTTCTGCCCATCCAGTGCATCCTGATGAGTATTACGGGCATTACCAGCCATCAGTTCGGTATTGCGGGCTATCTCTTCTACGGTACTGACCATCTCGGTAATCGCCGTGGCTACAGAGTCAGTTTCAGCACGCTGACGATCAATATCAGAAGCGGTTTGCGCAGAGCTTGAGGACAAAAGATCCGTGGTGTGATTCATAGAACCAACAGCTTCATTCACCTGACAGATCACCTGCTGGAAGCCTTTCAGCATCTGGTTCAGAGAGGTCGCCATCTGAGCTATCTCATCTTTACCGGACTGATCCACCCTGAGGTTCAGATCATGGGTTTCATGGATTTTGTGAATATCCCGTTGAATACGGTTAATCGGCTGGAAGATCGACCGGCCAATCAGGTAGGTAGAAAGTGCAGTGATAACCAGAACCGCAATAAACACAGTAATGGCCAGCACATGGGCATGACTGATACTGGATGCCAGCTGATCGCTCACTTTTCCGATGGTGGACTCAAGCAGAGACTCGGTGCTTTGAATACGCTCACGCATCTGCAGGCGAAGGCCGGAATCACTGTTCAGACCCAGTTCCTGACGACCGGCAACATAAGCAGAGAATTTCGCCTGATAGGTATCGGCATAACCCATCACTTTAGGGTCAACACCCAGCTGTTCCAACTGCTGCTTGAGCGTCTTGATCAGCTTGGCGAACTTTTCCGGATACTTCATCGCCCCACGAAGAATAAAGTCCTTCTCTGCCCGGCGAAGCTGAAGCATGGTCACCATGACAGAGTCCGCAGAAAGGGCTTTCAACTCTGTTTCGATATTGTGCACAGCCTGGCGAAGCTCACCCTGAAGACCTGACTCGTGATCCAGACCGACCTTTTCCGTCGCCTTCACCACGGAGTGGAAGCTCTTCTGGTACTCGGAGAAGGTCACCTTAAGCTGATCCAGCTCAGGCAGATTCAGGTCATGACTTTGCGCAATAGCTTTAAGCTCTTTCAGGACAACATCGGTATGGGCAATGCGCTCATCAAAACGGGGGACATATTTGAGATCACTGCGGGCCATAAAGTCTTTCTCATGACGGCGCATGCTGAGCATATCCGTCTCAAGACTCAGGGCTAGTTCATGACCCCGCCCCAATTTCTCAACAGTGGCCAATGCCCAGGAGAAAAGGCCGAACATCACCAGCATCACCCCGATGACAATAGCGGCATTAATGGAAAGCTTGTGCTTAATCTGCATAGAAGGAACCTTAATCTGTTCAACAAAGCCTGAGGCAGAACATTGGTTTGGCAATAGCTACCTGCCAAGAGATCCCTTCTTATTATCCGGAAGCGCCCTGCTTCCGTTATTTATATTTAATAGTTACATCTTATTACATTAGCAAGAGTTTTTGTCCAGCTCAGAGTATCCGGGCAGATACTACAGAGTAAAAACTCTGTCATAAATCAGTAATAAAGATACTTAGTTACACTTTAAACCGCCCCATATGACCGGATACCGCCTGAACAGATCGTTCAAGCTCATGGCTTGCCCCTCTTGTTTCCTGCGCCAACTCCGACAAGCGGTCCGACTGCTCATTGATATCATGAACCGTATCATTAATATGATTGGCTACAACCGACTGCTCTTCCGTCGCGGTCGCAATCTGGGCCGACATACTGTTGATGGTGTTGATTCCCGCAACGATTCCCGCAAGGGCATCACTGGCAATTCGAGCACTCTCAACCGTAGCCGTTACCTGCTCGCTGGCTCCCTGCATCGCTTTCACCGAACCTGCTACTCCCTGCTGCAGACGCTCAATCATCTCCTGAATATCCTGAGTCGATTGCTGAGTCCGGGAGGCCAGAGTCCGCACTTCATCGGCAACCACCGCAAAACCACGACCTGCCTCACCGGCACGGGCAGCCTCAATAGCAGCATTCAGCGCCAAGAGATTGGTTTGCTCCGCGATACCGCCAATAACATCCAGCACGGAAACGATGTTATTGCTCTCCGTCTCCAACTGAGAGATCAGACTCACGGCCTGCTCAATCTCTTTCGACAGACTATCGACCTGAGAAGATGATTCCCGAATCGCTCGTCCAGAGGTTTGCACATCCTGATTCGCCTGATCTGACTCTGACGACGTGTTCTGAGCATTAGCGGCAATCTCCTGAATCGCCTGCTGCATCTCATGAACAGCAGTCAGTACCTGCTCAACAGAACTGCTCTGCTGGCTCGCACGTTGACCGGTTTGCTCAGCGCTGGTGAGCAGACCTTTTACCCCCTGATCCATCTCCCGGACATGATCCTGAGCCTCTGCAATCATGGTCTGCAGAAACTCCAGTAAGCGATTCACCTGTTTCGCCAATCGTGCCGTCTCATTACTGCCTTCAGCTGGCAGCCGCTGAGTCAGATCACCACCACCATCAGCCAGTGCCGCGACTAACTTTTCCAGATGGGTCAAAGGTCGTGTGATCATGCGGGGAACAAGAACCGTCGCAGCGGAAACAATAACCAGTGTCGCCAGGAGTACCAGCATCGCCTTGTTAAATTCACTGCTGGATACCTGACGGATCTCATCACTTAATGCTGCCGCGGTAGCATCCACCTGCTCACCAAGAGCATCGTATTGATCCCGAAGTTCAGAAAAGGTGGTGCCTTCAATGCCGGACATCAGATCGTAGGCAGCCTGAATATTTCCAGCATCTGCCACCGACATCACTTTTGCTGCTTCCTGTTGCCAGCGCTGCAACGCCCGACGGAAAGCCTCTTCACTTTTCAGTGTAACCCCGGCTTCTCCAGCCAGTGTCCTCGCCTTCATCATACGGTCAATCGCCTGCTGCACATTCTCGTCAAAATCACCTTTAGCAGCATCAATCGACTTGTTCTGGCTTCGCAGGGATACATAATCCCGCATGGCCACTGCCGCCTGATACAGGTCACGATCGGCATTAAGAATCGCACTGGTGGCCGGAGTCAGGCGAGCAGCCATATCTTCTGAACGCTCACTGACCTTTTTCAGGCCGCTCACTCCCATATAACCTTCCAGTAACACCAGAAACAGAAGAACAAGAATCGGCAGAGCAACCTGCCACCTCAGACTTAGCTTGCTATAGGACTGCATCATGGCAGAGCCTCCGGACGGGATATGTAGACTGTGCTGTTCGGCCTGACACAGCCGCCAGCTTTTGTTATATCCAAAGCATAGGAGGAAAATCGGCTGAATAACAAAATCTGTTAACAGGAAGAAGGAAGTTACCGGGACAGAAACGAAAAAACCCTCTTCACAGAAGAGGGTTTTCTTTAAAGCGGGGGAACACTCAGAATCAGTCTACCGTAGCGGCATCTTCTTCAACGTGAATCGCTTCTTCATCCTTAGCAGCGTTCTTAGTGCGGTGCTCGATCAGGAAGTACAGAACCAGACCAACACCCAAGCCCCATGCTGCACCGTGTACAGACAAAACCACACCCATGATACCGGCAACGCCCATAGAGGTAGCACTTTCGATCTGCTCAACCGCTACAGCGATACACAGGTAACCCGTGATGATCAGGGTGATCGACAGTGCAATCGGCAGAACCGGCTTGAACAGAGTGATTAGCGGCAGAACAAACAGAGCGATAAAGCCTACGATCCAGAATACGCCAGCACCGGAATAGATAGTATCCATCGCACTGCGGCCATAACGGTAACGCTCAGCAATCGTTGCCATCGCACCAGTAAACAGAGGACCTGCCAGACCTGGGTAAGGTGCAAAGAAAGAGTGCATCAGGTTACGGATACCGGTCACCAGGTGAACACGGTCAACGTCAACTTCGATCTTCTCATCCGGACGCAGGTGGTCAACACGGCTCAGCAGACTCTGACCCACAATGATGTCACCAAAAGCGATGATGTACGCAATGATCGCAGTTGGGATCGCGGCAATAAACAGATCAATACCCGGCATACCGATGGTGAACGGCAGGTAATCCCAGATCGCAGCAAAGTTAGGCGTAGAGATACCCATCTCAACTTCAGGCAGTTTGTATTCGCCAACGCCCCAACCGATTGCCATCGCAATCAGCATACCCGGAACCATACCGTAACCAGCAATGGTTTTAGCCCAGCGGTGCTTCTCAACCCAACCACGGAAAGACAGAGAGAACAGAACATAAGCGGTGATCAGACCACCAATACCCAGAGAGATAGGCGTATTGTGCAGGCGGCCACCTTCAACAATCTCACCACTGATAGCAGCGATACCCGCACCCAGCAGGATGCCTGCTTTAATGGAATCAGGAATCGAGTTAACCAGCTTAGAACCCAGACGGGTCACACCCATAAAGAGGAATACCGCAGTTACCACTAACTGCAGAGCCACCAGAGCCTTGATCGCGTCAGGGCCCGGTTCAAAACCTCCGATAAACAGAAGCACAACAGGAATGGCTGGCGTAATCCAACCGGGAACGAACGGCACCCCCAAAAGGTTAGGCAGCATAAAGCCGATACCACAGATCACAACATAAGCCAGCGCCACATCGTATGGCAGGCCCAGATACTTCTGTAGCAGAGGAATCATAGCCATGCCCACAACGAACATCACCATGCCCTGAACGGTTTCAGCCAACTCCCAGCGGTAGTGGATAAATGGCAGACGAATTTTGAACGGTCCAGCCGCCCAATACGGATGTTCTTCTCCGTGATTACGTTTTAATAGCACAGTTACACCTGTTAAATTTTCAATTTATTTTTTTGGTTTGCAGCCCCATGCCAACGCTGATTTGTCGTTATGGTTATTCAGAGTCGTCAGGCACGTTGAGTGCTTTTTACTTGCTTTTCGCACCCGCAACATATTAGACCTTGGTCAGAGAAAAATGTGACTTTAAAGTCACATTTCAACAATAGAAATCAATGACTTAAGAGTCACAAACCAACCTACCAACCGGAAGTCCAGAGTGGGCATAGCCCCCAGGTTTTTCAGTCAGTCGTTTGAGCTATCATCAAACAGCACTCATTTAGAAAAGAGGCATACGACTAAAAGATAAGACGATTCTTAAGCGCGCTATGAAGCTGTCCTTTCATTTCACGCCGGTGTTATGCTTGTGTCACAGATTACGATTAACGTCTTATGAAACAGCACGTTAGCGAGTCTGATGCCATAATGAAGTAGACAATGAATTGAAGAGGCCACTATGCAAACCTTTAGCCAGCGTGCAGATCAACTTGCGGAAGTACTGAAACAGATGGAGATGCAGGCTGAAGAATCACAACTGTTTGCACTGGGCTATATCATCCCTCAGCTGACATTAGTGGCTGAATACGTTGAACCTGAGGGAGACTTTGACACCTGCTTTACCCGCTGGCTCCATCAGGTATTTGCCGATGACGGTATGAACAGCGAAGACCAGCAGGAAATTTTGCAGCTCTGGCAACAGGCTCTGAATAACGCCAATCAGCAATAATCCAACGGACTGATACAGAAGAAACCGACATTAAGGCGGTTTACTGACTTCCAGAAAAACCGCCACCGTTGGATCACATAGCTTCAGGGCAGAACAGAGACTGCAGGGACAGGAGATAATGCTATGACGATGAAAACCAACACTCAGGGTATTGATACCCGAATCTCTCCGGAAGGTAGTCTGGAGGTTCTTTCTCAGACCGAAGTTAACCGTCTGAAATGTACCTCAGAGAATGGCCAGTATGATCTGTTGCGTGGTTGCGCTCTAGCAGTACTGAACTGCGGCAGTCATACCGACGACAGCAAAGCGATACTGGAACAGAACAAAGCCTTTGATATTGAAGTGCTGCAACAGGATCGCGGTATTAAAATCCATCTGACTCAAGCTCCCGCATCCGCCTTTGTCGATGGTGAGATGATCCGCGGCATCCGCGAACACCTTTCCTCAGTCCTGCGGGACATTGTTTATGTCAGCAGCGAAGTTCAGCACAATAGCCGCTTTGATCTGAACGATTCAGAAGGCATCACCAATGCCATCTTTCACATTCTGCGTAACGCGGGAACCCTGAAAGCCAATCACAGGCCGGATATGGTGGTTTGCTGGGGCGGTCACTCCATCAGTCGTGAAGAGTACCGCTACACCAAGGATGTGGGCCATGAATTGGGGCTGAGAGGTCTGAATGTCTGTACCGGTTGTGGCCCTGGTGCCATGAAAGGCCCGATGAAAGGTGCCAACCTTGCCCACGCCAAACAGCGTATTCAGGATGGCCGCTATCTGGGTATCTCAGAACCGGGCATTATCGCCGCAGAATCACCCAACCCGATCGTGAACGAATTGGTGATCATGCCGGACATTGAGAAACGTCTGGAGGCCTTCGTTCGTGTGGGCCACGGCATTATTGTTTTCCCGGGCGGTGCCGGTACGGCTGAAGAGATTCTTTATCTGTTAGGGGTTCTGCTGAATCCGCAAAATGATGATATCCCTTTCCCGGTTATCTTCACCGGCCCGGAAAGCAGCCGGGATTACTGGCAGCAGATCAATCAGTTTATTGGCCTGACTCTGGGCTATCAGGCACAGCAACGCTACAAGATCATTATTGATGATCCTGCCCGTGTTGCCCGGGAAATATCACATGGTATTGATGAAGTTGAAAAATCCCGCCGTATCAACAGTGACGCCTTCTACTTTAACTGGCGTCTGAAGATCAGTCCGGAGTTTCAGCAACCCTTTGAACCGACCCATGAAAACATGGCCGCGTTGAATATTCGTCTGGATCAGCCGACTCACCTGTTGGCAGCTAACCTGCGCAGAGCCTTCTCCGGTATCGTAGCCGGCAATGTTAAAGCTCAGGGAATTACCGCCATTGAGCAGTTTGGCCCGTTCCAGATCAATGGAGACGAGGAAATCATGGCTCCCCTTGACGCACTGTTACAATCTTTTGTGCAACAACAACGCATGAAACTGCCGGGAACAGAGTATAATCCTTGCTATGAGATTGCTAAGGACAGCGAATAGCGCGCATGTAGTTTCTGCTTGTTGCGCTAACAGGATGACGGATAAGGAACGAGATACAGCGGTTAACCATTAAACTCCGCTGTATTGATGTCTGAGGTTTTCAATGCAAAACATGAGAAAGCTGAAGGAAGATGCCCTTCGGCGAAAGCACGAGTTCGAAGAAAAACAGCGCAACGACGAACTCCAGAAACAGAGAAAAATGAGCGGTGGTCGTCCTCGCCCCCGCTCGGACAGAGGCCGTGCCGGTGCACAGCAAGCCCGGGGCAAGGGTAGCGCCAGCCAGCGTCGAAACGTACCGGCAGCCCGACCTCAGATGCGGAAAAAAGCCAAGAGAACTCCGGCACGTTGGGTTATAGATACCCTGCTGGTACTCGGCACTCTGATTGCACTGGTTATGATGTTTAATCCCTACTGATTACTCATCCAAAACAGCATGCAGATGAAACCGGAACCCCACTGTGTTCCGGTTTTTTTATATCCCTATTGATTACAATGTTATAAAGCAGAAATAAAACCTCCTGCTATCATTTCTTACAGATACATCTTCGCTTGCTTTCCCCCACCAGTTGGCTAGTATCAAAGAGAACCTTGGATTCCTGCCGATGGAGATATCCTGTTGCTGGCCTACCTGATTCTCGCCACACTCGTGGGTCTGACCGCTGGTGCCTGGATACAGTCTAAGCGCCCCTCGTCTGTTAAGAACTCACCGGACAATGCTTCTGAACCGTCAACTCCACCTGTACTGACGGCTCAGACAGATTTTCACGCCATTATCGATACCACTGTTGATGGCATTATCACCACTGACCACCGGGGAAACATCACCCTCTTTAACCCTGCTGCGGAAAAAATATTCGGCTACAACCAGTCTGAAGTTCTCGGCAAGCCCATCTCAATGCTGATGCCAGAGCCCTATCGCAGCCACCACCAGAACTACATGGATAACTACCTGCAGCGTCAGAAGCAGAATGACAGGCATGTCGGCTCCAAAACCCAGAGCGTAACGGACTCAGGCTCCATGGGAATGGGGCGAGAGCTGGCTGGCCTGCGCAAAAATGGTGAGCAGTTCCCTATTTATCTGGCGGTCAATCAGGTTAAGAACGAACAGGAGATATTCTTCACCGCTATCGCCAGAGATATCACAGTGCAGAAAGAGTCAGAGCAAGCTCTGCAAAAGATGACTGATTACTTTACCGCCGTGCTGCAGAACTCGTCGGAACTGATGGCAATTCTTGATCCGCAGGGGCACATCCTGGTCGCCAACAAAGCTGCGATGGATGTTATTGGCGGTGACAGTGATGCGGTCAAAGGCAAACTCTTCTGGGATACCCCCTGGTGGCATCACGACGAAACCCAACAGAAAATTGTCCGTGAAGCTGTCGAGAAAGGGGCTCAGGGCATTCAGTCCCACTTTGAGGTTATCAACGTCAACCGTGATGACCAGATGGTATGTATCGATTTCACACTAACACCGATCACCAATGATCAGGGTGAAGTGATTCTTCTGCTGCCGGAAGGCGTTGATATCACCCCGATCAAACTGGCAGATCAGAAGCTGGCTGACACCCTGTCTGAACAGCAGGTGATTCTGAACAGTCAGCCCAGTGGCCTGTTAAAACTCAGCGCAGACAACACTCTGGAGTTTGCCAACAACCCCTTCATGGAAGCCTACGACCTGCCTGAATCCCTTTGTGAGCCCGGCACCCCCATGCGGGAGGTTTACACCTATATGGCCGAACGCGGCGATCTGGGTGAAGGCGATAAGCACGAGCTGGTTCAGAATGCACTGGATAACCTGAGAGTGCACAGTTCCGGTAAGTTTCAGCGCTTTCTCGCCTCCGGCAAGGTTATCGATATCTACTGCACAGACACCAGCAATGATGGCCGGATTCTGACGCTGGTCGATATTACCGAGCAAACCGAATCCCAGAACCGTCTGAAGCGCATGATGGAGTTTAGTCCCGTAGGCGCTGCCATTATGAGTTATGATGGCAGTATTATTTACTGCAACGACCCCATGGTGAAGATGCTGCGCATCGATAAAGAACGGTTGCTGCAGATGAAAGCCTACGAGATTTTCCGTGACAAGGAAGATCACCGAAATCTGGTTACCCAGCTAAAAATTGAAGAACGTATTCAGGACTTCGAAGGTCGCCTGATGACAGCTGATGGCGAGATCCGCTGGGGACTGATCTCTGTTTACCGCACACTCTTTGATGGTCAGCCCGCTTACTTCACCTGGTTATACGACATCACCCAGCGAAAAGAAGCAGAACAGGCTCTGAAAGAAGCCAAAGAAGCCGCAGATAATGCCAATCGCATGAAGAGTGATTTTCTGGCCAATATGAGCCACGAGATCCGCACCCCCATGAATGCCATTATCGGCCTTAGCCAGTTAGCAAAAGAGCATGACCCGGAATCTGCTCAGGCGACTTACCTGACCACGATTCACCAGTCTGCGAACAGCTTGCTGGGCATCATCAACGATATTCTGGACTTTTCCAAAATCGAAGCCGGTAAATTCTCCATTGAACAAACCAGCTTTGATCTGGATGAGGTTATCGAGCATCTGGCCCGGATTGTCAGTCTCAAAGCAGAAGAGAAAGGCATCGAGCTTCTGTTCTCTTTCCCAACCAGTATTCCCCGTTTTCTGGTTGGTGACCCCTTAAGGCTGGGGCAGATCCTGATCAATCTATGCAACAACGCCATTAAATTCACCGACTACGGTGAAGTAATGGTCAGTGCCGAAGCTGATTTGCTGAACCACAATAAGGTCGCGCTGAATGTCGAGGTTAGCGATACCGGCATCGGCATGGATAAAGATCAGATTGCAGGGTTGTTCCGTCCCTTTACTCAGGCAGATGCCTCAACAACCCGCCGCTTTGGTGGTACAGGTTTGGGTCTTGCCATCAGTAAACACCTGACAGAAGCCATGGGCGGTCAGATGACGGTAACCAGCGTACCCGGTCAGGGCAGTTGCTTCCGCTTTACTGTGATCTGTGAACTTCAGACCGATACCCAGCAGAAACCTACCCGACTGGAAGAGCTGCCAACTCTCAAAGTGCTGATCGCCGATGACAATCTGCATGCCAGAGAGATTCTGCAAAAGATGATCGAAAGCTTTGGCTATGATGCCGATCTGGTCTGCAATGGTCAGCAGGCTCTGGATCAGCTCACTCGGGCTCTTAGCGATGGCTCGCCGTATGATCTGGCCTGTATCGACTGGCAGATGCCGGAGCTGGACGGCGTAGAAACCCTGGCCAAATACCATGAACTACCGGGAGCAGCTCATACCAAGAGTATTATTATCAGCGCCCACGGTCGTCAATCTTATGGCTGGCTGCAGGAGCAATCCGGTATTGATGAACTCATCACTAAACCGATGAATCCGTCCACCCTGTTGGACACCATCGCTGACCTGTTTGGTTATCAGCCTCCGGGCAAAAAAGAGCATCAGCATCAGGTGGCTGATCTGGAAGTAGAACTGGCTCGTATCTATGGAGCCGAGGTCTTAGTCGCTGAAGATAACCTGATCAACCAGCAGGTCGCCCGTGAATTACTCGAACAACGGGGCATGAAGGTCACGCTGGCGAATAACGGCTGGGAAGCGGTGGAATATCTGAGAAATGCCAGCTTTGATATCCTGCTGTGTGATATCCAGATGCCGGTAATGGATGGTTACGAGGCCACAAGGGTGATTCGTCAGGAGCTTGGTTTAGCTGAACTGCCCATCGTTGCCATGACCGCTAACGCCATGTCCGGCGATAAAGAACTGTGTCAGAAAGCCGGTATGAACGACCACATCAGTAAACCGGTTGATCCCGATATTTTAACGGCAGCTTTGGTACACTGGATTCCGGCAAAAGAGATTATTGAAGAAAACTACGAGATGAGTCAGCCCGCTGTTATCAAACCCGTTCCCGATCCAGTGGAAATCCTGAGCCCTGAACAGCTTTGGCTTCAGGATATTCCCGGCTGCCACCTTGAGCATGCACTGAAAAAAATGGGTGATATGCCGGATCTGATGATAGATCTGTTGAATGACTTTCAAAGAAACTATCAGGATATTCTGCCAACACTGGAATATCTGGTTAGCGATGCTCATAGCCAGAACGGCAGCTTTGATGAAGAGACTCTGAGAACCCTGCATACCCTGAAAGGCCTGATGGGCACCTTCGCTTTTGAGGAGGCTGAAAAAGCCGCAGAGGCTCTGGAAGCATCGGCCAAAGCCGGAGATACAGAACAGGCATTGCACAACCTGATGGAACTGACCCTGCTTCTGGGGCCTATTCAGCAATACCTGAGCGAGCACCTGTCCGAACAGGAAACGGATAGCTAAACCACTGTTCATCTCTGAATCAGTGGCTAATCACATCATCGTGGAGGCAGCAAAGGCTGCTTCCAGTCTTTCAATTTCCCACTCATCTTTTGGCAAACCAAGGCGAATACGTCCGGTATTACTAAAGACACGAATCCAAACCCCTTGTGCCGCCAGTCGCTGCTGTAATTTACGGGCAGCATCTTCGCCACCAGCAAGTACAAGACTGGCAAAGAGAGGTGTATAACAAAGCCTTAGACGTGTGCTGGTGCCTGCATTTGCAGCTCCGAAAAACACATCTTCCAGAAGACTTCTCAATGCAGTGCTTTGTCGGGCCAGCTTCTCCCGCGCCAGTAACTGCCATTCCTTATCCTGTAGCATCTGTTCCGTCAGCCAAGCAGTTACACCGCTAACCGGCCAAGGACCTGTCATTATCTTCAATTGCACAATGGTGCTTTCACCCGCCAGCACAAAACCGCTGCGAATACCGGCCAGCCCAAAGAACTTACCGATGGATCTCAACACAATCAGCGAGTCAGAAGCAGAATCCGCCAGACTTTGTGAGTCCAGTTCATAAGCATCCATAAAGGCTTCATCAAGGATTAAACAACCCGCTTTCTCTGCCAGAACCTGATGGCAGGCCAGAAGCTCCTCCCGAGAAAAAATCTGTCCCGTGGGATTATTCGGGTTGATCACCACCAGAACATCGCAGGCCTCTGCGCAACTTATAAGCTCAGCAGGTGCTTCTGCCCGATAACGGTAGACATCAAAACCCGCCTTCTGCCAACACCAGGCATGCTCCTGATAGCCCTCTTCGGGTACAGCCACTTTTTTACGGCTAGGCTCAAACCCTTGGCCGGTAGCCTCAAACCGGCGGGAAATAAGCTGAGGCAGAAGCTCGATGCCCTGCTGTGAGCCATTGACCGGCCAAAGATGAGAATGACCATAATAATCAGATGCCGCGTCCAGCAGAGACTCATAACCATCAGGCAGCTGGCTAAAGCAAGATTGCGGAATCTCTGGGATCGGCCAGGGATCAGGGTTCAGCCCAGCAGAGAGATCCAACCAATCCTCAACATGGGGATAAGCGGCTTTAGCCCTCTGCAGATCGCCACCATGAACCGGGGTTGTTAACAGAGGCAGCTTGTCAGAGAGAATAGACCTCGTCCCAGTTCTCTCCTCAGACCTCACAGCAGACCTCCATCAGATCCCCATACCACTAGCCATAAAGAACCCAGTGCGACCAGAGAACCAAACAGTAACCAGCTGAACATCACACGATCCACCAGTTTACGCACCGCCTGCAAATCCTGAATCTGAGGGTCATCCCCCTTCCCTAAATCAGGTCGGTCTTTCCACTGTCCATGATAGGTATCACCACCACCCAGCCTGACACCTAAAGCACCGGCACCCGCTGCCATTACAGGCCCCGCATTAGGGCTCTCCCAGCAGCCGCCCTGCTTGCGCCAGCAATAAAGTGCCAACCTAAAACCCTTTAAGCCATGGGGGCTGTTCAGAGCATAGAAGAACGCCGATATTCGTGCAGGTATCAGGTTCAGCAGATCATCAAACCGAGCCGCTGCCCAGCCAAAACTTAACAGACGCTCGGTTTTATAACCCCACATGGCATCCAAAGTGTTTGCCAGCCGATACAGTAAAACACCGGGAGCACCAGCGACTAAGAACCAGAACAGCGGGGCAAAAGCCCCATCACTGCCATTTTCCAGACCGGATTCAATCGCTGCCCGGGTGACCCGCACTTCATCCATATCAGTAGTATCCCGGCTAACAATCCAACCAACATAGAAACGCGCCTGTTCCAGATTGCCTTCCAGCAAGGGCTTTTCGATCTGCTCAAGATGCTGATCGAGACTCTTTGCTCCCAACGCAAAATAGAGCACACCTGCCTGAATCAGTAGATTCAGCACCAGTAAGTAACCACTACCCGCTTCAGGAAATGCAGAATTCAGAACCACAGCAAAAGGGATTACGATCAAACCCAGCGCCATCAAAAGGGCGATCACACCCAGGAAGCGCTTAACCGCAATCGACAGATATTGGGTCGAGCTCTGGCTATCAGCATTAAGGGCTTTTTCCAGCCAGCTGACCAAGCGACCGTAACCCACTAACGGATGCCAGAAAGGCACTTCACCAAAACGCCGGTCCAGCCACCAACCCAGCCAGAGGGCGAAAAAAATAATTTCCGGTGCGTACAGCGCCATGATGACTCCTGAATAAAACCTGCAAGGTGGCACATCTTCTCAACAAAGCTATACAGCCAAGCCTTGGCAGACGATTAAAAATTGCGCCGAGAAAAAATGCGCTATCATAGCGACTTTTTTCACTGTCGTCCTTTTCGTTCCTCTTTCAGGAGTCTGCACGCCATGACCAGCCAATCTGATGCCCAAAAACCAGCCAGCCGCTGCAAAACTCTGATGATTCAGGGCACCACATCAGATGCCGGTAAAAGTGCGTTGGTGACCGGTCTTTGTCGTTTGCTAGCCAGAAAAGGCATCAAAGTCGTGCCCTTTAAACCGCAGAATATGGCGCTGAACAGTGCCGTCACAGTGGATGGTGGTGAGATCGGACGGGCACAGGCGGCTCAGGCTCAGGCTTGTTTTCTCGAACCTCACACCGATATGAATCCGGTACTGCTGAAGCCTAATTCCGATACCGGCGCTCAGGTGATTATTCAGGGTAAAGCGATCACCAATATGGATGCCCGCATCTACCACGACTACAAGCAGGAAGCGATGAAAGCGGTGCTGGACAGCTATCAGCGCCTGCAGCAGCAATACGATGTGATTCTGGTGGAAGGTGCCGGCAGCCCAGCGGAGATCAACCTGCGGGACCGGGATATCGCCAACATGGGTTTTGCAGAAGCAGTGGATTGTCCGGTAGCGATTGTGGCAGATATTGATAAGGGCGGTGTATTTGCCCATCTGGTCGGCACACTGGATCTACTGTCAGAAACGGAACAGCAGCGCACCATCGGCTTTCTGATCAACCGTTTCCGTGGTGATATCGGCCTTTTAAAACCGGGCAACGACTGGCTGGAAGAGCGTACCCAAAAACCAGTACTGGGTGTGATTCCTTACCTGCACGGCTTATGTCTGGAAGCGGAAGACGGTATCAACGGTGCCGCGGATCAGAGTGACCATGAACAGCAGATTAAAGTAGTGGTGCCTGTGCTGCCACGCATCAGCAACCATACCGATTTTGACCCACTGAGAAATCATCCTCAGGTGGATTTCCATTTTGTCGCTCCGGAGGAAACCCCACCGCCAGCAGACCTTGTGATTTTGCCCGGCAGCAAAAGCGTTCAGGCAGATCTGAACTGGCTGAAACAGCAGGGCTGGGAAAGCTATCTGAATAAACACCTGCGCTATGGCGGCAAACTGCTGGGAATCTGCGGTGGCTGGCAGATGCTGGGACAATGGCTGCATGATCCGAAAGGTATTGAAGGAGAAGCAGGCAGTCAGCCGGGACTGGGCTTTCTGGCAACAGAGACCACTCTGGAACCGGAAAAGCAGCTGAAAAATGTTCAGGGTGTTTTAAGCCATGAACTGAACGGCGCGGATAAAGAGGGCAGGACAGAGAACAAAGCTATTGCTGTAACCGGCTACGAGATCCATGCCGGTGTTACCACAGGTAAAGCCCTGAGCCATCCTCTGGTACAGCTTGCTGATGGCACAACTGACGGTGCTCTATCAGAAGATGGCCAGATCGCGGGTAGCTATCTGCACGGCCTGTTTGATGAACCCGCAGCCTGTCAGGCAATTCTGAAATGGGCAGGACTTGCCAAACTGGAACACTTTGATATTCGCGCTCTGCATGAAAAATCGATCGATCGCATTGCCGATGCACTGGAAGCCAGCCTGGAGCTTGACCAGCTGCGCCAGCTGACCGGCATCGATTTCTAAAGCAGGTCAGCCGGAACGGGCAAGAGCAGGATCCAGTGGCAGCTGACTGTAACCAACGACACAGTTCCTGCCATTAGCTTTTGCCCGGTTTAATGCCTGCTCAGCAGCATCCATCATGGTACGGATCTCGGCTTCAGCTATCAGATAAGTACAAACACCAAAGCTCGCCGTGACCTGAAACTCCTGACCATTATCCGCCATCTCATCGACCATAACAGAACGCTGAGAGATACGAAGCCGCAGCCATTCCGCCTCATGCAGGGCTTCCAGCTCTTCCATTCCCGGAATCAAAAGGGCAAACGATTCCCCTTCCAGACGGGCGCTGAGCCCTCCTTCTTCCGACCAGCGGGAAAGTATAGACGCGATCTCCTTCATGCCCTGATCTGCTGCTGCCGGACCGTACTGAGCACCGATCTGCTTGTAACGATCCAGATCCAGAAGAATCAGGCTGACAGATTCCAGAGAAGCCTGAGGTTCTGTCAGACGGCGGCGGCTCTCCGCAAGAAAGCTGCTCTGACGCAACAGGCCGGTCAGGCCATCGTGGCGCTCAAGGTATTTCAGCTCCGAGGTCGCTTCTTCCAGCTGCTCTATCTTCTCTTTAAGCGCTTTGGTTCGAAGATCGACCTCAGCCTTCAACTGGTGCTGATTCGCCGAGATCTCCTGATTGAGGCCATCCAGATAAGCATGCTGTCTCGCCCGTTGCACCGCCAGCAGGAAGATCTGGGCAACAATAAAACAGACAAAGCCCATCGGCAGCCAGTACATACCCATCATCACCTGCTGGTAAATCAGCACGTCGTGAATCGCAGGTAGCAGAACAAACAACAGTGTCACCAGCAGAGCATTCATCTGTTTACCGAGCGCCTGCTGATCCCGATAACCGGAAACCACAGAAACGGAAGTTTCTTCTTTGCAACGCCACTTCAGCCAGCGACGATAGCTGACCATAAAGCCAAATCCCATAATCCCGAGAGCCAGATTGAGCAGCATCTGGGGGGACTCCAGTACAATCAGAACCGGCTCGGGTAACAAAAGCACGACAGGAACAAACAGCAGCAGCTGCAGGCGAATCATGATCAGATACCAGTTGGGAAAAGCGCCCTTATAACTCCCCGCCAACCAGAAAATCAGTCCCGGTAAAAACAGATGCTGGCTGACAATATTCAGGCGTAAAACATCGGACCAGAGAGGCTGATGTACAAACCAGCTGATCACGGTATAACCTTCGGTGATGGTGTAAATCAGAGTGGCAAAACTGAACAGTGCCAGCCCCCAGAGCCCTTTCTCATAACGGCGGCGCGCCTTCTGTTGTAACAACAGCAGCATACAACCGATACCTGCGATGGCAGCACTTAATGCCTGCAAAAGCTCACCCTGGGCAAATCGGGCTTTCATCTCTGACGCTTCGCCTAACAGCAGATGCCGCACGGGCCCTTCCGCACCACTGAGGTTGGAGACCTGCAGAATAAGCACCCCACGCCCCGTATCAGTCTGCAGGTCGGTAATTCTGTGCCCAACATAGGGCTGAAAGGTACGTAACTGATCACTAACCCGGCCACCTGAAACCAGAGAAGTGTTATTCCAGCTCAGATGGAACGCGGTCGACAGTTCGGGAACCATAATCGCCAAGGGCTGGGTCGGTAAACTGCGCAGTTCCAGCACATAAGTGGCTACACATCGGCTTAGTGCCTTTGTTTGTACAGAATCAGATGTATCCGTGAGCGCCTTATCACTACTTGTCTGATCCCTGCCTTCAAACATCCGCTGCTCATAACTGGTGTTAGGATTCAGCTCTGTGACGACACCTTTATGGGAAGAAACTGCACGATCCAAAGTCGAGACCTGACAATCGATAGGCGCCAACGGGAAGGGACGACTGGAAGGAATCGGCTGCAGAGACAAGTCCTCGAGCGTCAGAAGCTGACCGGGATATACCAGCCAGTCACCTTTGAGCTCAATGACAGGATTCAGATCCACCCGCCAATGCTTCAGATCCATTACCCCCTGACGCGCCTGTAGCGATGTTTCAGCTGAGGATTGTACAGAAGCGATGAAGCTGAAAAAGCTCAACACAAAGCACACCAGATAGCGAAGACTCATGATTAAACCTCCCTATCCATAGCTGAAGAAGGATTACGGCTTAAATGACGGTTTCGGTGAACGGCATCTGCTGCCCGTGCCAACAGGGCATGAAGGGCTGGCGGCGTCTCCTCTTTACGGGAAGGAGCGGCGGATGCCACACCTGTTGATACAGTACAACGATAGAAATTCTCGGTCTTAAGCTCAGCTGTCGTTTGCACCTGAGTGTTTTTTTGAGACTGTATTTTTACCGGAAAGCGCATCGCAGTAACTTCTTTACGAATCACTTTGGCCAACTCTTCAGCCTGCTCAACACTGCAACGCCCCAGCCAGATGATAAATTCATCTCCGCCATAACGGGCAGGAATACGGTCAAAATAACTTCCGCACAACTGCCTGAGATAGTCCGCCATCTCCCGCAGCAAGCCTTCAGCGAACTCCCGGCCATGCTGATCGACAATCAGTTTGTATCGGTCAATATCGATAATGATCAGGCTGTAACTCAAACGCGGCATCCGCTCGATACGTCGCTCAATCAGCTCCAGAAAGTGATGCCGGTTTAGTAGCCCTGTCAGTTCATCATGCCGAAGCAGGCTATTGGCCTCTTCACGGCGACGTTCCAGCTCCTCAGCGCGTATCTCAAGCTCCTCGGTACGCCAACGGATACGACCTTCCAGCTCTTCAGTAACCTCATTCAGGTTCTTGTTCAGGTCCAGAATCCGCAGCTGCTCCTGCGTGCGGTAAAACGTCAGAAAACCCAACTGACAGACCAGAAACACCAGTACCCCAAGACCGAGCAGATTTCTGCCATGTACCAGTTCAATAAAGAGCAGAAGATCGTGCAGAATGCCGCAGATCAGGGCCAATGCTCCAACAACCAGAATACGGATGCCAGAACGGTTGCGGATGACCAAACGAACCATCGCCCAGGCCGACACCCCGATGCTGACACACATAAAAATCAGCATGGGGTAAAGCAAACCGGTAAACAGAGAGCTTGGTGTCAGCAGGACAAACGCCGTCATTCCCAGAGATATCCAGGAAAGCCAACGAATCGCCTTACAATGAAGATCCTCCTTGTAGAGCGAAGCCAGCCAGTTGAGAAAGAGCGGGATCGCCGCAGCAAAACCGATATATTCCATGCGCACGGCAATCTGCCAGGGAAAGCCCGGCATCAGGGTCGCAAAACCACCTAAACCGGATGTGCCGATATAACCGGCCAGTACCAGAGAGAACAGAGAAAACCAAAGCAGCTCTCTGTGCTCCGGCACCAGATAAAATTCCAGCAAAATGAGAAAGCCTGCAATCACAGCCAAGCTGATCACCACACACTCCACCAGAATGTTAAAGCGGTAGTAATCGGTCCAGAACTCATCAGTAGCCAGTACCGGATTATCGTGAACACCGCCACGATTATGGCCGAAATTACTGACCTGCAGAGTCAGACGGGCGTTCTCAGGTAAAACACCCAGACGAACAATACGGTCACCGAAATAGGCCTCATGCTGATCAAGATCATCACTGGCGAAACCACCTGAGGCGATCTCCCTGTCATTCAGGAAAAGGCGAAAGCTGTTTTTGATCTCAGGTATTTTCAGGCCTAAGGCCGCCCCCTGAGGAATGCGCTTCAGCATCAGAGTGTAGGTCATGACATGGCGGCGAGGCTTTGGCGGCTGCCAGACATCAGGAAACCGGATCGGTACCGAGCTGGCCAGATTACGCTCCACCTCTTCAGGAGATAACAGCTGATCAGGAAACCCCAACCACTCAGCATCCAGAGACAAAGGGGCACTGGTGTTGGGATACCAGAACGCCAGACGCATCTCGCCATGCTGACCACTGATCTGAAGCTCTTTCTCCGGGAGAAAATCGATACGCAACAGCACAAAGGCCGCTGCCAGAAGCAGAAGAAGAAAAAGAATAAAACTATTTAAGAGGCCGCGATCCATACGAAACTGCTGCATACCTGCTCCTGATATTCCAGGTTCTGAGTTTCTGCCATCTGCATGAACACTAACAGGCACAGAAAGCACCTGCAGGACAGAAAACCGGCGCTAGGATAGCGCTTTTGGCTTGATTTAGTAAGCCTGCATATCTGAAAAAAACTGACGAAAAAGAACTATTTTTCCGAACCTTTCTTTTAGAGCAAAGATACAGAAAGCATACCGGACGTCTCACCACATTCTGATACAATCCAAGACCATTTAACCTGATGACTAACAATTATTAGTTCCATTTTTCGGAAACAGGGAATTATGCAAACACGAACGCTACGCTCCGATTTAATGCTTCTGATCACTGCTGCTATCTGGGGAACCGCCTTTGTTGCCCAGCGAGTCGGTATGGATTATGTCGGCCCTTTTACCTTTACCGCCTCGCGCTTTTTTCTCGGGGCACTGTCACTGCTGCCGCTACTGCTGATTCTGAAACCAGCTCCGGTCAAACCGGTTGAAGGCAAAATCCGACTGAATCTCTGGCAGGGTGGTCTGATTGCCGGTTCCTTCCTGTTCGCCGGAGCAACCCTGCAACAGGTTGGCCTGCAATACACCACCGCTGGTAATGCCGGTTTCATTACCGGCCTTTACATTATTCTGGTGCCGATTATCGCCCTTTTCTGGGGACAGAAAACCGGACGCAACACTTGGATTGGCGGCGTACTGGCTGTGGTTGGTCTCTACCTGTTGAGCATCACCGATGACTTCACCCTTGCTTATGGTGATCTTCTGCAGCTGATTGGCGCTCTGTTCTGGGCAGGTCATGTGCTGGTAATCGGTTGGTTATCACCACAGATGGATGCCCTGCGCCTTTCTATTGTGCAGTTCTTTACCTGTGGTCTGGTAAGCCTTGGCGTGGCGCTCTTTATTGAAGAACCAACCTTCGCCAATATCGGTATGGCCTGGCAGCCAATCGCTTATGCGGGCCTGCTCTCTGTGGGTGTCGCGTACACACTGCAAGTTTTCGCTCAGAAGACGGCTCCCGCGTCACACGCGGCGATTATTCTGAGTCTTGAAGCTGTATTTGCTGTGCTGGGCGGGTACTTCCTGCTGGGAGAACGCCTGGATATGCAGGGTATTATTGGCTGCGGTCTAATGCTGGCAGGTATGCTGATCTCTCAGATCTCAACGGGTAACGATTCTGAGAAAGGCTCAAAGAAAGAGCCTCAGGTTGAGATGCTGCACTAAGCCCTGATACAGAATCTTTGCACCATATAAAACGCCCCTTAGTCTACAAAGACTCAGGGGCAATTTTATTTGATCCGATCGGTGTTTCAGCCGAAGTATTCAGTAACGTCTTTCTTTTAAAACCTGAGGAATCCCTGCAGTAACAAAGATGACCTCATCGGCGATTTCAGCAATTCGCTGATGCAGTCGGCCGGACTCATCTACAAACCGTCGGGCCAGTTTGTTAGTAGGCACAACACCCTGCCCCACTTCATTACTCACCAGAATCAGGTGGCCATCGATCCCCTTATTAAGAAACGCCAGAAACTCCTGCTGTCGTTTTGCCAGAGCTTCTTCATCATCCAGTAATAACAGATTAGTCATCCAGAGAGTCAGACAATCGAGCAATACGCAGCCTTTCCCGTCACAAGCCTGAGACTGAATAACCGGAATAATATCGAGAGGCGCTTCGGTGGTTGGCCATTCAGCGGGGCGACTACTCTGATGGTGCTGTACACGATCCGCCATCTCATCATCCCACACCTGAGCGGTGGCCAGATAATGCACTGGCAAACCGCTATTGGCCGCCATTTTTTCCGCCAAACCACTTTTGCCGGAGCGGGCACCGCCAAGAATAAAACTAATCACATTTGTCTCTCTTATCCGTTTCTTTTACAGACAATAAACATTAACTAATCACAGCTCAGCCTATGATCAGTTATGCTCAAGCCTAAAGCTGAACTTAGTCAGCAACCCTTTGTCCAGAAGGTATCGGCTGTCACCATTTCAACCTGGAATTCGAATACAGCCCTCAGACAACGAAAGGATACACCCGTGAAAAATAAATTGATCGCACTTACTGGTTTTCTGTGGATGACTCTGGCTTTTCAGGCTCATGCTCAGTCACCGGAGCAACCCCATATTATCGTTCAGGCCGAAGGTGTGGAGTACACCCTGCCCAATCAGGTGACTCTGAGTCTGGAACTGGAAAATGTCAGTCCGCACCTGTCCAAAGCACGTGACAATGTTGAACGCCGTAGTGAACAGCTACTGCGCAGCATCCGTAAATTCAATCTGGATGACAAAGACATCGAAGCGGGTCAGATTCGTGTGCAACCTGAGTATCGCTGGGAAAATAACAAGCGTGTTCAGATCGGCACAAAAGTCAGCCGTATGATGCAGTTTAATATTCGTGATCTGAGCATCTATCCGGACGTACTGGATGCGATCTTCTCCGCCAAAGTCGACTCCATGGCACAGGTAGTCTTTTCCCACTCTCAGGCGGACGCTCTTCAGCAGCGTTCATTGGCAAAAGCGGTGCAGAACGCCAAAGCGAAAGCTGATCTTATGGCCAGCCAGCTCGGTCAGAAAATCGGTAAGGCTTATATGATCGAGGAAGTTGGTGCCGGTCGTCCAATGCCGGTGGCCCGCAAAGAAGTTATGATGATGGCGGATGCAGCCCCTCAGCCGCAAGCGGATTACCAGCCCGGTGAAGTCGCATTCCGCAGTCAGGTACGCATCGTTTTCTATCTGCGTTAACGTCAGTCTGCTCCAAAAACTAAATGCTGAAACGAAAAAGGCGCTTCCATCGAAGCGCCTTTTTTAGATCAGCGGTTTCGCTAAAACAGCCTTATCAGATTTTGGCCAGACCTCGGGCCAGATCTGTTTTCAGATCTTCCAGCGTCTCAAGACCTACCGCAATACGCAGCATACCGTCGGTGATACCCGCATCATCACGTTCCTGCTGACTGATACGACCATGAGTGGTTGATGCCGGATGAGTAATGGTGGTTTTCACATCACCCAGGTTAGCGGTGATCGACATCATCTGCGTGTTATCAACAACTGTCCAGGCCCCCTCTTTACCACCACGAACTTCGATGGACAGCACAGCACCAAAAGCGGATTGCTGCTTCTTCGCCAGCTCATGATCCGGGTGAGAAGCCAGACCAGAGTAGTTCACTTTAACCACCTGCGGCTGCTGTTCCAGCCATTCTGCTAGCGCCAGAGCGTTTTCACTATGGGCTTTCATACGCAAGTTCAGGGTTTCCAGGCCTTTCAGGAAAACCCAGGCGTTAAACGGACTTAGACTAGGGCCGCAGGTACGGACAAAACCGACAACCTGTTCCATATCCTGCTCGTTACCGACCACAACACCACCAACACAACGTCCCTGACCATCCAGATATTTGGTCGCCGAGTGAATCACGATATCTGCGCCCAGAGATAGAGGACGTTGCAGTGCAGGAGTACAGAAGCAGTTATCAACAATCAGCTTCGCGCCCTTTTCGTGAGCGATCTCAGCAATTTTAGCGATATCCGCCAGTTCACAGGATGGATTAGACGGCGTTTCCAGGAAGTACAGCTTGGTACGTTCCTGAGCAGCCTCAGCCCAGCCAGTATAATCCTGAAGATCCACGTAGCTGATGCTGACGCCAAACTTCTTCATATACTTTTCGAACAGGTTAATGGTAGAACCAAAAATATTGCGGGAAGCCACAATATGATCGCCCGCTTCCAGCAGCGCCATACAGGTGCTCAGAATAGCCGCCATACCGGATGCGGTACCGACCGCTTTTTCACCACCTTCCAGTGCGGCAATACGCTGTTCAAACATACGCACAGTCGGGTTAGTGAAACGGGAATAAACATTGCCCGGTACTTCACCGGAAAAGCGCGCTGCCGCTTCTGCAGCAGAACCGAAAACAAAGCTGGAAGTCGGATAGATGGCTTCGCTGTGTTCGCCTTCAGCGGAACGGGTCTGGCCGGCACGAACGCCTAATGTTTCCAGTCCCCACTCATGGGCATTGATATCAAAATCGTTCATAGGATGCTCTTTATTAGCTCTGGCGGCCCGACAGATGGTTATGCTGTGTTATGCCTGCGGACAGCGGGTAAAAGGTTCTCTGTAAAAGAGATAAAGCATGAGGAGAGGTAACGGGTAAAACGTAACAGCGGTAACCGATTGCTTTGATGCATCGGTTACCGCCAAAGGCTGACCTTAGTCGCCAGTGCTGTCGTTGTGCATATCGATCACAACGTCAACTTTAGGATTCGCATCCTGTTTAGCATCATCGTTACGCTCTGCGTCGATACGATCCAGATAGGCCTGATCGATATCACCAGTTACGTACTCACCATTAAATACTGAGCAGTCAAAACCTTCGATCTCAGGGTTCCCCTCTTTGCCGCACTCGATCAGATCTTCCAGATCCTGATAGATCAGCCAGTCAGCACCGATCTTCTCAGCCACTTCATCATCGGTACGACCATGGGCGATCAGCTCTTCCGCAGATGGCATATCGATACCATATACGTTCGGGTAGCGAACCGCAGGAGCAGCAGATGCGAAGTAAACATTCTTAGCACCCGCGTCACGAGCCATCTGAATGATCTGCTTACAGGTCGTACCACGCACGATGGAGTCATCCACCAGCAGTACGTTACGGCCTTCAAATTCCAGATCAATCGCGTTCAGTTTCTGACGTACCGACTTCTTACGCTCAGTCTGACCCGGCATGATGAAGGTACGGCCGATATAACGGTTTTTAATAAAGCCTTCGCGGAAGGTCACACCCAGATGGTGCGCCAGTTCCAGCGCTGAAGTACGGCTGGTGTCCGGAATCGGGATAACCACATCGATACCGTGCTCAGGACGCTCACGCTTAATCTTCTCAGCCAGCTTCTGCCCCATACGCATACGGGATTTATGGATGTGGATACCATCCATAATAGAATCAGGACGTGCCAGATAAACGTGTTCAAAGATACAAGGGCGTGGGTTTGGCTTGTCAGCACACTGCTGAGTGAAGATCTGACCCTGCTTGCTGATGTAGATAGCTTCACCCGGAGCGATATCACGTACCAGCTCAAAGCCCAGTACATCCAGCGCCACGCTTTCGGAAGCAACCATGTACTCAGTGCCCTGCTCGGTTTCACGCTTACCAAATACCGCAGGACGAATACCCAGAGGATCACGGAAAGCCACCAGGCCAAGACCGCTGATCATAGCGATAGCTGCATAACCACCACTGCAACGACGATGTACACGACGAACCGCATCAAAAATATCTTCCGGAGTCAGCTGCAGACCCTGCTTGCCCAGCTCGTGAGCAAATACGTTCAGCAGCACTTCAGAATCAGAAGTGGTGTTGATGTGACGCAGGTCGGTGTTGAACAGCTCTTCAGCCAGATCTTTAGAGTTGGTCAGGTTACCGTTGTGAGCCAGTGCGATACCGTAAGGTGAGTTCACATAGAAAGGCTGAGATTCCGCCTCGCTGGAAGAACCAGCTGTCGGATAACGAACATGGCCAATACCGATATTGCCATGCAGACGTTGCATATGACGGGTACGAAATACATCGCGCACCAGGCCATTACTTTTACGCAGAAAAAACCGACCATCCTGGCAAGTCATCATACCGGCAGCGTCCTGTCCACGGTGCTGTAGGACAGTTAGGGCATCATAAATGGCCTGATTTACACTGCTATTGGCAACAATGCCGACGATTCCGCACATCTAGTATCACCTCTTAGGGGGTTAGACTACTTCAAACAAAAAATTAACTGATCTGACTATCAACCAGGCCTGCGGCCTGATCTCTTAAATCTTCTAACATAGGAATAAACTGGGACTGACTCCACCAGCTCTCATCTTTCAGAGAGGTCAGGCTAACGACAGCTGTCAGTACAACCAGAATGGCAACGCCACGTATGCCACCAAATACAAATCCCAGAATCCGATCAAAACCGCCAAGGCCGGTTGCCGTCACCAAAGTTCGGGCAATTTTAGAAACCATAGAACCCAGCATCACAATCACGATAGCCGTAATCGCGAAGCCCAAACCTGTGCGAACCGTTTCACTATCCACATAAGGTACTAAAATTTCACTGACCTGAGGGCCGAACATTCGCGCAATCATAATTGCGGCCACCCAGGTTCCCAGTGCGATCAACTCCCGCACCATGCCGCGCATCAGCCCCAGCACAGCGGAAAGGATCAGAATTGCAATAATAGCCCAATCTACCCAGACCATAACGACTCCTTATCTGTTTTTCGGCAGTTCATTTGCCATTTATTCAGAGTGCCAACAGCCAACGAAATTGACAAAGAAGGTTGGCGGTTGATCAAGATTATCTACTGACGAACATCCGCCATAGGGTCATAACTGACCATCAGAGCTTTAATACCAAAACCACTTTTGAGTTTTGATTTAACCTCATCAGCCTTTTTCGGATCTGCAAAAGGTCCTGCGTAAACAACAAAATAGGGTGCGCGCTCTCGAACATAGGAGCGAATCGATTTGGCACGAATGCGATCACGTAGTTTCATCGCATTGGCTTCATCTTTGAAACTTGCGGCCTGCAGTGTCCAGGTGGCCAGAGTATGTCGCTCAGTAAGACCGGACTGCCACTGTTCACGCTCTGGTGCAGCCTTAACGATAGACGGGCGCTCTTCAGGCACAGGTTCACGAACCTTAATTTCAGGCTTAGGAGGAGGAGCCGGTATTGGCGTGGTGGTTTGCGGCAGCTGCGGGCGCTCACCACCATCCAGCATAATCGGCAGGAAGATGACCGCGAGGGAAAGCAAAATAATGGCACCGATGATCCGGTGTTTTAAGCCATATTTCACAGGTCTGATCCTTTCACACTTAGCTCAGGGCGATCCTGTCCACCTGCTTTCGTTCGGCTTAAACCTGATATCAGCATATCAGGCGCTAAGCCGCTCTTTCTCAGCCAGAACACCGGCTACGGTAAAGAAAGAACCGAAGACAAAGACAAGATCCTGGTCACAGGTTTCCTCTAAAATACCATCAAGGGCGGAGGAAACATTCTCGAAGCTGCGCATGTTATCACATCCCAAAGCGGAGAGGTGCGATTCAATGCGTTTCACATCTGTCGCTCTTGGACCATCCAGTTGGGCCAGATACCAGGCATCAAAATGCGGAGCCATAATGTCCAGTACAGACTCGATATCTTTATCGTCTAGCATACCCAAAAGCGCTACTCGCTTACCTTCAACCTGAGGCAGACGTTTAGCGACATATTCTGCAGCGTGAGGGTTATGAGCGACATCCAGCATAAAACGCCCCAGACGCTGCATACGTCCCGTTAGCTGTGCAGTAGCCAGCCCCTGATAAAGCGCATCACCGGCGATATCCAGTCCAAGATGCTGGATCACCTGAAGAACAGTCGCTGCATTATCAGTTGGCAGATTCACATTCGGTAGCTGCAGATACTGCAGCGTTACCTCGCCTTCAGCATTCAGCTGCTGCCAGTTCCAGCCCTGATCAGCTTCTGACCAGCGATACTGATAACCCAACTGATCGATAGAGCAACAACCCAGCGCTTCTGCTGTTTCCCGAACGGAACTCACAATCTGCTGAGAGCCAATAATCGCAGGCTTACCACTACGGAAAATACCCGCTTTCTCACGTCCGATCTGTTCAATATCCGAACCTAACCAGCTTTCATGGTCCAGCGCGATTGTGGTGACGACTGATACATCCGGATCGATCAGGTTCACCGCATCAAGACGGCCGCCCAAACCCACCTCCAGAATCGCAACATCCGGCTTCTGCTCAGCAAACACAAGAAACGCTGCCAACGTACCGAACTCAAAATAGGTCAGAGAGATATCACCACGGGCCTGCTCGATCTGAGCAAAGGCCTTGCAGATCAGCTCATCAGCAACCGGCTCACCATCAAGGGCGATACGCTCGTTGTAATGCAGAAAATGTGGAGAGGTGTAGCAACCTGTCCTGTAGCCACCAGCACGCAACACACTTTCAAGCAGCGCTACGGTTGAGCCTTTGCCGTTGGTACCGGCAACGGTGACAACTTTACAGGGAAGCGAAGTGATATCGAGTCGCTCAGCGACCTGACGCAGACGGTCAAGGCCAAGATCGATTTCAGTCGGATGCAGAGCTTCAAGATAGCCCAGCCATTCAGAAAGTGAGGCCTTATCAGCAGCAAACCCCTGAGAACCAGGGGTTTGCTTACCGGAGACCGAAGTACCGGATTGGGTGTTCATTGATCAGCGAATGCTCAGTTTGCCGGCATAGCCGTCAGTTTACGCAGAATAGATGACAGACGCTCACGCAGCTCGTGACGGTGGATAATCATATCAACCGTACCGTGATCCAGCAGGAACTCACTGCGCTGGAAGCCTTCCGGCAGTTTCTCACGTACAGTCTGCTCGATAACACGAGGACCCGCGAAACCACACAGAGCAAAAGGCTCAGCAACGTTCAGATCACCCAGCATCGCCAGACTCGCAGAAACACCACCGTAAACAGGATCGGTCAGAACAGAAATATACGGAATACCCGCCTGCTTCAGTTTCTCAAGAGCTGCACTGGTACGGGCCATCTGCATCAGGGAGAACAGTGCTTCCTGCATACGGGCACCGCCACTGGCGGAGAAACAGATGAAAGGAATGCCTTCAGCCAGAGCCAGTTCAGCCGCTTTAACAAAGCGCTGACCAACCACAGAACCCATGGAACCACCCATGAAGTTAAACTCGAAGGAACAGGCAACAACTTCAACACCCTGAACAGTACCGCGCATAACGATCAGCGCATCTTTCTCTTCAGTATCACGCTGAGCGGCCGCCAGACGATCCTTATACTTCTTGGAGTCTTTAAACTTCAGACGATCTACTGGCTCGATCTCAGAGAACAGCTCGGTACGGCCATCTTCATCCAGGAACATACCCAGACGCTTACGGGCAGTAAGACGCATGTGGTGGTCACATTTCGGACACACATTGTGACTTTTCTCCAGCTCCGGGCGGTAGAGAACAGTTTCACACTTAGGGCACTTGCGCCACAGGCCTTCAGGAATATTGTTACGACGGTTACGATCGGAACGAACGATCGAAGGTACAATTTTTTCGAGCCAACTCATAAGTTATTTACTTCTGCTATTCCGTATAACAGCTTGGCCGCCCTCGGGCGACCAGCAGCGAATCTTTTTGTGATAAAGAACGCCCCTGAAAAGGGGCGTTCTCTGAGCGTAGGTGCAATATACCAAAACTACACGGATCACATAAAGTAAAGAAGCGTGTTTTTAGGCATCCATTGCCAAACGCATCTCTTTAATACGCTCCTGAAGTGCCGGTGCAATTTTTTCCGGGGTCTCTGCCAGTTCTGCAATACAGTTCACCAGCACGCTACCCACGATCACACCATCAGCAACCTGACTAACCGCAGCAGCTGACGCACCGTCACGGATACCAAAACCAACCGCCAGAGGCACATCAGTCAGTTCACGCAGATCCGCAAGCTTGCCACCCACTTCTGCAACATCCAGTGTGGCGGAACCGGTCACACCTTTTACTGACACGTAATACAGGTAACCGGAGGCGTGTGCTGCAATTTTAGCGGCACGTTCACGGGTGGTCGTTGGAGCAACCAGGAAGATGGTATCGATACCGGATTCTTTGAATACAGGAACGACTTCTTCCGCTTCTTCCGGGGGCAGATCCACCAGAAGAACACCATCAACACCGGATGCTTTGGCTTTCGCTGCGAAGGTTTCGTAGCCCATGTGCTCGATCGGGTTCAGATAGCCCATCAGTACAACCGGGGTAGTACTGTCTTTTTCGCGGAATGACGCCACGATATCCAGAACACCCTGAACACTGGCACCTGCTGCCAGAGCACGCTCACAGGCTTTCTGAATCACAGGGCCATCAGCCATAGGATCCGAGAACGGCATACCCAGCTCGATCATGTCGGCACCGGCTTCAACCAGTGCATGCATCAGACCTTCCGTGTATTCCGGCTTAGGGTCACCGCCTGTGATGTAAGGAATCAGTGCCTTTTTGCCTTCAGCATTCAGAGCTGCAAATTTTTCTTCTAAACGATTCATCATCAACCTCACACCGTAATTCCATCGATACCCGCAACCGTGTGGATATCTTTATCACCACGGCCGGACAGGTTGATAATAATGTGCTGATCAGGAGACATAGTCTGAGCCAGCTTACGTCCATAGGCCAGGGCGTGGCTGCTCTCCAAAGCAGGCATAATGCCTTCAACACGGGTCAGTTCACGGAAAGCTGCCAGCACTTCGTCATCGTTAGCGGCCACGTAGTTCACACGACCTATATCTTTCAGGTAAGCGTGTTCAGGACCCACACCCGGATAATCCAGACCTGCGGATACGGAGTGAGTCTCGATGATCTGACCATCGTTATCCTGCATCAGGTAGGTACGGTTGCCGTGCAGTACACCCGGCTCACCGGCACACAGTGGAGCTGCGTGACGACCGGTTTCGATACCATCACCACCGGCTTCCACACCATACATAGCAACAGATTCATCCTGCAGGAACGGATAGAAAAGTCCCATTGCATTAGAACCGCCACCTACACAGGCAACCAGAGCATCCGGCAGACGACCATTCTGAGTAAGACTCTGTTCACGGGCTTCACGACCGATTACCGAGTTAAAGTCACGCACCAGCATCGGATACGGGTGAGGACCGGCAACGGTACCAATAATGTAGAAAGTGTTGTCGACGTTAGTTACCCAATCGCGCAGCGCTTCGTTCATCGCATCTTTCAGAGTACGGGAACCTGAAGTAACGGCATGTACTTTGGCACCCAGCAGTTTCATACGGTACACGTTCAGAGACTGACGCTTAACGTCGTCCGCACCCATGAAAATTTCGCACTCAAGGCCAAGACGGGCCGCAACAGTAGCCGTTGCCACACCATGCTGACCGGCACCGGTTTCAGCGATAACACGGGGTTTACCGGTGTATTTCGCCAGCAGCGCCTGACCAATGGTGTTATTAACTTTGTGAGCACCCGTGTGATTCAGATCCTCACGCTTCAGAAAAATCTGCGCACCACCCAGCATCCGTGACCATCGTTCTGCGTGGTAAAGCGGTGAAGGACGACCCACATAATGGGCCAGATCTTTATCAAACTCAGCCTGAAATTCAGGATCTTTTGACAGCTTGTTATAGGTATTTTCCAGTTCTTCTAACGCGTAGCTCAGCGTTTCTGAAACAAAGCGACCGCCATAAGGACCAAAATGGCCTTTAGTATCCGGCAGTTGCAGAAGTTCAGCATAGGTGTTCGCCTTGGTCACGGATTTGCACCTCTAATAAATGCATGGATTTTAGCGGGATCTTTAATCCCTTTCTGGGCTTCAACACCGCCTGACACATCAACCCCATAGGGTTGGAGTTGCTGCACGGCAGAGCTGATGTTTTCCGGAGTTAAGCCTCCGGCAAGAATAATAGGTCGCGGCGAATTTTCAGGGATCAGTTCCCAGTTAAAGGTCTCGCCGGTTCCGCCCGGAACGCCGGGACGATAACTGTCCAGCAGAAGCGCACGAGCATCTTTGAATTCAATTAGTTGCTCTGACAGAGAGTCGGCATCTTTAACACGTAATGCCTTGATCCAGGGACGATTGAAGGAAGCGCAAAGGTCAGCGCTCTCGTCTCCATGGAACTGAATCAGATCACAACCAGTGACCTCTAGGATACGACAAATGTCGTCCTGCGGTTCATTAACAAAAAGTGCAACAGTCGTCACAAAAGGAGGCAGCTGAGCGATGATTTCGCCGGCTTTCTCCGGCGTCACATAGCGCGGGCTTGGTTTATAAAACACAAAGCCTAAGGCATCGGCACCCGCCGCTATCGCTTCCAGTGCATCTTCAATTCGGGTAATTCCACAGATTTTTACGCGGGTTCTCATGACTCAGATATTCTCAGAACCTAACAGGGTTAAAAAGTGCGGGCCCAGCTCCAGTTTCGGCAGGCCGAAGTGCTCCGGATATTGGGCTTCAACAAAATAGAGGCCATAGGGCGGCGCAGTAACACCCGCCTGCGTGCGATCACGCAGCGCCAGCAGATCAGCAATCCACTGAACAGGTTTGTCCCCCGCCCCCACTGGTAGCAGAGCACCAACAATATTGCGAATCATGTGGTGCAGAAATGCGTTTGCCTGAATCTCAAGAATCACCAGGCAGCCCATACGGAATACTTTGGCTTTCTCGATATTACGCCACGGCGTATTCGACTGACAACCAGCAGCTCGGAATGACGAAAAGTCGTTTTCGCCTAAGAGGTGCTGAACCGCCTGATGCATTTTTTCTTCATCGAGTGGGCGATCAAACCAGGTCATCTGATCCGACATCAGAGCCGGGCGCACCCGCTGGTTATAGATCACATAACGATAGCGACGGGAGGTTGCTGAATAGCGGGCATGAAACTCGCCATCCACAGGAATCGCCCAACGCACTGCGATACTGTCCGGCAGATTGGTATTACAACCAAAGGTCCAGGCTTTACTGGAACGCACCGCTGTTGAGTCAAAATGCACAATCTGCGACGAGGCATGCACACCGGTATCGGTGCGACCTGAGCACATCACAGTGATAGGCTCATTGGCAACCTTGCTCAGCGCCTTCTCCAGGGTTTCCTGAACGCTCTTTACACCAGGCTGCTGGGTCTGCCAGCCATGGTAACCGGAGCCGTTATATTCAACACACATGGCGTAGCGGCCAGCACGGCCATTATCATCGGGAATTACAGGAAGCTGGATCATATCGGGTAAAGCGGACTCATTTAGATACAGATAAAAGGATGGCCATTATGCCATCAGATGCGCCTGAGGTTTATCGATTAATCTGCAGGCTAAAAACAGCAACGGGCCTGACCGAAGTCAGACCCGATTTTTTGCTGATCACTAAAACCTAGAGCAAGCTTATTCGCCCTGAAGCTTAGCAATCAAAGCACTGGCTTCTTCTTTCTGATCCGCATTGCCGCGTTTCAGAACATCTTCCAGCGCTTCTATGGCTGAGGAAGTATTCCCCATATCCACGTAGGCTCTCGCCAGATCCAGTTTGATTTCCGGATCTTCATTCTCATCCAGCAGGCCATCGATGTTCAGCTGGTCATCGTCAGAGCTTTCATCAAAAGCGATATCAGACAATTCACCCAGATCCGCCAGATCATCCTCTTCGTCGATGTTCGGAGACAGATCAACAATCTCGTCATCATCACTCAGATCCTGACCTACCAGATCTTCCATGCCGCTCAGCTGCAGAGCATCGCTGTCCTTACTGGCCGACATCGAAAGATCACCCAGATCAGCGATATAGTCCTGTGTATCCGAACGCAGCGCTTCACGGGTATCATCAAAGTCATACTCTGAATCTTCTTCCGCCGCAGAGATCTGAACCAGATCATCAGATTCCAGATCCGCCAGATCTGTCAGCTCAAAGTCTGCAGTATCCAGAGGCTCAGGCTCACCCAAATCCAGAGGATCAAGGTTGATCATAGGCTCGTTATCTTTGATGTCGTCGCTCAGATCCAGATCCGTCAACTCAAAGTCAACGTCATCCAGACTGGAGTCATCTGATGATTCCTCACCAGCGTAGCGGGTGAAGTCACGCTCAAGCGCATCAAGCTCACTGCTCAGATCAAGATCGTACTTACTATCTTCATCTGATGTCTCAGCAGAAGTATTCACTTCACTATCAAGGGCCTGAATATCATCCAGATCGCCAAGATCATCTACAGAAGGTGAAGCCACATAGTTGCTGGCACCGACTTTATTGTAGAGCTCCTGCTGCAAAGCCAGAGCATCACTCAGCGCTTTAGCATCACCGACTTCCTGAAGCTGTCGCAACTCATGATCGAAGGTTGCTTCATCCCCCAGGTCGACCAGCACTTCCATAAACTTCAGGCGAACATCGTTATCTTCCGGATTCTCACCCAGAGTACGCTGAAGAATAGCGGCGGCTTGCTCTGGCTGACCCAGTTCACGATAGGTCTGGGCTTCATCAAGAGCACTGAGATCTCCAGCAACGTCAGATGCACTGTCGCCTGCTTCATCTGAAAGCTCTTCTAAAGAGAGCTCATCATCTAAAGAAAGCTCTGCAGAATCATCTGCAACACTCAGATCTACTTCCGGGCTGAGATCATCAAGATCAAAATCAACACTCAGATCTTCTGCCGACAGATCATCGGAGTCGGAATCATCGAAAACCAACTCATCTGACTCATCAGCCGCCGCTGCCTCAAGCGCTGCAGCCTCATTTGCCAGTTCAGCCAGCAGATCATCATCGCTCAGATCATCTTCTGAGGCGATCAGGGAATCTTCAGTCAGGCCTTCAGTATCATCCAGCAGATCCAGATCACTCAGATCATCACCTTCAAGGTCGATCAGTTCTTCTGAATCATCGTATTCGTCAACCACTGCTTCAGGTTCAGCGATATCCTCGAGTTCCAGGTCACCAAGATCTTCGGCTTCCGCAAGCGTTTCAGCCTGAGGAATCTCAAGTTCATCAGTGTCCAGTTCAATGAGATTATCCTGAGCCGACTCACCGGAATCAGCTTCCTCTGCTGATACGGTGTTTTCTGTCAACTCAGCTTGCGCGAAAGGGACTTGAGAGTCCTCCTCACCGTCAGAACCTTTGTCATCTGAACCATCATCAAGATCGCCCAGATCAAAATCTTCGGAGAAATCCAGATCATCAAGATCAAGCTCGCCATCCAGATCCAGAGCTTCTCCATCACCGGCTGCTGGCTCGTCATCAGCATCCAGATCCCCCAGATCAAAGTCACCCAGATCTTCGATTTCAGCAGAGGAGCTTTCTGCCAGTGCATCAGACTCACCCAGATCATCCAGACTCAGCTCTTCAGCAGCTGGTTCAGCCGGAGTCTCATCAAGGCTCAGATCCATATCCAGGCTTGTGTCATCCAGACCACCACTCAGATCATCATCCAGATCACCACTCAGGTCATCATCCAGAGCCAGATCGTCCGGCAGATCATCGTCAGAGATCGCATCCAGCGCCGCAACGCCAGCTGCACCTGCTACCGCACCGGTCGCCAGATCAGACATACCGGAATCATCTGAACTATTTTTCTTAGCATCTGCATCGCCAGACTTACGGCGACGACGCATCACCATCAACAGAAGTACCAGAGCAAGAACCGCTGCCGCTGCGCCACCAATGATGGTTGCGTTTTTACGCAGACTGTCCACCAGGAAAGAACCCGGATCAAGCTCCTGAGTTTCCTGCTTATCCAGAGAGAAGGACTTTACAGGTTCAGGCTTAGCTTCTTCTTTGACGGCCTCAGAAGCCATCTCCTGCTTTGCCGGCATTTCTGCCTCAGCATTTTGTTTCTCAGCCTCTGCAGCCAAATCAAGGCCGATTGCACCAGCAGTTACCTGACCGGTAGTTGCTGCTGAAGAGGTCGAGGCAACAGGTGGCTGAACCTCCTGATTCATCCCCCCCTCAGAAGCATCAGCGACGGACTTACCCGCCAGCAACTGGTTTTGCTTATCCAGCATCGCTTCCATGGCTGCCAGCTGCTCATCTTTCAGACGAATCAGCTTCTGCAGAGTGTTAACCTGTTTCTGCAGATCATCCAGACGGCTGGAAAGCTCAGCTTTCTCACGGGCCGACTGATCCAGAGTTTCTTTGCTCAGCGCCAGCTCTTCGCTCACATCTGCAGATGCCGCTTCCGGTGCAGCCGTTTCTTCAGCTTCAGCAACAAGCTTCAGCGGTTGACTCTCAACCGGAGCATCTGCCATCACAGGCTCAGCTTTCGGCTCTGCCGGAACGGATTGCGCTTTAAAGGCAACCCAAGCTTTGTTTTGACTGGCAACTTCGCGAATTGCTTCCAGCTCTGAACGGCTAATCATCGCACTGCGATTAGGAATCAGGATGGTGCTACCTGCTTCCATATTGTTGATATTGCCGGTCGGAAAAGCGTCAGGGTTAGCATCCTGAATCGCCAGCATCGCCTGCTTAATCGTGACATTGGTGTCCGGACGGTTTTTACGGGCCAGACTCCACAAGGTATCAGTAGGGCCAACCTTAATGCGGCGCGCACCCTCCTCAACCAGATTACCGGCTGCAGGAGCGGCCAGAGGCTGAGAAGTTTGGCTGGTCTGAGCATACTGTTGCGTCAGAGTATTGTTATAGGTCGGCGGATCCAGCAGGAAGGTATATTCCCGCATCAACTGCCCCTGAGGCCATTCAACCTCAAGCAGGAAATTCAGGAAGGGCTCTTTAACCGGTTGAGCACTTGTCAACTCAATGTAGGGACCATTTTCACCGGGAAGAACGCTGAAGCTCAGGTTCTGCAGGAAAAACTGGCGATCAAGACCGGCTTTGGCAAATGCACGCTCATCCGCAAGTTGTACGCGGATATCTTCTGCATCGACACCTTTAGTCTGTGCCAGTTGAATCGTTGCCTTGAAGGGCTGATTCAGTGATGAAAGTAACTCGGCTTCTCCGAGCCCCAAAGCAAACGCCAGTGGACTGCTTAACATGCCCACCGTCGCAAGAGTACCCGCCAGCTTGCGCACCATATTTCTGATTCCTTAACACTTTGCACTGACCTGAAAGGCAGTACGACAGACTGAGATCGGAAAACCTTAGCCTTAACTGTCCCAGTTGATATTGGATATGTGTAACTTTTATCAATTATTCAACAAATTGTACACATCACCAAAGAACCATTCAGGTTTTTTATTAGTTTAGGTCGTTATTTTTTCTCAGCTTTTTTGAATCGAAACGCTGAAGCAAAACTTAAAAGCAAATAACCTGCTTACAAGCAAAGCAAGAAGCAAGCCAAAGTAAAAACAGATATACGACTAATAATTTAAAGCGATGACACGAATTGTTTATCGGCAAGAGCTCAGTATATCTGAACCTGAAGGGAAGAAATTAAAAATCAGGTGTTAGCGGATCAGACATTAGAAGTAATTAACGCTTAAGGTTCTGGTTATAAACCGTTTTAAGGTAACGGCTTGCCGCAGAAACGGAAGAAGCCTGCCGAGGGCAGGCTTCTTGCCAAAAAAGGATACAGCAGGCCAGACCTGCTTAAACCCTTTAGTCGTTCAGCAGAATCATCAGCATACGACGCAGAGGCTCTGCAGCCCCCCACAGCAGCTGGTCGCCCACGCTGAACGCATTCAGGAACTCATTACCCAGATTCATCTTACGCAGACGACCTACCGGTACACTCAGAGTGCCGGTTACTTTCGCAGGCGTCAGTTCCTGAGCCGTGATATCACGCTCGTTAGGAATCACTTTCACCCAATCGTTAGCTTCAGCGATCATGGACTCGATCTCGTCCATAGGCACATCGCGCTTCAGCTTGATGGTGAATGCCTGGCTGTGGCAACGCATCGCACCGATACGCACACAAGTACCGTCGATCGGAATCGGGCTGTCGCTCAGACCCAGAATCTTGTTGGTTTCCGCAACTGCTTTCCACTCTTCACGGCTCTGGCCGTTATCCAGCTTGGTATCGATCCAAGGGATCAGAGAACCCGCCAGTGGTGCGCCAAAGTTGTCCAGCGGCATCTGCTCGCTACGGATCGTCTCGGCAACTTTACGATCGATATCCAGAATTGCCGCGGAGGACGCAATGTCGTCCGCCACTGAATTGTGGATGATACCCATCTGAGAGATCAGCTCCTTCATGTGACGGGCACCGCCACCGGAAGCCGCCTGGTAAGTCATGGAGGTCATCCACTCTACCAGATCATTTTTGAACAGACCGCCAAGGCCCATCAGCATCAGGGAAACGGTGCAGTTACCGCCAACAAAGGTTTTAACACCCTTGGCCAGACCGTCTTTGATCACATGCATGTTCACCGGATCCAGAACGATGATGGCGTCGTCTTCCATACGCAGGGAAGATGCCGCATCGATCCAGTAGCCATTCCAGCCGCTTTCACGCAGCTTTGGATAAACCGCTTTCGTGTAATCACCACCCTGACAGGTGATGATAATATCCATGGCCTTCAGCTCTTCGATATCGGTAGCGTCTTTCAGAGCAGGCGCTTCTTTACCGAAATTCGGTGCAGCCTGACCCGCCTGAGAGGTTGTGAAGAAAATAGGTTCGATGTGGTTAAAGTCACCTTCATCCTGCATGCGCTGCATCAGCACAGAACCTACCATTCCGCGCCAGCCAACAAGACCTACACGTTTTTGAGCCATATTGTCACCTATTGGTCTATGGAGTATTTCCGACTGCAGCCCGATATGAGGCTGCGTCCGGTTAAGGGATTTAATGCAGTTTTTAGCCGGGGCAAACTTGTGGTTCGCCCCGTGGCAGCCTGCCACTGCCCTGTTTTTTTTACTCTGCAGCTCAGTGCTGCAGCGGGTTATTTCAGAAGAGCTGCGGCCGCTTATTTCAGCAGCGCTGCTACAACCGCTTCACCCATCTCTTCAGTGCTGACCAGAGTGCAGCCTTCAGACATGATATCGCCGGTACGCAGGCCCTGATCCAGAACCGCTTCCACCGCTTTTTCGATACGATCTGCTGCCGCAGTTTCATTCAGCGAGTAACGCAGCATCATGGCAACAGACAGAATGGTTGCCAGCGGGTTCGCTTTACCCTGACCTGCGATATCCGGTGCAGAACCATGGCAAGGCTCGTACATACCTTTACCGTTCTGATCCAGAGACGCAGACGGCAGCATGCCGATAGAACCGGTCAGCATAGCAGCAGCATCAGACAGGATATCGCCGAACATGTTACCGGTTACCATTACATCAAACTGCTTAGGTGCACGAACCAGCTGCATAGCAGCGTTGTCTACCAGCATGTGAGACAGCTCAACATCCGGGTATTCTTTCGCCAGCTCGTCCATCACCTCTTTCCACAGTACCGTTACTTCCAGTACGTTGGACTTGTCGATGGAGCACAGACGCTTACCACGTTTCTGAGCCGCTTCAAAAGCCTGACGGCCGATACGACGGATCTCAGACTCGGAGTAAACGTAGGTGTTGTAACCTTCACGCTCACCGTTTTCCAGCGTACGGATGCCACGTGGCTGACCAAAGTAGATACCGCCGGTCAGTTCGCGCACGATCAGGATATCCAGACCGGAAACCACTTCAGGCTTCAGCGTGGAGGCTTCAGCCAGCTGCGGATAAAGAATCGCAGGACGCAGGTTAGCAAACAGCTCCAGCTGAGAACGAATACCCAGCAGGCCTTTCTCAGGACGCTGCTCCATAGGGTTACCGTCCCACTTAGGACCACCTACCGCACCCAGCAGAATGGCATCTGCAGCGCGTGCTTTAGTCATGGTTTCTTCCGGCAGCGGGTTACCGGTTGCGTCTACCGCAGCACCACCGATCAGAGCGGTATCGATTTCGATATCCAGATTCAGTGCACCCAGCACTTTTACCGCTTCAGTTACGATCTCAGGACCAATACCGTCACCCGGCAATACCAATACATTCTTTGTCATGTTCTTTCTTCCCGAGGCAGGCGGGTAACCTGCCATTTAAATTCAAATAGGGTTTTACTTTCGCGCTTAACACGCTCTGTCAGCACTTAAAATTCTTGCTCTAAGCCGCACTTCTCTTAAAAAAGCGGGCTATCAGCCGCGAAACAGCCAAGGCTGTGCAGCCTGATGCTTGGCTTCAAACGCCTTGATCGCATCAGCTTTTTCCAGCGTCAGGCCGATATCGTCCAGACCGTTGATCAGGCAATGACGACGGAAGTCATCAACATCAAACGCGATGCTGCGGCCACCGGGTGTGCGGATCTCTTTCGCTTCCAGATCAACTGTCAGACGGTAACCTTCTTCACCCGCCACTTCTTTAAACAGACTATCAACGGTGGCTTCATCCAAAACGATCGGCAGAATGCCGTTCTTAAAGCAGTTGTTGTAGAAGATATCAGCAAAGCTTGGCGCGATCACACAGCGGAAACCGTAATCCAGCAACGCCCAAGGGGCGTGCTCACGGGAAGAACCACAACCGAAGTTCTGACGTGCCAGCAGTACAGAAGCACCTTCGTAACGCGGCTGGTTCAGAACAAAGTCCGGGTTCTTCGGACGCTGGCTGCAATCCTGATCCGGCTTGCCTTCATCCAGATAACGCAGCTCATCAAACAGGTTCGGGCCAAAACCAGAACGCTTGATCGACTTCAGAAACTGCTTAGGGATAATCATGTCGGTATCGACATTGGCGCGGTCCATTGGCGCAACCAGGCCATCTAATTGAGTAAACTTTTCCATGGGTGCCTCCGGTAATCAGTTAGCTTGCAGAACGTCACGAACATCAACAAAGTGACCGGCAACAGCTGCAGCAGCTGCCATACCCGGACTCACCAGATGCGTACGGCCACCAAAGCCCTGACGACCTTCAAAGTTACGGTTCGAGGTTGATGCACAGTGTTCACCGGCACCCAGCTTGTCGGCATTCATCGCCAGACACATGGAGCAACCCGGCTCACGCCATTCGAAACCGGCTTCGATAAAGATCTTATCCAGACCTTCTTTTTCCGCCTGCTGTTTCACCAGACCGGAACCCGGTACCACCAAAGCCTGCTTAACGTTCGCCGCTACTTTTTTGCCCTTGGCAATAGCAGCAGCTTCACGCAAGTCTTCAATACGGGAGTTGGTGCAGGAACCAATAAACACACGATCCAGTTTGATATCAGTAATCGCCTGGCCAGCATTCAGCCCCATATATTCTAAGGCACGGGTATAAGCTTTCTGCTGGTTTTCATCGGATTGATCGGCCGGGTTCGGCACAACGGCAGACACAGGAACCACCATCTCAGGCGAGTTACCCCAGGTAACCTGCGGCTCAATATCCGAGGCTTCCAGTTCAACCACAGCGTCAAACTGAGCATCAGCGTCAGAGTGCAGATCGCTCCATGCGGCTACAGCCTGTTCCCACTGAGCTTCCGTCGGTGCAAAAGGACGACCTTTTACGTAGTCGATAGTGGTCTGATCCACAGCCACCAGACCAACGCGGGCACCGGCTTCAATCGCCATGTTACAGATGGTCATACGACCTTCCATAGACAGCTGCTGAATCGCTTCACCACCAAACTCAATTGCGTAACCGGTACCACCTGCAGTGCCGATCTTACCGATCACAGCCAGTACGATATCTTTACCGGTCACACCAGCGGCCAAAGTGCCGTTCACTTTAACCAGCATGTTTTTCATTTTGCGCTGAATCAGACACTGGGTTGCCAGTACGTGTTCAACTTCAGAAGTACCGATACCGTGGGCCAGAGCACCAAAAGCGCCGTGGGTAGCCGTATGTGAGTCACCGCATACCAGCGTCATACCCGGCAGAGTCGCACCCTGCTCAGGGCCAACTACGTGCACAATACCCTGACGGATATCGTTGATTTTGAATTCGGTAATACCGAAGTCATCGCAGTTCTCATCCAGGGTAACAACCTGAATCTTGGAAACCGGATCTTCGATACCGGCATTACCCTCTTTACGCTCTTTCAGCGTGGTCGGTACGTTGTGATCCGGAGTTGCCAGGTTGGCATCCAGACGCCATGGCTTACGGTTAGCCAGACGCAGACCTTCAAACGCCTGTGGTGAAGTTACTTCGTGCAACAGCTGACGGTCGATGTAGATTAATGAAGTACCGTCATCACGCTGTTCAACCAAATGGTTGTCCCACAATTTGTCGTACAGGGTTTTGCCTGCCATCTGCCTAACTCCTCATGCATATATTTTGTTCAGCCCGAGTTTTTAAATCGTTTTAACCGGAAATGCAGTTTTAAAGCGGCAATCCGTTTTCTTCTTTCGGGAGACTGCAGCCAGTTTATAAGCGGCGCAGCGATAACACAAATTCATATTTTTTATCTATTGGATTCCAATTGGTTATACTAAACCCTGCCCCCCGAAAAACAAATACAACCGGAAACACGTTATGGATACCCAATCCCTGTACGCCTTTATTACCGTGGCTGAAACCGGCTCTTTCTCCCGGGCAGCAGAACTGCTGCACCTGACCCAACCCGCTATATCCAAACGCATCGCCAATCTGGAACAACAGCTGGAGTGCAAACTCTTTGACCGCATCGGTCGCCAGACACACCTGACCGAAGCGGGCCAGGCACTGATGCCAAGAGCGCGAAGCGTACTGATTGAACTGGAAGATACCCGCAGGCTGCTGAACAACCTGAACGGTGAGATTTCAGGCTCTCTGGTACTGGCCACCAGTCACCATATCGGGCTGCATCGGCTGCCGCCGGTATTGAAGGCTTTTACCCAACAGCACCCTCAGGTGAAACTGGATATGCGTTTTCTGGATTCGGAGCAGGCCTACGAAGGCATTATGCAGGGTAAGCTGGAGCTGGCGGTGGTGACGCTTTCACCGCAGACCAATTCAAGCCTTAAGGTGGTTCCGGTCTGGACTGATCATCTGAAACTGGTGGTTTCCAAGGATCATCCGCTGAATCAATTCGACAAGGTAAAACTGCAGGATCTGACTCACTTTGATGCGGTACTGCCTGGTTTTCAGACCTTTACCCGGGGCATTGTTGAAACCGCTTTTGCCCGGGAAAACCTGACCTTGAATGTAGCGCTTTCCACCAACTATATGGAAACCCTGAAGATGATGGTCTCTATCGGCCTTGGCTGGAGCCTGCTGCCGGACACCCTGATCGATGACACCATGCAGGTGATCCCGCTACCGGATGTGGATATCACCCGACCATTGGGGTATCTGTACCACAAAGAACGCACCCTCTCGAACGCAGGTCAGAAGATGATTCAGCTACTGGAGCAAAATAAAGATGCGGCATATTCCGACTGATCACGAAAGGAGGAAAAAATGAAAGAGGAAAAACAAAGCACAACACGGCCAAAGGGAGAACCAGCAGCCTGACGGGTCAAAGAGCTGCCAGCTTTGCCTGTCCCTTACCGGCACTTTTAACCTCGTACATGGCCTTATCTGCCAGATTAATCAGCGCCAGTTCATGATCGCCATGATCCGGATATACGGCAGCACCAACACTGGCACCGACAGAGATCTCTACGCCATCAAGCTCCAAAGATTCAGCGACCAGAGCACTCAGCTCTCCGGCGGTCTGCTCCACCATCGACAGATACAGCTCACCGGTCAGCATAACCAGAAACTCATCTCCACCGACACGAGCAACCAAGCCCCGATCAGCAACATAGACCGATAGACGCTCAGCGATAGCTACCAGCAACTGATCACCCACCAGATGGCCATAGGTATCATTCACCGGCTTAAAGCCATCAAGATCGATAAAGAGAACGGCGAGTTTCTGATCATAAGCCTTTGCCTCTGCCAGAGCCTTATGCACCTCGGCAATAAAGTAAGCGCGGTTCGGCAGTTTGGTGAGCGGATCATGCATCGCCTGAAAACGTATCTTTTCCAGCTCCTGCTTCTGCTCAGTGATATCCCCCATCACACAGATATACTGACTGATCTCATCATTGGCATCCCGGATCGCTGAGATATGTGTCCGCTGGACATATAGCTCGCCACTTTTCTTACGGTTCGTGATCTCACCTTCCCACTCACCTTCCGCCATTAGTGCCAGCCACATGCGACGATAAAAACTCTGATCATGATAACCAGAGGACAAAACCGATGCTTTTTGTCCCTGTACCTCGTCAGCGTCAAAGCCGGTTTCTTCGGTAAACGCCGGGTTTACCAACCGGATAATACCGTTGGCATCTGTCACCATCATGGGTTCGCTGGAATAACGGAAGACCGCTTTCGAGATCTGGGCTTCATAGCGCATCTCCTGTTCTGAGGAGATATCCCGGAACATCACCTGAATAGCAGGCTCGCCTTCAAACTGAATCAGAGCACCAGAGACTTCGGCCAGAAAGGTCGAGCCATCATGCCGTTTCAGCGTTTCTTCTACAAAGGGCAAGGTGTTGGCGTGAACCACCTGTTTCATACGATCCGCTACGAGCTCTCTGGAAGCGTCATCAACAAAATCCATGATATCTCGATCCACCAGCAGCGTTGCGGCATCAACGCCCATCAGCCGCTGAGCGGCTTTATTCGCCAGTAAAACACGGCCACGACGATGGATAATGATCGCTTCAGGAGATAACTCAAATAGCGCCCGATAGCGGTTTTCACTCTCGGCAAAACGATCCAGCAAACGATTCGCCAAACGCACCGCTGCAAACCGGCTGTTAAGCAACAGGAATACCACCAGAGCGATCAGTACACTCAGCGCCATGGTAACCAGCAGGGTTTCCCGATCGAAGCGTCGCTGAAGAGCAGCATAAGGACTGCCCTTAGCCGGTGTAATCACAAGATTCAGCTGCTGATCTCCCAACTCCAGTTGCGTCAGCATCTTCAGAGGAGAAATAGCAAGACCGGAGAGATCCTCTCTGGCGGCCCCCGCCTGATAGATAGGGTCATCGCTGTGGCGGGCATCCAGAATTTCCAGATATAAACCACTGCCACTGGCCTTCATCGCCTGATCAACCAGGCGACTGATGGAAAAGCCCAGAGTCGTCCAGCCGATAAAGTCGGCTTTATCCGATACCGGCAGCAGCAGGAGATAGTCCAATGAACGCTTTTCAGTGGGTAACAGGGAGATAGGGCGACTTAATGCCAGTGAGCCGGAAATTCTGGCCTTTTCTGCGGCATTACGTCGAAAGGTTTCAACACCAATATCAAAGCCGCGCACTCTGGCAGAAACCGATTCCGGTGCCAGATAGACCACAACCATGTAATCATTGCGCTTACCTTCGGGAAAGATGCGAAAGTCCGGGAAGGTGAGCCGTTTTTCCTGCAGATAAGCCTGCCGTTCTGCTGAGGACACGCTCTCCGTAAAGGTCAGACCAATAATACCGAAGGCGTGATAATCCAGATCCAGTGAATCAACAAAATGACTCCAACGATCAGGTGTCAGACCATCCTCACCCAGCACAACACCTCGGGCAGAACGCAGTAATAACGGAAAAGGTTTTACCTTTTCCTGAAGCAGATCGGAAAGCTGAAGCGCTGATGACTGAAACAGGTCACTGACTTCATCGTTTTTCCGCTCAGCAACCTGAGCACTGTAGGAAAAACTCAGATAGATCAGCACAAAAAACAGCAACAGAGTGAAAACGATGTTCAACCCTTTTTTTGCGCCGATAATAAACCTGTCTTCCATCAACAGCCTCTAAATTCACATCATCTGAAAAGCGATACAAGATCCAAAAACAACAGGATTATTCGCGTATCTAATATTTATCTTACCACTTTCCGGATAAAAAAAACCCACTGTAAACAGTGGGTTTTGATCAGAGCCTGCTGTCAGCAATATTTAGCTAACGGTCGCTTCCGCCTTAAGAACATCAACGATCTTGGTGGAGGCGTAAGTGCCCGGAGCAGCTTCAATAACTTTCAGCTTACCGGCACCCGGCTCACGGGCATCAACCTGAACTTTAGGATCGGCGTACTTGTTAGATGTCGCCCATTCCTGCCAGTTTGGCCACCAGGAACCCGGATGTTTCTCAGCACCAGCAAACCAGGCATCAGGAGTATCAGCCAGCTTATCGTTGGTCCAGTAACCGTACTTCTCTTTGGTTGGCGGATTCACGATACCCGCGATATGACCGGAACCTGCCAGTACGAACTTAACCGGCCCGGAGTGTACCTGAGCACCTTTATAGGTCGCGGTCCACTTGGCAATATGATCCTGAATGGTGGACACGAAGTACACCGGCGTCTTGATCTTACTCAGATCAATTGGCGTTTCATTCAGAGTAATACCACCCGGCTTGATCAGGTTATTTTCCAGATACATATTGCGCAGGTAGAACTTGTGCATCGCCGCTGGCATATTCGTGCTGTCGGTGTTCCAGTACAGCAGGTCGAATGCCGCCGGACGCTCGCCTTTCAGGTAGTTGTTGATAAAGAAAGACCAGAACAGGTCATTCTCGCGCAACAGGTTAAAGCTGAAAGACATGGCGCGGCCATCAAGGTAACCATCACGATCCAGCTGACGCTCAATACCTGCCAGAGTCGCTTCATTGATGAAAACACCAATTTCACCCGGATCGGTGAAGTCCTGCAGAGTCGCCATATAGGTTGCAGACTTAACACGCTTATCGTTTTTCGCCGCCATATAAGCCAGCGTCGAAGCGGTCAGGGTGCCACCAATACAGTAGGAGATGACGTTAACTTCTTTCTCACCGGTTGCCTGCTCAATAGCATCAATAGCCGCCAGCGGGCCTTCCAGCATGTAATCCTCAAAGCCCTTATCACGCAGTGATGGACCCGGATTCACCCAGGAAACGATAAACACGGTATGTCCCTGATCGACCAGCCACTTCACCATGGAGTTGCTGGAGCGCAGATCAAGAATGTAATACTTGTTGATCCAGGGCGGCACGATCAGCAGAGGCGTCTTAAAGACTTTATCTGTGGTCGGCTTGTACTGAATCAGCTGCATCAGATCATTCTGGAAAACAACACTGCCAGGCGTGCTGGCAACGTTTTCGCCCGGTTTAAAAGCGTTGCGATCTGTCATCGCGACGTTCAGACCATCACGGCTCGCCTTCAGATCCTCAACCAACTGCTCCATACCCTGAATCAGGTTGCGACCTTTGGTTTCAAAGGTGCGACGAATCACTTCCGGGTTCGTTGCCACAAAGTTACTCGGGCTCATCGCATTCACAAACTGACGGGTATGGAAGTCGATGGTCTGGTGAGCATGAGGGCTCAGACCTTCAATATTGTGCACAATATTGAAAATACTGCGGGCAAACAGCAGATAAGACTGTTTAATAAAATCAAACAGGGCGTTCTCTACCCATTCGGTATCGGTAAAACGACGATCATCTTTGGCGGGTTCTACAACCGGCTCAACCGCTTCACCCAGCATCTGACGGGCAGCGTTCTGCCACAACTGAATCTGGCTCTTCCACAGATTCATCTGCTCTTCGTAAATCACCATAGGATTTACGGCCAGCTGCTCTGACATCTTCTGGAAAGATTCTGAAACGTCAAAAAAGATCGATAAAGAGGGATCACTGATTCCCTGACGGGACATCAGCTGTTCAATTAACTTCTGATACTGACTGTTGGCATTGGTAATAAAGTCTGCCAGCTCAGCAGGATCGTAGATGTAATCCGTTGAATCTGTGCTCTGGTCACTCATGAGCATACCTCACTTGGCCTGACAGGCCGGATCATCCCTGGTGTCGTCCGACAAGCATAACAAAGGGGAAAAGAGGGAGAAAAAAGAAGGCCGCAGATGCGGCCCTCTTGATAGGTTCAGCGGATTAAGCTGAAGCCGTGCTGCGGCTCTTAGCTGCTGGCTTTGCTTCAGCAGCAGGAGCAGCGGCGGCAGTAGCAGAAGCGCGGGACTCTTCAACGATCTTCTCGATCTCCTGCTTAAATTCCATGGTCATGTCAGCCATGCTTTTCGCATCTTCCAGAACCTTCTTGCTCAGGGTGCTCATCAGCTCAGCCTGAGAAGCAGTGAAATCACGTACAGACTCAGCGTCTTTGATTTCAGTCGCGTTTTTCAGCTGGTTTACGCCCATTTTGCTGTAAGACTTCAGAGCTTCAATCTGGAAGTCAGTCATTTTTTCCATGTTCTCAACCATCAGCGCGTTCATTTTGCGCATAGGTGCATACATGTTTTTCGTTTGTTCAGCAAAAGCATTCATGATTTTATCTTGCATGGTGTATTCCTTTTTGGATTATCGACTTGATCAATTCTATGGTTTGCCAAGTGTCAATATGATTACATCTAGGAGGCATTCATATTGCACAGCACAAAACGAAAAATTTCGCTGTGCATGGCGTTAATAAACTCAGCGTTTCTCAATCTGCCAGTGCATCCGGCACTATAAAAAGCAGATTTTCTCCCTGTCGCTTCCCTATCTCTATTAGAACATTCCATTTTTACTTTGAAGCGTTTTTTATTTTTGCTGGGTGTAACTGTTGAGCATTTGCATCATCATTTTTTGATATGTCTCAACAGAATCGAATCCCTGGCTGATAAAAGGCTTCATTAAAGCTAAAGGCTCGTAGCCTTCAACGCCTTCCTCCATCTGCTGACGAATCTTCGCCATCAGATCTTCCTGAAATTTTTGCACATCCGGCAGGCCCATCGCCTTACGGAACTCTTCAGGTGTCATATCGACTTCGATGTTCACCTTCATGGCAATCTCCTTTCCCCGAGTAGGGCGTTGTTGAATCTAATGTAACGTGCAGTATCACCATGTTGCAACTGCACAATGAAAGCATTTGCGACTCAAAATGAATTTTTAGTCACAAAAAGTAACAAAATCACGAGAGTGCTGCAGCCCAATAAACACGCTGCCTCCAAAGAGACCAGAGCATTAAAACAGCACCAAAACCTGCTGCAAATCCTGCCAACAGATAACTTCCCTGCGCCCCGACCTCAACCCAGAGCAAACCACTACCCCATGCCCCCAGAGCCCCGCCAATTCCGAAGCCTAGAGAGCTGTAAACAGCCTGTCCCTGAGCGGCTGTTTTGCCGGTGAAAAAACGTTGCACCAAAGCGATCGAAGCCGCATGAAAACTTCCGAAAGACGCTGCGTGTAACAGCTGTGATACCAAAAGTAGCACCAGATGTTCAGCAAAGAAGCCGATCATGCACCAACGGATCGCAGCTAATATCAGGCTGATAACCAAGAGTGTTTGAGCACTGAAACGTCTTAGCAACAGGTGCATTATGGCAAAGAGCACAACTTCAGCCATTACACCTAATGACCATAGCAATCCAATCAGGCTACGGCTATAGCCAATCGCCTCCATATAGATGGAGAAAAAGGTGTAATAGGGACCGTGGGAGATCTGCATCAGAATAACCGTCAGCAGAAAAACCAGAACCGGCGGCTGTCGTAATCGCTGCCAGAATCCCATTTCATCCGATGGGCGCTCACTTTCTCCAGTGGATTCTTTGTCGCTATCGCCCTTTTGACTCCAGAAACGACTAGCGGGTATCCACCAGGAGCTTAGCGCCATCATCACCATGATGAAGAGAATGCTTACCGGCAGCCAGCTAACTTCAACCCAGTCCAGTAACCAACCCAAACCTGCCACGGCGACAATAAAACCCACTGAGCCCCAGAGACGGATCTGACTGTAGCGCTCTTCACGCCCCTTAATCGCCTTCAGAGTAATCACTTCGTATTGCGGTAAGATGGCATTCCAGAAAAAACTGTACAGCACCATGGCGACCGCCATGCTCCAGAAGCCCTGCTGAAGATAAACCGTCAGAAAGCATAACGGCGTGAGTACTGCCCCCAAACGCATCACTGGGATATGGGCGTCCTTACGATCCGCCCAATAACTCCAGAGGTTAGGCGCAATCAGCTTGGTGGCAATAAAGACCGCCATAAGTGCGCCTATCTGCTCGGCATCAAAACCCAGAGATTGCAGATAAAGTCCCCAATAAGGATTCGTCGCACCCAGTACCGCAAAATAGAAAAAGTAGACCGAGGATAACGACCAATAAACCGAACCTGTCATGCCGGACAGGCCTTTGTATTCTTGATATCAAAAACTGTTTTCAACGCTGTTCCTTAAGCTGATTTCAGAATCAAACGCGAGCAAACCGCTCTAAAGAATAATCTGGGGACAATACAAAAATGCCCCGGCTATAAGCCAGGGCATTTTTCGCTGATCTGTTATCAACACGTCATTGAACTAACAGATCGTTTTAGGCCTGAGCCGGTACAACCGGTGTTGGCATCTCAACATCACCGCACTGAGCACGATGACGCAGATAGTGATCCATCAGGGTAATCGCCATCATGGCTTCAGCAATCGGTGTCGCACGGATACCGACACAAGGATCGTGACGCCCTTTGGTAACCACCTCAACCGGCTCACCTTTGATATTGATACTCTTACCCGGCAGATGCAGGCTCGATGTTGGTTTCAGAGCAATATGAGCCACAATATCCTGGCCGGAGGAGATACCACCCAAAATGCCACCGGCATTGTTAGACAGGAAACCTTCCGGTGTAATTTCATCACGGTGCTCTGTGCCTTTCTGAGCTACGGAATCGAAACCAGCACCGATCTCAATACCTTTAACCGCATTGATGCTCATCAGCGCATGCGCCAGCTCTGCATCCAGGCGGTCAAAGATTGGCTCCCCCAGACCCGGTGGCACGTGAGATGCCACAACCGTCACTTTAGCGCCCACGGACTCACCCTCTTTACGCAGGGCATCCATGTAGTTTTCCATCTCAGTGATCTTGTCCGCATCAGGGCAGAAGAAAGGATTTGTATTCACCAGATCCCAATCGACTTTTTCCACTTTGATCGGGCCCAGCTGAGACAGGTAACCACGGATCTCGATACCCAGACGCTCCCTCAGGAACTTCTTAGCGATAGCTCCCGCCGCAACACGCATCGCTGTTTCACGGGCAGAAGAACGACCGCCGCCACGGTAATCACGGAAGCCATACTTCTGGTTGTAAGTGTAATCCGCATGAGCAGGGCGATACTGCTGAGCAATATTGGAATAATCTTTGGAGCGCTGATCCGTGTTTTCGATCATCAGGCCAATAGCAGTACCTGTGGTCTTGCCTTCGAAGACACCAGACAGAATCTTCACCTGATCCGGTTCACGGCGCTGAGTGGTATGACGGGATGTACCCGGCTTGCGGCGATCCAGATCGATCTGCAGATCTTCCTCTGTAATCTCAAGACCCGGAGGGCAACCATCAATAATGGCACCCAAAGCCGGACCATGGCTTTCGCCGAAGGTTGTCAGGATGAACAGTTTTCCAAAGCTATTACCAGACATGAAACTCTCTCTTGCATGGCCCTTGCAGGCATCATTTATTCTTTAAAATTCAGTCCTGAAAATCTCAGGATTACAAAACCCTGTGGCAAGGGTGTCAGCCACAGAGTCCTTAGTATCTCTAAGCGGGAAAAGACGGATCAGGCGAAATGACCAGCAAACTCTTTCAGTTGATCAGCGGTCAGCATAAAGACGCCCTGACCACCCATCTCTAACTCCAGCCAGAGGAAAGGCACTTCCGGGAAGGCATCCTGCAGGGCAAACTCGCTGTTGCCAACTTCGCAGATCAGCACACCGTTATCTGACAGGTAACGCGGCGCATCGCGCAGAATTCGGCGGGTAATATCCAGACCATCAGCACCGGAACCTAAGCCCAAAGCCGGTTCGTGCTGATATTCATCCGCCATGGCGCTCAGGTCTTCATCATCCACATACGGCGGATTGGATACGATCAGATCATAGGAAGCATCTTCCGGCAGATCGTCAAACAGATCAGACTGATAAACCGTAACCTGATCCGCCAAATCGTGACGCTCAACATTACTGCGGGCAACGCATAGCGCCTCTTCAGAGATATCCGCCAGATCCACCCGGGCGTATGGGAAGGCGTAAGCGGTTGCGATACCGATACAGCCACTGCCGGTACACAGATCCAGCACACGGGTCGGCTCTTCGGTCAGCCAGGGCTCAAAGTGGTTCTGAACCAGTTCACCAATCGGAGAACGCGGCACCAGCACACGGTGGTCAACATTGAATGGCAGGCCAGCAAACCAAGCCTCACCTAAAAGGTATGCCAGTGGTACACGATCCAGACAGCGTTTCTCAACATGGCTGAGGATCACAATCGCCTCATCGTGAGTGACGCGGGCATCCAGCATAGCCGGATCAAAATCCCACGGCAGGTGCAAACTGCCAAGCACCAGATGAACGGCTTCATCCCACGCATTGTCCGTGCCGTGGCCGAAATACACTTTGTGATGATTAAACTGAGAAAAGGTCCAGCGGATATAATCTTTGATGGTAAAGAGTTGCTGAGCAACTTCTGTTAGCGCTTTTGTCTGTGGCACGAATTTTCTCCAATCATCAGCCTTAACCACACGTTCTGTTAGCAAGTTTAACCCAGCATCTGGCTGCTATAAACCAAACTCCTCTCTCCCGATACAAAAAGATCGCCTCTTGCCAGAATAAGTCCATCTGGTATCGTTGCCCAACCACGAATACCGGGCAAGACAATGAGTAAAACCTTTCAGCCGAATAACCGTCCCAGTGACGACAGCTCCTTTGATGACGCTTTTGATGACAACCTCGATGAAATGGATCTGTTCCGCTCAGCGATGAGTGGCGTGAAAAAGATCAAAAGCGACAAAGTCATTCTGAAAACGCCAAAGAAAAAAGATATCAACGCCGCCGTTAAACGAGCTGCGGCAACAGCCGCTGAAGACAAGTTTGTGGTGGATAATCTGTCTGAAGGAAATATTCCGGATAAAAAGCCAAGCGATATCCTGAGCTTTAAAGTACCGGATCTGCCACTTCGCACCTTTCAGGAACTGAAAAAAGGTGAAATCAGCTGGCAGGAAGGACTCGACCTGCACGGGCAGGTGGTTGAAGAGGCCCGCGCTGAACTCTACACCTTTATTCAGGATTGTCGCGCCCGACGCTTCCGCAGTGTAATTGTGGTTCACGGTAAATCCTGGACAGAGGGCAGCGGCCGCGCGGAGCTGAAATCCTACGTTAATGTCTGGCTGCGACAGATGCCGGAAGTAATCGCCTTCCATTCCTGCCTGCCTGCTGATGGCGGAACAGGTGCAGTCTATGTTCTGTTGAAGACCAAAGAATGGGGCGCCTGATTAACCAGCCTCTCCATTCTCTGTAGATCAAATAAAAAGGCAGATCCTAAGATCTGCCTTTTGTTTTTAACGCAGTCAATTTTTGCAGCGCCTATGAGAATTACTTCTTAACCACCAGCTCAATCCTACCACCATAAGACACTGAATCTTTGGTCGGAGCCATCGCTCCAAGACCTTTCAGCTCCAGTTTACCTGCGGACAAACCAAACTCCTGAAGTGACCTTTGCAGTTTTGCCGCCGCCTGTTCAGAACGCTGCTGTAAGACTTCATGACTCTGTTTGCCGTAATGGTGCGCCACCAGCCAGAATGTTTTATCACTCTTCTCAAGCTGATCAGCCAGTTGCTGCAACTGTCCGAAAGCGCCCTCTTCAAACTCACCATCAGCAGTAACCGGTAAACGCACCCAACCGGTTTCCAGTAGCTGTTCGAACAGAGATCGCTTAACGCCCTTGGTGGCGACCGGAGCTGCTGTTACCTGATAGTGGGAAACATAAACATAGATACGGCCAGTACCCCGCTCGGTGATATAAACCGAAACATAATCGGTCTGACCATTCAGATCCCGACGACCGGCAATATAGTGTTGCTCACGATCTACCCCATACAGCGTTGAGATCTTAAAGACACTGTTTGCCCAGTCATTACTACTACCACACTCACGGCTACTGCACCGGAACAGTATTTCGCTACCCGGCTGCTGCAACTGCCCCTGATAATGCTCCAGAATCTCATCGGTATCACGGGTTGAACGCACCCGATACAAAGTCTGGCTCAGAGTGCCGGATGGTAAACTCAACCAGCTTTCCGGAAAGGCTTCTCCCCCTTTATTCTGAATTCGCCCGGTGGCAAACAGATGCTGATCCATCTGCTGGCTTTTCTCCGATTCTTTCTCCGCCAGAGGGAAAGATTCCAGAGCACCTGCTGCCATGACCGGCGCTGAAACGATCAGGGTAACGACAGATGCCCAAAGCCAAAGCAGTGGGAGCGGAATTCTTTTCTGTTGAGCCAAGAAAGCTGTTTGATGACGGGGCTGGGATAGCTTCACGATGATCCTCTCTGATATGCAAAAATCCTTGGCGGTCAGATGTTCTTTACCAACACGAAGTAGAGGCAAAACAACTTAAACCGCTTAAAGACTAGACTACAGATTCGGTAAAAAATTCTGACAAGGGATATCTTTATCTGATACCGCTCAAATAAGGGTTCAGATCAGGTCTGCTGCCAAAATGCGATCAGGCTTTCTGCTACAGCTGTTGCTGTATCCGGCTCCAGATGTAGGTGATGATTACCAGGCATGATCACCTGCTCAATATCAGCAACTCGCTCTTTGCGTAGTCGGGTATTCTCTCTGTTGGTCAGAAAACCCTGATCACCGATGATAAGTTGAGCCGGAGCCTTGATCGCTTCACAGAAGCTGTAGATCTGATCTTCCGTCAGGCGAACCGGAGAAGGAATCCGCAAACGGGCATCAGAACGCCAGCGCCAGCCGTCTTCATCCTGACGGGTTCCCCGCTCAGCCAGAGGCAAGGCAGCGTCATAGCTGATTTCGCCGATGCCACGCATACGGGCTTCAGCAGCTTCCTCTACAGAGGCATAACAGGGCGGTGTTTTATAATTCTGCAGCTTGTAGCGGCCTACCGCCTGCGTCAGCTGCTGTGGGGATTCTTCAGCCGGTGTTGATAAAGGACCCAGACCTTCGATCAGAGCAACCCGACCGACCCTATCCGGCATAGCACCAGCCATCAAAGTAGCGACACCAGCGCCCATTGAATGCCCTAGCAGATCAACCTCTTCCCAGCCCTGGGCGTCCATCAGCAACGCCATATCGATCACGTTATCCCAGATATGGTAGTAAGAACCTTTTGGGCGATGGCCCGATAAGCCATGCCCGACAAGGTCAATCGCCCAGATATCCAGATCACAGGCTTCCGCCAATAAAGGCGCGATTCGACTGAAGCTCTGACAGTTGTCCAGCCAGCCATGCATCGCAAGCACAGGCTTATGGTGACCTTTACCCCAGCGCAAACCGGAAAGGGAAACGTATTCAAGATCGATCTGAAAGGGGATAGGTTCCTGCATGGCCAGTGCCTCGGTCCGATGAAGTGAGCAGTTTTGCCGGGGCAGATCCCGGCCGAAGTCTCTGCGCAGGTTATTGATCCTGCATCAGTTTAATCATGGCCTGAATCTCATCGGCTGTCGACTCCGGGTATTCCAGTGGAAACAGGTGGCCACCATCAACAGGCTTCCAGTTAAAACCCGAGCGACGTATTCCCCTAATACCATCTTTAGGAATAACCGAGGCATTTTCACTGGTAAGAACAGAAACCGGCACCTTCATTTTTCGGCCGGAGCCCCATAGGTTATCTGCAATACCGCAGAAAATGTTGTACTCCACCTCTGGCTCAAAACTCAGAACCCGCTGTCCGGATTCCGGACGGGTTCCTGAACTGACGTAATCCGACAAACAGCGCTCATCAAAATTCCGGAACAAGGCACGGGATTGCAGATACTCCGCAACCGCTTCTTCATCAGGCCAGCTCTTTTTGCGGTATCGGCTCTGACGGGCAGGCGTCACCCGATCAATGCGACCGGTTCGTTTGGCAAACTTCAGCAACCAGGGACGAAGACCTGAGATATAAAGCGGCGGGTCAAGCAACACCAGTCCCTTAAAATAAGCCGGAGCCTTCAACGCAGCCCGATACAGAAGTACGCCACCAAGGGAGTGACCTACTCCCCAAACCGGCTCCTCGGCAGCGCTGATCATGGCCAACTGTTCATCAACCAGTGCATCCCAGTTGTCCGATACCGGCCAGCGCGGGTCGTGCCCGATATGAGAAACTCCCTGCACATCAAACTGATCAGCCAGCTGATCAAACAGCACCCGATAGCTCCCCATAGGGAAACCATTGGCGTGAGCGAAATGTAGCATCGACATGGCTATTACCAACTCCAGAGCAAACGTACGTTTGATTTTTATTGTTAGCCACATGATGCACAAGGATAAGTCGATTTTGAACCGCTAAATAATTAATCGACTTGCAGGAAGGCTAGGTGCGCAGTAAAGTCGTGCTCCCCTATTCGCAGAGCCTTTTAAGCACTTTTTTGCCTTTGATTTTGTTTCGACGACTCGTTATCAATTCAAAGAAAAGCTCAGCCTCTAAGAAAAACAGGAGCCCCCATGAGCCTAGATCCGGATAAATCCAAACGCCCCAGCCGTTCTCCTGAAGTGAAAAAAAAGCGTAATCTGAGCTTCTTTATTACCGTACTTGCTGCCGTTGCATTTGCCGCTTGGCAGATCAGTCAGTCAAGCTGATGGATGCCTTTCTAAACTCCCTCAGCGCAACGCTGCAGATCACAGCACCGGTATTTATCATCGTATTTCTGGGCGTGCTGTTTAAGCACTGGCGCTGGCTGGATGATAACTTTGTCAAAATCGCATCGACTCTGGTATTTCGGGTTACTCTGCCAACACTGGTTTTCCTGAATATCAGCAAGACCAACCTGAGAGAAAGCCTCGATCCCGGTGTTCTGCTGTATGCCACAGTGGTGACTCTGATCGGCTTCTTCTTTCTGATCTGGGCTGCACGGGTAATGGTCTCTGTGCCTGCCGATCGGGGTGTTTTTATTCAGGGCAGCTTCCGGGGTAATCAGGGCATTATCGGTATGGCCCTGGTGGCTAACCAGTTTGGTGAAGCAGGCTTGCCTATGGCTTCTCTGCTACTGGGCTGTCTGATCATTATCTATAACATTCTGTCGGTGATCGCCCTCAGTACCTCTCAGCCAGAACGCGCCGGTACCGGCTGGAAACCGGTCTTTATGGATATCGTAAAGAACCCTCTGATCCTGTCGGTTGTACTGGCTTTACCCTTCTCCTATTTCCAGTGGAGCTTACCGCCGCTGCTGCTGAAAACGGGCACTTATTTCTCGGGTATGACCTTGCCTTTGGCTCTGTTGTGTATTGGTGCCTCTCTGAGCCTGAAAGCCTTAAGAGCCTCCTCTCTGGCATCCTGGGGAGCAACGGCTATGAAGCTGGCGATTCTTCCGGTGATTATGACCTGGGGAGCCTGGTATCTGGGCTGGACCGGTCAGACACTGGGGATTCTCTTCCTCTACTTTGCCAGCCCCACCGCTGCCGGAAGCTTTGTTATGGCGAAGGCGATGGGTGCAAATGGTGCGCTGGCTGCCAATATTGTGGCACTGACAACGGTAGGATCGACCCTGACAGTTACCTTAGGGGTTTTCCTGCTGCACTGGCTACAACTGGTTTAGCGATGCCATCTCGCATTGGACATACAAAGAACCGGAAATAAAACGCACCGGAAAAAGTGTTAGAAATAAAAAAGGCGCTGTTGGAAAACCATCAGCGCCTTTTTTTGACTTTCAAAACCGTTTAAACCGGCTCACCCCGAACATGCTCCTGTAGGAAATCACCCAGCTCACGCAAGGCTTCATCCGCCTGAGGCAGATAACGATGCAGTAACTGCCAGACATGGGGCATCTGACTCCACTTACTGATCTTAGCTTCAGAACCCGCCTGCTGCAGACGCTCAGCAAGGCGAACACCATCATCCAGTAAAAGCTCCTGGCGGCTAACCTGCACCAGAGAAGGCGGCAACTCGGAAAGATCACCAAACAGCGGTGAAATACCTGCATCACTCAGAGGGTGACCGCCGGCATAAACATGGGCGAAGCTCTGCATCTGCGCTTTATTCAGAATCAGATCAGTAGCGGTATTGGTATCAAGGCTTGGCGTGGAACAGGTCAGATCCACCCAGGGCGAAAGAAAAACACCTGCGGCGGGCAGTGGCAGGTTAGCTGCTTTGAGACGCTGCATTAGCGCTAAGGCCAGACCTCCGCCAGCGGAGTCTCCGGCAAAGGCGATCTGGGCCGGTGTCACACCGATATCCAGCAACCATTGGTAAGCTGCCTGAGCATCGTTAAGGCCAGCAGGATAAGGCCCTTCCGGTGCAAGGCGATACTCAACAATCAACACCCGGGCATTTGCCCGATGCGCAATCTGAGCCGCTAACTCTCTGTGGGTATCGATAGATCCCAACACATAACCGCCACCATGGAGATAGACCACATAACGGCGCGGCGTATCATGATCCCAGTAAACCAGCTCCGACTTCACGCCATTGGTGTCTTGCTCACTGATAATGAGACCATGAGGGCGACAAGGACGCAGCATGGCAGCTTCCAACTGCTCGCGCATCAGTCGACAATACTGGTTCAACCCCTGACGATGCCAGAAATCAAAACTCTGCCGGAAGGGTTCAAAACTGATCACAGGTCACTCCAGTTCGGCAGCGTGAATCACTGCTTCCAGTTTAGCTAATCCAACCGCCCAGACATCCGCCTCAAGAATGGTAACCGATGCTGTCGCCATGGGATAGAAGCCCACCTCATGACCATCCAGCAACAGACTGATCAGACGGCTGACCAGAGGCTGGTGAGTTACCAGCAGAAGTGTTGACTCACTCTCCTGCTGACCCAGCCAGTCAATTACCTGTAAAGGGTCATCATCCGGTGTAATCAGAGGTAATTCATGGCAGGCTTTCAGGTCAGTATTACGCTGAATTTCAGCACAGGTCTGACGGGCACGGACATAAGGACTGACAAAGGCAGTAGCGCCGTTGAGCTTATCGGCAACCGAACAGGCAACCTTGCGCACATCGGTGACGCCCTGATCGGTCAGGCAACGATCAAAGTCACGGGCAGCGACACCTGCTTCACCATGACGGAATAACACCAATCGCATCAGAATTAATCCTGATCTGGAGACTGGTAAGGGTCTTTATCAGCCGCCTCACCCTCAGGCCAGGCGGTAAAAGGAAAAGGCTTTTCTTCGCGGTTATAGGTCAGGAAGCGATAAACCTGATAGGCATAACGGGATAAAGACGCGCCAGCCTGCTGCAAAAAGAGATTTTTCTCGCCGGTAATCGCTACAAAAATCACCTGAATCAAAATGGACAGTCCCAAAAGGATTTCTGCAATCTGGTAAGCCACAACGAAAAACAGCATGAAAATAATGCGCAACCAAAAGGCTTCTGTAGCAATACCTTGTTTTTTCTCACTCATTGTTTCTATTCCTTCAGGTAATCCCAAACTTTTGATCAGTTTCTTGGCAATACAAACTCAACGTCGGTGCTTTGCTCACCGGTCATTAAACCACGGATCACTTTCTCGACCGGCATCTGATTAAACAGTACTTCATACAAGCCGCAGGCCAGAGGCATATATACCTGCATCTCGACAGCCTTGTTACGTACCAGACGGATGGTATTCACGCCTTCAGCAACCTGCCCGAGTTCAGCAACAGCATCATCAAGACTTTTGCCTTGCCCCAGCGCATATCCCACTCTGAAGTTACGACTAAGCGGTGACATACAGGTGACAATCAGATCACCAACACCGGCAAGACCAAGGAAGGTCATAGGGTTTGCACCCATGCTCACCGCAAAACGGCTCATCTCCGCAAGACTGCGGGTAATCAGCATACTCTTGGTATTCTCGCCAACACCCAAAGCAGAAGCCATACCGGCCGCAATGGCGTAGATATTTTTCAGTGCACCACCAAGCTCGACACCAAACAGATCATTGCTGGCGTAAACGCGGAAATATTCACAGCCAAGAACCTGCTGAATGCTTTCCCGGGTTAGCTGATCTTCACTGGCAACGACGGTTGCAGTCATCTGCTTCTGAGCGATCTCTTTGGCAAGATTCGGCCCGCTGAGAACTCCCACGTGCTGACTTGGTGTGTGGGTTTTAAGAATCTCAGACATCAGCAGGAAACCATCTTCCTGAATACCTTTGGCGGTACTGATCATAATCTGATCAGGGCGCAGCTTGTCAGCAACCTGATCGACTACCGAAGCAAACGCCTTGCTGGGGATAGCAACAAAAATAATATCTGCGCCGGATACCGCCTCAACAACATCAGTTGTCGCCTGAACATTGGCGTTAATCTCATAATCTGGCAGATAGCGGGTATTACGGCGCTTGGTGTTGATATCCTGCGCCAGCGCTTCATCCCGCATCCACTGAGTCACGGGAAACTGGTTATCAGCAGCGATACTGGCAATGGCGGTTCCAAAGCTTCCGCCGCCTAAAACGGTTACGGCCTGTTTGTTTGTCATAAACTCTCTTAATTATTCTTCCACAGGTCTCAGGCTGAAACTGAGTTAAGCGATCATTTTACCGGAGATATTCAGAGGATGTCTGTTCAATTAAGTGACTGTTGACCTGAACCATCTCTTTCAGCTCCCTGACATAAGCCTCTCCCCGCTGTGAATATCGGGTCAGATGTTCTGCCAGATAGACAGCTTGCTCTGCTCCCTCTAACTCAGGCTTAGCCGCACGAGCTTCGCGAAAATCATCATAGGCCCAAAACGAGTTCAGGTTTTTAAGGTAGGCACGAATACTCAGCTGAGGTGATTTAAAGACCGCCACTTCGTGATACTGACCTTTAGGCCGCTGAGAAGGTACCAGACCACAGCCACGACTGAAGCACCATTGACCAAAAAGGTTGTTACCTTCCCGGGCGAATCGTGAACGCCCCCAGGCAGACTCATTCGCCGCCTGAACCAAAACCAGCTCTGCCGGAATCGGGCTGACACGAAGCAGTAATTCATCAATCAAAGTACGGAGTTCAGCAGTATCAGAAAACAGCTTTTCGTTATCTTCATCGGCTAACTTATATTCCTGTAACAAAGTCAGAAGCCGCTGCTTTTGCTCATCTGACAACTGGTTCAGATCAAGGCTCTGCACCCAGGATCGCTGCTGAAGAATAAAACTATTTTCCAGAGCAATCATAGGCTTCAGCAGACCGAAAAAATCCCGCTTTTTCTGTTCAATATCAGGGGTATCGATCAGCTCACTTAAAGCTAAATCCAGAGTTTGAGGCTGAGAGGGATAACCTGTAACAGATGATTTACCCCGACCTTCTGTCGGAATCGCCTCCAATAAAAAAAGTACAGGAAGCGCCAAAACCATCATCAGAGATATACCCAGAAAGGGAAGTAGTTCTTTACGATCAGCAGTAACAGACATAAACAGGAATCCAGAAAATCTAAAAGACAGAATCGACACAACAAAAAATGCACAGCATTTAGCTGTGCATTTTTGCATAAATCTTTATGGAGAGATGGCTAAAATCAGACAACCTGAATGTGCCATGGCTCATAACGCACACCAAACTTATTATCATCAGTGTAGCGCAGAGTCAGAAAGCCCAGATCCTGCAGTTTCTTATAAACATCAGTCTCAGCAAAATCTTCAGTGAAGTTGCGGTAACCAAAGCCCACTTTACCTACATCAAAATCGCCAACAGCATGATAAGAATAGCCAGGAGGCGCCAGAGAGCGGGAGGCTTTCGACATGTTGCCATCTGCCTGAGCCACTTTGGACAGGAAGAGGTACATCTGCTTCACCGTACCACGGATACCTGAGGTCAGGACAATATCGTCACCAACGCCTTTTCTCAGCTTCTCGTAAAATGCCAGAGACTTACCTTTGAACAGGAAGTGACCTGTCTTCGGCACTTTCAACAGCTCTTTTGAAGGGATCCGTTGAGTCAGACCAGACATCACTTTCTCGCCATAGAAACCGTAGGTATGGGCATCGGCAAAGAAGAGTTGTTCAAGATAATCCAGCTCGACCTTGGTAAATTCACCAACCTGAGAGAAGTTACGGCCATACTTGACCATCTGATCAAAACTGATCAGGTTAAAGTTACCGTGACCAACAGTTCGCTGAACCCGGGACATACGTGCCAGAGTCTGTTTAACCAGCTTGAACTCTTCAGGAGAGATAAAGTAATCGTCTTCGAAGACTCCTTCGAAGTAACGAATCTTTTGCATGTACTCTTTGACATGCGGATCAGCTTTGGCAGCCTCAAGATCAGCCTGCAGATCCGCAACTTTGTTTTCCAGCTTACTCGGCGCTGAAACTTCATGGAAGTCAGCGGCAGCGGCATGCTCTTCAACAATATCCGCCAGTTTCTGGGGAACATCCGGCAGTGCAGAAACAGCGTTATCCTCTGCAACAGGCGCTACAGCAGCAAGATCTGATGACCCTTTACTTTGCAACAGCTGACGCATAACGGATCCGCTGCCCAAGGCAACAAAACCGCTGACTGACAATGCTTTTAAAATGCTTCTACGATCCACAACTACCGTCCAGTGTTTGGTCTGCAATCAAGAGCTTAAAGCTTAAACTCTATCTATTTTTCTGACAAGCCAGCCTATCGTACTAAAGCGGCTTTAAATCAGGCAAGTGCAAGATATTAATTACTTGTGACTCAATGTATCGGCACGAGTTCTTACCTCTACAGAATGAATCACTTAGAATATGTTCAGACGAACTAATAACAACGAGACAACCATGCTTACAAAAGGTGTTTTACTGGACGCTGACAGCCTCGGCGAGAACATCCGGTTTGATGGACTGGAAGAGTCCCTCGGGGAACTGACACTTTATGCCAAGACATCACCGAATGAGGTAATTGAGCGTATTCAGGACGCTGAAGTCATTCTGACTAATAAAGTAGTCATCAACGCAGAAGCCATCTCAAAGGCGAAAAAACTGAAACTGATCTGCGTGCTTGCAACAGGCATGAATAATGTCGATCTGAAAGCTGCCGAAAGTGCCGGTATTCCGGTACGTAATGCTGTCGCCTACGGCACCAACAGTGTCGCTCAACACACCCTGATGCTGATGCTGATGCTGGCGACCCGTCAGCCGCTGTATCAGAAAGCTGTCGCAGGCGGTGAATGGAACCAAAGTCCGTTCTTCTGCCTGATGCAGCATCCTGTTTCCGAACTGGCTGGCAAGCATCTTGTCATCGTGGGTTCAGGTGTTCTCGGCAGTAAAGTTGCGCAACTGGCCGAAGCCTTTGACATGAAAGTCAGCTTCAGTGCCCGCCCGGGCAATGAAGCCAATGATCAGAGATTGCCTCTCGATCAGTTACTGCCTCAGGCCGATATTTTATCCCTACATTGTCCGCTGACAGAAGCCACTGAAAACCTGATTAATGAAGCTCGTCTGAACAAGACCAAACCAGAACTTCTGATCGTTAATTGCGCCCGTGGCGGCATTGTGAATGAAGATGCCGTTCTGAGTGCACTTAAAAACAGCCAGATCAGTGGTTATGCCACAGACGTTCTGACTCAGGAGCCTCCGGTTAACGGCAACCCTCTGCTGGATGCGTTGCAGGACAACCTCAACCTGATCGTCACCCCACACAACGCCTGGATTTCGCAAAATGCCAGACAGAACATCGTCGATCAGGCCGCAAAATCCATTCAAACCTTTAGCCAGTGAGTACCCGATTGAACCATGCGTCTCGATAAATTTATTTGCCACCACACCGGAATCTCCCGAGCTGATGCCAAGCGCGTCCTGAAGCAGGAGATGGTCACTGTTGATGAAGCAGTCATTAAAGATCCCGGTTTTAAAGTCACCGACGATATGGATGTGGAGCTGGAAGGCCGACCTCTGGGTGCCGTTAAGCCGCGTTACTTTATGCTTAATAAGGTAGCTAATACTCTGTGTTCGACCATTGATGAAGAATACCCATCGGTGCTCAGCTATATGGATCTTCCGAACACTAAGGGACTGCATATCGCTGGCCGTCTTGATGTGGACACCACAGGTCTGGTTCTCATTACCGATGATGGTCAATGGTCTCATCAGATTACATCACCGAAAAAAGCCTGCATGAAACGCTATCGTGCATGGCTGGCTGAACCTTTAGTGGCTGACGCTGAAAAGCAGTTTGCCGAAGGGGTACAGCTGCACAATGAGCTGGAACTGACCAAACCTGCCATACTGGAACGTATCTCCGATACGGAAGTCCTGCTCAGCATCAGTGAAGGCAAATACCATCAGGTAAAACGTATGTTCGCAGCCATGGACAACAAAGTAATGCAGCTGCATCGTGAACAGATCGGTGAGATTGCCCTGGATCCGGATCTGGAAGAAGGCGAATGGCGGGAGCTTACTGACGCTGAAATCAACAGCGTCTGGCAAAAATAGATAAGTATCGCTTCGTCAAACGATCATAAACAAAGGGCAGAATTTTCTGCCCTTTGTTTTATAATCACAATACCTAAGGCAGTCAGTAAACCTCATGCCCATGGGGGATTATCACATGCTGCCCCTGAGTTTTTGCATCCACCGACTTGAGCGCCTTCAGGCAAAGCGCTGCTCTTTGATAACCCAGATCGATCATCTCTGCCGCACGGTTAAACTCTAAAGTACCGCAAGCGTTTCGCGCGATCTCCACTACCATATCCGGCGGATAAACAGCCAGCTTCTGCCGTGCCAGCGTACTTTGCATCGCATCGAAGGCCTGGTTAGCAATTTCAGATGCAGACCAGTCCCGTTCTTCACGTTCCTGCTCCGGCTTTTGGAAATTCTTAAAGAAACGGGCAATCTTATTCTGCAGGTCCGGATTTTCGTCCTTCTCAACAGATATCCTTTTATGGGGCGTTGAAGACTCTTCCTGAACCCGTGCGCCCAGATTGACCGCAATGGTCAGATCCGTCTTATCGCCAAACGTCGGGGCGATCGGAACCGGATTTAGTACGCCACCATCAATCAGGGTTAAACCATCAATCTGAACCGGAGTGAAGAACATAGGCAAGGAGATAGAAGCGCGAATCGCCTGAAAAAGAGACCCGGAGTTAAGCCAAACCTCTCGCTCGCCACGAATGTCTGTTGCAACAGCAGTGAAACTGACCGGAAGATCCTCGATGGTTTTATCACCAACCAGATCCGTCAGGGTGTTAATAATTTTATCACCCTTGATCAGTCCGCCCCGCCCCCAGGAAATATCCATCAGGGTCACCATATCCGCTTTGGTGATCGCACGAACCCACCTTTCAAACTCCCCCAACTTGCCGGCAGCATAGATACCGCCAACCAGAGCTCCAATGGAGCTTCCGGAAACAGAGGCTATTTCAAAACCATTCTCTTCCAGCCAGCGGATCACACCAATATGAGCCAGACCTTTAGCCCCGCCACTGCCAAGAACCAGTGACACCCGCTTTTTATCCGATCCCATCCTAAATTCATCCTTCTGAAAAAAAATGCTTCAACATACTAAGCGAAATTAACGTGATCACTCTATCCTTTAGTCTGGTTTATGAAAAAATTATTCACCTGACAAATGACATACAATTAAAATTCATTTTTAACGTCGAAGATAAAAAAGGAATCAGGGATGAAACTCATCCGGAAGGGTATCTCGCTCCAGTGGCTTATTGGCGGCGCTATGTTTTCTGCCATGTTACTGCTGAGCGTACTGCTGGTTTTCCAGAACTATCAGAGCAACAAAAATGCACTGCTTATTGCCACAACTGAATCTGCCCGCCAGCTAAGCGACACTCTGAACGAGAAGGCGAAACGTCTGACCGGCCCCGCGCAAAGTGCACTCAAAATTCTCAGTTACGACCCCCTCCTTCAGGCATCCAGCCTCGAACAACGCCAACAAAGGCTCCCGGTTCTTTTTGAAACCTTGCGCTCAAATGATGTACTCAGTGCCATCTACGTCGGCTACACCAATGGTGAATTTTTTCTGCTTCGGGAACTGAGTAACTCAAATCTCCGACTCAGCCTTAATCCGCCAACTGAAAGTCACTATCTGCTGCAAAGTGTGCATTTAACGCCAGCAGGTATGCAGCAAGTCTGGTTCTACTATGACCAGGAACGCAGACTTCTGAAGCAGGAAGTTAAAACCGATACTAAGTTCGACCCAAGAACCCGCCCCTGGTTTAAGCGAGCCTCGGAAAATAAAGAACAGATTCTGACCAACCCTTATCTCTTTTACACCACCCGTGAAATCGGCATTACCCTTGCTCAACAGGGAAGGAACAGCGCCAATATCATAGGAATGGATGCCGCTGTAGATGACCTTGCCGCTCAGATATCAGCGCTTCAGCTGACTAAGGGCAGCCAACTGGCAATTGTTGATGATAAAGATCAGATTTTGGCTCACAGCGACACCGAGAAAATCATTATTCAGGAAGATAAATATTATCGCCTGAATACCCTGCACGAACTGAATAACTCCATCCTTCGACAGATCTCTGACGATCCGAACGCCAACAATCTGCTGAACCGTTTCACTGCCGAAGACGCAAGCTGGTATGGTCTCTCGCTGCCTCTGACTGGCTTAAACGGCCATAACATCCGTATTCTGCTGGCAGTTCCAGCAGATGAGCTTCTGGCCGGTGCTAAAGAAGTAATCCTGACCCAGTCGATGTGGACACTGATCGTCATCCTGCTGGTACTCACCTTAGGGCTTTATAGTGGTTCGCGTATTGGAACAGCCTTCCGACAACTGACCGATCAGGTTCGCGCTTTATCCGGTTTTGACTTCAGCTCAAGGGTACGCATCCGCTCTGACATTCGGGAGGCGAAAGAGCTGAGCCGCGTAGTGAGTAATATGTCCCGTACCATCGGCAGCTTTCAGGCCATAAGCCTCTGCCTCAACCGCGAAAGCGATCTGGAGAAAATGCTGGATGGTGTTTTGGAACACCTGGTCACTGCTGCCGGTATGAACTCAGGTGCTATCTATCTGTATGAGAGTGACAATAGCAACTTTGTGCTCGCCAGCAGAACAGGCAACAAACCAGACAGCACGTCTGATAACACTTCCGACAACAAAGATTACCCTCAACGCCTGACCGAACAGGGTCAGGATGATGGCAGCATCCTGCACCACACTCTGGAGCAACTGGAAGCACCGGAAAAAAGCCTGGTGATCTCCCTGCGTCGTCGGGACGATAGTCTGGAAGGCTTACTGGTAATGCGTTGGGATAAGGTTCCGCGCAACAAAAAAGCCCTGATTCGTTTTGTTTCTGAGCTGGCAGGCTCTGCCGCTGTGGCTATCGAAACCCGCCGACTGATCGACGGCCAGAAAGAACTGATCGATGGCATTCTGCACCTGCTGGCAGATGCTATTGATGCCAAATCCCCTTATACCAGCGGCCACTGTGAGCGTGTACCCCAACTTGCCTTCCAGTTGATTGATACTCTTACCGAACAAAAAGAAGGTGCTTATGCCAACTTCAGGCTGGGCACCCGTGACAAGGAAGCCTTCCGTATCGCCGCATGGTTGCATGACTGTGGCAAGATCCTGAGCCCTGAGCATGTGATCGACAAGGCCACCCGACTGGAGACAATCTTCAACCGTATCCATGAAATTCGCACGCGCTTTGAAGTGCTCTGGCGTGATGCCGAAATCGAGTACTGGCAGAAACGTGCAGCGGGCGAACCGGATGAAGCTTTGAGAAAAGAGCTGGAACAGCGCCAACAGGAATTGCAGGAGCAGTTCCACTTTATTGCGAAAGCCAACGAAGGTGCTGAATCCACACCGCCTGACTCCGTAGCCCGGATTCACCAGATTGGCGATCAGGAGTGGGTGCGTCATTTCGATAACACTCTGGGGCTTTCCCACGAAGAATTGCTACGTCTGAAGCCGGAAAGCCAGCCATCACTACCTGCTACAGAGAAACTGCTAGCCGATAAACCGGAACATATCATTCCCTGGGATGAAGGTCGCCGACCTCCGGTTGAAGCGGATAACCCGGATAACATCTGGGGCTTCGATATGCAGCTGCCGGAGCATTCCTTTAATCAGGGCGAGCGTCATAATCTGACGATTCCGTTTGGCACCCTGACCTCAGAAGAACGCTTTAAAATCAACGAGCATATTGTTCATACCATCATCATGCTGAGCACCCTGCCACTGCCGGATTACCTGAAGCAGGTACCGCATATTGCCGGGAATCACCATGAACGGATTGATGGGCAGGGATACCCCAGAAAGCTCAAAGGTGATGCGATGAACACGCAGGAAAAAGTGATGGCTGTCGCCGACATTTTTGAAGCGCTGACCGCCTCTGACCGCCCCTACAAGAAACCTAAAACAGTAAGTGAATCACTCAATATTATGGTGAAAATGTCCCTGAACGGACATATCGATCCGGTATTGATGACCACGCTTCTTAGAGAGCAAAGTTTCAGCCGATATGCAGAAGGTTTCCTGACAGAAGAGCAGAATGACGCTGTAGACTACGCAGCCTTAATCGATCAGCTCAACGCCCCTCAGCTGGAACCAGCCTGAGTCGAGGATCTTAACTCGCACTTTAGTCAATAGCCTCAGGCTGAAACAGAAGCGTGAATCGGAAATAAAAAAAGCCGCCATCCCAAACGGGTGGCGGCTAGTTGCACAAACAAGGAACCTTCATGAAAAACAGGCTTAGGCAGACCTGTGATCTTGCTTCACTTATTGCAGAAGATTAGAAGGCAGAATCATGAATCAGTTCCCGTCTTTCACCACATCAGAAACTGAAAAATCAATCAAAAGCCTCATTTCTCTTGTTTATAGCAGTATTTTCTTAATTAAAACCGGCAAGATTAGGGATTAATCTTAATCAACTCAACATCAAAAATAAGTACAGAACCCGCCGGAATACGACCGACTGAACGGTTGCCATAAGCCAGCTGACTTGGGATATAGAAACGGGTCTTTTCACCTTCAACCATCAGCTGCACACCTTCGGTCCAGCCAGGAATCACCTGATTCAACCCAAAGTCGATCGGCTGACCACGATCCACAGAGCTATCAAACACAGTGCCATTCAGCAAAGTACCGTGATAGTGCACTTTAACGCGGTCATTGGCTTTTGGGTGAGCCTCACCTGAACCTGCTTCCAGTACCTTGTACTGCAGGCCGGATTTGGTTGTTACGACACCTTCTTCCTGAGCATTGCTGTTCAGAAATGCCTGACCTTCCTGCACATTTTCAGCAACGGTTTTACGGTCATCCGTCAGACGTTTAAAAATAAAGAACGCGACAATCACAATTACCGCAATAATAATTACTCGAGTCACAGAGAGTTTCCTTGCTAGCAGAGTTAGGGTCTAAAAATCCGAAGTTCCAGAGTCAGACAATCGGTTTTCCAGACAACCAAAAGGGTAAGAAATTTGCGCTCATGCTAGAGCAGGCTGATAAAAAAGCAAGTACCGGCGTCCAGAAACAAAGAAACGCTATTAACCAGACTTGCGCCACTCCAACAAACGATTGTTGGCAGGCATGGAGTGATCCTTCTCCAGAACAAAGCCTGCTGACTTCGCCAACTGTTCGATAGCTTCAAAATCCCGGATACCGCTTAAGGGATCACGCTCCCGAAGGAAATGATCAAAAGCCTGATTACTCTCACTGGTATAAGCCCCCCGATAATTAAAAGGGCCGTAGATACAGAGTTTACCGGCCTCAGGCAGCAAAGCCCCCGCGCCTTTAAAGAAGGCCTCAACCATCGCCCAGGACGTAATGTGCAGAGTATTGGCGGTAAAAACAGCATCGGCCTGAACCACCGGCCATTGAGCCTGAGTCACATCAAGCTCAACTGGTTGCAGTAGATTACCCCCGGCGTATTCATTGCACCAAAGCTTTACCCCCGGCAGATAAATAGCCTGATCAGAAGGCTGCCATCGCAGATGAGGCAGATGCTCAGCCATATAAACCGCATGCTGGCCAGTTCCGCTCCCTACCTCCAGAACCTGCGAAACTTCACTAAAAGCATCTTTCAAAACCTCAAGAATCGGCGCTTTGTTGTTTTCACAAGCCTGAGAGAAGGGTTTGGTCATGGGCAATCCTGTACTGATTTAAGAAATGATCGAAAGCGACAATAACTTAGCAACACCGCTTTCCAGAGCTACTTAACTGAGCCACTTAACTTACCTACTGAACTAAACTACTTACCAGAAAAACGCGCCGGACGTTTAGCAATAAAAGCCTGCACACCTTCCTGCCCATCAGCCGTTTTACTTAATGCGGTGATAGTTTGAGCTTCAAGTTCCAGTTGAGTTTCCAGGGTAGCACTTTGAGCGCTATCCACCAGATTCTTCACCTGAGCGTAAGCCTGAGTAGGCCCTGCGGCCAGCATGCCAGCCAGTTCGCGTACCGTATCCTGCAAACGATCCGCAGGCACCACCCGATTAACCAGCCCCCAATCCAGCGCGGTTTCCGCATCGAGAACCCGGTTGGTGATAAAGAACTCTTTTGCCCGACGCGGGCCAATCTGACGGCTCAGGTAATAAGAGGTGCTGCCATCCGGTGAAAAACCGATCTGAGTATAAGCACTGGTAAAACGTGCAGTATCTGCAGCGATCACCAGATCACAACAGGCCATAAGGCCAAGACCAGCACCGGCTGTCATACCATTGATCGCACCGATAACAGGCAATGGCAGACGGGAAAAACGTGAGATAGCACTGTGCAGATAGGTGGTCATATCCATCAGCAGACGATCAACATTCTCAGGGTCGGCAGCAAAAGCCCCCACATCGCCACCCGCTGAGAAGGCTTTATCACCGGTTCCGGTAATGACTACGGCTCTCAGGGATTGATCACAAGCGCACTGATTGGCGACTTCCGATAAGCGCCGCATCACCTCCTCATCCATGGCATTAAAGGCGTGAGGTCGGTTCAGGGTAATCCAGGCAACATTGTCGATACATTCAAACAGTACAGCGCTCATAAAATTCTCCGTTTTGATCTTGTTATTATCTGGCTGGCAGCCAAAAGGGTCTCTGGCTCAGAATGCATGTCTCTGAAAGACGGGGTAAAACAAGTGTTTGATACCCTGAGAATTTCACAGCCCGCTCTGGCTGTCAAAACTGACTTTGCGGTCAAATGGAATGAGTTCAAATCATCAGCGGTATTCGACCAAAATCAGGCACGGGCAGCGCTATTTTTTATTGGCAGTTTTATGGAAGATTTGTATGATCGCGCATCTTCAATTTGTGCGTGTTGACCTGTATGAAACTGATCTCGTTTGATGCTTTGCGTACGTTAAATTTTCCCTCCACGAACTACATAAAGCCCGATGCCTATCTGCAGCATGATGCGGATATCGAAGCTGCTGACTGGCTACTTTTCCCCGAATACTGGCAACTGAATGTGCTGCACTACGCCTATAAAAAGCGCATTTTCCCCTCCCCTGCCAGCTATGCGCTGGGGCACGATAAGGTCGAGATGACCCGGGCTTTTATGGCTGTTGCCCCTCAACATGTGCCTTTCACTCTGATCCACGGTAATTCACCCGAGAAGGCCGATGAGATCTGGCAGAAAATGCCTCTGCCCTTTGTCGCTAAAATCCCGAAAAGCTCCATGGGCGAAGGGGTTTTTCTGATCGAATCTCTGGCGGACTGGCACCAGTACTGCCTGAAAACCGATGTACTTTACGCACAGGAATATCTACCCATTGACCGGGATCTGCGTATTGTCGTGATCGGTGAAAAAGTGGTTGGCGGTTACTGGCGGGTGCAGTCCGATAACGGCTTCCACAACAATATCGCACGGGGCGGAATGCTACTGGAAGGCCCGCTGCCGGAATCCGCAGTTGAGCTGGTTCTGAAGCTGGCTCACAGTCTGGGCATCGATCACGCTGGTTTCGACATTGCAATGATCGACCACTACCCCTTTGTGCTGGAGTTTAACCGTATGTTTGGTACACAGGGCATCAACAAGATTATTGGTGATACCACACCTATGATTCTGGAATACCTTAATGCCGCGATGAAGGATGAAGACCAACCCGAAGATCCGGATGATCCTAATGGCTCAACACCGAAAGGGCGTCGGATTCGAAAACCTGCTATTGCTGCCTGACCTGAGACTTTAAAAGGGTTCTGAAAGCTCACGTAGAAAGTCATCCGACCAAAATACAGAAACGAAAACGCCCGATCAGTATCGGGCGTTTTTAATGGCTTAACCGGATCAGCGGACTCTGATTGAATTCGCTATAAACCGGTAAAACCTGAGATTAAGCGCTTACGTTTTTCGCAGCGATAATCTCTTTCCACTTGGCAGGGCCAGTGTTGTGTACGGATTCACCGTTAGCGTCTACCGCTACGGTTACCGGCATATCTTTCACTTCAAACTCGTAGATCGCTTCCATACCCAGCTCAGGGAAAGCCAGAACTTCAGCGTGAGTGATCGCTTTAGATACCAGGTAAGCAGCACCACCAACAGCCATCAGGTAAACCGCTTTGTTGTCCTTGATCGCGTCGATAGCGATAGGGCCGCGCTCAGACTTACCGATCATGCCCAGAAGGCCTGTGCTCTCGATAACCTGACGGGTGAACTTGTCCATACGGGTCGCGGTAGTCGGACCAGCAGGACCAACCACTTCGTCACGCACCGGATCAACCGGGCCAACGTAGTAGATAAAGCGACCTTTCAGATCAACCGGCAGCTCTTCACCAGCGTTCAGCATCTCAACCATTTTCTTGTGAGCCGCATCACGACCGGTCAGCATTTTACCGTTCAGCAGAACAGTTTCGCCCGGCTTCCAGCTTTGTACGTCTTCCGGAGTCACTTCATCCAGATTCACGCGACGGGTGCTTTCACTGACTTCAAAGGTCACTTCCGGCCAGTCATTCAGATCCGGCGGAGTCTGCAGAGAAGGACCATTACCATCCAGCTCGAAGTGAGCGTGACGGGTTGCTGCACAGTTAGGAATCATGCAGATCGGCAGGGAGGCTGCGTGAGTCGGGTAGTCTTTGATCTTAACGTCCAGAACGGTAGTCAGACCGCCCAGACCCTGTGCACCAATACCCAGCTCGTTTACGGCATCCATGATTTCCAGGCGCAGCTCTTCAGCACGGTTTTGCGGGCCACGCTCACGCAGTTCGTGAATGTCGATCGGATCCATCAGGGATTCTTTCGCCATTACCGCAGCTTTCTCAGCAGTACCACCGATACCGATACCCAGCATGCCCGGCGGACACCAGCCAGCACCCATGGTAGGAACGGTTTTCTTAACCCACTCAACGATAGAATCAGATGGGTTCAGCATCACCATTTTGGATTTGTTTTCAGAGCCGCCGCCTTTTGCTGCAACCTGAACATCAACGGTGTTACCCGGTACGATTTCGTAGTGGATAACCGCTGGCGTGTTGTCTTTGGTGTTCTGACGCTTACCGGCAGGATCAGCCAGAATGGATGCGCGCAGTACGTTGTCAGGGTGGGTATAAGCACGACGAACGCCTTCGTTGATCATGTCTTCAAGGCTCATGTCGCCTTCCCACTGAACCTGCATACCTACTTTAACGAATACGGTAACGATACCGGTATCCTGACAGATAGGGCGCTTACCTTCAGCACACATACGTGAGTTGATCAGGATTTGAGCCATTGCGTCTTTAGCCGCAGGGTTTTCCTCTCTCAGGTACGCTTCGTGAACGGCCTGAATAAAATCTACCGGGTGGTAGTAGGAAATATACTGCAGCGCATCGGCAACGCTTGCGATCATATCGTCTTGACGGATTACAGTCGTCATCTTCGGAGCATCTCCTATCACGGTCTGTGCTTGGCTCCGGCTGGCCGGAGTCTCGTTATTATCGAAGGCCTGTCACTGAGTCGTCACGTCACCGTCACCCTGCTTTGCTAAAACCGGTGCCTGCACGACACCTGAGACAAAGTAAGGGATGGCACAACAGCCCTGCCAGTTCCTCTAAGTCGCGGGATTATACACGATTTTCTCGGCTCAAGGCCTGTCTGTCGGGTCAACTTTAGACAAAGGCATAAGATTGCAGTAACAAAAAATCACATGAGGTTACCTCAGAACCACGGAAGATTTAGAGCTTTTAAACCAGACTATCGTCTAAAGATATATTTTTAATTTGCGTTTAACCCATACCCCAATAAAACGCAGGCTCAAAAGGCCATCCCCCAACCTCTTAATTCGGTCTCACAGGATGAAAACAACAAAATGCCCGGTGACCAGAGAACGTCACGAGCAGCGCCTGCGCATGAAGCGCTTGGGCATATCCGTGTTATCCCACGGCATGCTGCTTCTTATTTTGGCTCTTGCTTTGAGCCTGGATCTGCTGACTGATTTTAGTCTGGTAAGTTTTACGCTTTTTACGCTATCCGCTGTAATAACTCAGGGAGCCTTCTGGCTTCTGTTTCAGTCCGGAATCAACCTCAGGTTTAAAGATCCCTCTCTCACACTTTGGCAGATCAGTATTGCGGTCAGCTGGTTTAGCCTGCTGATTAGTCAACTACCGGAGATCCGTGGCAGCCTGACGCTGCTTTACATCATGGTGATGCTATTCGGCATCTTCCAGCTCTCCATGCTGGAGTTTGCCTTTGTCGGTTTGCTCAGTCTGGTCTGCTTTGGCGGTGTTATCGCTTCCGATCTTTATCTGAGACCGGACGAAGTCAATCTGAAGCTCAGCCTGATGCAATGGCTGATACTGGCTTCAGCCCAAACCTGGATCGCTCTGTTTGGCAGCTATGTCCGGCGATTAAGTGAACGACTTAAGAAACAGCGCCATGTTCTGCAGCACAGTAATCACAAGATGCAGCGTGCCAATGAAGAGTTAGAGCAGGCGATGGAACAGTTGGATGAAATCGCTGGCACCGATGAACTGACCGGCATTCTGAATCGCCGCCGCTTCTTTGAAGAGTGTCGTTTACGTCTGGAAAATACCGATCAGTATCAGGCATCAGCACTTTGTATGATCGATCTGGATCACTTTAAGAAAGTGAATGATCGCTACGGACATCAGGCGGGTGATCTGGTGCTGGAGCGCTTTTGTCAGGTGACACGGGAATGTCTTCGTGGCAGTGACCTGTTTGGTCGTTACGGGGGCGAAGAGTTTATTCTGCTTCTGCCGCAAACCAATCAGGACAGTGGTGTACAGATCGCAGAACGCATCCGCCTTGCTTTTGAACAGTTCAGTTTTGATGAGATTGAACCCGGCTTACGAATGAGTGCATCAATTGGTGTGACACTGCACCGATGGGGCGAAACGCTTGAGGAAACACTGAAGCGGGCTGATCAAGCACTCTATCAGGCTAAAAGCTCAGGAAGAAACCAGACGGTTTATATCTCAGGGGCCAGAAGCATAAACCGGGCTTTAACCGGCTCACGAAAAGTCTCGCGGGAATAATCCTGATCGACGAAAGCATCACCAGAATGATAAAAAAGGCCTGATTCAGTCAGGCCTTTTTGCATTAACGGGTATAGAGCCTGATCAGTGCGTCGGCTCAACCAGCTCACTAAAGCGGCCACTCCACAAAAGATCAACCTTCTGGCAAACGACAAATTCAGGATTCAGAAGATTCTCTTCCTGATTGTAACGAAGGGGCTTCAACTCGCCATCCAACACCTGACCGCCCGCCTGCTCAACCACTGCCTGAGCGGCAGCAGTATCCCACTCTCCGGTTGGGCCAAAGCGCACATAGAGATCGCTTTCTCCGGCGGCCACCAGACAGAGTTTTAATGAACTGCCCATAGGCACATTACGGAACTTCGGCAGTACTTCGCTGAAGGCTTCCAATCGGGCTGCACCGTGAGAACGGCTCCCGACAATTCGCCAGCAGTCCGGCTGATAGTCAGCATCCAGTTTTAACAACACAGGCGCAGCATCGCCGTATTGGGCAAAAGCACCGACACCTTCAGCGCCGGTATAGAGCCAGTCTTTAACTGGTGCGTACACGACACCCAGGACAGGTTTACCCTGCTTGATCAAAGCGATGTTAACGGTAAACTCACCATTGCGTTTCACAAACTCTTTGGTGCCGTCTAACGGATCAACCAGCCAGTAGCATTGCCAGCTTTGACGCTCTTGCCAAGAGATATCACCACTCTCTTCCGACAGTACAGGTATCTCAGGTGTTAGTCGTTTCAGCCCTTGCTCGATGCAATTATGGGACGCCAGATCCGCCCGGGTCAGCGGGCTGTTATCAGACTTGTATTCAACTCCCAGATCCTCTTCCTGATAGACCGCCATAATGGCATCACCTGCTTTTCGGGACAGGGTCTCGATTTCAGGCAAGAGTTGCTTCAGATCCGGCGTAGTTGTCGTCATGGCAAATCCTTAACTTTGAAAAGCTAATAACACTTAATAAAAGCGATTAGATGGGGAATGGCAGCAGATAACTGAGTAGTAGCAGAATACCAAAAACCGCATGAAAACGTCCGGTTAAAGGTGTGATCATCAGGCGATCATTCGGTGCTGCTGTCAGAAGCTTTAATGGCGCTTTCAATGCCACAACACTGATAAGTACCAGTCCGGTGAAAGGCATTACCTCAAACAGCCACAAACCTAGTACCGCCAGGTAAGCCAGCAACACCATTGTCCGGTAAAGCCAGATTGCAGACTGGTAGCCAATGCGAACCGTCAGGGTATTTTGACCGACAGCCTTATCGCTCTCAAAGTCACGAATCTCATTACTAAGCAGCAACAAAGATGTGAGAATACTGAGTGGAATCGCCTGCAAAAGATCACTGATCCGGAAATCCCCTGTCATCACAAAGGAGGAACCCGCGATCATCAGAATCCCCATCATAAAGAAGACAACAGGCACACCAAGGCCACGATTCTTATAGTTGATCGGTTCCTGAGTATAAAAGTAAGCGCCTGCCAACCCGATTAAACAGAGCCAAAGCAGATCCAGCCCCCGTAAGGTGATCAGAAATAGCCCGATAACGGTTGCGATCAGAAAGCAGACGATTCCCAGCTGATAATTCCGGTCAATTGACTGAGCGATGGCACGCTTTTCAGACTCTGAGGCATTAGGAAAGCGCTGATCGAGCTCGCGAATATCCGAGTGATCATTGATCAGGTTGACTGCAAACTGCAGGAAAATACCGCCAGCCAGAATAGCCGTCGTAAAAAGAAAAGGGGCACTGCTCTCCTGCCAGCCAAGGATAATGCCCTGCAGGCAGGAAAGCACAGCAACCACTAAGGAAAATGGGCGGGCAGCCTTCAGCAACTGGTACTTTTCCGGGTTGCTGTGTCGGCTGCCAAGCGTTCGCGCTGTCATGCTTTTTCCTTAGTCTCTGCTGTCTTTTTATGGCTTTCCAGAAGCCTGTGCCGGATTGAGTTTACCGGCAAAAACAGCAGAGGTCGGTTGCTTTTTGTTTCTGATTCAATGCCTTAAAAGCAGATTACTTCAGGTCACGCATCAGAAGTGCGTATTCCAGATCCGCTTCGTTTAAGCCAGTACCATCCAACTCAAACTTAACAACATGACCGTTACCCGGAGCAACTTTCATATCTTCGCCTTTGCGGTTTTCCATCTGCTTCAGTTCGAAGCGACGGTTGCCACCCGGCAGCATCAGTTCAAGAGTGTCACCGGTTTCAAAGCGGTTCTTCACATCGATTTCCAGTACGTTACGCTGGGTATCGAAGCTCATCACTTCACCCACAAACTGCTGGTTAACACCGATGGAGTTACCTGTTTCGTAGTTTTGATATTCATCATGCACGTGACGACGGTAGAAACCTTCGGTATAGCCACGGTGCGCCATGTTTTCCAGCGTATCCATCAGACTCATATCGAACGGACGACCAGCAACAGCATCATCAATCGCTTTACGGTAAACCTGAGCAGTACGGGCAACGTAGTAGTGAGACTTGGTCCGGCCTTCAATTTTCAGGGAGTGAATGCCCATTTTGGTCAGACGCTCAACATGCTGTACCGCACGCAGATCCTTGGAGTTCATGATGTAAGTGCCGTGCTCATCCTCATAAACCGGCATCAGCTCACCCGGACGGGAAGCTTCTTCGATCAGCGCAGACAGACCCTGACTGTTTTCATCATGGTGCATTGCACCCGGAGAGGTTACCGCAGCATCCATAGATGGATCCCAGACGCCTGCGGATTGATCCACCTGAGAAACAGGGATCAGATCACCGGTTGCATCAACCTGAGTCTGAACCGTGTTGTAGTTCCAACGACAAGCGTTGGTGCAGGTGCCCTGGTTCGGATCCCGGTGGTTGAAGTAACCGGACAGCAGGCAACGACCAGAATAAGCGATGCAGAGCGCACCGTGTACGAAGGTTTCCAGCTCCAGCTCCGGGCATTCGTTGCGGATATCTTCGATCTCTTCCAAAGACAGCTCTCGGGACAGAATAATGCGCTCAACACCCTGCTTGTGCCAGAACTTAGCGGCTGCAAAGTTCACCACGTTGGACTGAACCGACAGGTGAATGGTTTGCTCCGGCCAACGCTCACGTACCATCATGATCAGACCCGGATCAGACATGATCAGTGCATCCGGTTTCATCTCGATGATAGGTGCCATATCGTCCAGATAAGTACGAACCTTGGCGTTGTGAGGCGCGATGTTACTGGCAACGTAGAATTGCTTGCCGCGATCGTGGGCGTACTGAATACCTTTTTCCAGGTTCTCCAGTTTGAAATCGTTGTTACGTACACGAAGGCTGTAACGGGGTTGTCCTGCGTAAACCGCATCTGCACCATAGGCAAATGCATAACGCATGTTTTTGAAGGTACCCGCTGGGGAAAGAAGTTCAGGCTTAAACATATCAACCTCTTCGGTGTCTGGTTGCAGGCCAGATCCACCCTGTGAAGAAAACGCGCACTGCAAGCGTAAAATCGAAAGCTGGCGATTCTACCACAGGCGTTATCAGACAACAGTCTAATCACCCTGTTTTTCATACCGGTTTAAAAGATAGGGAGAAACAACCGTCATATTCAGGCAACAAAAACGTAACCGAATCGAAACATTGATTTTATAGTCTGCTAATAACTTCGCATTAAACGATTAAGACTTGTCTGAACACTTAAGGAATTGACCATGAAAATCAAAGCATTGGCTAAGGCTCTACTGATCACAGGTGCTGTTGCAGGTATGACTGCTTGCGCTCAGATGGAAACTGCTCAGAACACTTCTCAGGAACAGATGCAACAGGCTAAAGCTCTGTATGAAGTACATCACGATGATGGTCGTATCTACCTGTTCAACGACAAAGCAACCTATTCACACTTCCTGACCCACGGTGAAACACCTTATACCTACAAGCGTATCGCTTCAGGTCCTCACGGTGAGACTCTGGTATTTGGCCTGAGCAACGCAGAAAAGAAAAAGGGTGAACAAGCTGGTAATGTTGAGCTGTATGACGGCAAAGTAGCTCCGGAAGCTTTCTACGGCGAAATGCGTGCAGAGGGCCGTATCTACGTATTCTCAACTCTGGAAGATATGAAGGACGTTCGCACTACCGGTGAAGCACCTTACCGCTTCACTCAAATTGGTGATGGTCCTAAAGGTGAAACCGTTGTGTACGTACTGAACGGCAGTAACAAGAAACACCGTCCTGATGCACTGATCGCTCAGTTCAAAGCACAGTATCAGTAAGCTCTTAATCCCTTGAAAGAGGGCCCAGCTTACGATCAAAAACCAGCTTCGGCTGGTTTTTTTTGTGCCCGAAATACTCTGTTACTTTTGTCTTCCTTTGGGCATCTTCTCACTCCATTTGCCCTGAAGTGGATATAAAAGAGCAACAAACAGGCAATAAAAAAGGCGACCCTAAGGTCGCCTTTTGGTGTGCTTTCGCACAGTAACTGTCGGATAAAATCCAACAGTTACCGCTTACTCAAGGTAAGCTTATTTCCAACCAGTAACTTCACGCAGACCGTCTGCGATACCAGCCAGAGAACGTACAGTCTTAACACCAGCGTCTTCCAGTGCAGCAAACTTGTCGTCTGCAGTACCTTTACCACCGGAGATGATCGCACCAGCGTGACCCATACGCTTGCCTTTAGGTGCAGTTACACCAGCAATGTAGGATACAACAGGCTTGGTTACGTTCGCTTTGATGTAAGCAGCAGCTTCTTCTTCAGCAGTACCACCGATCTCACCGATCATAACGATCGCTTCAGTCTGTGGGTCATTCTCGAATTTTTCCAGAATGTCGATGAAGTTAGAACCTGGGATCGGGTCACCACCGATACCAACACAAGTAGACTGACCGAAGCCAGCGTCAGTAGTCTGCTTAACAGCTTCGTAAGTCAGAGTACCAGAACGGGAAACGATACCTACTTTACCTGGCAGGTGGATGTGACCTGGCATGATACCGATCTTGCACTCGCCTGGAGTGATAACACCCGGGCAGTTAGGACCGATCAGCTGAACACCCAGCTCGTCACACTTAACTTTACAGTCCAGCATGTCCAGTACAGGGATGTGCTCAGTGATACATACGATCAGCTTGATACCTGCGTTAGCCGCTTCCAGGATAGAATCCTTACAGAAAGGAGCTGGTACGTAGATAACAGATGCATCAGCACCAGTTGCTTCAACAGCTTCAGCAACAGTGTTGAATACAGGCAGACCCAGGTGAGTAGTACCGCCTTTACCAGGAGTTACACCACCAACCATCTGAGTACCGTAAGCGATCGCTTGCTCAGAGTGGAAAGTACCCTGACCACCAGTGAAGCCCTGGCAGATTACTTTAGTGTCTTTGTTGATTAAGATAGACATTTGATTAGTTCCCCGCCGCTTTTACCGCTTGTTGAGCAGCGTCAGTTAAGCTTTCAGCTGCGATGATGTCCAGGCCAGATTCGTCAAGAACCTTTTTACCCAGGTCGGCGTTAGTACCTTCAAGACGAACAACAACAGGTACGTTAACACCTACTTCTTTCACCGCACCGATGATACCTTCAGCAATCATATCGCAACGTACGATACCACCGAAGATGTTCACCAGAACTGCTTTAACTTTACTGTCGGACAGGATCAGTTTGAATGCATGAGCTACACGCTCTTTAGTCGCACCGCCACCTACGTCCAGGAAGTTAGCTGGGAAGCCACCGTGCAGAGCAACGATGTCCATAGTACCCATAGCCAGACCAGCACCGTTCACCATGCAGCCGATGTTGCCATCCAGAGCTACGTAGTTCAGATCCCATTCTGCTGCTTCTGCTTCACGAGCGTCTTCCTGAGAAGGATCGTTCATTTCCTGCAGATCTTTGTGACGGTATACAGAGTTGCCGTCTACGCCGATTTTAGCGTCCAGACAGTGCAGATCACCGTCTTCTTTGATTACCAGCGGGTTGATCTCGATCAGAGCCAGATCTTTTTCCAGGAACAGTTTAGCCAGACCCATGAAGATCTTGGTGAACTGACCAACTTGTTCTTTGTTCAGACCCAGTTTAAAGCCCAGCTCACGGCCTTGGTAAGGCTGTGGACCAACCAGAGGATCGATAGTTGCTTTCAGAATCTTTTCTGGAGTTTCTTCTGCAACTTTCTCAATCTCAACACCACCTTCGGTGGATGCCATGAAAACAACGCGACGAGAAGCACGGTCAACTACCGCACCCAGATACAGTTCGTCAGCAATGTCAGTGCAGGTTTCAACCAGGATTTTAGAAACAGGCTGACCGTTTTCGTCAGTCTGGTAAGTCACCAGGTTTTTGCCCAACCAGTTCTGAGCGAACTCAGCTGCTTGTGCAGGAGTATCAACCAGTTTCACACCGCCCGCTTTACCGCGGCCACCTGCGTGAACCTGTGCTTTAACTACCCACTTGTCACCACCGATTTTTTCACACGCTTGCGCGGCTTCTTCCGGGGTATCTACAGCGAAACCCTTAGAGACAGGCAGTCCGTATGCGGCAAAAAGCTGTTTGCCCTGATATTCATGAAGATTCATACTGCTAAGCCATTTTTTTTGTGCACTAACACTATTGGCGACACCTTGGGGTATGGTGCCGCCCCCTGCTACGGTTACCCGTAATTTTTATATCTTACTTACGTTTCTTGCGGTTCGGCATGTGGATCGCGTGACCATCAACTGCCAGAGCTGCTTCGTGTACAGCTTCAGACAGAGTCGGGTGCGCGAAGCACATCAGTGCCAGATCTTCAGCACTGGAACCAAATTCCATCGCGATCACACCCTGGTGAATCATCTCACCAGCGTTCTGACCGATGATGTGCATACCCAGGATACGGTCAGTATCTTTCTGAGTAATAATCTTCACCATACCGTCGGTGCAGCCATTGGTCATAGCGCGGCCGATTGCAGTGAATGGGAATACACCAGTTTCGTACTCGGTGCCTTCCGCTTTAACTTCTTCTTCAGTCTTACCTACAGAAGCGATCTCAGGGAAGGTGTAGATAACACCCGGGATCACATCGTAGTTCATCTGAGCTTTGTGACCAGCGATGATGTCAGCAACCATTACACCTTCTTCAGATGCTTTGTGTGCCAGCATAGGACCACGAACAACGTCACCGATTGCAAATACGCCCGGTACAGAAGTACGGCACTGGTCATCAACAAAGATAAAGCCACGCTCATCCAGAGAAACACCGGAGTCGTTAGACAGCAGCGCTTCAGTGTAAGGGCGACGGCCTACACAAACGATCAGTTTGTCGAAAGTCTGTTGCTGCTCACCTTTAGCGTCAGCATAAGTCACAACAACTTCGCTGCCTTTGATTTCAGAACCGGTTACACGAGCACCGATCTTGATATCCAGACCTTGCTTGGTCAGGATTTTCTTAGCTTCTTTAGCGATCTGCTGGTCAGTAGATGCCAGGAAAGAATCCTGAGCTTCCAGTACAGTCACTTCAGAACCCAGACGCTGCCATACAGAGCCCAGCTCCAGACCGATAACACCGCCACCGATCACACCCAGACGGCCAGGAACTTCTTCGAAGTCCAGAGCGCCGGTAGAGTCAACGATCAGACCTTCAGTCAGAGGCGTTGGAGGAATTTCAACAGGCACAGAACCGGAAGCGATGATGATGTTTTCAGCTTCTACAACCTGAACAGAACCATCATGGCCAGTAACTTCTACTTTCTTGCCGCTCAGTACTTTACCAGTACCGTGCAGAGGAGTTACGCCATTAGCCTTGAACAGACCACCGATACCCTGAGTCAGGTTACCAACGATCTTGTTCTTACGGGCGATCATTTTCTTAACGTCCATTTTAACGTCAGAAATTTCGATACCCAGATCCGCAAAGTCATGCTGAGTTTCAGCATACTTGTGCGATGCTTCCAGCAGTGCTTTCGATGGGATACAACCCACGTTCAGACACGTACCACCATAAGAAGGCTTACCTTCTTTGTTCAGCCATTTTTCAACGCAAGCTGTTTTCAGGCCAAGTTGTGCTGCACGGATAGCCGCAACATAACCGCCAGGACCTGCACCGATGACAACTACATCAAATTTATCAGACATTATTTTTTCCTGTCTCTCGTGTCATGAGTGTTTTAACTGTACTTAGATTTCCAGCAGGATACGTGCTGGGTCTTCCAGAAGTTCCTTGATGGTAACGAGGAACTGTACAGCATCTTTACCATCGATCATACGGTGGTCATAAGACAGTGCCAGGTACATCATCGGACGGATTTCAACCTGACCGTTGATCGCAACCGGGCGTTCCTGAATTTTGTGCATACCCAGAATTGCAGTCTGAGGAGCGTTCAGGATAGGAGTCGACAGCAGAGAACCGAATACACCACCGTTAGTGATGGTGAAAGTACCACCAGTCATGTCTGCAATACCCAGCTTGCCTTCACGGCCACGCTTGGCGAACTCACCGATACCGGATTCTACATCAGCCAGGCTCATGGTGTCAGTATCACGCAGGATAGGCACAACCAGACCACGATCGGTAGAAACAGCAACACCGATGTCGTAGTAGCCGTGGTAAACGATATCAGTACCGTCGATAGAAGCGTTCACATCCGGGAAGCGTTTCAGAGCTTCGGAAGCCGCTTTTACGAAGAAAGACATGAAGCCCAGACGAGTACCGTTGTGCTTCTTCTCGAACATGTCTTTGTATTTCTTACGCAGCTCCATAACCGGCTTCATGTCCACTTCGTTGTAAGTGGTCAGCATAGCAGCAGTTTGCTGTGCATCTACCAGACGCTTAGCGATAGTCTGACGCATACGGCTCATTGGAACGCGCTTCTCAACACGCTCACCAGCAACAACATTTACCGCAGGGGCAGCGGCTGCCGCAGCAGGAGCAGCTTTTGCAGCACCGGACTGTACAGCCTTCAGTACGTCTTCTTTAGTAACGCGACCGCCTTTACCGGTACCGTTCAGTTTAGCGATATCCAGATTGTTCTCATCAGCCAGTTTGCGTGCTGCAGGGCTCAGGATCTTATCACCAACCTGTACAGTTTCTTCTTCAGCGGCAGCTGGGGCAGCAGCGGCAGACGGAGCAGCTTCAGCGGCTGGAGCAGCAGTTGTACCTGCAGCACCCTCTTCAAAAATAGCGATCAGCTCGTCGCTCAGTACAGTAGAGTCCACATCCTTGATGATCTCTTTCAGAGCGCCATCAGCAGGAGCAACAACTTCCAGAACAACTTTGTCAGTTTCAATTTCAACCAGCAGCTCATCACGTGCAACAGCTTCGCCAGGTTGTTTTGCCCAGTTTACGATGGTTCCGTCTGCAACAGATTCAGGGAAGACGGGAGCTTTAATTTCAGTAGCCATGTTCGGTCCTTTCTGGATTGTTCTTTGTTTGCACAAACAAAAAATCTGAGGTGCCCCGCTTATTGCAGGGCACGTAATTGATCAATTAAGCGTTAAAAGCGTCGGATACCAGCTGCGTTTGCTGTTCAGCATGCACAGAAGTATAACCACAAGCCGGAGCAGCAGAAGCCGGACGACCCGCAAACTTCAGTTCAAAACCGAAGCCTTTACGGTAGTCGTTCAGAACACCACGCATATGGTGCTGACTGCTGTACCAAGCGCCCTGGTTCATTGGCTCATCCTGACACCAAACAACTTCTTCCAGTGCAGGGTATTCGGCAACGATGTCAGCCAGAGCTTCCTGCGGGAACGGATAAAGCTGCTCAATACGGATAATCGCCGTATCACTGCGCTCATTCTCACGACGGTAATTCGCCAGATCGTAGTAAACCTTACCGCTGGTCAGCACCAGGCGCTTGACCTGACTCTTATCAATGGTAGTGTCTACTTCGTTGATGATCGGCTGGAAGCTACCGTTAGCCAGCTCTTCAAGAGTCGAGGTTGCATCTTTATGGCGCAACAGACTCTTCGGCGACATAACAATCAGCGGCTTACGCAGCGGACGGATCACCTGGCGACGCAGCATGTGGTAAACCTGCGCAGGCGTTGTCGGAACAACAACCTGAATATTGTGCTCAGCACAGGATTGCAGGTAACGCTCCAGACGCGCAGAGGAGTGCTCAGGGCCCTGGCCCTCATAACCGTGTGGCAGCAGCATGGTCAGACCACACAGACGGCCCCACTTGTGTTCACCACTGGTGATGAACTGATCAATTACAACCTGTGCACCGTTAGCGAAGTCACCAAACTGTGCTTCCCAAATAACCAGTGCATCAGGTTTTGTTGTTGCATAACCATATTCGAACGCCAGAACCGCTTCTTCAGACAGGTAGGAGTCATGAATAGTCATAGCTGGTTGTGACTCAGACAGGTTCTGCAGAGGTACATAAACCTCACCATCAGTCTGACTGTGAATCACTGCATGGCGGTGCGAGAAAGTACCACGGCCAACATCCTGACCTGTGATACGAACCGGATGGTTCTGATCCAGAATCGTGGCATAAGCCAGTACTTCTGCAAAACCCCAGTTTACAGGCATGGCACCTGCAGCCATCTTACGACGGTCTTCGTAAATCTTGTTTACCTGACGCTGAATTTTAACACCGTCTGGGATTTCACCCAGTTTATTAGCCAGTGCCTGCAGATGCGTCAGCTCAACAGAGGTATCTGCTTCTGAGGTCCATTCGTGACCCAGATAAGGAGTCCAGTCAACGAACAGCTCTTTGTTCGGTTCTTTAACCAAGCTGTTAGCTACATGTCGGCCATCAACAAGCGCCGAACGGTAGTCTTCCATCTTGTCTTTATCTTCAGCTTCCGTCAGAACACCTTCAGCAATCAGACGCTGTGCGTACAGGGTACGGGTTGTCGGCTGCTTGGCGATCTTCTGATACATCAGAGGCTGAGTACCTGATGGCTCGTCCGCTTCGTTGTGACCACGACGGCGGTAGCAAACCAGGTCAATCACGACATCACGCTTGAATTGCTGACGGTAATCAGCAGCAACCTGAGCGGCATGGATCACAGCTTCCGGATCATCACCATTAACGTGGATTATAGGTGCCTGAACCATCTTAGCGATATCAGTACAGTATTCAGTAGAACGGGTATCTTCAGGCTTACTGGTGGTGAAACCAACCTGGTTGTTGATCACAATATGGATGGTGCCGCCGGTTTTGTAGGCACGGGTCTGAGACATCTGGAATGTCTCCATCACTACACCCTGACCTGCAAAGGCAGAATCACCATGAACAACAATCGGCATTACCGCGTCACCGGAAGTGTCTTTACGACGATCCTGACGGGCACGAACCGAGCCTTCAACAACCGGAGAAACAATTTCCAGGTGAGAAGGGTTAAAAGCCAGAGCCAAGTGAACTTCGCCACCGGAAGTCATCACGTTGGATGAGAAACCCTGGTGGTATTTCACATCACCGGAACCATCATGATTGAGTTTCTTACCTTCAAACTCTTCAAATAGTTCCGCTGGGTTTTTACCCAGAATGTTAACCAGCAGGTTAAGACGACCACGGTGAGCCATACCGATAACGACTTCTTTCACGCCGAAGGAACCAGAGCGCTGAATGAGCTCATCAACCATAGGAATGAAAGACTCACCACCTTCCAGACCAAAACGCTTGGTACCTGGATAGCGGGATGCAAGGTAGTTCTCCATACCTTCAGCGGCAGTCAGACGCTCAAGGATATGTTTCTTCGCTTCAACTCCGAATGCAGGAGCTGAACGCACGCTTTCAAAACGCTGTTGTAACCAGCGCTTCTCTTCTGTGTTCACGATGTGCATGAACTCAGCGCCGGTGGTGGAGCAGTATGTTTTCTCCAGCGCTTCGATGATTTCACGCAGTGGGGCTTCATCTTTACCGATGAACAGAGAGCCGGTTTGGAAAACCGTATCCAGATCAGCAGCAGATAATTGGTGGTACGCCAGATCCAGGTCAGCTACCGGCTCACGCTGAAGCAAGTTCAGGGGGTCGATATTAGCTTTCTGGTGGCCGCGGAAACGGTAAGCATTGATCAGCTGCAGAACACGAACCTGTTTCTTTTCATGTTCAGTGCTTACTGAGCCAGCACTGGCGGGAGCAGCTTTGTGCTTGTTTTTGGCAAGCAGATCGAAGTGTTCGCGGATGGGCGTAAGGGGGATATCACGAGAACCGGTGCCTTCGGTTCTTGGAAGCTTGTCGAAGTAGTTCCTCCACTCTTCAGGAATTGCATTCGGATCAAGCAAATATTGCTCATAAAGCCCTTCAACGTAGGACACATTGCCCCCGTAGACGTGGGAAGAGCTCCACATCAACTCCATTATGCCTTCTTGCATTCTTAGTCACCCTGCACGAGGAACTTGAAATCCACAATGACCCTTGAGTCTTTTTCAGGTCAAAAAAAAGGTAGCGTGCCTTACCTTTCTGCAGATTAGGGACGAGCCCCGTTCCCCAAGTCGTTTTTACGTTTGCTAAAGCCGGCACCTTTTGAGCGCCGGCTTTAGCGACCACAGGTGTCTGCCTGTCGGCAGACACAATAGCTTTATTATTGTGTAAATGAGCTGCGGTTTGACTAGGTCGCGTTACGCAACAGCATGTCACGGATATGACCGATGGCTTTTGTTGGATTCAAGCCTTTAGGACATACACTTACGCAGTTCATAATACCGCGGCAACGGAATACACTGAACGGATCGTCCAGTTCTGCCAGTCGCTCGCGGGTTTGAGTGTCACGGCTGTCAATCAGGAAGCGGTACGCCTGCAGCAGGCCGGACGGACCGACAAACTTATCAGGGTTCCACCAGAAAGACGGGCAGGACGTTGAACAACATGCACAAAGAATACACTCGTACAGGCCGTCAAGTTTATCACGTTCCTCAGGTGCTTGCAGACGCTCGATAGCCGGAGCCGGAGTGTCATTCAGCAGGTAAGGCTTGATACGCTCGTATTGCTTGTAGAACAGAGACATATCAACAACCAGGTCACGGATAACCGGCAGACCAGGCAGAGGACGGATAACCAGCTTGCCACCAGTCACAACCTCGGACAGAGGAGTGATACAAGCCAGACCATTTTTACCGTTCATGTTCATACCGTCGGAGCCGCAAACACCTTCACGGCAAGAACGACGGTAGGCAAACGTATTGTCCTGCTCTTTTACCAGATGCAGAACATCAAGCACCATCAGGTCTGCACCTTTAGTGTCGATGTTGAATTCCTGCATGTACGGAGCAGAATCTTTTTCCGGATTATAGCGGTATACACTAACAACCAGCATTAGGCTAACTCCCGTAAATTAGTAAGTACGTACTTTTGGTTCGAATGCAGGTACTGTCTTAGGCGCAAAGTTAACATCACGCTTACCAACACGCTTCTCACCAGGGAAGTACATTGAGTGCTTCAGCCAGTTCTCATCATCACGATCCTGATAATCGTCACGAGCGTGAGCACCACGGCTCTCTTTACGGTATTCAGCTGTAATAGCGGTTGCTTCCGCCACTTCCAGCAGGTTATCCAGTTCCAGAGCTTCAATGCGCGCGGTGTTAAACGCCTGAGACTTATCGTCCAGCTTCGCATTAGCAATACGCTCGCGCAGAGATTCCAGTTCTTTAATACCTTTCAGCATGTATTCTTCTGTACGGAATACACCGAAGTAGTTCTGCATGGTCTGCTGCAGCTCAGCACGCAGCTCAGCAACGCTTTCGCCGTCAGTAGAACCGTTCCAACGGTTCAGTCGCGCCATTGCACGTTCGATATCAGCTTCGTTAACAGGAGCATCGGTCAGGCCTTCGCTCAGGGCTTTCTCGATATGGATACCTGCAGCACGGCCGAATACAACCAGGTCAAGCAGAGAGTTACCGCCCAGACGGTTTGCACCGTGAACAGATACACAAGCCACTTCACCTACTGCGTACAGACCATTGATGATGTGATCGTTACCGTCTGCATCCTGAGTCAGAGCCTGACCGTGAACGTTAGTCGGTACACCACCCATCATATAGTGACAGGTTGGAACAACAGGCACAGGTTCTTTAGTTGGGTCTGCGTGAGCAAATGTTTTTGACAGCTCACAGATACCAGGCAGACGCTTGTTCAGAACTTCTTCACCCAGGTGGTCAAGCTTCAGGAATACGTGATCGCCTTTCTCGCCACAACCGCGGCCTTCCAGGATCTCCATAACCATAGAACGTGCCACAACATCACGACCTGCAAGGTCTTTGGCGTTAGGCGCATAACGCTCCATGAAGCGCTCGCCATCTTTGTTTACCAGATAGCCACCTTCACCACGGCAACCTTCAGTTACCAGTACACCCGCACCCGCGATACCGGTTGGGTGGAACTGCCACATTTCGATATCCTGAACAGGAATACCGGCACGCAGCGCCATACCAACACCGTCACCTGTGTTGATCAGAGCGTTAGTGGTAGAAGCGTAGATACGGCCTGCACCACCGGTTGCCAGAACAGTCGCAGCCGCTTTAACAAATACGGTTTCGCCAGTTTCGATGCACAGTGCAATTACACCACAGATGTCACCGGAATCGTTGCGAACCAGATCCACTGCATACCATTCGTTCAGGAATACAGTGTTATTTTTCAGGTTAGCCTGATACAGAGTGTGCAGCAGAGCGTGACCAGTACGGTCCGCAGCAGCACAAGTACGGGCAGCCTGACCGCCTTCACCAAAGTTTTTAGACTGACCACCGAAAGGACGCTGGTAGATACGACCATTGTCAAAACGGGAGAAAGGCAGCCCCATGTGCTCCAGTTCGAATACCGCTTTAGGGCCTTCGGAACACATATACTCGATAGCATCCTGGTCACCAATATAGTCCGAACCTTTAACGGTATCGTACATGTGCCAGCGCCAATCATCGTTCGGATCCGCACTTGCGATCGCACAGGTAATACCACCCTGAGCCGATACAGTGTGTGAACGGGTTGGGAAAACTTTTGTAATCAGAGCAGTTTTCTTACCGGACTGCGACAGCTGCAGAGCTGCACGCATACCGGAACCGCCACCACCAACGATGATGGCATCAAAATTCAGTGTACGTAGATTTGCAGACATTCCTTACGCTCCCCAAAGAACTTGAACACCCCATACCACATAGGTAAACAGGGCTAGGTTACATACTGCCTGGAATACAAAACGGATCCCCGTTGGCTTGATATAGTCAGTGGAAATCGTCCACAGACCGATCCAGGCGTGGGCAGCAATAGACAGGATGCTCAGAAAAGTGAAGATACGAACCCAGGTTTGCTGGAAGAACGCAGACCACTGAGCGTAGTCCAGATCAGAAGTCGTCAGGAAATAACCAACGATAAAAACGCTGTACAGAGCCAGAACAACCGCACTAAAACGCTGTAACAACCAGTCTGACAGGCCGCTACGACCGAAATTCGTTACGTTAGTTACCATACCCAAACCCCTGCCAGTACAATCAGAATTACAGAAATCACCAGCGTCAGCTTGGCGCCCAGACGGCCACCTTCCAGTGTTTCACCGATACCAACATCCATAATCAGGTGTTTGATACCCGCTACAACGTGGTATGCCAATGCGGAAAGAAGTCCCCAGAGTACAAACTTGGCGAATGCACCCTCCTGCAGAGTTTCTTTAACTGCGTTGAAGCTTTCTTCTGACTCCAGAGAAGCATCAAAAGCCCAGAACATGAACGCCAGTCCGACAAACAGAATAACGCCCGTGATACGGTGCAGAATCGAAGTATACGCAGGGAGAGGGAGCTTAATAGTTGCTAGATCTAAGTTTACAGGTCTTTTGCTATTCACGGCTCTTACACACTCTCTATGCCCTTTCTTAGGGCTTATGGTTTCTGGTGGTTGCATCCTTATATCTAGAAGCAATAAACAGGGCTAAAACCCTATTTCGTATACCTATTTATATAAGGCGGCACCACCGCCAATCGTGCGGCAGGAATTATAGTGACTCGCTATTCTGATTACAATAAAACCAAAGGCATAGCCGGGGCATAATTCCCTTGGGTCGCCACACTTCCGATTGCTACCCGATTTTAACAATCGGTACCTGCATTACTGCTACCTTTTTAGGTAATTGACAATCCTGCTTATCCTTCTATATTTGTGCAGTCCGCGATTTTGGGCATGGCAAGTATGAATTAACAATTAGAAAGGAGGCCATAATGGCTGACAAGAAAGCGATCCTGACGGTACCAGGGCTTGACGAACCAATTGAACTGCCGATTTATAACGGCACAGTTGGCCCTGACGTTATCGACGTACGCGGCTTGACCTCCAAGGGAATGTTCACTTACGACCCAGGCTTTGTCTCAACTGCTTCCTGCGAGTCTGCCATCACTTACATTGATGGCGCAAAAGGCGTATTGCTGCACCGCGGCTACCCGATCGAGCAACTGGCAAAGCAGTCTGACTACATCGAACTGTGCTACCTTCTGCTGAATGGCGAACTGCCAAGCCCAGAAGAGAAAAAACAATTTGAGTCCACTATTACGTACCACACCATGGTGCACGAGCAGCTGACTCAATTCTTCAAAGGCTTCCGTCGTGACGCACACCCAATGGCAATTTTGTGCGGCGTAGTGGGCGCGCTATCAGCGTTCTACCACGACTCCCTGGATATCAACAACCCACGTGACCGTGAAGTTTCAGCATTCCGCCTGATCGCGAAAATGCCAACTATCGCAGCTATGTGCTACAAATATTCAGTTGGCCAGCCTTTCGTATTCCCTCGCAATGACTTCAACTATGCAGAAAACTTCCTGCACATGATGTTCAGCACACCTTGCGAAGAGTACAAGCCGAACCCGGTACTGGCTAAGGCAATGGACCGCATCTTTATGCTGCATGCGGACCACGAGCAGAACGCGTCTACTTCTACCGTTCGCCTGACCGGCTCCACCGGCGCCAACCCATTTGCCTGTATTGCTGCAGGTATTGCTGCTCTTTGGGGCCCATCACACGGTGGCGCCAACGAAGCAGTACTGGAGATGCTGGACGAAATCGGTGAAGATTCTGAAGAGAACATCCAGCGCTTCATCGCTAAAGCGAAAGACAAAGATGATCCATTCCGTCTGATGGGCTTTGGTCACCGCGTTTACCGTAACTTCGACCCTCGTGCGAAAGTTATGAAAGAAACCTGTGACGAAGTTCTGAAAGAACTAGGCCTGGAAAACGATCCACAGCTGCATATTGCTAAGCGCCTGGAAGAGATCGCACTGGAAGACGAATACTTCGTTAAGCGCCAGCTTTACCCGAACGTAGACTTCTACTCCGGCATCATCCTGAAAGCGATTGGCATTCCAACCAACATGTTCACAGTGATCTTTGCACTGTCCCGTACTGTTGGCTGGATCTCTCACTGGAAAGAGATGGTAAGCGGCGACAACAAGATTGGTCGCCCTCGCCAGCTGTACAAAGGTTCCGATGCTCGCGATTATCCTGCAAAATAATCCCGAACCGGTTCCACCAAAAGGGCTGCTTTGCAGCCCTTTTTTCTTTAGTGATAAAACACATACCCGACCAACAGAGCACGGAGAACAATAACAATGCCATTAAATCTCGCATTTATCGGTCTTGGCGTTATGGGTTACCCAATGGCAGGACATCTGGCGAAAGCCGGTCATAAGGTTTGCGTCTATAACCGCACCACTCAAAAAGCGGAACAATGGGCAGAAACCTATGGCGGCACTTTTGGCACCACTCCGGCAGAAGCAGCAAAAAATGCTGACATCGTCTTCTGCTGCGTGGGTAATGACGATGATGTACGTAGCGTTACCACCGGCGAAAACGGCGCAATCTCCGGAATGAAACCTGAAGCCATTCTTATCGATCACACTACTGCATCAGCCGAACTTGCCACTGAGCTCGACACAGCCTGTCGTAACGCCGGATTACACTTTATTGACGCTCCGGTTTCCGGAGGCCAACAAGGTGCTGAAAACGGAAAACTGACCATCATGTGCGGTGGCGAAGAAGCGATCTTCGAAAAAAGCCAGGATATAATGGCGATTTATGCACAGGCCGTCACCCTGATGGGCGAAGCAGGCGCAGGCCAAATGACCAAGATGGTCAACCAGATCTGTATCGCAGGCCTGGTACAGGGCTTATCGGAAGGACTCTACTTTGCCGAGAAAGCAGGTCTTGATCAAAACAAAGTGATCGATGTGATCTCTAAAGGCGCCGCAGGCTCATGGCAAATGATGAACCGCCACCAGACAATGATCGATGATAAATACGACCATGGCTTCGCAGTCGACTGGATGCGCAAAGACCTTGATATCTGTCTAAACCAGGGACGCAAGATTAAGGCTAAACTACCGGTCACCGCACTTGTTGACCAGTTCTACGGAGAGGTACAGGCAATGGGTGGTGGCCGCTGGGATACCTCCAGCTTACTCAAGCGCCTGAAAGCAACAGACTAAATACCTTTTTGGTAATAGCCTGATACAATTTTAAGTGTACAATTCAGGCATTTGATTTTATAAGATGTTTTCTTTTTTCTAAAACATCCCAGCCATTCTGACAAAGAGGATTTGGTACCTTGGCGACCGAGACACCCAACGCACAGCAGGACAATCAATCTGAGCCGCAAGGCCAGCTCTTGACCAAACCTGAAAGCATCTACGGGCTTCTCAACCGCCTGAAGGATCACCATATCCCTCTCAAGCTTCACTTCAATACGGTTGAAGGTGTTTATAGCACCATCATCCTTAAAGTGGATCTTAAGAACCGCCACTTTATTGTCGATCAGGTCTCTCCCAACTGGGGAGACCGGGTTATGGCTAAAAGTGGTGCCTTTATGTTTGAAGCCTATTACGACGGTTGCCGTATCGCTTCATCAACCCTTAAAGCCGTTGGCAAAGGGGTACAGGATGGTCAGGCGATCTACAAGATCCCTTTCCCGGATGAGCTGGATTATTTCCAGCGCCGCCAGTTTTACCGCGCACAGATTCGTCGCGGCGTTGTTATCGATGCTATTTTCGATTCCAAAGACTTTGCCAAACCTATCGTTGGTGAACTGAAGGATATTTCAGCCCAGGGCTGTCAGATCGAAATCGATGGCGATTATCGGGAGATTCTTGGTAATCAGGCGGTTCTGGACAGCTGCTCGATCACTTTCCCGAATCAACTGTCTATTGTCACCGCTATTCAGGTTCGCCACGTAGGCTATGACGAGAAGACTGATCGCTCAAGCTGTGGCTGCCTATTTGTTGATCTCCCCCCAATGGAAGAGCGCAAGGTATCCTACGCCGTAGCTGAGATCCAAAGGGAAGTCGCCCGTCGCTCCAGCGATGGTAGCTCTCGCTACATCTCCCCTCTTTACGAACCCAAACCCCTTGAAGAGGGCGAAGGTGGCGAATCAGCACCAGCAGCAGAAAGCAGCGAAAAACCTCGTCGCAAGAAAGTGACTAAGGCGAACAGAACTTCTGATAGCAACTCATCAGCAACAACTGACGAAGATAACTCCGAAGAGCTGGTTGAAGAGGTTATCGAAGAGGGTTCCATTCAGTCCGGCATTAACGAACTGAAACAACAGAAAGAGAAAGCCAAGCTACAGGAACTGTTCAAAGAGTTCCGTCTTTACCACACCAATGCGATCGCTTGCGTGAAGGGCTTGCTGGCCCAGCTCAAGCAGAAACAAACACTTAAGCTGCAGCCCGCATTCGACGTTTCCGAGCAACTGGCCAGCGCATTGGAACAGAACCCTCACGTTCTTCTGGCGCTAACCACATTGCGTGATGCTCAGGATTATATTCCTCAGCACAGCGTCAGCTTTGGCATTCACTTAGCCTATTTTGCTAAGAGCATGGGTTATACCGGAAGCCTTGCTGATCTCATTATGGCTGGACTGGTTCATGATCTGGGCAAGAATTCCCTGCCAAGCATGATCATGTTTAAACCGGATCGCCTGACGCCGCAGGAACTGAAGACCATGCAGCGCCATGTCATCACCACCCACAAAGCGTTGACGGAAGCCAGCACCGACCTGCCTAAAGAAGTTATGGCGGTCGTTCTGGGCAACACAGAGCGCCTTGACGGTAATGGCTACCCCCGCAAGCTGAAAGCAGACAAGATTTCCGGCCTCGCCCGAATGGCAGCTATTGTTGATGCTTATGACGCCATGACTACCGACCGTAACTACGCCAAAGGCATGTTGCCGGCACTGGCTTTCAAAACCCTGATGAACAGTGACAAACAGTTCGACCGCCTGATGGTACAACGCTTTATCAAATGCGTCGGCCTGATGCCGGTTGGCTCTTTTGTTCGCCTGTCATCCAACAAGCTGGGCTTTGTGCTGACACTGGATCCGGAAACCGCCAAACCTGCTATGGTTCGTGTAATTTATGATGCAGACAAAAAGCAACTGATCACACCGGATGATTTCGATCTGACCGATCCGGCAAGCTCTGCAAGCGTAGGCACGATTGTCCGCCCGGAAGACCCAAGCAAGTACTTCGTAAACCGCTTGCTAATGATGGACTAGAGCTCCAAGCAGACTACAGACCTCCGGAAGCGAACCGCAGAAAATCCGGGAAATTCTATAAATGACTATTAAGAGATGATCTTTCAGTAAAACGGGAGGGGCATCTGTAGATATAGGCCAAATTTCAGACATAAAAAAACCGCCCATAAGGCGGTATTTTTATCTCTTTTCAACTCAATCTTCAGAAGAAAAGATGGCGTCCCATAGGGGGTTCGAACCCCTGTTACCGCCGTGAAAGGGCGGTGTCCTAGGCCACTAGACGAATGGGACGCATAGGACTGAAGTTAATCATAGATCAAACTTCAAATCATACAAGAGATTGGTGGAGCCTAGCGGGATCGAACCGCTGACCTCAACACTGCCAGTGTTGCGCTCTCCCAGCTGAGCTAAGGCCCCGTCTCAAGTACGGGACGAATAATACTGATCCGCCCCGAACCGGTCAACACTTTTTTTCAAAAAAACGTCATTTTTTAAGAAAACTTATGCTGACAAATCAATCGGTTAGCCTGAAAGGCTGTTCCCATAAGGGATCTACCGATTACTGCCCTAAAGCTGCAAACTCTTTTTCCAGCTTCTTGGTCTGCTTCTTGGAAACACCGCCCAGAACTTCAACCGCATGACGCAGACGGGCACGGGTCATATCCGGACCGATAATCGCCATAGAATCCAGTACGGAAGACGAAGTCGCAGAACCAGCGATAGCAACAAAGATCGGCTGCAGGAAGTCTTTGATTTTTACTTCAAAGTGATCTGCCAGCATCTTCACATCAGCAAAGATATTGTCTTTGTTCCACTCACGCAGCGCTTCCATCTGCCACAGCGTGAACTGCAGCTGTTTTACAACCGCTTCTTTTTCCGCCTTGATATGAGCAAAGCTCTCTTCGTTGATTGGCAGCATGCCAGAGAAGAAGAAGCCCGCCAGCGGTGTAATATCGCTGAACGTTTCCACACGGCCTTTAATCTGAGGAATGATCTGGCTGACATACTCAGGGTTGAAAGCCCACTTCATCACTTCCTGCATAAACTGCTGGTCATCCAGTGTTTCACGGATGTACAGGCCGTTCAGCCAGGACAGCTTCTCAACGTCAAATACAGGGCCACCCAGAGAAACACGCTGAATATCGAAGTTTTCGATCATCTCATCCAGAGTGAAGCGCTCACGCTCATCCGGCATAGACCAGCCCATACGCCCCAGATAGTTCACAACCGCCTGCGGCAGGAAACCCATACGACGATAGAAGTTGATCGAAGTCGGGTTCTTACGCTTGGACAGCTTGGACTTGTCGGCATTACGCAGCAGCGGGAAGTGACACAGTACCGGCATATCCCAACCGAAGTATTCGTACAGCAGCTTGTGCTTAGGCGCAGAGTTGATCCACTCTTCACCGCGCAGTACGTGAGTGATCTTCATCAGATGATCATCCACCACGTTCGCCAGGTGGTAGGTCGGCATGCCATCTGCTTTCAGCAGAATCTGACAATCGATCTGGCCCCAATCGATCTCGATAGTGCCACGCAGCATGTCTTCAACCTGACAAACACCTTCTTCCGGTACACACATACGGATCACGTAAGGTGCGCCAGCGGCTTCACGGGCTGCAACCTCTTCCGCAGGCAGAGCCAGATCGCTCTGTTTCAGAGCAGTATGCTTGCCTTCAGCCTTACGGGCTTCACGCAACTCATCCAGCTCTTCACTGGTGCGGTAACAACGGAAAGCTTTACCTTCATTTTCCAGACGGTACGCGTAATCGGCATACATATCCTTACGCTCAGACTGACGGTAAGGACCGTACTCACCACCAACATCCGGCCCCTCATCCCAGTTCAGACCTAACCAACGCAGCGAATCGAAAATCATCTGTTCCGATTCAGCACTGCTACGGGTCTGATCGGTATCTTCAATACGCAGAATAAACTTACCGCCATGCTTACGGGCAAAAGCCAGGTTAAACAGTGCAATATAAGCGGTACCAACGTGGGGATCACCGGTTGGTGATGGAGCAATACGGGTGCGAACAGTCATGGTTTTCCGTTCTTTCCTGTGATGATGAATGGGAGATAATCAATTGCGGGCAATTATAGTCGAGGGGCTGTCTGACCGACAGCCCCCGAATCCGGAATAAAGCGTCCGTGAATAAAACTTTACGTTTATCCCGGATGAAACAGACAAAACAACTTACAGACGACGGTGCAGCCAGCAGGGTAACTGCTGACGAACCTCTTCAAAGCGGCTGACTTTAAGCTCTGCCACGATGACACCTTCACCGGTTTCCAGCTCTGCCAGCTTCTCACCCCAGGGATCCAGCGCCATGGTGCGCCCCCAGGTTTTACGGCCACTTTCGTGATCACCACCCTGCGCCGGTGCCAGCAGGTAACACTGGTTTTCCACCGCACGGGCTTTGAGCAACAACTCCCAGTGGGCTCGACCAGTCGGCACAGTAAAGGCGGAAGGCACTACAAGTAGATCCACATTATCCAGCGCACGGAAAAGCTCCGGGAAACGCAGGTCATAACAGATCGCCAGCCCAACACGTCCCCAGGGGGTATCAAAACAAACCGGCTGAGTGCCCGCTTCAATACTGGCTGATTCGTTATAGCTCTCATCTCCCTGTTGGAAACCAAACAGATGGATTTTGTCATAGCGGGCAACGCAAACACCGTCCGGATCAAACACCAGCGTCGTGTTGGTGACATGATCTTCCTGCTTACCTTTCAATGGCAAAGAACCCGCCACCAGCCAGATATTCAGCTTACGGGCGAGGGTCGCCAAGCGTTGCTGAATCGGACCTTCACCGAAAGCCTCTGCAATATCAAATTTTGCCCGTTCATCATGGTGCAGCAGCGTAAAATACTCTGGCAAAGCCACCAGCTGAGCACCCTGCTCAGCCGCCTGAGACACCCAATACTCGGCGCGAGCCAGATTCTGCTCCAGATCTTCACCGGACACCATCTGTACTGCTGCTACCTTAAAATCTGCCAGCATCTTTATTACCTTTTACTGCGACCGTTTTACTACTGCCTACACAGCAGATCTTCCTCTGCAGGGGTTGTTTCCGTGGGCATATCATCAAGAAAACCAATCCCCAATGCAGAATCGTTAATGAGGCGCAGTATAACAACAGCTTTGCCCCTCGGCACAGCAGGGCTTCTTGCGTACAATGGCTGGTTTCAGCGTTACCGGCCAGATGACTGATACCCCCATGCTTCAACTGATGACACTGTTTCAACTGAATACGCTTAATATTCTGGCCCGACAGGATTGGATACGACTTTGACCTCACAGAAAACAAACCGGCTCGATTTTAAAGGCTTTCTGGCAGCATGCTTTAACCGTCGCATGTTAGTCACCTTTGTTATGGGCTTCTCCAGCGGTATGCCGCTACTGCTGACCATCTCTGTGCTCCAGGTATGGATGCGTCAGGAAGGTGTGGATCTATCCACCATAGGCATGATGGCGTTGGTGGGTCTGCCCTACACGCTGAAGTTCGTCTGGGCTCCTCTGCTGGATCGTTACACCCTGCCTTTTCTGGGACGCCGTCGGGGCTGGCTGCTGCTGATTCAGCTGTTACTCGCGCTTTCCATCGCAAGCCTTGGCCTGTCTGATCCGGCATCGTCACCCTGGTTGATCGCTTTTTTGGCCTTACTGGTTACCTTCTTCAGCGCCAGTCAGGACATCGTTATTGATGCCTACCGGCGCGAGCATCTGCACGAAAATGAGCTGGGCATGGGCTCCAGCCTTTATGTTTATGGCTACCGCACCGGTATGCTGCTGGCCTCCGGCGGTGGTTTGGTTCTGGCTGACAGTATCGGCTTTGCCGCCGTTTATATGCTGATGGGACTCTGTATGGGAATCGGCATCGTAACCACCCTGATGGCGCCCGAGCCCCGTGTTGCCGCAGCACCACCGACCAGCCTGAAAGCCGCTGTTGTTGAGCCGTTCAAAGAGTACTTCACCCGCGACAGCGCCTGGACAATCCTGCTGTTTATTCTGCTTTATAAACTGGGCGACACCCTCGCCAGCGCCATGACCAGCCCCTTCTATGTGGATCTTGGTTACAGCTCTGAAGAGATCGGCTACACGGTTAAACTATTCGGTTTCTGGGCCACCCTGATCGGAGCCTTTTTAGGTGGGGCTCTGATTCTTCGTCTTGGTATCTATCGGGCGCTTTGGCTGTTCGGCATCCTGCAGATGGCCAGTACCGCAGGCTTTGCCGTTCTGGCAGAAGTGGGCTACAACCTGAATGTGCTTGCTGCCGTTATCGGCTTTGAAAACCTGACCGCAGGCATGGGAACAGCCGCCTACATGGCCTTTATGGCCTCCCTGACCGACAAAAGATTTACAGCTACTCAATACGCCCTGCTGACCAGCCTGATGGGCGTGCCCCGCACCCTGATCTCTGCACCAAGTGGCTATCTGGCAGAGGCTGTCGGCTGGACAGAATTTTTTGTGATCTGCACCCTGATCGCCCTGCCGGGGCTTTGGTTGCTGCGCCACTTTTCAGACTGGCACAGCCATACAGATCATGAAGAAGCTGTCCGGCAAGAAGACGAACCTGAAAATTCGGGTTATACCGGATCAGGAAAGATGCGACCGGTTACTCTTGATGAATTGAAACAGGTCACCCGCACCAACCCAAGAATGAATAAAATAGCCTCAGCAGACACCAAGGAGTCCCAGGCATGATGAAACAAGATGTTGATCAGACCATCAGCCATGCCCTGAAATCCTGTCAGGATTCCGGTGTCCGTCTGACACCGAAACGGGAGAAGGTACTAAGAGTTTTGCTGGAAGCTGATAGTCCATTATCCGCATACGATGTGGTGGAGCAGTTCCGTAAGGATTACGCTGAAAACCTTCCAGCAATGAGCGCCTATCGGATTCTGACCTTCTTACTGGACAACGGTTTTGTGCACAAGCTGGAAACCACCAACCAGTTTCTGACCTGTAACCATATTCGTTGTGACCATCCTCACCAGCCGCCTAAGTTTCTGATCTGTGATCAGTGCAACACCGTGAAAGAACTAACCATCAGCGAAGACACCCTGAATGAACTTAACCGGGGCATTGAGGAAGCAGGTTTCACCCTCGTTCGCAAACAACTGGAATTACACGGCCTGTGTGAACAGTGCCAGAAAGACACTAAAGTCTGACCAGCAGAACACCAAATTTCAAAAGGCCTCAATTGAGGCCTTTTCTGTGTGCGAGCATATCAGTAGAGAGCTTCAGATACCGTAATCCCGCTCTACTTTGGCAACCCTCAGTTTAAATGAGGCATACCACTTCTCATGCCCCAGTCGCTGAGCTTCCTGGTGTTCAGCATTCTGTTTCCAGTGTTTGATCGCTTCCAGACTTTCCCAATAAGAGACGGTGATGCCCAAACCATCCCGAACCGATTCTACTCCCAAAAATCCCGGTTGCTCTGCCGCCAGCTCAACCATACGCTCGGCCATGGCTCCATACCCTTCATCACCTTCGGTTCTTTGATTGGTAAAAATCACCGCGTAATAGGGTGGTTCCGGAGTTTGGGCAATATCAGTCATCGCATTCTCTTCTGTAGTAAGTTGTCATAAATACTTGTGATTTTAAGTACCTAACAAGGGTAGATGCTTAACCTTATGGTACGTAAGTGCCAGCCTGACACAGTGTCCAACCGCCTTCTCAGGCATAACTTCAGCTAAGGGCAGCACAATCGCCCGATTACCTTCAAAAACAAGGCTGTCACGATATAGCTCTTTAAAGGTCTCGACCAAACGGGTTTTACAATTAAAGAACAGGTAATACTGATCCGGTGTTTTTTCTTTCCAGTCGATTCGAACGGGACTGCCACCTTTAACGCTAAAACTGAGTTCTCCCCACTTCAGCACTTCATCAACCTCAGCAAAACCTAATTCCGTTGCCGATCTGATAATCAGCTGCCTCAGCTCATCAAGCCTGATTCGAGCCTGCTCAGGATAATCTGCAAACCGCGCATTGATTACATCACTCATAGTTGTCCAGCCTTACTCATCGCTATTGGCTGTTGAGGTGAGGGTCATAAGATTCAAACCTTCCTCAGCGGTTGGCGGCTCAAAAAAAGCAGTCACCTGATGAAATACGGTTTCGGTATCAAAGGCTGCCCGTTCCGGCTGCTCAAGGCGACGTTTGGCGATCTGTTTCAGGCACTCCTCATCACTCAGATCCAGCCAGATCATCTGATGCTCACAACCTGCATCACGACAAAGATTCAGAAACCAGCTGCGCTGACGCAGGGTATTGGCTGGGAAATCCATCACCACGTCCGTTCCTGTGGCGAGAACCTGCTGCACCAGCTGCCGGACAAAGGGGCAGATCAGAGCGGCGTGTTTCAGATAATCATCAAAACTCCGGATCTGATCGGGGTAATGAGCCGCCAACCACTCATCCTCTGATAAGCGTACTGCCTGCTTTTCTGCCGCTAACTGTTTTGAATAGGTAGATTTGCCCGCGCCCATCTTGCCGCAGAAAAAATAGAGTCGTCCCTGTTTCATCATGCTGATTCCTGGCAATAAATATCAGATGTCTGGCTCTGAACAATACGCGGTTTGTACTCAGCGCCCAACCGGCGGGCGCTAATATTCAGAGCGAGGGTTATTCGCTCTTCAAGAAGCGGTTAAGCTGTTGCCCCCCTACCTAAACCTCGCTGGATAACTTAAGTCCACCATACCGATCACCACCAGAATCAGGCTGATTACTTTGATCAGGGAAAGAGATTCGTTAAACAGCAATACACCAAGAATGACGACTCCTAGCATACCAACACCAACCCAGATGGCATAAGCCGTTCCCAAGGGAAGAGTTCTGACGGCGATACTAAGCAGGTAGATACTTGCAGCCATGGCGACCACAACGAAAAACGAGGGGACAGGTTTAGAGAATCCTTCGGTGTATTTAAGGCCGACAGCCCAAACGACTTCCAGAAGACCTGCACAGATGAGAATTAACCAGTTCATAACGACTCCGAAAAAGGGCCGTCCCCGCTGATTAATTAAAGTTTCAGGGTCGTCCCTGAACTGTGCCGGACATTAGCACATTCAAAATCGCCTTGGAAATGCCTGCTGATAAATTTCAGGCAGAAAAAACCGGAGGCAAGCTCCGGTCTTTATACGTCAGAAATCCAAGCTGAATCAGTCGCGGAAATTCTGATACTGCAGTGGAATATCCAGCTCTGCCTGACGCAGGAAAGCGATCACCTGTTGCAGGTCATCACGCTTTTTGCCGGTTACGCGAACCTGGTCGCCCTGAATCGCAGCCTGAACTTTCAGCTTCTCATTTTTGATCATTTTGACGATTTTACGTGCAGTATCGGTATCAATGCCTTCCTGAAGCGTCACAATCGATTTAGCAGTTTTACCGCTTTCGATCACGTCACCCACATCCATACACTTGGTATCAACTTTACGGCTGATCAGTTCAGCCTGCAGCATATCCACCATCTGGCGAACCTGAAATTCAGACTCAGAGATCACCTCTACCACGTTGTCTTTACGAACAAATTTGGCTTCTACGCCTTTAAAATCGAAGCGGTTGGTTACCACACGGTTGGACTGATCCACCGCATTAGTCACCTGATGCATATCGAGTTCTGACACCACATCAAAAGATGGCATGTTTGTCTCCTTAATAATTCTGTCTGCAGGCATTATACTTGCGCCCCTGTTTCTGCCAACTGGATAAATTGAATGAGTCAAACACACTGGACGGTACTGGGTGCGGGTTCGCTGGGCTGCCTTTGGGCAGGCTATCTGAATCAGGCTGGTTTCCCCGTTACCCTACTGCACAGAGAAGGGGTTGCTGCACCTGCATCCCTGAGCCTGACACGGTTTCAGGCAGATCAGGCTTCAGCATTTGAGGCAGAGCTGACCACAGCTTCCGCCTGCCCGGAGAAATCCATTAGCCGGTTGGTTGTCGCGACAAAAGCTCACGATGCTGTGGCAGCCGTGGCAGGTATTCAGCACGCATTAACCGATGATGCCTGCATTGTCCTACTGCAAAACGGTATGGGGTCTCAACAGGCTGTTGCAGAAACATACCCAGAGTACGCCATAGTCGCCGTCTGCATCACCGACGGTGCTTACCGTACTGAACCCGGTCATGTGATCCATGCCGGTCAAGGTGTCAGTCGTGTTGGTGCGCTGAATAGTGCAGGCCAGCAGGTCTGGCGTGAGGTGGTTAAAGATCTGGAAAAAACGGATCTGATCATCGAAGCCTGCGAGGATATCAATCAGGCCTTGTGGAATAAGCTGGCGATCAATATCGCCATTAACGGCCTGACCGCACTGGATCAGTGTCTGAATGGCGAGCTGATGCAACCGGATCGTTATCAGAGAGTGACCCGTCTGTGTCAGGAAACCGAAGCTGTAATGAAAGGCCTGCAGCTGCAACTGCCGGAACAGGGACTGCTAAGACTGGCAACTGATGTGATTGAAGGCACGGCTCAAAACCGCTCCTCCATGTTGCAGGATACCCTGAGAGGCAAGATCACCGAGATCGACTACATCAACGGCTATCTGGTGCAGCAGGCTGATCGTCTGAATATTGAAGTGCCGGAAAGTTTTGCCATCTATCAGCAGGTAAAAGAACGCTTTAATCAGCCGTCTTCATAAGGCGGCTTTTGGCTGAGCTGTTCCAGCTGTTGCAAGCCTTCTTCAATAATCTGCCGGGCTTCTGCAAATAACTCCGGATTTCCCTGCTTGAGTACCTGAAGCATGGCGTACTTTTCCGGCAGATAGAGGGCGGCAAACTCAGGATCCCGCTCGGCAATGGTGTAAGTATTGTCGATAATATCCGCCAGTTTGATGGTTTTGGCGCGGATATCCGCCTGTTCCAGCTGCAGGCGATCAATCAACTTGCGCTCTGCCCTTTCCAGCTCAGGGCTGTGAGGACCAGAGGTCAGCTGATCCACCAAAAGCGCCACCTCATCACCAAACAACTGTCGGATCTCTTCCAGATCGACATCGGTGTCCTCCACCACATCATGCAGCCAGGCCGCTGCTAACACCTCTGGTTCCGGAAGATATTCCGCTACCCGTTCAGCAACCGCCTGTGGATGAACAATATAATCCTCATTGGTATAGCGACGAACCTGCTCAAGGCGGCCATGGGCATCTGACGCGAAACGACGTGCGCGCTCCACTAAGGGATGCTGCATGGCTGAGTCAGACTCAGTGTTATGCATCTCAGGTTGTTTATTGGCGTCCATTCAAGCTCCTGATCTGCCCGGCTGCTATGCAGCCGGGGCTTATTGCCTGCTGTTTCACACTTAACTACTGCTTCTCACTTAACTGCTGTTTCACACTTGGTTTAACCCGTATTACGCAAGCCAGCAGCGATACCGGCCATAGTCACCATCAGCGCCTGCTCAACCTGAGCGTTACCGGCTTGGGTACGATCCCTTTGCAGCAGCTCCGCCTGCAGTACATGCAGCGGGTCGATGTAGGGGTTACGCACCCGAACCGCTTCAGCGATCAGCGGCATGTGTTCCTGAAGCTCCTTACGATTACGGATCTGCTTCACCGTCTGTTTCAGATTATCCAGACGACTACAGAGCACATCACCCAACGGGTGAAGCTTCTCCGGTACCAGCTTCTTCTCATAGTAGCGGGCGACGTTGGCGTCGGACTTGGTCAGTACCATCTCCAACATATCCATGTAGGTTGTGAAAAATGGCCAGTTTTCCATCATCTCTCTGATTAAGGGTAGCTCACCTTCCTGCACCGCATCGGACAGAGCGATATCGCTGCCTAACCAAGCTGGCAGCATCAGACGGATCTGAGTCCAGGCGAAGATCCAGGGGATCGCCCGCAGGCTTTCCACGCCGCCATCCGCACGACGCTTGGCAGGACGACTCCCCAAAGGCAGCTTAGCCAGCTCCTGCTCCGGTGTGATCGCCCGGAAGTAAGGCACAAATTCCGGTACTTCACGAACCTGATGGCGATAACTATGCAAGGCACGCTCTGCCAGCAGATTCATCTCCTGTCGCCACTGAGGTTTCACCGATGGCGGTGGCTGAAGCGTCGCTTCCAGCACCGCAGAAACATAGATCTCCATGCTTCTCTGGGCGATATCCGGCAGGCCGAATTTAAAGCGGATCATCTCCCCTTGTTCGGTTACCCGCAGGCTACCGCTCACAGACCCCGGAGGCTGAGCCAGAATCGCCGCCCGTGCAGGGCCGCCGCCACGACCAACGGTACCACCCCGACCGTGGAACAGAGTCAGGTGCACACCATGACGCTTGCAGACTTTCACCAGCTCTTCCTGAGCTCGATACTGCCCCCAGGCCGCTGCCAGCTGACCGGCGTCTTTGGATGAATCGGAGTAGCCGATCATCACCTCCTGCTCGCCCTGAATCTGATCCTGATACCATTCGATACGCAGAAGACTGCCGATCACATCCGAAGAGCGATCCAGATCATCCAACGTTTCAAACAGCGGCACGACCTTCATCGGGAAAGGACAACCACACTCTTTCAGTAACAGATGCACCGCCAGCACATCTGAGGCGTAGTGCGCCATGGAGATCACGTAACTGCCTAACGCTTCCTGAGATTGCTGGGCAACCACACGACAGGTATCGATCACCTCCTGCACTTCTGCAGAAGGCTCCCAGTTATGGGGAATCAAAGGACGACAGGAGCGCAGCTCACTCAGCAGAAACTGCTGCTTCTCAGACTCACTCCAGTCGTGATAATCCCCCAGATCCAACGCCTGACAGATCTCAGACATCACATCCGCATGACGGGCAGAATCCTGACGGATATCCAGTTTCAGCAAATTCAGACCAAAACAGCTGGCCCGACGCAAGGTGTCCAGCAGAGGGCCTTTGGCGATGCGCTCCATACCGCAATCGATCAGACTGCGATAACAGAGTTTCAGCGGGGCTTTCAGCTCTTCGCTATCGATCAGTACCGCATCCGGCCGTTCGTCACGGCTATGACCATCCAGCTGATCTTCGATCCATTCCTGAGTCACCTGCAGGCGACGGCGAAGCCCCCGCAGCAGCACACGGTAAGGCTCTTTGGTTTCCTCGCCAACCTCAGCGCGCAGCTCATCATTACACTGCCACATGGAGAGTTCATTCAGCAGCTGGTCGATATCACGCAGGTAAAGGTCCGCTGCCATCCAGCGGGCTAACAACAGGACTTCCTGAGTCACCTTAGCGGTCACATTCGGATTACCGTCACGGTCGCCCCCCATCCAGGAAGCAAAACGTATCGGTGAACAATCAAGAGGCAGGGAACGACCGGTGGCCACTTTCAGCCCATGATTCAGGTAGCGATAAAACTCGGGCACCGCCTGCCAGAGGGAGTTCTCAATAACCACAAAACCCCACTTAGCCTCATCCACAGGGGTCGGGCGCTGATGACGGATCTCATCGGTGTGCCAGGCCTGTTCAACCAACTGGCGGATGCGATCCTGAATCTTCTCCCGCTGATCCAGATACAGACTTTCGTTTTCCAGCTGGTTGAGGTTGTCTGCGATGCCATCGTACTTCTGGATCAGGGTACGGCGATTCACTTCAGTAGGGTGAGCGGTCATCACCAGATCGATACGCATATCGGTGATGGTTTGCCAGATCTCTTCCGGCGAAATGTTCTGGGTTTCCAGATGATTAAACAGGGTCACAATGGACTGCTGCTCAATAGCTTCATAGTTCTCAGTTTTACGATAGCGGGCACGGTAATGTTGTTCGGCAATATTGGCCAGATTCAGAAACTGGTTAAAGGCCCGTGCCACGGGCAGTAACTCATCATCAGACAGGTTACTGAGATAATCCTGCAGGCTGTTATCGGAGTGATCCCCCACCCGATCCGCTTTTGCCAGATGGCGAATGGTTTCAATCTTTTCTAAAAAATCATCACCCAGATGGTGGCTGATGGTTTGTCCCAGATAGTCACCCAGTTCTCGCACATTGTCACGCAACGACTCATGTAACTGATTCACGGGTTACCTCCATGATGTCTGGAAAATTCGTTTTACGGGAATAGGTTACAGATATCGCTGTAAACCCGGCTAACCTTCCCCGTAAATATTTTTTACTACGTTTACATACCATTTACTACGTTTGAAAACCAAATGTCACTGGTCTCAAGGATCAGTCTGCGTCATCTTTAAGGTGTAGTCACCGGACAGCTTCAGACAACAGATCGTATTAATATCGGCTAATCTCTGCCTGAACTTTGATCAGATCTGAATTTGATGACATTTGTTATCAGTATGGAGCTATCCGATGGGTCTGGTAAAAGAAATCCGACTTGTGCGGCAATAATCTTCGGCTTTGTTGCTACAGTATGAGTAAGGCTTCAGTTTTACTGAACATTCACGTAGCCGGTGGTAAAGCGATGGCGTTAATCAGCCAATTACCACTGACTCCTGCATAAGGAGCTTATTTATGCGTTTTAATGAACTGGTCCATAACTGGAAAAGCAAAGATACAGGTGCCATTACCGAAGAGCTGTACAGCATTCGTTTGCCGGTAGAAGATGCTGCCCGACTGCAGGCTCTGGCTGAACTCTTCCCTCGACGACCGGCGGAACTCTTACTGGCAGACCTGATTAAGGTTGCCCTGGATGAAGTGGAAGGCCGCTTCCCGTATGAGAAGGGAACTAAGGTGGTTGCCCATGACGAAGAGGGCGATCCTATTTATGAGGATGAAGGCTTAACACCTCGTTTTCTGGAACTCAGCCGTCACTACCTGAAAGAATATACTAAGCTGAAGGCTGCCGGTTGACCCGACCTTCATATCTGTTGTTAAACTAAACAAGGCTTGGCTCAGCTTAACGCCATAACACTTGGCCATGAGAAGATTAGCTGAGTTCAGCCAAAGGTTTTATCGCCGCCTCTCTCCCTTGGGCGGCACCTCCCCGCAGGTTTACTGCGGGACTTGCCATGTGAGGCCGTCTGCCTGGTTCTTAGGGATCAGGGTTACAGGCGGTCTATTTTTTTGCCCGCCTGAACTCGCCCTTCAACTCAAAAGCAAACTTAACAGCATTGAATGCCAACAAAGCTACGCTTATTGCTCCAGCAACTTAGCGTCATCCCACCACTGATCCATCTGCTCCAGATCGACATCATCAAAGCCAAGCCCTGCTTTCTGAAGCTGCTGCTCGATATAGGCAAAGCGGAACTCGAACTTGCGGTTGGTTCCCCGCAGAGCGCTTTCCGGATCTTTTTTCAGATAGCGGCTGAGATTGGTTGCTGCAAACAACAAGTCACCAAACTCCTTTTGTGCCTCCGGCAGATTATCTGCTGCTACGGCTTCTTCAACTTCTTCCAGCTCCTCACGAACCTTTTCCAGCACGCCCTGAATATCCGGCCAGTCAAAGCCCACCTTTGAGGCTTTTTTCTGAATCTTGGCAGCTCGGGTTAAAGCCGGTAGCCCAACCGGAATATCCCCCAGCACAGAAGGCTTCTGAGCTTGATCATCACCAGTTTCAGCCACCGCTTTCTTCGCTTTCTCTTCGGCCTTAATCTCATCCCAGCGTTGTTTCACCTGAGCTTCGTCGACATCGGCTGCGGTGACGGCTTCATTATCCGCAGGGTACAACTGCCCTTCGGCAAACACATGGGGATGACGACGAACCATTTTGGTGACCAGTTCATCTGCCACATCATCCAGATTGAACCAGCCTTTTTCATCGGCCATCTGGCTGTAGTAGATCACCTGAAATAACAGATCGCCGAGTTCTTCCTTCAGATGATCCCAGTCCTCACGCTCAATGGTATCCGCCACTTCGTAAGCTTCTTCCAGTGTATGGGGAACGATGGTGGCAAAGGTCTGCTCCTTATCCCACGGGCAGCCGGTTTCAGGATCACGCAGCCGCGCCATCAGGTAGGTCAGGTCTTTTATGCTGTATCGGTTAGGTTGTTTGGCAGGTTCAGATGACATTTGGGAATCGGCTTTATGACTCATAACAGGTGGCTCTTGGCGGTAAATGAAACAAGCGCAATACTCTAACGCAAAACGCCCGCAAAAGCGGGCGTTTTAGGCAATCAGCATGATCGCTGACCTGAATGCTATCCTTGGTTTGAACAGGTCAGGAGCAGATCAGGCTGACTTTTTCTTCTCCTGAAAACGCTGCACATCAAGGATGTTTGGCAGCTGCTCGATGCGGTTCAGAACCCGCCCCAGCACCTGCAGACCATCCACTTCCAGCGTAATCAGAATATTGGCCTGATTCTCTTTCTTATCGGTCAGGGTGTTGACCGACAGAACGTTCACCTTGTCGTTGGCCAGAACCGACATAATATCCCGCAGCAAACCGGAACGATCCCAGGCACGGATACGCACATCAACCGAGTACATGTGCTGAGTGCGCTCACCCCATTCCACATTGATCATGCGATGAGGATCTTCAGTTTTCAGCTGCAGCGCATTGCCACAATCCTGACGGTGAATCGATACGCCACGACCAACGGTGATGTAGCCAACAATGTCATCACCGGGCACCGGATGACAGCACTTGGCGATCTGAGTCATCAGGTTGCCGACACCGTGAATGGTGATATCGTCCGCATTGGTCGCACCACCTTTCTGCCCGCCCGGATAACGACGGTGCAGCAGGAATTTCTCCAACTGTTCTTCGTCATCGGTTTCGCCAAACAGGTTCTGGGCAACACTCAGCACCTGACCGGTACGCAGATCCCCGGCACCCAGCGCCGCATACATATCGTCTTCGCTGTTGTAGTTCACCGCCTGCGCCAGCTTTGGCAGATCCAGCCCGTTCAGACCCAGCTGCTTGAACTCTTTCTCCAGCAGCTGACGACCTTCCGCGATATTCTGGTCGCGATCCTGCAGCTTAAACCAGCTCTGAATCTTCGCCCGGGTACGGGAGGTCAGGGCATAGCCCAACGCAGGGTTGAGCCAGTCACGGCTTGGACGGGTATTTTCTGAGGTCAGAATCTCAACCTGATCACCGGTTTTCAGGTGATAGGTCAGCGGCACAATACGGCCATTAACCTTGGCACCACGACAACGGTGACCTACTTCGGTATGTACCCGATAGGCAAAATCAACCGGGGTCGCATCATGAGGCAGATCCACCACATGGCCATCCGGCGTGAAGATATAGATACGATCCGGTGCTACATCATTACGCAGTTCTTCACGCAGACCGTTGGCATCGCCAACTTCTTCATGCCACTCCAGAACCTGACGCAACCAGGCGATCTTCTCTTCGTAGCTGTCGCTGGTTTTCTTGGTATCCGTGCCCTTGTAAAGCCAGTGGGCACAAACACCCAGTTCGGCTTCTTCGTGCATGGAGATGGTACGGATCTGAACTTCCAGCACCTTGCCTTCCGGCCCGACAACAGCAGTGTGCAGAGAGCGGTAGCCGTTCTCTTTTGGGGTAGCGATGTAATCATCAAACTCGTGGGGGATGTGATGCCAGAGGCCGTGAATAATACCCAGAGCGGTGTAGCAGTCTTTAACATCCGGCACCAGAATACGCACAGCCCGTACATCGTAAACTTCTGAGAAGTCGATGTTCTTACGCTTCATTTTCCGCCAGATGCTGTAAATATGTTTGGCGCGGCCGTTGACCTGAGCACCACGAATACCTTCCCCTTCCAGCTTCTCTTTCAGAAGGGCGATCACTTTTTCGATATATTCGGTACGGTCGAGACGCTTCTCGGACAGCAAACGGGCGATGTTCTTGTACTGTTCTTCTTCCAGATAGCGGAAGGAGAGATCTTCCAGTTCCCACTTGATGTAGCCGATACCCAAGCGGTGCGCCAGCGGTGCATAGATTTCAAATACCTCACGGGCAACACGCAGGCGTTTATCACGGGGGGAGTTTTTGGCATCACGAATCGCACAGGTACGCTCAGCCAGCTTGATCAGAGCAACGCGCACGTCGTCGATCATCGCCACCAGCATCTTACGCAGATTTTCCAGCTGGCTCTTGTTCTCCTGACCGAAAACGATGCCATCGGTCGGTAACTGAATCTGGCTGATCGCCGCCATCTCGGTCACGCCGTTGATCAGCTTGGCAACTGTCTCGCCAAATGATTCTTCAACCTGATCAATGGTGATATGGCCTTCACGCACAGCACGGTAAAGGATCGCTGCGATGAGGGAATCCTCATCCATCTGCAGCTCACCCAGAATATCGGCCATCTCAAGACCGGTACGGAAGCAACGCGAACCCTTAACGATCCAGTAGTTGTCCTCTTTGCGCGCGTTGCGCTGGGCATCCCGGGCCATCTCGCAGGCGGACTGAACCCGCTCCGGTGAATGGAGCGTGACATCCTCCTGCAGGCGTTGCAGCCAGTTGGGGATGTTGACGGTGCCATCGGGGTTTAAGGGTTGATCTTCGCGTACTTTTACCATGTCTTCGCCTGTAAAATTCAGTTTCTTATTATAAGGTGTTCGCTCAGGCATCCACCCGGCTGCACCCTTTATTAATGGGGGCCTTTTGTGAATCAACAAGCTTGCCGGTGACCCGGCAAACTCAGAACTGATTCGGCCTCTTCTTCTCCGTCTGACCCTAAACCCCGGACAGAACAGAGAGCGTAAACCAATACCGTAACAACCTGCGGTATCAACGCCTGCAGAGCAAATTACCTCTGCTTCAGCGTGCTATCTTAAAAAACATCAGGACTTTTTCTTTTTACTGCCACGTTCAAACAGTGCCATAGATTCAACGTGAGCAGTCTGCGGAAACATATCCATAATTCCGGCCCGGATCAGTTTATAACCCTGCTCCGCCAGAATCGCGCTGTCCCTCGCCAGCGTGGACGGGTTGCAGGAAACATACAGCACCCGCTTGGCACCCAGAGCTTTCATCTGTTCACAGATAGCCTGCGCACCGGTACGGGGTGGATCCAGCAGGACAACATTATAGCGGGTCTTGGCCCAGGAAAGGCCTTTGAATGACTGACTCAGGTCAGCCACTTCAAAAATAGCATTTTCTATGCCATTTAATTCAGCATTTGCTCTAGCCCGCTGAACAAGGTTGGATGCACCTTCAACGCCGGTGACAGATGCTACTTTTTTCGCCAGGGGCAGACTGAAATTCCCGAAGCCGGCAAACAGATCCAACACCACATCACTCTCTTTCGGCTGCAGCCACTCCAGCGCCTGATCCACCATCTGACGGTTAATCGCAGGGTTAACCTGTACAAAGTCGTTAGGCTGAAAGGCCAGTGTGACATCATTATGACGGTAGCTAAGTACAGGCAGCTGATCACCACTCAGAGTAATCACCTTACCACTCTCAAGAGAAGCCTTAACCAGACTGTCTGCCTGATCCTTCTGCCAGTAGAGCTGAACTTTATGCTCTTCAGCCCAGTTCAGCCAAAGCAGCTGATCTTTATGGGACAGACCTTTCAGGTGGCGCACCACAAGAGCGCATCCTTCGTCACTGTATGCCAGCTCAAGGTGCCCGATGGTTTTACGGGATTCCAGCTCAGGAATCAGGTCATACAGCGAAGGAATCAGCGCTGACATTTCCGGATGCAGCACCGCACAGTGCTTAATGGCTACCAGATGGGAGGAGCCTTTCTCACGGAAGCCGATGATGAGATCACCGTGACGATTCCACTTCACACCCAAACGGGCTTTACGACGATAGCCCCAGGCAGCGTCCACTAATGCATCCTGAACCGGAATATCACTCAGCTTGCCAAAACGCTCCAGCTGATCCACCAGCGCGGTCTGTTTCACCTCGCGCTGACGCTCCAGAGAAAGGTGCTGCAAACCACAGCCACCACACTGCTGGTAATACTCACAGGCGGGCTCAATGCGATCCGGAGAAGGGGTGTGAATAGTTTCGCATACTGCCTCATCAAAACGGCGATGGGTTTTGACGATACGAATGCTGACGCTTTCGCCGGCCAGTGCTCCCTCTACAAAAACGATTTTTCCATTGTGATGGGCAATACCGCGACCATCATGGCCCTGGCGTTCAATGAGGAGTTCAGACACTTGCTCAGGCACGTAGCCCCCTTTTTATCGACAATTCCGTACAAAAAAGACGGATTTAAGCGCTTAAACGCCAGAACAGTCAGTCACCTGATGTGGGGCAGGACAACGATTTATGCTGGATAAAGCAACAGTCCGGCGGGATGGCGGCAGATGATAACGCCTAATCTCAACTTGTCCAGCCGGAGGGCGCAATTGACATAAAGAACAGACATAAAGAACAGACATAAAGAACAGGCAAAAAAGAAAAGGGCTGCCTGTCAGTCACAGCAGCCCTTCCTTATTTTTTATATGCGGACTAAAGGGTTTTCTCTTCAGAGCAAATTGTTATCTATTCAGATTAGATAAAGCTGATCAGGCGTTAAAAACGCCGGTCGACAGATAACGGTCACCACGGTCACAGATGATGGCAACGACAACAGAACCCGGGTTCTGTTCTGCAACCTGCAGCGCACCGGCAATAGCACCACCGGAAGAAACGCCGGCAAAGATACCTTCTTCTTTAGCCAGTGCTTTCATGGTGGCCTCAGCACGCTCCTGATCCATATCGATCACCTGATCGACACGCTCTGCTTCAAAAATAGTCGGCAGGTACTCTTCCGGCCAGCGACGAATGCCCGGGATGCTGGCACCTTCGCTTGGCTGAAGACCAACAATCTGCACATCAGGATTTTGCTCTTTCAGGTAGCGGGATACGCCCATAATGGTGCCAGTGGTGCCCATGGCGCTGACAAAGTGAGTCACCTTACCGAATGTCTGCTGCCAGATCTCAGGACCGGTAGTGCGGTAGTGGGCTTCCGGGTTATCCATATTACCGAACTGGTTCAGTACGATGCCCTTACCCTCATCCTGCATCTGCAGCGCCAGATCACGAGCTGCTTCCATGCCTTCTTCTTTACTCACGGTAATCAGCTCGGCACCGTAAGCAGCCATAGAGGCTTTACGTTCTTCACTCATGTTATCCGGCATGATCAGTACCATGTTGTAGCCCTTGATCGCTGCAGCCATGGCCAGAGCAATACCGGTATTACCGCTGGTGGCTTCGATCAGAGTATCACCCGGTTTAATATCACCACGGGCTTCTGCCAGATTGATCATGCTCAGCGCCGGACGGTCTTTGACCGAGCCCGCCGGATTGTTGCCTTCCAGTTTGGCAAGCACCACAGAACCGTTATCCATCACCAGACGCTGCAGACGAACCAGAGGTGTCTGACCGACAAAGGCTTCGATGGTCGGGAAATCATTAAACTGCTCCTGAGTGTCAGCGATCTGTTCCGGGGATTTTTGTTCGGAAGACATAGATTCTCTCTAAGTTGGGCTTTAACGGATCGCTCTGTTGCCGCAATCCCCTGTTTTAACTAGGGAATTAATCTTTTGAAACTCAGCATCGACCGTTAACAAGCAGGTATTTCAACTGCGCCTTTTATACCTGTGACGGTTTGATTTTTAAACCGCTTTTCCCGATATAGAACGCACTAAATTGCCATAAGCTGGAAAACAGCTTATATGAGGCAAGCTGGGCAGTTTTCAAAATAATGCTTTGCTATTTGCTTATAACTGCAGCCTTAAAGGTATTATGGTACAAGTGTTTGTCTGGCATGGCAGCACAAGCGCAGCGGATATCAATCTGGATTCATGATGAAAAACTGGCCTTTACGTAACAAAATTCTCTTTATCGCAACCTTTCCGGCAATTATTACGGCACTGGTTTTAAGTACCCACCTGTTTCTGAACTACTACGCACTGGTTGAGAAAAACCTGATGGAAAAAGCGGAAGCTTTAACCCGTCAGCTGGGAACACCACTCGCTTACGCACTGGAGCGTAACGACCGCGAACAGGTACGTCGGATTATGGATGCGCTGACGCAGGAGTCCGAAGTCCGCGCTGTATCGATACACAATAAAGACCGGGAGAATATCTTCCACGGCGGCCCCAGCATGTATCCGGTCAGTAATGCCAGTCACCGCCTGCAGCCTCAGCCGTTGATCCGTTATTCCGACAGCACACTGCGCATTATCCAGCCCCTGCTCTCACCATTTCCGCCAAAAAACCGGGCGACAGAAACCTCTCAAAACAAAACAGAAAAAGGCCTTTTTGCCCCTCAGTTTGTTCACATGGAGATCAAGACCAACGCCATCGTCGGCTGGCTGGAACTTGAGATCCACCTGAGCCAGACCCGCCTGAGCATCATCTATGATGTGATCCTCAACTGGGTGGTGGTACTGATTCTGTTAATCGCCACCCTCTTTATGTCCCTGAGAATCAGCCGCCAGTTTCAGGAACCGATTCAGGAAGCCCGGGATGTGGTGCAACAGGTCAGTGCCGGTAACTACACGGTAGAAGCCCGTCATGTCGGCTGCCCAGAGTTTCACCGACTGGCGGATGATATCAATCAGCTAACCCGCAGTATTAAGCTGAAGCGGCAGGAGCTGAACGACAGTATTGAGCAGACCACCTCAGAACTGGAAGAGACCATGATCACCATGGAAACCCAGAGTATCGAGCTGGATCTGGCCCGTAAGCGCGCCGAGGAAGCCAACCGGATCAAGTCTGAGTTTCTGGCTAACATGAGTCACGAGATCCGCACCCCAATGAACGGCATCGTCGGCTTCTGTAACCTGCTACGCCGTACCCCGTTGACTCCACACCAGAGCGCTCACCTGAACAGTATCCGCAACGCCTCGGAAAGCCTGTTGTCGATCATTAACGACATCCTCGACTTCTCGAAAATTGAAGCCCAAAAGATGGAGATCAAATCGATTCCCTTTAACCCAAGGGAGATCGTCGATGAAACCATCGCCCTGCTGGCTCCGGAAGTGCAGCGTAAGCAGCTGGAGATGGTCGCCCTGGTCTATGACGATGTACCGGCTACCCTGGTCAGCGATCCACTACGCATCAAGCAGGTACTCACTAACCTGCTGGGTAATGCGGTGAAATTCACCGACTCAGGCGACGTCGTGATTCGGGTGATGACAGAGCTGGAGGCCAATGATGAACTGGTGATCTGCTTTAAGATCACCGACAACGGCGTTGGTATTGCCAAAGAGAAACAGCCCGCCCTGTTCACCCCGTTCACTCAGGCCGATTCCAGCCAGAACCGTCAGCACGGTGGCACAGGCTTAGGGCTTGTGATCTGTAAACGTCTGGTGGAACTGATGGGGGGTGAGATCGGCCTTGAGAGTGATCTGGGTGAAGGTGCCACCTTCTGGTTCACGATACGGACACAGGTTCAGGGCAATACCTATGATCTGGAGCCGGAAACCTGTTTCGACGGCCTGAAGACCCTTCTTGTCGAGAGCCACGCTCTGAATCAGAACGCTCTGAACCATCAGCTGACCCAGTTTGGTTTGCAGGTCACCAGTCACAACAGCCTGAACGGCATCAATGTACAGCAACCTGGCAGTCAGGTCGCCGTGCTGGCCTTTAACCATCAGGAAGCTAATGACAGAGCTACTTTGGCACTGACTCACAAGCTGGCGGAGCAGATTCCGGTTCTGGTGTTGCTGGGCAGTAACGATGCCGACCTGATCACCCGCTATATGAGTGCCGGTGTCAGCCACGTGGAAACCAAGCCGATCAGTCAGGAAGACCTCAAGTCGGCCATTGAAAGCGTACTGAATCAGCAACAAACGGCATCCACGGCACAACCGAACAATCTGGCCTTTGCCAGCAAGTCTGCGTCTACCCAAAATGCCCTGTCATCACCCAATACTGGGATGGCACAGGCTACAGCAATGGCAAGGGCTGGCTGGCCGGACGAGTCTCGCATGCAGGATCAGAGCACCAGACACAACCCAGCTCTGAATACCGGTAACGACTTCAATCTGCAGGGCAATATGACTTCCGCGCCTACTATTCTGGTGGTGGATGATAACGCCTCCAACCTGCTGCTGGCATCAACACTGCTGAAAGAATTCGGCCTGAATGTTACCCAGGCAAACAGTGGTAAAAAAGCCATTGAGGAAGTGATCAGAAAGCGGCCGGATCTGATTCTGATGGACATTCAGATGCCGGATATGGACGGTATGGAAACCACCCGACGTATTCGTAATCTCTCGCCGTACTATGAAGATCTGGGCATTATCGCCCTAACCGCCCACGCCCTGCCGGAAGAGAAAGAGAACTTTATGGCAGCAGGCCTGAATGATCTGTTGACCAAACCGATCGACGAGGAGAAGCTGGCAAACCTGATCCAGCACTGGACAGGCTTTACTCCGAGTGTCATGCCTGCGGATGCCGAGCCGCCGTTACCGGAAGATGAGCATCTGCTGGAAGAGAGCATGGAACACGTGGTGGATCTGGAGATGGGAATCCGTCTGGCTGGCGGTAAACCTGCGCTGGCTGAGGAGATGCTCACCATGCTGCTGCAGGATATTCCGGCAACCCGGGATCGTCTGGACAAAGCTTTCCACGGTGAAGATATCGAAGAGATGATCAATGCGGTGCACCACCTGCACGGCGCGACCCGCTATTGTGGCGTTCCCCGTTTGGCACTGACGACAGAAACACTGGAAACTCAGCTTAAGATGCGCCAGATGACCGCTGCACAGGAAACCCTGAAAACCCTCTACAAAGAGCTGGGTAAACTGGAATCCTGGCAGAAAGAGCGGGATATTCTGCAAAAAAGCCAGGCATAGGCCTGGCTTTTGTCGTACGACATTTCTTTTGTGCTGCTAAAGGGAAGAGTCAGATCAACGGGCTTCCAACACCACAAAAGCCTGAGCCAAACCGCCATCATCGGTAATCGACAGATGACAGACGACAGTCTGATCAGCAGCAGTTTTAGCGGCTGCCTTATCAGCGGCCGCTCCCAAAAGCTGCATCACAGGTGCTCCTGCTTCTGTTCTGCCCACCTGCATATCCTGCCAGCTGATCGGCCCGATACCGGTTCCCAGAGCCTTAGCCGTGGCTTCCTTAGCGGCAAATCGCTTTGCCAGAAAAGCCGCCTGCTGCGGATGTTCCTGATAACGCTGCAGTTCAAGCTCTGTCAGAATACGCTGAGCAAAACGCTCGCCGTGGCGGGCGATCGCTTTTTCCACCCGCTCAATCACCGCCAGATCAGTGCCGATACCCAGAATCATCTCAGCAACCTTATTTCGGCTGAGCAGCCAGCATAATACGCTTCATCTCGGCAACCGCTTCTTTCAGACCGACAAACATGGCGCGGGCGATAATAGCGTGGCCGATGTTCAGCTCATAGATGCCAGGAATACCAGCAATCGGCTCAACATTGTGGTAGTGCAGGCCGTGACCGGCATTCACAATCAGACCTTGTTTCAGACCCAGCTTAACGCCCTGTTTGATCACTTCCAGCTCTGCTGCCTGCTCTTCTGCGGTCTCAGCATCGGCGTAACGACCGGTATGAAGTTCGATCACAGGTGCAATGGTCGCGGCTGCTTCAATCTGGGCCGGATCCGCATCGATAAACAGAGAGACTTCACAGCCTACGGCAGCCAGACGCTTGCAGGCATCTGCCACACGATCAAATTGACCAACCACATCCAGACCGCCTTCCGTGGTCAGTTCTTCACGCTTTTCAGGCACCAGACAGATATGCTCAGGACGGATTTCTTCCGCAAAAGCGATCATCTCGTCAGTAACAGCCATCTCAAGGTTCATGCGGGTCTGCATCACCTCTTTGATCAGGCGGACATCTCGCTCCTGAATATGACGGCGGTCTTCACGCAGGTGCAGAGTGATACCGTCGGCACCGGCTTCCTCCGACAGAATTGCCGCCTGAACCGGATCAGGATAGCGGGTTCCACGGGCCTGACGCAGGGTAGCAATGTGATCGATATTAACGCCCAGTTGTAAACGCGGAACGGATGCTGAAACACCTATAGCCATGATGACTCCTAAAAACGAACCTGACACTGCAGGGAATACAAAATAAGTTTCGGTGTAGCCTATCAGGGCTGACACAGGGTTTTCTATACCTACGAAGAAAACTAAAGATTGGTGAACCCTAGAGGTTCGGCTTGCTCTCAACCGAATCGGCTTTATTTGCGCTGCCTGCCTGAAACAGTTGTCGGGACAGCAGAGGCTTATCCCCTAACAAAGGTTGCAGCGCAATCCGACTGAGCTTCTTAGCGGCCTTAAGTACTTCCGGTTCAGACCAGTTCTGCTCTTGCAAAGCCAATAACTGATCGCCTTTAAAGCCGTTCTGAACCGGATGAAAACCAGACTGCCAGTGATAACTGTAATTCTGATCCGGTTGCAGCGCGCCACCTTTATGATCCGCGAAGATCAGCGGGTAGCCCAGAGTCTCCAGCAACTGCCATTCAAAACAGCGCAAAGAGGGTTCCAGCTGATCCGGCTGCTGTAACTGTGCGATCAAAAGAGCATATTCCCGAAAGAGTTCCGGCACCGCCTCCTGAGGCAACAACAAACGGTTAAGCAGTTCATTGGCATAGAGCACACAGCTCAGAGCACGCCCCCCTAACAGAGGTAATTGCCCACAAGGCTCTATATCAAACAGGGTTTTCAGACTGGCGTCGCCACGCCATGAAAGCTGCAGCGGCTGCAGGGGTTGCAGCAAAGCCCGGTTACGGCTTTTTTTCTGTCGGACACCCCGGGCAACGCCATCAATACGGCCATAATCCAGCGTCAGCAAAGAGACCAGAGCACTGGTTTCTTTATAAGGACGACTGTGAAGGACGTATGCCGGTTGGCAATGAACACTGGCAGCCACGGGGAATTTCCTGAGAGGAGGATCGCAGTCTCAGAGCATCTCTGAGACTACTAACCTATTAACAGACCGATCAGATCAAACAGACCTGCTTAGAGATCGGTATAGCCAAGACTTTTAAGAGCACGCTCGTCATCAGACCAACCGCCTTTCACCTTAACCCAGAGATTCAGCATCACCTTGGCACCAAAAGCACGCTCCATATCGATACGGGCTTCCTGACCAATCTGCTTAATGCGGGCACCTTTCTCACCGATGATGATACGTTTCTGGCCGGAACGCTCCACCAGAATCAGTGCACCAATGAAGAGAATACCGTCATCTTCGCTGAACTCTTCGATCTCAACGGTAGCCTGATAAGGCAGTTCATCACCCAGCTGACGCATGATCTTTTCACGCACCAGTTCAGAAGCAAGGAAACGCTCGGTACGGTCTGTAACCTGATCTTCCGGATAGTAATGGAAAGATTCCGGCATATAACCACGCACCAGCTCTTCCAGCTGAGTCAGGTTATGACCGTGCTGAGCCGAGATAGGAATGATGGCATCAAAGTTATGCTTTTGGGCTACTTCTTCAATGTAAGGCAGCAGTGCTTCTTTATCTTCCAGACGATCCATTTTGTTGATCGCCAGAACCACAGGACACTTAATACCCTGCAGTTTCTGCAGCACCACTTCGTCTTCTTCGGTCCAGCGCATGCGGTCGATGATAAAAATCACCAGATCCACGTCTTTCAGAGCGCTGCTGGCCGCCTGATTCATGTAGCGGTTGATCGCTTTATTACGATCTTTTTCCAGCTTGTGCATCCCCGGTGTATCCACATACACCACCTGCACATCGTCTTCGGTTTTGATACCCACAACCTGATGGCGGGTAGTCTGAGGACGACGGGAGGTGATACTCAGCTTCTGGCCGAGAATGTGATTCATCAGGGTCGATTTGCCCACATTGGGACGGCCAACAATGGCCACAAAACCGCAACGGCTCTGATCACTCATGGATGCACTCACTTCTTGCTGTCCGACTTTTTAGACGCTTGTTTCTTGGATTCCAGCTCTGTCAGCGCGTTTTTTGCCGCCTGCTGTTCGGCATTTCGACGGCTGCTGCCCACACCGATGGTCTTCTCGTTCAGAAGAACAACCTGACATTCAACGGTGAAGGTCTGGTCGTGAGCCTCGCCTTCCACTGAGATCACTTCATACTTAGGAAGACTCTGCTGACGGGACTGCAGGAATTCCTGAAGCAACGTCTTAGGGTCTTTCTGAGTATCGTTCAGATTCAGTTTAGTCAGTCGGTCTTTGTACCAATCCAGAATACGTTCACGAACAACATCCATGCCGGCATCGATATAGATCGCACCAATTACCGCTTCCATCGCATCGGCCAGAATCGAATCACGACGATAACCGCCGCTTTTCAGTTCACCGGAGCCCAGCTGCAGGTAATCACCAAGATCAAATTCACGGGCAACTTCTGCCAGTGTCAGACCTTTAACCAGACGTGCACGCAGGCGACTCAGCTGCCCTTCCCGGGCCTCTGTGAAGCGGTGATACAAGGCTTCAGCGATGACAAAATTAACGATGGAATCACCCAGAAACTCAAGACGCTCGTTGTTACTGCCACCAAAGCTACGGTGGGTAAGCGCCAGCTTGAGTTGGTTAATATCGGTAAAGGTATAGCCCAGTTTTTTACTGAGTTCGTTCAGATTTGCTTTCACTCTAACTCGTTCTTTTTTCCGTCATCAGAAAAGGCAAACCGGCCCAGTTGGCCGGTCGTTTAATTATTACTGTATTACCCGAACATCGGAGAAGCTGGGCATACTGGACCAGCCTTCCCAGTGCATCCAGACTGCAAAGGCTTTACCGACGATATGGTCTTCCGGGACAAAGCCCCAGTAGCGACTGTCATTGCTGTGATCCCGGTTATCACCCATTACAAAGTAATGACCTTCAGGCACAACCACTTCACGCATATTCTGGCCCGGCTGCAGACTGTTGTAGATCTCGTGCTCAACCTCACCCAGAGATTCACGCAGCAGCTTACGGTTCGGGTTTCCGGCAGGCAATGCAGCAACAAACTGCTGAGCTGCCGGTTCACCATTGATGTAAAGCACCTTGTTCTCATAACGCAGGCGATCACCTGGCAGGCCGATAACCCGCTTGATGTAATTCACCTTATCGTCTTTAGGATAGCGGAACACCATCACATCGCCACGTTTCGGATCGGCGATCTCCACGACACGGTTGTTACCAACCGGAAGGCGCAAGCCATAGGAGAACTTGTTGACCAGAATAAAGTCACCGATTTTCAGGGTTGGCAGCATGGATCCACTGGGGATCTGGAACGGCTCAACCACGAAAGAACGCACGATCAGAACAAGAAACAATACCGGGAAAAATGAGCGGGAGTACTCTGCCCACAACGGCTCTTTTTCCAGCTGGTTAATCACCTCCGCATCCATAACAGAGCGCTGAGGCTGATTCAGAAAAGCACTGACGGCGCGCTTACGATTCTTGGCAAAGAAGAAAACGTCGGCGGCATAGCCAACACCGGTTACGGCTACGGCGATCACCAGCACTAATGCAAAATCAAAATCCATATTTACTTATCCACTTTGAGAACGGCCAGGAAGGCATCCTGTGGAATCTCCACACGACCAACCTGTTTCATCCGTTTTTTACCTTCTTTCTGCTTCTGCAGAAGCTTTTTCTTACGGCTTACGTCACCACCATAACATTTGGCGGTTACGTTCTTACGCAAAGCTTTTACGGTCTGGCGGGCAACAACCTGATTACCCATCGCCGCCTGAATGGCAACATCAAACATCTGGCGAGGGATGATCTCTTTCATCTTCTCGGTCAGTGCCATACCACGGCTACGGATATGCTCTTTGTGTACGATACACGCCAGAGCATCAACTTTATCACCATTGATCAGGATATCCAGACGTGCCAGATCAGCGGCCTGGAAGCGATCGAAGCTGTAATCCAGAGAGGCAAATCCACGGCTGACAGATTTCAGACGGTCAAAGAAGTCCAGAACCACTTCGTTCATCGGAATATCGTAAGCCAGCTGAACCTGCTTACCCATGAACTGCATATCGATCTGCACACCGCGCTTCTCAACACAAAGGGAGATAACGCCACCCAGCATATCCTGAGGCACCAGAATATTGACGCGGGCGATCGGCTCACGCATCTCTTCAATACCGGCAGGGTCCGGCAGTTTCGCCGGGCTGTCGACGTGAATCACGTCACCGTTTTTATGCAGAACTTCAAAGATTACCGTTGGTGCAGTGGTGATCAGATCCAGATCGTATTCACGCTCCAAACGCTCCTGAATGATCTCCATGTGCAGCATACCGAGGAAGCCACAGCGGAAACCAAAGCCTAGGGCTTCACTGTTTTCCGGCTCATAGAACAGGGATGCATCGTTCAGAGTCAGTTTTTCCAGCGCATCACGGAAATCTTCGTAATCGTCAGAGCTTACTGGGAAAAGCCCCGCATAAACCTGAGGCTTAACCTTCTGGAAACCCGGCAGCATCGCCACATCAGGAGTTTTCGCAGAGGTAATGGTGTCACCTACAGGTGCACCATGAATGTCTTTAATACCGGCAACCAGATAACCTACTTCACCAGCTTTCAGTTCACCGGTCGGAGTGCGCTTCGGCGTAAAGATACCAATACCGTCTACACCCCAGGCTTTGCCGGTGGACTTCATAATAATCTTGTCGCCTTTGCGAACCGTACCTTCAACCACACGGATCAGGGAGACAACGCCCAGATAGTTATCGAACCAGGAATCGATAATCAGCGCCTGCAGATCACCATCAGGATCGCCTTCCGGAGCAGGGATCTTAGCAACCAGGTCTTCCAGAACCTCGTCAATGCCCAGACCAGATTTAGCACTGCAACGTACAGCGTCAGTAGCATCGATACCGATGATATCTTCAATTTCCTGCGCAACACGATCAGGCTCTGCCTGAGGCAGATCCATCTTGTTAAGAACCGGTACGACTTCCAGATTTTGTTCGATAGCGGTATAGCAGTTCGCCACCGACTGAGCTTCAACGCCTTGAGCCGCATCTACAACCAGCAGTGCACCTTCACAGGCTGCCAGAGAACGGGAAACTTCATACGAGAAGTCCACGTGTCCCGGAGTATCAATAAAGTTCAGCTGGTAGGTATTACCGTCTTTGGCGGTGTAGTTAAGGGTTACACTCTGCGCCTTAATAGTAATACCGCGCTCACGCTCAATATCCATGGAATCCAGAACCTGCGCAGCCATTTCACGCTCACTCAGGCCTTCACAGGTCTGAATAAAACGGTCTGCCAAAGTGGATTTACCATGATCAATATGGGCGATGATAGAGAAGTTACGGATGTGACTTAAGCGACTCACAGTATATTTTCACCAAAGAAAGGTCATCTGCTGACGAATACGAAGGGTTCTATTCAGTCAGGGCTGTTCAAATCAGTCAGGGCTTCGGTGTGGCCTTATATCTCTGGCCATCAATCCCGAATACAGTAGAAAAGCCCCGGAAAAATTAGCACAGGAGTCTACATGATTCCCTGTGCTGACGCCATGCCCAGTAAGATATGGCGGTTCAGATTTCGTAAACAATCTGCTCCGCCGCCGGTCTTAAGACAATCAGCGCGCGGCTAAACAAATCAGGCCGAAAGATCTTAATCTAACGGCCTGATTCTCAATAGCACGGAGACTTATTCAACTTTCAGAGGAACGAAGGCGGGTTCACCCTGGCGCACCACACGCACTGGCACCGACTGCCCCTTTTTCAGTAGCTCAACAGCCTTACGGTAGTCGCGCAGGCCGTTGATCTGACGATTGCCCATCATAGTAATGACATCGCCCTCGCGGAATCCTGAACGGGCGGCACTACCCGGCTCGATATCAACAATAACAACACCGCTATCAACACCGGAGCGCTGCTTCATTTCAGAATCCAGTTCGACAACTTTAAGCCCCAGACGATCAGCAGGCTGTTCCTGCTTGGCAGGACGTTGGCTGCGCTGATCCGGCAGTTCTTCAATAGTGATATTCAGCAGCTTACGGGAACCATTACGCAGCACCTGCACCTTGGCTTTATCACCGGGGCGAACCTGTCCAACCAGAGGAGGTAGCTCACCGGAACGACGGATCTCCTGACCTTCAAATTCCAGAATAATATCGCCTTCCTGAATACCACCTTTGCCTGCAGGACCATCCGGAGCCACCTGAACCACCAGAGCCCCCATAGGCTTTCTCAGACCAAAGGATTCAGCCAGATCACGATTCACTTCCTGAATCACTACCCCCAACCAGCCACGGGCGACACGACCTTTCTCTTTCAGCTGATCGGCGACGTTCATGGCAACGTCAATCGGGATGGCAAAGGACAACCCCATAAAGCCGCCGGAACGTGTGTAAATCTGTGAGTTGATACCGATCACCTCACCATCCAGATTAAACAGAGGGCCACCGGAGTTACCCGGATTGATCGCAACATCAGTCTGAATAAAAGGCACATAATTTTCGTTCGGCAACGAGCGGTTCACCGCACTGACAATACCCGCGGTCACCGAGTGATCGAAACCAAAAGGAGAACCGATAGCCAGTACCCACTCACCCGCTTTCAGCTTGGAAGAGTCTCCAAGCTCAACAACCGGCAGCGAGGTACCGTCGATTTTCAGCAGCGCCAGATCGGTTCGTTTATCCAGACCAATCACAGTTGCTTCCATTTCACGGCGGTCTGACAACCGCACAATGATCTTGTCAGCACCTTCAACCACATGATTATTGGTCAGAATGTAACCGTCATCGGAAATGATAAAACCAGATCCCAGAGACTGCTGCGGCTGCTCCTGAGGCGCTCCGCGACGCCCAAAGAAATGACGAAAGATCTCAGGCAGATCTTCCTGGTCCATTCCGGCAATAGGAGGATGGTTATCGGAACGGGTCTTTACAGTACTGATATTAACTACGGCGGGAGCTGCATCTTCCACCAGTTCGGTGAAGTCCGGCAGGTTGTAGGCCTGAACTTTACTGGCAAACAAAAGCCAGCCCAGCATCCAGGTCAGTGACACAAGAACTTTGCCCATATTTTTCATCAAACTCTCCTGAAAAGAAGTGCCTGAATATGAGGATAGTATTGGCACGCTCAACGCGGGTAACTGAAATACGCTACCGGCCAGAACACCTCAACTATCCACATACACAGTCTTTGGATAATTAAGACAGGGTGTCAAAAAACATAACAAGGCTTTTCGCCTCAGCTTTAACTTTCTAGATAGAGCGCATCTATTGATTTATCAAGGGGATATCGCCAGTGTGCGGTAACTTACGCAGTACCACTGGCTGATACTGGGCATCCTGCCGGTGTCGCCAGCTGTACCAGCGCACATAACCAAAACCTGCCAGAAGTCCTGCTCCGGCCAGAACAAAACTCATCAGGGAATCCAGACCAAACAGGGCATCACCGGCTAGGGCTCCAATAATCAGCGCCAGCAGAGGCAGAAGATAAACCAGAGCGGAACCCCGGATAAAAGCGCCTTCGTCCAGCCCCAGAACAACCTGATCGCCAACCTGAAGTTCTTTATCGGTTTTCACCTGCAGCCGCTGGGTTTTACCGCTGCTGATTTTACTCAACAGAGAATGACCACAACTGCTTTTAGCTGAGCAGCTCTGACAGGCAGTCTGACGACAGGTTTCTACCCAAACTTCCTCAGCGGAAACCTCAACAACAATCGCTTGCTCTTCCAGCATGGCCGAACCTTTTAGTGGGCTATCAGAAAAACGCCCAAGCTTATACGATCCATCCCTGACAACAAACTCCTGAATCCGTCAGCTGACGGATTCAATCCGGTCAGAATGCAGCGGCGATCTTCTGAGCGGTATGCAGAGGAATTTCTCCGACAACCGTGATCACCCGCCCCTGATTCTGCTCGTGAATACTGCGCACCACGACCACCGTTGCACCGTACTGATGATGCCCTTCTTTCAGAGAATCTGCTCTCAAAGGCTCAACAAAGACAGAGAAGGTACTGACGCCGTCTGACCAGGAATACATATTGGCCAGATGGTTGTCAGAAACTACCACCGCCTGTTTCTGCATAAAGAGCTCAAAGCCATCGGGTAGCCAGGGCAGGATCTCCTGAGAACGACTCAGAGGAGCCTCTTCTTCAGTTGCCGCCGCAGATTGCTCATCTTTCGCCGTGAAGGAGAAAGAGGTGAACTGAAAGGTTTCAAGTTCACGAGCCAGAGGATCCAAGGTGACAGATTTCAGCAGGAGTGCCGACTCTTTATCAAGCCAGAGCCGGTAACCCAGGCGCTGATTATCACGGGGCACGATCTCGACAATCACCGCAGGGCGACCAACAACCCGCCCCTGACCTTTCAGCTGCAGCTGATAATGCTGTTTAACCCGCTCAAGACCTCCGGAGAAACGGCCGGATGGATTGCGCCCCTGAATTCGGTCGCTGGCAACCACCTCACCGGAGATCTTGCGCGTTATACGGTCACCCTGCTGCAGGAATTCCCGCGGCAGGCCATCCAGATAACTCAACCGGGCATGCTCACCCTGCTCATTAACATCATGGCTGAGTTCCACAGCATCCAGCTGACCTTCTCTGGAATAAACAAGAACACCACTGTATTCGTAGTTATGCATCGCATCATTAAAGCGCTGCAACCACTGATCTGCTGTATCGGCTGCTTTAACCGCCTGTGACACCAGCAGTACGCCCATAAGGCTTAATGTGGGTATAAATTTTCTGATCATGAATCACTACCTGTCTGAACCAGACTTCGGAATTACGAAAACCGCTCCGATTCCGGCTCTGAACGCTTATTGACCCGCAGCCTGATAACCAGAGACACGAACAATCGGCATCATGCCGTGGGTACCATTGGTGGCCACATACTCAGAATGCTGCATCAGATAACCTCGAATCAGACGCTCCTGACGCAGTTTCTGATTATCAACCAGCTGATACGGTGCCTGAGCCAGATCCGGGCCTGCACTGACACGCTGAACACCAATCGGGCTTTGCTGCAAACCACGAGCCGGCAATGTCTGTTGATAACCGGAAGACTGAGCAGCAACCTGCTGGGCAACCGGAAGATCCTGCTGTGGGTTTGGCATCAGCAATACCACCGCAGCTGCAACGGACGCTGCAATTGCGCCTTTAGCCATCCAGGTATCTGAAATTTGTGTCGCGCGAAGACGCCAGTTCTCAAACAACTTCTTGCGTCGGGCCGGTTCAGGCTCCAGCTCCAGAGCGACAGAAATGCGGTCAGCGATATCCACTAACTGTTCCTGTTCAAACTCTTTATGCAGAACACTGCGTACCAGATGATACCGATGCCAGGTGTCAGCCAGTTGTTCGCCGCCCTGCTCATCACAGGCCTTAAGAATACGACGCAACTCCAGCTCATCCGCCTCGTTGTCCATCAGATGTGAAAGCGACTGGTGAATATTATCACTCATAGCTAACCTCGGTTCTTACTTACCCTGACTTGCAGGGTGGAAAATTACTGAGCCGCCAGCTCAGGCTCAAACAGCCGCTTAATTTCACGATCCACTGCCTCACGGGCGCGGAAGATACGCGAGCGGACTGTCCCCACCGGGCACTGCATAACCTGAGCAATATCTTCATAGCTCATGCCATCCATTTCCCGTAGCGTAATAGCGGTACGCAACTCATCAGGTAAGTTGTTTATCGCCTTGTAAACCGTTGCTTCCAGCTCATCCCTTTCCAGACGTTTGTCTGGTGAAGCGTTATCGTTAAGACGGCCGTCGTTATTCAGTACTTCCGCGTCGTCATAATCGATATCGGTTCCGGGAGGCCTTCGGCCGCGGGATACCAGATAGTTCTTTGCAGTATTGATAGCGATGCGGTAAAGCCAGGTATAAAAAGCACTCTCTGAACGAAAGTTGCCGATCGCCCGATACGCTTTAATAAAAGCTTCCTGGGTGACATCCAGCACTTCATGAGAATCCTTGATATAACGGCTGACCAACGCAGCAATCTTGTGCTGATACTTACGCACCAACAGGTCAAATGCCCGCTTATCACCCGCCTGAACCCGCGCTACCAGCTGCTGATCCGTTTCCTTCGTCATCTCTCAACCTCAATGCGCGCAACGGCTGTACCGGGCACGCAAAGCAAAAAGGTGTTTCTTTCCGAACACTATGACTCATTATTGCCTGTCGTATCGGATGATTATTATGCTACGCCGACAGGCTTTGGTCTGTGCTGCTATTCAGGTTTATCGCAATTCCCTTACTGACTGATTTTTAATGTAATCAGATCCTTAAAGAATAACAGCACACGGTAATAACTCACGATTATCGGCACCCGGAAATACTCAATCGACACTCTTAACCGCGATTTCCAAGATAATGAAATCAAACGTAAGTTTGTCTGATGACTGAAATTTCTCTAACATCGGTTGCCCAAAGTAATCTTGCCATTATGACCCGAGCCCTGTTCAAAGGTTCACCGTGTCACCGCAGGAATATTCATTTTTTTGTGCATCGGGAAAAAGTTTGATGAGCCAGGTTTTTCAGCATGATGTTCTTATCATCGGCAGCGGCGCTGCCGGTTTGTCTTTAGCACTGCAACTGGCAGATCATTGCTCTGTCGCCGTGCTGAGCAAAAGCACTCTGGATGACGGCTCTACCCGTTGGGCTCAGGGCGGTATCGCTGCAGTACTGGATACCGATGACAGCGTGGAATCTCACGTACAGGACACCCTGATCGCAGGCGCCGACCTGTGTGATGAAGATGCCGTTCGTTTCACAGTTGAAAACAGCAAGAAGAGTATCGACTGGCTGATCAGCCAAGGTGTTCCTTTTACCCCTAATGATGAAACTGACAGCGATCAACCTTATCACCTGACCCGAGAAGGTGGTCACAGTCATCGCCGTATCATTCATGCTGCCGATGCCACTGGCCTTGCGGTTTCCGATACTCTGATCGCACAGGCGCTGCACAAATCAAATCTGGAAATCTTTACCAATCGCATGGCGGTGGATCTGATCACCCGTCGCAAGCTGGATGCCGAAGGTCACGGCTGTGTTGGAGCCTATGTACTCAACTGCGAAACCGAGCACGTGGATGTCTTTAAAGCCCGCTTTGTAATTCTGGCGACCGGCGGTGCGAGTAAGGTTTATCTCTACACCAGCAACCCTGACGGCTCATCCGGAGACGGTATCGCCATGGCATGGCGTGCAGGCTGCCGGGTTGCCAATATGGAGTTCAACCAGTTCCACCCGACCTGCCTCTACCATCCTCAGGCGAAATCCTTCCTGATTACAGAAGCGCTTCGTGGCGAAGGTGCTCATCTGCTGCTGCCGGACGGCAAACGATTCATGCATCACTTTGATGAGCGTCAGGAGCTTGCCCCACGGGATGTGGTGGCTCGCGCCATCGACCACGAGATGAAACGCCTTGGTAGTGACTGCGTCTATCTGGATATCAGTCACAAACCAGCGGACTTTATTAAAGGTCATTTTCCGACCGTTTATGAACGTTGCCTGGAATACGGCATCGACATCACCAAAGATCCTATTCCGGTGGTACCTGCGGCGCATTACACTTGCGGCGGTATCGTTGTGGATACCAAGGGACGTACCGATACACCAAACCTGTACGCCATTGGTGAAGCCAGTTTTACCGGCCTGCACGGTGCTAACCGTATGGCCAGTAACTCCCTACTGGAGTGCCTGGTTTATGCCGAGTCAGCAGCGCAGGATATTCTCAGCAAGCTGGATAGTGTGCCTGAGCCGCCTTACGTGCCAGACTGGGATGAGAGTCAGGTAACGGACTCCGATGAAGACGTCGTAATCGCCCACAACTGGGATGAACTGCGTCGCTTTATGTGGGATTACGTAGGTATCGTGCGAACCAACAAGCGCCTGCAGCGCGCCAAACACCGCATCGACATGCTGAATAATGAAATTTCTGAGTACTACTCTAACTATAAGATCTCAGGTGACCTGATCGAGCTACGTAATCTTTCGGTTGTGGCCGACCTGATTATCCGCTCCGCGCTGATGCGAAAAGAGAGTCGCGGCCTCCACTACACGCTGGACTATCCGAAACTGAGTACAGAGCCCCGTAATACCGTGCTCACTCCGGATCAGTGGTAAAGCTCAAAAGAGCGCACCCGGTTGATCCCATAAACAAATGCCGGCTTCAGAATCTGAAGCCGGCATTTTTCTTTCTGAAGCAAAGCAATACTCTGAGCTTACGAAAACTTTCCGCATCCATGCTGTCACGGAAAACCAGTATTCGATAGAACTTTCCACTCTCACCCTTAAAGATCAGAAACTGCCAAAAGCTGAAGAAGCCGGACGCGTGATGCAAATCCACAACTACTCGCTCGCCGGAATTCAAGGATAAACTCCAACACTCACCATCAAATCTGATCTCAGCCACATCATCAGGCTGGCCTGCCAAACCCAGCAGACGCACTGAACGTCGCCAGAGCAGAAAGGCGGGAATTGCAAAAAGGAAGCTAAGCGGTTCCGGACGATGGAGACAAAGAAAGATCAGAGGAAGAACGTGGCTCGCAATCAGCCAGCCACGCAGCCAATCAGAGGCTCTTAAAGTTAGACAGATCACCGTGCTCGGCATAAGCGATAATCTTCTGCAAAATCAGTCGGTATTCAGATTCTTCCGGCAGATCACGCTGCATCAGCCAAACAAACAGGTCCTGATCTTCGCATTCCAGCAGCTTTTCATAGCGCTTACGATCAGTTTCATCCAGATCCCGGTAACAATCACGGACGAAAGGCACCAGCATCAGATCCAGTTCCCACATACCGCGACGACTCTGCCACTGCAAACGCTTCACTTCTTCTTCGATACTCATTACACACCTAAACCTATTAACCAGCCCGCTTAGTAATCAGGGCAATTATCGCCAGTATACCGCGCTTGTTCTGCATACCCCAGATAGCTTCGACCAATGATCAAAAACAAAAAACTACTTTTACCCATTGATTTTTCACTAACCTTTTGTTTAATACAGGATTATCGCTATTTTATTTTTCCATAAGTGGCCGATAATAATAATGTCGCTTATCTGAATAACAATGCCCTTAGAAGAATAACGATCAAAATGCAGGAAACAGACAATGACTAAATCCGAATTAATTGAACAGATCACGTTAAAACAGCCCGAGTTATCAGCAAAGGAAGTTGAAGCTGCTGTGCGCATTCTTCTGGAACAGATAACAGATACACTGGCTACCGGTGGCCGGGTTGAGATTCGCGGTTTCGGCAGCTTCTCTCTACACTATCGTGAGCCTCGCACCGGACGTAACCCAAAAACCGGTGAAGCGGTTGACCTGACCGGCAAATTTGTCCCGCACTTCAAACCGGGGAAAGAGCTGCGCGAACAAGTTGATGAGGCGAAAAAGCTACGAGCTTAACATCTGAAAACTGTGCAGTTTAAAGCCATTATCTGAACATCTGCTCTGTTTTCACTGATGAGATTCCTGCCGAATACTGGCATAATCCCGCCATACCCAACCGGATAACAGGAGTTAAGATGCGTTGGCTTAAAAGCGGTATTCTCTTTGCTGTGATCTTAACACTTCTGATCACCGGCGTGCTTTTTTCTTCCCGAAACACGACACCTTACGCCATTGATCTGCTGATCCTGCGCCTTCCGGAAATCAGCATCTCCTTACTTATTCTGGGTAGCCTTGTTATCGGCCTGATTACCGGCTGGCTACTGTCACTATCTACTTTTGTTCGCCTGAAAGCCGCTCAGATGCGTAGCGAGAAAGCGCTTAAAGTCGCTCAGAAAGAGCTGGATACCCTGCGTATTTCCGGCCTGAAGGACACTCAGAATGAATGAAGTGCTGTTGCTGATAACTCTGGTTACAGCGATAGCGATCGGTTTTTTTCTTGGCTACAAAGCCAAAAACAAAAACCGGGGAGCTCGGGCATCCCTGTCTGCAAATAGCCTGAACAAAGATTATTTCACCGGCCTCACCTATCTGCTGAACGATCAGCAGGATCAGGCGATCGAAACCTTTATGCGGGTTCTCGAAATCAATCCGGAAACCGTCGATACCCATATCGCCATGGGCAACCTGTTTCGCAGTAAAGGCGAAACCGAAAAAGCGATTCGTCTGCATCAGAATCTTTTTGCCCGCCCTACTCTCAGTAAGTCACTAACACAACAGGTTCAGCTTGAACTGGCCCGGGACTTTTTTGCTGCAGGCCTGTTTGACCGTGCTGAACGCCTGTTATTGGAGATTACTGAAGCTCAATCTGATGAAGTCCGCCTACAGGTACTGAAGCTACTGCTGCGTATCTACGAGCAGGAAAAAGAGTGGCAGAAAGCGATTGAGATCAGCAACAACCGATTACTGAGAGATCTTCCGGAACAGCGTAAAGCTGTGGCCCATTACTATTGTGAGCTGGCAGACAGCCTTCTTGCTCAGAACGAAACCACACAGGCCAGAAAATATCTGAAGCAGGCACTCTATAACGACCCGAACTGCATACGAGCGAACTGGTCTACGGCCAATATGGAGCTGAAAAACAATAATGTCCGTAAAGGCCGCTCACTACTACTAAGAATACCGGAGCAGGACAAGCGTTATTACTCGCTGGTGTTGCCTGAGCTGCGTCAGATCATGACGGATAAAGACCTGAGCCCTATTCTGGATGAAGCCCTGGAACAGTTCCCGTCCCAGACAGCATTAAATCTGAAAACAGAACTGATTCAACAACGTCACGACAGCCACTCCGCACTGGAATATCTTGAGGCCTACTCCGCCCGTCGCAAAAGCTCATCGCCCTTTGTGGCAGGACTTCAGGTGCATCTGATGCTGGATCAAGCCAACACAGGTTCGCTAAAACCCAGACTCCATCAGCTGGAACAGCAACTAAGCCGTTACGATAGCAAACAACATAAGTCCCGCTGCATCAGCTGTGGCTTTAAAAGCCAGCACAGCCCTCTCTGGCAATGCCCCAAGTGCCGAAGCTGGGGCAGTGTCCGACCGGATGATGTTCTCTGATCTTCATAACGATACAAGGCAGCCCCGATTTGCAGATATAAAAAAAACGCATCACAGGATGCGCTTTTTTGTGCTCGGCAACTCTTAAATTGTTTAGTTTCTGGCAGACGCGATCTCAGCTTCAATCAGAGCCAGAGCCTGCATAGGGTCTTCTGCCTGAGTAATCGGGCGACCAATTACCAGATAATCACTACCATCAATCAGAGCCTGTTTTGGCGTCACAATACGCTGCTGATCGCCTTTTTCAGCAAAAGACGGACGAATACCAGGCGTTACCAGCTGGAAGCTACGAGGCAGAGCTTCACGCAGCATAACCGCTTCCTGCGCCGAACAAACCACACCATCCAAACCAGACTGCTCTGTCAGAGAAGCAAGATGCATCACCTGTTCCGCAGGAGAAGCATTGATACCGGTTTCACGCAGCTGCTGTTCATTCATACTGGTCAGCACCGTTACCGCGATCAGCAGAGTATCGTGACCGGCACCACGCAGACGCTTCAGGGACTCTTCCATCATAGGACGGCCACCACAAGCATGAACATTAACCATCCAGGCACCACTGTCTGCTGCCGCCAGTACTGCCTGCGCTGTGGTGTTTGGGATATCGTGAAACTTCAGATCCAGAAATACTTTAAAACCGCGCTTGGTCAGAGCTTCGATAATTGCAGGGCCTGAGCGTGTGAATAACTCTTTACCCACTTTCAGCTGACAACGTCCCGGCTCAAGCTGATCTACAAAAGCTAACGCCTGCTCAGCATTAGGATAGTCCAGCGCAACAATGATCGGATTTTCAACAATTAGAGACATCAATTTTTCCTCAGCTGTGAGTGCGGGCACATTATAAAGCCTGGCCTAAAAGGGTACAGGACAAATTTATCCCAGCTTTCGAAATAAATATTTCACACTCAGGATCAAACCAAAGTCTATCAGGCAAACATCCACAAACTTACTATGGTTAAGAAGCGAAACTATGGAAATTAACCTCAACAAAGGATGTTGCTATGAAAGCCAAAAAACCATCTCTGACGACCCTCTTCGGCAGTTTGATAGTCGTACTATCACTCGCCACAAGCCCTCAGCTTAAGGCGCAAACCGATAACCTGGTGCCACAGAATGAGACGACTCAGGTTGCAGAAGCTTCAACAACACAGCAAGCTGTAATCAATATCAACACCGCAGGGCTTAATGAACTGCAAAACCTGAAAGGGATAGGACCCGCCAAAGCTCAACGTATTCTGGACTTCAGAACCGAGCACGGTGACTTTAAAAGTGTTGAAGCTTTAACTCAGGTAAAAGGCATCAGCCTGAGAACCCTGGAACTGAACAAGGGCAGGTTGTCGATCTGATCATCTGTGCCAACCTAGGCTAAAATCACAAATATCTTGGCATAAAACAGGCAATAAAAAAGGAAGGCAGATGCCTTCCTTTTTCAGTTCTAACGACAGGATGCGATTAGATACGCAGACCACCATCACACTCAATGATACGACCTGTGAAGTAGTCGTTCTCAATGATGTACTCAACGGAGTGAGCAATTTCGTCCGGCTTACCCAGACGCTTCATTGGGATAACAGAGCAAACTTTCTCCAGTGCTTCAGGCTTCATGCTGGCGGTCATATCGGTTTCGATAAAGCCGGGAGCGATAGCACCTACCCGGATACCGTAGCGGGACAGCTCTTTAGCCCAGGTAACAGCCATGTTAGCCACACCAGCTTTAGCCGCAGTGTAGTTAGTCTGACCCAGGTTACCGGAACGGGAGATACTGGAGATATTGATGATCACGCCCTGAATATCACGCTCAATCATCTGGCATGCCGCTTCACGGGCGCACAGGAATACACCGGTCAGGTTTACATCGATAACCTGCTGCCACTGTTCCAGACTCATCTTCTGCTGAATCTGGCCTTCTTTAGCCTTGATAAACAGGCCATCACGGGTAATACCGGCGTTGTTCACCAGTACGTCCAGACGACCAAAGTCAGTAGCGATTTTGCTGAAGGTCGCTTCAACTTTCGCTTCCTGAGCTACGTTTGCGATATAGGTTTTCGCTTCAGAACCGGCTTCTTTCACCAGATCCGCAGTTTCGTCCAGCTTCTCCTGATTGAGATCAACCAGAGCCAGCTTAGCGCCTTTAGCAGCCAGACGCAGAGCCATCTGACGACCCAGACCCTGACCACCACCAGTAATTACGACAACTTTATCCTGCAAATCCATCACGACCCCCTGGGCTTCTCACATGACATTGGTGTCAATACGGTATGTATTGATAACTGTTCTAGATATTGTGCATTGCAATATAACCCATTTTTTTGCAGTTGCGAACCCTGTATTTCGCATCTGCAATACTGATTAAAATGAAAAACCGTCTCGTGAAATAACATTGAAAACCCGAACACCTGTCCCTATATCTCTCTGAGCCAATCAGGAAATGACTTATGAATAAATTTTTGCTCTTGTTTATTGCAGTGCCGTTAATCGAGATGGTTGTTCTGATCAAAGTGGGACAACAGATCGGCGCGCTGTCCACCATCGCGCTGGTGATACTGACAGCGGTTATCGGCATTGCGCTGTTAAAACAACAGGGCATCGCGATGCTCAATCGCGCCAACTGGAAACTAAATCAGGGGCAGATTCCCGCCAGAGAGATGGCGGAAGGTATTGTGCTAGCGGTAGGTGGTGCTCTGTTGCTGACACCGGGTTTTGTCACCGATGCCTTTGGTTTTATCTGCATCTTACCCGGCAGCCGACATTTTCTTTTGAATCAGGTCTTGAAAAATATCAGCGTCAACCCTATCCATCATTCAAACAGTGGAAGCCAGTGGCAGGAGCCGCAGGAATCCCACTGGGAATCGACTCATCAGCGTCAGAATCAGCCTGGGAAGCAAAATGCCGGGGATGTGATTGAAGGTGAGTACGAAAGGAAAAAATAATTTTCCTAAGCCATTGAATTGAAAAAGCATGTCCCCACATAAGGGACATAGCTTTTAAGCCCTTCGGGGCATAACAAAAACATCGGGCCCAGCCCGTTCTTTTAAAGATTGAAAGACAAAGATCTTTTAGTTTTAGGAGTAAATTGAGAATGAGCATCCGTCCTTTACACGACCGCGTTGTAATCCGTCGTCAGGAAGAAGAGACCACTACTGCAAGCGGTATTGTTCTACCGGGTTCTGCAGCTGAGAAACCTAACCAAGGTGAAGTTGTAGCTGTAGGCAATGGCCGTGTACTGAACAATGGTGACGTTCAAGCAATGAGCGTAAAAGTAGGTGACACCGTTCTGTTCGGTCAGTTCGCAGGTAACAACACCGTTAAGATCGATGGTGAAGAGCTGCTGATCATGAGCGAAAGCGAAATTTATGCAGTTCTGGAAAGCTAATTAGTCTTCCCTGCACTGAATTCAAACCGATTTAAACCTATTTTTAAGCGAGATTTTAATCATGGCTAAAGACGTATTATTTGGTATCGAAGCTCGTCAGCGCATGCTGGAAGGCGTAAATGTACTGGCAAACGCTGTTAAAGCAACTCTGGGCCCTAAAGGTCGTAATGTAGTACTGGAAAAATCTTTCGGTGCGCCAACCATCACTAAAGATGGTGTTTCTGTAGCCAAAGAGATCGAACTGAAAGACAAGTTCGAAAACATGGGCGCACAGATGGTTAAAGAAGTAGCGTCTAAAGCAAATGATGTTGCTGGTGACGGTACTACTACCGCAACGGTTCTGGCTCAGGCGATCGTTACTGAAGGCCTGAAGTCTGTTGCTGCCGGTATGAACCCAATGGATCTGAAGCGCGGTATCGACAAAGCGACTCAGGCTGTTGTTGCTGAGCTGAAAGAGCTGGCTGTACCTTGTGCCGACAACAAAGCGATCGCACAGGTTGGTACTATCTCTGCTAACTCTGACGCAACTGTAGGCAACATCATCGCAGAAGCGATGGCTAAAGTTGGCAAAGAAGGCGTTATCACTGTAGACGAAGGCCGTGGTTTCGACGACGAGCTGGAAGTTGTTGAAGGTATGCAGTTCGATCGTGGCTACCTGTCTCCATACTTCGTAAACAACCAGGAAAAAATGGCGGTTGAGCTGGACGATGCTCTGATCCTGCTGGTTGACAAGAAAATCTCTAACATCCGTGAGCTGCTGCCAGTTCTGGAAGCAACTGCAAAAGCAGGTAAGCCTCTGGTTATCATCGCTGAAGATATCGAAGGCGAAGCACTGGCAACTCTGGTTGTTAACTCCATGCGCGGTATCGTAAAAGTTGCTGCAACTAAAGCTCCTGGCTTTGGTGATCGTCGTAAGGCGATGCTGGAAGATATCGCTATCCTGACTGGCGGTACTGTAATTTCTGAAGAAGTTGGCCTGAGCCTGGAAGCGGCAACTCTTGAGCACCTGGGCAGCGCGAAGCGCATCACCATGAGCAAAGAGAACACCACCATCATCGATGGCGTTGGTGAAGCAGCAGCTATCGAAGCTCGCGTAGCTCAGATCCGTGCTCAGATCGAAGAAACTTCTTCTGACTACGACAAAGAAAAACTGCAGGAGCGTGTTGCTAAACTGGCTGGCGGCGTAGCCGTAATCAAAGTTGGCGCAGCTTCTGAAATGGAAATGAAAGAGAAGAAAGACCGCGTTGAAGATGCTCTGCACGCAACCCGCGCAGCAGTAGAGGAAGGCGTGGTACCTGGCGGTGGTGTTGCACTGATCCGTGCTCTGGCGAAAGTTAAAGACATTCAGGGTGACAACCACGATCAGAACGTAGGTATCGAGCTGGCATTCCGTGCAATGGAAGCTCCACTGCGTCAGATCGTAACCAACGCTGGTGAAGAAGGTTCTGTTGTTGTGGCTAACGTTCGCACTGGCGAAGGTAACTTCGGCTACAACGCTGCAACTGGTGAATACGGCGACATGATCGAGATGGGTATTCTGGATCCGGCTAAAGTGACCCGTTCTTCTTTGCAAGCAGCTGCTTCCGTTGCCGGTCTGATGATCACTACCGAAGCCATGGTTGCTGATGCACCTGAAGACAAACCTGCAATGCCTGATATGGGCGGCATGGGCGGTATGGGTGGCATGGGCGGCATGATGTAATCATCCAGCTACTGCCATCGGGATCAGCGCTTCATCAGAGGCGCTGATTTCTGATACCCGAAGCCTCGCTGAAATGCCTTCACCGGTAGCAGCGGGGCTTTTTTCTACCTGTTATTTATGACCTGATTTCATAGCTGTTGTTTTCTGCCTGCAGCGCCAGTCGGTTTACGGTATCCTTGCCGCCATTATTTTGTCCTCCCCTGTTAGCATCACGGTATCTTTATGCTCGAAAAAATCCGCATTGTTCTGGTCAACACATACCACCCCGGCAATATAGGTTCTGCTGCACGGGCGATGAAAGTGATGGGACTGGATCGTCTGTATCTGGTATCACCCAATCATTTTCCCCATGAAGATGCCAACACCATGGCGGCAGGCGCGGAAGATATTCTGGATAAAGTGGTTATCTGCGAAACACTGGAAGATGCCATTGGTGACTGCGAACACGTTATAGCCACCAGCGCCCGCCCACGCTCTCATCAGGTTCCGGCGATGACACCACCGGAATGTGCCGTTTTCGCCCGGGAGACTCCGGCTGAGGAAGAGATCGCCATCGTCTTTGGTCGTGAACGCAGCGGCCTGACTGCGGAAGAGTACGAACTCTGCAACAAGCATGTATTTATTCCGGCTAATCCGGACTATTCGATTCTGAATATGGCATCCGCGGTTCAGATCATCGCCTATGAGCTGTATCAGAAGAGCCTGACTCACTTTGAGCCGGTTAAGAAAGAGATCGAACTGCCCAGCGCCAAAGAGATGAAATTCTTTCTGGAGCGCATGGAGGAACGATTGGACGATGCAGGATATTTTAAGGGCAAACCCAAAGATGTGACGCTAGGAAAGCTACGGGCATACTTCCAACGCAATCTGCCTGAGAAAGCGGAATTGAGCCTTCTACAGGGTATTCTGACCCGACTGGAGTCGGAAGAAGACTGGCAGCGGCGCCAGAATAATCAGGACTGATTCAAAAGCACTGATTAAACGGATACAAAAACACCCGACCAGCTTAAAACTGATCGGGTGTTTTCTTTGTAGGCATAACCCTAATTACCAGGCCTTACCTGCAAACTTAGCTGACTTTGAAGCGGTGAATCAGACGGATCATATCCTGTGATACATCCATCAGCTCCTGACTGGCCGACGCCATCTGAGCTGATTCACTGCTCACACTATTGGTTAGGTCGCGCAGGCTGACAACATTATTGTTGATGCCGGAGACCGTGGTTGACTGCTCTTCTGACGCAGCAGCAATCTCCTGATTCATACGCTGAATAGAAGCGACTTCCTGCGTGATATTACCCAGTGCCCGACCTGCTGACGCAGAGGTTTCCGCGGCAATACCCGCTTTTTCTGCACCATCGCTCATCACAGATACCGCCTGTTCAGCTGCCGCCTGAAGCTTCTCAACGATGGTCTGAATCTCTGTGGTCGATTCCTGAGTACGCTGCGACAGGGTACGAACCTCATCCGCAACCACTGCAAAGCCGCGACCTGCCTCACCGGCACGGGCCGCTTCAATCGCCGCATTCAGTGCTAACAGGTTAGTCTGCTCGGCGATACCACGTATCACTTCCAGCACGGTATCCACATTGCGACTATCTTCCGCTAACTGAGAAATCACCTCACTGGCCTGATGAATCGCTTCGGCAAGACGCTGAGCCTCAGAAATATTCTGGCTAATAATCTTCTGACTCTGCTCGGATTCTGTGGTAGCCTGTACCGTGGATTCCGTTGCCTGAACGGTACGCTCAGTGACTTCCTCAACACTTGCCAGCATCTGCATCATGGCGCTCGCCAGCTGCTCAGAATCCTGCTTCTGCTGATGCACGCTATCATCCACACTCTGCGTGGAGGCCACCAACTGAGAAGCCGAACTGGCCAGACGCTCAGCAGAACCACTAACATCCCGCATAATACCCTGAAGAGAAGCGACAAAGTGGTTGAAGTAGCGAGCCAGCGCGACAAGCTCCACAGAACCGGTTTCTTCCAAACGCTGGGTCAGATCACCTTCACCTTGAGACAAACCACGCATCGCTTTCACCGTGCGGTTAAGCGGGGTGGTAATACTGCGGATGAAGAACACCAGAATGACCGATAACCCCACCAGAATAATGACCGCATTGAAAATCGACATCAGCTCAGAAGCTGCGATATCCGCCTGCAGTGCATCCATATTCAGACCGCTGCCGATCGTCCACTGCCAGGGAGCGAAATAACCTGCGTAGCTGGTTTTAGGGTCAAGCTGCTCTTTGTTTTTACTGTTAGGCCATTGATAATCAACAAAACCGCCGCCGCTTTTCGCCTGAGTATATAGCTCCTGCACGAAAGGCTTACCGGTTGGATCCTTCAGACCCATGATATTTTTACCCACCAACGCCTTAACGCCGCTGGCCAGCTGCACCCCCTGATTATCACCGACAAACAGGTAATTGCCGTTATCAAAGCGCATCGCAGACACTGCCGCTAACGCCTGACGCTGAGCTTCAGCTTCTGACAACGTGCCATCCTGACTGAGCTGATAGTAGTGATCAATCACGCCAACACCGCTTTCTACCAGTAGCGTGACCCCTTTCTCGTAGCTTGCACGCAGGTGATCACGCATCTTGGACGCATCCAATAAAGTATTGATCACAAGCCCCAACGCAAACAATCCCAGTATCATCCACGCCCGGGTAGCAATGGATATTCTTGATAAACTGGTTTCCATGATTTTCCCTCTATTCCTTGCCTGAGGCATCTACCTAAGGCCCTGTAATGCACTTTCCGGACAGGAGCTTGTGATGCTTTTCCTGTAACCGGTTCAGATGTTCAACAGCAGCTTCCCGATCCATTTTCGGGTCAGCTGATGTTTTCCGGATGACTTCCCTGATGGTTTCAAGCAGCTCTTCTGAATCTGCTTCGGAAACTGCACCCATGCTGTTCCCTTGTTGCTCTATTTGCTGGCGATCTTTTCTTCGCTTGGCCGATGCACGGGCAAAAACACTCATGCCTGATCTCCTGCTTCAAAGTGGTAAACATTGACCCGGTTGAGCGCACAATCCGGCAGATAGATCCGTTGATTACGAACATGCATCAGATAAGGCATCCATAACTGCCCCTTTGAGCTGTCAGCCCCAAAAGCAGCAAAAGAAGACACACACTCATCATTTCGGTCAAAAACCTTCACCGCACGGTTAACCAGATCTGAAACAAACAGATGCCCCTGCTCAAACTCAACACTGGTTGGCAGCAGAAAATGATCATCATCCGTGCCATAACCCGGTTTTCCAAAGCGCCTGACTGGCTGCCCTTCAAGAGTAGTTATCTGAATTCTGTGATTGAACTGATCTGCGATATAGCAAAGACCGTCCTCGGAAACCGCAATATCTGATGGCGTATGGAACTCATTATCGCCATCACCCTGAGTACCAAACGTATCCACCAGACCAGCAATACCCAGTCCATTCAGACGCCAACGTACAATGCGGTTATTGCCGGAGTCGGCAATGAAGATATCCCGACTGACAGGGTCAATAGCCAGCCCCTGAGGCTTATTTAATTGCCAGGGGGCGCTACCCTGAGCACCAAAAGCGGTATAAGGAATCAGCTCACGGTAGAAGGGATGGTATTGATAAATTGTGACAATTCCACTGAGATAGTTACTGACAACCAAAAGGGGAACATCGGGGGCCAGCTGCCCGGGTAAAGGGTTAAGCGGGGTAAGAGCTGCAATTCCCAATGATCCCGGCAACAAGGGCATACTCGCCGAGCGCAGACTATTGGGTTTCAGATTATCGGTAGATTGCAGCTGATAATTTCCAGCATCCACCACCCAAAGACTTTCATCTTCATCCGCAACAGCAGATGGGATAAATAGAGATAGCCAGCTTCTTTGCCAACGCTGCATCCATTCCATCTGCCAGTTCAGCCCCATATTCAACCAGGTTGGAACGCCGGACATCTCAGTCAACTTCAGGAACTTTTCCTGCTGTTGCTCCAGCTGGTCCATCTGCTGCTGAGCCAACCAATGCATCAGTGTTGGAGATTGCTCATTAGGGAGGTTCTCTTGCGCCGGACCAACATCGCCAGCTGCCGAGGTCGCAAAATGCAACTGACCATGACGATCACGCTCATCACCGATCTGTGTCAAAACAACCGGGAAGACCTCACGCCCACGCTGCACTTGCTTTAGGTTCGCCTTATGCAGCTGAAGTGAAGCAAGAATCGGCTCGGTCACCAGAAAGGTATTTTCCTGTGGAAATTCCGTCAGCTGAATCGGTGAAAAATAGCCAGCCAATGCTCCCTGAGAAACACCGTTCTGGCCGTAAACTGAGATAGCATTAGCCTTACCACCGGTTATCAATACCTTGCCCTGAATGATGGCCACATCACGGGCTAACTCAAGCCCGTCGATGTAGGGTTTTCCGGTGGCAGAAAAGGGAATGCCTTTGCCCTGCCAATCACAACGGACAACTGTATTAAAGCCGGTATTGGCAATATAGATACGCCCCTGACGATCAACGCTCAAGCCCTGAGGCCAGAGTAATTCCACAGGGTTCTTATAGCCTGTGATCTGATGGATATCGTAGAGGTAATCACCCTCATCGCTGAATACCACCAGCCGACTGACACCATCGGGACCTTCATAAAACTCATCAGCAACACAGAGCTTGCCCTGATAGTAAACAATGCCATTCGGGCCTTTCAGATCAACATCTGGCGTATCACCGAAAGTTGAGACGGGCGAAATATTGTCTTCATCGTAGGAGAGAATATGAACACGATAGTTACCGATATCGGTAACGTAGATCAGTTGTTTATCAGGGTGGGCTAACAACCGAAAGGGCATATTAAACTGGCCATCGCCATTACCGACGGTGCCAAAAGAGAGCAATACAGTATCCAGATCAGCATCAAGCACCAGCAATCGGTTATGTGCGGTATCAGCCAACCAGACACGTCCATAATGATCCACGCAGCTGCCAACAGGAGTGTTTAGAGAAAGGTTACCAGAAGCCGATACGGGTAAAGCAGGTAAAGAATGGTCCACGCTTCCCAAATGCGATTTGAACTGAATCCCCACTGGCCACTCCTTGTCCGGGACGTTTAATCATTTTAAGTTCTCACTGCTTTTGCAGTGCAACAGGTGTAAATGTAGTCCCCGAAAAGAGGTATGCCAACTGCTTTATCAATCTGATTAATATAAATGTGATTCAGTTACTAAAATCCCTGCAGGCCACGCCGTACGTGACTCTCAGCTAATATAAAAACCGAACTCATCATTATTTAAATGCTTATAACAAATGTTCCGGCAAAAAAAAACCACCGCTTTCGCGGTGGTTTTTATGGATCTCAGCTAATCAGTAATGATTAGTTGTTTTCCATCTGCTGCTTGATCAGATCACCAATGGTGGTAGGACCAGCAGTTTCAACTTCCTGGCTGCGAACTTTCTGCAGAGCTGCTTTTTCGTCAGCTGCGTCTTTCGCTTTAACAGACAGGTTGATTACGCGGTTCTTACGGTCGATGCTAACGATCTTAGCTTCAACTTCATCACCTTCGTTCAGTACGTTGCGAGCATCTTCAACCTTATCACGGCTGATTTCAGAAGCTTTCAGAGTAGCAGTAACGTCAGTTGCCAGCTCGATAGTTGCTTCTTTAGCGTCTACAGCGATAACTTTACCAGTTACCAGAGCGCCTTTGTCGTTCTCAGCTACGTATTCCTGGAACGGATCGCTATCCAGCTGCTTGATACCCAGGGAGATACGCTCACGCTCTGGATCGATAGACAGGATGATAGTTTCGATCTCGTCGCCTTTCTTGTACTTGCGAACAGCTTCTTCGCCAGCTTCGTTCCAAGAAATGTCGGACAGGTGAACCAGACCGTCGATGCCGCCATCCAGACCGATGAAGATACCGAAGTCAGTGATAGACTTGATAGAGCCAGTCACTTTGTCGTTCTTGTTGAACTTGCCAGAGAACTCTTCCCATGGGTTTGGAGTGCACTGCTTGATACCCAGAGAAATACGACGACGCTCTTCGTCGATGTCCAGTACCATAACTTCAACGTCATCACCCACGTTAACAACTTTAGATGGGTGGATGTTTTTGTTAGTCCAATCCATTTCAGAAACGTGAACCAGACCTTCAACACCTTCTTCCAGCTCAGCGAAGCAGCCGTAGTCAGTCAGGTTAGTAACGCGTGCAGTTACCTTGGTGTTTTCTGGGTAACGGGAGATGATGTTCACCCATGGATCTTCGCCCAGCTGTTTCAGACCCAGAGATACGCGGTTGCGCTCGCGGTCGAACTTCAGGACTTTAACGTTGATTTCGTCACCAACGTTTACGATTTCGCTAGGATGCTTGATGCGCTTCCAAGCCATATCAGTGATGTGCAGCAGGCCGTCAACACCGCCCAGATCTACGAATGCACCGTAGTCGGTCAGGTTCTTAACGATACCTTTAACTTCCTGGCCTTCTTGCAGGTTAGCCAGCAGCTGCTCGCGCTCTGCAGAGTTTTCAGCTTCCAGAACCGCGCGACGGGATACAACAACGTTGTTACGCTTAGGATCCAGTTTGATTACGCGGAAGTCCAGCTCTTTGCCTTCCAGGTGAGTGGTGTCACGTACAGGACGTACGTCAACCAGAGAACCAGGCAGGAACGCACGGATGTTGTGAACGTCTACAGTGAAGCCGCCCTTAACTTTACCGTTGATCACACCTTTAACGATTTCGTTCTTCTCGAAGGCCGCTTCCAGACCTTTCCATGCTTCAGCACGTTTCGCTTTTTCACGAGACAGACGGGTTTCACCGAAACCATCTTCAACGGCTTCCAGAGCTACCTGAACTTCGTCGCCTACAGACAGGGCAAACTCTTCACCTTCGTTAAAGAACTGAGAGCGTGGGATAACGCCTTCAGATTTCAGGCCAGCGTGTACAGTTACCCAGTCGCCATCGATGTCAACAACAGTTGCTGTAACAATGGAGCCTGGCTCCATGTTGACTTCCTGAAGGCTCTGTTCAAACAGTTCAGCAAAGCTTAATTCGCTCATTATTTTTCCTACGTGATCTACAAGTTAAGGGCTTCACAATGCCACCTTTAAAAGGGTTTGGCTTGCGTCACCACAGTCTCCGTATCACCAGCAAATACGGGCTTCATTTTATCCGTACCCAGAAGTGTTAACGCCGGTTCAGGTGAATATCCGTTTATCAGTTAAAGGACAGATATTCCCTATGACACTTTTCTGGGCACCCCCCGAAAATAGAAAACAGAAAATCAGACCAAAGCGCGAGCTTTAGCCAGATCGATAATCTGTGCAACCACTTCCGGAATCGACATTTCAGTTGTATCGAGTGTAATAGCATCGTCAGCAGGCTTTAATGGCGCTACTGCACGGTTCATATCACGCTCGTCGCGAGTTTGTATCTCGCTTAAAATGGCTTGGAATTTAGCATCAATGCCCTTTTCTTGCAACTGTTTTACCCTTCTGCGAGCGCGTTCGTCGGCGCTGGCGGTCAGGTAAATCTTCAGCGGAGCATCGGTAAAAACCACCGTTCCCATATCACGACCATCGCCAACCACACCCGGAGCCTGACGGAAGTCCCGCTGACGCTGCAGCAGAGCATCACGCACAGGTGTCAGAGCCGCCACGATAGAGGCGTTGTTACCGGTTGTCTCGGTACGGATTTCTTTGGAAACTTCTTCGCCATCCAGCATCACACTGACAGGCTCATTCTCTGCACCGGGCAGGAAAGCGATATCCAGATTACGGGCCACTTCAGCCAGCGCAGCTTCATCATCAAAAGCAACACCTTTACGTTCTGCCGCAAGCGCGGTCAGGCGATAAAGAGCGCCGCTATCCAGCAGATGCCAGCCGAGTTTACCGGCGATAATCTGACTGATGGTGCCTTTACCGGCACCGCCCGGTCCATCAAGAGTAATTACAGGTGCAGATGCACTCATTTTCTTTCCTCTGGCCTGACGAATCAGGCTTCTTCAACACTAATATTCATACCTACGCCATTCGCGAGCTCAACAAAGCCTGGGAAGGAGGTCGCAACGTTGGCGCAGTCTTCGATAAAGATCTCGCCTTCAGCACGCAAAGAAGCAACGGCAAAAGACATAGCGATACGGTGATCATCATGGCTGTGGACACGGCCACCACCCAGCTTGCCGCCAACGATGTCGATACCGTCGTCATAAACGGTACACTCGATACCCAGTGCCAGCAGACCATCCGCCATCACCTGAATACGGTCACTCTCTTTTACACGCAGTTCTTCCGCACCGCGCAGACGGGTAACACCTTCAGCACAGGCCGCTGCAACAAACAGCACAGGGAATTCATCGATCGCCAGCGGCACCTGATCCTGAGGAATATCGATACCCTTCAGATCCGCAGAACGCACACGAACATCCGCAACCGGCTCTCCACCCACTTCAGATTCATTCTCAAGTGTAATATCTGCGCCCATTTCACGCAGGATATTCAGAATACCTACACGGGTCGGGTTCATACCCACGTGCTCAATCAGAATCTCAGAACGATCTGCGATAGAGCCTGCCACCATAAAGAAGGCCGCCGAGGAGATATCCGAAGGCACATCGATATCGCTTGCCGTCAGCTTACCACCACCCTGCAGCGCCGCCGTTGCGCCCTCACGTACCACTTCGTAACCGAAACCGGTCAGCATGCGCTCGGTATGGTCACGGGTTGGTGCCGGTTCTGTGGTCTTGGTTTCACCGTCCGCATACAGACCTGCCAGCAGCACACAGGATTTCACCTGAGCACTGGCCATCGGCATCTGATAGTCGATACCTTTCAACTGCTGACCACCACGGATCAGCATTGGCGGACGGCCACCTTCAGCGGTTTCCACAACCGCACCCATTTCACGCAACGGCTTAGCCACACGCTCCATAGGGCGCTTGGTCAGAGAAGCATCACCGGTCAGCTCAACATCAAACGCCTGACCCGCCAGCAAACCTGCCAGCAGACGCATAGATGTACCTGAGTTCCCCAGGTACAGGGCTCCGGCAGGCTTTTTAAGACCATTCAGACCTACGCCATGAATAGTCACTTCACCCTGATGCGGGCCTTCAATAACCACGCCCATATCACGGAACGCCTGTAGCGTTGCCAGACTGTCTTCCCCTTCAAGGAAGCCCTTAACATGGGTAACGCCTTCAGCCAGCGAACCCAGCATGATGGAGCGGTGAGAAATCGATTTATCACCCGGAACACGAATACGGCCACTCAGGGCGGTACCCGGAGCGGTACGGTAGTGGATTAGCTTGTTTTGCATAGGGATATACGCCGAATTGTCCAGAATTCTTGAAAAATGCTCACGGGCGGCTTTTGCCCGGGTAAAGATACCCAGCATAGCGTCACTATCCGACTCTTCAATGGCCGTTCTTAAGCGTGACAAGCCTTGCTCAAACTCCGTAAGCGCTTGTAATACAGCGGGTTTGTTTGCGATGTAGATATCACGCCACATCACAGGGTCACTGGCAGCGATTCGGGTAAAATCGCGGAAACCGCCAGCGGCATAACGAAAAATTTCCAGGCTTTCATCCTGGGAAGCCAGAGTATCGACCAGAGAGAACGCCAGCATGTGCGGTAAGTGACTGGTTGCCGCCAGAACTTCATCATGGCGTTCGATATCCATGGTCAGTACTTCAGCACCGGCGGCCTGCCACATTTCGGTGATGGTCGTGACCGCCTGTGGATTATTTTCCGGTGCAGGCGTCAGAATCACCTTGTGCTTCTGATAGAGATCTACCAGAGCAGCACTGACGCCGCTTTTCTCAGAACCTGCAATCGGGTGACCGAGAACAAAGTTCTCCGGTAGCTGCCCCCAGATCTTAATCGCGGATTCCAGCACAGAGCCTTTACTACTGCCCACATCCGTTACCAGAGTGTCTCTTCGCAGCAGCGGCTTCAGCTGCGCCATCACAGATTCCATGGCGATAACCGGCACGGAAACCACGATCAGATCCGCATCAGCAATCCAGTCTTCAGCCTGAGTCGAACCTTGGTCGATCATGCCGATCTGTATGGCCAGATCGACCTCATCCTGATCCCGGTCACAACCGATGATGGTGCCACCAAGACCTGCTTTACGCAGGGCCAGCGCCAGAGAGCCGCCAATCAGACCAAGGCCGATAACGAGTGTTTTCTTAATGGATTTCACCCGGGGTCAGTCTCCCTGTTGGCTTGCAGCACCAGAAGCCGACAGCACTTTTTCCAGTGCCTCGATAAATCGACGGTTCTCTTCCATGGTGCCGATAGAGATACGCAGATGGTTTGGCATCTGATACGGTGCAACAGGGCGAACAATCACGCCTTCCTGCAGCAGCGCCTGATCAACAGGACCTGCCGGCTGCCCAACATCTACGCTGATAAAGTTGCCAACAGACGGGATAAAATCCAGCCCCATACGTTTGAATTCCGCTTCCAGATACGCCATACCTTCAGCGTTTACCTGAACACTTTTAGTCAGATACTCATCATCATTCAGCGCAGCAATAGCCGCTTCCTGCGCGGGCATATTGGCGTTAAACGGCTGACGGATACGATTCAGAATATCCGCAACCTGCGGATGGCTGACGCTGTAACCGATGCGCAGGCCAGCAAGACCATAAGCCTTGGAGAAAGTACGGGTTACCACCAGATTCGGATAATCTTTCAGCAGGCTGATGCCATCCGGGAAATCCGGCTGATCCACATATTCGGTATAGGCTTCATCCAGCACAACGATAATGCGCTCCGGTACTTTGTCCAGAAACGCGCGAACCGCTTTTTCACTCAGCCAGGTACCGGTTGGATTGTTCGGGTTGGCGACAAAAATAACACGGGTCTTATCGGTGATCGCCGCCGCCATCGCGTCCAGATCATGCCCCCAGTTCACAGCAGGCACCGCAATATGCTGGGCACCAATGGCTTGGGTCACAATCGGATAAACAGCGAAGGCGTGTTGAGAATACATAGAGGCGCTATGCGCGGTCAGATAAGCACGGGCGATCAGCTCCAGTACATCATTGGAACCGTTACCCAGAGTGATCTGATCGATCTCGACACCCAGCTTATCAGCAATCGCCTGCTTCAGACGGAAAGCATTACCGTCGGGATATCGCGTCAGCTCCGGCATTATTTCACGGATCGCATCCAGCGCTTTCGGGCTTGGACCCAAGGGGTTTTCGTTACTGGCCAGCTTAACGATGTTGCTGATACCCAGTTCACGCTCCAGCTCTTCTACCGGCTTACCCGGCTGATACGGCTGCAGACCCTGAACGCCTTTATTTGCTAATTCAATGTAATCACACGCCATAGTTATTCCGCCTTAGCTGCTTGCTTGTTCTTGTTTGTTCTTGCCTGTTTTTAGCCCGTCACAATATGTACCGGAACAGGACAATAAAACGGGAGGCCTAGCCTCCCGTCCGGTTCTTTATTCGTGTTATACGATAACCTCAGGGAGTACTCAGAGCACGCCCTTTGGATAAGAACCCAGAATTTTGATATCGGAAACGCGCTGGCCAATTTCCGCCAGAGCCACCTTAACCTTCTCACTTTCTGCGTGATCCGCAAAATCGATAAAGAAGACGTAGTTCCACGCACCCACTTTAGATGGACGGGTTTCTACGCGGGTCAGGTCGATACCGTGACGGTGGAATGGCTCCAGCAGGTCATGCAAAGCACCCGGCTGGTTACGGGTTGCCACCATCAGAGAGGTTTTGTCTTCACCACTGGCCGGCACTTCCTGATTACCGATAATCAGGAAACGGGTGGAGTTATCCGGCTGATCTTCAATCTTCTCAGCCAGTTTTTCCAGACCGTACAGCTGAGCGGCCATATCACCGGCAATCGCCGCGGAGTGCCACTCGCTCTTCACCAGACGCGCTGCTTCTGCGTTGCTGCTTACGGCAATACGCTCAGCGTTCGGGTAGTGCTGATCCAGCCACTTACGGCACTGTGCCAGAGAAGAGGCGTGGGAGTAGATACGGGAGATCTTGTCTTTACGGGTGTTCTCACCCACCAGCAGGTACTGGTGAATACGCAGCACCACTTCACCGGAGATCTTCAGGGAAGAATCGATAAAGCTGTCCAGCGTGTGACTGATCACACCTTCGGTGGAGTTCTCAACAGGAACCACACCGTAAGCTACTGCGCCCGCTTCCACTTCACGGAATACATCGTCGATTGCTGCCATTGGCAGGCTAACCGCCGAGTGACCAAAGTGCTTCAGCGCTGCTTCCTGAGTGAAGGTACCTTCAGGGCCAAGGAAGGCCACTTTAACCGGCTCTTCAAGGGCCAGACAGGCGGACATAATTTCGCGGAACAGACGCGCCATCTCTTCATCAGACAGCGGGCCTTCGTTACGCTCCATCACACGACGCAGCACCTGAGCTTCACGCTCCGGGCGGTAGAACTGAATATCACCGGAACCGGAAGCCTGCTTAACCTCTGCAACCTGCTGTGCACAACGGGCACGCTGGTTGATCAGCTGCTGAATCTGCTGGTCAATATTGTCGATCTGGTCACGCAGCAGGCCAAGCTGCTCCGCTTCCGTTAGATTTACTTCTGACATGGCAACTTACCCGTGACGTTTCTCGAAATCAGACATGAAGGAGATCAGTGCATCGATCGCCGCTTCCGGTACCGCGTTGTAGATACTGGCGCGCATACCACCTACTGAACGGTGACCCGCCAGATTCAGCAGACCCGCTTTTTCAGACTCCGCCAGGAATACTTTTTCCAGAGCAGTATCTGCCAGAGTGAACGGCACATTCATCTGAGAGCGGTTAGCAACGGCAATCGGGTTACCGTAGAAGTCACTGCCATCGATTGCCTGATACAGCTTCTCAGCTTTACGGGTGTTGATCTCAGCCATCTTTTCAAGACCGCCAACATCATTTTTCAGCCAGTCAAACACCAGACCCGCCAGATACCAGGCGTAGGTCGGTGGTGTGTTGTACATGGAATCGTTATCGGCACAGATGCGGTAGTTCATCATGGATGGCGTTACGGCCATCGCCTGATCCAGCAGATCATCACGGATAATCACCAGAGTCAGACCCGCAGGGCCAATATTCTTCTGGGCACCAGCGTAGATCACGCCGTATTGGGTCACATCCAGCGGCTTGGACAGAATGTCAGACGACATATCACATACCAGTGGCACATCGACCTGTGGCAGGTAATCAAACGCCAAGCCACCGATAGTTTCGTTACTGGTAAAGTGCAGATAGGCTGCATTGTCAGACATCTGAAGCTCAGACTGAGAAGGCGTACAGGTGTAGTTGCGATCTTTACTGCTACCTGCGATATGCAGACCTTCTGCATAACGGGAAGCTTCTTTAATCGCTTTGCCCGCCCAAACACCGGTTTCGATATAGTTAGGAATGCCGCCCTTGCCCAGCAGATTCAGAGGAATCATCGCAAACTGGCTGCTGGCACCGCCCTGCATAAAGAGCACTTTATAGTTATCCGGGATGTTCAGCAGTTCACGAAAATCTTTTTCCGCCTGAACTGCGATCGCCACGTAATCGTCGCTACGGTGGCTCATCTCCATGACCGACAGCCCACGTCCCTGCCAGTCCAGCATTTCGTATTGAGCTTTTTTCAGTACCGCTTCAGGCAGAGCCGCAGGTCCCGCACAAAAATTATAGAGACGTGTCATTTAGGTCTTCTCAAAATCGAAGTTCTGGCAGAACAGCTGCCGCAGGATGATCAAATAGGGTATTGAGCCATCACAGGAACTTCAGGTCGTATCAACGCGGTAAAACCGCATCCGGTATAAAACAGCTCCGGCGAGGAAGCCCTCGCCGGATGGGTAACGCTTTTAAAGGGTACACCCAATCAATTGTGTACCCGGGTCATGATTAACCCTCTGCGTCATCACCCTCTTCAGGGCTTGCGCTTTCGCCGGTCTCAGCATTTTGCTCCGCTGAGTTCTGATCCGCTGCATTCACAGCGTCTTCAGATTCATCAGCCACTTCATCGTCTGTGCCTTCCGGCTCATCGATGCGCACTGCAGTTACCAGGCTTTCGTCATCACCCAGACGAATCAGGGTCACACCCTGAGTATTACGTCCGGAGACAGAGACTTCAGAAACACGGGTACGCACCAGAGTGCCCTTGTCCGTGATCAGCATCATCTCATCCAGATCGCTCACCTGCATCGCCGATACCAGCTGACCATTACGCTCGCTGGTCTGCATGGCGATAACACCCTGACCACCACGGTTACGAACCGGGAAGGCTTCCAGACAGGTACGCTTACCGTAGCCGTTTTCAGAAGCAGTCAGAATGTAGATCTGGTTATCAGACAGTACTTCAGCACCACCTTCTACAGTTTCGATATCGGAAACATTATCCGCATTTTCGTCTTCTTCCGCAGCCACTTCGTTAGTCTGAGGAATAATCAGGGAGATAACCTGCACATCCTCATCTTCCGGCAGGCGCATACCACGAACACCACCAGCGGTACGGCCCATGGCGCGCACGTTAGACTCATCAAAGCGGATCATCTTACCGGCACTGGTCAGCAGCATCACATGGTTGCTGCCGTTAGTGATAGCAGCACCGATCAGACGGTCGCCTTCTTTAATATCTAGAGCGATCAGACCACTGCTACGAGGACGGGAGAACTGGCTCAGAGCCGTCTTCTTAACCGTGCCTTTAGCAGTCGCCATAAATACGAAGTGGTCATCCGGGTATTCACGAACCGGCAGAATAGTACTGATCTGCTCGCCTTCTTCCAGCGGCAGCAAGTTCACCATAGGGCGACCACGGGAACCACGGCCTGCCTGAGGCAACTCGTACACTTTCAGCCAGTACACCTTACCCTTGTTACTGAATAGCAGAATCGTATCGTGGGTTGAGGCAACCAGCAGGTGCTCAACGACATCTTCATCTTTCACGGAAGTTGCAGACTTACCACGACCGCCACGACGTTGAGCACGGTAATCGCTCAACGGCTGAGACTTGGCATAACCACTACGGGAGATAGTGACTACCATGTCTTCTTCGTTGATCAGATCTTCCATGGTCAGATCCAGCTGACTGCTGATGATCTCGGTGCGACGCTCTTCGCCGTACTGATCACGGATCGCTTCCAGCTCTTCGCGGATAACCTGCAGCAGTTTTTCTGCATCAGCCAGAATACCGGCCAGTTCCGCAATCTTCTCAAGGATATCTTTGTATTCGTTGAGCAGTTTTTCATGCTCTAAACCGGTCAGACGGTGCAGACGCAGTTCCAGAATAGCCTGTGCCTGAGCAGGTGACAGACGGTATTCACCATCGTCCTGCAGACCAAACTGAGCTTCCAGTTCATCCGGACGGCAGGAGTCAGCACCAGCACGCTCCAACATGGCAACCACGTTGCCTGGGGTCCAGCTACCGTTGATCAGCTTCTCTTTTGCTTCAGCAGCCGATGGCGACTGACGGATCAGCTCGATCACAGGATCGATATTCGCCAGCGCAATCGCCAGACCTTCCAGAATATGACCACGCTCACGGGCTTTACGCAGCTCGTAAACGGTACGGCGGGTTACCACTTCACGGCGGTGACGCAGGAAGGCTTCCAGCAGTTGCTTCAGGTTCAGAATCTTCGGCTGGTTGTTCTCCAGCGCAACAATATTGATACCGAAAACGCTCTGCAGCTGAGTCTGAGCAAACAGGTTGTTAATCACGACATCGCCGGACTCACCGCGCTTCAGTTCAATAACAACACGCAGACCGTCTTTATCGGACTCATCACGCAGTTCGGAGATACCTTCGATCTTCTTATCTTTCACCAGCTCCGCGATCTTTTCGATCACACGGGCTTTGTTCAACTGATAAGGGATCTCGGTGATGATGATGGTTTCTTTGTTAGTCTTGTCGTCACGCTCAATATGGTGACGGGCACGCACATAGATACGGCCACGACCGGTACGGTATGCCTGCAGAATACCGGCACGACCGTTAATGATGCCCTGAGTCGGGAAATCCGGTCCCGGAATAAATTCCATCAGCTCGTCGATGGTCAGTTCGCTGTTATCCAGCAACGCCAGACAGCCGTTAACCACTTCGGTCAGGTTATGTGGCGGGATATTCGTCGCCATACCTACCGCAATACCGGAAGAACCGTTTACCAGCAGGTTAGGTACACGGGTCGGCAGCACTTCAGGAATCTGCTCAGTGCCGTCGTAGTTGTCTACGAAATCAACGGTCTCTTTATCCAGGTCCGCCAGCATCTCGTGGGAGATGCGCGCCATACGCACCTCGGTGTAACGCATCGCTGCTGCGCTGTCGCCGTCGATAGAACCGAAGTTACCCTGACCATCCACCAGCATGTGGCGCATGGAGAACGGCTGTGCCATACGTACGATGGTGTCATAAACTGCGCTGTCACCGTGCGGGTGATATTTACCGATTACGTCACCGACCACACGGGCCGATTTCTTATACGGTTTGTTCCAGTCGTTACCAAGCTGTTGCATGGCAAAAAGTACACGACGGTGTACCGGCTTGAGGCCATCGCGAACATCGGGAAGTGCACGACCTACGATTACGCTCATGGCGTAATCCAGATAGGACTGTTTCAGCTCATCTTCGATGTTGACTGGCAGAATTTCTCTTGCAAATTCACCCATGAGTATCGGAATCCTTTATCGGCAACACTGCGTTGCAACCCAGTGCGCAACACTCTTATTCAAAATTCACCCGATTATACTCTTTATTCACCCCTTGCAGCAATTTGGTCACTTATGAGCAAGAATTGGCAAAAAGTCCGTAAATCAGTTTGTTAAGGCTTTTCCTGATTCCGAATTGAAAGCGCGGGCTTTTGTAGCGGCATAAAAAAACCGGCCAGGGTTACCAGGCCGGTTTATGGGGCAATCTCAGGTCAAATAGACCTGAGCAGAAGGGCTAGAACTGAAGGATCAGAGCAGAAACTCTTTCTTGCTGCGGGAGACCCCAAGAGCATTGGAGATCCAGAGCACTTTTTCATGCACTTCAGTCTGTACCGAGAGAATCACATCCTCTGCCTGCTGCGCTTGTTTCTCCATCTCTTCCATACTGGTGATAAAGACTTCCACCTGTTCTACCTGATTTCGGGCAACTTTCGCGCCCTGATGAGCAAAGCTGGCGGCTTTATCAGAATGCTCCTGAACCGTCTTCGACATCTCCAGAAGATAGTTTGACGCTTCTTTCTGCTCCTGAGCCGCATCGGAAATATCGGTCATATTGTTTTTCAGGTTACTGGAGGAGTTGCGCAACTGCCCCAGAATACCGCCAATTTTGGTCACCGAGTTCTGGGTTTCCATGGAGAGATTACGTACCTCATCCGCCACCACCGCAAAGCCTCGACCATGCTCACCGGCTCGAGCCGACTCAATCGCCGCATTCAGCGCCAGCAGGTTGGTTTGTTCAGAGATACCTGAGATCACATCAAGAATACTGGTCACTTCATCCACTGCCGTGATCAGCTCATCCAACGACTGATGACCGCTGGATAGCGTCTCAATCGCCTGTTCACTGGCGCGTTCAACATTACGGGCGCTGATCTGACTGTTTTCCATAAAGCTTGCGGTTTCACGGGCAAAGCTCTCTACCTGAGTGGAGCTTGCATCCACATCCTTGGCCAGACGGGTCAGCTCATCGGTAAAGCTGTGGGATTTGGAGATATAGTCACGGGTCTCGTTAGCGGTTTTGCTGATGGTATCGATATCCGTCAGCACCACTTCCAGCGAGTCTGTAATCTGAGTCAGCTGGGCATGTTTTTCTTGTTGCTGGCTCTGCATGGTTTCAATCATGTGATTGAAGTTCTGTGCGATCTGACCGGTTTCACTTTCTGGATTATGCACCTTGATCTGACGCATCTCACCGCTACGTACCAGCGAAGCGATACCGTCTGACAGCTCACGCAGCGTCTTCAGCACAACACGGCTCTGGAACAGGTGCAGAATCACCGCCACCAGAACAATCAGGCCGACATAGGCGATAAAGATCTGCTTCACCTGCTTCTCAAGAGCATGGCGGTGCGCGATCACGTCTGCCTGGCCGGACAAAATACGGGACTCTACATCAGAGATCAGCTGATTAACTGCGGCACGGCTTTGAACGCCGGTTTCAATATTATCCAGCGTATTATCCAGCTCAGTCGGATAGCGGCGTACAAAACCCTGCAGGTTACTGATCAGCTCATCACCCAGATCCACTTTTTTCTGCTCGGTTTCGGAATCATCTCCCCACCCCATCAGAGCCTGCATTTCATCCACTTCAGCCTCTGCGTAGACACCCAGCCGCGGCAAAGCATTCAGCTCGGCCACATCCGCTTTCAACTGAGCAACCTGCTCCAGAAGGGATTCACGGTAACTGATATTGGCGGTATCCATGTACTGTTCACGCAGATACTTCACCTGAACCAGTGTCTGATTCACCCGGTGCAGAAGCTTGAAATAACCGGCCGCGACACGGGGGCTGTCAGCCTCGCCTTCATCAGCGTAGTCATAGATCACATCAGCAGCATCAGCGATCTCTTTTTCAGCCTGTAGCAACAGACCTTTCTGGTTTCCTGCCAACTTGCCGGCACCCCGGAACTCTCCGGTAACGCCTTCTTTAAGACGATTCAGAGAGTCCGCAATATCAGAGGCCAATGCAGGTGGCAGCAGATTAAGACGCTCAGATGTTAAACGGTCGATCTCCTGCTCAGCAGCGCTCAGCTTTAATGCGTTACCGGTCTGGAGGTATTCCTGAAGTGTACGCCGAAGGTCAAGGGCAACCTCTTCTTTCAGCTCGGTATATGACTGGGTCGCCGAGAAAGCGCTATCCAGTCTCTGCATTCCCCAAAACAGCGTTGCTGCCAGAGAAACCGCGATTAAAACCAGAACAACAGAAGTAGCCCGAGTAACCGTAGCAATTTTCATAGATGGGTAGCCTTCATCTGCGGGACTTAGTACCCGCTCATCATTGTGCAGTAGTGGGCATTCGCCCTTTATTCATGTTTATGGCGCACACCTTGCCAAAGCTAAATGACATATTTCTTACACTTAAATGACAGTAATATTTCTGCAATACTCCTGTCGCAGCAAAGCCTTATAGCTGCTTTGCCACTGTGACCACGGAGTTTTGTTACAAAGTGTAATCAAAACACTTTCCTCCCGATTCTCTGGCCTCCGGATGACCTTTATTGGATAATGTCGCGCCCCGAATCTATGGAGCCCTGCGGCATGTGGTTTAAGAATCTTCAGCTGTTTCAGTTAAACAAAGATATCGAGCTGGATCTCAGTAAGCTGGAATCTCAGCTGGAAGCCTTCCGCTTTGAACCCTGCAAAAGCATTGAGACCTATCGTCTGGGCTGGACACTTCCGGCGCCCACTGCAGTTCAACTGCACCATGCCAGTGGCGGAGCCATCCTGCTGTGCCTGCGCCGTCAGGAAAAAGTGATTCCTGCTGCCGTGGTCAATGAAACCCTCAAAGAACGGGTTGAAGAGCTGGAAGCCAAAGAGAATCGTCATGTGGGTCGCAAAGAGAAACTCACCATCAAAGAAGATATTCTCAGCGAGCTAACCCCACGCGCCTTTGTACGCTCAAGCTTCACCTGGGGATATATTTCACCAGCCGATAAACTGGTGGTGGTAGATGCTTCAAGCGCTAAAAAAGCGGATGAGTTTCTGGATCTGCTGCGCCAGACCATCGGCTCATTACCTGTGGTGCCTTTTAATACCGAACAAAGCCCGAGCATCGTGATGACTGAATGGCTTCAGGATGCCAGCAAACGCCCTCAGGGTCTGGAGCTGGACGGCCAGTGTGAGCTTCGTTCCGATCTGGAAGAGGGCAGCGTAATTCGCTGCAAGCAGCAGGAACTGGACGCTGAAGAGATTCTGGCCCACATTGAAACCGGCAAACAGGTGGTGAAGCTGGCGATCAACTGGCAGGAACGCATTCAGTTTATTCTGCAGGAAGATCTGGTCATTAAGCGTCTGCGCTTTGGTGACGACCTGCTGGATGAAGCGAAAGACAGCTATGGCGATGAAGATCCTATGACCCGACTGGATACCGACTTCAGCCTGATGACCCTTGAGCTGAAACGCTTTATCCCGACCCTTGCGGAATGGCTGGGTGGCCAGACCAATCTGGGATCAAACTGATCAGTGCTTTCTTTATAAAAAGAAGCCTGAACAGATACACTGCAAACCCAAAAGATAACCGACCCCGTTTCCGGTTTGGCTGATAAAAAGCTACTAAAACCGGAAGCGCCCCGAAAGGCGATGACCGATAAGAAGCCCAAGGCCAACGGTCAGCCTGACAGAAACCTACGGACACAGAGAGACAATGAACACAACGGAAAACGATAACTTTAAAGAGATTCGCCCCTACTACGACCATGAAGTTAAAGAGGTCGTACAGGAGGTTATCAACAACCCAGAACTGATCAGTGCGATCTGCCAGTTCCGTTTTCCTCAGCTGCATCAGAGTCTGGGCTTTCTGCTGCGCCCTCTGATCCGCCGCAAGCTGAAAAGCCAGTTTGCCAATATCGACCGTGTGGATGTGTTCCAAAGCCAGATCGCGGACTATATGAACCGCATGATCCGTAACTCCACCGATGGTTTTACTGTGTCCGGTCTGGATAAACTGGATCCGAATCAGGCGTACCTCTTTGTGGCGAACCACAGAGATATCGCTATGGACCCGGCCTTTGTCAACTACGCCCTGTACCAGCAAGGTGTAAATACGGTGCGTATCGCCATCGGCGACAACCTGCTGCAAAAGCCCTATGTCAGCGACCTGATGCGCCTGAACAAGAGCTTTATCGTTAAGCGCTCTGCCAAGGGCGTACGTGAAATGATGAAAGCCCTGACTCAGCTGTCCGGCTACATCAACTTCTCACTGCTGGAAGAAAAGCATTCTATCTGGATCGCTCAGAAAGAAGGCCGCGCAAAAGACGGTATCGATCTGACCGATCCGGCCATCATCAAAATGTTCTACATGAGCCGCAAGAAGAAAGGCTCAGGCCCGACTTTCTCTGAAGTGGTTAATGAACTGAATATCGTGCCGGTTACCATCTCCTACGAGTATGACCCTTGCGATGAGATGAAAGCCCGGGAACTCAACGCTGTTGCCACCGAAGGCAGCTATAACAAGGTTGAGTTTGAAGATATCGACAGCATCGTAAAGGGTATCTCAGGCTATAAAGGCCGTGTACACGTTCACTTCTCCCATCCGCTGAGTGGCGAGTTTGCCGATGCCGATGAAGCAGCAGCTCAAATTGATCGTCAGATCTGGGATAACTACTGCTTCTACCCATCCAACTGGCTGGCACTGGAGCAACTGGGTGAGCACGATCACATCAGCGGTAAGCCGATGATCACCGATCAGGAGCGCGCCAAGTTTGAACAGCGCATGCAACAGATTCCTGAAGCGCTGCGCCCTTACGTGCTGAAAATGTACGCCAACCCGATTCTGAACAGCCGCGGTTTAATCAAAGCTTAAGCTTGCTCAGCCAGTATCCCTTTCCGACAAAACCTTCTCGGGACAGTCGGAAAGGGAAACGCTATTCTTTTCCCTATCTTCCCGTTTCTTATCTTCTGTCGTAACAGGACATAGCCATGCTGCAGGAACAGGCAAAAGCTGCTCATAAAGTCACCCTGATTGGTGCCGCTCTGGATGCCGTACTGGGTGTCGCCAAGATTATTGTTGGTTGGATCAGCAACTCTCACGCCCTGATCGCCGATGGTATCCACTCCTTGTCTGACCTGCTGACCGATGCCCTGGTGATTGTGGTCACTCACTATGGACGACAGGAACCGGATAAAGACCACCCCTACGGTCATGCCCGTTTTGAAACCATGGGCACGCTGGTTCTGGGTAGCCTGCTGATCGCCGTAGCAGGGGCGATCTCTTACGACAGCCTGATCAGACTCTGGCAGGCAGAAAACCTGGCTATTCCTGGCTGGCCTGCATTAGTGGTCGCGGCGGCTTCTATTCTGGGTAAAGAGTGGATTTTCCACTACACCATGCGGGTTGCGCGCAAGATTAAGTCCGATCTTCTGGTCGCTAACGCCTGGCACAGCCGAAGCGATGCGCTCTCCTCTATCGTGGTGTTTATCGGTATCGGCGGCACCATGATGGGCTATCAATGGCTGGATCAGGTCGCCGCTCTGATTGTCGGTCTTATGGTGGCCCATATCGGTTGGAAGCTGATGTCCGACAGCATCAAAGAACTGGTGGATACTGCGCTACCGGAAGAAGAAACCCGGGAAATGCTGCGTCATGCCGAGAGCATCAACTGCGTTAAAGCGATCCACAGCTTGCGCACCCGTAAGATGGGTTCTCAGGTGTTTCTGGACATCCATATTGAGGTTAATCCACGTATCAGTGTTTCTGAAGGCCACCAGATTGGCGTTAAGGTCACCCAGATGATTCGGGAGCATCACCCTGAAGTAGCCGACGTTACCTTCCATATCGATGCAGAAGATGATTCCGATAATAGCCTGCCGCCGCTGGATGAGCTGCTACCCTTAAGAGAAGAGATTATTGAACAACTGCAGTACGCGTGGCGCTCTTTGCCCATTGAATTCAAAGCGGATCAGCTGGTGCTGCACTATCTGAATAACCGGATCGATATCGATCTTTATCTGGCGGATTGCCTTCCGGTGACGCTGTCAGAAACGATACTGAAACAGCATCTTGAGGATAAAGCCTGGCTGGGGCAATTAAGGGTCTGGCAGCGAAACTAAAGCAGACTTCAACTGGCACTAAATATCCCTGAGGAAAAAACGTCTATTTAATCTGGCAGACAGCTTATATAATTCTGAATACAGGCGGCTTTAGATACAGAGTGATATAAAGAGAGTATTCCGCCGCATCCACAGAACAATCGACAGTAATACTCTGCAAAACGATTATAAGATTGCGAACGGCATCTAAGGAGCCATCATGAGCAGCGCAAATGAAATGAATAAAACCCGCGTCATCAACGAACTACGTCAGTTCATTAAAAAGCTTCTGCAGGACCCGGAAATCATCCCGGCTTCACTTGAAGTTGCCCGTAAACACTATGGCACTCAGAATGCTTCTGCAGTTATCGCCAGCGAAATCAGCGGCCTGACCAGTGTAAAAATCCCGGATGATCCGGAAGATTTCTCCGACGCAGATCGTCTGTTTCTGGAAGTGCTGAAAGAAGTGATGGATGAAGAGCAGGCGATGTACTGATCGCTAATTCCTAGAATCACATCCATAAAAAAAGCCGAAGACAACCTTCGGCTTTTTTTGTTTCTGGCTTTCTGAGGCCAGACCATCAGCTTCTCTCGAAGATGAATATCTAACGACGGACAAAGTAGTAATAATCCATCTCAGGCACAGGCACACCGAAAGCGACCAGCGCGGCAGAGATTTGCCCGCGATGATGAGTGCCGTGGTTAAACACATGGATCAGCAGATCTCCCGTGTTTAACTTACAAGGCTCATCAGACAGATTACGGAAAGCAATATCCTGAGTCAGGCGACGCTCAGTCAGCGCCGCGCAGGTTTTAAACCAGTTATCACACTGGCCTAACAGGGCGGTTTCAAGAGCTTTAGCATCCTGCTCAATTTCATGACCCAGGTTGTTAACCGTATAAGGGACACCCTCAAGGCGGGCATACCAGAGCTGATCAACCAGCAACAAATGGTTCAACGTCCCGTGGACACTGCCAAAAAACAGATCCGTCGGCTGACGGTACTGCTCTTCAGTTAACAGGGAGACTGATTCAAACAGCTTCTCCGTCGCCCAGCGGTGATAACGGGATAGTTTAGCCAGATGTTGTTGCATGACTTATTACTCTTCTGTCTCAGCCATTGTCCACTTAAGGCCACCATTCACTGCCGATGGAGTATATACGCGCTTCACAGCTTTAGTGCCATCAGATGCTAATCCAGCAACACTTTTCGCGGTAATCACACCGTTCGCAACACCTAATGTATCCAGATTTGAATACGTTCCGGTTGTTACAGCTGACGGGATATTATTAGAGCCTGCATCACAATCTGCAGCAGCATTCATCTGCATACACACAGATACAGCTGTCTTATAGCCATCAACAATAGAATCAAGCTCAGTAAGCTTAGCTTGCTTCGTGTAATCCTGATAAAGCGGAGTACCCACTGCCGCCAAAATACCGATAATCGCCACTACAATCAGAAGCTCTACCAGAGTAAAACCCTGTTGCGCTTTAGCTGCTGCTTTATTAATTGTCTTCATTCTAATCATCCTTAAGTTGGTGAAACCTGCCCATAAGGTGGTAACCTGATTCAGCCTGAACAGAAACCGACTAACACCTGTGTCAGTAAAATATCAAAAGGGCAGTTTAGGCAAGGAGCCCTTTTGTTACAATAGGTAAATTTTTAAAAGTTTATATTTTCTATTTCTTTTCTGACACATCGCAAATACCCTGTGACATCCGGCAGAAATACGCTGATGACATCGATTAAGGAGAGCCCAGTGACGCTAGGTGGAATCGCCAAACGACTGATCATGGAAGGCATTATCAGTGAAGAGCGGGCGCAGACTATCGCCGATGAGGCTAAAAAACAGGAAACCTCCTTTCTGCAATACGCGGCGGCCAATAACAAGGTCGCGCACAAGGCGCTGGCCTTGGCGGCAGCCCGTGAATTCGGCGTGCCTTTTCTGGATCTCTCTGCCTTTGATCGAGAACACTTCCCAAAGGATCTGGTGAGCGAAAAGCTGATTCGTCACCACATGGCACTCCCGCTTTATCGTCGGGGCAGTAAGCTGTTTCTGGCGATCGCGAACCCAACCAACCTTGCCGCTGTTGATGAAATTCAGTTCCAGACGGGCCTCAACACAGAGGCGATTCTGGTGCCTTACGACCAGCTGGCAAAAGCGGTAGACGCCTATCTGGAAGGTGATGAGGAAGCCCTCGCCCGCCTTGAAGATGAAGATATTGAAAGTCTGGATATCTCCACGGAAGACAGCAGCCGGGCTAACGAAGATTTTTCCAGCGGTGCCGACGATGCGCCTATCGTTAAATTCGTGAATAAGGTGCTGTTAGATGCCATTAAGATGGGATCTTCTGATATTCACTTAGAGCCCTACGAGCGTAGTTTCCGCATCCGTTACCGCACCGATGGCATCCTGCATGAAGTGTTGAAACCGCCCTTTAATCTGCGCCACCGCATCACCAGTCGTCTTAAGGTGATGGCTCATCTGGATATCTCAGAGCGTCGGGTTCCTCAGGATGGCAGCATCAAACTGAAAGTATCCAAAACCCGCACCATCGATTTTCGTGTGAATACCTTGCCGACACTTTGGGGTGAAAAGGTTGTACTTCGTGTGCTGGATTCCGGCGCAACCCGAATGGGTATCGATGAGCTGGGCTTTACCGAAGCACAGAAAAACGCTTACGAGAAAGCACTGGCTCAGCCTCAGGGGATGATTCTGGTGACCGGCCCTACCGGTAGCGGTAAGACTGTTACCCTCTATACCGGTCTGAATATCCTAAATACGCCGGAGCGCAATATCTCAACCGCAGAAGACCCGGTAGAGATCAATCTGGAAGGGATCAATCAGGTTAACGTCAATCCTAAGGTAGGGCTCGATTTTGCTGCGGCACTGAGGGCTTTCCTGCGTCAGGACCCTGACATTGTGATGGTTGGTGAGATTCGGGATTTGGAAACCGCCGAGATCGCTATCAAAGCCGCTCAAACCGGCCACCTTGTGTTATCGACTCTGCACACCAATAGTGCTGCAGAAACCCTGACCCGTCTGAATAACATGGGTATTCCTGCCTTCAATATCGCAACCTCTGTCAGTCTTATTATTGCCCAGCGCCTGGCTCGTAAGCTGTGCAGTAGCTGTAAAGCTCCGGCCAATATTCCTGAGCAGATTCTGGTGGATGCAGGCTTTAAAGCGGATGAAGTTCAAAGCCTCAAGCTGTTTGAACCTGTGGGCTGTGAGCTATGCAACAGTGGCTATAAAGGACGGGTCGGCATCTACGAAGTGATGCCGGTGACCACAGAGATCTCACGGATGATTCTGGATGGTGCTAATGCCCTTGAGATCAGCCAGCAGGCTTTAAAAGAAGGTTACCCCAGCCTGAGAGCATCTGGTCTCGATAAGGTACGCTCCGGCGCAACAAGTCTGGCAGAAATTAACCGGGTCACTCAGGACTAAATCAGAGGGATCTGGAGGTAAGGCACAATGGCGACAAAACCGGAAAAAAGCAAAAAACAGCAGTACCACGTTTTCAGCTGGAAGGGTAAAGACAATCAGGGACAGCCGGTAAAAGGTGAGCTGCAGGCACTGAACCTGAACCTCGCAAAAGCCCAGCTCAGAAAGCAAGGTATTACCGCAGAAAAGATCCGTAAAAAAACACCGGCTCCTTTCGGATTGGGTGAAAAGAAGATCACCACTCGTGAAATCACCCTCTTCACCCGTCAGCTTTCCACCATGATTCGGGCGGGCGTACCTCTGGTCCAGTCTCTGAACGTGGTTGCCGAAGGGCTGGAGAATCCGGCCATGCAGAAGATTATTCTGAATATCCGTAACGAAGTGGCTGACGGTAATATGCTCAGTATGGGACTGCGCAAACACCCTAAATACTTCGACAAGCTGTTCTGTAACCTTGTTGAGGCTGGCGAACGCTCCGGTTCGCTGGATGCCATGCTGGATCGGGTTGCCATCTACAAAGAAAAAACTGACCGCATCAAGGCCAAGATTAAAAAAGCCCTCTACTACCCCGTTGCTGTGATGGCAATCGGAGTTGTGGTCATGTTGATTCTGCTACTCAAAGTGGTGCCTCAGTTCGAGTCTCTGTTTAACAGCTTTAATGCTGAGTTACCGATGATCACTCAGGTGGTTATTGATCTGTCAGAGTTTGTACAGCAATGGTGGTGGCTGATTATCGGCATTCTGGTGCTGACACCAATTCTCTTGATCAGAAGCTATAAGTCCTCAGAGCTATTTGCCTACCGGGTCGATGCCCTGACCTTGCGCCTACCCGTGATCGGCCAGATTGTCAGAAAGTCCTCTATCGCCCGTTTTTCCAGAACGCTATCGACTTCGTTTACCTCTGGTGTCCCTCTGGTTGAGTCTATGGCGGCCGCTGCCGGCGCTGCCGGTAATCGTGTTTATTCCCGTGCGGTCTTTCAGGCAAGGGATAATATTTCCGTTGGCCAACAGCTGAACTTTGCTCTGAAAACCACCCATGTTTTTCCGGCTATGGTGACCCAGATGGTTTCTATCGGTGAAGAGTCCGGCTCTCTGGATACCATGCTCGATAAGGTTGCGGGATTCTACGAGGAAGAAGTGGATGATGCCGTTGAGGGTATGACCACCCTTCTGGAACCTATCGTGGTCGCCGTCTTGGGCGTTATGGTGGGCGGTCTGGTACTGGCGATGTATCTGCCAATCTTCAAAATGGGTAGCCTGTTCTGATGAGCGAACTGATTCAACTTCTGGAAAGCTCACCGCTACTGGCGATCACTTTCCTGCTGATTATCGGCCTTTTGATCGGCAGTTTTCTTAATGTGGTGATCTATCGTCTGCCACTGATGATTGAGAATGAGCTGGCAGAACAGTGCCAGTTACTGACGGATTCGAGTGTTACTCAAGCTACAGATCTAGAAGCCGAAGAAAAAAGCTTTAACCTTGCCAGGCCGAACTCTCATTGCCCGCACTGCAAGGTGCCCGTAAAAGCCTGGCAGAACATTCCTGTAATCAGCTATCTACTGCTTAAAGGGCGCTGTCAGGCCTGTAAAACGCCTATATCACTACAGTACCCGCTGACTGAAATTACCGCAGCCTTACTGGCTGTTATCAGCTGGCTGTTATTTGGCTTCAGCCCACAGGGCATAGCTCTGTTTACTGTCAGCCTTGTGCTTCTGGCCCTTAGCATTATCGACTTTAAGACCTTTCTGCTACCGGACCGCTTAACCTTACCGCTACTCTGGGCTGGCCTGCTTTACCAGACGCTCTATCAACCCGGCGAGCTATCTGCAGCTATTTGGGGAGCCGCACTTGGCTATCTGACACTTTGGCTGATCTACTGGTTATTCAAACTGGTTACAGGTAAGGAAGGCATGGGTTATGGCGACTTTAAACTATTGGCTGCATTAGGCGCCTGGCTGGGGGCAACCATGTTGCCCGCCCTAATGCTGATGAGCGCCCTAAGCGGCCTGATCATTGGACTGCTCTACAAAGCACTGAATCGAGATCATCAAGGTGGAGTTCCCTTCGGCCCCGCTTTGGCGCTTTCCGGCTGGTTCTGTCTAGCATTTCCTGATACCGTGCGCTCCATTATGGCTCAGTTATTTCTGTAAATTCCCGGCAGAAATTTAACCTTATAGCCAACTGTTAATCATCCCGACAGATAAAACTTATGCAGAACAAAAAGCTCATCATAGGACTGACCGGCGGAATCGGTTCCGGTAAAACAGCCGCTTCTGATTATTTTGAAACTCTCGGTATCTGTGTGGTCGATGCTGATGTTGAAGCCCGTAATGTTGTTGAGCCTGGTACAGAGACGCTGGAAAAAATTAGGCAGCATTTTGGCTCTGACGTACTGAATGAGGATGGCAGCCTGAATCGCCCCTGGTTGAGGGATAAGGTATTCCAAAATCCGGAAGAGAGAGTCTGGCTGGAATCCGTTACCCACCCTGCAATCCGACAGTGTATTGTGGATAAACTGGCAGCATCCGAGTCACCTTACAGCATTCTGGTTTCGCCTTTGCTGTTTGAAAGCGGTCAGGACAAACTCACCGACAGAGTGCTGCTTATAGATGTTCCGGAAACCCTCCAGATTGAACGTGCAAGCCGAAGAGACCAGAACAGTGAAGCGCAGGTAAAAGCGATTTTAAAAGCCCAGCTATCCCGGGAGGACCGACGTAGCAAGGCGGATGATATTATTATCAACGATCAGGATCTGGGTTATTTGCAGGCTGAATGCCTGAAACTGCACAAGTACTATCTATCTCTGGCAAGTAGCTGACCCATAAAACGACTTGTCATAAGCCACCGGCTATCACAACAGCAAGCCACACATAGCTCTGTTAAAATATCGGACACAGTTCAGGAAGGGTCGATCAGTGACGACCTTTTTCCGATACGGATAAACTGTCCTGAAACGCATTAGAAAGCAGCTAAACGGATAAAACACGATGTCGAAAAAACCTCTCACCGTAAAATGCCCCACCTGTAAAACCGACGTTATCTGGGGTGAAGAAAGTCCGCATCGTCCATTCTGTAGTGATCGTTGCCGTTTGATTGACCTTGGCGAATGGGCCAGTGAGAGTCATAAAATTGCCGGTGAATCTGCCTTTGATGAGGCAAGCAGCGACCTGATGGATCTCTATCCGAAGGATTAAATACTTTATCAGTAAAGGGACACGGCTAAGGACACTTAGCCAAACAGTTCACTGAGAGCAATCTGCTTAGCCCCCCATTAAACGATCTATTAAGAAGTACAGGCAAAAAAATACCCGCACTTGTTATACAAGGCGGGTATTTTTCATTCGGACTGGCAGGTTCGCGTTTAATCAGCCTGCTTTATTTTGCGGCCAAAAGGCACGAATACCAGCAACACCCTGACCACCCAGACCACGGGTACGACGGATATCTGCACGACCCAAGCCTCCGAGAGCATAAACAGGCATAGGCACAGGTTCGACCGCCTCATGGAATGCCTGCCAGCCAATGGGTTCAACACCCGGATGACTTTCGGTTTCCTGAACCGGACTTAAAGTCGCAAGGTCTGCATTCAAAGCCAAAGCAGCCTGAAGCTGAGCCTTATTGTGGCAGGCGCAGGAGAGCCATTTGGCAGCAGGAACAGGACGACTGGCGTAATGGGAAAGACGGTCAGATGTCAGGTGAATACCGTCGGCATCGACACGCTCCAGCATCGAAGGCTCAGCATTCAGAATCAATCGTGCACCTGCAGCCTTAGTCAGCTCTAAAGCCGCCGCAGCACGTTTTGCATATTCATCTTCAGGCAAACCATGGGCACGTAGCTGGACCAGCTCAACACCGGTATTTAGTGCAGACTGTAGCTTCTCAAGCCAATCTTCTTCGCTATCCGCATCACCAGTGATCATGTAGTGATCGGGTAGGCGCAGCGCCTTAAGAATCGGCTTGTTGGCTTCAGGAAAGCTGTACTGAGCCAGATCCTGCTCTTTCACCCAGCGTACAGCCTGACCTTCACGGCCGTAGGCTTCACCGGAAAATGCTTCAACCTGCCAAACATCCAGAAGCACAGCGCGCTCTGGGTATCGATGATGCACACGAATCAGAGGCGATGCGCTTTCAATGCGAATACCCACTTCTTCACACAGCTCGCGATCCAGTGCCTGACGACCTGTTTCATAGGGAGCCAACTTACCGCCGGGAAACTCCCATAAACCACCCTGATCAACAGTAGCAGGACGACGGGCGATGAGAATTTCACCTTTTTCGTTACGCACAACAGCAGCGGCAACATGAAGATGCTTGGGCATAGGGCACCTGTATTTCATAAATTCTAAAACAAAAAAGTGAGGTACCTATTAGTGACTGCGGCTCTTGATGCCCACTAATCTGTACCTCACCCTCTATGATCATCCTGGCTTTCCTATCAGGAAACACAGGATGCTGATCCTTTAACAGCTGATAAAAGCTGGCTTAGCTACGGTAGTCCGCGTTGATGCTGACGTAGTCATGGGAAAGATCTGTTGTCCAAACCGTTTCCGAAACATCACCTCGAGCCAGATCGATACGGATTGCGATGTTTTCTTTAGCCATCACTGCCGCACCAGCTTCCTCTGTGTAAGCTGAACAGCGGCCACCATTTTCAACAATCTGCTCGTCACCCAGCCAGATATTGATCTTATCAACATCCAGCTGCTCAACATTCGCACGACCTACTGCAGCCAGAATACGACCCCAGTTAGCGTCACTGGCAAACAGCGCTGTTTTAACCAGAGGTGAATGGGCAACCGTGAAGGCCACATCAAGTGCTTCTTCATCATTGCCAGCGTGGGTCACTGTGATCTCTACAAACTTGGTTGCACCTTCACCATCTTTAACAATGGCATGTGCCAGAGGCTGTGCCACGCTATCCAACGCTTGCTGGAAAGCTTCAACAGCTGCAGCATCATCCGCTTTGATTTCAGCGGATGCGCCAGTAGCAACCAGCATACAAGCATCGTTAGTCGAGGTATCGCTATCAATGGTAATACGGTTGAAAGAGCGATTCGTCGTAGTCGTCAACATCTGCTGAAGCAGCGCCTGATCAATCTTAGCATCCGTTGCAATATAGCCCAGCATGGTCGCCATATTCGGCTTAATCATACCGGAGCCTTTAGAGATACCGCTGATTTTGACGGTCTGGCCATTGATCTCGACAGTCGCAACAGCACCCTTAGGACGCGTATCCGTTGTCAGGATACCTTCTGCAGCCAAGGCCCAGTTATCTTCCGCCAGATTAGCAATCGCATCGGACAGCACCGCTTCAATTTTCTCAACCGGCAGAGGCTCACCAATCACACCAGTAGAAAATGGCAGCACTTCGAAATCCTGTACGCCTGCCTTTTCGGCCAGAGCAGAACAGCAACGAGTAGCATTTACCAAGCCGGAAGGGCCAGTCCCTGCATTCGCATTGCCAGTATTAACCAGAAAGTATCGTGGCGTCGCTTTCTCCAGATGCTTTTTAGCAACCTGTACAGGAGCTGCACAGAAAGCATTTTTGGTGAAAACGCTGGCGACAGTAGCACCTGCAGGACATTCAATAACCACAACATCTTTGCGGCCGGGCTTTTTAATGCCCGCACTGGCTACGCCTAAACGTACACCAGAGATGATGTTAAATACCGGCAATTCCGATGGGCCAACAGCCATGACCACACTCCTCAATTCACAAATGTCGACTTGATCGCGACAACTAATAACGCACCATAATCAAAGCAATGAGGTTAGCTTAGCTTTCCGTGACACTGCTTGAATTTTTTGCCTGAACCGCATGGGCAAGGCTCGTTACGGCCAACTTTACGGCCTTCACGCACAAAAGGTTGAGCTGCATTTTCATCTTGCTCAGTAGATGTGTCTTCAGAGCCCATTGCACTGCTTTCAGCATGCTGGTATTGATAAGCCTGCTCCGCCTGAGCTTCACGACGACGACGCTCCATCTCTTCAACATCAGATTCCTGCTGAACCTGAACATGACTCAGAATACGGATCGCATCGTGCTTGATATTACCCAGCATATCCTGGAACAGTTCAAAAGATTCTCGCTTATATTCCTGTTTCGGGTTCTTCTGAGCATAACCTCGCAGGTGAATACCCTGACGCAGGTGGTCCATCGCAGCCAGGTGCTCTTTCCAGCGGGTATCCAGAACCTGCAGCAGAACCTGCTTCTCGAACTGACGAATGGTACCTTCACCAACGTGAGCTTCTTTAGCCCGATACACGTTGGTCAGTTCTTCCAGAATCTTCTCACGCAGGCTGTCTTCAAACAGCTGCTGGTCTTCATCCAGCCATTGCTGGATCGGCAGACGCAGTGCGAACTCAGCTTCCAGGTGCGACTCAAGTCCAGCGACATCCCACTGTTCAGGCATACTCTGAGGCGGGATAAAGGTGCTGATCGCATCATTAAGTACGTCACTGCGGATAGAATCAATAATCTCAGCGATCGATTCACTTTTCAGTACTTCTTCACGCTGCTGATAAACAACAGTACGCTGATCGTTCGCGACATCATCGTATTCAAGCAGCTGCTTACGAATATCGAAGTTACGGCCTTCAACTTTGCGCTGGGCTTTTTCAATCGCGTTGGTCACCATGCGGTGCTCAATAGCTTCGCCATTTTCCATACCCAGAGCCTGCATGAAACCACGCACTCGCTCAGAGGCAAACAGACGCATCAGGTCATCTTCAAGCGACAGGAAGAAACGGGTAGAGCCCGGGTCACCCTGTCGTCCGGAACGACCACGCAACTGGTTGTCGATACGACGGGATTCATGACGCTCAGAGCCGATCACATGTAGACCACCGGCATCCAGAACAGCATCGTGACGCTGTTTCCATTCAGTTTTGATCTTATCGATCTGCTCCTGAGACGGGGAATCCAGCTGCTCGATCTCATTTTCCCAACTACCGCCCAGCACGATATCAGTACCACGGCCAGCCATGTTGGTAGCGATGGTTACAGCACCCGGACGACCTGCCTGAGCAATGATGTGGGCTTCTTTATCGTGTTGCTTAGCGTTCAGTACGTTGTGCTTCACACCAGCCTTTGTCAGCAAGCGACTCAGATACTCAGATGCTTCAATGGATGCAGTACCCACCAGAACGGGACGCTGACGCTCAACTTCATACTTCACATCTTTGATGATGGCGTTGAACTTCTCTTCCATAGTCAGGAAGATCAGGTCATTCAAATCCTGACGCAGAATCTCTTTATTAGTCGGAATAACGACAACATCCAGACTATAGATTTGACGGAATTCGAATGCTTCTGTATCTGCAGTACCTGTCATACCAGACAGTTTGTCATACAGACGGAAGTAGTTCTGGAAGGTGGTTGAAGCCAGAGTCTGACTCTCGTTCTGGATAGTCACACCTTCACGAGCTTCCACCGCCTGATGCAGGCCTTCAGACCAGCGACGGCCGGGCATAGTACGACCGGTATGCTCATCAACGATAACAATTTCATTATCCTGCACGATGTAATGCACATCACGCTGGAACAAAGTATGGGCACGCAGACCCGCGTTGATGTGATGCAGAAGTCCCAGGTTCGCAGGCGCATAAAGGCTTTCACCCTCAGGCAGCAGACCTTTCTCAATCAGCAGGTCTTCAACAAACTGGTGACCATCTTCTGTCAGCTCGACAGAACGGTGCTTCTCATCCTTGGTAAAGTGGCCTTCACCACCTTCTTCAACGCATTCCTGCAGCTTTGGAATCAGCTCATTGATTGTACGATACATCTCAGAGCTGTCTTCAACAGCACCGGAAATAATAAGCGGTGTACGTGCTTCATCGATCAGGATGGAGTCAACTTCATCGACAACAGCAAAGTGCAGTTCGCGCTGAACACGATCCTCGAGACTGAACGCCATGTTGTCACGCAGGTAATCGAAACCAAATTCGTTGTTGGTGCCATAAGTGATATCACAGGCGTAAGCACCGCGTTTCTGTTCAGGCGTCATACCCGGCACAGAAACACCAACAGTCAGTCCCAAAAATTCATATAGCGGACGCATCCATTCAGCATCACGACGAGCCAGGTAATCGTTCACAGTAACAACGTGAACACCTTTACCCGGCAGGGCATTCAGGTATACAGCCAGAGTCGCTACCAGTGTTTTACCTTCACCGGTACGCATTTCAGCGATCTTACCGGAATTCAGAGCCATGCCACCGATCAACTGAACATCAAAGTGACGCATTCTCATAACACGGGAACTGGCTTCACGGCAGACCGCAAAGGCTTCAGGAAGGAGAGAGTCTACGTTTTCGCCATTTTCAAGACGTTGGCGGAATTCTGGAGTTTTAGCCTGTAGCGCTTCATCAGTGAGGGATTTGATCTGATCTTCAAGACTGTTAATAACATTAACTGTCTTTCTCAACCGCTTCAGTTCACGGTCATTCTTACTGCCGATAATTTTTTTTAATAGTGATGCAACCATGTTCTTTCTTCAGCTTTGAGAACGCATAAGAGCGTTAAGGCACGGAAAAATAAAAAAATTCTGCCCGCATAGTAACACGTACTTATGCGGGCAGAAATGATTCAAGGCGGGGTTTATCGACTGGCGCGATAAATAAACTTGGCAGGGTCCATGGAACGCCCCCTGTGCCGAACTTCGTAATGGACATGAGGGCCGGTTGATCGTCCACTACTTCCCATCAGCGAAAGAACCTGTCCTTTACTGACAATATCACCGGGCTTAACTAGAGCTTTTTTGTTGTGTGCGTAACGGGTGGTGTAACCATCACCGTGATCAATTTCAACCAGAAGACCGTAACCGTAACGAGGACCTGCCCAAGTCACAACACCAGCAGCAACAGCGATAACATCTGAGCCATCTTTACCGGCAAAGTCGACGCCTTCGTGCCACGCGATTCGACCTGTAAATGGGTCGGTACGCTTGCCATATTTAGAGGACAACCAACCTTTTTTGATAGGGCGACCAGCAATAAAGACGTCATCCTGAATCTTACGGCTACCCAGAAGTGATTCGATAACCTGTAGCTGTTGCTCACGATCATCAATAGTGCGAGCCAGTTCATCGATAGTAGATACAAAGTCATCTACTTCAACACTAACGCCCATCTCCATAGCTTCCGGACCACCAACGGGTGGAGTTCGATCAAAATCAAACTCGCCCTCTTCAAGATCTGCTATATGGGTCAGGCGTTTACCAAGAGCGTCAAGGCGAACCAAACGCGCCTGAAGCTCTGCAATACGAACCGTCAGGGCATCAAGTTGCTCCTGAGAGTTACGACGCAGAACATCGATATCTTCTTTCTGCTGACGAATATCATCCAGCCATTCCTGAGCTGACTCTTCTGTCAGTAACGGAGACTCGTCATTCAGAGCCAAATACAAGCCAACGCCACCAATAGTAAGTGGTACAGCAATGAATACCGTCAGTAAAAGCCCCATCATCCAACCAGGGATGTGTAGGTTTTTAGACGCTGAATGGCTATCATTGAAAATTACGATATTCATCAAACCAACCTTTACTATTTCCGTATACTAAATACTTTTTTACTTGACCCATTAACAGGCACAGTATATGCGATCACACCGCTCGACAAAACGCCTTAATGAGATTATTAACAAAGAAAATACCTTACTGGCAAAGCTGTTTCACAAAGCAGATGTTCTGCAACAGTTAGATACAGATATTACCTCTCTTTTGCCAACAACCTTTGCCGGAAAAGCCAAAGTGGCAAACATTAACCGACGGGAAGTCATTATCCACATCACAACGGCAGCTTTATTGACCAGACTCAGGCTTCAGCAGAGACAAGTGATGCAAAAAATAAACCAACGCTTCTCCTGGGCTCAGATCGAAAAAGTAACCATTAAAGTACGGCCTGAAAAAATTCAAAAAGAAGCGCTAGTCAGGCCAAAGCCAAACCGCTCAGAACAGATCGCATTAGAGGTTGAGCTGGCCGCAGAACAATGCAGCGATATCTCACTAAAAGAGAGCCTCAGCAAGCTCGCCAGCCACATACGTAAGCCCGGGTAAAAGTTTATTACATCAAATCACAGGCATAAAAAAACCTCCTGATCAGGAGGTTTTTTATTAGAGCAACAAATCAAACTGCGGCTGCAGGCTTCATATAAGAAATCGGGGACTTCTCAGACTCTTCAAAAGTCACTACATCATAGCAGTCTTCATTCATCAGCAACTCACGAAGCAGCTTGTTGTTCAAGCCATGCCCCGATTTTATGCCTTTAAACTCACCGACCAAACCATAACCAAGCAAGTAAAGATCACCAATGGCATCCAGAACCTTGTGACGCACAAACTCATCTTCGTAGCGCAAACCATCTTCATTAAGAATACTGTATTCATCAACAACGATAGCGTTATCCATGCTGCCGCCTAACGCCAGATTCTTAGATCGAAGAAATTCAATATCCTGCATAAAACCAAAAGTACGCGCACGACTCACTTCTTTTACAAAGGAAGTGCTTGAAAAGTCGATAGAGATATCCTGACGCTGAGAAGCAAATACCGGATGGTCGAAGTCAATTGCAAAAGAAACCTTAAAGCCATCGTAAGGCACAAAAGAGGCACTCTTGTCGCCCTCATCAACAACTACCGGCTTCTTAATGCGAATAAACTTCTTCGCCGCTTCCTGCTCCTGAATTCCTGCAGATTGAACCAGAAATACGAAAGGGCCAGAACTACCATCCATGATAGGTACTTCCGGAGCGCTTACTTCAACATAAAGGTTATCGATCCCCAAACCAGCCAATGCAGAAAGCAGGTGTTCAATAGTACCGACTTTGACATCGCCATTAGAGATCGTCGTCGACATTGTCGTTTCACTAACATTTGTCGCCGTAGCCTGAATTTCAACCACAGGGTCTAAGTCAGTGCGTCGAAACACGATACCTGTATCAACAGCGGCAGGGCGTAAAGTCAGATAAACCTTTTCACCGGAGTGAAGACCAACACCAGTTGCCCGAATTGTATTTTTAAGTGTCCGCTGTCTAATCATGCTTTTAACTGTCATCTTCTGGGTGAGAAATTGCTGACATTTTAACAGAAAGCTGCACATACTAACCACAAGCTTTGTTGCAGTTTTGTGCAGCTTTTGTCACAAATCGACTAAAAAATTAATTACAGCCATCGCTAAATTAAATTAATCGGCTTGTCGGCGCAGGAATGCAGGAATATCCAGATAATCCATATCAGACTTGTTCTCAGCCTGTTTTTTTACTGCTGCTGCATCCTGACCTTTACGATTAATGGCAGGCTGACGATCCAGCTTAGTATAGTCAACAGGAGCTCCTGACTGAGGCTTAGCCGTAGTAGTCGTTACAGCTGGTTTAGAAGCCTGTGTAACACGATCCTGCTCAAGGCCAGCAGCAACAACAGTTACCTTAACCTCATCACTGGTATCCATCTCAGGATCAATAGAAGTACCAATCACAACGGTTGAGTGCTCAGATGAGAACTCATCCAGAAGGTCACCAACTGCTGTAAACTCACCAATAGAGAAGTCAGCTCCAGCCGAAATATTTACCAGAATACCTCGAGCATCACGCAGATCGATGTCTTCAAGCAGCGGACTACGAATAGCCTTCTCAGTCGCCTCAATCGCACGATTTTCACCACTGGAAGTACCAGTCCCCATCATCGCCATGCCTTTTTCAGACATAACAGTTCGAACATCAGCAAAGTCGACGTTGATCATACCTGGACGGGTAATCAGGTCAGCAATACCCTGAACAGCACCTAAGAGCACATTGTTTGCCTCACCAAAGGCCTGTAACAGACTGGTATTTTTGCCTAGGGCAGTCAGGAGCTTCTCATTGGGAATAGTAATCAGTGAGTCAACATGCTCCGACAATGCCTGAATTCCCTGATCCGCAATCGCCATACGCTTACGGCCTTCAAACGGGAATGGCTTGGTAACAACAGCCACAGTCAGAATACCTAGCTCACGAGCCACCTCTGCGATAACAGGTGCACCACCAGTACCGGTACCCCCACCCATGCCCGCAGCAATAAAGACCATATCAGATCCGTTCAAAAGCTCTGCAATACGCTCACGATCTTCAAGAGCTGCCTGACGGCCTACCTCAGGATTAGCACCTGCCCCCAGACCTTTAGTCAGCTCACTACCCAGCTGCAGAATACTTTTAGCTTCAACTTTCTTCAGAGCCTGAGCATCTGTATTGGCAACAATAAAGTCCACGCCTTCAACATTGTGTCGAAGCATGTGCGTTACTGCGTTACCACCACCGCCACCAACACCAACTACTTTGATGACAGCATTGGCGTTTGCTGCATTATCTAAAATCTCGAACATATCTCAGTCTCCTCAAACGCACTTAACGCAGCTCATCAGAAGTTGCCCTTAAACCAGCCTCTGATTTTATCAACGATGCTTGTATCATCAGCCTGCACAGATGACTGCTCCTCGACATAGGTTGCTCGGGATGACGCTGTAGCCCCCGTATTCTCCAACCCATATACCAGCAGCCCAACACCCGTCGAATAGATCGGGTTCCCTACAACATCTGATAATCCCTTGATGTTATTCGGCGAAGCGACCCGCACCTGCATGTGGAAGATCTCTTCAGCAAGCTGAACGACTCCTTCCATTTTAGAAGTCCCACCAGTCAGAACGATACCGGCAGGGATCAGGTCTTCATACCCACTGCGACGAATCTCATCCAGAACCAGATTAAACAGCTCTTCATAACGAGGTTCTACCACCTCAGCCAGACGCTGTCTTGATAACTCCTGCGGGGCACGTTCACCGACACTGGGCACCTGAAATACATGATCTTCACTCGCCAGCTGCGTTAATGCGCACGCATATTTTATTTTAATCTCTTCCGCATTCTGCGTCGGCGTACGCAACGCCATCGCAATATCATTCGTGACCTGATCACCAGCAATCGGAATCACAGAGGTGTGCTTGATAGCACCTTCAGTGAAGATAGCGATATCCGTGGTCCCGCCGCCGATATCAACCAAACACACACCTAAATCACGCTCATCCTCATTCAGAACAGCGTAGCTGGACGCTAGCTGCTCAAGGATGACGCCATCCACTTCCAGACCACAGCGAGCAACGCATTTAACGATATTCTGAATAGCGTTAACTGCTGCAGTAACCAGATGAACCTGCACTTTAATTTCACGACCCGACATCCCCAGAGGCTCTTTTATGCCTTCATGAAGATCAATCGTGTATTCCTGAGGAATAACGTGGATAATTTCCTGATCGGTCGTGATACGTGATGTTGCTTTTTCCCGTGCTGAACTGACAACACGATCAATATCGTCTTCTGTCACTTCCCGGTTAGATGTCGAAGCAACACCATCGGAATTCATACTGCGAATATGGCTACCAGCAATACCCACATATACCGAATGAATATTACAGCCTGCCATCAGCTCTGCTTCTTCAACAGCACGCTGAATTGAGAGAACCGTGGATTCGATGTTGATCACAACACCTTTCTTCAAACCGCGGGAAGGATGAGAACCTATGCCTACAATTTCCACTTCGCCATCTGGAGTCAGATGACCAACAATGGCAACGATTTTTGATGTTCCGATATCAAGCCCGACAACCATATTGTTGTTCGTCATATTTGCAGCCATAAGCCGGGCATTCTCCTCAAAGCGTCAACGTAAACCATAAAATAAAACTAAAGAAATCCAGAGCTCTGCCGTAGATTATAAATTCTATTGCAACCATTCAACAGAAAAACCGTTAGGATATCGCAGATCAATCAGGCGAACCTCTTCCCAACGGGCCTTCAGACTGGAATGTACGGCACTAATTCGTTCCAGTCGTTCAAACGTCTGTTCTTTTCCCAGCAACAACCATGGGCCATCCTCAATGTGGACAGACCATGCTCCGTGTCTTGCTAATGAAACAACATCCACACTGAGTTCTGAAACAAGAAGGCGTTCCCGCAACTTCTCATAAAACACCCAAACTTCTTTCTCACTTCCGGGTGGCCCGGCAAGTTTCGGTAAGTCACTGAAATCAGGGCGTGTAGCCGGAAAAAAGGCAACTAGATTAGAGTCAAGCAGGCCATTTTGCAACCAATTTGCAACGGGCTGTTTTTCCGTAACTGCAACCTCTATTTGCTCAGGCCAGACTCGCTTTACCTGAGCCTCTGCAACCCAAGGCAGTGACTCAACGCCTTTCTTGACTTCATTCATATCTGAAGCCAGAAAACCTGACGCCAAAGTGTCCGCTAAAACAAATTGCAGACGCTTTTTTTCCACATGATCAATTGTCCCTAAAACGCGAACACCATCAACCGGCCAGAAAAAAAGAGGCTGAATCAGCTTATATCCAGCTACCAGTAAAACAAATACTCCAGTTAATACAAGAGGGTTTAACCAATTGATACGCCCCGGCAAATTAAACACACAACCTCCGGCTTAATAAAAAGCGCAATTAAAAGCCATAACGTTGTTTCGCAGCCTGAATAACCGCTAACACTAACTCAGGGAAACTATATCCCTTCGCTTTTGCCGCCATCGGCACCAAACTGTGATCTGTCATTCCCGGTAAAGTATTAACTTCAAGCAGCTGAGGTTGACCCTCTTCATCCATCATCAGATCCACACGCCCCCAGTCCTGGCAACCTACCGCATTGAAAGCTTCTAATGACAGCGCCTGTATCGCTTTCTCCTGCTCATGGGATAAACCGCAAGGCAGCAGATAGCGGGTATCATTCACCAGATACTTGGCTTCGTAATCATAGAATTGGTGATTGGTCTCCAGACCAATAACAGGCAAAGCCTCACCGTTCAGGATCGCCACAGTGAATTCTTTACCGGTAACCCATTGCTCAACAAAAACACAACTATCAAGATCAGCCGCCTTGGCTACTGCAGCCTGAAGTTGATCCAGACGGTCAACCTTAGACATACCAATGCTAGAACCTTCATGGGCTGGCTTAACCATCAACGGCTTACCATCCAGCTTCTGCCAAACTTCTTCAAGATCAGTAGAAGCATCAATCCAGCAATAACCCGGAGTTGGCAGTCCTAAAGTCTGCCAGACCTGCTTGGTTTTCAGCTTATCCATCGCCAGAGCAGAGCCCAGAACACCGCTGCCGGTATAAGGAATACCCAAGCATTCTAGCAATCCTTGAATGGTGCCATCTTCACCACCACGACCATGCAGCGCAAGAAATGCGATATCAAAATTTGCCTGCTGCAGCTGAGGCAGCCAGTCACCGGTCTTATCGATATCAATACCGATAACATCAACATCAACGCTCTTCAGTGCAGCGATAACCGCACTACCGCTTTTCAGAGAAACTTCCCGTTCCGCTGAAGTGCCACCATACAGGACAGCTACACGCAGCGATGTACTCAAATGCTGAAAATTACTCATCGCCACTATCCTCCAGACCTTCTGCTGCCAGACTAACCGCCAGACCACCAATATCGCCGGCACCTTGCATCAGCAGAATGTCACCATCCTGAAGTACAGATTTGAGCACAGACTTGAGCTCAGCCTTCTCCGGCAAAAATACAGGTTCAACCTGACCACGCTCACGAATGCTTCGGCTCAGAGCCCGACCATCAGCTCCCGGAATAGTCTCCTCGCCTGCGGCATAAACCTCCATCAAAAGAAGTTTATCAACACCGGAAAGAACCTGAACAAAGTCTTCATAGAGATCACGGGTACGACTGAAACGGTGCGGCTGATACACCATCACCAGACGTTTATCCGGCCAGCCACTGCGAACCGCTTTAATGGTCGCTTCAACTTCAGTTGGGTGATGACCGTAATCATCCACCAGCATCGCCTGACCACGTTCGTGCTCCAGTTGTCCCAGAATCTGGAAGCGTCGACCAACACCATCAAAACGAGCGAGGCCAGCTACAATGGCGTCATCGCTTACACCTTCATCAGTTGCCACAGCAATCGTTGCCAGTGCATTCAGGGCATTGTGTCGGCCTGGCATATTCAGCGAGATCTGAAGATCAGCATGACCGTCAGGGCGAATCGCAGTGAAGCTGATCTTCTGCCCCTGCTGACTGAAATCAGTGATACGGTAATCCGCATCATCACTGAAGCCATAGGTCAGGATTGGTCGACTGATCTGAGGAATCAACTCACGCACCACAGGATCATCAACACAGATCACCGCCAGACCGTAGAAAGGCAGGTTGTGTAGAAAATCGATAAAGGTCTGTTTCAGCTTGCTGAAATCACCGCCATAGGTGGACATGTGATCGGCATCGATATTAGTCACAATCGCAACCATTGGCTGCAGGTGTAGGAAAGAAGCATCACTTTCGTCAGCTTCAGCCACCAGATAACGGCTTTCGCCCAAACGGGCATTACTACCGGCACTATTAAGGCGACCACCAATAACAAAGGTCGGGTCAAGCTCACCTTCTGCCAGAACCGTCGCCATCAGGCTTGTAGTAGTGGTCTTACCGTGAGTACCAGCCACAGCAATACCGTGACGGAAGCGCATCAGTTCAGCCAACATCTCAGCACGACGAACGATAGGAGTACGACGCTGAACCGCATAAGCGATTTCAGGGTTATCAGTGTTGATCGCGGTCGAAACCACAACCACATCAGCACCATAGACATTACTTTCATCATGACCGATAAAGACTTCGGCCCCCAAATCCAGCAAACGCTGCACACTGGCTGACTTTTTCAGATCAGAACCCGAAATAGAATAACCCTGATTGAGAAGAACCTCGGCAATACCACACATACCTACGCCGCCGATACCAACAAAATGAATCCGACGAATACGGCGCATTTCCGGGACTTGATAACCCACTCTTTCTTCAGCCAAAACTCTTCTCCAAACACCCTTGAACGACCGCTTCAGTTGCAAGCGGACGCGCAACACGACGGGCATTCTTGCCCATCGCCAAAATTTTCTCCGGATCGCGGAACAGGGACTCCAGCGTCGTCGCCAGAGTCTCAGCATCCATCTCTTTTTGAGGCAGCAGAATACCTGCATCTGCCTCAACTAAAAAGCGTGCGTTTGCGGTTTGATGATCATCCACCGCAATTGGCAAAGGCACCAAAACCGATGCCCGACCAGCAGCCGTCAGTTCTGAAACCGTTAAGGCACCGGCACGGCAGATCACAAGGTCCGCCCAGTCAAAAGCACCAGTCATATCATCAATAAATTCCTGCGTACGTGCCGTGACCTGCATCCGCTTATAGTTTTCTTCCGTCGCCTCAAGTTTATCCTTTCCGGACTGGTGCCAGATTTCAGGACGAATATCATCAGCTAAGTTAGCTATAGCCTCCGGCAGACGCTCATTAAAAACCTGAGCCCCCAGACTGCCACCTATCACCAGCAGTTTTACCGGAGCTTTAATCTCAGATTTGTCCGGAATCGACAACAGGCTTTCACGCACCGGATTACCGGTGACAACGGCTCCGCTTTGTTCTGTAAAGGCTTTCGGAAATGCCGCAAAGGTTTGTCGGGCAACTTTTGACAACCAGCGATTGGTCATCCCGGCCACAGCGTTTTGCTCATGGATGAAAACAGGGATCCCCAGCATACGCGCCGCAATTCCACCGGGGCCACTGGCAAAGCCACCCAGACCAACGACAAAATCCGGCTTGAAACTCCGCAAAATAGTAGCAGCTTGTTTAACCGCCTTCAGAATCAGAAAAGGCGCGACCAGCTTACGCACAATTCCTTTCCCACGAAGCCCAACTACATCAATATGATTCAGCTTGATACCCGCAGCAGGCACCAGACGGTTTTCGATCCCCTGAGGACTGCCCAGCCATTCAACGGCCAAACCTTCAGCGGCAAACCGTTCGGCTAAGGAAAGCGCCGGAATCACATGACCTCCGGTTCCGCCAGCCATCAGCATGACGCGTTTACCACTGTAGCGCCCTGCTGTTAGCTCAGGCTTTACTGATGCGTTTTCTTCCGCCGCCATATCAGCACCTGAAGTTGGTTTATCGACTGTAACGCTGGACATGTTTCGCTCTTTCTTTCTCGTAAAATTCAGCTTTGTGACGGGTTTCCTGATCGATCCGCAAACAGATCGCCACCATGACACAACTGATCAGAAGACTACTGCCGCCATAGCTCATAAAGGGCAAAGTTAACCCCTTGGTCGGCAGTAAACCGGTATTCACACCGATGTTAATAAAGGTTTGTGCGGCAATCACCAGAGCTAAACCAAAAGCGATATAGCAATGGAAGAGCAGCTTTTGCTCGCCGGCTTTGCGGGCAATAACGAACATGCGATAGACCAGCAGACCATAGACAAAGAGGGTCAGTAACGCCCCTAACAGGCCAAGTTCTTCTGCCAGAATGGCAAAAACAAAATCGGTATGAGCCTCCGGCAGATAGAAAAGCTTCTGCACACTGTTACCCAAACCTAAGCCATCCCAGCCACCACGACCAAAAGCGATCAGAGCCTGAGTTAGCTGATAACCGGAGTCAAACTGCGCCGCCCAGGGATCAAAATAGGTGGTCAGACGCTTCATACGATAAGGCTGCATCAGCGCAATAAAGCCAGCAAGTGCAATGGTACTGCTCATCAGAATGATAAAGCGCTTCATGCCAACCCCTGACAGGAAGAGCATCCCCAACATACTGCCAAGGATGACCACGGTAGCCCCGTAATCCGGCTCCATAATCAGAAGCAAGCCCATAAAACCCATCACCGCCAGAGGCTTCATAAACCCAGACCAGTGTTCACGCACTTCGTTCAGACGGCGCACCAGATAGCCGGAGAGATAAACCACCATAAAGAGCTTGGCCAGCTCTGAAGCCTGCAGGTTAACAATACCTAATGAGATCCAGCGGGAGCTGCCATTCACTTCCCGGCCAATGCCAGGAACAAGAACAGCTATCAGCAGCAGGAAGGCGATCAGCAACAACGCGAAGCTGTTGTCATACCACCAGCGAATCGGCACCAGAGCGATAACCAGCCCAAGCCCTAACCCCATCAGCAGGTAGATACCGTGACGGATACTGAAAAAGAAAGGATTACCGTAGCGACTACCAGCGATCTCCATCGATGCAGAAGTCACCATCAGCCAACCCAGGAAAAGCAGAAACAGCGCAGAGAACAGCAACCAACCATCAATGCGGCGGGTCATCTCTTTATTGACATGAACCAGATTGAGCAGAGCCAAGAGAGGTTTCAACGCCTGATAGGTAGCCTGCGAAAGCTGTTGCAGTTTCTCAGAGCTTCGCTGCCACCATTCAGCTAATTGCTGCTTGCGATCAACCTGCACGGCAAAGATCCTTCACAGCTGCGGCGAACACCTGACCACGCACGATATAGCTTTTGAACATATCCCAGCTCGCACATGCCGGAGACAGCAACACCTGATCACCAGACTCTGCCAGCTTAACTGACTGAGCAACTGCTTCTTCCATCGAGGAAACCTGATAAACCGGCGTATCTGCCTTGAGGGCTTCAGCGATCAGATTGGCATCACGGCCAATCAGAACCACGGCTTTGCAGTGCTCCGCCACTGGCTCAGCTAACTCATCAAAGGCTGCGCCTTTACCATCACCACCGGCAATCAGAATGATAGGGCCGTCAACCCCCAGACCATTCAGTGCGGCAACGGTTGCACCAACATTGGTGCCTTTGGAGTCATCGATATACTTAACGCCATCATGTTCGTGCACCAGCTGACAGCGGTGATCCAGCCCCTGGAAATCTTTCAGGGCTTCCAGCATCGCTGCCATAGGAATACCTGCGCCCTGCCCCAAAGCCAGTGCAGACAACGCATTGATCTGACCATGACGACCACTTAATGAGATCTCATCAACAGTAATCAGCAGCTCATCACCCTGAGCAAGCCACAGCTTGCCCTCATGAGAACACAGGCCAAACTGACCGTCTTCCGGCTGATCCAGACCAAAGCTTACCAGTCCGCTCTTAAACTCATGCACCGGTAGAGTTGCTTCATCCTCGCGATTGGTTACCGCAAGCTTGCAGCCGGTGTAGATACGCTGCTTCGCGAGGCCATACTCCAGCATATCCGGATAACGATCCAGATGGTCAGCACTTAAATTCAGAATGGTTGCCGCCTGAGCACGCAGGCTATGAGTGGTTTCAAGCTGAAACGAGGAAAGCTCAAGCACATATAGGGCTTTTTCACCCTCAGCCAGAAGATCAAGTACCGGCAGGCCAATATTGCCGCCAACACCAACATCGATTCCGGCTTTTTTCGCCATGTGGCCGACAAGGCTGGTCACGGTACTTTTTGCATTGGATCCGGTGATCGCGATAACAGGAGCAGAAACTTCGCGGGCAAACAGCTCGACATCACCAATGACAGGAACCCCCGCATCCATCGCTTTGGCAATGGCTGGTTCACTGATCGCAATCCCCGGGCTGACCACCAGCTGCGAAGCTTCGCAAAGCAGTCCCGCATCCAATGGTCCAAGCCAGAGCTCGACATCAGGAAATTCCTGCTCGATCTCAGCCAGCCCCGGAGGATTAAAACGTGTATCCGCAATAGCGAAACGCTCTCCCTTGCTTGCCAGATAACGGGCACAGGACACGCCAGTCTGACCTAAACCTATCACTACGCTATGGGACACTTTGCCATCCTCTCAGTCACAGTCTGCGGCCAAACTTTTCGTTATGACCTGCCGTTTATAGATCTTCGCGTATCAACCTCCTGTTAATACGCATTAACTCAATACGTTTTTTTGCCGTAAATTCTTTATTGATGCAATTAACGCAGCTTCAGGGTCGCAAGGCCGATCAGGACCAGTACAACGGTGATGATCCAGAAGCGAACGATAACACGAGGTTCCGGCCAGCCTTTCAGCTCAAAATGGTGATGAATCGGAGCCATACGGAAAATCCGTCGCCCTGTCAGCTTAAAGGAAGCCACCTGCAGAATAACGGAGACCGTCTCCATCACAAAGACACCGCCCATGATAAACAGCACTATCTCCTGACGCACGATAACCGCCACAACGCCCAGTGCTGCACCTAGTGCCAGAGCACCTACATCACCCATAAAGACCTGAGCCGGATAGGTGTTAAACCACAGGAAACCAAGGCCCGCACCCGCAATAGTGGCACAGAACACCAGAAGCTCACCGGAACCGGCAATATAAGGAATTTTCAGGTAGGTTGAAAACTCGGTATTACCCGAGGCATAAGCAAACACACCCAATGCCGAAGCCACCATCACCGTCGGTAGAATCGCCAGGCCGTCCAGACCATCGGTCAGGTTAACCGCATTACTGGTACCCACAATCACAAAGTAGGTCAGCACGACAAAGAAGATGCCCATTTCCCAGCTGAAGTCTTTCAGGAAAGGCAGAATCAGAGAGGTCTCAGCAACTGTTGGCGCGGTCTGAAACAGGAAAATAGCCGCACCGAAACCCGCGACCGACTGCCAGAAATACTTCCACTTAGCCGGCAAACCACGGGAGTTCTTCTCAACCACCTTACGGTAATCATCCACCCAACCTACGGCACCAAACATCAGAGTTACAACCAATACAACCCAGACATAACGATTGGTTAGATCACCCCACAGCAAGGTACTGATCGCAATAGAGCTGATAATCAGAGCGCCGCCCATGGTTGGCGTACCGCTTTTGCTCAGGTGGCTCTGAGGGCCATCATCACGTACCGCCTGACCGATCTGAGCCGACACCAGCTTGCGGATCATCCAGGGACCTAAAAACAGGGAAAGAGCCAGCGCGGTCAGAACACCCAGAATGGCCCGTAAAGTCAGATAGTTAAAAACAGAAAAAGCGCTGTAATAGTGAGACAGCCAATCGGCAAGAATCAGAAGCATCTGTAGGTTATTTCCCTGGTTATGCCCTCTTCGGGGCTCTTCGTTATCAGTTTTATGTTCACCGGATCAGCCTGAACCTAACCCGGTTACTCCATGTTTTCATTCGGAATCGTCAAGGGTGCTTAAGCAGCCTACTCAGAGGGACAGAGGGCGTTAACCACCTCTTCCATCCGCGAACTACGTGAACCCTTCACCAGCACCGTGGTTTCCGGTGTCAGCAGTGCTGCCACCGCCTCGGCCAAAGCCTCCTTATCGGAGAAGTGCCGTGCCCCCTCACCAAAAGCTCTGGCGGTATGTTTGGTCAACGTACCTGCGGTAAACAGATAATCCACCCGTTTTTCCCGTGCATACTCACCCAGTGCCGAGTGCGCTGAAATCGAGTCATCACCCAGCTCACCGATATCACCCAGCACCAGAATATGCTGTCCGACATAATCCATCAGGGTATCAATCGCCGCCCGCACCGATCCGGGGTTGGCATTGTAACTGTCATTGATAATCCGCGACTGTTTAAAGCCAGTAACGGTTTGCAAACGTCCGCTCACACCGGAAAAAGCCTGCAATCCCTGTGCAATCACCAGAAGTGTCAGCCCCAGCTGTAAAGCCGCAGCAGATGCCGCCAATGCATTACTGACATTATGCTTGGCCGGCACATTCAGTTGAACCGGCTGGACAGCATCCTGATAACAGAGATCAAAGCAGTAACCTGCCAGATGGCCGCTTTCAGCAGAAGACTGAATATTACGCGCAACCAGATTATCAGCTACCAGTTCAGGATCACCAGTTTCCGGTTCCAGGCCATAGCCGGTCAGCACTCGCTCACCCGCCAACTGCTGCCAGTATCCCGCAAAGTTATCATCGTGGTTAATCACCACACGACCCTCAGCAGCAAGAGCAGAGATCAGTTCACCCTTGGCCTGAGCGATATTCTGCATCGAGCCGAATTCACCCAGATGAGCACCGGTCACATTGAGCACCACGCCCACATCCGGCTTAGCCAGACGGGCGCAATAATCAATTTCACCCAGATGATTGGCTCCAAGCTCAATCACGGCAAATTTGTGCTCAGGGGAAAGCCTTAAAAGTGTCAGCGGCACGCCAATATCGTTATTGAAGTTACCTGCGGTAATCAGCACAGAATCGGTATCAGAAGCTGTCGCCAGAATAGAGCCCAGCATCTCTTTAACCGTGGTTTTGCCACTGTTGCCTGTAATGCCCACAACCGGCCCCTGAAACAGCTCCCGGTTGAACAGTGCAATTTGTCCCAGCGCAATACGGGTATCATCAACGCACCATTGTGGCAGATCGATATCCGGCTGGTATTCACTGACCACCAAACCTGCAGCACCCTGTTCGGCCGCCTGCGCACAGAAACGGTGACCATCGAACCGGTCACCCTTGAGGGCAAGAAAGACTCTACCGGCAAGATCTGTACGGGAATCAGTTTCCAGCTGAGTGAAACTCAATCCGTCACCATAGCAGGTGCCGCCAAAGCGTTGCTGGAGCTCACTGAATGAGAGCGCACGCATCATGATTCTGTTGCTCCCCTATGCTGGGCATTCGATAACGCACCAGAAAAGCTATAACCCTCAAGAGCCAGCACCGCCTGCTCCACATCATCAAAGTGATGGCGAATGCCTTTCACTTCCTGATAGGTCTCATGGCCTTTTCCGGCAATCAGAACCACATCTTCCGGTGAAGCACTATTAATCGCACGACGAATCGCTTCAGCACGATCAACCTGAGAGAAAGTGGCTGGTTTCAGCAAACCCTGCTCAACCTGAGCCAGAATGTGAGTCGGATCTTCACTGCGTGGATTATCACTGGTTACCACAACTTCATCGGCTAGTCGGGAAGCCACTTCCGCCATAAGCGGGCGCTTACCGGCATCCCGGTCACCGCCACTACCAAAGACACACCAGAGTCGGCCCTGAATATGCTCTTTCACCGCCAGCAGCGCATTTTCCAGCGCGTCCGGCGTATGCGCGTAATCCACGACCACCTGAGGTTTCTCAGGCTTAGCCATTTCTATGTTCTCAGAGCTCTGTTGAGTGTTTGGTTGAGAACCAGGCTGAACCAGCTGCATACGTCCGGCAACCGGCTGCACCGCTTCAAGCTGAGCCATCACATCCTGAGCATCAAAACCTAAAGCCAGAAGCGTGACCGCAGAGGCCAGAGCATTGGCAACATTAAAGCGCCCCAATAACGGCAGCTGCAGATCAAAGCGTCCCCAGTGACCATCAAGGGTCAGGGCAAAACCACGGGAATTTGCCGAACAGGCTGCACAGTACAAGTCAGCCTTTGAGTCAGTCAGGCTGTAACGATAGATCCTAGGCCGGGACTGAGACTGAGACTGAGACTGAGACTGAGACTGAGCGATATGCTGCTCAAGCTCAGCGCTGTATTCATCATCCGCGTTAATAACGGCATAGCGGATCGGATATTGGGTAAAGAGATGAGACTTGGCCTCACCATAAGCCGCCATGGTGCCGTGATAGTCCAGATGATCACGGCTCAGATTGGTAAAAACACCAATCTCAAAAGGTACGCCTGCGGTACGCTGCTGATCCAGAGCGTGAGAGGACACCTCCATCGCCTGATAGCAGAACCCTTGCTGCTTCAGCTCAGACATCACCTTATGCAGCTGCACCAGATCCGGTGTGGTATGGGTAGCTGTCTGCAGATTATCCAGTGCACCGATACCCACTGTGCCGATTACCGCGGCCTTTTGCTGCAGCCCTTCCAGCATACGTGCCAGATAATGACTCACTGAGGTCTTGCCGTTGGTGCCCGTGATACCGATCAGGTGAAGAGCGTTTTCGTTCAGCTCACCAGCTTCTCCCAGCCACTCACCTAAACGGTGACGCAGGTGGTTTAACGCTACAACAGGAACCTGATCGATCCTGTACATCTCATCCTGATCGGATTCGAGCAAGACAAGACCTGCACCTTCAGCGATCGCCTGAGGAATAAAATCAAGTCCGCGATGGGAAGTGCCGTTTAAAGCAACAAAAATATCACCGGATGCAACCTGACGGGAATCAATGCACAGCCGTCCAACAAGGGTCGGAAGACCTGTAAGAGCAGGAAATAGTTCTTCTACTTTTTTCTGCACCAAGGTAACAAAACGATCACTGGCCACTTGCCACCTCCTTAGCAATATTATCAGGCGGCACATTCAGATAACGCAGCGCGTTGCCCATGATGCGACTGAAGATAGGCGCTGCAACTTCACCACCGTGATACTCTCGGCCGGATGGACTGTCCACCCAGACAATAGCGACCACTTTGGGATCTGAAACCGGAGCGATACCGGCAAATACCGCCATATATTCATATTCGTAACCGGTCGCACCCACCTTATGCACCGTACCGGTTTTACCCGCGACCCGATAACCGGGAATCGCCGCCCGGGTTCCGGTGCCGCCTTGCAGGGTTACTGTTTCCATCATTTCAACCACACGGTTGGCGACGGATTCCGGCAGGATCTGTTCATCAGGCAGGGTGTCACCGCCTTTAATCAGGGAGACATATTTCTTCAGACCGTGATTAGCCAGTACCTGATAGGCCTGTGCCAACTGCAGGGAGGTCACCGCCAGACCATAGCCATAAGCCATGGTAGCGATTTTAGCTTTCTGCCCTTCACGGGGAGCAGTCAGGGAGCCAACCGCCTCACCGGGGAAGCCAATACCGGTTCCCTGCCCCAGGCCCATCTGCTGCAGATAGGACCAGACAGTATCGATCGGCATCGACAACGCCATTTTTGCCACGCCCACGTTACTGGACTTGGTAATAATGGTGGTCAGATCCATCTCACCGTAGTTACGGAAATCACGGATACTCTGGTTACCCAATCGCAGATACCCCGGATTGGTATTCACCACATCGTCAGCTTTGTAATGTCCGCTGGCGATAGCAGAAGCTACCGTCAGAGGTTTAATCGGAGAGCCGGGCTCAAACAGATCGATCAGAGCACGGTTACGCAATGCGCGCAGATCGAGGGAACTACGATCATTCGGGTTGTAGGAAGGCTGATTCACCATCGCCAGCACTTCACCAGTTTCCGCATCCAGCAGCACCACAGAACCGGATTTCGCGCCGTGCTGATCCACTGCCGCTTTCAGTTCACGATAAGCCATAAACTGCAGTTTCAGATCGATGGTTAGCTGGATATTCTGGCCGGGTTCAGGCTGCCTCAGGATCTGCAGATCCCGGAACACATGGCCGCGACGATCTTTCAGCACCCGTTTTTCACCGGGCACGCCCTTAAGCGCATCATTGAAGGCCAGTTCAAGACCTTCCTGTCCTTTATCATCGATATTGGTAAAGCCCACCAGATGCGCTGCCATCTCATGGGCCGGGTAGTAACGCTTATATTCCGGCTGTCCGTAAACACCGGTGATTTTCAGATCCAGAGCCAGATTCGCCTGATCAGGAATCATGTGACGGCGCAGGTAGATAAAGCCTTTACCTTCGGCATCACGCATCTTTTTGTTCAGCGCTGAAACCGGCATCTCCAACACTTTAGCCAGAGCGGTACGCTGCTCTTCAGATGCTTCAAAGTGCTTAGGGTTCGCCCAAAGAGTGGTTACCGGCGTACTGACGGCCAGCGGCTCACCATTGCGGTCCTGAATCATGCCGCGGTAGCCGGGAATTGGTTCATTACGCACACTACGCGCATCGCCCTGTTCCTGCAGGAATTCACGATCCGCAATATGCAGGTGCACCATACGACCTGCCAGCAACAAAGCCGCAGCCAACAAGACAATCAGTGCAATGGGATAACGGTAGCCGATCAGAGCTGATTCTTTTCTGCGATCCATCAGTCAGCCTTTCCAGAAGCATTCGAGACAGGTTGTACAGGCGTGCTTTGGCTTTGAATCGAAAGCGCCTGTTCCGCTTTCAGACTATCGGCATCCAGCACGTGAATGTTTTCCGGCTGGATCAGCTGCATCTGCAGGGACTCACGGGCAAGGGCTTCAATACGACTCGGAGAGGCCAGAGTACTGCGTTCCAGCAGCAGCTGCCCCCACTCAACATCGTAATGGCGCTGCTGTTTTTCCAGCATCTGCAACTCTGCATAAGCGAGACGATTTTCGTAAGCAGCGTAAACGACCAGCAAAGAAGAGATCAGCGTCAGCAGGCTGAAGCCGATAAAAAGACGGGCTGAATAGGAAAGAGAATCCGGCAGAAGTGCCAGAAGTTCGGAACGAACCTGAGCATAAAGCGGCTGCGCTGGCTCAGGGCGACGGGTCGCCCCTTTACCTGATGTGTCGTGTCGTGATGCTACCGGTTCCGAACTCATAGCATTCGCTGCTCTCTACACTAGGTTCCTGACAATTCCAAAACAGTTGGGCGAAGCGGCTTAGGCCACGCGCTCCGCAACCCGCATCACCGCACTTCGGGAACGGGGATTAGCCTGTACTTCCTGCTTGGAAGGTTTAATCGCTTTACTCAGCAGTTTCAGACGAATATTCAGCTGCTCCTGAGTAAAAGGCACGCCCGGCGGCAGATGGGTATCACCCTTGGCCATATCCCGCATAAAGCGTTTTACCAGACGATCTTCCAACGAGTGGAAGCTGATCACGACCAGACGACCACCAACCTTCAGCAGATCCAGCGATTGCTGCAGGCAGATCTCAAGGTCTTCCAGCTCACGATTAATGTGGATTCGGATACCCTGAAACGCACGGGTCGCCGGATGTTTACCCTTTTCCCAGGCAGGATTCGCATCCTTAATGATCTGAGCCAGCCGACCGGTTCGCAGAATCGGTTCCTGCTTACGCTCTTCGATAATCGCACGAGCCATACGGCGGGCAAAGCGCTCTTCTCCGTAATCCTTCATCACACGGATCAGCTCTTCTTCCGGTGCGGAATTCACCCAGTCAGCCGCTGACTGACCGGCATCAGGATTCATACGCATATCCAGCGGGCCATCATTCATAAAGCTGAAGCCACGCTCCGGATCATCCAGCTGAGGCGAAGAAACCCCCAGATCCAGCAGGATACCATCCAGCTGACCAGCCATACCTTCCTGAGCGGCAAACTGATCCAGCTCAGCGAAAGAGCCACGGAACACTTTAAAGCGACTATCTTCGCCTTCCAGTACCTTCGCGGTTTCCAGCGCACGAGGGTCTTTATCGATACCGTACAGCTTTCCCTGCTCATTCAGGTTCTCAAGAACGAGACGTGAGTGGCCGCCCCGACCAAAGGTGCCATCTACATAGGTGCCGGATGGCGTATGAACCAAAGCCTCTACGGCTTCATTCAACAAAACGGTCAGGTGCTGAAAAGCTTGAGTCATGATGAGATCTGATTGTTGATTTGCGGTTAAACCGGATCAACGCCGCGCCAGAAAGCTCTGGCGCGGCGTTGCAAAATGATGTGGAGTCGGCCGATAAGCCGGGTTCTGTCGTAGACAGTCATTCATCTAGGACCAGCGTTACCACTGGTCTCAAGCAACCTACCCGAACCCAGTGCGGGCCGCACCTTAGGGTTCCTATTTGGTCTTGCTCCGAGTGGGGTTTACCATGCCGTGAACTGTTGCCAGTCACGCGGTGCGCTCTTACCGCACCCTTTCACCCTTACCTGTACTTCCGAAGAAGCCATCGGCGGTCTGCTCTCTGCTGCACTTTCCGTAGGCTCGCGCCCCCCAGGCGTTACCTGGCACTCTGCCCTATGGAGCCCGGACTTTCCTCCCCCTTTACAGCAAGCTGTAAAGGCAGCGACTGCCTGGCCAACTCCAAGCGAGCTAGGATATAAGGATCACCGCCCCCAGACAACCAGTTTTTGCCCATAAATCACGGGAAAAGCCCTCAAAAACCAAAGACCTGGAAACTTTTTGCTCCACAGACAACGTCCCGGAATAGCTACCGGAAAAATACAGCTTTCTGAGAACCCTCACAGCCAGAAAAAAGCCCCTCAAACCGAACAGGCCACCCTGCTATAAAGACACGATCAGGACTTTTGCAGTTCAAGCGCCTGTTGATAAAGAGCATTTTTTTTCTGCCCGGTTATCTTGGCGCAAAGTGCCGCCGCCTGCTTCACCGGCAGATCTTCCAGCAGAACCTTAAGCACCTTCTCAGCTGAAACCGCAGCGGCTTCCTCATCCTCTTTCACAGGAGCACCTGCCACCACCAGAACAAACTCACCACGCTGCTGGTTAGCATCTGCCTGCATCCAGGCAATAGTCTTCTCTAAGGTTCCGGTAAAAAAAGTTTCAAAGGTTTTAGTCAGCTCACGGGCAACCGTAATCAGACGGTCTCCCCCTAAGACTTCTGCCATATCGGTCAGAGAATCGACTATACGGTGCGGGGATTCGTAAAACACCAGCGTTCGGGTTTCAGCTTCCACCTGTTGCAGCTGTTTTTTTCGACCACTGCTTTTCGCCGGCAGAAAACCTTCAAAGCAGAAGCGATCCGTCGGCATACCTGCTGCGGATAAAGCGGTCACAAGGGCGCAAGGCCCTGGCACAGGAACCACCTGAAAACCGGCATCACGTACCGCCTGCACCACATGAAACCCCGGATCAGAGATCAGGGGAGTTCCGGCATCAGAAACCAGTGCAATACTCTGCCCTGAAGACAGCTCAGCGATCACCTTTTCGATACGCTGCTGTTCATTATGATCGTGCACCGAAAACAGAGACTTATTGATGGTAAAGTGCATCAGCAACTGACGGGTATGACGGGTATCTTCCGCTGCAATCAGATCCACGGATCGCAGAACACTTAATGCTCGCTCTGAAATATCGGCAAGATTACCAATCGGCGTAGCAACCACGTACAATACGGACTCGGACATCCTGACACCCTGTTTTATCGGTTAATATATCGATTAAAAATCGTTAGAAAACATAGAGAAAGATCAGCTCAGGCAATCTGCAAACACTAAAGTTACGACTTGTTAACTAAACATCTTTGCCTGCTGAACCATTTTCCGGCGCGTTTTATGAAAAGCGCCGGTTTAACCAAGACGATCTTGTGACCAGACGATCCTGAAATAAGAGTTTGACTATGCCTGCTCGTGAACAGCAAACCTGCAATCCAAACCTCAAAGCACCACTGAAATTACATCGCTGGCTGGCTATTCCTGTCATCGCCATGCTGGCAGCCTGTGGCGGTAGCTCTACACAAAAGCCGCAACCGGACAGCACTCCTGAGATTACAGAAAAGCAGGAAGTTAAACTCACCGCAGAAGATCTGTTACTGCTTGCTCAGCAATCCAGCTTCGATCAGGCTCAGGTCTACCAGCTTCGCGCCGCCGAGATTCTAGCACAGGAAGGCAAGCCCGACGCAGCTCTGCGTCTGCTGGCAAAAATTCATGCTTACCGACTGCCATTCAGCCTGCAGAAGCGTTTTGTTTTCCTTTCCGCTGAACTGAGCTTGGGTACAGGTGAAGGCTGGCAGGCCCTGATCGCCCTGAACAATACCGGCAACCTGATTTATGACCGCCTGTCGCCTACTGAGCAGATGTCGCTGACCGCTTATCGTGCTCACGCTTATGGCATTCTGGGTTATCACGAGGCCAGCGCCCGCGAGTACCTGCTACTGGCCCGTCAGCAGACCGGTCAACCTGCGCAACAGGCTTACGAACAGCTCTGGCAGGCACTGCTGAATATCACCCTGAATGATATCCGCTCTCTGATGGACAGTGAAAAGGATGATGAACTGCGGGGCTGGCTGGATCTTGCCCGCGTCCGTAAAGAAGCCGCAAACAATCTGGATCAGTTCAATGCAGAACTGAGCCGCTGGCTGCGCCACTGGAGCGATCACCCGGGCGCTCTGGCACTGCCACGGGATATGGCCTTCCTCGTCGAAATCAGCCGCAACCCGGTGCAGCATATCGCTGTATTCTTGCCTCAATCAGGTCCTCTCGCCCGAGCAGGTAACGCGATTCGTGACGGTATTGTCGCAGCTGCTGTTGATGCCCGCGCGCAATCAGCAGCCACGCCTAAGCTCAGCTTTTACGATAGCAACACCATGAGTCTTGATGAACTCTACCGTGCAGCCATGGCCGCCGGTGCTGAAGTTGCTATCGGCCCGCTGTCGAAAAACAAGGTAACCGAACTTCAGGAACGCGGCGCACTGGCTCTCCCTACCCTGGCACTTAATTACGGCACCAATGCTGAGACAGAAAACAATCAGCTATTCCAGTACGCTATCTCCGCAGAAGATGAAGCCTCTCAGGCCGCTAAGACAGCCTGGCAGGATGGTAAAAAACGGGCCCTGACCCTGACACCTGCCAGCGACTGGGGTGGCCGTGCTCTGACCGCTTTTGAAACCACCTGGTCTGAACAGGGTGGAACCGTTGCGGAAACAGCTATGTACTCAGGCAAAACCAACTTGGGACTGAGCATTGAGAAGATGCTTGAGGTCGATAAGAGCGAGCGCCGCTGGCGTCGTATGAGCCAGATTCTGGATCAGAAGATCGAATTTGAGCCTCGCCGCCGTCAGGATATCGATATGATGTTCCTGGTTGCGACACCGGCAACTGCCCGTCAGGTTAAACCGGCACTGGCTTTCTATTACGCCGCTGACCTTCCGGTTTACGCCACGTCACACCTGTATAACGGCAAAGCTTCACCTTCCCGAGATCAGGATCTTAACGGCATCAACTTCTGTGATATCCCCTGGTTTCTGGAAAACGACTCCAGCCTGAAACGCCAGATCGACAAAGCCTGGCCGGACGAAACCAACCGCTACGGTCGCCTGTTTGCCATGGGCACAGATGCCCTTCAGCTGGCAGGTCGCCTACGCATGCTGCAAGCTCTGCCGGACAGCAAGGTTTATGGCGCGACAGGCGCGCTTTCCATGCAGGGTAACCAGACCATTCAGCGTCAGCTTGAGTGGGCAACCTTTGTTCGCGGCCGCCCGGTAATGCGCCAATACCTGGTATCACCAGCCGCACAAAGCGATGGTTAATCCGACGATAAAGAATTAAAACTCAGCAAGGATGCTGAAAATGACATCACCTACACAGAAAGCAGGTTACAAGGCAGAAGACGAGGCAGAGAGCTATCTGATCTCCCATGGACTGACAGCCTTAGAGCGGAATGTACACTTTAAGACCGGCGAACTCGACCTCATCATGCAGGACAGAGATACACTGGTGTTTGTTGAAGTTCGCTATCGTAAGAACAAAAGATTTGGCAGCCCTGCGGAAACGGTAACCCGCAGCAAGCAGGAAAAGCTGATTCGATCAGCGCTGCTTTATTGCCAGAAAAACAATATTACCTCTCCCTGGCGAATTGATGTCGTGGCTATAAACGATAATCCAAATAGCGTAGCAAGGGAGATCAGCTGGATACCATCAGCCGTCACAGCCTGAATTGAGAACAGACCATGGATTTACAAGACCGCATCATTGCTAATTTTCACAGCAGCATCGATTCTCAGGCCACAGCCAGTGAGATGCTTCCCCCTTTGCTTGAGCATGCCAGCGCACTGATTGTGAACTGTCTGATCAATGACAACAAGATACTCACCTGCGGCAACGGTGGCTCAGCTGCTTTGGCCCAGCACTTTGCCTCAGAGATGCTGAACCGCTATGAAAAAGACCGCCCAAGCCTACCGGCAATGGCACTCTCGACGGACAGCTCCACACTGACCGCCATCGCCAATAGCGGAAGCTTTAACGAAATTTTCTCCAAACAGGTTCTGGCTCTCGGCCAACCAGGTGACATTCTTCTGGTGATTACTTCCAGCTGCAAATCCAACAATGTGGTTCAGGCGGTTCAGGCCGCCCACGAACGAGGCATGACAGTGATCGCCCTGACCGGCGGTGATGGTGGTGATGTTGCTTCACTTTTAAGCAGTGAGGATTTTGAGATTCGGGCACCGGCGGATCAACCAAGCCGTATTCAGGAAGTACAACTGCTGGCTATGCACTGCCTGTGCGATCTGATCGATTACCAGCTGTTTGGTGCAATGGAAGGCTAACCATAAGGAGCCAGTCTTATTCAGGACGGGACAACGAAAACAAAAAAGGCGCCTTGAGGCGCCTTTTCTATATCCGGAAGCTTTATCCCCTTCCTGAAACAGCGTTATTTAACCACCCGCAAAGAAGGGCGCTTAGCCGCTGTTTCTTTTTCTTCCCTGACCGGCTCAGACTCAGTCTCTACCGCAACAGGACCTTTAGGTTCAGGATCCGGTAATTCCGGCTCGTGACCAAAGGCCATTCCCTGACCATTTTCTTTTGCATAAATCGCTAATACCGCAGCTGTCGGCACATAGACCTGCTGTGGAACACCGCCAAAACGGGCAGAAAAGGTAATGGCTTCATTTGAGATATCCAGCTCGCGTACCGCACTCATGGCAATATTGAGCACAATCTGACCATCCTGAATATGCTGAGATGGCACCATCACATTTTCAATGGTGGCATCAACAGCCAGATAAGGTGTCAGATCGTTGTCAGCTAACCATTCGTACAGCCCACGAATCAAATACGGACGACTGGAAGACATAACAGATCCAATTACAGACGCATCTCACGCTCAGCTTCAGACAGGCTTGCCTGGAAAGCTTCGCGGTTAAAGAGGCGGTTATTCATGTAAGAGATCAGAGGCTGAACCTGTTTCTCAGGCAGCTCAATACCCAGAGCCGGAAGACGCCACAGGATCGGAGCGATGCAGCAATCCACAATAGTGAACTCTTCGCTCATAAAGTAAGGCAGCTCTTCGAAAATCGGGCTGATACCGATCAGACCTTCACGCAGCTCTTTACGGGCTTGCTCAACAGCTTTCTCATCCTTGTTCGCTGTGATGATATCAACATGTACACACCACTCACGCTGGATACGGTGCATCCACAGACGGCTCTGTGCACGGGCAACAGGATAAACCGGCAACAACGGAGGATGAGGGAAACGCTCGTCCAGATACTCCATCATTACGTTCGGCTCATACAGAACCAGATCACGATCTACCAGCGTGGGCAGGCTGTTGTATGGATTGATATCGGCCAGCTCAGCAGGCTTATTGGCTTCAAGGCAATCCAGAATATCTACAGCAACTCCCTTTTCTGCTAGCACAATACGAACACGATGGCTGTAATGATCTTCACCGTTGGAATAAAACGTCATCGAAGAACGCTTGGCTGCTACACCCATTGTCTAACCCCTATCAAATTTTCAGGCCCATAATAAAAGCATAACTTTGCTCTCTGAGCAAAAAAAGCGCGCAACCGCAAAGGGCTGCACGCTCTTGTCATCGCCGGCTAACGATTAGTGAATATCGCGCCAGTACTCTTTCTTCAGCAGGTATGCGAAGAAGAACAGAATTACGATGAAACCCAGTACCCATGGAGCGATACGGTTGCTTTCCAGCTTGGAAGGCTCACCAGCATATACCATGAAGTTAGTCAGGTCGTAGACAGCTTTATCAAACTCTGCCTTGCTCATCGCACCCTCTTTGGTGATCTTCAGGCAGCTTTCGCCAACCTGCTTACCTGTCAGAGGATCAACTTCTGCTACGTGATGGTTAGGATCACAAACTTTTTCCTGAATACCCTGCAGAGGAGCCAGAACGTTTGGCATACCTACATCAGGGAATACAGCATTGTTTACGCCCCAAGGACGGCTGTCGTCAGCATAGAAGCTGCGCAGGTAAGTGTATACCCAGTCAGCACCACGCAGACGAGTCTCAAGACTCAGATCCGGAGGAGCTGCGCCGAACCATACAGCTGCATCTTCTTTCTGCATAGCGATACGCATCTGATCGTTATACTTCAGAGAGCTGCTGAAAATCAGGTTTTCTTCAATCACGTCCTGAGGAATACCCAGGTCTTCAGCTGTACGCGCGAAACGCTGGAACTGTGCAGAGTGACAACCCATGCAGTAGTTCACGAACAGTTTTGCACCATTCTGCAGAGACGCTTTGTCGTACAGGTCAGGTTCCATTTTATCCAGGTGAACATTACCGCCACCTGCTGCAAGCGCCGTAAACGGTACCAGCGCTAAAATCAGTGCAATCAGTTGCTTTTTCATTAGCCTGTAACCCTCTCTGGCACTGGTTTAGTGGATTCAAACTTGGTGTACCAAGGCATCAGAATGAAGTACGCGAAGTAGATCGCAGTACACAGCTGTGCCAGAGCAGTACGGCCCGGAGTAGAAGGCAGCGCACCCAGAACACCCAGAATAATGAAGCTGATCGCGAACAGAACCAGGAAGATTTTGCTGATCCAGCCTTTGTAGCGCATAGAGCGAACAGGGCTCTTGTCCAGCCAAGGCAGAACAAACAGAATCGCAATCGCAGCACCCATTACAACCACACCCCAGAACTTAGCGTCTAAGCCAAACATAGGGAAGGTAATCGCACGCAGCATCGCGTAGAACGGCGTGAAGTACCAAACAGGAGCAATGTGATCAGGAGTCTTCAGCGGGTTAGCCGGCTCAAAGTTCGGCGCCTCGATGAAGTAACCACCCATGGTCGGTGCATAGAAAATGATCGCACAGAACACGAACAGGAACACAGCTACACCTACGATATCTTTCAGGGTGTAGTAAGGGTGGAATGGGATACCGTCCAGCGGGATGCCGTTCTCATCTTTGTGTTTCTTGATGTCGTTACCGTCTGGGTTGTTAGAACCCACTTCGTGCAGAGCAATGATGTGCAGAACAACCAGAGCCAGCAGAACGATCGGCAGCGCAATAACGTGCAGAGCGAAGAAACGGTTCAGAGTGATGCCGGAGATCAGGAAGTCACCACGCACCCACTGCGCCAGATCAGGACCAATGCCCGGAATTGCAGTAAACAGGGAGATAATTACCTGAGCACCCCAGTAAGACATCTGACCCCATGGCAGCAGGTAGCCCATGAAAGCTTCAGCCATCAGAGCCAGATAGATCGCCATACCGAAGATCCAGATCAGCTCACGAGGGGCTTTATAGGAACCGTACATCATGCCACGGAACATGTGCAGGTAAACAACCACGAAGAATGCAGAAGCACCTGTGGAGTGCATATAACGCAGCAGCCAGCCGTATTCCACATCACGCATGATGTATTCTACGGAAGCAAAAGCGCCTTCAGCACTTGGGTTAAAACTCATCGTCAGCCAGATACCGGTCAGGATCTGGTTAACCAGTACCAGCAGCGCCAGAGAGCCGAAGAAGTACCAGAAGTTGAAGTTTTTAGGAGCATAGTATTTGCTCAGGTGATCTTCCCACATAGCCGTAGCCGGGAAACGATCATCAATCCAGCCCATCAGGCCCGGATTACCTTTATTACGGTTACCAGCCATTATGCTTTCTCCTGATCTACACCGATTACGATAGTAGTGTCTGACTCGTACTTGTACGGAGGAACCTCAAGGTTCACAGGAGCCGGAACACTCTTATAAACACGGCCAGCCAGGTCAAAACGGGAACCGTGACACGGACAGAAGAAACCACCCAGCCAGTCTTCACCCAGATCAGCAGGAGCCACTTCCGGACGATAGGTAGGAGAACAACCCAGGTGAGTACAGATACCGATCATTACAGCATACTGAGGCTTGATAGAGCGCAGTACACCAGTCACGTACTCAGGTTGCTGTGGAACTTCTGAATTCGGATCAGCTACCTGATCGTTCAGTTTTTCCACGTTAGCGATCATTTCAGGCGTACGGTGAACAACCCATACAGGTTTACCACGCCATTCAATGGTCATTTGCTGACCCGGTTCCAGCTTAGAAATATCAGCCTTAGCCGGTGCACCTGCCGCCCGTGCTTTCGCACTTGGGTTCCAGGATGCTACAAAGGGAACCGCTACCCCAACAACGCCCACTGCACCAACTGCAGATGTTGCGCCGAGAAGGAAACGGCGACGCCCTTTGTTTACGCCGTCATTACTCATCGTAAGGTCTCTCCCATCAACCAACCCGTTAAATTTCAAAGGGTTATGCAACTTAAATTAAGCAACTTAACCCGTTGCCATTTTTCACGGAAAATAAATGGCACAAATAGTAAAAAAATCGGCACCGCAACACAAGGGAATATAACCCTGTAAAAATAATGCCTTAGTTGCATATCCGGCGCGAAGGCAGCAAGGTTAAACCTTACGTTTAAAAGCCGCTTGAGCCAGATCAACTTAGAGATAGATAGTTGTGCTGCGGGCAAAAAAAACGCCCAGACGCAAGGGCCTGAGCGCTTTTTGATAACAAACCGATAAAGGTCTGTAAGCGAATTAACGCTTGGAGAACTGTGGACGCTTACGTGCTTTACGCAGACCCACTTTCTTACGCTCAACTTTACGAGCGTCACGGGTTACGTAACCAGCTTCACGCAGAGACTTACGCAGAGTCTCATCGTACTCCATCAGAGCGCGAGTTACGCCCAGACGGATAGCGCCAGCCTGACCGAAATCACCACCACCTTTAACAGTGATGTTCAGGTCGAACTTTTCAGTGTTCTCAGTCAGCTCAAGTGGCTGACGAACAACGATACGTGCAGTAACACGACCGAAGTATTCATCCAGAGGCAGACCGTTTACAACGATGTTGCCAGAACCAGCGCGCATAAATACACGAGCTGTAGAGGTCTTACGACGACCGGTACCGTAATACTGAGTTGCAGACATGTTTATCTTCCTATTAAAGTTTCAGTTCTTGCGGCTGTTGAGCTGCGTGTGGGTGGTTTTCACCAGCATACACTTTCAGCTTTGCCTGCATTGCACGACCCAGAGGGCCTTTTGGAAGCATGCCTTTAACGGCCAGTTGGATAACACGCTCTGGAGCGTGATCGATCATCTGGTTGAAAGACATAGACTTGATACCGCCGATGAAACCGGTGTGACGGTAGTACATTTTGTCTTTTGCTTTGTTACCAGTAACATTCACTTTTTCAGCGTTAACAACAACGATGTAGTCACCGGTGTCAACGTGAGGAGTGTACTCAGGCTTGTGTTTACCGCGCAGGCGACGAGCCAGCTCAGTAGCCAAACGACCCAGGGTCAGACCTTCTGCGTCGACAACATACCAGTCGCGCTTTACGGTCTCTGGTTTTGCACTAAAAGTTTTCATAATTAATAGCCTATATCGGTCTTACGATCAGAGATTCATTCCCGTCCCGATGGACCAGTTGCCTATTTTTATTGGTTGCAGATCCATTGCAACGTTCATTACCTTAAAAAAGGAGCGCGAAGTATAGCGACTTCATCGGTCAAAGTTAAGCCCCTTAACCGGCAAATCCGTTAAATATTTCGCGCCTCCATCTTTAAGAAAAAAGTGTCGCGGCAAAAGCCTACGGGCGATGCTCACGAGCCAGATATTCATGTGACTGCATTTCCAGCAGACGGGAAACTGTTCGGTCAAATTCAAAACTCAGGTTACCGCCCAGATACAGATCCGGAATACCGGCTTCAGCCGAGATAATCAGCTTCACGTTTCGATCGTAAAACTCATCAACGAGATTGATAAAGCGACGCGCCTGATCATCTGTATCACGTTTCATCTGAGGCACATCACTCAGAAATACAGTGTGGAACTCTTTTGCCAGTTCAATATAGTCATTCTGACTACGCGGGCCATCACAGAGCTCATCAAAGTCAAACCAGACCACATCGTCGTGGATACGCAGAGTTTTCATCTGACGGTGGTTAATCTCGATAGCGATATCGGTCTTACCTTCACCCAAGGCAATACTCTTAAAGCTTTTGGTCAGACTTTCATTGGCTGCCGCATCCAGCGGATAGTGGAAAATCTCAGCCTGCTCCAAAGCTCGAAGACGGTAATCAACACCGCTATCCACATTTACCACTTCAGTGTATTGCTTCAGAAGATCGATCGCTGGCAGGAAACGTGCACGTTGCAGACCATTCTCATAAAGGCCATCAGGCACAATATTAGAGGTAGTCACCAGAGAAACACCGTTTTTGAACAGCTCTCCCAGAAGACCCGCCAGAATCATGGCATCTGTAATGTCTTTTACAAAAAACTCATCCAGACACAGCACACGAATCTCAGATGCCAGATTGGAAGCAACCAGTGTCAGAGGATTCTTCTCACCATCAAATTTGCGCAGATCATCATGAACACGCTGCATAAAGCGGTGGAAGTGGACACGCATCTTTTCGTCAAACGGCAGACTGTCGAAGAAGGTATCAACCAGGTAAGTTTTGCCTCGGCCAACACCGCCCCAGAAGTACAGCCCCATCGCAGGCTCTTTAGCTTCCGGCTTACCAAACAAACTCTTCAGGAATGATTTTTTAGGCGGCTGATACGCAACCAGATCATCGTACAGACGCTGCAGATGCTTCACCGCCATCTCCTGTGCCGGATCATAGCTGAAGTCATCGCGTTCAAGATCTTGTTTGTAGCGCTCTAAAGGTGTCATAAATCTGCTTCCGAAGGTTGTACAGAAAAAACCACTATGTCACTTAAGTTAAGTGCAGCCATCAGCGAAACCTGAAGATAAGAGACGGTGAGGCCAAAAATTAGTGGGCGGCATTATACCGGTTTGCACAGCAACACCCAAACACAGACCTTAGCCTTAAAGAATGAATATCACCCATATATAGAAGAAAGAAGATTTATGGCTCGCATTAAATCCAATATTTTATATATTTGAATAATATGCGGTTGGTCTTCGTGACCGAATACCCTGTATAATAATCAGCACGTTAGGACATCATTGCTCTTTGCCGATGTCATCCAAGTAGTTAAGGAGTCATTTATGGAAGCCAATATCGACTGGACCCTTATTATTCTGACCTTTATCGTGGGCTGTGGTGTTGGTGCGCTGATCTATCACCTGCTGAATGCTAACACTGGTGAAAGCTCGGATCTTAAGCAGCGCATGAATCAGAAAGAGATGGAACTGGCCCGTCTTAATGAGAATGTCAGCGAACACTTTGCCCGCACCGATGAACTGCTGGCAAACATGGAAAAAAACTATCAGAGCCTTGTTGGACATCTGCAGAGTGGTGCTGAGAGCTTCTGCGATGATGCATCGCTTTACAAACGCATCAGCAAAAAAGGTCGCAGCAGCCAACAGGATTCCTTCGACGGTGATGACTATCAGGTACCGATGGATTACGCTCCGAAATCATCAGGAACCCTGTCCGAGGACTTTGGCTTAGAACGGGAAAAAATACCAGAGCCACCTAAAGGCCTCTGACCCTCAAACTGAGACTCCTCCCTGTAAAAAAACCCGGTTTATACCGGGTTTTTTTCATCCAGAGTAATATGTTCAATACCATAATTATCCTGTAGCCATCTGCCCAGCGCCAGCACGCCGTAACGCTCGGTCGCATGGTGACCTGCAGCAATATAGGCCACCCCCAGCTCTCTGGCTGCATGAACGGTGTTTTCCGAGATCTCGCCACTGATATAAAGGTCACAACCAGCATCAGCCGCCTGCTCAATAAATCCCTGCGCAGCTCCGGTACACCAACCGATTTTGTTGATCTCTTTCGACAGCTCTCCAATCACCAGTGGCTCACGATCCAGCTCTCTGTGAATACGCTCTGTAATCTGACCAAGGGTTTTATCCCTTTTAGCGCTTCCCACCAAGCCTATGCTTCTGGGGTTACCTGCGTCCAGACCATCAGTAACCTGCCAATCAAGAATTCGCGCCAGCTCAACGTTATTACCTAGCTCATTATGGGCATCCAGTGGCAAGTGATAAGCCAGCAGACTGATATCATTTTTGATCAGAGTAGAAAGTCTGCGGTATTTCATACCGGTCAATGTCTGAGATTCATTCTTCCAGAAATAACCGTGATGCACCAAAAGCGCATCAACACCTTCTGCCACAGCCTGATCCAGAATATTCTGACTGGCTGTCACTGCAGTCGCAATTTTACGAACCTGAGGGCGACCTTCGACCTGCAGGCCATTCGGGCAATAATCTTTAAACGATTGTGAGTCCAGCAAAGTATCTAACTGCTTAACCAGTTCCTGTAACGCCAGCATCTAACCACTCCAAAACAACTTGTTATACAAACAACATCATAACATGGGTAAAGCGCGACGATTTACCACAGCCAGCCTCTCACTAAAGAGCGACATAGACTGTCATCCGATTGAATTTTACGTTACAAACACCATATAAACTGAACCCTGTCCGAATCAGTAATGAGTTTTTCATGAAAAAACTATTTCGCTATTTATCCATACCGGTATTAGCTGGCGTTGTGATTGGCCTGACCATCAACCAGCAAACCTCGCCTGACAACACCAAAAATGCGGCGAGCCCCAAGCCTGTATTTGTTGAAGCTGCACAGGCCGCTAATACACCGAAACTCAGCGGTCCTTTCAGCTATTCCGATGCGGTAAAACAAGCATCACCTGCAGTGGTGAATATTTATACCAGCAAAATTATTGAACAACGGACCCATCCCTTATTACAGGATCCGGCCTTCCGACAGTTTTTTGGCTACAACGGTGTACCTCGCCAGCAACGACTGCAATCGAGCCTGGGTTCTGGCGTGATCGTCAGTGCGGATGGCTATGTTCTGACCAATAACCACGTTATTGCCGGAGCCGATGAGATCAAAGTAGCCCTGAAGGATGGCCGGGAGACGATTGCTCAAGTCGTTGGTACCGACCCGGAAACTGATCTTGCGGTTCTCAGCATCCAACTGCCGGACCTTCCTGTCATCACGATTGCGCCTTCAGATGATATCGAAGTTGGCGATGTGGTTCTGGCAATCGGCAACCCTTTTGGTGTTGGCCAGACGGTAACCATGGGCATTGTCAGCGCTACAGGCCGGGATCAGTTGGGCATCAATACCTTTGAGGATTTTATTCAGACTGATGCGGCGATCAACCCGGGTAACTCCGGCGGAGCACTCATCAATCCACGGGGAGAATTACTGGGGATTAATACTGCTATCTTCAGTAAATCTGGCGGTTCACAGGGAATAGGCTTTGCTATTCCATCCAACCTGAGCCGCCAGATTATGATCGATATTATCCGTGAAGGTAGCGTAGTTCGTGGCTGGCTCGGGGTCGAAGTTCAGGAGCTGACTCCGGCATTGGCGAACTCTTTCGGCTTTCGGGATGGTCGCGGCATCCTGATTGCGGGACTGCTTCGTAACGGGCCTGCTCATCTGGCCGGTATGCAACCAGGAGATATCATCACTCATGTCGAAGGGGATGCCGTTATCAGCGGGCGAAGCACCATGAACAGGATTGCCCAGAAACGCCCGGGTGAAATGATCGGTATTACAGTATTCCGCTCCGGAGAGACGCTGACACTGTCAGCAGAAGTGGGCAGGCGCCCTACTCCACCACAGAATCAATAATCTAAATACCGGTGACATAAAAAAGCCCCTGCTGTTGAATAACAGCAGGGGCTTTTTTGAATCAGGCGGAAAGCTTAGAAATGAACTGTTGCACTTGCATACAGGCCGCTTGCTGTAATATCAGCGTTAAGATCGCCAACATCATCCAGCTCAATACCAAAGTTACGATAACCAACCTCGGCACCTAAATCCACAACAGCAAGAGGTGCCGCTGCAGCAATATAAAAGCGCTGATCAGAAACGGTTACACCACCAACGCTCAGATAATTAACCAATGCCCCCGCTGAAACAGGGAACGGAGCAAAAGGTAGGTCTACTGCTGCTTTTCCGTAAAATAATGGAACCGGGGTATCAATATCTAATGAGTTACTATCAATCGTAATCTCACCATTAAGCTGACGAATCGTCAGACCTGCATCCAGATTTAACCAAGCTAAGCCATCCAAGAACTCATAATAAGCAGTAAAATCAGTGTGACTCAGATCAACTGTACTTTTTACGGAACCATTATAAGCCTGGCCATTAAAGGTACCCGTAATAGATCCGGAACTGTTTTCTGACAGACTGGTATTTTCAATACGCAGGTTAGGAACAACAGGAATAGGGTGCTCAACAGCAACATAGAATGTATTAGCCGTAGTATCGGAATAACCCAGATCCTTCTCAATATCGAAGTTTGTCGCAGATCCTGAGCTAAAGTTACCACTCAAATCCGGTTGCCACATGCCTAAACCAGCATGCAGACCTATTGTATCTGCCTGAGCACCCATGGCTGCGAACACTAAACTTAAAGGAGCTAATTTTTTCAACATCGAGGAAACCTCTGTCCATGAACTTTAGGGGCTATTGTATGCAAAATTAGTCTTGCGCCCACTTTTATCTGTATTTTTTCAATACCATTCGGTAACTCTGTGATCTGGCTCACAGGCTATTACAAACCCAACTTTTTATACCAAGGCACGGACACCTCATCACTGCTGATCTTTTGAGTCCCCACCGCTTTCAACTGGCCAGCAGGCAGATTAAAGACCTGTTTTGCACGACCATCCGACTGCGCCTCAAAACTGACGGCAACATCCGCATCCGGTAGGCCTCTTCCACGCCAGCCCGTAAGATCAAAAGTAAACTCTTCACCGGATTCGGAGCGAATAACGCCTTCCTGAGTCGCCGCATCAAAGGAAATAATCAGGCCTTGCATAAGACAGGTCTCCAAAAGAAAAATTCAGACAGGGAAATAATGAAGAAATATCAGGGCTCAGACCAGAGAGCTAATGGACGTGCAATCTGCTCCTGAATAAGCCTCAGGTTCACATGACGTAATTGCCGCGTAAGCTCCTGACCATCCAGAGAAACAATCAACGTAGGGACAGACAACACCTGAAAGCGGCTTGAAGCCTCCGGGAAACGAGACAAGTTTAACCAACGAAACTCGGCCTTATAGCCCTGAGACTCAGCCCACTGAGGCAACTTGATTTTCAGGGCATCGCAAACACCGCAATCCGGCGTTGAGAACAGCAGAAAGGCTAAACCGGATGAAACAGCCATCTCATCCGGATTACAAGCCTCTACAAAGGCAGTCATTATCAATCTCTATGATCAGATAAGGTGATCGAGACAGAATCGGAGAAACGAAGTGCATGAGGCTTATCTACTTCAACCTGAGCAACCTGAACCTGCTCATAAGACATGATGATATCGAGAATTTCCCGGGTCAGGCGCTCTAAAAGGGCAAAACGGTTATTTTCCACATGGGCGATAACCGCCTTGGTAATCGTACGATAGTTCAGCGCTTCATCAATATGGTTGAAGCTAACTGCGCGGTCAGCCAGATACTGAATCGTGATATTGATGATGACGTCCTGCTTATTCACAATCTCATCTTCATTGATTCCAATATAAGTACGCAGTCGCAGATTCTTAATCTGGATAGTTGCCAGATTGTGACCACGACTGGCGTTACTTACGGCATGTAATGGCATATCAGATCCTTATCCGGGCAACCGCCCAGGCAAAATAAAAGAGCTTATTTGCTGATCAGCTGCAGGTATTCCATGCGGGTAGACTGAGACTCACGGAAGGCACCCAGCATGACAGAAGACTTCATCACAGAGTTCTGTTTTTCTACACCGCGCATCATCATACACATGTGCTTGGCTTCAATAGTCACCGCAACACCACGAGCACCGGTTACCTGCATAACGGCATCAGCAATCTGTTTGGTCAGATTCTCCTGAATCTGCAGACGACGAGCATACATATCAACAATACGTGCAAACTTGGATAAGCCCAGTACCTTGCCGGAAGGCAGGTATGCGATATGGCATTTACCGATAAAAGGCAGGATATGGTGCTCACACATGGAGTACAGCTCGATATCCTTAACAATAACCATCTCATCGGTTTCTGATTCAAAAACCGCACCATTGGTCACACTTTCCAGTGTCTCGTTGTATCCCTTGGTCAGATACTGCATCGCCTTTGCAGCTCGCTTCGGAGTATCCAGCAGACCTTCACGCTCAGGGTTCTCACCCAGTTCAGTCAGGATAGTTTCGTAAAGACCGGTCAGTTTTTCTGTCATTGCAGTGCCTTAGGGTTAATCAAAATCAAGATATATGATCTCTGACTGATATAGAATCCTCCCGGAACTTTACGCTACAGGCTGAATCCATAAGGCTCAGAGATTGATCGGCTGTTGTAAAAAAGCGGCAATCATAGCGCACTTTCGTCATCGACGGGGTGCGACAATTTGTCCATTTTACCTGACCATCCCAGTCAAGCATAATCTTTGCGCGTAAAATTTAGCCTCGACATAAATATCCGGAAAAAGCTGTTTGTTCAGAGAAACACTGTCGCTGTCTCGGGATATACAGCAAAAACAGACTAATTATCCGGATCTGTTATACTGCGCACGCTTTAAGCCAGATCATCAGGCTGCATCATTTTTTGATGTGATACGGGATTGATTTTGAAGATAAATTCTTCCCGTATACCGAGCATTCTGCAGCCCAGATCATAACAATCGGATACCCGGGCAGAGCATTTCTGCCCCGCATATCCGGCTAATTCTGTACTCCAGCTCATTGACGGAGCGGCGTACAAAACCTGTACTAACTGAGACGGTGAGCTATGAAACGATTACTGACATCTGTTGCCCTGCTAGGAGCCTGCCTACCCGCTTTTGCTGAGTCATCTGCAGCGGAAGGTTACCAACTGCCCACGGACACCGTTCTGAAAGTACAGGTTCTGATCGACAAGAGCATCTCTCAGGGTGAAACTGTTTCTCACCTGCTGCTGAAAGCGACCGGTTCTGAAACCGGTGCAACCCTTCCGGAGCGTTGCCTGCTGTCTGCTGATGCAGAAATTGATAGCGGTAAACTGACTCTGCACGTTAACCGCGCTCTGTGTGTTGAACCTAATGGTCATATCTTTGATGGTGTAATGGATGCGGTTGTGATCAACAATGCGGGCAGTCAGGGTATTTCTGAGCCATGCGTTGGCTCTACCTGCAACAAAGCAGTATTGCAGGCAGGTGTCGATTACCGTCTGAAGCTGCAGCAATCTGCTGATATCGCTCTGGTTGTTAACCAGACTGAACAGATCAATATTCAGCGTCGGAACTACAACCCGGATGCCGCCTCTGCACAGTAATCTGGTCCCGACCTGAATCAAAAAAGCCCCGTGAAGTGATCTTCACGGGGCTTTTTTACAGCTGAAACAAAGCGATCAGCAATTTACTGATCCCGACTTCCGATTACTGATAATGATTTCTGGCCACAGCCATTCCATCGTATTTCTTCTTCGCCTTAACGACTTTCTCGATGTATTTACGGGATTCCGCACTAGGGTGGCTACGATTCAGCTTCACATAAACCTGTTGCGGTGTCAGGCTATTAATCACCTTAACTGCATGTTTACGATCCCTTGAGAAAGTACGCAGTACGTTACCCGCCCCACCGTTATAAGCTGAAATGACACAGTATTCCCGCGCCAGAGGATGCTTAACATCCTTCAGATAGATATCATCCAGAATACTCAGATAAGCGGTTCCGGTATCGATATTATTGGTCGGATTAAACAGATAGCTGCGGGTCGGCTGGTCATTGCGCTTTTTAATACGCTGAAACACATCACGGCCAGCAGTACTCGGCACCACCTGCATCAGGCCATAAGCCGGAATATGACTGGTGGCGTAAGGGTTAAAGTGACTTTCTGTCTCCATAATGCTGTAGATCAGAGATTCCTGTACGCCATACTGCTGTGCCGACTTACGCACCAGATCTTCATATTTCTGCCCACGAACCTGTTCATGGTTCGCCTCCATCGGAATCTCAATCCGATAGATAGTTTTACCGCCGGAGTTAACCTTCTGCAGTTTATTCTCCACCAGCCAATCGGCGTAACGGTTCGCCCGCCACTCCCACTTCACAATCACACCTTCGTGATCCTTAACCTGACCTTCCAATACAGAAGGGCCGCGCAGAGTGATCCCCTGATCCGAAAACAGCTCAGGATCACGGGCGTTATCCGGCGTCAGCAGGGTAGTCACAATCGCTTCCTGAAGGCGCTTCTTATGATCACGCTCCTCAACTGTCTCCACAACGATATTACCCTTGGCGAAATCCACTTCACCACGGCTGGTATAACCGGTGCCATACTTTACGTACTTATCGGAACCTGATTCATGGACATTACCATCACCCCAGTAGCCCCGAGCTTTCTGCTTAAGTTTCTGCACCTTCTGCTCGTACTGGCGATACTCTTTTTCCAGTTCCGACCTGTACTGTTCATACTCCTTAGCCAGGGCGGGATAGCGGGAGATCCAGGTTGCGGCCTCCTCATCCTGAATTGCCTTGGCTACCGGCGAGCTTTCCTGAGCGATACCAGAACTAACCACTGCGGAAGACGATGCCGCTGCCGGTTCACGCTTTGGCGCACTACTGAAGATAGAACTGAAGCCACCCGGTGGCGGTTGAGGCACCAGACTCTTGGGAGGCTTTACCTGTGAGGTATCCTGACTTCTGCTCTGGTGGCCGGAGGTATTCACACAAGCGGTCAACAGCAGAGTGGTACACACCAGCGTAACCGTGCGCCAGCGAGGAAAAAGCCTCTGAAGTGTATTCTGCCCGTCTTGGTGATTTGCCGATGATTTCAACATCCCTGCCTGCTACCTCTGGTACTTCAAATAGGGTTTTACAATGAGTGATACGATCCGGGAGAAATTTTAAAGAGATCCCCCGGTTTGTCCATTCAGACCATCAAAACAATGACATAAGCCTCTGTCTGAGCTTTAGAGCATTACCCCTTACAGGTAAGGATTTAACGCAATGGGAGGTTGTGCCAACAGAGCCTTTTGTTGCTCAAGGCTATTGATATGCTCCTGCCACCAATTAGCTCCACCAAAATGACTGAATGCCGCTTTAAAAGCCGGATCTTCCCAACGCTGCGCCAACCAACCACTGTAATAGATAATGCGCAGGGTGCGTAGCGGCTCGATTAAAGCCAGTTCCTGACGGGGAAACTCACGAAATTCTTCGTAACCTTCTACCACTTCCGACAACCATTGCTGTTGCTGAAGAGCATCACCGGATAACAGCATCCAGATATCCTGCATCGCAGGGGCCATGCGGCAATCATCAAAGTCCAACAGCATGAGTTCATTATCACGCCAAAGCATATTACCGCTGTGACAGTCTCCCTGAACACGAATCAGAGGGGCATCAGTCTGTTGCAACCGTTTTTCACATTCCGTCAGAAGCTCATCCGTAAGGCTGCGGTAGCGCCCTTCAAAGGATTCCAACAGCCCGCTTTTGAGTACTTCCTGCTGACCAATACGGCCATAGTCAGCGACATTCAGTTCCGGACGATGCTGAAATGGTTTAACCACACCAATGCTGTGCAATCGCCCCAGAAAACGCCCCAACTCAAACAGGTGATCTTCATTATCCAGCTCAGGCGCATGACCACCTTTACGGGGGAAGAGTGCAAAGCGATATTCTTCACCACCGGTTCCTGTAAAACGATGCAGACTTGCCTCATTATGCAGAATGGGCGCAACCACATTCATACCCGCCTCAGCCAGCTCCAGAGCAAAGCTGTGCTCTTCCAGTATCTGCGCATCGGTCCAGCGGTTAGGACGATAAAACTTAGCGATTAAAGGCTGACCATCATCAATACCAACCTGAAAGACACGGTTCTCATAACTGTTCAGCGCCATCACCCGGCCATCACAGTAAAAGCCCAATGACTCCACAGCATCCATAACACGATCAGGGTTGAGTTGATAATAAGGAGTCGCCTGAAGCGCAAGAGCCGCTTCAGAAGCTGAATGATCGTGCTGTGACATGATGACCGCCTTTGTCAGAAACTAACCGCAAATAAAACTAACCATAAATAAAGTGTTATCGCCGGGAAGGAGTCCGGGCTAGTGCCCATACCTGAACCGAACGGGCGCCATTATCCCTTAACAGCTCAGCAATAACATCCGCTGTTGCACCTGTGGTGACCACATCATCGACTATTGCGACAGAACAACCTTCCAGTTTTGCTCTATGGGATAACTCGAAACTTGCGGTCAGATTACTTAAACGCTGACGACGGTTGAGCTCATGTTGCGGCGGGGTATACCTCACTTTTTTCAGCCAACTCATCTGAACCGGAATATCCAGTGATCGGCCTATAAAATCTGCAAGCTGAGCAGCCGGATTAAAGCCCCGTTTGAAGCGACTGCGCCAATGGGTCGGAACGGGCAGGATAAGATCTGGCAGCAATAGCCGCTCGGATATGATCTCTGCTTTTAGATGATCACTTAAAAGCGACGACACAAGACGGGAATAAAGCAGGCTGCCCTGACTTTTAAACCGCTGGATAACGAGGCTCAACGGCTCCTGATAAAGGTAGGGACTAATGATCCGCTCATAAGTAGGCTGCCGCTTTTGACAGCGACCGCACATTAGCTTCTGAGATGCATCCTCTCCGTCCTGCGACAGAGGCTCGGCACAGCAATAACAGGAGGCACCGTTGACCAATAAGCTATTTAAGCAGCCTTCACAAAGCAGACCACTGGCACTGTCGATTTTCTCTCTACCCTTGTCAAAGCTCTGAGCGCAACGGCCATGACACAGCAAACACAACCCCGGTAAACACTCTGACCTGATTCTATTCCACAGCATATCTATCATCCATGACACCTATTAGCCCAGCCCCCAAACCCTCGGTCAATCACTGCGTTACCCTAAAGGCGAAAACAGGTTTACGGTAAACCATGAAAACAAAACAAGGTTGACAGCTTCCCTCTGCCCGCTATGATCTCACCATCGAATGGTTTTGAATTTAGCACAGGAATTTCCATGACAGCATCCACTGCGGCAGCATCCACCACGGCACCTCGTCACGACTGGTCTCTGCAGGAGGTAGAAGCACTGTTCGCTCTGCCACTGAACGATCTTCTGTTTAAAGCCCACAGCATCCATCGTGAGAACTTTGATCCGAACGCGGTACAGGTCAGCACCCTGCTGTCGATCAAAACCGGTGCCTGCCCGGAAGACTGTAAGTACTGCCCGCAGTCCGGCCACTACAACACAGGCCTTGCCAAAGAGCAGCTGATGGAAGTGCAGAAAGTACTGCAACAGGCTAAAGCCGCCAAAGAAACCGGTGCCAGCCGTTTCTGCATGGGTGCCGCCTGGAAATCCCCTAGCAAAAAAGACTTCCCGGTTGTGCTGGAGATGGTAAAAGGCGTGAAGTCTCTGGGTCTGGAAACCTGTATGACTCTGGGTGCGCTGGATAAAGATCAGGCCAAAGAGCTGTCTTCCGCAGGCCTTGATTACTACAACCACAACCTGGATACCTCTCCTGAGTACTACGACCAGATCATCACCACCCGCAGCTATCAGGATCGTCTGGATACCCTGTCTCACGTGCGTGATGCCGGTATGAAAATCTGCTCCGGCGGTATTCTGGGTATGGGCGAAGAGGAAACCGACCGCGCCAAGATGCTGATCCAGCTGTCGAACCTGAAACCGCATCCGGAAAGCGTGCCGATCAATATGCTGGTTAAAGTGGAAGGTACCCCGCTGGATCAGGTGGAAGATCTGGATCCGATCGATTTCGTTCGTACCATCGCGGTTGCCCGCATCATGATGCCGCAATCCCATGTTCGTCTGTCTGCAGGTCGTGAAGAGATGAGCGATGAGATGCAGGCGATGACCTTCTTTGCCGGTGCCAACTCTATTTTCTATGGCGAGCGCCTTTTGACCACCGCCAACCCGCAGGCCGATAAAGACCGCCAGCTGCTCACCCGTCTGGGCATCCACCCTGAGCGTCGTGAAGCACCAGTTGATGAAGCAACCCATGAAGCCGCACTGAAAGAAGCGATCACCGATCAGAAGAACAGCGAAATGTTCTACGATGCCTCTCAGGCAACGTCCGGTGAAGCTGCAGGTCGTGAACGCAAGCCTTGTGGCCTGGTGGTTTAAGGCTCTGCTCTGTGACAGCTCAAGCAACCGATCTGCTATCAGAAGCACTGCAACCTGAACTGGAGGCGCGCCGCGAGGCGCACCTCTACCGCTCCCGCCGTACCCTGCAAGGCCCGCAAACACCTGTGACGCAGGTGGACGGCCGCGAACTGCTGACCTTCTGCAGCAACGACTATCTGGGTCTGGCCAATCATCCCAAAGTGATCGAACGCTTTCAGCAGGCGGCCAGCCAATACGGTGTCGGCAGTGGTGCTTCCCATCTGGTTAACGGCCATAGCGCCCAGCACCATGCTCTGGAAGAGGAGCTGGCTGCTTTTACCGGACGGGACAGGGCTATTCTTTTCTCCACTGGCTTTATGGCCAATCTGGGCACGATTCAGGCTTTGGTCGGCAAGGGCGATGCCGTGTTTCAGGACCGTTTAAATCACGCCTCCCTGCTGGATGGCGGCCTGCACTCCGGTGCCCGTTTTAAGCGCTATCAGCATAACGATGCTGAACACCTGAACCGCCTGCTGAGCATGACGGACTCTGAACGTAAGCTCGTCGTCACCGATGGTGTTTTCAGTATGGATGGTGACTGTGCGCCAATGCAGCCTCTGATCGACACTTGTCAGCAACATAGCGCCTGGCTGATGGTGGATGATGCCCACGGCTTTGGTTGTTTGGGCGATAAGGGTCAGGGTATCGGTGCCAGCTTCAGCCAGAATGAAGTGCCCATTCTGATGGGCACATTAGGCAAAGCGATCGGCACCAGTGGCGCTTTTATTGCCGGTTGTGACGCCCTGATCGAAACCCTGATTCAGTTTGCCCGCCCCTATATTTACACCACCGCCATTCCACCGGCGGTGGCTGCAGCAACCCGTACCAGCTTACAGCTGGTACAGCAGGAACCGGAACGAAGAGAACACCTGAATAAGCTGATTGCTCAGTTTCGCTCCGGAGCCCAGCAAGTGGGGCTAGCGCTAATGGATTCACCAACCGCGATCCAGCCGATTCTGATTGGCGATGACGCGGAAACCCTGAGCTGGAGCCGTGAGCTGGAAAACGCCGGACTTCTGGTAACCGCGATCCGCCCACCAACCGTACCGAAAGGCAGCGCCCGTCTGCGGGTGACCCTGAGTGCCAGCCATACCGCAGATCAGGTTGATCGCCTGCTGGCCACACTGGCAACAATCGCTCAACAACGGGGTTTGCCGGAGGTTACGTTATGAGTCAGAAAACCTGTCGACCTCTGGTCTTACTGCACGGCTGGGGGGCAACTCCGGCTATCTGGCAACCTCTGGTCAGCGCTTTAAACGCACTGAATCCGGAGCGCGAAATTCTGACGCCATCAATGCCCGGCTATCAGTCTGATGACAAGCCGTGCCATTGGGCGGGTGAAAAGGCACAACTGCCGGAAGTTATCGCTCAGCTGCAACTGCCAACCGATGCCCACTGGCTGGGCTGGTCTCTGGGCGGCAACCTGCTGCTGGAGATCTCGCACCATCTGGCGAAACATAAGCAGCTACTGCCGCAAAGTCTTACGCTGTTATGCAGCAACCCAAGCTTTCAGCAACGCGAAGACAGCATGGGTATGGCGGAAGATACTTTAAGCCAGTTCCGTTCGGGCTTTGATACACAGCCGGAGAAAACCCTGAAGCGCTTCCAACTGCTGCAGATGCAGGGTGAAAGTGATCTGCGAACAGTCAAAAAACAGCTGGCAGAGCTATCTCCTAAAGAGCTGCCAGCCAAGGCAGAAACACTGGCCAACGGCCTGAGCGCGTTGGCGGTGCTTGATCAGAGAAGATACAGCGATCTGTTAGAATCCGGCTGCCCAACCCTGTGGTTACTGGGCGAAAACGATCCTCTGGTGCCTGCAGCAATAGCTGATCAACAGGACAACAGCCAGCTGCTGCCTGACTGCGGCCATCTGCCGATGTTAAGCCAAAGCCAACAACTAGCCGAGGCATTGAACACTCGCCTTAACCTGCTGGAAGCAGAGATTCCGGAGGCATCAGCCGTATGAATGCCATGACAGCACTGGCCGTTAAGTCTCCAGCCTTCCCAAAAAACCGGGACAAAAGCAAAATCGCCGATGCCTTCAGCAAAGCAGCCGGTCAGTACGATCAGCTGGCAGAAGCACAAAAGCGCATTGCGCAAAAAGTTCTGGATCTCTGCCCTGCGGGCTCTGAACAATCCGCTGTTGAAAGCGTACTGGATATCGGCTGTGGTACCGGATACTGGACCCGTCGACTGCGGGATCACACTCAGGCGCAACAGGTAACCGGACTGGATCTGGCGCAAGGCATGCTCAACTACGCCAGCCAGCAGGAGGGTAATAACGCCATTCAATGGCTGTGTGCTGATGCGGAACAGCTGCCACTTCCGGCAGAAAGCCTTGACCTGATCTTTTCCAGTCTGGCTATTCAATGGTGCAACGATTATCAGGCGCTGTTTGCAAGCATCGCCAAAACACTTAGAAGCGGTGGCGAAGCTCATATCGCCACCCTATTGCCCGGCACTCTGTGCGAACTGGAACAAAGCTGGGCACAGGTGGATAACAAGGTTCACATCAATCAGTTTGCGGAAACAAGCACCTTGATAAGTGCGATCAAAAGCTCAGGTCTTACGCTGACAGCAACCCACGAATATTGCGAAAAGATGTTCTATCCGGATCTTCGTGCGGTATTTGATTCAATCAAAGGTGTCGGTGCTCATCATAACGATGGTGAAGCGGGCCTTACCGGCCGCAGAAGCCTGTTAAAACTGAAGCAGGCTTATGAAAGCCAGCGCATAGCAGAGGGCTTACCGGTCAGTTATCAGGTACTGATTTTGTCGATCCGTAAATCCTGAGATAATCCGCCTGATTTATTCCCTATCCCATGCTTCCTGTTTAACCGCTCATAAGGCCAGACCATGAAGACCTATTTTGTAACCGGAACCGATACCGACGCGGGTAAAACCTTTTCCAGCTGCGCCCTTTTGCATGCCGCAGGCCAGCTTGGCTTTAAAACTCTGACCCATAAACCGGTGGCAGCCGGTTGTGAACAGACCGAAAAAGGCCTTCGAAACAGCGATGCCACCAGCCTTATGGCAGCGATGAATCAGCCGGAAGAGTACGAGATGGTTAATCCTATCGCTCTGGAGCCGCCAATTGCCCCGCATATCGCAGCACAGGAAGCCGGAACTCAGCTGAGTGTTACCCGCAGCGCGGGTTTCGCCCGAGGCATCATGATGGCACGGGCTGACTTGCTGCTGATTGAAGGAGCCGGTGGCTGGCGGGTCCCCCTGAACAGTCGCGAAACTCTGGCAGATCTGGCAAAAAACCTGAAACAGCCGGTCATTTTGGTCGTGGGTATGAAGCTTGGCTGTATCAACCATGCTCTGTTAACGGCTGAAGCGATCAAAGCCGATGGCCTTGAGATTGCAGGCTGGATCGCCAATCAGATCGATCCGGACATGAATCGTTATAAAGAAAACCTCGCCACGTTGGCTCATATGATTCAGGCTCCACTGCTGGCCGAAATCCCCTATACCGAAAACAGTGACTGGAAAGCCGCTGCGGCTCATATTCCGGAGGCTGCAGTTAAATATCTGCTGGGAAGCGCCTAAATAAAACCCAACGATAAGATTTACATCTAAAGCCTGCTTCTGAGAAGCGGGCTTTTTATTGGTTGAGATCCTCTTAATTTTTGATATGTTACATCATAACATTTTGGAATCGAATTCAACGATGACCGCACAACAACCAATCTTTACCAGCACGGATAATCCATCAGAGATAACCAGAGATGCTGAGTATCTTTCGGATCAGGATCCGCTGATTCTCACCGAGATCTATCAACCTGAAGTTCACCTGACCTGCTGGCAAAGAGATCTGGATGAAGCCTGCCTTAATTATGTGCAATGGCTGACAGAGCGCGGACGCTTACTTCCTGTTCGCCTTATCACCAAACCGGAAGAGTTACTCAAACAGCTTAAGCAGGATCTGCCGGATCACCCTAACCGGGATGCTTTTTTGTCTGATGTCGTCCTCCTGGCCGATATGTTTGCCTGCTTGTTCGATATGGAAGAGGTCGGATTGAGACTCTCTTTATTGAAGCAAGCCATGTGTCCCCGCTTCCATGTCGATCGAATCGGCGCCCGCATGGTGTGTACTTATATTGGTCAGGGGACAGAGTGGCTGGCGGCTGAATGGGTTGATCGCTCTAAGTTGGGACATGGCAGCAACGGCCTGCCTGATCATCAATCCGGCCTCTATCCCAAGCATGTAACACCAAACCAAACCTCAACCGGTGATGTCATTATTATGAAAGGTGATACCTGGCCGGAGCATGAAGGTCGGGGTGTCGTACACAGATCTCCTGAATGCAGTGAAGAAACACCCCGATTCTTTTTAAGTCTTGATGTGATGTGAATGTGCTGATGTGATGTGAGTGTGCTTATCTTATTGATGAACAATAATTTTTTGTTTTTTCCGCTTTTAGCTTGACCGAAAAAAACACTTAACTATAATACGCTCCGTGCTGCGGGAGTGGTGAAATTGGTAGACACGCCAGATTTAGGTTCTGGTGCCGTAAGGTGTGAGAGTTCGAGTCTCTCCTTCCGCACCATCTTCTCTTCCCTCCGACATCTTTCTTAAAGATGTCACTGAAGATGGCCCAGCACGGTTTAGGATTACATTTCAAATCCTGAACAGACAATTGCCGATCAATCGAGATCACCTCCTCGGATCAGGCATACAGATGTGTTTCAGACACAAGTTGCGGAAGTGGTGAAATTGGTAGACACGCCAGATTTAGGTTCTGGTGCCGTAAGGTGTGAGAGTTCGAGTCTCTCCTTCCGCACCATCTTTATTTTCCCCCAAGCTTAAATATCATCACTAAGATTAACCTTCTTAGGGATTTTTCTTCTCCGCTGACTAGCCCTCGCCCCATACGTTATCCACACCCTCAATATAAAACTGCCTTGTGGATAATTATCTCTGTTAGCCAAGAGCACTGAATAAAAAGCTTATAGCATTGGCGTAAAATACAAAAAGCGTTATCAGCTAACAGGCTCCATACTAATCCTATCCGGTTTATATCTCGTAAAAAGTCTGTCTGGCCAACAGGAACCAACAGATGCGGCATTTGTTAGGGAATACACGCTTATTTTTTCAGTCAACGACCTTCTGCACACAAAGCGTTCATCGCTCGGTTGCGACCCGCGCTTCTGGCTGTACACTACTCTTACTGTGTGTATTCACGCAGTCTATGCTTTTACTTCCAAAGCAGGTCGTTGCGCTACCACTCCAGGCACAAACCTTCTATCAACAGCTACCTGCTTATGAGAAAGCACGTTGGAAGGCTCTGATTAACGCTGAGCCAAATCAGAAAATCACCGATAAAAGCTTTATTTTAAGCGGATCAGATTTTTCAGCTGAAGATGAATGGCTTGCCAGCTACGCACATCTTCAAAACAATCCGGGAGCTATCTGTCGCTTCCCGGCTCGCTATCGCTTTATGCAAACGTATACCGATCTTCCGGTGAGAAACCCGCTCAATATCTGTCCGGAATACCGAAAGTTTGTTGAAAACGTCCCTTTTGATCAGCTGAAGCTGGTTTACGCCTCTGCAGATGTCTCAAGCCCAGTCACTATGATGGGGCATGTCATGCTGGCCACTGAAGGTATCAACAACAAAGGGCGGCTAACACGAAACTCCATCTCATTTTCCGTCGATCTTGAACAGATCAAGCTACTGAAAGATGGCTGGCGGACACTGGTCAGCGGTAAGGAAGGTTATCTGGCCATCACACCTCTGAAAGAGCATTTCGACTTTTACCAAAATACCGAACAGCGCGATGTGTGGAGTTTTACTCTGATCCTGCCGGAGAGAAATCTTCCGCTGATTCGCGATCATATCTGGGAGCTGAAACAAACACGCTTGGACTATCTGTTCCATAGCTATAACTGCGCAACCTTGATCGCGAATATTCTGAAGATCAGTCAACCAGAGCTGGATGTCAGCTATTGGACAAGTCCGCTGGATGTTGTTCAGGCTGCAGAGAAAAACCAGCTAATCAGCCAAAGTGAGCTTCGGGCCGCCTCCAGATGGCAGCATCACCAGATTTCGGATGATGATTTTCCCTATCCGGCGAAACAAAACAGGGACTCTCAGATAAATATTGGCTTTACTATCAGTAAGAGGCTTGGAGATGTTGCCACCCTTGAATGGCTGCCGACATCTCACACCCTTGAGGATTATCAGCTCAGTCGCTTTAGTGACAGCGAACTGAAAATAGCAGGAATCACGCTTGAACATCAGCTCGTCAACAACCGAACAGAATTACAACAGCTGGATTTTTATTCGGTAGTGAAGCTCACACCAAACAAAGGGCTTTACGACGAACTATCCGGGCGTTTGCAGCTGGGTTATAAGCCCTTCTACGATGCCAAACTGACACGGCAAAAAACCGGTTATATCGAAGCTGGCGTAGGTAAAACCTATCCGCTCACAGAATCACTTTATCTGTTCGGATTGATCAACGCAGGATACCGCCCCTTGAATGATGCAGACGGGCTCTATGTCAGGCCAGAAGCAGGTGCTTACCTCTACAGCTCACCCTTCTCAACCGGAAAGCTAAAAACCCGACTCACAACTTCTGCCCTGAGACTCAAACAAGATCAGTGGCAACAGGATTATCAGTTCACTCAAACCTTCTCTTTTAGCGGGCAAGCCTTAGTCCTGAGTTATCGCCATTTAACCCACGATAAAGACAGCGAGAATATTACTCAGCTTGTCTGGAAACATTATTTATAGAAGAAACACCAAAAAAGAATCTTTTTTATTTCATTTAATCCAGATTTAAATCATCAAAATAAAGGTTTTGGCTAATTGTAATCAAAATAAATGCTCAGTATTATCGGCCAACCTGCTGGAATATATTTTAAAGGAACTAAAACATGAAAAAAATTATCATCGCAGGCGCGATTGCTGCAGCATCTACCCTTTCAATGCAAGCTCAAGCGAACGCATGGGCTGAATGCGGCATTGGCGCAATGATTTTTGAAGATAATCGAGCTGCGGCTGCAATCTCAAACATAGTTTGGGATCTAGGCACAACAGCACTTTCTTCTGAAGCTTCCAGTAAAGATAACTGTGAAGGTAAAAAGTACAATACTGCAGTGTATATCCAAAAGGCATATCCAAAGCTGGAAGAGGAAACAGCTTTTGGTTCTGGTGAATATATGAATGCTATGCTGGAAACTGCTGGTTGCGGTGTAACGGAAACCCAGGCTGCTTCAGCTGCAATTCGCCAATCTTTCTCTAAAGTTGTAGCTTCTCCTAACTTCGACACCATGTCATACAATGAGAAAGCTGAATCTTACTACAACACTGTAGTAAACAGCGCAGCACAAAACTGCACTAACAGCTAATTTCTAAGCAACAAACCAGCAGGCTAAGGCCGGCATTTTTGCCGGCCCTTCAAACCTATGCGTTACTTTCTAATACTTCTTTTTTTCATATCCAATCCAGCTTTATCAATAGACCTAGAAACTGCACAAAAAAGGGCAAAAAGTAACAAAATTTGGCAAAGCGAAGAGTGGTTAGGTTTGCTTTTCTACGAAAAGAGATCGGATGGATACCTCAGTAAAGTCACCTCCTCTGATTTCTTCATTTCGGCAAATGGTTACAAATCCCCTTCATCAGAGGTATCTGAAGCACTAAAAGCTATCTATACGAAAAATATTAAACTGCGATGCCAGTTTATTGCTCGTACCGACTGGCTTATTCAAAAGCTTAATATTCCTGACGAATACCACATCTCCTCTGAATGTAAAGATTTCAATGAATGGGCAAAACCTGAAAAAACCAAAAGCATCAGCCTCGTTTTTGCTACAGGCTACTTTGGCAACCCAGCGTCTTATTACGGACACTCCCTAATCAAATTTGACCAACAAACGGCCGGACAAGGCTTAAACGATACTGTAGTCAACTTTGGAGCTGAAACCCCAGAGAACGAAAACCCTTTAATCTACATCACAAAGGGGATTTTTGGTGGTTATCAGGCACAATTTACCAGTGGAAAACTTTACGAACATGAAACCATATACGGCCAGGTGGAGTTGAGAGATCTTTGGCTCTACCAGCTCAGCCTATCAGCCAAAAAACAACTTCTGCTTCAAAAGCACCTCTGGGAACTTAGAGGGCAAAGTTTCCAATATTTCTTTTCCAGTGAAAATTGTGCCTATTTTATTGCAAGGGCAATTGAGAATGCCTCTGGAAAGACAATTGTTCGTGATCATCCAAGTAAATCTGGCTGGGTGATACCAATTAACGGATTTATGGAACTTTATGAACAAGGAGCTATTAGCAATATAAGCTACATTCCATCAAGAAGTAGTCAGCTTTTAAATGAGCTTCAGCAATTATCAAGCAGCGACAAAAAAACCTTAACAAAGCTTTCCTATTCAGAGTTTGCTAATTTCGAGCTCAAAATACTTACTTCTACTGTTTCGGAAAAACTGTTACAAGCGAGCATCAGCTATGCAACTTATATGGCCAGTGCTGATAAGGATAATAAAAAGTATTGGAAAACCGTAAGAAAGAAACTTATTACACACCGATTCAGCCTCCCCCCGTCCGGAAGAGAAGCTCGGAATACTGAAAATACAAATCAAGCAGAGTCTCCGCCACATCTTGGAGATAGGCCATCAAAGATAGCCATTAGTTCTTGGTTTGAAGACAGCTTATCAGGTCTCACACTAACTTTAAGGGTTGCCAATTCAGATCAACTCTCTAAAAACCAGGGACGAATCCCTTACTCTAGGTTGGAAATGCTCAAGATTGAGATGGACATTGACGAAAGTAGCTTAGATCTACGCCAGCTAACTCTTGTTGATATCAAATCACCCAATATCTCTAAAACAGGCCTAAAGGGTGATGGAGGTTATTCATGGCAACTATCTGCAATAATCGCCCCCTATGATTTTTCCTGCGAATCTTGCCTAACGGCTTCGGGAACCGGAGGGTTCGGTAAAACCGTAGATTTTGGTCAATCAGCGTTATACAGCTATCTTATCGGAAAGATAAACACCCCATATCAGAATGAAAGTCAGTTTTCAGCGGGAATTAACCTTGGATATTTATCTCAGAGCAACGATTATATTCATCCAAAGTTTGACGTTATCTATTTAAAAGGCATTGATAACAAAAGATCGGAAAACCTGATTTGGAAAGCTGAAGCCAGATATATTAGCCCCCAAAATTGGGATAACAGAATAAAGCTGGAACATCACAATGAAACCAGACTTTCCTTCGAGTTTGGTTATCTCTTCTAAACAAAAAACCGGCTGAGGTTGAACCTCAGCCGGTTTTCAGATCAGACAATTGAATTCCGCTCTCAGCGATTACTCACCGTAGAACAGCTCTTCTTCCAGATCCATCAGAGTTTCTGCACCAGCATTAACCTGAGCCGCCAGAGACGCCGCCTTAGGCAGTACTCGGGCGTAGAAGAAGTTAGCAACCTTCACCTTAGAGCTGTAGAAACCGCTGGTGTCATCTGCCGCTTTAGGCGCAGCAACAGATACCATACGAGCCCACATGTAGGCGTAAGTTACCAGACCGAACAGATCCAGATAATCCTGAGAGGCTGCACCGATCTCTTCCGGGTTAGCAGCTGCCTTCTCAATAACACCTTCAGTCACCTGAACCAGAGTATCCAGAGCTGCTGATAGTTTTTCCAGATAAGGCTGAACCAGAGCGTTATCCGCATTAGCTTCGATGAAGCTACGCACATCCTGCTCAAACAGTTTTACGTATTCGCCTTTGTTGGCAACAACTTTACGGCCCATCAGATCTAATGCCTGAATACCGTTAGTTCCTTCATAGATCTGCGCGATACGGGCATCACGCACATACTGCTCTGCGCCCCACTCACGGATGTAGCCCTGACCACCATAGATCTGCTGAGCAGTGATGGTGCAGTCCAGACCACGGTCTGTCAGGTAAGACTTAGCCACAGGCGTCATCAATGCAACCAGTGCGCCTGCTTTCTGGCGAACTTCTGCATCTTCGTGATACTTGGACATATCCAGCTGCATACCGACATAAGAAGCAAAGGCACGACCGGCTTCGTTGAAGGCACGGACATTCAGCGCCATACGACGAACATCAGGATGAACCAAAATGTTGTCAGCCGCTTTTTCAGGGTACTTAGCACCAGTTGGGGCACGGGACTGAATACGCTCCTGAGCGAAGTCCATAGCACTCTGATAGGCAACTTCACCCAGACCCAAGCCCTGAATACCAATAGACAGGCGCTCGTAGTTCATCATGGTGAACATACAGGCCAGACCTTTGTTAGGCTCACCAATCATCCAGCCCTGAGCACCATCAAAGTTCATTACGCAGGTCGCAGAACCCTTGATACCCATTTTGTGCTCGATAGAACCACAGAATGCAGGGTTGCGCTCACCCAGAGAACCATCTTCGTTGATCAGGAACTTAGGTACCATAAACAGGGAGATACCACGGGAACCCGCCGGAGCATCCGGCAGTTTAGCCAGTACCAGATGGATAATGTTCTCAGACAGATCGTGTTCACCACCGGTGATAAAGATCTTAGTACCGCTGATCTTGTAAGAACCGTCAGCATTTGGCTCTGCCTTAGTACGGATCAGCCCCAGGTCAGTACCGGAATGAGGCTCGGTCAGACACATGGTGCCCATCCAGCGACCTTCATACATAGGCGGCAGCAGCTGCTCTTTCATCTCGTCACTGGCATGGTTATCCAGACACAGCGTGGCACCGGAGTTCAGCGCCGGATAAAGAGCGAAAGAAGCATTTGAAGAGTACAGCATCTCTTCAAACAATACGGTCAGCATTTTAGGCATGCCCTGACCGCCAAATTCGATATTACCGCCCAGACCCATCCAGCCGCTCTCAGCCATCAGCTGGAACGCTTCTTTAAAGCCTTTTGGCGTGGTTACTTCGCCATCGTTAAACTGACAGCCTTCTTCGTCACCGGTGCGGTTCAGAGGAAACAGCTCGTTTTCATTGACCTTGGCACCTTCTTCCAGAATCGCATCAACCAGATCAGGGGTAACTTCCTGAGTCGCCGGCATAGAAGACCAGAGCTTATCAGCTTCAAAAACTTCGTTCAGAACAAAACGCATATCGCGTAAGGGAGCTTTATATTTTGCCATGGGGCCTACTTCCTCTTGGTTCTCTTAATTCTTTTAATACATTTCAGCATCATAGAAACCTAGCTGAAACAGTCAGAGATTACTGAATCTGATCCGGGGAAAGCCCCTGAAAAAATTCGACCAGATTTTGAATTTTGGTCATATTACTGAATGAGACTCTGAGCTGCCAGCTTGCTGCGTGACTTACGAGTTCAGGTTTTATGCGGGTTTCAGCCGTTGTGCGCCGCAAGATAGAGCCGGTGCAAACTGCAGAAAAGTCAAGGGGAACAGCTTTATTCTAAGGTCTATGAATTCAAATAAAAAAGCGGGCCCTCCCTGGCCCGCACCAGTCGTTGGAAACAAATCAACGATGCTTCAGGATCAGATTTCGAAACCTGCACCGAACTGGTCTGCATCCATTGCCATCAGACTATCGCCACCTTCTGCCATGGTCGCAACCAGAGCTTTGGTACGCGGCAGAAGCTTGCTGAAGTAGAATTCAGCAGTCGCCAGCTTGCCTTTGTAGAAAGCGGTCTCTGTGGTGCCGTTAGCCAGTGCTTCCTGAGCAACCTTAGCAGCCTGCGCCCAGAAGTAAGCCAAGGTCACGTAACCGGAGTACATCAGGTAATCAACTGAAGCAGCGCCGACTTCATCGCGGTTCTGCATCGCTTTCATACCAATCTGCATCGTGATATCACCCCACTCTTTGTTCAGCTTAGCCAGAGGGGTAACAAACTTAGCCATGCCGGAATTGCCTTCCTCTGCCTGACAGAACTTGTGCACCTGCTTAGTGAACTTACGCAGACTTTCACCCTGATTCATCAGAATCTTACGACCCAGAAGATCCAGCGCCTGAATACCGGTTGTACCTTCGTACAGACGGGTAATACGGGCATCACGTACAAACTGCTCCATACCCCACTCATGGATAAAGCCGTGACCACCGAAGATCTGAATACCTTCGTTAGTCGCTTCAAAGCCAGCTTCGGTCAGGAAAGCTTTAACAATCGGAGTCAACAGACCCAGCAGATCATCTGCCTCTTTGCCCTCTTCACCACCCGCAGACACTTTGTCGATCAGCTGAGCGGTGTAGTAGATCAGAGCACGGCCACCTTCAGCATACGCTTTCTGAGTCAGCAGCATACGACGCACATCTGGGTGAACAATAATAGGATCAGCAGCTTTCTCAGGGGCTTTAGGACCGCTCAGAGCACGCATCTGCAGACGGTCACGGGCATAAGCCAGTGCATTCTGGAAAGAAACTTCGGTCAGGCCCAAGCCCTGAATACCTACGCCAATACGGGCTGCATTCATCATTACGAACATGTAGGACAAGCCTTTGTTCGGCTCGCCAATAATGTAGCCTTTCGCGTTATCGAAGTTCATCACACAGGTGCTGTTACCGTGGATACCCATCTTGTGTTCGATGGAGCCACACTGAACGCCATTGCGCTCACCTGCTTCACCGTTCGCATCAGGAGTAAATTTAGGCACGATAAACAGAGAAATACCTTTAGAACCTTCAGGTGCGCCCGGCAGTTTTGCCAGCACCAGATGCACGATGTTGTCAGACATGTCGTGCTCACCGGCAGAGATGAAGATCTTGGTACCGCTAACCGCGTAAGAACCATCCGCCTGAGGCTCAGCTTTTGTGCGGATCAGACCCAGATCCGTACCACAATGAGGCTCGGTCAGGCACATGGTGCCGGTCCAGCTGCCTTCCACCATTTTGGTCAGGTACAACTCTTTCTGTTCTTCAGTGCCGTGGTGCAGCAGCGCATCCATTGCACCATGAGACAGACCCGGATACATACCCCAAGACAAATTCGAAGAGCAAACCATCTCATTAAGTACCATACCCAGAGACTGAGGCAGGCCCTGACCACCGTAACGGGTGTCCTGAGTCATGGACGGCCATCCACCTTCTACGTACTGCTTGTAGGCTTCTTTAAAACCGGTTGGCGTTGTTACTTCACCATCCTTGTACTGACAACCTTCGCTGTCACCCACCTGGTTCAGGGGGGTCAGAACTTCTTCAGAGAACTTAGCGCCCTCTTCCAGAATAGCGTTAACAATTTCCGGAGATGCCTCATCCCCATTTGGCAGCTGCGCGTAGTGGGCAGGGAAATCCAGCATCTCGTCCATAACAAAACGGATATCACGCAGGGGAGCTTTATATGTTGGCATATCGACCTCGGCTGTTCTTGTTGTATGGCCTGTAGCTTCTCAGAAGAGTGTTGTTTAAGAAGCCAGACAGATCAAATAAAGAAATCTAATTCAAACGTATGTTTGAAACTTAAGACAGACGAAGATCAGGGTCAAGAGGTATTTTGATAAAATTACTGTCCGGTCGGTCGCGTTTTACTGCCCTGCAAACGCAAAAAAACCCCTATTCGGGGCTTTCAGTTTATTTATCAGGCAGTTATCGCAACCTGCTGGCCGGTCACAGTGGGCGGATAGCTCAAACCCAAAGTATCAAATCTGTCCTTCAACTGCTGAGCGGGTGTCATTCCCGCAGCCATCTGTTGATCGGCTCCAACAAAAGTCTGTGGAAAGCTCAGTCCAAAGGAAAAGCTTTTAGGTTCCTTATACATGCCTGAAGGTAACTGGTTATCTTCAGCATCCTCACCAAACAACTTAGGGCCATTTTCCTCTTCTGACTCTTCCGCACCTTCCAGCTCTTCTGACTCATCTGTGCCTTCAAGAGCTTCTGTACGCTCCAGATATTCCTGCTCACGAATATCGATGCGGGCTTCATTACCCATAGCTCGGGCTTCAGAGGCCACCTTCAGATCCTGCTCCGAAGGCTGTGCCGGAGCAAGTGCAGCACGCTCGACAATCTGAGATTTATCCAGAGTCGCTTCGGGGTCATCGGCAACCGGTGAAGTATCAATCGTGACATGACCACCAACCGCATACTCACGACCATCCGGGCCTTCGGTCATCTCATAGGATGGCGCAGAAGCATAGCGACCACCAACAGATGCATGAGCCTGCTCATGAGTGCGAACTTCCTGATCACGCTTGGACAGCTCAGAAATAATCTGCTGCTTTTCCCGCTCAAGGCTCGCCTTCTCATTTTCTGCTTCAGCTTTTTCCACAGAAGTAGCTGTCACGGAATCAGCTGCGCGCTCTTTCTCGCGATAATCCTGAACAAGGCGACTGTATCGCGATGCACTACTGACGGATGGCGTTTCCATAAAAGACCTTTAAACGGACAAATTCACAGAAGATTAATTAAACGATTGATAGGGCTATTATGGCGAATTTTGAACGCTTTTTCACAACCAAATCCCGTGATCTGATTCATTTTTGTAACCACCCATTAGATAGCTAAAAAAAGCATCTTAATAGGATGTTGATATATCAGCGATTATCGGACATCCACGATGTAACAGTACTTTCCTGCCAAAGCTTGATTTATATTCACAAAAAAGCCTCGCAAACTGCGAGGCTTTCATGTTGAGCAGAATATGCTGCCGTAACGACCTATTCGTCGATAAAGCTACGCAGATGCTCAGAGCGGGTTGGGTGACGCAGCTTACGCAACGCTTTCGCCTCAATCTGACGAATACGCTCACGGGTTACATCAAACTGTTTACCCACTTCTTCCAGAGTATGGTCGGTGTTCATATCGATACCGAAACGCATACGAAGTACTTTGGCTTCACGACCTGTCAGGCCACTCAGAACAGAACGAGTCGCTTCGATCAGGCCTTCACCGGTTGCGGTATCGATTGGAGAATCGGTACCAGTATCTTCGATAAAGTCACCCAGATGTGAATCTTCATCATCACCAATCGGGGTTTCCATGGAGATCGGCTCTTTTGCGATCTTCAGGACTTTGCGTACTTTATCTTCCGGCATCTCCATACGCTCACCCAGCTCTTCCGGAGTCGGCTCACGGCCCATCTCCTGAAGCATCTGACGGGATACACGGTTCAGCTTGTTGATCGTTTCGATCATGTGAACCGGAATACGAATGGTACGCGCCTGGTCAGCAATAGAACGGGTAATCGCCTGACGAATCCACCAGGTTGCGTAGGTGGAGAACTTGTAGCCACGACGGTATTCAAACTTGTCTACCGCTTTCATCAGACCGATGTTACCTTCCTGAATCAGATCCAGGAACTGCAGACCACGGTTGGTGTACTTTTTCGCAATAGAGATAACCAGTCGCAGGTTAGCCTCAACCATCTCTTTCTTAGCGCGACGTGCTTTAGCTTCACCAATCGACATGCGACGGTTAACTTCTTTGATCTCGCTCAGGTTCAGGTTAACGTCTTTCTCAACGGCCAGAATCTTACGCTGACAACGCAGGATTTCGATACGCAGTGCTTCCAGAGCATCCGCATACTTCGGTTTATCCGCCAGTACGTTGTCCAGCCATTCCAGGTTAGTTTCATTACCCGGGAAGGAAGTAATGAACTCTTTGCGGGTCATCTTAGCTTTACGTACGCAAAGCTGCATAACACGACGTTCCTGCTTACGGATCTCGTCCATGCTGTCGCGAACACGCGCAACCATGGCATCAAAATTCTTAGGCGTCAGCTTGATCGGCGCAAAGTAATCCGCCAGTGCTAACTGCGCAGCCTGATATTCAGCGCTGTCAGTGCCTTTCTTCTCTGCAACATCCAGTACAACATCGTGCAGCTCTTTCAGACGGGTAAAACGAATGCGCGCCTCTTCCGGATCAGGACCGCTTTCGGTTTCTTCCTCATCATCCAGATCATCATCGTCTTCAGAATCATCGTCGGATTTTGCACTGGCTACAGGACCTGCAGGAACATCACCGTCATCCGGATCGATATAACCGATCAACAGATCACTCAGGCGACCTTCTTCAGTCTGAGTTTGATCGTAGGTGTCCAGAACGTTCTGGATCGTGCCCGGCAGATAAGATACGGCGTGCATAACTTCACGCAGACCTTCTTCGATACGCTTAGCGATAACAATCTCGCCTTCACGGGTCAGAAGCTCTACGGTGCCCATTTCACGCATGTACATACGGACAGGGTCGGTGGTACGGCCTACATCGGATTCCACTGCAGCAAGAGCTGCAACAGCTTCTTCTGCGACAACTTCATCCGTTGAAGAGTCACCATCGGTCATCAACAGGGTTTCTGCATCAGGCGCTTCCTCGGAAACACTGATACCCATGTCATTGATCATGCGAATGATATCTTCAACCTGATCTGGGTCTGAAATATCTTCCGGGAGGTGGTCATTTACTTCTGCGTAAGTGAGGTAGCCCTGTTCCTTTCCGCGGGCGATCAATTCCTTCAAGCGCGACTGTTGCTGCTCATTTCCAGCCATAGATACCCTATCTCAAATGTAGTGCAAAGAACGAGGTGGGAAAAATGCTAAGCGTTCAAATTTAGCATAATTCGGCCTTGACTTCCACCTGATTCTAAATTATTGCGAAACTTCAGCGTCATCACCTTCCGGCTGACTTTTCTTTTTAGCCAACAGGTTAAGCAACATCACCAGCTCTTCATTTTCATTTTTGGTCAGCTTCTGACCGGATCGGCTTTTTCGCGTCAGCTCGTCAAAACGTTGATCGTGCTGATATTCACGCCGCTTAAGCTCCAGTGACCGGAGCCATTCTTTAAATTCTGAGACGATAAACTCTTCGGCGAGCACCTCTTCCAGTGCAATCTGATCCAGTAACCGGCCCGTTTCTGTGCCGTACCAGTGCGCCTGCAATGAGGAAGTGGTGACTCCGGGGGTACATTTCAAGTATTCGAGCACCTGATCAAAAACTTTTCCCCAGAAGAAGCCTTTGTTTTCGTCGATAATCGCCTTTAATTGCTGATGCTCGTCAGCAGACAGTGCCTGACACACATCGGGGCAACGCACCATCCAGACCAACAACTTATAAGCGTAGCTGGTCGATAGCTTTACTTCCGGTTCGCTATCGGCCTGTATCTCAGTTTCTGCAGCATATTCCGGAATAATATCAGCAGGTTGGCTTTGCACAGGCTCGCGCACTACAGGCTCAGGACGGCTTTCAATCTGTCCCTGAAGGTCGCTGTCGTTTACACCAACCAGCTCTGCCAACTTTTTAATCAGAAGCGTTCGTAAGATACCTTTCGGAATTTTCTGAAAGAAAGGCATCGCTTTCTGGGTCAACAACGCCTTGCCCTCAGGTTCCTGAGGATTCAGTCCCTGCTGCAGGAAGCGGAAGAGGTATTCCGAGAGAGAATCCGCTCTGACGATACGCTGTTCGAAAAGATTCTTGCCATTAGCCCGAACCAGGGAATCAGGATCCTGGCCTTCAGGCAGAAACATAAACCGGGCTTGTCGACCATCAATCATGTGGGGCAGAACATTTTCCAGCGCCCGCTGGGCTGCTCGTTCGCCGGCTTTATCGCCATCAAAACAGAACACCACTTCCGGCACGACTTTAAACAGTCGCTCCATGTGCTCAGAAGTTGCGGAGGTTCCCAGTGTGGCAACGGCATACGGAATACCCGCTTCAGCCAGCGCCACCACATCCATATAACCTTCTACAACCAGCAGACGCTCCAGCTGACCGGGTGAGGTTTTAGCTTCGTATAAGCCGTAGAGTTCTTTACCTTTCTGGAAAACCGGTGTTTCCGGCGAGTTCAGATACTTAGGCTTCTCATCACCTAATACCCGACCACCAAAGGCGATGACCTTGCCGCGCCAGTCCCGGATCGGGAACATAATGCGGTTACGGAAACGATCATAAGTACGACCGGTTTCCTCTTTCTGCACCAGAAGCCCCAGACTGATCTGCTCTTTCTCGCTGATGTTCTGACCAACCAGATACTTCTTCAGCAACTCCCAGTCGTCCGGTGCGTAACCGATGCCAAAACGCTCTACCGTTTCCGGTTTAAGGCCTCGGTGCTGCAGATACGCCTGCGCCCGCTGATGGCCTTCAGCCACTTGCAGAGAGTTCCGATAAAACTGGGTCGCCAGCTCCAGAGTTTCAGCTGATTTTTTCGCTGCCTGACGCTTTTTGGCTTCAACAGGGTTTTCGTCACGGGGAATATCCATCCCCATCTGCTTGGCAAGATCTTCTATCGCTTCCACATAACCAAGGCCATCATGCTCCATAAGGAAACCGATCGCATTGCCATGGGCACCACAACCAAAGCAGTGATAAAACTGTTTGTCCTGACTGACAGTAAACGAGGGCGTTTTTTCGTTATGAAACGGGCACAAGCCATGCCAGTTGCGACCGCTTTTTTTCAGCTTAACCGCACTTCCCACTACATCAACGATGTCTGCGCGTGCGACAAGGTCATCGATAAAATATTGAGGAATCCGACCGGCCATAAGGGCACTAACTACCTAACGAAAGTAAGAACTTAGACAAGAGACTGTCGGAGCGACAGTTCAGTTTTGCAGCTTCTATAAAATGAAAAACGGCCGCCGGTTAAGGCAGCCGTTTTTACCCCTAAAAAGACAACCGTGCAGACCGAAATCTGCAGAGAGGTTGCTTAGTACAGACGCTCGAAACGTTTCTGTTCGCGCTGTACCTTTTTAGCGTGACGTTTTACAGCAGCAGCTGCTTTACGCTTACGAACCCAAGTTGGTTTCTCGTAAAATTCACGACGACGAACTTCGGCCAGGATTCCAGCTTTCTCACAAGAACGTTTGAAACGACGCAGAGCAACGTCAAACGGCTCATTGTCTTTAACTTTAACAGCAGGCATTAAAGACTCACCACCTTAAAAGTAATAGGATTGAAATTAGAGATGTCACCAAAAACGGCGACATGCCTTAGGGGACGCATGATTCTATAGGCTTTACCCACCCCATGCAAACGGCTTTAGATCCGCCAATCCCGCTTTTTTCAGCGAATCCACGGCTTTTAGTGCCATTTTGAGATTCACCTAGGTAGAATTGCGCCTATTCTTTCAAGCAGTTAGTGATCCCCATGCGTGTACTCGGAATCGAAACATCCTGTGATGAAACTGGTCTGGCAATTTATGACTCAGAACAGGGGTTGTTAGCCCATGCTCTATTCAGTCAGATCGATATGCATATCCCTTATGGCGGTGTGGTGCCGGAGCTTGCCTCCCGTGATCATGTACGCAAACTCCTGCCACTGACCAAACAGGTGATGGCGGAGGCCAACTGCAACGCAGAAGAGATCGATGCGATCTGCTATACCGCAGGCCCCGGACTGATCGGTGCCCTGATGGTGGGCGCCTCCACTGCTCAGGCACTGGCTATGGCCTGGGGCAAGCCCTGCCTGGGCGTACACCATATGGAAGGCCACCTGCTGGCTCCCATGCTGGAAGAAAAACCACCGGAATTCCCCTTCGTGGCATTACTGGTATCCGGCGGTCACACCCAGCTGATCGACGTACAGGGTATTGGTCAGTACGAAATGCTGGGCGAAAGTATTGATGATGCAGCCGGTGAAGCTTTTGACAAAGCAGCCAAAATGATGGGACTGCCTTATCCCGGCGGCCCTCATATCGCCCGCTTTGCTGAACAGGGAACTCCGGGTAAATATCTGTTCCCACGCCCCATGACCAATCGCCCAGGACTGGACTTCAGCTTCAGCGGCCTGAAAACCTTTACCCTCAATACCGTTGAAGCGGCCAAAGAAGCCAATAATGGTGAGCTGAGCGATCAGGAACGCGCCGATATCGCTCTCGCATTCCAGGATGCCGTTGTCGATACCCTCTTAATCAAATGTAAACGTGCTCTAAAGCAGGCCGGTCGTAAAACACTCGTTATTGCCGGTGGCGTTAGCGCTAACAAAGATCTGAGAGCCAAGCTTGAAGTCACTCTCTCAGGCATGGGTGGCCAGGTGTTTTATCCGCGCAATGAGTTCTGCACAGACAACGGCGCGATGATCGCCTACGCTGGTTGCCAGAGATTGATGGCAGGCCACACCAATGACAAGCAGATTAAAGTCCAGCCCCGCTGGCCACTGACGGATCTGCCGCCTCTGGATCTGCCAACGGACAAAGCGTCAGACTAAAGCTCTGAGGCAACTTTCGCTGCAATCAGCAACTAACAGCAACACTAATCGCAACACATAGGTGATGGTTTGGACCGGGTTTTTATTGAAGGTTTGAAAGTTGATGCCCTGATCGGCGTTTATGACTGGGAACGTGAGATCCTGCAACCTCTGGAATTCGATATCGAGATGGCAACCGATATCCGTCCGGCAGCAGCTGATGACGAGTTGTCACTGACACTGGATTACTTCTCCATCAGCCAGGCGATTACCGAGTTAGTCAAAAACTCATCCTATAAGCTGATAGAAACTCTGGCTGAATCCGTCAGCGAACTGATTCGTGAAAAATTTGGTGTTTGCTGGGTCAAAGTAAAAGTCAGCAAGCCCGGCGCTGTACCAAATGCCCGTAATGTTGCCGTTCAGATTGAAAGAGGCAACCTGGCGCCAAATACTGCGGAGTCCTCACAATGAGCCGCGTTTACCTGAGTCTTGGCAGCAATATCGATGCCCGCAGTAACATCAAAGCAGGTATCGAAGCTCTGAATGCTCGCTTTGGCGAAATGCAGCTCTCTCCAGTCGTTGAAAGCGAGCCGGTTGGCTTTGTTGGCGATCCCTTCATCAATCTGATGACGGTACTGGAAACTGAACTTCCTATCCCAGAGCTAAGTAAACAACTTCGTCAGATGGAATATGACTTCGGGCGGGAAGATAATGCCCCCAAGTTCAGCGGACGCACGCTGGATATCGACATTGTTATGGTCGATCAACTGCATGGCGAACACTTTGACATCCGGCTTCCTCGCAAGGACCTGTTTGAGCACGGCTATATGCTATACCCGCTAGCTCTTATGGAGCCGGATTTAGTGCCGCCTGGTCAGGAAAAAACGGTTCAGGAACTATGGGCTAATTTCCCTTTTCCTGAACAGAAACTCTGGCTGACCGAGCTTTAGCCAAGAATCTTCTCGCTCCTCACTCCCGATAAAGGCGCTCCCGTTAGGAAAGCGCCGCTGTAATCAGCTCCAGGCGTCGCGCTTTAATCGCAGCGCCGATTGCAGGCCCTTTAAGCCCTTGCTCAACAAAACTCTTCGCCGTTACCTGAGCCATCTCTTCAGCAAGCGCCTGCCACCAGTTTTTTAGCGCCTGACAATCCGGATGCCACAGCATCAGCCAGAGATCAAACAGCCCTCCCTGCTTAAACGCACCTGCTTTTTCCAAAAGTGCCAATACCTGTTCAGAATCGGTTACTGGCTCAGCATTCAGTAACGGCCAGAATCTCTGCACCAGCAGAGCAAAATCCTGATAGCGTTTAGGTGCTTTGATACGGGCGCATAAAACATCAATAGCTTCAGACGTGAGGCCATGCAACAGCCATCCCCAGCAAAGCAGAGCTCGAATATCGGTATCAGCCTCGGTCAAAAATTCAGGCAGCTCAAACGCTTGTCCGGCAAGCTCCGCAAACCAGAAATCCAGAGCACCCACTTTTTTCAGCAGCGCAAAGTACTGCTCAGGATTTTTTTCCTGAAGGGCACGCTCTGTTTCTGACCAAACCCGCTCTGCAGAAAGCTGCTGCAGCTCCTCGGCCTCGACCAGAGAGCGCATCAGCTCTTCTGTCTCTTCCGCAACAGAAAAACCAAGACGATAGAAACGAGATAGAAAGCGGGCACCTCTCAGCACTCTTAAAGGGTCTTCTGCAAACGCAGGGGATACATGGCGCAGAATCCTGTTTTCAAGATCATCCAGTCCGTTATAGGGATCGTGAATTTTACCCATATCATCCTTAGCCATCGCATTGATCGTAAAATCACGACGCATCAGATCTTCTTCCAGTGTCACGTCCGGAGATGTGTGACAGACAAAGCCCTGATAACCTTTTCCGGATTTCTTTTCGGTTCTAGCCAGTGCATATTCTTCTTTTGTCTTCGGATGCAAAAAAACGGGAAAGTCTTTGCCGACCTGAACAAAGCCTGCCGCTTTCATCTCATCAGGAGTTGCCCCGACAACCAGCCAATCCCTGTCATGAGCCGACAAACTCAGCAACTCATCGCGCACAGGACCGCCGACAAGATAAATGTCTGCAGATTTCAATACATTATCGTCAGAAGAACAAAGCTGGCTCATTTTTTGCAAAACCTAATCAATGAAACGAATAAAAGTTTAATTTTCTGTAGGTTAACCCCTCAGTGCTATTAAACTTTACGAAAGTGATGCCGATAGTAACCGGTATAATTTTCGGCTCAACTATATAAACGACCTTTTCTGAAGCGGAGCTTTTCAACCCGCTGAATAAAAGACTTTTTAGTTGTGTTCGTATCAGGATGTCAGGAAGAACCGATGTTAAAAACCGTAAAAGTAATCACGGGTACACTGTTTCTTGGATTTATATTGTCTGCCTGTACTATGCCGCATTACGGCTACCAGCAGAACAATCAGCCTCCGGGAACCTATGTACGTATTCCGCCTGCGAAGCCTCAACCGCAACGTAAGGTGATTATCCGCACGGAAACCCATCGCGTTCTGACGCCTCAGATCATTATGGAACCCTGCTGCAACATGCAGCCCGATGTGATCTACCGACGTCGATACTGATTTTGATACGCGTTGAAACACTTTATCGATCTATTTGTGACGGACATCAGGAGTGATGATGATGAAACTTAAACTGGCTTCTCTGGCAATTGCCGGTGCTGTACTGACGGCAGGTTGCGCACCAACTAACCAGCAGGCGATGAACAATCAGGCAAACAGCGATTACGTTGTTTACCAACAGGTTGAACATACCTACAGCCCTAAGGTTGATCCTATTATTGTTCGTGTAACAGGCTACGGTGCTTATCTGGAAAACCCACGTATGTCCAAAGGCCAGAACCAGCTGATGGCGATGCGTGCCTCTAAGCTGGATGCATACCGTGCAATCGCTGAACGTGTATACGGCACCCGTGTAAGCGGTGGATCTACCGTTGAAGCTATGGTTTTGCGTGATGACCGTTTCCGTACCTACGTTGACAGTGTAATCCGTGGTGCAAAAGTTGTGTCTACTTACGAACTGGCTCACAACAACTATGAAACCACTATGGAGCTGGTTCTGGAACCAACTTTCTATGACTGCCTGGGTTCTGCTGATGCCCTGCAATCACCAAACTGTACCGCGCCAACTGTTCACGGCGAGTCTCCGGACACACGTGCTGTGACACGTCCTCTGGTTAAGGTACAGCCAGGACAGTACTACCTTAACTAAGAGTATCTACTGAACTAAAAGTATCTAAAGGCAAACTATCTGAACTAAAATAGCCTGCTGTACAAATATGCTGATACTCAGATCTGTCATCAGCTTGCTATTAACAGATAAATAAGGAGCGGTCGGTTGTTAAACACCCTATTCCGTCACAAGGTGTTGTGGATTCTTTGTCTGATTATCGGACTGGAAACACCTCAAGCAGAAGCCAAATGGCTTGAAGCAACCGGCCAGGCCAAAATTGTACATCAGGATCTGGTCAGCGCCCGCCGTACCGCGATCAGAGACGCCGTCCAGCAGCTTAGCCTGCAGGCCGGCGCTGATGTCAGCAGTTTTCAGCAGATGACCGACGGTGCAATTACCGCTGATAACCTGCGCGTTAGCTCCAACGGCACCGTTCAGGATATCAATATCATTAAAGAGGAAGTGAAAGGCGATATTCTCACGCTGACCATCGAAGCCGATGTACTGATCAAAGATCAGTCCTGCGGCAACGAGTCCAGCAACGCCTACCTGAGAAGCGCCGCGATTACCTCTTTCTATCTGGAAGACCCACAGGCAGCATCTTTCGGCGGTTTCTATAATATTAGTCAGGCTCTGCCTGCAGACCTTTCCCGCCGCCTGGGCAGCTACCAGAAAGTTAAAGCTCTGGATGCCTCCGGCTTTCAGGTTTACACCTCACCAAAAACGATTCCGACCTCTGTAACGACTGAAGGCACTCTGACTACTGCGATTTCTGCATCCGGTCAGCTGGGAGTTCAGTATGTCGTCAGTGGTGTGATCCGTGATATCTCAATGGCCCGACCGGATCTGTTACGGACTAAATCCTATTTCGGTCAGATCAAAGACAAAATGGAACATGGCGATAATCGCTTTGAGCGCCGCTTCCAAATGGATATCTACGTTCACGATGGTTTCAGCGGCGCTATGGTTTACAGTCAACGCTACGAAACTCTGGGCAACTGGAACGTACCTCTTGAAGAAAAACCGGGCTTTGGCTCTGTAGCCTTCTGGAAAAGTGACTACGGCCAGCAGGTCAGCGATGTCTTTGATGAAGTCGTCAGTGACCTGAACAGCACTCTGAGCTGTCAGCCATTTATGGCGAAAATCACCCGTACTGAAGGCAAGAAAATCTATATTGATGCCGGTGCCGGTGAAGGGCTGCGCCCGGGCGATACTCTGAACCTTTATCGTCTGAGCACCTTCTACGATGCAAACCAGAACGCTTTTACCGAGCTTGAGAACACAAAGATTGTGGTCACCCTGAAGAAAGTGCAACCCTTCTTCTCCCGGGGAGAGATCAGTACTGAAACCGATAAGCTGGGTATTCAGCAGGGTGATGTTGTTATCGCCTGGTAAGTGAGTGATCAGTATTCCAATTAAAAAAGGAGCCATGAGGCTCCTTTTTTATTCTCTGATATTACTGCCGAAGCAGTTTCCAATCAGTTGCAGTGCTCAGGACAAACTGTTTTCCACAGCTCATAACCGCCCTGCAAGCTGTATACATCGCTAAAGCCCTGTTCAGCCAGAAACTGTGCCGCAGACTGACTGCTGTTACCGTGATAGCAGCAAACCACCACTGGCTGAGTCTTGTCGGTCTGCTCAACAAACAACTGAACATTATCGTTATTCAAAGGCTGGGAGCCTTTAATAGATCCTGCAGAAAAGCTGGCAGGATCACGAATATCCACAACCACTGCCGCTTCACCGGCTTCCAGCTTGGCTTTTAATTCATCAGGATTCATAAACTGAAATTTCATAGAGACACCTTTTGTCATCACCGGAAGTTATCTGTGGTTTCAGGCTGAAATCCCTTGAGCCAAACCATCAATAGAGCCATCAGCCAAATATAAGTCATCACCCCTAATAGGAATTATCAATCAAATATAAGATATCACTAATGTCTTGTTTGCTGCAAACTTTTGACCGACGTCAGTTTTCCGGTTTCCAGATTTAACGCTGTCAAACTGCCTCCCCAGACACATCCGGTATCCAGTGCATAGATCCCTTCGACATCAACACGACCTTCGAGTGCAGCCCAATGTCCGAAAATGACCTTTTCCTGCATCTTACGTGGATAACTAAACCAGGGAGCATAACCCTCGGGACACTGATCGAGACCTTCCTTAGCATCAAAATCAAGCTTGCCCTTCGGCGTACAGAAACGCATTCGGGTAAAGTAGTTGGTGATCGCACGCAGACGGTCAAAACCTGTCAGATCATCAGACCACTTAGCCGGTTTATTACCATACATATTGTCGAAGTAAGCTTTGCACTGAGAGCCGCGCAGAACTTCTTCAACCTCTTTGGCATAAGCCAATGCCTGCTCAAGATCCCACACAGGAGGGATTCCCGCATGAGTCATCACATACCCCAACCGAGCATCGTAATGACAAAGAGGCTGATGGCGCAGCCAGTCGAGCAGTTGATCTCTGTCCGGAGCCTCAAGAATAGGCTGCAGAGTATCGGAACGCTTTAACCTCGCTCCGGAATAGGCAACTGCCAACAGATGCAGATCGTGATTACCCAGCACACAATGCGCCCTGTCACCCAGAGAGGATGCAAAGCGCAGAACCTCAAGAGACTCAGGCCCACGATTAACAAGGTCACCCGCCAGCCAGAGTTTGTCCTGGTTCGGGTCAAATTGAACAGCATCCAGAAGGAGTTCCAGCTCACTGAAACAGCCCTGCAGGTCACCTACTGCATAAGTTGCCATAACGCTAAATTGCCATCGGTTGTATCGAAAGGATCAGATTGGAATGCGGGATCTTTACCAGCACTCTATCGGCTTATGAGAGATAAGCCGCTCAGTGCAGCATATCCTCTTTAGCCAGCCGGAATGCCGGAATATCCAGCTGCAACGGGCAATCGAATTCGATATCCGTCAGCTCATAGAAACCCTGCATAAAGCCCAGTGGCGTCGGGAAAATAGCCCCGGAGGTATAACTGTAGGACTCACCCGGCGCAATAACCGGCTGCTGCCCTACTACGCCTTTGCCCTTCACCTCATTCACCTTACCGTTACCATCTGTGATGACCCAGGAGCGGGTCAGCAGCTTCACACTGGTACGATTGTTATTGGTGATAGTGACCTTATAGCTGAAAACATACTGATCGCGATCTTCAGCAGTATCCTGTTTGATAAACTTAGGCTCTATTTTCAGATCCAGCAGACCTGCCGATGCCGGCTGATCCTGATCACTGATATCAGTCATGTTTACCCAACCTGTCTGCCAGACAATCACTTAAAGCAACCACTTCCTGCAGGCTGAGGGTTTCCGGACGGCGCTGTGGATCGATGCCCAGAGCTTCGATTTCAGTCACATCCATCAGACCTTTCAGGTTATTACGCAGGGTTTTACGGCGCTGAGCAAAAGCGGTTCGTACCAGGTTATCCAGACACTCCGCAGACTTTGCCGGATGAGGCAACTCTTTGTGTGGCGTCAGACGCACGATCGCAGAGTCAACCTTTGGCATAGGGTCAAAGGCTTCAGGCGGGACAATGAAAAGCGCCTCAACATCACACAGGTATTGCGCCATGATGCCCAGACGTCCCCAGTCATTCGTACCCGGAGCAGCAGCAAGACGCTCAACCACCTCTTTCTGCAGCATAAAGTGCATATCCTGAATATTCTGACGCTGCTCCAGCAGGTGGAAAATCAGAGGTGTGGAGATGTTATACGGCAGGTTGCCCGCAACACGCAGAGGCTTGCCGTCATCGATCAGCTCGGCAAAATCAAACTTCAGCGCATCCGCCTGATGAATCTCAAAACCTTGATGGTTAAAGAATTTCACCTTAAGGCCCGGAATCAGGTCACGGTCGAGTTCAATCACATCAAGACGCTCGGCGGATTCCAGAATAATTTCGGTCAGCGCCCCCATACCCGGGCCAATCTCAACCATGTGGTCATCAGCCTGCGGCGCGATGCTGCGGACAATGCGACGAATAATACCTTCATCCTGAAGAAAGTTTTGTCCGAAGCGCTTACGGGCGCGGTGTTGCTGAGGCTTCTTAGCCATTAATTCCTCTCAGATTCTTCAGGTGTTATCGACTACGGGCTTCTGCCATCAGAGCAGCGTAACCCAGAGCGGTCCAGAGACTGCCTTCATGGGCCTGTCCGGTTCCCGCCAGATCAAGGGCGGTGCCGTGATCTACAGATGTTCTTACAATAGGCATACCGAGGGTGATATTGGCTGCGCGGCCAAATCCGGCATGTTTGAGTACCGGCAAGCCCTGATCATGATACATCGCCAGTACGGCATCTGTGTCTTTCAGATGATGCTCGGCAAACAGAGTATCAGCGGGTAGCGGACCGGTCAGAGCAATACCCTCTTCTGCCAACTGCTGCAGGGTAGGAATAATCACATCCAGCTCTTCACGGCCCAGATGGCCATCTTCACCGGCATGGGGATTTAAGCCACAAACCAAAACTTTAGGTTGCTGCAAGCCAAAATCCTGCTGCAGAGAACGGTAAAGCACGCGACTTACCCGGGAGATCCGCTCAGGAGTTACAGCGTCAGCCACATCGCGCAACGGCAGGTGGGTAGTTACCAGAGCGACACGCAGTCCCTCGGTTGCCAACATCATGACTACCTGTTCAGTTTTCGTTCTTTCCTGCAAAAACTCAGTGTGACCGGTAAAAGGCACGCCTGCTTCATTGATCACACCTTTGTGTACCGGAGCCGTTACCATGCCCTGCCAGCGACCGGACAGGCAGCCATCGGTTGCCAGTTTCAGCGTTTCGAGCACATACGCGGCGTTAGCGGAATTTAACCGGCCTGCCTCTTCCTGCTCCGCAAGGGCAACAGGGATCACGGCTAACTTATTAGCCTGCATCAGAGGCAGCTCGTTATGGGCCTCCACCTCAGTCAGCTCTACCTTGAGGCCAAGATCTTCAGCACGGCGCTTAAGAAGAGCAGGATCCGCTATCACACCTAAACGCAGATGACGGCAATCGACGCCACTCCAGCTCAAGCGCTCAGATGCTTCTTCCCAGCCAGCTGCAAGCTTTAATACCACATCAGGGCCGATACCTGCAGGCTCGCCAGCTGTGATTACCAGAGAAAGACTCACACACTCGCCCTCTTAACGAATCTCGATATAAGCTGCGGCTTTTTGCTCACGCAGCCAGTTATCCAGTTCAGTATCAAATTTACGCTTAAACAGCTGCTGACGCGCCTGCTCACGAACCAGCTGATCGCCAATATCCTGACTACGACGACCTTCTACCCGCAGAATATGCCAGCCGAACTGTGAACGGAATGCAGGGCTGACGCCATTAACGGATGTATTGTTAATAGAGGCTTCGAACTGGGGTACATACTTACCCGGCTTCGCCCAACCCAGATTACCGCCATCACCCGCAGATGCTTTGTCATCGGAGTAAGTCCGCGCCAGCTCGGCAAAATCTTCACCTTTCATAATGCGCTGACGCAGCTTGTTCACCAGCGTACGGGCCTGAGCTTCTGTTCTGAGAGCCGTAGGCGAAATCAAAATATGACGCACCAGAGTTTCGGTCACCAGCTTGGTTGGTCCGCCGCGCTTTTCCAGCAAACGGATAATATGGAAACCGGACGGGCTACGAAGCGGCACTGAGGTTTCATTGATATCCATAGCCGGAACCTGATCGGCTAAAAGCACAGGCAACTCGCTGCCACGACGCCAGTCCATCTCACCACCCTGCAGTGCATATTCGTCTTCAGAAACCCGAATCGCCAACTGGCTGAAATCTTCGCCCTGAACCAGCTGCTGATAGATCTCCTGGGCTTTCTGATCGGCTGCGGCCACCTGTTCAGGAGTTGCCTTTTCCGGAATCGATACTGTGATCTGCTGCAGACGATAGTCTGTACTGCTCAGCTCGGTTTTCTCCTGAGCCAGGAAGTTATCCACCTCCTGCTCAGAGATTCGGATACGCTCACCAACGCGGCGCTGACGTAACTGACTAATTAGTAACTCACGGCTGATCTGGTCACGCACACTGCTGAAAGGAATACCCTGACGTTCCAGAACCTGACGGAACTGATCAACCGTCATCTTGTTTTGCTGGGCGACACTGGCCAACGCTTTGTTCAGTTCAGCATCAGAAACCCGCATACCGGACTCTTCCGCTTTCTGCATCTGGATCGTGTCCAGAATCAGACGATCCAGTACCTGCTTACGCAATACATCACGGGCAGGTGGGGTGATATTCCGCTGACGCAAATTCTGATAAACCGAGTCCAGCTTGGCTTCCAGCTCAGACTGCATCAGGGCTTCCTGATTCACGACAGCCACAACCTGATCCAACGGCTGACGGGCTGCATAAGCTACCGAAATGATACTGATGCTTAGAAAGGTACCTATCAGTAATCCAATATACTTTTTCATAGAACTCTCAATCGTCTTCACTAATAGCTGGAACGAAAACCAGGAATAAATTCCGCAGCTCGCTCATAAGGTTCTTCTTGTCCAATACCACCAAATCCCTTAAGTAGAAGCTCAAGACGGACATTGTTATCGAAAGCTTCCGGGTCGTCGTAATCATCTCCGGCATAGAATTGATGACGAGCTAAACGAATGGCCCAACAACAACTCTCATATTCAATACCCGCAATCCGCTCCAGATGGCGACCTTCCTGAATATCTCTTCGGATCACACCGAATGCTTTCCAGTTTTCATTCAGAGGGGCAATTACACCTAAATCAGCAGTTTCGGTATAGGTAATATCCTGGGTGTCGCTGCAATCCTGGTTAAGCATGCAACCCGTGTAATTTTTTGTGTGTCTCAACAGAAACGCTAATCCCGTAGGATGCGTGCCTGTAATCTTAGTTTCGCGCTGTTCCATAAAGAAAAAAGCTTTATCGGTATTCCACTGGGAGCTTAAATCAACCGTTAACCAATCCAGTGGATAATAACCAACAGAGGCCACTAAGGGAGATACCAGTCGGGAATGTTGGTAGTCAGGTTCATAGGTTGGATCTGTAGATAAGGTCACCGTGCGCTCCTGCATATAAAGCGCCTGCCCAAGGGTAAGGTTCAGGACTTCCCGGCCAGATGCATCATTAATGAAACGCGAAGTAACTCCAAACGCAAGCTTCTGCAAATCACCTTGCCTATCTACGCCAGAAAACCGGGAATCTCTGAAAAGCTGGTTACGATCGAATGAATATTCTGACGTATCGAACACAGGGATATCATACTGATCTTCAGTCGGTGCATAGACCAACTTAATTCGTGGTTCGAGAGTCTGAATATAATCAGATCCAAAGCCTGAAGTTTCACGCTCAAAAAACAAGCCCGAGTCCAATGCAAACGTTGGAAGCAGTCTCTGTTTGCTGCCACTAATACCATCCGGCTGACCTGAAAGAGCATATTGACTATAGGCCGCTTTCAGATCGAGCTGAGTGTATCCCCAGAGCCTGCTTGCACGATATTGGGCGAATGGTTCAAGGTGGGTTCTCTGCGCGATTAAAGCACTGCCCCACGTGATCGCCCCAGTCGTTGGGCTAACAGAGCCCTCTATATCGCTACCATCAAGAATATCTCTATCAAACCAAACCGCCTGATTGTGACTACCGAAACTTAGATCACCGATTCGGTTGGCGTAATTAGCCTGCAACTCTGGCAATTTATAATATTCACGACCCGCATCTGTCAGATTTGGATCAAGCTCCTGAAAGCCCTGGGCTCTGGCTAGATAATGCCAATTTCCATTTCGGTACTGAGTTTCAGAAAGTTGATCCAACTTTTCTGTATTTGCTTCGATAAAGTTGGTCTCAAAAGCTCGGAAATAATAGTCATCCGATGCTTGCCCATAATCGACACGATATATCCAATTGTCAGTCAGGCTTCCTTCTGACTGATATGCAAAGAACTCACGCTTTTTATCTTCAAACAGTGGGTCTGCTTCCAAGAAGTCGTAAGTAATAATCCCATAATGATTATCTGGGAAAAGATAGCGAAACTCTGTACCTAAATGAGTGCCTCTCTCCCGATACCAGTGAGGCGTCAAAGTGGCATCATAGTTAGATGCAAGATTTAGGTAGAGTGGCTGTTTAAAGTGATCCAATCCTTCTTCATCGATGGCAAAGGATGGCATCAAAAGACCTGTATGACGGCGTTCATCAATGGGGAATTTCAGATAAGGCCAATAGAAAACAGGTATATCAGCCAGTTCCAAACGAGCATGAATAGCCGTTCCGAAGCCAGACTCATTATCAAGCTCAATTTCTGAGCCTACTAACTGCCAACTTTTATCATCAGGAGAACAGGAGGTATAACTGCCATCCTCAATAACCACAAGACCGCTATCGTTTCTTTGAATTCGCTCCGCCCTTCCCCGGAAGTTATCCTGAAAAATCAGATATTCAGCATTACGGATATCAAAGGTCTCAGACTGATTATTTAATGTTCCGGATTGGCCATAAACAATACCTGTAGCCTGTCGAACAACGAGATTGCCTTCAGCTGAAATATTGGAACGGTCAGAGCTAATCTTCGCTTTATCTGCCTGCAATATTCCATTTGGGGTGTATGCCCTCACATCCCCCATTAACTGAACTTGCCCATTAGCCTCATAAGTAGCTTCTTTGGCAGTAATTTCACTATCCTGACGGGAAGCAACCTCAGGATGGACATACAGGCCTCTGCATAAACCTTTGGTTTCTCTTTTTTGCTCAGGAGTTAACTGATCAAAAGGTACCCAGTCCAAGTGATAACTTGTAGCCTGGGCTTCATCAGAAGCATAAGTAACAGCAGAGCCAAGCACCAAAAGACTCACAACAGCTAGGCCACATGTCCTCCCCAATGCGCTCTGTTTCGCAGAAGGAATAGACACAAGATCTGAAGATGAAGATGGCAATTTCAAACAAGATCCTTACTTGGCTGGTGTCCGGGCTGAACCTTAAAGGTGTTCGGCCTGAATGAGTTTGGCTGAAATCAGTGTGACAAAGCTAAAAACGCAACATTATAGCGACTTTAAAATATTCCGGCTCTAGGAAATATTTCAGGCAGAAAAAGTATAACGGCTCGGGGAGTTTACTTCATCGCCTGATACCGGCTAATGACAAAGCAATATCCTGCAAACCACTGAAATTGATCAAATATCATGATGCAACAGTCCATTGCCCACTGACGGATTCCTGCTCTGCATCCGCCTGTGAACGCCATTTAACAGAACCACTTAACAGTGATAACAAAAGCTTCCGCCTTCTGTATGGGCAGTGGCAGGCGCTTTTGCCATAATACAGCCGCTTCCGGAATAACACGGCCACGATAAGGAGAGCCGATGACCCCTCGATACACCCAGCTTTGTCAGTGGCTGACTCAGGCAACCAATATCAGTCAGCCTGAGCTTGAGATGGTAGCAGGCGATGCCAGCTTCCGTCGTTACTACCGCCTGAACTGGAATAACGGCCGCACGGACGGTCAGGCTACCTCCTATATTGTGATGGATGCACCACCGCCGGAAGAAGACTGCGCACCTTTTGTCCGTATCGCCCGTCATTGGTTCCGACAGGGCGTCCATGTTCCTGAAGTCATTGCTCAGGATCTGGAGCAAGGCTTTCTCTTATTACAGGACTTTGGCGACAACCAGTTACTACCCAATATCCGCGATGATCAGCAAGCGGCGGATCGCCTGTACAAAGATTCCATCGACGCTCTGATCCGGATTCAGCAAACCTCAGGACTTGAACTCCCCGCCTACGATCATGAACTTCTGACCCGGGAAATGGAGCTGTTCAAAGAGTGGTTCTGCCTGAAATGGCTGGAGTTGGACCTGAGCGACGAAGAGATCAGCCTGCTGGATCACACCTTTGAGCATCTTTGCCATAGCGCGCTGCAACAGAAACAGGTTCCGGTTCACCGTGATTACCACTCCCGCAACCTGATGCTGACCACTGATCATAAGATCGGCATTATCGATTTTCAGGATGCCGTTATTGGCCCAATCAGCTACGACCTGGTGTCCCTGCTGAAAGATTGCTACCTGCACTGGCCCGCATCATTAGTAGATCAATGGCGCAACCATTACCTGCAGGAAGCTAAGAACGCAGGTTTGTTGGCCAGCGATTATTCAAAAGACAAGTTCCGGCAGGAGCTGGATCTGATGGGTGCTCAGCGCCATATCAAGGTGCTGGGAATCTTCTCCCGACTCTGGCTGCGTGACGGTAAGTCCGGCTATCTGAACGATATCCCGCGCACCCTACAACATCTGCTGGAAGCGACCGGTGAATACCAGAACCTGAGCCGTTTCCATCAATGGCTGCTGGATCGCATCGTTCCGGCGATGAATCAAAAACAGCAGAGCCAGCACGAAACTCAGCAGACAGAAGGCGCATAACATGCAGGCGATGATTCTGGCGGCAGGACTTGGCACCCGGATGCGGCCACTCACGGACCATACTCCCAAACCTTTACTCAGGGTTGCAGGTAAGCCGTTACTGGAACACCAGATCAATCGCCTGATCGATGCCGGCGTAGACTCTATTCTGATCAATATCAGCTACCTGGCTGAACAGATTGAAGACTTTATCGCCTCACGTCTGTGGCCCGTTTCCATCACCCTCTCCCATGAGCAGGAACCTCTGGAAACCGCTGGTGGCATCCAGAAAGCGCTGGAGCAGGGCGATCTTGATCCTGAGCAGCCGCTGATTCTGGTGAATGGCGACATCTGGTGTGATTATGACCTCAGCCAGTTACCAGAGTTAGCTCCGGGGGCTTCGGGTCATCTGGTCCTGACCACCAACCCGGAACATAATCCGACTGGGGATTTTCTGTTATCCAATGATGGACAGGTGCATCGCAAACCCTCATCAGCTGAAAACACCGACATGCCCGCCTATACCTTCAGCGGCATCAGTCTGCTTAATCCCGCGCTGATACCCGATAGTCAGACCGCACCACCGCCAGTGGCGTTAGGCCCCTTGCTAAAACAAGCTGCTGAAGAAGGCCGAATTACCGGAGAGTATTACTCCGGTTACTGGCTGGACGTGGGTACACCGGAACGGCTGAATCAGCTGGAGCAGCATCTTTTAAGCTCTGATTTTAAGTGCCGATAACGGCCTGATGTTAAGTACCGATAAGCCCTGACTACAACCCCATACTGTGAACACAAACCGACCATGAACAGCCGCTGGTTTATCTCGTTTAAGATGACAGGATTCTTAACCGGTCTCCTGACCTGGGGCTGGCGGGGTATGCTGATCGGTTTTGTCCTGGGGTATCTGATCGATAAACGTCTGGGTCGTTATCTGGAAGCCTCTCAGGACGCGCCTTACGGCAAGCGCTATCGCAGCAGGGATGAACTGCTTTTCTTTCAGTTCACCTATCAGATGCTGGGCTTTCTTGCCAAGGCTGATGGGCTGGTGTCTCAGCAGGAAATTCACGCCACAGAACACATCATGTCGTCCATGGCACTGACCTCTGATGAACGACTGGCAGCAATCGAAGCATTTAATACCGGTAAATCTCAACCGGAACCGCCCAAGCATCTGATTAAGCAGTTCAAAAAGCGCTTTAAAAACCGCACCGGTAAAAAGATGGAGTGGCTGCATTATCAGTTTCAGCTGCTTTACGCCGAAGGTAAGGCGCATACCAGTCTGGTCGAAACCCTCGGAATGACCGCCTTTTACGCCGGAATCAAACCCGAACAGTTTCAGACGATTCGACAGCAATACCGAAAAGCCTGGCAGGATCAGTTCGGCAATCGGGGACAGGGATTCAGCAACGGCCAGCAAAAACAGGGCAGCCGTGAACAAGCTCAGAATAACCGATTCGAACAGGCTGACTCAGGTGATGATTCGGCATATCAGTCGTATTCCCGTTATCGACGTCATTCCAATGCTTATCAGAGCTTTGGGCAGGAGCTAAATGCCGCTTATCAGTTACTCGGCGTCTCACCGGATACAGATCTGGCATCATTGAAACGCGCCTTCAGACAGAAGATCTCCAAGGTTCACCCGGATAAGCTGGCGGGTCAAAATGCCAGCCCGCAGGAACACGCCAGAGCCAAGGAGCTTTCCCAGCAGCTTCAGGCCGCCTATCAGCTAATCAAAAAGAGCCGAAAAGCTTACTAGCCCACGATTAGCTCTATCCCTACGGACATAAAAAACGGCCAGTCTGACAGATCAGACTGGCCGTTTGCTGTTAGCACCTAAAACCATCACCGATTAATCAGTAACGGGATCGCTCCATACGCTCTTCATAAAGGGAGCGAATCGGCCCTCGAATATAGGAGTCTGCAGGTTCGCGTTCTTCTCCTTCAAACTGATAGAGATAATCCAGCCAACCCCGCAATGATTGAACCACGCGTCTGTCTTTCGCTTCTGACTGACCGGACTGCAACCCTAAGCCACCCAAACGTGTCTGGCGGTAATGAGGGTTACCGGAGCGACGGGCAAAGTTAGCCCGCTCCGTGGCAAAGCTCTTATCGAAGCGATTATCGTCGTAATAAAGATCCAGAATCGGACGCTGCTGCTCCAGCAGAAGAGCCGGCAGATCAACCTCAATCTGACGCTGTGGCATACGCGCCTGAATCATCACCACAGCCTGCTCAGGTGGAGCTGGATTGTCTTTCAGGTAATCCATAATCCAGACTGCGCCAACACCGTGGCCCACAAAAACGATCTGCTCATAGCCCTGACTCAGCAGTTGAGAAACAGCGGCATTGATACGGGCATCGATACGATCCGCTAACGGGCCACGATCCTCCACAGGCACAAAGGTTGGCTTTGGTGGTGGCCAATCAGGATTTGCTGCACCTTCACCATCCTTGCTCTCTCCCAACTCGTCACCTTCCTCATCAGCCGGAGCCTGAGGTTCAGCAGCGGCTTCCTCCGGAGCATCTTCTGCTGCAGCCTCGTCACCGCCCTCACCTTCGCCTTCCGCAGGAGCCTCTTCCTCTTCGCCCTCACCTTTTGGCATCCCCGCAAGCACCTGAGTCGCTGGTAAAGTACGCTCAGGAATTTCAGCAGGACCGGGACTCGGAATCGCAACAGAGAGGGTCGCCCAACCAAAATCAGGCATCTGGGTACGAACAGGATTAACCACCATAGGCCAGTCCGGATGACCATCTTCAATATGCAAAATCACCAGAGCGCCATGGGCTTTTGGCGTATTTTCCGGACGATACAGAGCCAGAAACTCTTCCTGATTGGCTGTCAGCTTCATCACTTCTCTGGGATTCGCCTGACTGGCCAATACATCAAAACGGGTCTTCTCAGCATCAGGGACCACATAAGGCTTTGGCGGCTCTTTTGGTTTTGCCGGTTCTTCCTGAGCCTCTTCACCATCAACCGGTTCCTCCTCTTCAGCCCATACCGAAGGCGCTGAAACGGCAAGAGCAACCAGCAGACTCAGCGCAAAGCCACGTACCAAAAAACAACGCCGCAACGCTTCACGCTGCAAACGCATCGGAGCTGTACGCAGAGCCGATAACAATGAATTTAATTTCCACCCTGAACAAACCATGCCGCTATCCCGTTACTGTGACCATGGCACAGGCAGAGGTTTGCCTCCTGCCTGCGGTAAAACTGAAACCTTTGCATTTCAATGCATTAACTGTGCCTTAAAATCCGTAGCCAGTATAAATAACATCCTGTCGATTAAGAACCCGGTTCCCCTCCCAACAACAAAAAGAAACGCCAGCCATACAGACCATTCTGCCGGACAGCACTGCGCCTCTGTCGTAGCACTCTGGGCGGGCTTTGGTTAAAATGCCCGCACCTGAACCTCAGCCTGTGGCTGCCTTCTTATTTAAGACCGATGAGAGAACCTGATGTCTGATTTCAAAATCGCACCTTCCATTTTATCCGCTGATTTCGCCCGTCTGGGTGAGGAAGTCGATAACGTACTGGCCAGCGGTGCTGATGTTGTTCACTTTGATGTGATGGACAACCACTACGTTCCGAATCTGACCATCGGTCCTATGGTGTGTAAAGCGCTGCGCAACCACGGTGTTACTGCACCGATTGATGTCCACCTGATGGTTTCTCCGGTTGACCGCATGATCGGTGACTTCATCGACGCCGGAGCCAGCTGGATCACTTTCCACCCGGAAGCCTCTGACCATATCGACCGTTCCCTGTCGATGATCCGTGACGGCGGCTGCAAATCCGGTCTGGTGTTTAACCCGGCAACGCCACTGCACTATCTGGACTACGTGCTGGATAAAGTGGACGTGGTTCTGCTGATGTCAGTAAACCCGGGCTTTGGTGGTCAGAAATTTATCCCGGGCACACTGGATAAACTGCGTCAGGCTCGCAAAATCATCGATGAAAGCGGTTACGACATCCGTCTGGAGATCGACGGTGGCGTTGGCATTCAGAATATCCGCGAAATCGCTGAAGCCGGTGCCGATACCTTTGTTGCCGGTTCTGCCATCTTTAACACCGACGACTACAAAGCCACTATCGATGCTATGCGTGCCGAGCTAGCTCAGGTTAAGAAATAAAAAGTAGCTCAGGCCAAAAAATAAATAGTGGCTCGGGTAACGCGTTAAAACCTGATTGACCTGAAAAAGGCATCCATTAGGGTGCCTTTTTTATGTGCCCGCTTTTAAATTGCTTCCCACTCCTCATACAAAAGGTATTCGCTATGCACCTGCTGCTGTCCGATATTCAGCTACTGGCCTTTGATCTTGATGGCACGCTCATCGACTCGGTACCGGATCTGGCGGATGCCGTCGATCAGATGCTGACTGAACTGGACCGACCCAAAGCAGGTCAGGAGAAGGTGCGTAGCTGGGTAGGACAAGGCGCGGTAGTACTGGTCAAACGGGCGCTGGCGGATAGCCTTGAAATTGATGGTATCGATGAAACTTCTGAGCTGTTTATGCAGGCTTATCAGACCTTTCTGACCGCCTACGATGCCAACAAGGGTGCAAAAACCCGCTGTTACGAAGGTATTTTTGCTCTGCTGGATGCAGCAAAAACCAAAAAGATCCCAATGGCGCTGATCACCAATAAGCCATACCGTTTTGTGCCAGAGATTCTCGAACAACTCAATCTGGACGGCTATTTCGATCTGGTATTGGGTGGCGATTCCCTGCCGGAGAAAAAACCATCACCGATGCCTCTGCTACATGCCGCTGAACAACTGAATGCCGATCCGGCGCTATGCCTTATGATCGGAGACTCCATTACTGATATCTCTGCCGGGCAGAAAGCTGGCTTTAAAACAGTGGCGGTTCGATACGGATATGACCATGGAGTTCCAGTAGACCAATGTGGGGCTGATCTAGTGGTTGATTCATTGGCTGAGCTGGTATAACTTAACCGCCTTAGTACTAACAAAAGCCAATTTATCAATACGTTAGTACTTTAGGTTATAAAAAATCAGACTTTTTTATCTTCTTCAAAAAAACGGATCAAATATGTTTCCTGATAAATCACTGGGATTGATGCGCGAGGTAAAACGCTGGCGATGGTGAAGCTCACATTGCGTGGTTAATGCTGCCTGTATGTAGCGAAATCATGCCCTCTGCTTTATCTAAGTTTGTGTTTTATTTTTCCATTTATACCGTGACAGGAAGACATCATGACTCCGGAACGCTTCTCCGAGCTGGCCGCAGCAGGCTACAACCGCATCCCACTGGTACGTGAAGTACTGGCTGATCTGGATACCCCGTTAAGCACCTATCTGAAACTGGCTGACCAGCCTTATAGCTATCTGCTGGAATCCGTGGAAGGCGGCGAAAAATGGGGGCGTTATTCCATTATCGGTCTGCCTTGCCAGCGCCGCCTGCAGGTGCGCGGTCACGAAGTCACCCTGTTTGATGGCAATGCAGTAATCGAACAAAGCCAGCAGGATGATCCGCTGAGCTATATCGAAGAATTCCAGAAACGTTTCTCTGTTCCTGAACTGGACAATCTGCCCCTGTTTACCGGTGGTCTTGTGGGTTACTTCGGTTATGACACCGTACGTTATGTGGAAAAGCGTCTGGTCAATATTCCGGAAAATGATCCGATTGATGTGCCGGATATTCTGCTGCTGATCTCAGAAGAAGTGGTTGTTTTCGACAACCTGAGCGGCAAGCTCTACCTGATCGTTCACGCCAATACCGAACACAAACGCCCGCTGGAAAAAGCCCGTCAGCGCCTGAATGAACTGGAGCGCCAACTGCGCTCCCTGGCAGTTTCCTCCTACAGTGTTGGTACTGGCCGTGTTACTCAGGAAAGCGACTTCAAATCGGGATTCACCGAAGAGAAGTTCAAAGAAGCGGTTAGTAAAATCAAAGAATACGTGCTGGCAGGCGACATCATGCAGTGCGTAATCTCTCAGCGTATGTCGACGCCGTTTGAGGCTCAACCGCTGGAGCTGTATCGCGCCCTGCGCTGCCTGAACCCTTCCCCTTATATGTTCTTCTTTAATCTGGATGACTTCCATGTGGTGGGTTCCTCACCGGAAATCCTTGCCCGCGTTGAAGACAATCTGGTTACCGTGCGCCCTATCGCCGGCACCCGTAAGCGCGGAGCAACCGAAGCGGAAGATAAGGCTCTGGAAGAAGAACTGCTGGCGGATCCGAAAGAGCTGGCCGAGCATCTGATGCTGATCGATCTGGGCCGTAACGATGTTGGCCGAATCGCTCAAACCGGTAGCGTTACCCTGACCGACAAAATGGTGATTGAACGTTACTCACACGTGATGCATATCGTATCCAGCGTCACCGGTCAGCTGAAAGAAGGCATGAGCGCCATGGATGTGCTGAAAGCGACCCTGCCAGCGGGTACTTTAAGCGGTGCACCTAAAGTGCGTGCCATGGAAATTATCGACGAGATGGAGCCGGTGAAGCGCGGTGTTTACGGCGGCGCAGTCGGTTATCTCTCCTGGAACGGCAATATGGATACCGCTATCGCGATCCGTACTGCTGTGATCAAAGATCAGATCCTGCACATTCAGGCCGGAGCCGGTGTGGTTGCCGATTCTGAACCTCGCCTTGAGTGGAAAGAGACCATGAACAAAGGCCGGGCAATCTTTAAGGCTGTTGCGATGGCAGAAAAAGGGCTGGATAACCCCGAGTAATCAACTCGGGAAGCATCCTGATTAGCTTTTTTTCGGCCAAACTGACATTAAAGATTACCGAGTAAGGCAATACGTTTGTTGCGATATTTATCATTTAGACAAACGCCTTTTTTCAAAGACTTAAGATAATTTTAACTACCAATAGGTAGCTAAAATACAGGTACAGACCATGCTGTTAATGATCGATAACTACGACTCTTTCACTTATAACGTTGTGCAGTATTTTGCCGAGCTGGGCGCAGACGTTCAGGTTTACCGCAACGACGAAATCACTATTGAGCAGATCGAAGCCCTGAAGCCGGATCATCTGGTGATCTCACCGGGTCCCTGCACACCAAACGAAGCGGGTATCTCAGTAGAAGCCATTAAGCACTTCGCCGGTAAACTGCCGATTCTGGGTATCTGCCTTGGCCATCAGAGCATTGGTCAGGCCTTTGGTGGCAAAGTGATCCGCGCTAATGAAGTGATGCACGGTAAAACATCTCCGGTGCATCATATTGATGATGGTGTTTTCGCCGGGCTGAATAATCCGTTTCAGGCAACCCGTTACCACTCTTTGGTAGTTGAACGCGCTACACTGCCGGACTGCCTGGAAGTGACCGCCTGGGTGAATAACGAAGACGGTACACCGGGTGAAATCATGGGCCTGCGTCACAGGACACTGCCGATTGAAGGCGTTCAGTTCCACCCTGAGTCAATTCTGACCGAACACGGTCACGATATGCTGCAGAACTTTCTGAATCAGACGCTCTGATTTATTCAGAGCTCTGCTTCTTTTGAGGACCGCACTTTCCGGAAAGTGCCGATTTCTTAAAAAGACTGACTTTCTGCAAGAACAATCGAAGCAGCCCATAAGAGGCTGCTCCAAAGCAAGCTGACAGAGCGCTGCACATCAACAGCGCAACGAAGACGAGACAGGACCCGATACCATGAACATTCAAGATGCCTTGAGCAAGGTGGTAGAACAGCTGGATCTGAGTCGTGAAGAGATGCGCGATGTTATGCGCCAGATCATGACCGGACAATGCACAGATGCACAGATCGGCGGCTTTCTGATTGCCCTGCGCATGAAAAGCGAAACCCTGGACGAGATCACCGCCGCTGTTGAAGTGATGCGAGAACTGGCCACGCCGGTTGAGCTGGATATCCCCAATGCGGTGGATACCTGTGGTACCGGTGGCGACGGCGCTAACCTGTTTAATGTCTCAACTGCGTCTGCTTTCGTTATTGCAGCAGCAGGTGGCCATGTTGCCAAACACGGTAACCGTTCTGTTTCCTCTTCCAGCGGTAGTTCTGACCTGCTGGAAACTGCCGGTATCAACCTGAACCTCAAGCCTGAACAAATTGCCCGCTGCATCAGTGAAGTGGGTGTCGGCTTTATGTTTGCCCCCAACCATCACAGCGCGATGAAATACGCTATTGGTCCCCGTAAAGAGCTGGGCATGCGTACCCTTTTCAATATGCTCGGCCCCATGACCAACCCGGCAGGTGTTAAGCATCAGGTGATCGGTGTCTTTACTGAAACCCTGTGTCGTCCGATGGCAGAAGTTCTGAAAGCACTGGGCAGCAAACATGTTCTGATTGTTCACGCTAAAGATGGTCTGGATGAGTTCTCTCTAGCCACCAGCACCCATGTGGCTGAGCTGAAAAATGGTGAAGTGACAGAATACAAGGTAACACCGGAAGACGTTGGCCTTAAGAGTCAGAGTCTGGTGGGGCTGGATATTGCAAGCGCCGAAGACTCCCTCAACCTGATCAAAGATGCTTTGGGTAAACAAAGCACCGAGAAAGCGGAAAAAGCCGCTGATATGATCGCGCTGAATGCCGGTGCAGCTCTCTACGCAGCAGATGTTGCCGATAGCCTGCAGGAAGGTGTCGCCATGGCGCAGGACGCCATCGCCAGCGGCCTGGCCGGTGAAAAAATGAAAGAGCTGTCCAGCTTTACCAGCGTCTTTGCAGCACAATAACCGGAACCGATTTCAGGACTTTAACCCTGACATTCAGACCAGACCCAAGGTCTTCAGGAGAACACTTTGAACACCCCGACTATTCTGAAAAAAATTGTTGATCGCAAATGGGAAGAGATCAAAGAGCGTAAGCAGAGCATCTCTCTGGAAGAGATGCGTGATCTGGCTTTTGCTAATAAGGATGCACCTCGTGGCTTTGCTGATGCACTGGCTCGCAACCTGAAAGCCGGTCGCTCTGCCGTGATCGCTGAGATCAAAAAAGCTTCTCCAAGCAAAGGCGTTCTGCGCGAAGATTTCCGCCCTGCCGAGATCGCCGCCAGCTACGAAGAAGGTGGTGCCAGCTGCCTGTCGATTCTGACCGACCGCGACTTTTTTCAGGGCCATGAAGATTATCTGAAAGAGGGCCGTGCAGCCTGCGATCTGCCGGTCATCCGTAAAGACTTTATTGTCGATCCCTATCAGGTGTATGAAGCCCGTGCCATTGGCGCTGACTGTATTCTGCTGATTGCCGCCTGTCTGGATGATGACACCATGCGCGAGCTGAATCTGCTGGCCCATGAACTGGATATGGACGTACTGATCGAAGTCCATGATGAAGAAGAGCTGCACCGTGCGCTTAAACTACCGAACCGTCTGATCGGTATTAATAACCGTAACCTGCATACCTTCGAAGTCAGCCTGCAAACCACTTTTGATCTGCTGGATCAGATTCCGGATGATCGTATCGTGGTAACGGAAAGCGGTATCCTGAAGCAGGAAGATGTTGATGCGATGCGTCGCCATAATGTTGACAGCTTCCTCGTTGGAGAAGCCTTTATGCGCACCGAAAATCCGGGTGAAACGCTGGCCGAGTTCTTCAACTAAGACCCAATCAACGCTAAGCCTGCCCTTCCTCTGTTCAGATGCTCATTCATACTGAGTACCTCTTTATAAATAAGCTTCTGAACAGAGGCTGAGAAAAAAACCACCGCCCCCCCCTCAGCCGCCCTTTTTTTGGGCAGGATTCAGCCAGTAACACACTGACCTGAAAACGTAACAAAGCTTTAAAGAAACCCCATGGGTCAAAAGTATAAACTACTTGCCTGTTGTGGCTCGGTTTCGCATACTGAAGCTATCTCTCTAAAACTTAGATACATCTTAAGTAAGCTATCTTATTTCAGTTTAAAACTTGCAGATTCATGCAATAACGGATGTTCGTTTGAAAAAATCAGCCCTGCATAAACGACTTTCTTACCGGCAAGCGAAATTCACGGTCATTGTCGCCCTTGTGCTTGGTCTGGTGTTCAGTGGCATTCAGATTGCAATCGACATCAGTCACAGCCGCGAAGGTATGAACGACAAGGTTCAACAGGTGATTCATCTGGTGGAAGAGTCTGCAGTTCAGGCGGCTTACAATATCGATAAAGATCTGGCCGAGCGGGTTGTTAAAGGACTGATCAACCACGCCTATATTCATTACGCCCAAATCCGTCTGGACGATAACAGCGTCTTAGCAACGTCGGATGCCCCATCGATCGGTGGCGGGATGATGTCTCAGATTATGGAAGAAGAGCGCCGCTCCTACGCCGTCCCCCTGATCACTGTCTTTGAAGAAGCACCGGTCGGCACCCTGATTGTTGAAACCGATCCTGATGCTCTGAGCGAAGATATCTTTGACCGGGCTATCGTTATTCTGACCACAGGTTTCCTGAGAAATGTACTGCTGGCGATCTGTCTGTTCTTCGTTTTCCATACTCTGATCAGCCGTCCGCTGACACGCCTGTCAGACAGTCTGATCCTGCTGAAAGATAACCACAACAGCAACAAGCAGATACCCGCCTTAAAAGGTCATACCGATGACGAGCTGGGTTTTCTGGTTGATAGCTTTAACGAGTTATGGAGTTCACGAAACAAAGCTGAAGAAGCCCTGAGAAGCAGTGAACAGTTCAACCGCGATGTGATGAACAGTATCAGTGATATGCTGATTATCTGTGAGACTGACTTTAAGATCTACGATGCCAATCACAAAGCCTTTCAGACGCTGGGCTTCGACAAGAAAGATCTGGTTGGCCTCAATATGGAGCAACTGTTTAATGCCAGCAAATTACCCCATACGCTGGCAAGCCTTGCCTCTTCCGATGACCTGATGCATGAGGTCTCTCTGGAAAGCGAACTGAAAGGCCACAACGGTCAGCAAATTCCGGTTGAGATAAAAGCCCGCAGTATCGATCTGTCCGGCAAGACCTATATTCTGGCGCTGTCACGGGATATCTCACTGCGTAAAGCGCAAGAAGCACGTATTCACCATCTGGCCTATTTCGACTCACTGACCGACCTGCCGAACCGAAGTTTGTTTCTGGATCGCCTGCATCAGGTGCAATCCAAGAGCATGCGCCACAATATGTTTAGCGCGCTGCTGTTTCTCGACCTCGACCGCTTTAAAAACATCAATGATTCTCTTGGTCATGATGTTGGCGATGAACTTCTTGTAGTTGTAGCTTCGCGCCTGAAAGAGATGATGCGGGAAGAAGATACCGTTGCACGTTTAGGCGGTGATGAGTTTGTTGTCATCCTGCCGGAACTGGCAGAAGATCAGGAACCAGCGGCGCTCAACGCTCAACGCATTACCACACGTATTCTTGAAGTGATGGCAAAACCCTTTCATATTGGCCAGCACGTACTCCACATCTCTGCCAGTGTCGGTATCCGACTTTTCCCGGATGATGACAACGACATCAAGAACATCGTTAAACAGGCTGATACGGCTCTGTATCGGGCTAAATCCAACGGTAAAAACACGTTCCACTTCTATCGCCCCAGTATGCAACTGCTGGCAGACCAGCATCTGGCGATGGAACGCGCACTGCATACCGCGCTGGAGAACAATGAGCTTTACCTGCACTATCAGCCACAGGTCGATCATAACTTCAGCATTATAGGTACTGAAGCTCTGATCCGTTGGCAGCATCCGGAACGCGGTTTTGTCCCACCGGATCAGTTTATCGGCCTTGCCGAAGAAACCGGCCTGATCATTCCGATTGGTCGCTGGGTACTGGAACAGGCCTGCTCTCAGCTGGCTCAATGGCAGAATGATGGTTTCTGCCCGGAAAACTTCCGCATGGCGGTGAATATCAGTGCCAAGCAGTTCGACCATCCTCAGTTTCTGAACGTGCTATCAGAAGTCATCGATAACACGGGGGTTGATCCCAACAAACTGGAACTGGAGCTAACGGAAAGTCTCTTGGTGAAGAATATGGATGCCACCATCACCCGTATGGATGCAATCCGCGCAATGGGTATCGCACTCTCCATTGATGACTTTGGAACCGGCTATTCATCGCTGAAATACCTCAAGCAAATGCCCATCAACCAGCTTAAGATCGATAAATCTTTCGTGATGGATCTGCTGACCGACTCCAACGACAGAGCGATTACCGAAACCATCATCGCAATGGCATCCCACTTGCAAATGGAGATTATTGCCGAGGGTGTGGAAGACGCTGCTATTATGGATCTGCTGGTAAAACTGGGCTGTAAGCACTTCCAGGGTTACTACTTCAGCCGTCCGGTCAGCGCAGACAACTGCTCACAACTGCTGCAGGTTCAGAAGCTCCCCCTAGGCAGCTAGCCAACCACCAGAGCTTCTGAAACACCCCATAAAAAAACGCCGCTTCCTGTCAGAAGCGGCGTTTTTATTGAATCAGCGGGTGTACCGAATAACGAGCTATCGCGTACCGTAAACCACCATGGTTTTACCGCTTGCGGTTACCAGCCCCTGCTCTTCCAGATCCTTCAGTACTCGCCCTACCATCTCACGGGAGCAACCGACAATACGGGCGATCTCCTGTCGGGTCACCTTGATCTGCATACCATCCGGATGGGTCATCGCATCAGGTTCTTTGCACAGATCCAGCAAAGTACGCGCTACGCGGCCGGTCACATCCATAAAGGCCAGATCGCCCACCTTCCGGGTAGTATTGCGCAAGCGGGCTGCAACCTGATTCCCCAGCACATACAACAGGCGGGTGTCTTTCTCTGTCAGTTCCGTAAAGCGGGTATAGCTGACTTCAGCAACTTCCACATCGGTTTTTGCTTTTACCCAGGCACTGCGACGACTGATCTCATCAAACAGTCCCATCTCGCCGAAAAAGGAGCCTTCGTTCAGATAAGCGACAACCATCTCATGGCCGTCTTCATCCTCGATGGAAACCGTGACGGACCCTTTCACCAGGTAGAAGAGAGAACCACTTTCGGCTCCTGCTGAGATAAGAGTTGAACGCTTAGGAAAGCTGCGTCTGTGACTGATCGCCAGAAACTCGTTCAGTCCCGGAATCTCCTTTTTACTGGCAGGCAACATAACAAAAAACCCTTTTTTACGTGCAAACAGAAAGCTACCGAAGCAGACAATACCTGATCTGCAGGAAAACAACAAAAAAAGCCTGTTTTTAGCAGGGCTAAGCAGCGGCCTTTTTTGGCGTGAAAACTTGCGTGACCATGCTATATCAGCGATATTGCCAGCTGAATTTCATTTAACAATATCAAATACTAAGCAGGAGAATAGAGCGGAATGAAAGCAGTCGTAAAATGGACAGATGGCGTTCAGTTTCTGGCAGAATCCGGCTCAGGTCACGCAATTGTGATCGATGGTCCACCGGAAAAAGGCGGTCGAAACACCGGCCCTCGTCCGATGGAACTTCTGTTGATGGGTTTAGGCTCCTGCAGTTCTTTCGATGTGATCGGTATTCTGCAAAAGTCCCGTCAGGATGTCAGTGACTGCTATGTTGAAATAGAAGCAGAACGAGCAGATGCCGTTCCTGCTTTGTTTACGAAAATCCACCTGCATTTCGTTGTTAAGGGCCGTGGCATTAAAGAAGTACAGGTCAAGCGTGCGGTTGAACTGTCCGCTGAAAAGTACTGCTCAGCATCAATTATGCTGGCTGCCGGTGGCGTAGAAATCAGCCACGATTACGAAATTATTGAGCTGTAATAATGCAGCCAAAAATTACCCTTATGACTCAAAAATAAAAGGGTAATTTTTTTGTGCAATAGCCACTTTTTATAGGCATAATACGCGCCTTTCAAAAGTGGCTAGCCAATAAGGTTGGTGGGTAATTTCACGAATTTGCATTACGCGAGGTCTCGGGCGTGAAGGACAATATCAGGCTTCATGGGTTTAACAACCTTACCAGTTCCCTGAGCTTTAACATTTATGACATCTGCTATGCCAAGACAGAGCAGCAACGTGAAGAGTATATCGATTACATCGATGAACTTTATAACGCTGAACGCCTTACGCAGATCTTAAAAGATGTGACCAATATTATTGGTGCCCACATTCTGAATATCGCACGTCAGGATTACGATCCCCACGGTGCCAGTGTGACCGTACTGATCGCAGAACATGAACTGACTGACGAATCAGAAAACGAAGTAGGCCCGGGTCCTCTGCCGGAAACGGTAGTTGCTCACCTGGATAAGAGCCACGTGACGGTTCATACCTACCCGGAAAGCCACCCAGATGGCGGCATCAGTACTTTCCGTCTGGATATCGATGTATCCACCTGCGGTATGATCTCTCCACTGAAAGCACTGAACTACCTGATTCACAGCTTCGATTCCGATATCGTGACCATGGACTACCGTGTACGTGGTTTCACCCGTGACGAATCCGGTCGCAAGCTGTTTATCGATCACCCGATCACTTCGATCCAGGACTACCTGTCTGAAGATACCAAGAACGCGTATCAGATGATTGATGTGAACGTTTACCAGGAAAATATGTTCCACACCAAAATGCTACTGAAGGATTTTGAGCTGGACAACTACCTGTTTGGTATCGATAAGAACAAGCTGACCTTTGAAGAAGCGGCTGATATTGAAGCCCGTCTACGCAAAGAGATGCTGGAAATTTTCTACTCCCGTAATATCGAGTAAGTATTTCCGGATACAAAAAAACGCCTGTAAGCGAAAAGCTTCAGGCGTTTTTTTATGCTCAGAATCTGTACTCTGTTATCACAAACTTCCCCGCGAAACAGATCTCTAGATTGCCAGCGCTATCAGGCGCGCCAGATCAGATCCAGCACATAAGGCGCCAGAAACATAATCATCATCCCGGACAAAACCACACCGATCACACAACCGGTAGCCATTGCTTTATCACCTGGGAAGAGAATGCGGGTCACCTGACCACCAAGACTGGCCATCACCTGAGAGAAGAAGATTGCGCCGTACATCAGCGTACTGATCACAACAAACAAATTGATGGTGTTCAGCGCTTCCCACCAGATACCTTCCGGCTGGCTGATACTGATCAGAAACTTAACCGCACCTAAAATCATCAGGAAGGCACAACCAACCAGAGCATGGTGACGGAAAGGCAGAGAGGCGTAGGCGGATAAAAAGGCGATTACACCACTTGGTGATGGTTTATCGGCCTGATTTAATGAAGCAGTCATTGCTTTTCTCCTGAAAAGTAAGGCATCACGTCCTTGAATCCATGATGCCTGCTTACAAGAGTTAACAGGCGGATTTGCCTGCTAACCTTTATGATTCCTGCCTTGGCGGCTTTTGGTCGCCAAGCGGATTACATTCTGCAACAAAAATTGTCTGATAGCGATCATCAGAAAGTCAAATACGGCAATTCAGCTGTCAGATTCGATAAACAGACTGTCAAATACGATATACAGACTTAGTCATCACTTTTGACATCAGCTTCATCGCCATCTTAACCGGAACCGGGAAACGGACACCGCCCGCATCCAGCGCCTGATTCGCGTGCTGCTCTTCGTCGATATACATCTGTTCCAGAATCGCACGGCTTTTCTGATCTCCAGATGGCAGGTTTTGCATATGAGACTCCAGATGTTTACACACCTGCTGTTCAGTTGCTGCGACAAAGCCCAGACTGTACTTATCACCGGCGGCGCCAGCGACGGCACCAATTCCAAAAGATAGACCATAAAACACAGGATTCAACAAACTCGGACGACTGCCCAGCTGGCGGATACGCTGTTCACACCATGCCAGGTGATCAATCTCTTCACGGGCAGCTTCTTCCATCTGCTCACGTACTTCAGGTAGCTTAGCCGTAACCGACTGCCCCTGATAAAGCGCCTGAGCGCATACTTCTCCGGTGTGGTTAATCCGCATAAGACCGGCAGCATGTTTGCGCTCAACAGGAGTCATCTCCTGCTCTGCTTCACTACGTGCCGGATTCGGACGGTAGGGTTCTGCAGCACCCGGGATCAGGGTTTTAAGAACGGTATCAGCACCAATCAGGATTTTGTCCAGCGGTGTGTGTTGACGAATATTTTGCATGGGTAAAACCTCACCTGTATCTGCAGGGCATGTTAGCGAATGCCCGCTCATTCGGCTATGGCTTTATACGGACTTTTTAAAAAGCCGATGAGATAAATCAAAAGAGTTTCCAAGGAGATACGCGCCGTATTAACAGACCGCCTAAACGCAAAAAGAGATGCAGGATCTCTCCTGCATCTCTTGCGCTAAATCACTCAATATATGAGAGAAAATAAAGTCTAACGTAACAGACTCGATGTATGGCGTGCGATCATCAGTTCTTCATTGGTCGGAATCGCGAATACCTTCACTTTGCTGTCATCAGCACTGATCAGATACTCGTTAGCCTTATTGCGCTGAGCATCCAGTTTCATACCCAGCCACTCATTCTGATGGGCTACCTGAGCACGAATTTCTGCATCATTTTCACCAACACCTCCAGTGAATACGAAGGTATCCATGCCCCCCATAGCAGCAACCAGAGAGCCTGTCTCACGGGCAATGCGATAGACAAACATATCGATCGCTTCCTGAGCATGTCCTGAGGCTTCTTTGTGCAGAGTCAGCATATCGCTGCTGATACCAGAAACGCCCTGCCAGCCACTCTTCTTGTAAAGCAGAGACTCGATAGCATCCACATCCATCTTGTGCTCACGCATCAGATACAGGAGCACACCAGGGTCGATCTGACCGCAACGGCTGCCCATCGGCAGGCCATCCAGTGCGGTAAAGCCCATGGTGGATGCGATACTCTCACCATTTTCTATAGCACACATACTGGCACCGGCACCTAAGTGAGCCACCACCAGTTTACCCTGCGCCAGATCACCATCCAGCTCGGTCAATTTCTTATGGATGTACTGGTAAGACAGACCGTGGAAACCGTAACGGCGAACACCTTCCCGGGTCAGTGCGCGAGGAATAGCAAAGTTGCGCGCCACATCCGGAATTGTGCTGTGGAAAGCGGTATCGAAACAGGCCACCTGAGGCAGTCCCGGAAGAAGGTCCTGACAAACCTTCACCAGCTTCAGGTTGTAAGGCTGATGAAGTGGTGCCAGTGGGATCAGCTTAGACAGGTTTTCCAGAACCTCGTCAGTGATAACCACAGGCTCAGAATAGAAGTCACCACCGTGCACAATACGGTGACCAACCTGAGTTACCTTAAATTTAGTATTCCGGTCCAGCCAGTTCATGACTACAGACAGAGCCTGATGGTGCGCCTGACTGTGAGCGACATCCAGCTCTTCCGCTGAGATGTCCATTTTATCCACCAGAATGCCGTCCACTTTTTCGCTGTGGTCGTAAATTTCCAGATGAGCAGGGCCTGCCAGATTGGCCACTTTGACCCGGAAATGCTGACGGATCTCGCCGCCGTCCTCATCAAAAATTGAACACTTGAGACTTGAGGAGCCGGCATTAACAATCAAAATTGAGTTCATAGGATCCTTTTCCTGTTCAGCACACCGTGATTAAAGCGTCAGGCCTTGTTTATGGGCAACCAGAGATGCCACCGCACAGGAGCTTAAACGCTCCAAAGGCTTGGCCGCGCGGCTGGTCAGAATCACCGGCACTTTAGCGCCCAGAACAATACCCGCTGACTTGGCTCCCGCCAGATACTGCAGCTGTTTCGCCAGAATATTGCCCGCTTCCAGATCAGGCACCAGCAGAATATCCACATCACCACTGACTTCAGAATCGATGCCTTTATCCAGCGCCGCCTCTTGGGAGATAGCGTTATCAAAGGCCAGAGGGCCATCCAGCAAGCCACCGGTGATCTGCTTACGATCGGCCATCTTGCACAGCGCCGCTGCATCCAGCGTACTTTGCATACCCGGCTTAACCTTTTCAACAGCCGCCAGAATCGCAACCTTAGGTTGTTCAATACCCAGTGCACGAGCGCAGTTGATGGCATTCTGCGCGATATCTTTTTTCGTCATCAGATCCGGAGCGATATTGATCGCCGCATCCGTCACAATCAGAGTTTTGTGGTAGCTTGGCACATCCATCACAAAGACATGGCTCAGGCGATATTCAGTACGCAGGCCCGCTTTCTTGTCTACGATAGCCGCCAGCAACTCAGAAGAACCCAGACTGCCTTTCATCAGCGCGTGAACCTCGCCACGATGCGCCATCTGAGCAGACAGCTCAGCAGACTCATGGCTATGTGCCGTAGGGATAATTTTATACTTGCTCAGATCCACGCCACACTCGTCCGCAATAGAGCGTATCTTGGCTTCAGGGCCTACCAGGTAGGGAATAATCAGTCCTTCTTCAGCGGCTTCAATCGCACCCAACAGGCTATTTCCATCAGCAGGGTGTACCACTGCTGTTGGAATAGGCTCATACTGCTTAGCCTGCTCCAGAAAAGCATTCAGCTGCTCATGATGGTGGTCTTCTACCCGAGGTGCGCCCGGCACCAGAATTTCGCGAATCACCTGATCCATAATTAAGATTCCTACTTCAAAGTTTAAGTCTGACAGGCTTCCGGCCTGATCTCAGTATCCCTACTGATTGTGACGTTTTTCTGATTTTGCACTAACGCTTAGCTCCGCCAATGACGCATGAGTCAGATCAAGATCTGTACATTTCATTGCGGACAACGAAAAACGGGTGTCTTGCGACACCCGTTTTTGTTTTGATTTTAGCCTGGAGGCCAGGTCATGGACCGACCGCCCAGCAGATGCATGTGAATATGGTAAACCGTCTGTCCACCATCCTCGTTGCAGTTCATCACAACACGGTAGCCATCTTCTGCGATGCCTACCTCTTTTGCGATTTTCTGAGCCGTAAACTGAAGACGGCCAACCAGTGCGCAGTCTTCTTCCGTCAGATCATTCAACGTCGAGATATGACGCTTAGGAATGATCAGAATATGGGTCGGTGCCTGAGGGGCAATGTCACGAAATGCGATAACATCATCGTCTTCAAAGACGATATCGGCCGGGATCTCACGGGCCACTAACTTACAAAACAGACAATCCATAGTATCGGTTCCGCTTTAATCTGTTAAAACCAGCTCGCAGTACAGAGCGGGCTTGTCATATAAGTCACTAAGCTAATTACTGCAATCCGGTAAACAAAACCAGACAACAGATGCTTGCGATAAAAAACTCATTGTAGACCTGTGTCGTAACGCTTCCTAGCCCCTGCAGCAAAAGCCGATATCGACTTAAGGCTAATCAGGAAACCCGATAGCGTTGTACCCGCTGTTGCAAACCTGAAACCGCTTCTGACAGAGACCGGGAAGCCTGCTCCGCCGCATCCGCATCGTGCTGAGTTTCTGACACCATCGACTGCAGCGACTGCATCTGGATTACGACTTCTTCAGCTGAGCTGCTGTAAGCGTTAGCAGTGCGACTGATATCAGAGTTCATCTCAGCAATATCGATAACCGCCTGAGTAATACTTTCCAGCGCTTCTCCGGTTTCACGGATCTGATCCACACTGGACTGGGCGCTGGCCTGACCGTGGCTCATAGCACTTACCGCATCCCGGGATTGTTGCTGCAGACGATCGATCATGCCATGAATATCTTCTGTCGCCTGACGGGAACGACTGGCCAGAGTGCGGACTTCATCCGCAACAACGGCAAAACCTCGCCCCTGCTCGCCAGCTCGTGCTGCCTCAATAGCAGCATTCAGCGCCAGCAGATTCGTCTGCTCCGCGATGCCTTCAATGATATCCAGCACTTCACCAATGTTTTCCGCTTCACGAGCCAGCCCCTGAAGCGTTTCGCTAACGGTATTCACATCATTGATCAGCTGACTGATACCACTGATACCTTCCTGAACCACTGAGTTACCGTTACGGGCTTCCTCTTCCGTATGCTGAGCAACCCCTGCGGTAGACTGGGCATGGGATGCGATACTTACCACCGCATCCGCCATGGTCGCCACGGTCTCATTGATCTGGGAAAGACTCTGATTCTGACTGACGACGTCCTCACGGGTACGCTCGGTCTGACGGTTGAGAGCTTGCATGGAGGTATGGATGATATCGCCACTGGCCTGAACCGCTTCCACCAGTTCACGCTGACTCTGATTCATCTGGTTGAAATGGTGGATAATCTCACCAAAGGTGTCATTGCTCTTAATATCGCAGCGCTGACTCAAGTCACCACTGGCGACCGCTTTGGATACCTGTGCAATCTGCTCCAACTGCGCCAGCACCAGTCGCTTAAATAACCAATAGTTGAACAGGCCAATCACCAGCCCTGCTCCCAGACAGCCAATAACAAACCAGGCTTTCATGCCTTCATTGAAGGTTACAAAGCCCTGGGCATAAAGGGGAAATACCGCCCCCATAAACAGGCCAAATCCGATAAAGGAGTACAGTAGCCGCTGCTGAATACTCTGCTTCATGCAACCTTCCTCTGCTCAGCTATCCACTGATGTCAATTAAGTTAATCTGCACATAATGAGGCAATAAAAAACCTCCGTAAAGGAGGTGTCGGCGGTTAATCCCGTTTCTTTGGGATGAATCACAAAGAAACCAGTTTATTCGGTCAAAACTTAGCGGAAACGGCGATTTTCCAGCAATTCATGAATACGGGGAGTCAGGATCAGTTCCATCGCCAGACTCATCTTACCGCCGGGGATTACCAGAGTATCCGGACGGGTCATAAAGGAATCTTTCACCATCGCCAGCAGATAAGGAAAGTCAGTGGACGAGCGATCCTTAAAGCGGATGATCACCATACTTTCATCATTAGAGGGCACATCCTGCAGCGCCAGCGGATTTGAAGTATCCACCGTGGGAATCCGCTGAAAGTTAATATGAGTACGGCCAAACTGCGGCAAAATGTACTGCATATAATCCGACATACGACTCTGGATGGTATCGATCACCGCTTCCTGAGAATAACCGCGCAGATTGGTATCCCGGTCGATCTTCTGAATCCACTCAAGATTGATTGTCGGCGCAACACCAACCAAGAGATCCACATACTGGGCGATATTGAAATCGTCTGTTACCAGGCCTCCGTGTAGACCTTCATACAGCAACAGATCCGTTCCCTCCGGCAGTTCAGTCCAGGGAGTGAACGTACCGACCCGATAGCCCTGCTCCAGCATCTCGATATCTTCCGCATGGATATAATGACGGTAGATACCTGTACCGTTATCAGCATAAGAGCCAAACAGTCTATCCAGCTCATCCAGCATGTTGGCTTCAACCGCAAAATGGCTGAGGGACTTTTTACGCTCCGGGGTTTCCCGCAGGATTTTCGTCATCTCCTCACGGGTGTAACGGTGAAAACTGTCACCGTGAACAAAAGCGGCTTCAATCTTTTCACGATTGAACATACGCTCAAAGGCATCCTTAACCGTTGTGGTACCTGCGCCGGAAGATCCTGTCACGGCAATAATCGGATACTCTCTAGACATACGCGTCCCTTAAGAATTACCTGAACCAGCCTGAGCAACCATCTGCTTAAAGGCCTCAGGTACATTCACAGCAACACGTTCCTGATAGTCAAAAAAGACGATACCGGTTTTTGCCAGCGCCACCAGACCACCATCAGAAGCTTTGGTCACACGATAGATCAGATCACCACCTTTACGGGACAACTCATCGGTTGCGATCTCAATAGTCAGGGTATCCGGGTAAAAAACTTCTGCCCGGTAACTGATGGCAAGGTCTGCCACCACAATGCCAACCCCTTCGATATCGATCTCTTTATGACCATGGGCGATAAACATCTTAGCGCGCGCCTCATGAATCAGAGAGATCAGGGTATCGTGAGCCAGATGATTACCGTAGTTAAGGTCGGTAATACGCAGCTCAAGTGTCTGAGTATGCAGAGTATTCGCTTCGGGATACTCAATTCGGATACGGGCCATGGACACAGCTCCTTGTTTATTATTTTGCCAAATCATTTACCGGTTCACGGTAAGCTCGGCCAACGGCTGTCATCACTACTTTCTTTACAGAAGGCCACTTGCTAAACAGCAGCCTGAAAGACATTGATGACAAACGATGGAAACAGATCAAAAAAGCCGGAGGGATACTCCGGCCTTTCTGGATTTAAGGCAATCTGCTTTCCCGCAGGAAATGGCAGATCAAGCCTTATGCTTCACCCTGTTCGCGGGCGATAGCGCGGTAACCGATATCGGTACGGTAGAAAGAACCGTCCCAGCTGATACCTGCAGCCAGTTTATAAGCGTTGGCCTGAGCTTCGCTTACAGTGTTGCCCAGTGCGGTTGCACAAAGTACGCGACCACCGCTGGTAGCAACCTGGCCATCGATCAGCTGAGTACCGGCGTGGAATACTTTCATGCCTTCCAGTTCTGCTTCCGGCAGACCGGAGATCACATCACCTTTTTTGTAATCGCCCGGGTAACCGCCAGCAGCCAGAACCACACCCAGAGAACGACGCTCGTCCCACTCAGCAGATGCAGTATCCAGTTTCTCATCGATAGCGGCTTCACACAGGGCCACCAGATCAGATTTCAGACGCAGCATGATCGGCTGAGTTTCAGGATCACCGAAACGGCAGTTGTACTCGATCACTTTTGGCGTACCGTCTGCCATGATCATCAGACCAGCGTACAGGAAACCTGTGTAGTCGTTACCTTCCGCAGCCATACCTTCAACGGTCGGCATGATCACTTCCGCCATAATACGGTCATGAATATCAGGTGTTACCACTGGAGCCGGAGAGTAAGCACCCATACCACCAGTGTTAGGACCGGTATCTTTATCACCGACACGCTTGTGATCCTGACTGGTTGCCATTGGCAGAACATTTTTGCCATCAACCATCACGATAAAGCTGGCTTCTTCGCCATCCAGGAACTCTTCGATCACAACACGGCTGCCCGCATCGCCAAAAGCATTACCGGCCAGCATATCTTTAACCGCGTCTTCAGCTTCCTGCAGAGTCATCGCAACGATAACACCTTTACCCGCTGCCAGACCGTCCGCCTTGATTACGATAGGCGCGCCTTTTTCCTGCAGGTAAGCCAGAGCAGGTTCGATTTCGGTAAAGTTCTGATATTCAGCAGTAGGGATCTTCTGACGGGCCAGGAAGTCTTTCGTGAAGGCTTTGGAACCTTCCAGCTGTGCAGCACCTTTGGATGGGCCAAAGATACGCAGACCTTCATCACGGAAACGGTCAACGATACCGTCAACCAGTGGTGCTTCAGGGCCAACGATGGTCAAACCGATCTCGTTAGACTTGGCAAAAGCTACCAGACCATCAAAATCCAGCACATCCAGCGCGACATTTTCCAGTTTAGGTTCAATAGCCGTACCCGCATTACCCGGCGCAACAAATACCTGTGTTACGGATTCAGACTGCGCTGCTTTCCAGGCCAATGCGTGCTCACGACCACCACTGCCGATGATTAAAACCTTCATCTTTGCCTCATCTCACTGTAAACGTTGATGTGCTAACGGAACGAAATGTCCTGTTTGCCGTAAAAAATTGGTGGGCATTATCGCAAAAAAAGCAGCAAAGTGGGAGAAACTTACCTGAGACTTTCAGACCTGAAGCTTAAATCTGATCAAACTATTGTCACTCCCGGATAAGAACACGACCCCGGACTTCAGAGCCTGACAGCAAACAGCAGGCATAAAAAAAGCCCCGATGACGGGGCTCACTCTGTACCCGGCAGAGGGAGGGAAGAGCGGGTAAAGAGCAAAAAGTGTCAGTAAAACTGACAGGGTGATCACTCAATTGAACACTACCGGACTTCCGCAACCTTGTGAGTCACACCGAAAGCCCGAACGGAGAACAACAAGTGTTCAGCGAGTAAAAACAGAATTCATTTTTTCAGTCATCAGCTCACGGGCTTCACCCATCAGATCCAGCGCAGACAGGTATTGGCTGCTCGCTTTCACCTGCTGATCACAAAAGAAGCTGTAGTTAGCTTCTGCAGCGGCGATAGGGTCTGTTTTAGACATCATATCCATCATGTGCTTACTGAACTGGCTTACGGAGTCCGTCAGGTAACGACTCTGCTGATGCACCAGCTTTTCAGCAATCTTAGCTTCTGAAGATGCCAGATCGCCCATCACTTCAACAGGCTTCCAGTTGGCAGACTCAGAAAGGGTCTTGAAGGTTTTCTGCAGATCTGTGGACCACTGATCAAATAAACTCATAACGACCTCCGCATCGGTCATAACCGATAAATTATTTTGCACCGCACCATTTGTTAATAAGCAATATAGTGCAGCGCACAATTCACTGTCAAACAGATTTGTTCGCAGTTGCGATATAAATTTCAGATATATTTATAAGTCTTTGATTGCAGTATAAATGGCAAATTACAGGCGAAAAAAAACCAGCCATCTGGCTGGTCTTTATCATCGAAAAGATGTGTCTTATTCGTCATCTTTTGGCGATTTGCTGGGCTGAAAGCTCTGCCACAACTTCATGTTCTGCTCAGCAACGCGACGCATCAGCTCCATCGGAGTCGCAGTCATCGCAGTCTGCATCTGCTCTCGCAGCGCTTTTTGCTGCTCAAGGAAGGTATTGATGCTTTCCTCAAGGTAGTTGCTCATGGTGCCCTGCATGCTGTCGCCATAGAAGCGGATCAACTGCTGCAGCACCTGATTGCTGAACATAGGGTTACCACCAGCAGGGTTACCGTTTTCCTGCTCAGTAATAATCTGCAGCAGAATGTTGCGGGTTAAATCTTCGCCACTTTTAGAGTCCTCTACCCGGAACTCTTCCTTGTTAATCACCAACAGCTTAATATCTTCCAGGGTGACATATCGGCTCTCTGATGTGTCATATAGACGGCGGTTGGCGTATTTTCTGATAACTCGCAAAATGATGACTCTCTCTTCCGACCCAATTATTAGCTCTTCTCTCGCCTGCGAGATCTATTGTAATCAGTTTGCGTGACTGCACAATGACTCAGTGGTGTTGTTCTGTAAAAATCACCGACTTTAACTGACATCTCCCCTTATTTTTGTGCCAACTCGCCTCTGCAGCAAAAAATCAGTAAGCCCTTCATCAACAGCTATGCTCATAAAGCAGGTTGAACAACAGCTGTCACAAAAGCATCACACAGCTGACTTATTCTCGCTGAGGTTCGTGAAGGTATCTGACTGCGGATGCCAGAACTTCACACCATGAAGTCAATAACAGGAAGGCAGATATGTTTCTGAAGGTTCGCAAAAACTGCGGCATTTACATGCAGAACAACGAAAGTGGAAAGAAGGTTATTGCACCGGTATCCAGTCACTTCTACATCAATCTCAATCTGGTTACCGAAATCTCTTCCTACAGCCTGAAAGACCCGAAAGAGAAACAACAGCTGGATGGCAGTATCTTACCTATTCCACCCGGTACCCGTGTGCTGCACTTCACCATGAGCAGTAACTTCAGCAGCAGCAAAGAGAAGGTTAAAGGAGAGGACAGTAAGCGGGTCCTGTTCGAAAAGATGTTCTGTACGCTCTACTTCCTGCCGGATAATCTGGTGGAATTCGAGCGTCTGAAAGGCGCTATCGATCAGAGCACCTTAAACCGGGATTAACCACTAGAGTCCGGCTGATAGTATCAGCCGGACTCTCTGTAAATCAGTTTAAGGTCAAATTGCCCCCATCTTCCTCAATCATCTCCCAAAAGATTCGAACGCACCATAAAAGTGCGACAAATCAAAAAAGCCTCTTGCCGGATTAAACTCTGTTACCAGAGCATCCTAGATTGTCACCGACATCTTCTTCATACTGGTCCAATCATAAAAACCGGTCGTGGAGAAAAATCACATGCAAGCTTTGAAAGAACGTCGTCGATATCCAAGGTACAAAGTCGCGGTGACGGCAAAGCTGCAACTCTCTTCCGGTGAACTGGAACTGCGCTCGACGGATATCTGCTATCAGGGTATCCGATTGCAATGCCCTAAGGATGATGTGCTCAAGGTTGTTGCTCGTGGAGCCCAGTTCACACCCGATGAACACATCAGTATTCAGATGCAACTGGCGCTGGGGAGTGACAAGCCGTTTGAGGTTTCCGGTCAGGTGATGTTCTGTCACCGCCAATCTCAGACGATGTTCCTGCTAGGCTTTAATTTCGAGAAACTGACAGCAGATCAGAAAGAACAGCTGAAAAATTATTTGGATAAACTGGATGGTGTTGCGGTTACGCCAAGCCTGTTCAGTTAAATGTCCACCTAAGGCTAGTCCTGAGCTTTAAAGCGAATCCGCCCCTGACCGACCTGCTGCATCCTTTCAGCCAGTAGGTCCGGTTCTTCCACTTCTGCGGTCAGAGTGACGGACTGACCGTACTGGCATTCAATTTTCCGGGCATTCAGCTCTGTCAGCCAATGTCGAATATCCGATTCAAAGGCGTAATCCCCTTCAATCTCCACCGCAAAATGCGGACGCACTTCCCGAGTTTCCAGGGCATCCAACACCATCTGTGTCGCCTGAGAATAGGCTTTTACCAGACCGCCAGTCCCCAGTTTAATACCGCCAAAATAGCGCACGACAACCACAGCCACTTCACCTAAGCCGCTGTGCATCAGCACATTAAACATCGGCTTACCTGCTGTACCGGAAGGTTCGCCATCATCACTCATGCCATAACATTGACTGTTATTAGGTGCACCGGCGATAAAAGCGATGCAATGGTGTCGGGCATCAGGAAATTCATCTTTAACCGACTGAATAAACGCCTGACAGGAGGGAATGTCATCCACCGGCGCTGCAATTGAGATAAAACGACTGCGTTTGATCTCAAGTTCTGTTCGGACTTCTGCGGCAGGCTTATGGTAGATGCTCATCGGTGACGGGTTCGCTCAAAAGGCCCTATTGTAACGAATGGGAGCGCTTAAGACCCATAACAATTCCCAGAACCTGCACATCTTCATTTTTCAGGGTAATAGGAGACATGCTGCTGTTAGCCGGGTCCAGACGAACTCCGGAGCGGTCGATATAAAGACGCTTCAGGGTGACATGCTGATTGTTGATCATCACGACACAGGTCTCGCCATTTTCCACACTCTGACGCTGCTCAATGACGATGATATCGCCATCATGGATATTGGCTTCAATCATGGAATCGCCTCGCACCTTCAGGGCGTAGGTGTTCTTTTTTACCAGTTGCTGCGGAACCCTAACCTGCTCGTGATTCTCGCAAATCTCCATAGGCAAGCCGGCTGTAACCCAGCCCAAAAGCGGGATTTCACCCAACGAGCTTTGATCCTGCCCCTCTGTCTCTGCATCTTCCGGCAGATAAAGTGCATCCTGCCAAAGCTCATTGTGATCCTGACTGCTTGCCGCCCGCAGTAAAAACAGCGTTTCTCGTTTCTGTTTACCTGTATCCATAACCGTTCTCTTCCTGGCTTATGGTGTGCCTGATATCAGATCTATATATTTATACAGTATTCCATACAGGTAAAAAACTGTTTTTTATTTTCAGACCCTCAAGCATGGAAAACACAATCAGAGCGCACAGAGCTTTCAAACAGAGTGGCAACATTAACCTGAGCATTAAGGCGGGCAGCCATCAGATACAAACCAGCCATCTTCCGATGAAGAAACAAAACCTCAGGTGGTGGCGTGTGCCAGGCATCCGGATTGCTGCTCACCTCCAGACCGCGCTGATGTATCCGCTGAGCAAGATCTGTCCGGCCAAAGTGGTATCGTCCACCAAAACGTAAAGGTTCGGCCGCCAGAATAAAGATATCCAGAATCACATCCTGATTGGCAGATTGCTTACGACTGGCAAAAAAGCCTAATTCCTGTAACGCATGATTCAGTTGCTCCCGGTTCTGATCACGGGCAGCTATCAGAGCATTACGATAACGGGCAACAAAGTCATCGCCATAAAAGCGAAGTGCACCTAAATCCAGCAAGACAATTCTCTGGCTTTCGGTATCCAGCAGATAATTGGCCAAATTCGGATCCGTTTGCACCGCTTTAAAAACAAAGAGTTCAGCAAAAAACAGCTCAAAGAGTTTTGCCATGATCTGGTCAGACCATTGAGGATGAATGCGCAATACCTCTTCAAGAGGCACACCCTCCTGCCAGCTCATACAAAGAATCGAATCCGTGGAATGTGACTCAAAGTAGCCTGGGACAACAAAGCCCGCTTCGCCCAGATTTCCGTTGACCAACTCACCATATTGCTGCAGATACTCGCCCTCTAATCGGTAATCAGCTTCCCGATGCAGCTGGGTTCGTGCCTCCTCAATAATGGGCTCCAGATCGAGATCTTTAGGCAAAAGCCCGGACATTTTCAGCAAGCCCTGCACATTACGGATATCACTATCAATACTGTCCCGCACGCCGGGATACTGAACTTTTACGGCGACAGGCTCACCGCCAGCCAGTACGGCTTTATGAACCTGGCCGATAGACGCTGCAGCACAGGGTTCAAAACTGAATCGGCTGAACTTTTCGTCCCAGCCAGTTCCCCACTCTTTTTCCAGTACCGCCATCAGCTGACTCGGAGGCATGCGGTCTGCATCAGCCCGAAGTCTCTCCAGCAAGGTCGCCAGCTCTTTCGGAATGATGCCGCCAGTATCCATCGAGATCATCTGCCCTACTTTCATCGCCGCACCACGCATTTTCGACAATTTATCCGCCAGATCCCGTGCATTGGCGGGACTGATCAGAAGCTGCTGCAAACCGGGATTTTTGCCCCTGATCCAGTGTTTACTGCCCTCGGCAATCACATTACCTGCAACTTTGCCGGCTAAAGATCCAAGCTGTGCAAAACGGGAAAGTCGGGAACGGGGTACAGAAGAAAATCGCTTATCAGTCACGGTAAATTCCTATCGGTGGCTATCCCATATTTAAAGTCTTACGGTACAGAAACAGGATCAGAGCCGGATCAGTTTTCTCCCGATCTTCTGCAAACGATATCCCGTCCGCAAAAGCAAAATCCTTGACGAGAAGGAACCAAACTACAATCGCCTCGGTATAAACGGCATAATAGTTGGCATAAGCCTATCTGAACGAGTAATGGCCTGCTCTTGGTCTGAAACTATAAAAATCAGGAAAGAATAATGACTGTTGAACTGAATCAACCCGTAGCCGATTTCACTGCCGAAGCCACCAACGAAACAACGGTAAATCTCGCAGCCCTCAAAGGTAAGAATGTAGTGATCTACTTCTATCCGAAAGACAATACACCGGGCTGTACCACTGAGGGTCAGGATTTCCGTGACCACCATGCTGAGTTTGAAGCAGCGAACACGGTTGTTTTTGGTGTATCCCGCGATAGCCTGCGTGTCCACACCAACTTTAAAGCCAAACACGAATTTCCTTTTGAGCTGATTTCAGATCCTGAAGAAGCACTGTGCAAACACTTCGATGTAATTAAGCTGAAAAAGAACTATGGCCGTGAATACATGGGAATTGAACGCAGCACGTTTCTGATCAATGCCGAGGGTGTTCTGGTTCAGGAATGGCGTAAAGTGAAAGTTAAAGGACATGCTGCAGAAGTTCTGGAGGCTGCACAGGCACTCTAAGCATCTGTCAGAAACCAAACTGCAGAAACAGAAAATCCCGCTGATTGCGGGATTTTTTTGGAACTGTTGGCTATCGAGGCGGCTAGCTCAAGACATGATTCTCAAAGCTATTTCGCGCGATAGATAATACCCGGACGACACTGCACCATCTCATACAGGTCCGGCATATTACTCAGAGCTTCAGAAGCCCCTAGGAAGAGATAACCACCCGGTTTCAGCACGCCATGAATACGGGTCAGAATGTCTTTCTTCAGATCAGCTGAGAAGTAAATCAGTACGTTACGGCAGAAAACGATATCGAACTTGCCCAGCATAGAGTAGCTGTGCAGCAGGTTCATCGGACGGAAATCCACCCGTTGCTTAATCGGTGCTTTAACTGCCCAACGACCATCACCGGTTTGCTGGAAGAATTTAGTCAGACGATCCTGGGACAAACCACGACCCAGCGCCAGCATTTCATATTCACCGCTACGGGCAGAATTCAGTACAGTAGAAGAGATATCGGTTGCAACAATACGTTCACCGGAACGGAAAGAGCCCGGATTCTTCAACTTAAACTCATCAAGAATCATACTGATTGAGTAGGGTTCCTGACCGGTTGAGCAGGCCGCAGACCAGATTTTCAGCTGCTGACTCCCCAGAGTCTTGCTCAGTTCCGGCAACAGCTGATTCTGCAGAATATTGAACGGATGAATATCACGGAACCAGAGGGTTTCGTTGGTGGTCATCGCATCGACAACCGCCTCTTTCAGGCCCGAGCGAGGGTGAGAGGTGATCGCTTTGATCAACTCACCCAGAGTGGTCATCCCGTGCTGAGCCATGATCTTATTCAGACGACTGGTGACAAGATATTGCTTGTTGTCACCGAGCAGGATGCCGCAAGCGTCCTGCAGAAACTTGCGAAAAGCATCATAGTCTTTGGAATCAATGGTTCTGACTGTTGACATTCTCTGAACTCACTCAAACAGCGTTACGTTTTTTAACAGCTTATCACAAATTAGGAAAATACAAGGTATTTTATCCGTATCAGGCAGGTTCAACCTGCTGTAACGAATTGATTCTGTTAACAACTTTCCGTGCTAACTCATCCGCATCGTATTTTGCCAAAAAGTCATCCGCACCTACTTTCTTCACCATCGCCTCGTTGAAAATACCGCTCAAAGAGGTGTGCAGCAGTATCTGCATACGGCTCAGATCCGGATCGGATCTTATCTCAGTAGTAAGAGTGTAGCCGTCCATTTCTGGCATCTCGATATCAGAGATGATCATCAGGACTTCATCATCCACTTCTTTGCCTGAATCAACAATGCTCCGAAGGTATTTGAGTGCTTCCAAGCCGTTGCTCAAACCGGTGGTCTGCACACCAACCTCATCAAGGCAACGAATCACCTGATTACGGGCCACGCCTGAATCATCAACCACCACAACATGGTACTTGGAAGAGATGAGTTTCAGAGTCTCATCTACAACCCCTTTGCTGACGCGCTCATTCACCGGATGAACTTTAGAGATAACCTTCTCAACATCAATGATCTCAATCATGCTTCCGTTGAGTTCGGTCACAGCGGTCAGATAATTATCTTTACCCGTCGCCTTTGGTGGCGGATGCACATCTTTCCAGTTGAGGTTAACAATCTTATCAACCTTAGTAACCAGAAAGCCCTGTGTCACACGGTTGTACTCGGTGACGATAACAACGCCGTCTTTCAGATCTTTTACAGGCGGCAAACCGATCGCCATACCCAGATCAATTACAGAGATCGTCTCACCACGAATGCTGGCCACACCACGCACAATCGGCTCATGATGAGGCAGGTTGGTCAGGTGAGGGCAGGGAAGAATCTCTTTAACTTTAAATACATTGATCCCGTAACTCTGGCGTCCCCTGAGATGAAACAGGAGAAGCTCCATACGGTTACCACCAACAAGTTGCGCACGCTCTGCTAGGCGGCCTGCTTGCTCATTCATAAAGTTATCCGCTGATAGGAATTCAATTCAGAATGTGTAGACTACCCTTTTATACCTTGGGGTTGAACTGGGGATTTCCCCTTTAGCCATACTTTGACAATTTCTAACATAACAATTACGAGGCAGTTACATTGGGTTCCATCGGCTTCATTTCATTCTGGCGTACCACCTTGATTACGACAGTTTTTTTCTTCGCCATGATGGCGATAAGTACTGTCAGCCAGGCAGATGAACTGGAAACTCAGGAGAGTCTGAGCCAAGCCGTAACCGCCTTTCTTAAACCCAAACTTGATGCACTTAACGCCAGCCGAATTGATATCGACATCGGCAGCGTTGACCCTCGCCTGCGACTGAAAAAATGTACTGTCCCCCATGAGCTGGAACAACTGGGTAACAAGGGGCTGTCCGGCAAGGTTAATATCCGTGTCCGCTGTCCTACTGCCAGCTGGGGAATCTTCGTTCCGGTGGATATCCGCATCTTCGAACCTGTTGTTGTCAGTCGCGCTACCCTGCCAAGAGGTTCGGTCATCAGTCGCCATCTGCTGACCCTGAGAGAAGTTGAAAGCTCTTCTCTGAACTACAGTTATTTCAGAGATATTGATCAGGTCGCCGGCACCGAAGCCACCAAACCGATTCAGGCCAACAGTGTTATCTTTACCAATATGGTTCAGGCAGCCGATGCGGTTCGTAAAGGCGATGAAGTTATTATCAAAGCTCAGGTCGGTCCACTCTTCGTCAGAATCAAAGGATTAGCTCTGCAGGATGGTGCTATTGGCGAGCAAATTCAGGTGCGAAACATCCAATCCAGACGTATAATCAGAGCAACAGTAACTGGTCCCGGAAACGTCTTAGTGCCGATGTAAAAACAGGCTATAGCCCTATGCGCACTTGTTTTCCGTGTCAGGAACTCAGGTATTCTGCTTTATTTGTTATACTTGCCTGTAAATCCGTTAATTTTTATTAAAGCTTTCACAAGAAGTGCCGATAACAAGTTCAAGTTATTGATATTTCTCAAAGAGGTCAGTCCTTATGGCTATCGATCTTAACAGCCTGTCCAGCAGCTTAGCGGGAAATCGGGTCCGTACTTCCGGACAGACTTCCGGCAAAGATGAGGTTTCTAAAAACGAAACCCAGTCTGCTGCATCTCAGACAAGCACCAAGAGCGACAGCGTACAGCTGAGCGGTGAAGCACTTCGTCTGAACAGCCGTGCACAGTCTGCTCCCGACATTGATGAAAGCAAAGTGAGCGCAATCAGATCTTCTATCGAAGATGGCACTTACAAAATTGACTATCAGGCACTGGCGAAAAGCATTATTCAGTTTGAAAACGAACTGTAAGGTCAGCCCGTGAGTGAAGTGCTTTCACAAACTGTAAAACAACACCTGCTTAACAGCATTCAGAACATGAAGGCTGTTAAGCTGTGTATGGAAAATGAAAAAGAAGCTCTGAAGGTTCGCGATATCAAGCAGATCCAGGAGCTGACTCTCGAAAAGCAGAAGTTGCTTAAACTGATTGAGGCTGATGTCAGCCAACGTCAGGAGCTTCTGACCGAACAAAACCTGGAACTCGATGACGAAGGCATGCTGGCTCTGATCCGCAGTTTTCCTGAGAAAGTTTCAGCTTCCTTGTCTCAGGGATGGCAGCAGCTGGTGTCGCTGCATGACGATGTCAAAGAGATCAATCAGGCCAACGGCATGATCATCAACAAAGGATTACAACAGGTTGATGCCATGCTCAGCATTCTGCAGTACAACACCGAAGCCAGAACAGCACGGACCTACAATGCGAAAGGCCGTTCTGTTGCTCAATCTTCGCGCGATCTCGGCCAGGCCTGAGATACATTCTTTAGCACGTACAGGGTTTCTTTATGACTGGCACTGTTGATTCAGATGCTGCGGTAAAACCACAGCCACCAGCAATGGAACGAAAAGAAGATGACCGTCGTCATCTTGTTACCCGTAAAGCCAGTATCTTTGGCGTGCTTCGCTCTCTGCAGAAAAAGCGCTCCCCACTGACCATTACCTTCCGCGGACAGGACAAACAGTCCTATACCAGTATTGTGCTGAAAGTAGACCTTGATGAGGGCTACTTCATTCTGGATGAAATCGCTCCGCCAAGCGGCCATAAGAAAGCGATGGACGGGGCTGTATTTACCGTTCAGGCCAATGACAAAGGTGTCCAGGTTGTTTTTGGCAACAATACCGTTGTTGGTGCAGGCCGTAATGATGGCGCTGCAATCTACAAGATTCCACTGCCAAAACAGTTGCTTTATAAACAGCGCCGTGACGCTTTCCGTGCCCATATCGCCATTGCTGATCAGGCCGAGGTTAAGCTGACCTCTTATGAGCGCCAGAAGCCACTCTTAGGTCGCATCATCGATATCTCTTCAAGCGGCTGCAAAATCGAATTTCCTTATCTGGTGGATCCTGCCTTTGAAGATCTGGAAGTTTTTGATGAGGTCAGCTTTGATCTGCCGGAAAGCGAATTCGACACCTCAGTACTTTGTGCGGCAGAAGCCCGCCACGCTGTCTACTTTGAAGATAAAAAGATGACTCAGTGCGGTTTCCGTTTTCTGAGTCCTGATGGTCGAAACCAGCGGGAGATCGACCGCTTTGTGGCCTACCTGCAACGGGAAGCCCGACGTCGCGGGCTGGAATAACATCAGCCAGACACAATCCGGCTCTAAAGAACTTTGACGACCATCAGGCAGCTCCCTGTTGGTCGTTTTGCCATCTGCGCCAACGATTTACATCCTCGGGATAATCCACATCCCACAGCTCAGGCAAGAGCGCGACCGAAACCCCCAAAGTCTCTGCATTTGCCAGAGTTTGCCGCAATACAGATTCCGTACCCCAGCTAATTCCAGAGAACAGCATATCAGGCATGTTTTTTTGGCATCCGATCAGCACATAACCGCCATCTTCCGCTGGGTTCAATACCAGATCATTTCCGGCCTCAAAAGCCTGAAATGCCTGATCAAAAACTTCCGGAGACAGAGCAGGACAGTCACTGCCGACCAGTAATACCTGATCAAAATCATGCAATGCGCCATTCAGACTCTGAAGCATCTTGCGTCCCAAATCGCCCTCTACCTGAGGCTTGAGAATAATCCCCTGATCCGATAAGCGTGCAAAAAATGGATGCCGGGTATCACCGCCAATATGCAACTGAAGCTCATCACAATCACTATTCAACAACGTCTCCGCAGTCGCCAGAACCAACTCACAATGCAGATCTACGGTTTCTTCCGGCTCAAAACCACTCAAAAGCCTAGTCTTAACTTTGCCCTGAACAGGTTCTTTCGCAAACTGGATAATCAGACGCTTCATGGCAGATAGATACTCTCTTTTTTGTCCGGAGCCTTAGCTGGTTTCGGATGCAACTGTTCAACTTTCAGATCAGCAACCGGTTTGATATTGGGATAATAAATAGCGGCTAACTGCTCTGCCGGTGTCCCCATAAAGTAGGCCAGACGAAAGCGCCACATAAGAACAATCGTCTTCCAGACACCATGCTTCTGCCAACGCCTTGAAGAGGTCACTACTTTATCTTCCAAACATGCCGGAGCGGCCAGCCTGCGAAGACGGGAGCATAACTCCACATCCTCCATGAGAGGCTGAGCCGGAAAACCACCCACCTCATCAAACAGAGAGCGACTGATAAAGATGCTCTGATCACCGGTCGCAATATGGGTAAAACGTGAGCGCCAGTTCATCAGCCGTGAGATAACCGGAAACATCCAGTGCCCGGATGTTAAGCGGACATCAAAACGCCCCCAAACCGGCTCATCAGAAATCGAAAGACCATTTAAAACAGATTCTGCATTATCCGGTAGCTGGGTATCCACATGCTGAAACAGTAATAGATTGCCTTGTGCTGCATCCGCCCCCGCATTCATCTGATACGCTCTTCCGGGGGATGTTGCCAGCACCTTATCGGCAAAAGGCACGCACTTCACAGGCGTACCATCTGTACTGCCGCCATCCACCACAATCAACTCATGACCTGAGTTGCGAAAAGGCTGCAGATGCCGAAGGAAAGCCTCTATCGTCTCCGACTCATTCAACACAGGGATAATCACGCTGATCATGGACGATTATTCCGCCAAGGCACCGCCACAGCTACTGCCCTGCCCCGCTGTGCAGCCATAGCAGTGTTCACCGATCACAATTTCATCACCTTCAAGATCGGTATCCAACAGCTCTGACAGATAGGTTTCCGGCCGGTCTGACGCGATCAGCGGCATGTGCAGCATCTGGTTAAAGTCACAATCAAACACACGCCCCTGCCAATCGATACTGATCAGGCTACGACACATCACCCCCGCCAGATTCTGCTCAGAGAAGTTATCTTTCAGCAGCTGCATATAGTCTTCAAACTGCCCTTTGGAAATCAGTATGCTACCGAAGCGACTGATCGGCATATTGGTGATGGTCAGTAATTCGTTAAAAACAATGCCATAAGCGTCGCTTAGCTCGCGCTGATAATCCGCCTGCAGCATCGCCTGAGACGGCGGCAGGAAAGGGCCTCCCGGGTTGTAAACCAGATTCAGCTGCAGGCCTGAATCTTCCTGCCCATAGCCCAGCGAATTGAGCTTTTGCAGCGCCTGAATGCTCTCAGCAAATACGCCCTTACCACGCTGCTGCTCAACATTCTGCTCGGAATAACAAGGCAGAGAAGCAGTTACAATCACCTGCTGATCGGCCAGAAACTGCGCCAGATCTTCATAACCCGGCTCATTCAGAATGGTCAGATTACAGCGGTCGATCACCTCAACATTGCGCTTACGGGCTTCGGTCACCAGATAACGAAATTCCGGGTTCATTTCCGGTGCTCCGCCAGTGAGGTCCAGCACCTTAATATCCTTCTTATCGATAAACGCCAGCACCTGGTCGATGGTTTCCCGACTCATCAATTCCGTTCTTTTCGGTCCGGCATTCACATGACAATGCACACAACTGAGGTTGCACAGATAGCCCAGATTAACCTGAAGAATCGAGAGCTTACCCCGAAAAATCCTCGGGAAATCAGTCTCTTCCAGTAACGGGCGGGTATCAAGCATGACAATTCCTCGGTTTGGTTTTTTTATTAGAACTCATTATAATGGCCGCACTTTCAAAGTCAGTGCCTCAATAGCTCAGCTGGATAGAGCGTCCCCCTCCTAAGGGGAAGGCCGCAGGTTCGACTCCTGCTTGGGGCACCATTTAACACTTTAAAATCAATACGTTACGCACACCGCTAAAACTCTTCAAATCCTGTTTTCCGCTCTAGGTACAGCATAGGTACAGAGCGGCACAAACAAAGACCCACTCAGCTAAACATTGTTCCTTCCTAAATACGATCATTGCCCCCGTATTGGATTCAATTTCTCTAAGTGATTTCAGGCTGAGGGCTGGCCATGTTGAAGCGCCAGCAAGAGGGTGTGAATAAGTCCCTGACAAATGCTGAAATTGGGAAAGAAAGAGAGAGTCACTAGAAGGAAAGAAAGAAAAACACAGACATTTGAGTTAATCAGAGGACAGTGACACCAGGTACCCGGCAAAAAGTTTCATACACGCTACGTAAAAAACATCGGTTAGAGCCATCATTCAAACCAAAACATCTTTAACCTTGCCTTTAGCTGACAGCAATAGAAAACACTAATAAACGTATAACCATAACTATTTGGTATGAAGATCCCTACCATTTGCGTTAGAAATACCTTAATGTCAGCCACCTCATATAGCTCATAGGATGGCCTTGATGACAACAGAAATTAAACGTAAAACCCTTCACTACAAAAGGGCTGTCATTACCAATCAAAAGCTGACGTTGCAAAGCCTTTTGTCCGCTACGTTTAAGCAAAAAGCTGCGACCAAGGCTAAGAGCAGACGAGAGTTCTTAAACCCAGAAGATGAAAGCTGCCGTCTAATAAACCATCACAAAGAGCAGAACGGAATGTTTTTTGGAGAGTTGGTTTTCTTCGAAAAGGGACGAGGCCAAGCCCTTATCACTTTAGATGATGAAGCTGAGTCGTATGAGATCAACACAATTGGCACCGACAGCATCAAGACTGATGAGCGCGACCCCAAGAGCCAAAAAGAAAAATCGAGTCAAAAAGAATTTATCGACTCCATTCTGTACTTCGGGGTGTTGGATAACCACCTTGTAATTCTCCAATCAGCAGCTCTAAAGGCCAGAGAGCTGGAAACCCATTTAGCTTGGCTCATGGGTACTTGCACAAATGTTATTGGCAAGAATCAAGCTGTAATCCTTCAGGACAAACCCACAGAAGAAACTATTAAGCGGATTGAAAAAGCACCTGTGAAGACAGTTTCTCTGGGAGCTCCTATTCAAACTGTACCTGTAATGTCTGAAGATTTTGAGAGCCATCACGATAGCGATAACACTCAAGCAGCCAAGAGTGTCAAATGGATTCCCAAAGGGGTTGGAGTCGACATTATCAAAGCACTCTTGAACGAAGATTGGCTTAACAAATTAGACCTCAAAGATTCCCTAGATGAGTCAAACCTTCAAGTCAGTCTCGAAATATCGTATCTGAGGAAAACGACCAAAACAGGACAGACTATGCTTAACAATATCGCTACAGCACTCCGGCATACCGAGGAATCCGACGTATCCATTCACCTAAACGGTGGCGGAACAATCAAAGGGAAAGATCTAAAGCTATCCGGGGTGATTTCTGTTAAAACCAACAATGGGCTTGTTGACCAATCCGACCTGTTTCACCAAATGCATTCATGGATGGTCACTAAAGTTACAAGCGCGGAATTAGAACTAGAATCTTCTGAAAGTAGTAAATAATGATTTCCAAAAGACATTCGGAAAATGGCTGGACGTTGATAGGAGTGCTAGGAGTTATCCTATCATGCGCTCTGGGGGCTGCTGTTTTCTCCCAATTAGCACTTTGGCTTTCTCAGAATGTATCCGGTTCTGTAGCCGTGCCTTGGCTTCTAGTGTCTCTGTTTATGATGCCTCTGACCATTACCTTTCCCCTTTTGCTAAAACTATGGGAGCTCAAAGATCAGCAAGGAATGAGCCGTTCTGAGGTTAGAAGGCTAAAAGGGATTATTGAAGGCAAAACAAGACAGCTTTACATAGCTATTGGCTACTACATGCTGTCAGCCGTTACTGTCGCAATAATTCTCTTCCTTTCTTCTAGCAATCTCATTCTTTTCAAAGTGGGGTTTGTACTTGTCGGTGGTTTGCTTGGCATTAGCCTGTTCTCAGTTGGCTTAATTATCAATGAATCTCACAAGATTTCAGAGTTTAAAAGCTGTCTAGAAGAAAGGTCGAGAGAGAAAAAGCAGCAGGAAGCTACCTTGAAACGCCTAAATTCAAGTGACGACTAATTTCGGCACCTTCGCCACCTCGAAAAGGCTCTAGAATGCGGGTTTGACTGGGGTGCTGCTGACGACGCTACAACCCCGAAATTTAGCCGAAATCCGAGGTTCTGCGCCCCCGTGGACATGAAATATGCCCCAGGAAGAACCTAGGTTTTTTTGCTGGCGCTCCGTTGATCTGCTGGCCAAAGCGATAACCCCACCTGCTGCGGATATTGCGGATTTGCGGAAAACCTCATTCCCAGGCGGTTGCGGATCTGCGGACGTTTTGCGGATAACTGCGGATTTCAGAAATAGCCACTTTAGCCACTCCCCCAAAAAAAGAACCCCAGACCGGCAATCGCTAATCTGGGTTCTCTTTTACTCGCTGGCCTGTCGGTACTGCTGATACAGCTTACTTCCGGCTAAGCATGGGTTGTTAGGTGGCCTGCTCTTATGCCCCCTGTGGTAGATCTGACAAGCCTTACACCTGAAATAGTGCCGGTGCCAGTTATCCCGGGCAGTAATCCAATCAGGGTCAAGGTGGAGCTGGCGCTTTTCCGCAAAGCTTACCGGCTGCGGATATTGCGGATTTGCGGAAAACGGCACTCCAGAGCAGTTGCGGCTCTGCGGACGTTTTGCGGATAACTGCGGATTTCCGGTTACCCGGGCACCATGGGCAATCAGATCAATCATCCCCAGCCCCTCCCGCTAATGCTTTCCAGGCTCGGGATCTACCATTGCGGCCAAAATCAGAGACTTCTATATAGCCCTCTGCGTCCAGTTCCTCCAGCAATGCCCTTGCCTTTTTGGCTGACCGGTAAGCCATGGGTAAGCGTTTAAACTCAGCTGACGTAATGGTTCCTCCGTTTCTCCGGATCCACTCCAACAGCTCCCGAGCCTCTATCCGCTCCTGATCTTCGGCTGCGTTATTCGTCTGCGCCAGCATGGATTCCAGATAGTAGGCAACCAATTTGCCCGCTCGCTGAACATGCCCCGGGTCTATGGTGTCTCGACCTTCTACCCTGGATAAGATGGCGGCAATACGGGCGGCCTGTTCTGCGGCCTTAGATCCAAACCCTTTGATTCCGTAATAACGCCCCTCAGGGTGAAGCTCACTTTCAATCCCATCATGGAGCAGCCGCCATGCGTCCAGCGCCTCCCCCTCAAGTTCCAGGTGGTGAAAGATCAAACCTTCGTCCGCAGAATCCGCAGGCTGTAGCTGATCATTAAGCAAGCGTTCTACCTGGGTGAAGTATCGGGTAATCCTTGGGTCACTATAGGCACCTTGGTCACCTCCCCGATTACTGATAAACCGGGTTCCCGCCATAGAAGGTTCAGCCACCACCAGAAAGCGGGGCAAAAACCCCTGATCCCTTAACAGGGGGTCTCCTAAAACGTCCGCAGCAATAACCGGTTGCATCATCAGGTGTGCCGTTAAACGCCTGCCGGAAATATGCTCTTTGAATTGAGCCCGACTTTTATCAGCCGCCCCTGAATCCCAAATCTTACAGATCAGGCTGATTGTCCGGCCTCTGGCCTCCTGGGTCATTCCGTGACCGCCAAAGAACCCCACAGCCTCATCGTTGAATAGGCCGCTACTGTAAGAGCAGTTCTTTAGGTGCCAGAAGATACCCTCGGCTGTTGGCTCACTCATCAGCATAGAGGGGTCATTCATCGAGACCGGGCGCTTTGTCTCATGGTCAGTTAAGAGCTGCGCCAGCTCCTGCTGTTTTGCCTCGCTGATCTGCTCCTGCTTCTTTGGCTTAAAGGAGTCCTCTATTGATTTCCTCCGGAGATCCCAGGCAACTTGCTCTGACTCAAACCGCTTTCGGGATTCTCTGAACAGCTCTCTTTGTTTCTGCTCAAAGTCTCTAACCGGTTTCAGAGCAATCTTATCCGCAGATGATTTACGGTCTCCGGATTCAAGGATACTCATAAAATAAAGGCTTACAGGATCATGGCCGCTATAGTGCCCCCGCTTAACGGTGATATGCCCTTGGGTCACCAGTGACGCAACGGACAATACGGTCTGGGCGGCAACCGATAACGGCAACTGAACATGCTCAGCAATGGCCAAAGCCGCATCAGACAACCAGCCGCCCAAAGCATCAACCGGATAAGCTGGCGCAATCTCCCTTTCTGGTAATGGATCAGGCTTAGGCAGAGGAACGACATTCATAGGCAGAGCCTGGGACATCACCGCCCCTCTTTGAGACTCACCAATATTCTGAGGACTGCTCTTTGCTTGGTTAGCTCCCATGCCCACCCCCTGATTTCATCCAGTTGGCCAGGTCGTTGAAGTCAGTCAGAGAATCGGGCGCATTATCCGGCCACTGAGGGAGCGCCAGCTGCGCACCAGTCTCAATAGATGCCTCCCGGGCTTTGGTCGCTCCGGTGTTGATCTCTTTCTGCCGGTCATCATCCCCACAAATCAGTAAACGGGACTCAGGCCACTTTTGACGGGCGGCCTTCGCCACAGGCAACAGGTTCCCGGCATCCAGTGCGGCCAATACCCGGGACTCCGGATAAAACTCAGCCAAAGTCTGACCGGTTGCCCATCCTTCACAAATCATGGTGTTGCTGGCGGTATCCGGCATCTGTACCGGAATGAAACACCCTTTCTTCCTTCCTCCGGACAGAAACTTTTTACCACCATCAGGGGCGATAAACTGCAAGCTCCAGAGCTGACCTTCAGTATCTTGTAGAGGAAATAACAGACAAGGGCTTGCTGGCATCTGACAGGCAACCCCTGGGAGTACCTGTTTTTCAGCTAAGTAGGGGTGTTGTGGATTAGGAGGCAAACGCCTAGCCCAGAGCGAAACCGCCCGAGCTTGTGCTGAACGCTGCTGCTTTTCTCGCTGGCGCTCTCGGTCTGCCTTTGCCTGTTCAATCTTCTGGCGGAAGTGGTGGCGCTCAGTGGCGCTCATAGTGGAATAACCACCCATTACCCAGGTCTCATAGTGCCCGGTGCGCCAGTTGCCAAAGTAACCGGCGGGGTGACCATCTGTGAACAACTGACAATAGCAGGCTTTATTTCCTTTTGCCGCCTTCGGATCATCAAAGCGGGTGATCTGCGCCAGCTCCACAGTATCAGGTACTGCCCCAAGGGCTTTGATCATTGCCGCCTTGAAAGCATCAACAACCTGAACCGGTGTGAATAACTTACCCATGATTCACCTCCGGATTGCGTGCCTCGCTAATCTCTTCAATACGGGCGGCAATCTCTGCCACCTGATCAGCGATTGATTCAAGAGCATCCATCAGAGAAACAGTCTCATCATCACTCAGGATTCTTTCCTGGCTCTCCAGGCTGCGTGTCACCAACCGGGTGATAGTTACGGCTCCACTATGGGCGGTAAGCAGTTGTTCAGAGTATTTCTGTAGGAGTCCGGCCTGAAATGCGGTTTGTGTATTGAGGCTCATTGCTGACCCTCCTTAACCGGTTTGCGACAGACAAGCGCCAGCGATAGACCAGCAAAAGAGGAACGGGCTTGTTTGAGATTTGAGGCATAACAACTAACCAGGCGAACACGGCTAAGCTTAGCCACCATCACCCACTTAGGGGCAATCAGGAAGGTATAAATCATGTGAAGTTTCCCTATGTCATTGAACTGACGCAGGGTGGATCGGGCATCCGCAAAACAGCGCCGACATAGGAGGCGCAGCGGGGGGTTTGCGGTCAAGCCGCTTGGATCCCGACCCATGCCCCCAAAACAGGAGCGGCTAGACGGAATTATCCCGTCTAGCTGGAATGGGGGTATGCTGAATTTTCCTATGTCGTCATCTGCCTGTGGGTGTTTAATCCACCTGCCTTGCTGGGTGTTTAAGCCAGCAGTCGGGATACTAGCGCCAGCCCCAACAGAACACAAGGACAGGAAGGGCTGAATCATGCGGCCACCTCTGATAGTTTGTTAACACGCGCAAAACTCCCATGAAGCTTTATTGCTGCTCTGTCATAAGCTTGAGCGGCAAGATCAGCAGTGAGAAACGAGCCCAGGTTGTACCTGACGCCCTTCGCAGTAATAACAGCCCTGAAGTTGCCCCTATGAGCACTTACACCTTTGTAACCTGATACAGCCTTCCTATTTCTCATATTTTGAGCATGAGAGGCTAAGCGCAAGTTAGACCAGGTGTTATTGGATGGATTACCGTCTATATGGTCAACACACTCACTTGGCATCTCTCCCATCATGTATAAGAACGCTAATCTGTGCGCCAAATACTTACGTCCCAAAACCCGAATCTGGATATAACCATTCAGCATCAACGAACCGGCAATCGCTCCTTGTTTAACTCCTGGGCGCTTCGTTTTTTGAGTAAAACTCCCTGTTTCCGGATCGTAATCCATAAGGCTTTTGAGATCGGATTGATTTAAAGAGGGCTGAATCATGCGGCCACCTCCGGAGGGGCATATTTGTCTAACAGTGCCTGGGCTGCTGATCGACTGCTCTCTTTCAGTGTGTAACGGGTGAAATAAGCAGTTCCACCATGGCGGTGTTGGTGTGGGTGTGATTTACGGTCAAATTCCAGACCATGCCGGTGACAAAGTTCGCTGATCGTTGAATGTAAGCAGCATTCCCCATAAAGATTCAAAGCCTCAAGCTGAATCATTGATCGCGTCATAAGATAGCGAAGGGCTATAATCTTTTTCGGTGGCTTACGGCTGGCGGCTTTCTTAACGGGGGTCGCTGGTTGTAACTCTTTCATCTAGCCCCCTCCCCTATGCCGCAGACATGGCGGCCATCTCGGCCTGAGCTGTGTTGGTGAAAGTGTCGAACTGCGCCAGCCATTCAAACAGATCAGCTTGCTTATATCGCACACTGCGCCCCACCTTTAAAAATGGCGGTGCCTGAACGCCTGCCAGCTTTCCGGTGGTACGGCTTAAACGAAGAGTGTATTCACTGAAACCCAATGCTTCGGCAGCTTGGGCACTTGTGATTAAAACTGTGTGAGTGTTTGGTGTACTCATGTTTTACCTCGAGGCTCTACGTTGGTTAGTGTGAGCAGAGGTTAAACAGGGTTATAGAGAGCTTCGAGGTAGGTAAAAAAGGGATTTTACTGCCGGTATAGATCCCAGAAAAAATTTACCGGCATGATCTCAAAAGAAAAACATACCGGTATTATTTTCCAAAAATTCTATGCTACTGCCTTAATTTTTGCTCGCCAGTCATCAGTAAACCCATCAGCCATAACTTTATCTAAAAATGGCTTGAGCGTTTTCCGGATGTATTCTTCTCCTTTCTCGCCATTCTGAGCCTCTTTGAAAAGGGCTGCGGCATAAACACGATAAGGGATCTCTTTACCCTCAACCTGAGCCCAGTAAGACAAATCCAGAAACGGGATAACTTTATGCTCCGATAACCGGTCTCTAATGGATGGTGTGTGTTTGCCCTTAGCAACAGCAGGCCAGTTCATTTGCTCCCGGAGCTTTGGAAGCAGCTGCTTCAATTCTTTTAGAATCAAGTCATCTGAGTAATCCAGGTTGATAGAGAGGTTCAAAGTCTGACTCTCAGAAGCAATGGCATTCAAGCTGTTGTTAAAGTCAGCCCGGAATTTTGCGGATGCCAGGTGCTGCGGCTCAATCCCTACTGAACCGGACAGCCCCATAGCTTCCCTAGCCTGTTCACCAATAAAGTAAGCCTCAAATAGAGAAACCGGGCGGATAGCATCGCTGGCGCTTCTGGCCAGTTGTTTACCCTCTGACTTGTTTCTTTGGTTCCAGTAAGCAAACTCTTCTGACTGTAAGTTGGTGCCAATGGATTTCCTTGCTTGAGCGTGGCAATGCTCGAAGTTGATCAGCGGGTTTTCCATAATGCTCTGATAATAGAGTTCATCTTCAATGGAAGAGATCTCTTCCCTCATCAGCAGCCTCGCCTCCAGCTGCTCCAGCAGCTCCAGATCCCCCAAAGCATCAAAGACCTGATACTTATCGACATCGAACCACTCCGGCAACTTGCCGGTATCCTTGATAACGTCCATCAGCCGTCCCCTTAACAGCAACCCTCAATTAAGATCACCAGCCCAGGCAAAGAGGGTGCTTTGCTCTTCGGGTCGTCACCCTATGGCTGGTACTGTATATTTTTACAGCACTGTCAAAAAACAACAACAAGAAACAAAGCAAAAGGGAAAGAATCCGCAACTTTTCCGCAAATCCGCAGTTATCCGCAAAACGTCCGCAGGGCTGAAAAGTCTCTGGAATGGGATTTTCCGCAAATCCGCAAAATCCGCAGCGGGTTAGGAATTGCGGAAAAACGAAAGAAAGCTGGAAGGGATCAACATGCGCCAGCCAATAAAGATTACTCAATCTGCTGGCGCGAACTTTCTAGATCATCAGGTTGATCAGGTGCCGTTGCCCGACTGGCAAAAACCTCTACAGCATTGCGCTTGTGGTTCGGTCTCAAGTGACCATAGTTTTTAATGGTGGTCTGAATATCGGTATGCGCCATTAGCTCAGATACTGCCAATAGGTCTATTCCCGCCATGATCAGCTGACTGGCGAAGTTATGCCGGAGCGTATAAAGCACAAGTTCCCCAGGTAAACCGGCCAACGTCCGGACTTTTGCCCAGGGACTTTGCATCGAGGTCTTATCCATCCTTCCGCCTGTTCTTTCAGACGGAAACACATACCCGCTTTCAGGTCTGCCCTTTTGTTCATGCCAGGTTGTCAGAACATCAATCACCGGCTGACTGACCGGAAAGGAACGGGGCTCAGGTTGGTGGTGGGCAGTCTTTTCGATTGTCTTTGTGATCGTGGCAAAGTTCAGGTTCACATGCTCCCAGCGAAGCCCAAAGAGGTCACCAGGTCGAAAACCAGTGAAGTACATGGTCAAGATCCAGGGCTTAACGTGATCCACATAAGGCACAGCATCCAGATCCGGCAAATGAGCCTTACCATGCGCTCTGCTATTTCTCCGTTGCTGGCGTTTCTCTTCCTGGTATAAGTCCAGCCCCCTGAATAATGCCTCTGTTTCGTGCTGCTCCAGATAACGCCTTCCTTGAGCAGCTGACAATTCAGCCTCTGTCATTGCGGGTTTTTCAAGGCGGTGCCCCTTGATCGGGTTAGCCTCAATAAAGCCTTTCGTCACAGCATGATTAAGCAAGGTATTGAGCGCACCATAAATCCGTTCAATCGTTGGCCATGCTAAATCCTGACTCTCTTTCTGGATCTGCCACCGCTCAATATCTCGGGGTGTAATTTGGGACATTGATTTGGGGAGCAGATCAGCAAAGTGATTGCGGATCATGGTTAGGGTTTCACGGCCTTTCTTTCTCCGGTTCTGATAAACCGAATAAGCCCCATCCAGATAAGCGGATACCGTCAGTTGCTTTTGAAGATCAGATTCCTTTTTGGCGTTCTTCTTGATCTCCTGAATATCGACACCTCTCGCCACTCTCCCCAACAGATCCTTAGCCAACTCTCTGGCCTGTTCTGCCGAAAGATCCGGAAAGCGCCCCAAGGTATAAACTTTTTGGTTGTTGGTGCCGGGTGCCAGGTACTTAATCCGAAAACTAATACTCTTTTTCCCTGGGCGAACATGGAATCCCATAATCTCGGTATCGAAAACATCCCCCACAGCCTGACCTGAGGAAATTGTTCTCGCCATTTGGAGAAGTTTTTTAGCGGTGATTTTTTCGGTGGTTTTGGCCATTTTCCTGTACCTGAAAATTTCTAGGTACAGCATAGGTACACAGCGGCACAACTTAGAGTCAACACCCTAAAACAATCATAAACGACAAAAAATAGATTAACTAATTGATATTAAAGGATTTTTTGAAATGAAAAAATTGAAATTGATTGTGACTCGTTTGCCCTTGTTTGTCCAAATTACCCCCTCCTAAGGGGAAGGCCGCAGGTTCGACTCCTGCTTGGGGCACCATCTCTTCGCTTTCTCTTACCCTTTCCAGCCGAAATAACCTGTTTCAAAATCTGTTCGGCCAGCTGAACACTATCCATTAGCGACTTTAGCCTGCCATTCTCTGACTTAAGATACGCAGACAAGTTGCAGCCGGATTCAAACAAGGTATTTTTCAGACCTGTTTTCGCCAAAATTGATCTGCAACGGATAGTTTGCAGCGCAGCTGTGTCATAATGATTCCAAAAGTTAGCTTTTGAAAAGGATTCCTGTGTTAAGAAAGCTGCATCTGACAATAACAAGAACTTTGCTACTGACTCTGACAGCACTTGCAACGCTAACTCTGATTCCTGATGCCTATGCCGCTCAGGAGCAGGCGGTTAATCGTGTCTACCTGCAATGGATGTTCTTTGTTACCGCTCTGATTGTCGTGGTGGTTTACTGGAATCGCCGCCTCTCCAATGAGGTTGAAACCCGGGAAACCGCTAACCATCTGGCGCAGTCCTATCTTGGCATTATCAACCGCTACGTCATTACCTCCCGCACTGATCTGTACGGCAATATTACCGATGTCAGTAAAGCCTTTTGCGATATCTCGGGCTATTCCCGCGATGAACTGATCGGCAACAGCCATGGTGTTATCCGTCACCCTCAAACCGATAACAAAGTTTATGAAGAGCTTTGGCACACCCTGAATCAGGATCAGAGTTGGTCCGGTGAGATGTGTAACCGTCGCAAAGACGGCACCGCCTACTGGGTTGCCGCTTCCATTACGGCAGATTATGACCAGAAAGGTAAAAAGACAGGTTATATCGCGGTACACCAGGATATTACTGACCACCGCATCGTGCGAGAGTTATCTCTTCGTGATCCGCTTACCGGCCTCTATAACCGCCGCTATTTCAACGAACTGTTTGAATCCATGCTCAAGGGCACCTGTCACCAGTCCTCCCATATCGGGCTGGTTCTGCTGGATATCGACCACTTTAAAAAATTTAATGACACCTACGGCCACCAGAAAGGTGATACCGCACTGGCTCAGGTCGCTTTCTGTCTGGAGGAAGTCTGTATTCGTCTGAATAAGGATAACCATACAGCTCAGGCACACGCTTTCCGCTTGGGGGGTGAAGAGTTCGCATTACTGGCATTGCTGGATGAAGAAGAAGCAGAGCAAGCTTCAGAAGCGATCCGACAGCAGGTATTTGATCTGCAGGTTGAACACGTTAATAACGAAGGCTTTGGTGTGATGACCTGCTCTTTAGGCTGCTACAGCGCTCGGGTAAACCCGGAGCTGCCGGCAGAACCCGATGAGCTTTTCCGTATTGCGGATCAGGCGCTCTATCGGGCGAAGGATCTGGGCCGAAACCGAACCGAATCCGCCAACACTCAGTTAGCGGATATCGAACTCTTCTGACCCACATCCTGAATTGAATTACTCCGCAACAGCTGCAGGTTCTGTGGCATCCACCGCCCTTGGCCAGGCATAAAGGATCGCCTTCAGAAGCGTTGCCAGAGGAATCGCAAAGAAGATCCCCCAGAAGCCCCAGATCCCGCCAAAAGCCAGCACAGCCACGATGATTGCCACCGGGTGCAGATTCACCGCCTCAGAGAACAGCAGAGGGACCAACACGTTGCCGTCCAGCGCCTGAATCACGCCATACACCAATAACATATAGAAGAAGGTATCGTTCAGGCCAAACTGGAACATACCGATCAGCACCACAGGTACCGTGACCACGGCAGCACCGATATAAGGTACCAGAACCGAAAGCCCCACCAACACCCCCAGTAGTGCTGAATACTGCACACCAAAAGCGATAAGCCCCAGATAAGTTGCTACACCAACAATCACGATCTCAATGAACTTACCGCGAATGTAGTTCGCCAGCTGCTGATCCATTTCACGCCAGATCCCTGTCATAAAGACACGCTTTTCCGGCAGGTGGCTGACAAACCAGTTGATCAGCAGATCACGGTCTTTCAGCAGGAAGAACACCAGAATCGGCACCAGAACCAGATAGATCATGATGGCAAACAGATTCGGCACAGAAGCCAAAGACAGAGACACCAGTTTTTGGCCCACCTGACCGATCTCAACGGCAGCAACACCGATCAGCTCCTGCATCTGCTCCTGACTGATCAGGCTCGGATACTGCTCCGGAAGTAGCAGAAGCAACTGCTGTCCCGTGGACAACATACCGGGCAATTCATCAATCAACGCCATCAGCTGCCGCCATACCAGCGGAAAGACCACCAGCACCAAAGCGGATAAGAGGCTGACAAAGACCAGAAATACCAGCACAACGGCCAGTTTAAAGGGCACATGAATATCTTCGAGTTTTCTGACCACCCCGGCTAAAAGGTATGCCAGAACCACACTGGCCAGAAACGGAGCCAGCATAGTGCCCATAAAGATAACGATGCTGAATCCACCGATCAGCAACAGAAAGAAAATAACTGCTTCTTCATCCGAGAAATAACGCTGAGCCCAATAACGGGCCACATCCTTCATCGCCATGACGCTACCTATTCCCCTTTCCGGATACAGTAGACAAATTCGTCGCCTTCCTGCTCACGACTGATCAGCTCATGAGGGCTCTGGCGCACAAAAGCCTCAAAGTCATCCCACGAACCCGCATCTGTTGCCACAACCCGAACGACCTCACCAGCCTGCATCGAATTAAGTGCTAACTTCGCCTTCAACAGAGGCATCGGGCAGTGCAGACCTCTGGTATCCAGCTCTTGATCGATTGCTTGCGCCATTTGTTCCCTCGGATTAACTATCTGTTTTTATTGGAATCATGCTTGTAAAAAACAACGACTGATTAAAGGGGATCACAGCTTAAAGTGCAAGATAATCCCTGTTTCAGGACCAGCTTAACAGTCCTTAACTTTTGCATCAGAAACTGATGAGGTAACCTGTTGTCTCAACTAAAGGTTTACCTTAAAAAGATGACCGATCGGCGATGTTCTCCAGAAACCGACAGATGCACTCCAGTAAACCAACAGTAGTTACCGACTTACCACAGGGATCTCACGTGCCACTCCTAATGCCCAGAAAAACCCAGCATCAGCTTAAAGCTTTCGGACACCAGTGCAAAAAAAGTGTTCAGGCTGCCGGGCTAAGTTTTGGCTTGCTACTGACAGGATCTGCACTGACGGCCTCGGCACTTTACAGCCCTCAGCTGCTGGCTGAAACCAATCAGAATAAACTGCCCAGTATCGGTAGTGATCAGCCGGATCGTATCACCACCAACCGTGAATACACGCTAGGTCGTGCCTGGTTACGTCAATATCGCGCCAGCAGCCCCATTATTTATGACCCGATTCTACAGAGCTACCTTGAAGGTCTGGTGGATAAACTGGCCGTTGAAGCCGAGCTTTATGAACGCCGCCTGAACCTTGTTGCCATCAACGCTAAAACCATCAACGCCTTTGCGGTTCCCGGTGGTGTTATGGGAGTGCACAGCGCTCTGCTGCTGAAAGCGGAAGATGAAGATATGGTCGCCTCGGTTCTGGCACACGAACTGGCTCACCTGAGCCAACGCCACTACGCCCGCCGTAAAGACAATGCCGAAGGCCAGAGTCTGCCGCTATTAACCGCCATGCTGACGGGTTTAGTACTGAGCGCCAACGGCCACACACAGGCCGGTGTTGCCGCAATTGCCAGTTCTCAGGCCGCAGCGATTCAGAATCAACTGCAATTCAGCCGCTTACATGAACAGGAAGCCGATGCCGTTGGTTTTCAGGTGCTGACCGATGCGGGGTTCGACAGCAGCGGCATGGCACGCATGTTTGAACTCCTGCAGGCAGAAGCGCGCACCAATGGCGGTAATGCACCTGAGTTCCTGCTGACCCACCCGCTGACCCAAAGCCGGATCGCTTTCGCCAAAGAGCGGGAACGGGATACCGATCTTCAAACCTTTTACAGCAATCTTGAGTTTCAGCTGATCCGGGTTCGGGCGTTACTGCATCAGACTCAGGTCAAAGACAGACCTGTCGCCCTGACCGCTCTGCTGAAAAGCGTACCGGACAGTATGAAGGAACCAGTCAAACTCTATGCTGATATTCTTGATGCTCTGGATCAGGGTAAGCCCGACAATGCCCGTCAACTGGCTGAACAGCTGGCACTGCAACCGGATCATCTTTATTTCCGCCTGCTGACCGCCAAAGTGTTGGTAGCGATTGGTCAAAGCGATCAGGCATTTGCCCTGCTCGATGCCCAACTGAAAGAAACACCGGACAAAATGGCAGTAAAAGCCTTTATCGCCCAGACCTATCTCAATGCCGGTAAAACGGCAGAAGCCGTTGAAGCTTTTAAAGCGTTGAGCAAAGAGCGCCCGGAAGATCCCTGGGTGTGGCAGCAGTTGGCTAAAGCCGCTACCGATGCCAAAGATCTGCTGACGGTATATAAAGCCAATGCTGAATTTCACCAGCTGACCGGCGACATTCCCCATGGCGTCAAGGAACTGAAACTGGCACGGGAATACGCCAGTAATGATCCCATCGAATTTGCCCGTATCGATCACCGCATCAAAGACCTGGAAACCCTGTTCAAAGAGCTGGACTTCAACAAGTAAGACAGCCTCCCCGACCAGACACAAAGCCAGATTTCAAACGCAAAAAGGCCCGATATTCGAGAAGAATATCGGGCTTTTTCTATGCAGCACAGCCAGTTAACAGGACATGAAGCCTGCTTATTTAGCGGCGGTGAACTGCAGCATACGGGTCAGTGGACGCATCGCTTTTTCACCCAGCTCCGCATCAACAAATACTTCCTGATCTCCGGTTTCCAGCACATGAACCAGAGACTCCAGTTCATTCATCGCCATCCAGGGGCAGTGAGCACAGCTACGACAGGTTGCACCGCTGCCAGCGGTTGGTGCTTCAAGGAAGGTTTTTTCCGGGCACAGCTGCTGCATTTTGTAGAAGATGCCGCGATCAGTCGCCACGATAAAGGTCTGGTTATCCATCTCTTTAGCTGCGTTGATCAGCTGAGAAGTAGAGCCCACCACATCAGCAATCTCGACAACCGCTGCCGGTGATTCCGGGTGAACCAGAACAGCGGCATCCGGATAAACTTTCTTCAGATCCAGAACACCTTTGGCTTTAAACTCTTCATGCACAATACAGGCGCTGTCCCACAGAATCATATCTGCGCCGGTTTTGTTCTGCACATAACCGCCAAGATGCTTATCCGGAGCCCAGATAATTTTCTCGCCTTTGTCTTTCAGGTGCTCAACCACCTGCAAAGCGATACTGGAGGTTACCACCCAGTCTGCGCGGGCTTTAACCGCAGCAGAGGTGTTCGCGTAAACCACAACGGTACGGTCAGGATGCTGATCACAGAAAGCACTGAACTCATCAACAGGGCAACCCAGATCCAGCGAGCAGGTCGCTTCCAGAGTTGGCATCAGAACGCGCTTTTCAGGACTCAGAATCTTAGAGGTTTCACCCATAAACTTAACACCGGCAACCACCAGTGTTTTCGCATCATGGTTAGCACCGAAACGAGCCATTTCCAGAGAATCCGCTACACAACCGCCGGTCTCTTCTGCCAGCGCCTGAATCTCATGGCTGCAGTAGTAGTGCGCCACAAGAACCGCATCCTGCTCTTTCAGAAGTTGCTTGATACGTGCAGTAAGCTCTGCTTTTTTCTCGGCGCTCAGTTCTTCCGGTGCCCCCAAATTGGACAGGTGTTCCCGAACCAGTGCCTGGTCTGCTTGCATAGTCATGGGCTGGATTCAACTCGTCTATAGGATTCAGCACTTCGCAGGTTTCACGGCACAGCGGATGGCTGGCGGCAACCTCTTGGCGAAGCGGTAATCAAACAAAAAAAGATGGCTGCGAATTTTAGCACAAAATCCTGACAACAGATGAAGCTTTCAACTGCTGTGAAGCCTTTCGTTCCGAAAAGCACCTGTGGATAAAGTAAATCGAAGGAAAAACTCTGGGCAAAAAAAATCCCGCATCAGATGCGGGATTTTTTAGAATCTGGTGGGTCGTATAGGATTCGAACCTATGACCAATTGGTTAAAAGCCAACTGCTCTACCGACTGAGCTAACGACCCTTTACTTATGACACTGATACGAAAGTTTATGCATAAAGCGGTAAAAATTCGAGGTCAAAAAAGCAAAAATGGTGGGTCGTATAGGATTCGAACCTATGACCAATTGGTTAAAAGCCAACTGCTCTACCGACTGAGCTAACGACCCACGACTTACTGAAAATATAAACTTACGTTCAGAATCAGCAAGTTAGGAAAGTTGAATTGGTGGGTCGTATAGGATTCGAACCTATGACCAATTGGTTAAAAGCCAACTGCTCTACCGACTGAGCTAACGACCCATTCAACTTGGGGCGCATTATACGCAGCTTTTCAGGATGCGCAACCCCTTTTTTAAATCTATTTTTCTTTTTTTATCAAAACGTTATTTCGAACGCTGGTTTTTATTCACGTTACGAATCGCACGGGTCTTTTTACGCTGACGCTCAATACGGTCACGGTTATCGATGGTGTCACGCACACGACGTTTTTCCAGTCCCGCCATCTCTGACAGCTGGTCGATCTCCTGCTGAGTCAGCTCGATCCACTCACCGGCACGGGCACGTTTATCCAGGAAGATGCTGCCATAACGTACACGCTTCAGGCGGCTTACGGTCAGGCCCTGAGATTCCCACAGACGACGAACCTCACGGTTACGACCTTCCATAATCACCACGTGGAACCAGGTGTTGATACCTTCACCACCGAACTCCTGCACGTCGGTAAAGTTCGCCATGCCATCTTCCAGCATCACACCTTCCACCATCGCTTTTACGTGTTCAGGTTTCACATCCCCCATAACACGAACCGCATACTCACGCTCAATCTGCTGAGACGGGTGCATCAGACGGTTTGCCAGCTCACCATCAGTGGTGAACAGCAGCAGACCACTGGTGTTGATATCCAGACGACCGATGGAGATCCAGCGCTCACCTTTCAGTTTTGGCAGACGATCAAATACGGTACGACGACCCTGAGGATCGTGACGGGTACACAGCTCACCTTCCGGCTTGCTGTACATGATCACACGGCGCGGTACTTCTTCTTCAGAAACCAGCTTCACCAGACGACCGTGAACGGTCACGCGATCATTAATAGAAACACGGTCACCCAGCTTAGCGGTCTGGCCGTTAATCGCCACCTCACCGGTTTCGATCAGGCGCTCCATCTCACGACGGGAACCCATACCGGTACGGGCCAGAACCTTTTGCAGTTTCTCAGTTTTTACTTCGTTGATATCTTTCACAGAATTAACCTTTTATTCACTATCAGGTATCGGAGGCAAATCATCCGCCGATACAACCTGTCTTGTTTCATCATGGGATGCGGTTTCAGTAACCCCATCCGCAGAATTTGTTGTTTCCGATGCAGCGTCATAAGACAACCCGGCCTGACTTTCCTGCTCAGCTTTCTGACTCATGCGCTCATCAAAACGCTGACTCAGCTCCGAGAAGGTCAGAATCTCCGGCAAGTTATCCAGATCCACATCGGATCCTTCGCCGTCATCATCCTCTTCGTCATCATCTGCGACGTTCAGTCCCTGAGCTTCCATCTCCGCCCGGGCTTCTTCCATCATCTGACGACGCTTCTCTTCCTGAGCCGCCAGCATGCGGGCCTCTTCATCAGCAATCGCCTGCTGCTGCTCTTCCTGCATGCGATCACCCAGCTCCCTAATCTCATTCAGGGTAGGCAACTCATCCAGTGTTTTCAGATTAAAATAATCCAGAAAATGTCGGGTGGTGGCGTACATCGCCGGTCTTCCCGGCACATCGCGATAACCCACAACACGAACCCACTCCCGCTCCACCAGTGTTTTCATAATAGAACTACTGACACTGACACCACGGATCTCTTCAATATCACCACGGGTTACCGGCTGGCGATAAGCGATCAGCGCCAGAGTTTCCAGCAGGGCGCGGGAATACTTTTGCGGCCGCTCCGTCCAGAGACGGGCGATACGGTTCGCGTGTTCTTTACGCGCCTGAATCCGCCAGCCACTGGCCACTTCAATCAGTTCGATACCACGCCCCTGATAATCATCACCCAGTTGGCGCAGCACATCTTTCAGCACACCTTTAGAGGGGCGCTCGTATTCATCAAACAACTCGGCGATCTGATCCAGCGCCAGCGGCTGATCCGACACCATCAATACCGCTTCAATAACGGGCTTCAGCTGTTCAGTTTTCATCCGTTACCTCTTTAGGGATCGCGCCTTCAAAGGCTGCTCCGTCATCCTCTTCAATATCGTCTTCCGCTCCGGCTTCACCCTCTGTACCCGACTCAGTCAGAATACGCGAGCGGACATGGATCGGGCTGAAGGGCTCATTCTGAACCAGTTCAATGGAGCGGGCTTTGATCAGCTCCATAATCGCAAGGAAGGTCACCACCACCCCCATTCGCCCCTCTTCCAGCGTAAAGAGGCTCTCAAACGGATAGAATCTGTCTTCAGTCAGAGACTCCAGAATCTGACTCATACGCTCCCGGGTTGACAGGGGTTCCAGTTCAATGTGGTGATGGGTCTGCAACTCAGCACGCTGAACCACCTGCGCCATCGCCATCAGAATCTCCTGCAGATCCACCTCAGGCGGTGCCCGGTAAACCTCAAATTCCGGCGGTGCCAGCTGAACCGGTGTAACGTCACGCTCAACCCGGGGCAGCTCATCCAGCTTTTCAGAGGCTTCTTTCAGCTGTTCATATTCCTGCAAACGACGCAGCAGTGTCGTGGTCGGATCATCTTCGTCCTCTTCACCTTCCACATTCTGACGGGGCAGCAGGCTACGGGATTTGATCTCTGCCAAAAGCGCCGCCATCACCAGATATTCACCGGCCAGTTCAATCTGCAGCTCACGCATCAGGTCGACATATTCCATGTACTGACGGGTGATCTCAGCAACATTAACGCTGAGGATATCCAGATTCTGTCGACGGATCAGATACAGCAGAAGATCCAGCGGACCTTCAAAGGCTTCCAGAAAAACCCTCAGGGCTTCCGGCGGAATGTAGAGATCCTGCGGCGGCTCGGTAACGGTTTCATCACCGATACGCGCCCAGAAGTCGAGCTGTTCCGGCTCAACAGGGATGGATGAAGGCTCAACGGCTATAGACACAGGTTCAACACTCCCTGTTTAACATTTGCATCTCTTCTCTCTGATTGCAGACGGCAGAAAACCTCAGCGGATTCAGCTGATCGTCATACAGAGATAAAGAGGAAAAGTGTCTGTTGCAGTCAACCATCTCGGCCGTCTGTCTCCCGGTGATTTGCCACTTACTCAGCCGATGTCATTTATTAAAGAAGGGCTGAAAAAGCGGTCTGAAGAGGTGAATCATTCAATCAATGTGTGCCGCATTCTAACACACAAAACCTTCGTCACCAGTTCAGGAAGGGTTCGCTGAAAAGAAAAAGCCCCGTGATCTGAGATCAGATGGCACGGGGCTTTTACGCTTTGCGGAGCTGATTTGTGAAAGGACGCTCTAACTCATTCATCCCACAGGATTTTTCTGTACCGCAAGCGATCTGAAGGTCTGCTCTACAGGTTATTCAAAAACGCTGACATCACCTTTACCCTCACGGATCACCGTTGGTGGCAGCTCACGAACATCCACCACAGAGGTCACATCCATCGAGCAGGCACCGCCATCAATGATCAGATCCAGTGCATGCTCCAGCACATCACGAATTTCATAAGGATCAGTCTGAGGATGCTCATCTCCCGGCAGGATCAGGGTGGTGCTCATAATAGGTTCACCAAACTGCTCCAATAGCGCCAGCGTAATCGCATGCTCCGGAATACGCACCCCGATGGAACGACGTTTCGGGTGCAGCAGCAGGCGCGGCACTTCTGTGGTGGCGTTGAGAATAAAGGTATAAGGCCCCGGCGTATGGGCTTTCAGTAACCGGTACAGGCTGTTATCCACCTTGGCATAGGTGGAGATATCCGACAGATCGCCGCATACCAGCGTAAAGTTGTGCTTCTGATCCAGCTGACGGATACGCTTGATGCGCTCTACCGCTTTCTTATCCCCAAGGTGACAACCCAGGGCGTAGCCGGAATCGGTTGGGTATGCGATCACGCCACCCTTGCGGAGAATCTCAACCGCCTGACGAATCAGACGGTCCTGAGGATTATCCGGATGAATCTGAAAAAATTGGCTCATGGTCACATCCTCATCAATCGTTGTGTTTGTTCTTTATCTCTTTTCGATGCCATTTTATCTGTGGCATTTCTGTTCTGGCTGCTCTGAGAGCAGCTAGCCGAGACTGGTCTGCTGAATATGGCCTTCTGCCTAGTGAGCAGGCTCATCCTGCCATAGCATCCAGACAGGGTTGACCGTCTCCGGCAGATGATTGGTTTTACCCGGCTTCTGCCACTGGCTCGGAAAATGGAAGTCACTGCCGACACTCGCCGCCAGATCATACTCTTTTGCCAGCTGCGCCATATAGTTGGTCTGATCCCGGGACTGTTGAGAACCGGAGACCACCTCCATCGCTTCACCGCCTGCATCTTTAAAGGCTTTCAGCAACGCACGACGCTTCATATTAGTCATTTTGTAATGCAAAGGGTGAGCCACCACTGCAACACCACCAGCGGCCTTAATCCACTCCACCGCTTTTTCCACCGTCGGCCAGAGACTTTTCACATCACCCTTCTTACCGGCACCCAGATACTTCTTAAAGGCTTCCGGCATATTCTCAACCACACCTTCATCCACCAGTACCTGAGCGAAGTGTGGGCGACCCAACTCAGCCCCTTTTGCCACCGATTCAGCCTTTTGCAGAAAGTTTTCCACACCTAAAGAACTGAGTTTTTCGGCAATAATCTCCGCCCGCTTCTGGCGCGCCGCCTGCTGCTCTTTCAGACCTTCTACCAAAACCGGATTGTCGATATCCAGATTCAGGCCAACAATATGCACGTTGCAGCCGCTCCAGGTGGTAGAGATCTCAACACCTGCGATCAGACCGATACCTGCAGCCTCTGCCGCCTGACGGGCTTCAGGAATACCCTGAACCGTATCATGGTCAGTCAGCGACAGGGTGTGTACGCCTTCGCTGGCAGCCAGCTGCACCAGCTCTGTAGGCGATAAGCGCCCGTCTGAGCAGGTAGAATGGCTGTGCAGATCAAATCCGGACCAATATGCGTTCATGGAAAACCTTTTACAGAAAAAACACTCAAAACATTTCAGCTCTGCACCGACCTGATTTCCGGCTTAACAGGTAAAACCGGCAACTATCGGGCAGACACTTATTTGGGGGCATCGCTGTAAAATAACAGCCCAACATGCGAAGATTGCCCGAACTTTAATCACAAGCCTGCTGAACCTTTCTCAATTCAACAGGCTTACCAACTGAGTATGAAAGACTCCGTCTGATAACACCATGAAATTACTCTTAGATTTTTTCCCGATCGCCATCTTCTTTGGGGTTTACCACTACACCAAGGATATGATTCTGGCCACCGCCGTTCTGATTCCCGCAACCATCCTGCAGATCGCTATCTCTTGGTTTAAAACCCGTAAGATCGAAAAGATGCACATCGTCACTCTGGTGCTCATCATCGTCATGGGTGGCGCTACCGTTCTGCTGCAGGACAAAGCCTTTATCCAGTGGAAACCGACCGTGGTGAACTGGCTGTTCGCAGCCGCCTTTATCGGTAGCTACGTGATCGGCAAGAAACCTCTGATCCAGCGCATGATGGAAAGCCAGATTCAGCTGCCATCGGCACAGTGGAATACGCTTAACGCCTATTGGATCATCTTCTTTCTGGCGATGGGTGCCATCAATATCGCCGTGTTCACCTTCTACAGTGAAGAAGCCTGGGTGAACTTTAAGCTGTTCGGTATGCTGGGGCTGACTCTGCTGTTTATCATTATTCAGGGTATCTGGCTGGCGAAGCATATTAAGACTGACGACGATGCTTCTGATAGCAAAGACTCAGACAGCACTGCAGCAAACGATAGTGCTAGTGCTAACAACAGCAACAAAGAACTCCCTTAATTATCCTGAGCCGAATCCCTGAGATTCGGCCATCGCAAGAGACTGAGGAATAGAACCCATGCTTTACGCATTTATCTGTCAGGACAAAGAAGGCACTCTGGCCCAACGTATGGAAGCCCGTCCGGCGCACCTTGAGCGCCTGCAAAAACTGCAGGAAGAAGGTCGCCTGATTCTGGCTGGCCCACACCCCGCTATCGACAGCAACGATCCGGGCGAAGCAGGCTTTACCGGCAGCCTTGTGGTTGCTGAGTTTGATTCTCTGGAAGACGCACAAAGCTGGGCAGATGCAGACCCTTACTTTGCTGCTGGCGTTTACGAGAAAGTGACCGTTAAGCCGTTCCGTAAGGTTCTGCCTTAAACCGGTAGTCACTGGCTCCGCCTGTGCAGGAAAAGACCTGTCATAAGGTGGTCAAAAATGCTTTACAGAAGTCTGTTATCTAACCGACTGAAAAAGCAGAAAGTTCAAAAACGGGTTTGCAATTTGCGCCCGTTTTTGCATTCTAAGCCTTTGCTATAACTGCATGAATTTCTGACGATTTTTGACTTTTCCAACAGTTTCTGTGGATAACTTTGTGGATCTAAGCAGGATACCGAGCGCAAACGGTTGCACGGTATAGCAGAGCCTCAGATTGTCTATTTTTTAACCAATTTTTAGCCGCCTTCTTTATTCAGGCAAAGGCACCGTTGTCTTCTCAGACAACAGCGCCAAACAGTTACTAACAGCACTGCTAGCAACAGCGCAAAGCTATCGAATCCGGATCACACCTCTATGGCTAACAATCACTACCAAACCCTGAACCACGCCGAGCTTAACTGGGACGAAAACCAGCTGCCGATCTCTCAGGCCTTTGATGATGTTTATTTCTCCAAAGCCAGTGGTCTAGATGAAACCCGCTATGTCTTTCTGCAGCATAACCGTCTGCCGGAACGCTGGCAGGAGCCGGAGTTTAGCCAGCGTCCCTTTGTGATCGCCGAAACCGGATTCGGCACCGGCCTTAACTTTCTCTGCGCCTGGCAGGCGTTTGAAGCGTTCGCCCCGAAAGATGCCCGCCTGCACTTTGTTTCTGTGGAAAAGTTTCCCCTGAGTTTTAACGACCTGAAGCAGTCGCTGGAACTCTGGCCGGAACTGAAGCCGCTGGCAGATCAGCTGATTGAGGCTTATCCCCTGCCGATTCCCGGTAGCCACCGCCGCCACTTTGATAATGGCCGTGTACAGCTGACCCTGCTGCAGGGCGATGCCAGCGAGTGTTTCTCCGCCCTTGAAGCCAGAATCGATGCCTGGTTTCTGGATGGCTTTGCCCCGGCGAAAAACCCTGAGATGTGGACTCCGGAACTGTTTCAGGCGATCCGCCGCTTAAGCGATCACGGCACCACTGTAGCCACCTTTACCGCCGCCGGTATCGTGCGTAACGGTCTTAAGGGCGCAGGTTTTGAAGTGAAAAAGGTGAAAGGCTTTGGCCGCAAACGCCACATGGTGTGCGGCGAGCTGATACTTGATGCCGAAGGCAATGCGATCCAAAGCGTTAATCCGGCACCGGATGTGATTCCGGTCGAGCCGCTGCCACTGGCAACCCCATGGCAGGATACGCCCTGGTTCCGCCAGCCTGAAAACAGCTGTCAGCAGAAGGCACAACATATTGCCGTGGTCGGTGCCGGTATCGCAGGTACCACAACAGCTTATGCGCTGGCTCAGCAGGGCTTTCAGGTCCGCCTGATCGAACAGCATAAAAGTGTGGGGCTTGAAGGCTCCGGCAACCGTCAGGGCGTACTCTACGTCAAGCTGGGCACAGAACCTTCGGCCCACAGCCGTTTCTATCTGAGTGGTTTTGAGTTCTCCCGCCACTACTTTAACAGCCTGCAACAGCAGCTGAATCAGCACGATCAACAAACCGATTTTTCACAATTGCTCTGGCAACCCTGTGGTGTGCTGCAGCTGGCTCACACCGAGAAAGAGGTGAAGCGCCAGCAGAGCTTTATGGAACGTAATCAGTTCCCGGCGGATCTGCTGCAGGCGGTTTCAGCGGAACAGGCCTCTGAACTGAGCGGCACAGCATTGCATCAGAGTGGTCTCTGGTTTCCACAGGCGGGTTGGGCACGACCGAACCTGATCTGTCAGCAGCTAAGCCAGCACGACAATATCCGCCTGATCACAGGTCAGTTTGTGGATAAACTGCAGAACACAGAAACCGGCTGGCAGCTGTTGGATCAGGCAGGTCAGGAAATTTTAAGCGCAGATCAGGTAGTGATCGCCTGTGCCGCCAGCGCCAAACACTTCGATCAAACCAGATGGCTGCCTACCAAAGCGATTCGCGGCCAGACCACCTATCTCGCCACTCAAGCGGAAACGCCGGAGCTGAAAACCGTTATCTGCCACGAGGGTTATATCGCCCCGGCTATCGATAACACTCTGTGTCTCGGTGCCAGCTTTAATCTGAAAGATGAAGAAACCGAACTCAGAGACAGCGACCAGCAGCACAACCTTGAGCTGATGCAGCAGGCGATGCCGGAGTTCTCCAACCAGCTGGCAGAAAGCGGAGTGGATACAGCAGCCCTCAACGGCAAAGTGGGTTTCCGCTGCGCAAGTCCCGACTATGTCCCACTCACCGGTCCGGTGCCGGTTTATGAAGCCATGCTGGAGCGCTTTGCACAGCTTCGTCACGACGCCACGAAAGTGCCTGATGAGCTACCACAATATTACGGCGGTCTCTGGCTGAATACCGGACACGGCTCCCGTGGCCTTGCCAGTGCGCCTCTCTGCGCCGAAGTACTGGCCGGTTATATTGCCGGACAACCCATGCCGCTGGAGCGCGAACTGATCAGCGCCCTACAGCCCAGCCGCTTTATTATTCGCGGGCTGATTCGTGGCCGCCTGTAAGTCGTAACGATGGCCTGGCCGGAAGCATTGCAACTGGGGCTGATCGTTTTAGCCCTTGTTGCCGTTCTCAGTATTCTGATCGGCAGCTTGCGGGCGGGTATCTCCCCCATGCCCAGCTCCCGCAAAGCCCATCAGGCCGTGCTGTTTATGCTGGAAATGTCCGAACCGGTTAAGGATTTCCATAACGGACGCGGCCTGACACTGATCGACTGCGGTTCCGGCTGGGGGCATCTGGTATTCCAGCTCGCCCGCCGATATCCCGAGGCTCAGGTGATCGGCTACGAACTCTCTTTTATCCCCTGGCTGGTCAGCCGTCTGCTGGCTCGCTTTTTGCTGATGAATAACCTGACGATCTATCGGGAGAACTTTTCAGGCACCAATTTGCCGGTGCCGTTAAGTCACGGGGATATTCTCTTTACCTACCTCTACCCGAAGGGCATGGCCCGGCTCTCAGAACTTTTGACATCAGAAGAGCTATCCAGACCCTCAGACCGATCGCAACAACTGATCAGCATCTGCTTTGCCCTGCCGGGGTTTGAACCGGATGAGCAACAGACACTGAACGATCTCTACCAAACCCGCATCTATCGCTATCGTCTGTGATCCGATGGCTGGTTTAGGAAAGACGATTTAGGAAAGACGGTTGAGAAGGCCGCTTAAGCGGTCGCTTAAATGACAGGCAGGCGTTTAACCCGTATCATCCTGCGCTTTGCTTTTTATTGAATCCGAAACAACGCCAAGTCACCGGCAAGGATATGAGCCCGATATGAGCCAAACCAACGTACGCTTTTTCACCGCACGGAACAAAATTCTACTGGCTGTTGCCGCTACTATGCTGGCAGTGGCAACCCTGATCCCTACCGCTAACGATACCGAACTGACACTGCCCATTCTCAACTTCAGCAGTGACAGCAGCGAGGATGGCTCCGACAACGAAGCCGCAGCAGCACTGGCAGCAGAGCTTAACGATAATCTGTGGCAGGTCGAACCGGGGGATAACCTCAGCTATATCTTCAAACAGAAGGGTATTCCGGCCACAGAGCTGCATCAGATTATGCTGACCGATACCGAATATCTGGATCTGGAAACCCTGCAGCCCGGTATGCGTCTGGGCTTAGAGTTTGCCGACAACGGTGACTTTCACCAGCTGACTCTCTACCGTGATGCAGCCCGCCAGATCACCTACACCCGTCAGGAAGATGGCAGCTACCAGCATCAGGCAGAGACCGCCGAAACCTACTGGATCTCTGAGGTGCATCGCGGCCAGATCGAAGGCAGCTTTTACCTTTCCGCCCGTGATGCCGGTCTGAGCGAAGGCCAGATCGCCCTCAGCAGTCAGCTGCTGGGCTACAAACTGAATTTCCGCCGTGACCTGCGCGCCGGAGACCGTTTCACTGCGGTAATCAGCCGTGAGATGACCGGCAACGAGATCACCGGCCAAACCCGCGTTGAATCCCTCTCCCTCCAGCGCCGTAACCAGACCCACTACGCCTTCCGCTTTAAGGGTCATTACTACGACGAAAACGGCAAAAGCGTGACGCCGGCTTTCCTCCGTTGGCCAACCCAGAAGCGTTATCGGGTGAGTTCCTCATTTAACAAAAACCGTCTGCATCCGGTGACCAAGCGTCGCTCCCCGCACCACGGTGTTGATTTTGCCGTGATGACAGGCACCCCTGTGATCAGTACCGGTGACGGCATTGTGCGCCGTGTGGGTAATCACCCTTATGCGGGAAAATATATCGAGATCGATCACGGCGGCAGCTATACCACCCGTTATCTGCACCTGAACAAGATTCTGGCCAAGCGTGGCAGTCGGGTGAATCGTGGCGATAAGATAGCCCTGTCCGGTAATACCGGCCGCAGCACCGGCCCGCATCTGCACTTTGAACTGCATATCGATGGTAAGCCGGTGAATCCGGTGACGGCGGATATTCCCACCGATGCTGCGGTTAAGCGTAAAGATCTCGCCAGCTTTAACGACTGGCGGGAACATCAGTTAGCGGTGATGCGTGATGCCGCCAGCACCTCAGGCCTGCAAACGGCGCAGAACACCCGGCAGTTTTGATACCGGCCAGCGGGCAAAGATCATCACGTTCCCCAGCACCACCAGACCGAAGCCGATCAGTGACAGCTCTGTCCATTGGTAACCTTCATAGAAGGTGGAGATGGTCAGAGCCACCGCCGGAAACAGTACCGTGCTGTAGGCGGCTTTATCCGCACCGATACGCCCCACCAAACTCAGATACGCAGTAAAGCCGATCACCGTTCCCGGAATCGCCAGATAAAGCAGCGAACCGATATAACTGCTCTCCCAGCTGAAGCTGAGTGGCACACCCTGCAGCATAATAATCACGCTCATCATCAGCACGCCGTAGAACATACTCCAGGCGTTGGTGGTTGGGGTTTTCAGTCCCTTCTGCTGATGACGTACCGAAACCATATTGCCGCTGGAGAAAAGCCAGGTTCCCAGTAACGACAGCCCCATACCAAAGAGCACGCCGGTATCCAGACCGGTACTCGCCCCGTCATCCCCAACAGCGCTATCAATAGCCAGTTCCGGCCAGAACAGCGCAGCAACACCTGCAAGCCCCAGTGCCGACCCCAGAAGCGTACGCAGCTCAGGCTTCTTACCGAACCAGATGCGGTTGTTGATCACGTTCATCACCGTCGCCATGGAAAAAATCACAGAGGCCAAACCGCTGCTGATGTAGCCCGTTGCGGTGTAGAAACAGAAAAAGTTAAAGCAGAACAGACAGCAGCCCTGAATAAAGCAGAACAGATGGTCGCTGCGCTCAATCTTCTGCAGACGACGGCTTAACAGCAGCACCGCAAACAGCACCAGCGCCGCCAATGAAAAGCGGTAAAGAATCGAGGCCTGAACAGCCACCTCACCCAGTTGTAGCTTGATCGCAATCCAGGTCGTGCCCCAGATCAGAACCGTCAGCAGATATAAGCCTGTGTTTACCATTAGAATTTACCCGAACAGGTGCGCACCAGTTGTTAAAGTGGCTAAGGTTGTAAAAGGGTTTAAGGGTGTTAAAGCGCGAGTATCCGCGATAAGCGTTCGGGAAAATTGCAGATTGCTGCGCTTTTGTCAGATCCTTGCGCTTTTTTATCGCCATCCTGCGATTTAGCCGCAACAAGCTCTGCCCAAGGCTTGCCTGCCCCCAAGGCCGCGAGTAGCATGTGCTGCCAGCAATCAGTTTTTTCATAGGCTTTTTGTGTCCGACAAAATCTCTCCAGACACGCTTTCTGTCTCGCAACCGGTCTTTCAGTGCCTATCCAACACTCAGGCGCGACTGGAAAACCATACCGAACTGACCAACGGTGCCAGTGCTGCTATCTGGCGTCGTGAAGAAAGTGATCTCACCCGCTATCAGCATCCCGGCCATCACACCCTGAGTTGTTATCTGGGTGGCGGTCATGCTATCCGGCGCTTATTTGCCAACCGAACTCAGGGCGGCGGCGGCCCCGGCCGTATCTGTCTGATGCCCGGTGACGGGGATTCCCACTGGGATGTAAACGGCCCGATTCACTTTATGCACCTCTACTTTTCTGAGCAGCATCTGAAGGATCTGGCAGGTCGCATTCAGGACAGAGGCAGCGATCATCTGCAGCTGCAGGATATGACCTTTATGGAAGACAGCTGGATCAGCAGCCTGTGTCAGCAGGTGATACGCCCGCTGAACTGGCAGGACAACGCGGATCGCATCGCCCTGAGCAGCGCCAGCGATATGCTGATGGTGCATCTGTTGAAGAATTATTGTGGGGATTACAGCAGCCTGCCGGAGAGCAAGGGTGGCCTGTCACCGTATCTGCAGCGACAGCTTTTGGACTATATCGAACAGCATTTGGATCAACCCCTGACACTGCAGGAGCTGGCGGCTTTTGCCCAGCTGAGTGAATACCATTTTGCCCGCATGTTTAAAGTGAGCTTCGGGCAGGCACCCCACCAGTACGTTACCGAGCGGCGGTTAAACCGTGCAGCTGATCTGATTCGGGATAAACGCCTGTCACTGGCAGAGATCGCCCTGCGCTGCGGCTTTTCCAGCCAGAGCCATTTTAGTCAGAGGTTTAAGCAGTTTTATCATGTGACACCGGCTCAGTATCGGAAGGGGCATTGAAGATAAAGGGATAATCATGCAAAAAAAACAGAAAGGGAAAAATGGAAAAATCAGCTTGATCGTAGGAACAACCGCCAACAGCTATAGCATAATTGATCGTAGGTTAATGAAACCTATATGCCACCAAAAATTAGATAATGCTAACCTACAAGGAAGCATGCTTTTACAAGAGATAGACCAAGTATCACTAAATCGATCCAGAAAAATCAGTTATTTCGTCCCAAACAACATTTCTCTTCTGCTATCCGTGAGCGAAAAGTCTCTAAAAGAAGCGCGTATGATTCACGCCCAATACCTGAGCAACAAAGAAATCGAATTTGATTTGAATAACATGACAGAGGATAGGAAGGGGATGATGGGGAAAGCATCATCATTAGTTTGCGACTATCTGGAAAGTATCCAAACTTCTATTGTATTTGGATATACGGCGCTTGAAGCTTTCGTCAACTTAAGTATCCCATCCGATTACACCTACAAGACTGATAAAAACAACAAAGGAATATGCGAAATATTTGATAAAAACGCTATTGAGAGATGGCTTCCACTCAAGACGAAAGTAAAGTCTGTATTGTCTGATGTTTACAGTACAAAAAGCGTTACCAGCCAAAATTGGTGGGATAATTTTATCTGCCTGGAAAACTATCGTAATGAGATTATTCACCAGAAAAGCATCAATCATACCGAGTTTTATAAGGTCTATTTTAAGCCAAACATTTTCAAAATATGTGAATCACCAAGTGAGCTTATCCAATTTTTTCATGATTCACATATAAGTATGAATAGAACCAACCCTATCTGGCCTTGGCTCAAAGATGACGAAACATTACCGGTAAACACTACATATAATGCCAGTCAGTTTGAAGTAATTGGCAACCTATACGAAGGCTTTAGAACACGTAATTGAACAAAGCAAAATGCACTGAAATCAGTGCATTTTTTGTGCTTGTAACGAAAGCTCAAACCCGCAGGCGTGGGCATATTTCAGAAGCGTTGACCAACTCGGATTAGCATTACCCCGCTCAAGACGGCTGATATTGCTCTTATTGGTTTGCATCCGCTCTGCGACCTGCTCCTGAGTTAGCCCTGCTTTGCTTCTCATGGTCAGTAACTGGTCGATCAGATTGAACTCATCTTCCAGTTTGTCGTATTCCGCTTTTACTTCTGGATTTTTCAGCACTCGCTGTTTCAGTCGTTGCAGACTCATAAGGACTGAACCTCTCTCTGACGATCCCGAGCCAATTTCAGCTCACTCTTCGGTGTTTTCTGTGACTTTTTCACAAAGGCATGCAGCACATAAATATGCTCGCCATGAAGGTAACAAAACAGCCCTCTGCCAATACCTTCCTGAGCTTTTGCCCTCAGTTCAAAAAGGCCATTGCCCATCGCCTCCGTGTGGGGCGAGCCAAGGTTAGCACCATGCTTCGCCATCATCTCAAGCAGCTTAACCATTCGCGCCTGGATTTTAGGTGGCATTTGCTCAATCTGGTCTTCAACCCCTTCGTAAAAATCGATCTTCCATGTCATCGGAAATCCTTTTCTTGGTTATCATATATGATAACTCTAGTTCACAGAACAAAAAGCAGCCAACTTTTACCCCCGCTTCCAGCGGTGATACTTCTCCACCCATGCCAGCAGTTTCTCCGGGGCATGGGCTTTCTTCCACTCCCCTGCGGCAAACTTATTGGCCTCAGCCAATGTGGGATAGGTATGAATAGTGCCGAGGATCTTGTTCAGCCCCAAGCCATGTTTCATGGCTAACACATACTCCGCCAACAGATCACCGGCATGGGTGCCGACAATGGTAACGCCGAGGATTTTGTCTTTACCCGGCACGGTCAGTACCTTCACAAAACCCTCATTGCTGCTGTCGGCGATAGCGCGATCCAGATCATCAATCCCGTAGCGGGTCACTTCAAAAGCGATACCGCGTTCGCGCGCTTCAGTCTCAGACAGGCCAACCCGGGCAACCTCGGGATCAATAAAAGTTGTCCAGGGAATCACCGAATAGTCCGCCTTAAAGGCTTTCCACTCTCCAAACAGGGCATTCACCGCCGCGTACCACGCTTGATGGGCGGCAGTATGGGTAAACTGGTACGGCCCCGCCACATCACCGGCGGCATAGATATTCGGGTACAGGGTTTCCAGATATTCGTTGGTGACCACGGTTCGGTCGGTCTGAATCCCCAGCTCCTCAAGACCATAACCGGTCAGGCGAGCAGTACGACCCACGGCACAGATCAGGTGATCAAACTCGATCACCTCTTCGATACCGGCGCTGTTCTTCACGATCAGGCGTTTCTCACCATCGACATCATCATCCAGCAGCTCGCCATCCCCCGACAATTCGCAGCGCACCGCCTCGTAACCTGTCATCAGGCGAACGCCGCTTTTACGCAGGGCGTCTGCCGCCAGCTCAGAGACTTCCGGGTCTTCCCGCATCATCACGCGTTCGTTGCGCTCCACCTGAATCACGTCACTGCCCAAGCGGGCAAAACTCTGCGCCAGCTCACAACCGATGGGGCCACCACCGAGCAGCACCATACGCTTGGGAATTTCATCCTCTTTCGCCAGCTGTTCCCAAAGGGTGTCGCTGGTGAGATAACCCACCTGCTCCAGCCCCGAAATATCCGGCACGATGGGTTTGGCACCGGCAGCGATGACAATACTGCGCGCTGTTAGACGCTGGCTGCCGCCATCATTGAGCTGAATCTCCACCGTCCAGGGATCAATAATTTTGGCGTAGCCCTGCAGCACCTCGACACCAAGACCGGTATAACGCTCGACACTGTCGTGGGGTTCGATGGTGGCAATCACATCATGGATACGCTGCATCACCTTTTTAAAGCTGAAGGCAGGCGTTGCAGCTTCCAGCCCGTAGCGGTCAGCATGACGCATCTGCTCCGCCACCTTGGCGCTTTTAATCAGCGCCTTACTGGGCACACAACCGTAGTTAAGACAGTCGCCGCCCATCTTATTGGCTTCAACCAGAGTCACCTTGGCCTTTACCGCAGCGGCGATGTAGGCACTTACCAAGCCAGCAGCACCACCACCAATCACAATCAGGTTGCGGTCGAATTTGGCGGGTTTGTTAAAACCTTTGTAGACCCGGCGCTTTTTCACCACAGCGACGATTTTCTTGGCAATCAGCGGGAAAACACCCAGCAGGGCAAACGAGAGCAGAATCTGTGGCGAGACAATACCGGACAGGGAATCCAGCTGACCGAGCTGAGTACCGGCATTCACATAAACCAGCGTACCTGGCAGCATACCGATCTGGCTCACCCAGTAAAAAGTTCGGGCTTTGAGCGGGGTTAAGCCCATCAGCAGGTTGATCAGAAAAAACGGAAACACAGGAACCAGACGCAGGGTAAAGAGATAGAACGCACCCTCACGCTCCACGCCCTGATTAAAGGCAGAAAGACGATCACCAAAACGCTGCTGCACGCTGTCCCGCAGAACAAAACGCGCCATCAGAAACGCCAGCGTCGCACCAAGGGTCGAGGCAAAACTTACCAGAATCAGACCTTCAAGCAGGCCATAAACCGCGCCAATCGCCAGCGTCATAATAGTGGCTCCCGGCAGGGAAAGCGCCGTTACCGCCACATAGATCAGGAAGAAAACCGCAGCGGTGATAACGGGGCTCTGATCCCGAAACTGTGCCAGCTGATCCTGACTGTTTTTCAGGCTGTCCAGTGTCAGATACTGGTTCAGATCGAAGGCGAAAAAGACGGCGATCAGTGCCGCGATAAGGCCAATAAGTAGAATTTTTTTCATCGGGATTCCTTTCGTAGGATCAGCCGGAAGGTTTTGATTTGTAAGAAAATACGCAACAGATGACGTTTAAGATTCAACCCTTAGCAATAAAACATGAGCTTGTTCACAGTTTCATTGCTACAACCTAGTTCATTTTGTCGGTAATAAAAAAGCCAGCTCAAAGGCCGGCTTCCTGTACTCGGGTTCTGTATTCCTGTTTGGTGAGAATAGTCACCGACTCTGTCAGCGGATCAAAGACGATAGTCAGCTCGCCTTTCACCAGCTGCTGGCGTACCTGCTGTACCCAGTCTTCAAGACCGGCATCAACCTCTGTGGTGTCATAACCCTGACGGGTAACAAAATCTTCCAGCAATCCCTGCAGCGCATCCGGTGAAATATCCCGGTAGGGGACTTCGATCATAAGGTGTCTCTTTCTCTCAAAGTGTCAGTTTCTGCAAATATCATCAGTTCGCGGTAAACGATCAGAACACCCACCAGCTGGCTCCGCGATTCAGTGTCGCGCGGCAACCTTCCAGCTGTTTGTGATATTCAATGGCGCGGTTGGCGACCTTGGTTGAGACATCCTTCAGCCAGGATTTGTTCTTCCAGGTTTTGTCTGCGTAACCACCATGGCCTTCGTGATAGGCGATATACATGTAGTAGGTGTTGTTCCGCTCGATGCCGTTTCTCAGGAAGCCCTGATAGTTGTACCAACCGATAAAGTCCACCGCATCATGGAAGCTGCCGCGACTGGCGTGACGGTTGCCGGTTTTGTCCTGATACTCTTTCCAGGTGCTGTCCAGCGCCTGGGTGTAACCATAAGAGGAAGACTTACGCGGCCCCGGAATAATCCCCAGAAAGGTGGTTCGCTCCGGCTGAGCATCCGGTTTGAAGGATGATTCCTGATGGATAAAGGCCATCAGGATAGGCACAGGGGTGCCCCACTTCTCTTCCGACTGCTTGGCGGAGATATACCAGTCAGGATACTGACGGAAAATATCACAGGCACTATCCGGCTTCTGCGGCGGAGCCACGGCACAGCCGGTTGTTACCAGAGTCAGTGCAAGAGCGATTAAACCCAATCCCTGTCGTTTAACCCGCCCGAAGCGTTTGAACAGATGTGTACGCGTGTTTTCCATTTTGCTCATCAGTATCACTATCGGTTGCTATTGCTGTTTCTGTTTCCGGAAGACTCTTGCAGGTGTCTTAGGGAGACTTAAAGCTTACCGTGCTCACGCAGCAGCGCCAGAAGTCCCTCTTCATCGGTGACCTCAATACCCAGCTCCTGAGCCTTGGTCAGCTTGGAACCAGCGGCTTCACCGGCGATCACCAGATGGGTCTTTTTGGAAACGCTGCCGGATACCTTGGCCCCCAGCTCCTCCAGAGCGGCTTTGGCATCGTTACGTTTTAGCTGATTCAGCGTGCCGGTCAGCACCAGTGTTTGTCCCGCTAACGGCAGCTCTTCCGCCGGTGGACGGGCTTCAATGGCAGGCCACTCGATACCTTCTGCCAGCAAGGCATCCAGCGTTTCCAGATTATGCGGCTGACGGAAGAAGGTGACGATATGGTGCGCCACAATGGGGCCAACATCCGGTACTTCCAGCAACTGTTCTTCGGTCGCGTTACGGATGGCAGCCAGATCACAGAAATGCAGCGCCAGCTGTTTAGCGGTCACTTCACCCACTTCACGAATGCCCAGCGAGTAGATAAAACGTGGCAGTGTGGTTTGCTTGGCTTTCTGCAGGGCATCCAGCAGGTTCTGGGCAGATTTTGGCCCCATGCGTTCAAGGGCAGAAACGTCTTCCACCTTCAGATGGAAGAGATCCGTCAGACTGTTGACCAGCCCCTGATCCACCAGAATCTCCACCAGCTTGTCACCAAGACCATCAACATCCAGTGCTTTACGGGCGGCAAAGTGTTTGATGCCTTCTTTGCGCTGAGCCGCACAAACCAGACCGCCGGAGCAACGCACGACGGCTTCGCCTTCGGCACGTTCGGTTTCTGAGCCGCATACCGGACAGGCCGCCGGGAAAAGCACATCACGAGCATCGTCGGGACGCTTTTCAGCGACCACAGAAACGATCTGCGGGATCACATCACCAGCACGACGCACGATAACGGTATCACCGATTTTCACTCCCAGACGCGCCACTTCATCGGCATTGTGCAAAGTCGCATTGGAAACGGTGACACCACCGACATAAACCGGTTCAAGACGGGCAACCGGGGTAATGGCACCGGTACGGCCCACCTGAAACTCAACATCCTTCAGTAGAGTCATCTCTTCCTGCGCGGGGAATTTATACGCAATCGCCCAGCGCGGTGCGCGGGAAACAAAGCCAAGCTCTGCCTGCAGATCCAGTCGGTTGGTTTTAAAGACGATACCGTCGATCTCAAAGGCCAGCTGATCACGGCGCTCGCCCAGGTCACGATAATAATCCAGACAACCCTGAACACCAGTCACTACCTTGAGTTCCGGATTCAAGCGGAAACCCAAACCGCTCAGTTTCTGTAACACTTCGCTGTGATGTTCCGGCATAAAGCCATCACTCACCTCACCCACGCTGTAGGCACAGAATTCCAGCGGGCGCTTGGCGGTAATCCGGCTGTCCAGCTGACGCAGACTACCCGCCGCTGCATTGCGCGGGTTCACAAAGACTTTCTCACCGGCTTCTGCTGCGGCCTTGTTCAGTTTCTCGAAGCCCGCCTTTGGCATATAGACTTCACCACGAACCTCCAGCACCTCAGGCAGTTCACCACTGGCATCATTCGCGGTCAGACGCAGAGGCACGGAGCCGATGGTTTTCACATTCTGGGTGATATCTTCACCGGTTGTACCATCGCCACGGGTGGCCGCCTGCACCAGCAAACCCTTCTCGTAACGGATACTCAGGGCGATACCATCCAGCTTGGGTTCGCAGGCGTATTCGATCTCATCATCCATACCCAGACGCTCTTTCACCCGCTGATTGAAACGGTTGAACTCGTCATCATCAAAGGCGTTATCCAGCGACAGCATAGGAATGCTGTGGGTGATCTGGCTGAAAGCCGACAGGGGCATAGCACCAACCCGCTGAGACGGTGAATCCGGTGACTGCAGTTCAGGATGTGCCTCTTCCAGCCCCTGCAGCTGTCGCATCAGGCGGTCATATTCTGCATCGGGAATGCTGGGCGCATCCTGCACGTAGTAACGGTAGTTATGTTCGTTCAGCTGCTGTCGCAGGCTTTCAATCTGCTGAGCGGGTGTCTGCTCACTGTTGGCTGCAGAGCTGGATTCAGGTGAAGAACCGGACAATAGAGGCATAGGTATCCCGAAACTGATGTAGAAAGTAAACCCTGTCCCGGCCTGACCGTGAAGGGTGAAAAATCCTTATGAGGTAAAGGTGCTGTCGCCATCACCTTTACCCTGAAACTTAATGTCAGCCTGTAAGCTGAACGGGTTAGCTGTGATTATAAAGACCAGAAACAACAAAACCACCCTGAGGTGGTTTTGTTGTGTACGCCAGCTGTAAACCTGATGAAATCAGGTATTAACGCATGCGCGCCAGCTGTTTGCGGCGCTCAAATTCCTGAATACGCTGCTTGTAGTGCTCGATGGTCTGAGGTGTCATCACGCTGCGGTCTTCATCCCGCAGCTCACCATTCAGATGGCGAACAATCACCTTCGCGGTTTCCAGCATCATGGTGAAGCATTCCTGACTGCTGCCCGGAGACGGTAAGCCCATGACGAAGGACACACTCGGAATATAAAGCTCGTCGATCTGATCAATATCGAACACACCCGGATTAACCGAACTCATCATGGAGAACTGAATCTGAGGGCCATCTTCGGTTTTAACGAAGCGGTGGAACACCTTCATATCTCCGATCTGCATGCCACACTGCATTACCACATGCAGCAGGGCAGCACCGTGGAATCCACGCTCATCTTTGCACTTAACGTGCATCACCAGCAGCTCATCGGCATCAGCGATCTGTTCGCGCTCTTCATCCGCCGTCATCAGCGGCTTACGGGTAACCGGGCGCTCTTTAAAGGTGGTGCGCTTTTCTGAGAACAGAGGATCCTGCGTATCCTGTCGGCTATGCTTCGCCTCGCGCTCTTTCTGAGCAGCAACATCACGGGCTTCCTGTTCCGCTTTCTCCTGTTCCTGCTTCAGATGCTCAGCCTGTTTCAGCTGTTCCGCTTTCAGTTGTTCGTTTTTCAGCTTCAGCGCCTGAGCCTTATGAGCGGCTTCCTGCTGCTGAATATACTGACGCTCTGCCAGACTCATCTCTTCTGCCGGAGCCTGCATCTTCATACGCTCTGACGGACGCGGGCCTGTGTGTTTGCCCTGAATACGACGGGCAGCGGCTTTAACCGGATCAAGCTCTTCAATGGCTTCAGCTTCTGCCTCGGCATCAGCCTGTTTCTGCAGCGCCAGACGCTCCTCTTCCTCAAGACGGCGGGCTTTAGCTGCAGCAAAGCGTTGTTCCAGCGGCTCAAGAGGTTCCAGATCATCCATGCTGGAATCAACCGCATCAAATTCAGTAATGTGCAGATCATCTTCTGAAGGCGATGAGATACTTTCAGATAGCGCAGGAACGGGGTCCGGCGCATAGGTCTCAGCGTCGTCTGCAACAGGCGCTGCAGTTTCAAAAACGGGTTCATCCGGAATCGCTTCAGCATTTTCAGCTTCAGCCTGACCGTTGATCTCTGCTAACAGCTGCTCTTCAGACGGATGCAGTTCCACATCTTCCGGATAAGAAGTGTCAGGCTGCTCAGTCGTTTCTGGCTGAAGCGCATCCTGTTCAGATATTTCCTGATGCTCAGACTCATACTGATGTTCTGCTTCAGGCTCAACAGGATAAGACGCTTCCTCAGGCTCTGGTTGCAGAGATTGAGTCAGCTCTTCCGAAGCGCGGGAATAAAGCGATGAGACAGGAGGCGGCTCCGCCGAAGGGATCTCAACCTCATGACGCAGAACCGGAATCGGATCATCATCAAAGACTTCAACATCGTGGCTTTTTACGACGCGGGCACCACCGGAAGGTAGTTCCCTGCGCAACTGTTCCTGTCGCGCCCGTTCTTCTTCATCCATTTGCTCATTCTGGTCGACTTTGCGCATACGCCGGATACCATCGGCTATGATCAGCAACAAAATCAGTCCACCCAGAATCATCAGCCACTCACGTAAGCCCATGCAGTGAAAACCCTGTATAAATAATTAATTGTTGACTCAGACTAATTGACTTTCGCTATTTTACGCTACAAAAAGAAACATTTATACGTCTACTAGTGCAGTTGCTTCATCAATGTCAACCGCCACAATTCGGGATACCCCCGGTTCCTGCATAGTAACACCCATCAGGTGATCCGCCATCTCCATGGCGATTTTGTTGTGACTGATGTAGATGAACTGAAGATGCTCTGACATTTCCTTAACAATATTGGCATATCGACCAACATTGGCATCATCCAGAGGAGCATCCACTTCATCCAACATACAGAACGGAGCCGGATTGAGCTGAAAAATTGAGAAAACCAGTGCAATAGCCGTCAGCGCTTTTTCACCACCGGATAAAAGGTGAATGGTGCTGTTTTTCTTACCCGGTGGACGTGCCATGATGGAAACACCGGTTTCCAGCAGATCATCACCGGTCAGCGCCAGCCAGGCACTACCGCCACCGAAGACTTTCGGGAACAGTCTCTGCAGCCAGCCATTCACCTCATCAAAGGTCTGTTTGAAGCGCTGGCGGGTCTCTTTGTCGATCTTACGGATCGCATTTTCCAGCATGCCAAGCGCCTGAGTCAGCTCATCGTGTTGGGCATCCAGATACTGTTTACGTTCCAGCTGAGCTTCGTACTCTTCAATCGCGGCCAGGTTGATCGCACCCAGACGTTTAATCTTTTCGCTGACCTCGTTCTGCTGTTCCTGCCAGCTGTTGGCCGTGGCATCTTCCGGCAGGCCGTTAAGCAGATCGTCCAGATCACCACCAATCTCATCCAGCTGTTCGTTAATGCCTTCACGCTGAACCGAAAGCGCCTGCTGCTGCATACGCATTTTTTCCAGCTCGGTACGTACCCGCTCCAGATCACGTTCATGTTCGGTGCGGCTTTTCTCCAGCTGACGCATGGCATCATTCAGCTGATGAGCACGTTCACGCACGCCCATCAGTTTCTGTTCCTCTTCCGCTTTACGCTCGATCAGCTCATCCAGTAAGAGTTCACTGTCTTCCTTCGGCTCCTGCACATCTTCCAGATGCATCAGCAGGTCTTCGCGTTTTTCCCTCAGGCGTTCAAGCTGCTGCTCGATGCGCTCAATGCCTTTCTCTGCCAGCTGTTTCTGCCCGGTCAGCTCCTGACGGCGCAATGCCAGCTGGTGCAGTTTGTCACGCTCAAGGCGAACCGCCTGACGCTTCTGCTCATACACTTCTTTTGTCCGGTTACGATCCGCCTGCAGATGCTCACGCTCTTCGGAGAACTGCTCCACCTGCTCCAGTGCCAGCTGCCAGTTTTCACGGGCCTCTTCCAGCAGGTTCTGTTCTTCCTCTTCCCGGGCCTGAATCTGCGCCAGCTCTTCGTTCAGGTGGCGCTGACGCTCGTTAAACTGCTCCTGCTTCAGTTGACGGGTACGGATCTGACCGTCCCATTCACTCTTCTGGCGCTGTACCGACATGCGCTGATCCGCCAGCTGGCCGCTGCGGTTTTCCAGATCCTGCTGCTGGTTTTTCAGCTGATCCAGTGTTTCGTCCAGCTCCGCCAGACGTTCCCGACCGGCTTCCAGATCCAGTTCCAGCTGCTCAATATCCCGGGCGCGGTTCAGAACACCGGCCGCCTGAGTATTACCTTTGTGATAACGCAGCCAGCCATGGCCCAGCCAGATACCCTCTTCGGTGATCACCGAGTAACCCAATGGCAGCTGCGACAGACGGGTGACACCGGCTTCAATAGAATCAACCACCACCACCTGTAACAGGCGCTCCGGCAGTTGCCCCTGACTGACCGCCACCTGAGCGGCAAGAGTCTCGCTTTCGCTGACATTACCGGCCAGTTGCGGCTGGGGATAATCTGAAGCGATAAAGGTGAAATCCGCTTTGTCGTGCTCAAGCAGGCCAGTAGCCAGTTCCGGCAGTTGCAGCTGCTTGCAGGTTAAACCCTGCAGCTGAGCTTCCAGCACGGTTTCCACCGCCTGCGCCCAACGGGGGGCAACATCCAGCTGTTCGGCAAGCTTAGGAACCTGAGACAAACCATTACTGGCCAGCCAGCGCTCCTGGGCGGGATCATCTTCCGCCAGAGCAGCATCCTGCAGCGCCTGCAGAGAGGCCAGACGACCGGAATTGACCTGCAGTTGCTCCTGCAGGGCTTCCCGTTCTTTCTGGCGCTCAGTCAGCTGTTCACGACAGGTCTGTAACGATTCTTTCTGAGACTCAGTTTCCTCTTCCAGAGATTCCAGCTGGAGTTCAAATTCCAGCGCGGTCTCCTGCATCAGCTCCAGCTCTTCATCATTCTCTTCCGGTGCCTCCAGACCATTAAGCTGGTCATGGACACGAGCATGGCGTTGCTTCAGGTCGTTCAGTGAGCGCTCATGCTGCTGAATATTGGATTGTGCCAGCTCCGCATCACGGCGGTACTGCTGGTCTTTCTGGTTGAAACTGTCCCAACGGTGCTGCCACTGCTGCACGTTTTCTTCCGCTTCTTCCAGCGCCATCTCCAGCGCTTCGCTGGCTTCCTGCTGCATCTCAAACTCGGGTTCCAACTCATCCAGCAGCAGAAGTACATCCTGCAGGCGTTCCTTATCCTGCTGTTGCTCCTGATGGTTTTCCTGAATCTGACGATCCACATCCAGAAGATCGGTATGCAGCTGCTGCCCCCGTTGCTTCTGGTGGGTCATCTGCTGTTCAAGGCGGGAGATCTGGTTGCCCAGCTCGTAGAAGCTGGCCTGAAACTGTTCCAGCTGCTCGTTGGATTCCTGATGCTGCTGACGGCTCTCTTCGATCTCACTTTCTGCCCGACGCAGGGCAAAGAGGTGCTTCTCAGAGCGGATCTCAAGATCGCTGATCACGGCGGCGTACTGACGGATCTGTACATCCAGATCGCGCCAGCGGATCGCCCGCAGCTGGCCTTTTAAGCGGCGTTCCTGTGCTTTCAGTTCACGGTAACGGTGAGCAGCTTCCGCCTGACGCTGCAGGCGTTGCAGCTGGCGTTCCAGCTCATCGCGGATATCCTGCAGACGCTCAAGGTTTTCGTTGGTGCGGCGCATCCGGTTTTCGGTTTCCCGGCGGCGCTCTTTGTATTTGGAGATGCCGGCAGCTTCTTCGATGGTGTTACGCAGCTCTTCCGGTTTGGCTTCGATAAGACGGGAGATCATGCCCTGTTCGATAATGGCGTAACTACGGGAACCCAGGCCTGTGCCTAAGAAGATTTCGGTAATGTCTTTACGACGACACTTGGTGCCGTTGAGGAAGTAGTTCGACTGACCATCACGGGTCACCTGACGCTTCAGGGCGATCTCCGCGTATTGGCCGTACTGACCTTTCAGGGTGCCATCGCTGTTATCAAACACCAACTCAATAGAAGCCTGCCCGACCGGTTTACGGGCGGTGGAGCCGTTAAAGATAACGTCGGTCATGGACTCGCCACGCAGATGCTTGGCAGAGCTTTCCCCCATCACCCAGCGCACGGCATCGATAATATTGGACTTACCACAGCCGTTCGGCCCCACCACACAGGTCATATTTTTGGTGAAAGGCACCGTGGTGGGATCGACAAAGGATTTAAACCCCGCCAGTCGAATACATTTTAGCCGCATAACCTGCTGTGTCCTTTTTACCTGATGTCAGGTCCTTCGGGAGCCTGTCCGATCGCTAATCGGGTATCTGAAAGTCGTTTTTAAGGTGACCAACAAAAGCAAAGCAGGGCTGAATAGCCCTGCTTTGCTTGTTACCGGATGCTGCCGATTAGGCTCGGAGCATCCGGTCTTAGAGTCAGTTCGGGGACGCAAGCCAGATCTGAAACGGTTCCGAAACCGATCAACTAGTGGATAAGCGTCCAGCCGTTAAGATTACTGAATCTGATCTGTGATGACCAGCTTCACAACCTCTTTATGACTCACCGGATACGGACCACTCATGCCCTGCCAGTCACCGGACTGAGGCTCAGGTGTTCCGCCCTTGGCGATACGGGCCGTCAGGTTGACCTGCTCGGCACTGGACAGACGCGCCATCGGCGCTACCGCCATGGAATCATCCAGCGTTACCACAATCGGCAGATCAGCAACGGTCAGACGAGCTGCTGCCAGCGGCATTGGCGGACCACCCTGAGGCGCACGGGCAAAGATAAACACGGTATCCGTTGGGCTGGCACCCGCTTTCGCAGCAGCACTCAGATCCACTTCCACCTTGATGGATGGGCCCGCGATAGCAACATCAACGGTTTCACCCTGCTCTTCCAGACGACGTACCGCTTCACTCACACCGGCACGGATTGCATTAGCACTGTTCGGATCGCTGATAAACTTCAGCGCTTTCTGCCAGTAATCGATCGCCGCACGATACTCACCGGCTTCAAAGGAGGAGATACCACGCAGACCCAGAGCCGCAGCTTCATTCGGATCCGCCTGCAGGGCTTCATCCAGCAGAGCATCGATCTGAGGCGTCATCACATTCTGGTTAGCGAAATACAGCGCCTGAGCATGTTGCGCCAGAGCCACAGCGGTACGACCTTCGATACGGATCACTTCTTCAATCGCCGCAGCGGCATCAGCGAAGCGTCCCAGATTCATATAGGTACGGGCCAGCAGGAACCAGCCATCGGCACTGTCCGGATTCTGTTTCAGGCTCTGTTCCAGACGACTCACCAGCTCTTCCACCGATGGCATCTGACCACTCTGACGATCCATCGCCAGTGCAACACCGCCGCTGTTACCCTTGATGAAGTACCAGCCAACTGAACCCACCAGAATCAGGGCAACCAGTACCAGACTCAGTACAATACCCGGACGGGTGGAACGCAGTACCGGAATCTCTTTATCACCCACATCATCCAGCAGGGTCTGTTCCAGTTCTGATTTCATCTGCTCAAACTGTTCCGGCAGCAGGTTGCCCTGCTCCAGTTCGTTGTTCAGTTCCTGCAGACGCTGGCGAAACATCGCCACATTTTGTTCGGTTAATTCTTCTTCCGTCAGGCTCTGAGCCTGATTTCGGTTTCTTACCAGCGGCAGCAATACAAAGATGGCTGCCAGTGCAGACAAAGCTGCAATACCGATCCAGAGAGGTGTCATATCTCTAAAACTCAACTATCGGTGAATCCAACGCCGGCGAGCCGGCGACGTGTGGTGTTCTTAAACTCAGGTACTTCTGAGATCAGCCCGAATGCTTATTCAGCAGCTTGTTCAGACGCTCACGGTCATCCTCTGAGATCTGCTGAGCATCTTGAGCTGCCTTGCGATTGCCCCGCAGCAGCATAAAGACTACCAGCCCGGCCAGAAGCAGCAGAGCAAAAGGGCCAAACCACAGCAGATAAGTCAGAGAGTTCATCGGTGGTTCGTACAGCACAAAGTTGCCGTAACGTGCCACCATAAAATCCAGAATCTCTTCGTCGGTGTAGCCTTCATTCAACAGACGATAAACCTGCTGACGCAGATCCGCCGCGATACCGGCATCGGAGTCGATGATGTTCTGGTTCTGACATTTCGGACAACGCAGTACTGCTGCCAGATCCTGATAGCGGGTGCGCAGCTCGTCGTTTTTGAACTCGAAGGCATCAATGGTCGCCTGCGCCACCGGAGCGTAGGAAAACGCCGTGACCAGAGACAGGGCAACCAGCAGAGCTAACCACAGGGCTTTTATCTTATTCAGCGCCATTTGCTTATCTCCACTTGTTCACTTCTGGCAGCAGTTCGTTCAGCCAGATCTGACGATCGATCACACCAACAAAGCGGTAACGGACGATGCCGTCTTTATCGACAATGTAAGTTTCCGGCGCACCATAAACTCCAAGATCCAGACCCACACGGCCATCTTCATCAAACAAGCTGAACTGGTAAGGATCCATATATTCATCCAGCCAGCGGATCGCTTCCGGACGCGTATCCTTGTAGTTCAGACCGAAGATTTTCAGACCGCTCTCTTTGGCGATGCGCACCAGCTCCGGGTGCTCCTGACGACAGGAAACACACCAGGTTGCCCAGACGTTCACCAGAGAGACTTCACCCTTGAGGGCATCCTGAGTGATGGTCGCGTTCTCATCCTTTACCGTGCTCAGGTTAAACGCCGGGAAGGGTTTACCGATCAGAGCAGAAGGCAACTCGCGCGGGTCCAGTTTCAACCCTTGCCAGAGGAAAATGCCCATGACGAAAAAGATCACCAGTGGAATAAACAGCATCAGGCGACGTTTCATGCGGTAGCTCCTTCTGCAGATGAATCACTGTCTTTGGATGCAGACTTGCTTGCAGATTCAGTACCGGCTTTCGCTTTCACTTCACGGGCAGCCATACGGCGGTAGCGCTTATCCACAGCAGCCAACAGGCCACCCAGAGTCATCACCACACCACCGATCCACAACCAGCGTACATAAGGCTTGTGCTGAACACGCATCGCCCAGGCATCACCTTCCAGCGGCTCCCCCATGGCAACATAGATATCGCGGAAGATACCCCAGTCGATGGCCGCTTCCGTCATCACCTGATTACGGGCGATGTAACGGCGCTTCTGCGGGTACATCACAGCTTCCAGCTTGTCATCCAGGTAAACACGAATTTCTGCCTGATCTGCGGTCCAGTTCGGGCCATCAACGTGTTTCACTTCGATCATTTCAAAACGGTAGTCACCGGCTACTGCGCTGCCACCCGGTACCAGACGCACATCACGCTCCAGGGTGTAGTTGGACACCATCGCCATACCGACAACGGTAATGGCCGCACCGATATGACCCAGCACCATGCCCCAGTAACTACGGCCAAGGCCTTTCAGACCCGCGTAGTTCCAACCTTTGTTTTTCAGCTTCTCGTTCATATCACGCAGCTGAGTAAAGGTGATCCAGAACGCCAGTGTCATCCCCACGAAAACGTAGGTGTTCCACTCGCCGCCAGCGATAAACGGCAGCGCGGCACCCAGAACCAAACTCAGTACACCGGATAACCAGATGCGTTGTTTCAGAACCGGCCAGCCAATATCTTTCCAGCGGGATACCGGGCCAAGACCCATAAAGATACCCAGCACACTCATCAGAGGCACAAACACGGCATTAAAGTAAGGAGGGCCTACGGAGATCTTACCCAGACCCAGCGCATCCAGCAGCAGCGGGTAAAGCGTACCCAGCAGCACGGTCACCATCACGATAACCAGCAGGATGTTGTTCATCAGCAGGAAGAACTCACGGGAGATCCAGCTGAAACCGATTTTGGCTTTTACATCCGGCGCACGCAGAGCGTACAGCACAAAAGAACCGCCGATACAGATCACCAGCATCGCCAGAATGTAGTAACCGCGCTCAGGGTCGGTGGCAAACGCATGTACCGAGGTCAGAACACCGGAACGCACTAGGAAGGTACCCAGCAGACTCAGGGAGAAAGCGATAATCGCCAGCAGTACGGTCCAGTTTTTGAACACGCCACGCTTTTCCGTTACTGCCAGCGAGTGCATCAGAGCTGTACCCACCAGCCATGGCATAAAGGACGCGTTCTCAACCGGATCCCAGAACCACCAGCCGCCCCAGCCAAGCTCGTAGTACGCCCACCAGCTACCCAGTGCGATACCCAGCGTCAGAAACGCCCAGGCTACAGAGGTCCATGGACGGGACCAGCGCGCCCATGCGGTATCCAGACGGCCACCGATCAGAGCGGCAATGGCAAAAGCAAAAGCAACAGAGAAGCCCACATAGCCCATGTAAAGCATCGGCGGGTGAACGATCAGACCGAAATCCTGCAGCAGCGGGTTCAGGTCACCACCATCCGCTGGGAAGGTCGGCAGATAGCGATCAAACGGGTTCGAGGTCAGCAGTACAAAAGAGATAAAACCAACACTGATCATACCCAGCACTGAGATAACTCTCGCCAGCATATCGTCAGGCAGGCTGCGACTGAAGATGGTTACCGCAAAGCTCCAGGCCGCCAGAATCCAAACCCACAGCAGCAGAGAACCTTCGTGGCCGCCCCAGACCGCACTGATTTTATAGGCGGTTGGCAGAGCACTGTTGGAGTTATTGGCCACATAGGCAACGGAGAAATCATCCGTCACAAAAGCGTACGCCAGAAGAACCAGAGCCAGAGAGACAAAGAAGAACTGCCCCCAGACCATAGGAGAGCCATAGCTCATCCAGCCGGTCATTCTCAGCTGAGCACCTAACAAAGGAACAACAGACTGAACCAGCGCCATGACAAGCGCGAGAATCAGCGCATAGTGCCCCAGTTCAGGGAACATTAGTGCGGTCATAGTAACCTCGGTGATTTAAAAGGGTATTCTTTGCTGCAGCCGGTCCGCTGAATCCGGACACAGGCAAATTTTGGATAGAACAAGGCCCGAATCAATCGGGCCTGCTCATTGTGCGTTATTGTGCCGGCGCGCCACTCTCGCCATAAGCGGTTTTACCACTGGCTTTCAGTGCAGCTTCCACTTCAGGCGGCATATAGTTCTCATCGTGTTTCGCCAGTACTTCAGATGCTTCAAACTGGCCATCGGCATTCATAGAACCCATAGTCACAATACCCTGACCTTCACGGAACAGGTCCGGCAGGATACCGCTGTATTTCACAACCACTTCGTGCTCGTAATCCGTTACCGCAAACTCAACATCCAGACTGTCAGGTGCACGTTTGATACTGCCTTCAACCACCATGCCACCGGCACGGATACGCTGACCAACCGGCGCTTCGCCCTGAGCGATCTGGGTCGGGGTGTAGAAAAGATTGATGTTTTCCGACAGGGCAAACAACACAAGACCCACAGCCACCGCCACCGCAGCGACCATAGAACTTAACAGGACAAGTTTCTTTTTACGTTTCGGATTCATGATGTTTTTTGCTCCCGGCGCAGTTTACGCGCCTGCTCTTTAACCAGCTGACCTTTGTGCATGATGGGCAGCACAACATTGATTGCCAGCAGTACGGCACTTAACCCATAGGCCATCCAGACATAAAGTCCGTGACCGCCCATATTTAAAAACTCAGAAAAAGACTCAAAATACATAATGTTTTCTCGACAGACTCTTTATGTACCGCAGCACGCTGCCCCATATTCGACAAGCAAAATGCTCAGGGTTCAATTACCGGTTAGGTTCTGCTCAGCCCTTCTCACTGAGCAGCCCCTGAACCCACTGAGTGCGTTTTTCCCGCTCCAGAATCTCGTTACGGGTTCGCATCATCAGAACAACGGCAAAGAAACAGTAGAAGCCGATCACCATCACCAGAAGTGGCATCCACATCTCAGGCGGCATGGCAGGTTTTTCGGTCAGCTTGAACGTCGCTGGCTGGTGCAGAGTATTCCACCAGTCAACGGAATACTTAATGATCGGAATGTTCACCACACCAACCAGAGAGAGGATCGCACTGGCGCGGGCTGCAGATTGTTTGCTGTCAAAAGCTGACTGCAGCGCAATCACACCAAAATAGAGAAACAGCAGAATCAACATGGATGTCAGACGCGCATCCCAAACCCACCAGGCACCCCAGGTTGGTTTCCCCCAGACCGCACCGGTAAAGAGTGCGATAAAGGTCATGGTCGCACCGATAGGCGCACAGGATTTGGCCACCATATCGGCCACTTTCATCTTCCAGATCAGGCCGATGCCACCGGCAATCGCCATAGCGAAGAAGATCGACTGAGCCAGAATCGCGGCAGGAACGTGGATATAGATAATTCGGAAGCTATTACCCTGCTGATAATCCGCTGGAGCAAAGGCTAATCCCCAGGTCGTACCAACCGTAATCAGAAGAACGGCTGCTGCTGCAAACCAGGGAATCCAACGCCCGGTAATCTCATAAAACCACTTTGGCGAGCCCATTCGGTGAAACCAGGCGACAAATGTTTTCCACATGATGCTAACTCAAACTCTCTTCTTTCGATTAACCGTTCAGGCTGATGCGCAGTGCCGCACCGGCAGCCAAGGGGGCCAGAACCAACGCCGTCATAAACATAGCGCCCATAATGGCCAGATGACCGGCCACCGCCATTCCATTTACCGCAGCGATCACAGAGCCTGTTCCGAAGATCAGAACAGGAATATACAGCGGTAAAATCAACAAAGTCATCAGTACTCCGGTACGACGCAGCCCCACCGTTAGTGCTGCTCCGATGGCACCTACCAGACTCAGAGTCGGTGTTCCCAGTAGTAAACTCAGAAACAGAATGCCAAAGCCATCATCCGGCAGGAACATCATCACACCGAGTAAAGGTGCCAGCAGCGTCAGAGGTAAACCGGTTACCAGCCAATGCACTAAAACCTTGGACAGCACCATCACCGCTAGCGGGTGCGGGCTGATCACTAACTGCTCCAGCGAGCCATCGGCCATATCCTGCTGAAACAGACTATCCAGAGACAACAGAGTTGCCAGCAGCGCTGCAACCCAGAGAACACCAGCGGCAATCTGCGCCAGAAAATCAGATTCCGGGCTGATACCAAGCGGAAACAACGTCACCGCGATGGTGAAAAACAGCAAAGGGTTCACGATGTCTGAACGACGTCGGAATACCAGTAACAGATCCCGCTTCAGTGTGCCGGTAAAGGCGCGCCAGCTACTGGTCCGCACACCGTCTTCCCGGCGTACAACACGCTGTTTTTCGTGAGCAAGTTGAGGGTTCGCATCGTTCGCCATCAGGCTTGCTCCGTTTCAGATTGGTGACTCTGACCCAGTTGAATCACGTTAAGTTCCGTCGGCAGGGAAAGATTGTGGTGGGTGGTCAGAATGACGCCACCGCCCTGCTGAGCATGATCTGCAATTAACTGCTCAATCTCTTTTACACCGCCCTGATCGATCGCCGTAAAGGGTTCATCCAGAATCCACAGAGGGGCTGCATGCAGGAACAAACGCGCCAGAGCAACGCGACGATGCTGACCCGCAGACAGGGTATAACAGGGAACATCTTCAAAGCCGGTCAGTTTGACCTGAGCAAGGGCATGATAGATATGATCAGTATCTGCCGGATGATAGAGCGACTGATACCAGCGCAGGTTTTCTTCCGGCGTCAGGTTCAGTTTGATTCCCGGCTGATGGCCGATAAAAAGAAGGTTTTCACGAAAATGGTCAGGGTCATCAGCAACCGGCTGACCTTTAAAAAAGAGTTCACCATCAAAGTCCGGCAGCAGGCCGGCAAGAATTCGCAGCAAGGATGTTTTGCCGGTTCCATTAGGTCCGGCAATCTGCAGTACGTCTCCGCAGTGCAGCTTAAAATCGAGATCACTGAACAGCAACCGGTCATCCCGCTCACATGCCAGCCCCTGCCCTGATAGCAATTCTTGCACGTATCTAACCTTTTTGATGGATCTGCCGATATAGCTTCTGTTCTGCTTTTTAGTATTTGGCAATGCACCTTGGCTCAAAACAGAAGTGACCCAAGCGTCTAACTCAGCCTAAACTGGAACAGATCGGACGAAAAAATTGTTGGGGTTTTACATCATCCGGCCGAAGTCAGATAAACCCACAAAAGAGCGCACTTTACTACGATTCACCCAGTTGCGCCACAGACCTGCATCAAGGTCTGACTCGTCATAAGTGTCTATAAACATGCTGAAAAACAGGTTGTTATGCTAGAACAAGTCACACAGACACGGATAGACCAACAGATGGCCGCACTGATGGGAGCGATCCGTGCTGCCGTCAGTGGCAATACTGGCCTGAATCAGGGACAAACAGCCTTGGCGGTGGTTCAGGTGCCGCAAAATGCGGCTGCGCAGAACCAGAATCCCGGCACTCAGAATCAACAGGGTCAGGCGCAATCAGGCCAGCCCCAATCAGGTCAGACAACGGCTACTCAATCCGGATCGGCTCAAGCGGCCTCAGGTCAGACATCGACTCAGGTTTCAAATGGCCAGCTTGCAACCCAAACCAACACGGGTCAGGCCGGCGCACAAACAGCAGCAACTCAACAAGCCGTTCAGACTCAGCCAACTCAGGCACAAACTACGCAGGCTGCGGCTCAGGCAATGGTGAATCAGGTTAAAGCGCAGACATCGGCCACTATGGCTGCCGCCGTTGCCAGCGCCACATCAGCTCTAAAACCCGGCGCGAATGGTCAGTTGCAGGCTACTCTTTCGGCAACGAGCAACCCTGTCTCAACATCCACTCAAAACGCGGCAGCAGCACCCCAAGGGCAGACAGGGCTACAAGGAGCAGCATCGTTACAGGCACAAGCTCAGGCTGCTCAACAATCAACGACCGCGTCGCTGAATCAGCTGCTTAACCCCAATGGCAGCGGAAACAATCCGGTGCGGGTTCTGATTCCACAGACAGGCCAGAGCGTTGAACTCCCGCAGCTAAAACCTCTTCCTGCAGGCACTCAGATTACCTTGCGTCAGGCGGGCAGTGCCCAGGTCGACATTATTAAGGTACAGCTGCCTCAGAATCAGTCTGTTTCTCAAAACCAGCAGACATCCCAGAATCAAGCCGTACAATCGAACAGTGCAATCGCAAATCAGGCAGCACAAAAAGCGGCTCTTCAGCAAACTGCTATGACAGCACTGAGAGAATCCCTACCGGTTCAGCAGCCTGTGGCAGAAACTCTGGGCAGAATTCAGTCTCTACTGCCTCAGCTCAGTTCAGTACTCCGTGATAACCCGGCATTGCAGCAAGCAATGCAGATTATCGACAAGGCAACACTCAAGCTGTCCACTGAAGCGTCCCCTACTGGGCAAGCCGTTAAACAAAGCATTCAACGCAGCGGTGTTTTCCATGAAGCAGTCATGATGCAAGCTCTGCAACAGGCAGCGATGCCAAGTGGCGCGCCCATTACTCCGGTGGGCGATGATCTGAAAGGGGCTTTTTTCCAGATTTTCCGCCAGCTGACCCGAAGTGGCAATCAGGCAGAAGGTAGCTCAGAGCGCCCGCCCAGCAACAACGCTAAGGTAAGCGCCGAAGCGACTGCCGATGGCAAACAAGCTGCGCAGACTCAATTGGCAAGAAGCCTTCAGGAAGGACTTGCTCGTATCAGGAGCAATCAGCTACAGAGCAGTCCTGCAACCCGGGGAGCAGAACCTGCCGCAGGTGCAGCCATACAAACTGATATTCCCATTGCACTGAACGGACAACTATCTGAGGTCAGAGTTAAAATTGATCAGGAGGTTTGGCCCGAAGAACAGAATCTTCAACCGGGTGAAGAATACAAACGTCGCTGGGTAATTGATCTGAGCTTTTCACCACCGGAACTGGGCAATCTGCATGCACGTCTGCTTTATCAGAATGAAAAACTGAAAACACACCTTTGGGTTGAACAGGATGAGCAGCTGCCTGGTGTGAGTAAAAAGCTACACGAATTAAAAGAGCGCCTCAGCGCTTTAGGTATCGAAATTGAAGAGGTTCGCTGTCAGGCAGGAACGCCACAACAGCCGCCCAAACCTGGTGTTCTGAGTCTTAAAGCATGAGTACAGAAAACTCTATACTGAAAGCCCGTGCTCAGGGCAGTAAAAAAGCGGTCGCCTTGCAATACGAAGGTTACAGCACTCCTCGCGTGACGGCTAAAGGCGAGCATCTGGTTGCTGAACAGATTGTCCTGCTGGCACGGGAAAATAATATCCCCGTCTACGAAGATAACAGTCTGGTGCAGGCACTGGCGCAGGTCGAGCTTGGCGAGGAAATTCCGGAACTTCTTTATATGGCGATTGCCGAGATTATCGCTTTTATCTATCAGCTGGAACGATCACAAGGGGGGGCCGAGAAGGTTCGTAAAGATGTTCTGACCCGCCGGGATATGCTAAAAAACCGTTATCGCCCCTAAACAACTCTGCCCAAGAAAAACGACAAGCAACAAGTATCAGATAAGCAAACCTTAAACGCAAAAAGCACCCTAACGGGTGCTTTTTCGCATGGTCGGCACTTTATTTCAGCAAGAAACTAAAATCAGAAATTTTCCAGACTAGTATCAGCTCTCTGGCGATTTCTAAGCTCAGTGTGGACCAAAGCAATCAAGTCTGCCTCTACACGGGCAAGGCCACAGTTTTCAACCAGGTCATCAGATGTGGCGCCCATCTCAACTAAGCGAATCGCATAATTGTAGGGAAGACTACCGACATCTTTCTGCTCGAGATCAGCCTGACGCTCCATAGTTTGATTGAGCTTCTTCTCAACTTCCAACAGACGCTGTCCCACACCAATTGAGCCACTGCCCATGGCGTGAGTTTCATTACGAAGCGACTGAACCAGCATCTGAGTCTCGTGCTTATTACGATCCAGCAGACGACGCAAAGTCAGAACCTGCATAAAGCCGTAGACTGCAACCAGCACGGCTATAATCGCAACAGCCCAAAGAATGAGATTTGCCAAAGAATCCTGCATAAAACACTCAAAAGCCGCAGATTAAAGCGCTGCGACTTCTGCCCACTCCTCGTCACTCATCAGCTTGTTAAGCTCAACCAGAATAAGTAGCTGGTTGTTCTTATTGCAAACACCCTGAATGAACTTGGCGCTCTCTTCATTACCCACATTAGGCGTGGTTTCGATCTCAGACTGACGCAGATAAACTACTTCAGATACCGAATCAACCATAATACCTACAACCTGCTGGTCTACTTCGATGATTACGATACGGGTTGAATCGGTCGTATCAGCTGTCATCAGACCAAAACGCTGACGGGTATCGATAACGGTTACAACATTACCACGCAGGTTAATAATACCCAGCACGTAGGAAGGAGCGCCCGGAACCGGTGCAATCTCGGTATAACGCAGTACTTCCTGAACCTGCATCACATTGATGCCGTAAGTTTCATCCGCCAGGCGGAAAGTTACATACTGCAGAATCGGATCATCAGAACCTGCTGCGTTTTTAGCTTGAACAACATTTGCCATGCGAATGCTCCATCTAAATCGTTAGTTTTGCTTCGTCAAAACTAAGCTCTGTTCATAACCGGTAGACCGGCCAATTATTCTTCGTCAGCCATCAGAGCCTGTAAATCTACAGGCACTTTATCGCTATCCAGCAAGCGGGCAAAGGCCGCTACATCAATCAGGGCGCACATATGATCAACAACAGTACCGGCCAGCCAAGGACGACGTCCCAGTGACGTTCTCCACTTCACCTCATCAGGATCCAGAGAAATGGCTTCTGCGACCTCATGACAGGCAAGGCCCCACTCACTATTATGAATTCGGATAGCGAAGCGGAAGTCCGGCTTATGATCATCATTAATATGTTCAGACATCACCCATTGCGCGGTATCTACCAAACCAACATTCATGTTGTTGGTACGAACAATACCCAGAAACCACCCCGGTTGGCCAAACAATGGCGTTGGCTCTTTTTCAAGCTTGTGGATACCGCCGAGCTCTGCCAGCGGAACAGCCAATTTCAAACCTTTTACAACAAACAACAGACACTCAAAACGCCCCTGTGCCCAGTCCGGCCGACCATTAGTCCAGCCTTCATTCTCTTTGGCTTCAAGTGCTGTATCCGTTTGTTCAGCAACCAGATTGTCCTGTTCGATTTCAGCCTGAATATCAGCAATAGGATCAGCAACAGAAACCTCTGGCTCAGCCTGCTGGATTTCAGGTTCAGCAATCTCAACTTCTGGCTGAACTTCAATTTTCTCTTCGACAACTGTTTCAGTTTTAACTTCTACTTCAGGCTCTGCCACCTTCAGTTCCGGCATAACAACGGCCGGAGCTTCCTGATAGGCGACATCTACCTTGGGCTGCTCAGCCTCAACAGCTTGCTGACGCTGACGAATCTGTGCTGCGGCTTCCCGGGCGTATTCACGAGCCGAAGGTGGTGCAAAAACACGAGTGCCTTCATCTTCCGGGAAGGACATCTCTGCTTCAGCCTTAGCATCAAGAGCAGATTCAGGACTATCAACGGGCTGTTGAGCAACCTTAACAGCCTCGGTCTGCCGAGGAGCAGGGTCTGTTGATGCTTCCTCAACAGTTACCTCAGGTTCGTCGTATTCAGCGACATCCTGCAACAAAGCCTCAAGATAGCCTTCGATCGCTTCCTGAGGTGATGTAAAGTCCTGAGAATCGTGAGCCATTCTACTGCGCCCCCGGTTTTTGTCTGTGATCAGTTTGCTTCTCTAACAGGTGTTTTAGCAACACATTGTAAGCATGTACACCACGACTCTGTGAATCCAACATTGAAGGCGGCATTCCTGCCATACTGGCATCCCTGAACTTGGTGTCGACAGGAATCATGGAGTTCCAGATGTTCTCAGGATAGGTATTTCTCAATAGTCGCAAACTCTGCACTGAAGCCTGAGTCCGGCGATCATAAAGTGTAGGCACTACCGTATAAGGTAATTCATTTTTGCGGGCACGGGTCACCATATTCAGGGTCCGCATCATCCGCTCAAGACCTTTAATCGCCAGAAACTCAGTTTGTACCGGAATAATCAGGTGCTGAGCAGAAGCCAACGCGTTAATCATCAGCAGGCCCAATACAGGAGGGCTGTCGATCAAAACGTAGTCAAAACGATTCCAAAGCAGAGCTAAAGCCCGAGAAATCACTAACCCCATGCCACCCTGTGCGCTTACCTGGCGTTCCAGAGTTGCCAGCGCTGTAGAAGCCGGAATCAGTTTCAGGCGATCATGACCAGTGTCCATCAACAGACTCTCTGGCAGATCTTTAGGAATATTCTTACCCTGCTGGAAAAGGTCATAAGCACTCTTTTGCAGCCCATCAGGGTCATATTTGAAATAACTGGTCAGAGACCCATGCGGGTCCAGATCAAGCAGCAGCACCTGATGCCCCTGATCAGCCAAAAGGCCACCAAGGGTTACGGTTGATGTCGTCTTACCAACGCCACCTTTCTGATTGGCAACTGCCCAAACATGCATGTAAGTGTCCCTTATTTGCCAGTTATTATTGCTTTATCGTTATTTTGAATTTTAACGGGATACATCTGTCGACAGTCGGTAACCGATGTCGTTCAGGTTAAGCACTTCATCAGATAAACCGGCTTTTGCGACAGCCATCGGCATCCCGTAAATAACCGAGCTATCTTCATCCTGAGACCAGATTGTCGCGCCGTGCTCTTTCAGCATACGGCAACCGTCACGGCCATCAGCACCCATACCAGTCATAATCACGCCAAGTATTTTGCCTTTGATGGCATTAGCCGCAGAACCAAAAGTTACGTCGACACAAGGCTTATAGTTCAGACGCTCATCACCCGGCAAAATCCGAACACAGTTACCACGCTTATCCACAACCATCTGCTTACCACCTGGAGCCAAAAGCGCAAGCCCCGGCTTAAGCAGATCACCATCCTGAGCTTCTTTAACCTGAATTTTGCAAAGACTGTTCAGACGCTCAGCGAAGGCCGCTGTAAACGCAGCAGGCATGTGTTGCACAAGAAGCAAAGGTGCAGGAAAGTTCTCAGGCAATTGGGTCAGCACCGTCTGAAGTGCCATTGGGCCACCAGTAGAAGTACCTATTGCAACCAGATCAAAATGACGCGGTTGTGGTTTACTTGGCTTAGAAGCAACAACAGGTTTAGCAACAGTATCGGCCTTTAAACCAACAGCTGAAGGCGAAGTTACAGAGCGTGTCGGGCGACTGGTAAGAGGTCTGCGAGGCTCGACACTTCTTGCAGCAGGACGACTGGCAGATGCCAATGCACCGCGGCGACTGCGAGATACTTCAATAACCTTCTCACAAAGTGCTTTTGCTAACTCATCAGGACGTCGGGAAATATCTTCAAAATTCTTTGGAAGATAGTCGACCGCACCTGCCTCCAAAGCCCCCAGAGTGACACGGGCACCTTCATGAGTCAGTGATGAAAACATCAGCACAGGTACTGGTGCTTTCTGCATAATTTCCCGAACAGCCGAGATGCCATCAAGCACAGGCATCTCGTAATCCATCGTGATCACATCAGGCTTAAGCTCAATCGCTTTTTCAACAGCCTCACGACCATTGCTGGCTGTACCGATCGGTTTAATACGAGGATCAGTACTTAATAACTCACAGACCCGACGACGGAAAAAACCAGAATCATCGACAACTAAAACCGTAATTGGCATATCAGGTCCTTAAAACCCTAGCGTGAACTTCTGGCGTAATGTTTCAGCATGCCCGGAATATCAAGAATCAGAGCAATTCGTCCGTCACCGGTAATGGTCGCGCCCGCCATACCTGGAGTGCCATGCAGCATCTCGCCCAGCGGCTTAATCACAACCTCTTCCTGACCAATAAGCTGATCGACAACAAAACCAACTTTCTGGGTACCGACTGAAACCACAACAACATGAGCGTTTTTCAGTTCACGACTGACATCAGAGCCCTGAATTAACCACTCTTTCAGATAGAACAGTGGCAAAGTTTTCTCGCGAATCACCAGAACTTCCTGACCATCTACAATGTTGGCACGGGAAATATCCAGCTGGAAAATTTCATTCACGTTAACCAGTGGCAAGGCAAAGGTTTGCTGCCCCAGCATTACCATCAGAGTAGGCATAATCGCCAGCGTCAGAGGTACCTTAATAATAATCTTGGAGCCTTTGCCCTCTTCCGACCAGACATTAATAGTACCGTTCAGTTGTGAGATTTTTGTTTTCACAACATCCATACCGACACCACGGCCGGAAACATCTGAGATCTCTTCTTTGGTTGAAAGACCCGCAGCAAAAATCAGGTTAAAGGCCTCCTGATCCGTCAGACGATCAGCCGCATCCTGATCTAGCTGACCTTTTTCGACTGCTTTATTTCGCAGTACCTGAGGGTTCATGCCGGCACCATCATCACTGATAGTCAGAAGGATATGGTCACCTTCCTGCTCTGCGGACAGAATCACTTCACCAACACGTGGCTTGCCTTTCTGTTCACGCACTTCTGGACTTTCGATACCATGGTCAACGGCGTTACGCACCAAGTGAATCAGAGGATCCGCAAGGGCCTCAACCAGGTTTTTATCCAAGTCGGTCTCTTCACCAATCAGGCGAAGGTTGATCTCTTTCTTCAGCTTACGGGACAGATCGCGCACCACCCGTGGGAAGCGGCCAAATACTTTTTTGATCGGCTGCATCCGGGTCTTCATGACCGAGGTTTGAAGATCCGCTGTTACCACATCAAGATTGGAAACCGCTTTAGCAATTTCAGAATCAGAACTCTGACCACCAAGACGAACCAGACGGTTACGAACCAAAACCAGCTCGCCAACCATGTTCATAATGTCATCCAGACGACTGGTATCAACACGAACCGTTGTTTCCGCAGCTGGGGCAGTCTCTTTCTTTGGAGCGACCTTCTTTTCTGCAGCTGGTGCCGCAGGTACTGCAGCCTTGGCTGCTGCTGCTGGTTTCGGCGCAGCTGGGGCAGGTTCTGCTTTAGGAGCCGGGGCAGCAGGAGCTGCCGCTGCAGGACTAACAGGTGCACCACCTTTGCCATGCAACTCATCAAGAAGAGCTTCAAACTCGTCATCTGTGATCAGGTCATCGCCACCTGAGCTTGCTGGAGCAGCCTGCTTAGGGGCGCTTTCTGGCGCCGGAGCAGCAGGCGCTGGCGGCTTGCCTGAACCATGAAGCTGATCAAGGAGAGCTTCAAACTCTTCCTCTGTAATCTCATCGCTTCCAGATGCGGCATCAGCTACCGGATCGCTTTCAATAAACATTTCAGTGGACGAATCTGAAGCAGCAGGGGCTGCAGTTGGTGCCCCACCGTCATGCAGAGCATCCAACAGCGACTCAAACTCCGCATCGGTAATGTCGCCTTCCGCATCCTGAACCGCAGAAGCGGGTGGTTCAACCGGTGCAGCAGGAGTCTCAACTACAGGCTCAGGGGCTATCTCAGCAACAGGAGCTTCCGCTGGAGCAGGAGCCGCACCAGCCTCAGATTCTGGCTGGGCAAAAAATTCAAGCTGACTGATCAGTGAAGGATCCGCACTGTCCGGCATTTGACCGGCGCGTACCTCTTCAAACATTTCATTAACGGTATCCAGTGCGCTCAGCACGGTATCCATTAATTCAGGCGTTACGGAACGTTGATGTTTACGCAACGTATCGAACACGTTCTCTGCAACGTGGCAGCAGTCCACTAGGGGTGTGAGCTGGAGGAAACCCGCACCACCTTTTACAGTGTGAAAGCCTCGGAAAATAGCATTCAGGAGATCAGGGTCATCCGGAGATTGCTCCAGATCGACTAACTGCTCAGACAGTAATTCAAGGATCTCACCTGCTTCAATTAAGAAGTCCTGCAAAATATCCTGATCGACTTCAAAGCTCATCCATACTTCTCCTTAAAAGCCGAGACTCGACAGCAGGTCGTCAACTTCATCCTGCCCGGAAACAACATCTTTCCGTTGTTCTGCATTAACAATCGGGCCTTCAGGAGCATGAGCTTCCTCAGCGATCCGATCACTGGTGTCGTGCTGAATACCTGTGATCTGGTCGACCTGTCCGGCCATGCATACCAGATTCACAAGGTTTTCTTCAATTTCCTGAACAAGAGTGATCACTTTAATAAGCACCTGACCGGTCAGATCCTGATATCCCTGAGCAAGAAGGATGTCATTAAAGTTGCTGGTGAGAGTACCGGCCTGATCTTCGGTCTCTTTCAGAAAATCATCAATTTTACGATAAAGATCCCGGAACTCATCCGGCTTCATTTCCCGGCGAACAAGACGCGCCCAGTCCTGACGCAACGAAGTCGCCTGCTCTCGCAAACGCTCCGCAACAGGGGCGCTCTCATCAACCTTGTCCATGGTTTGGTTGGCGGCATCCTGTGTCATCTTGATGACGTAGTTCAGACGGTCCGTCGCATTGGCCATTTGCGACATCTCTTCCGAGGCAGGATTACCGGCACCAACATCAATATGGAAATTGGTAATAGCGTCATGCAAAGCACGGGTCAGACGACCCACTTCCAGGTACAGATTGCGGTTTCGCTCATCATTAATCCGCTGAATCAGGTTTACGGCATCGCCTAACTTGCCACTTTCAACCTTTTCCAGCAGTTCTGAGGTACTTTCTTTGAGTATCTGTTCGAACTCACTTGTTTGCTGTTCACCTGGGCTTTTCAGAGCCATAACCTGAAACCTTTATCTTAATGAATGTCTTTTCCGGCCAAAATTCCCAACAGCAGATTACTGTTGTTCAATGCGCTCAAAAATCTTCTCGATTTTTTCCTTGAGCACAGCAGCAGTGAAAGGCTTAACAATATAACCATTAACACCAGCCTGAGCTGCCGCAACAATCTGCTCACGTTTAGCTTCTGCTGTAACCATCAGAATAGGCAGATCTTTCAGCTTAGGATCGGCACGACAGGTTTTGAGCAGGTCAAAACCTGTCATACCCGGCATGTTCCAGTCCGTAACCAGAAAATCAAAGTTGCCCGTTTCCAACAGAGGAATAGCGGTCAGACCATCATCAGCCTCATGTGTATTGGTAAAACCCAAGTCACGAAGCAGGTTTTTGACAATCCGTCTCATGGTGGAAAAATCATCCACAATGAGAATCTTCATATTCTTATCCAAGGCAACCTCCACTTACCCAATTTGCCACTACTAGAATACTACAATTATTCATTTATCAAATATATATAATGTGATTACTTCCATTCAGATAAACGAGATCTCAGCCTAAGTGCGGCCTGACTGTGTATCTGACTGACTCTTGACTCGCTTACATTCAACACTGAACCGATTTCTTTCAGGTTCAGTCCCTCTGTGTAATACAGCGCCAAAACCATTTGCTCCCTTTCCGGAAGCCCAGCGATGGCATCAGCCAAAGCCTTCTGAAATGCATTGCCTTCTACAGCTTCGTCGGGATCCGTTGAATCCTCATCAGCCACTTCAAAGCTGTTATCTTCGTTACCGGTTATCTCATCAAAACTGAAAAGCTTGGTGCCCGCAGTATCCTGCACATAGTGATTGTACTCTTCTACCGAAACTCCCATCTCAGCAGCAATCTCACTATCACGGGCATCACGCCCGGTTCTGCTCTCAACCTGCTTAATCGCCTCGGAAACACGACGACTGTTTCTGTGCACGGACCGCGGCGCCCAGTCATAACGACGAACTTCATCAAGCATGGCACCGCGAATACGGATCGAAGCATAAGTCTCGAAACTGGCACCTTTCGAGCCATCAAACTTCTGCGATGCTTCGATCAAACCTATCATGCCTGCCTGCACAAGATCATCCAGCATAACCGTCTGAGGAAGACGCCCCAACAGATGCTGTGCAACCTTCTTTACCAGAGGGGCGTGCCTGTCAACCAGATCGCTCGATACTGTCTTGCCGGAATAATACATACCTGCACTCATTACCAGAGCCATAGATAGCGACCTCCTGTCTCTATCGTTCCGGAGTTTGATTGGTTTCGTTTTTCTCCAGCAACTCTAGCGCTTTGCTGACCAGAACACCTGAATCCCCGGTTCTCAGATCATCAGGAATCTTCTGTCCACTGGAGAGATAAGCCAGCGGTAAACGATTATCCGCCACAAGACTAACCACTTCGCCGGCACTACTGGCTTCATCAAGCTTAGTCACTACACAACCATTTAGACCATGACTGCGATAGGTATCGTATGTTGACTGCAATACCTGCTGCTGACTGGTTGCACTTAGAACCAGATACTTACGGATTCGCACTGATGCGGTTTCGAGCAGAGCAAACTGCTCTTTCATATTCGGATCCTGAACGCTCAAGCCAGCTGTATCAATCAGAACCAGCGCTTTACTCTTAAGGGATTTAAGGGTCGCATCCAGAGTGTTCTTTTCATCAACCACCCGAACAGGGATCCCCAGAATACGTCCAAAGGTTCTCAACTGCTCATAAGCAGCAACCCGGTAACAATCTGTCGTCACCAGCGCCAGACTATCCGGACCATATTTCAGGACATAGCGGGCTGCCAATTTACCAATCGTAGTGGTCTTACCAACACCGGTAGGGCCCATCAAAGCAACAATCCCGCCCTGATCAACAACATCAGAGCCAGTAGTCAGCACACCTGTACGAATCTGCTCTACCGCTTTTTCCCATGCCGAAGAGAACTCTGCATCATCAGCAAGAGAGATACTTTCAATAATCCGGGCCGAAAAATGTTCGGAGAGCCCCATACGGCGCAGACGCTTATAAAGCATCGCCTCGACAGGCTTACGCTCGGACATTGTCTCCTTCATTTGCTCGCGAAGCAGCTCTCTTAATCCCTGAATCTCAGATTGCATGGCTCGGATTGCAGCATCTTCTGGACTTTGACGCCGGGATCTAGACTCAAGGGTATCCATCATAGCTTCAGCCTGATCAAATTGACGCTCTTTAGCCTTGACCTGAAAAGCATTTTCCAGACGATCAGACTTCTGCTCGTTACCGGCACTTTCAATAACATCTTTAGCTTTCGCCAGTGCATCTGCCAAAGAGTCCGTAAGCGCATCACTGTTTTCCGGATCAATACGCTCACTCGGTTCACGAAGAATACTGGCGTCGTAATCCACTGCGGTCACAATTTCAACGCCGCCGGCTACTTTGTTATTGGACAAAATAGCAGCGTCAGAGCCAAATTCATCCCGTACCAGCTTCATGGCTTGACGCATATCAGGAGCAAAGAAACGTTTAACTTTCATAAATACCCATATCCTTCGTTATTCCGGCAGCCATGGTGAAAGCCTAACCACATAAAATATAAGTTTATTGTTGTCCTACAGTAGCCACAATAGTTATCTGTTTATTATCAGGAATTTCCTGATAGGAAAGCACATGAACAGACTGGGCACTGTAACGAACAAATCTGGCAAGAACTTGCCGTATCGGTGCCGCAACAACCAATACAGCAGGATTACCCATCATCTCCTGCTGCTGGGAAACTTCAGCCAGTGATTGCTGGAGTCGTTCAGCCATTGCAGGTTCGAGAATCAAATTATCTTCCACATTGGACTGCGCTGCCTGCTGAACTGATTGTAGCAAGATCTGTTCCAGCTGAGGCTCAAGGGTAATAACCGGAAGATCTGTACCCGGCCCGCAAATGGACTGAACAATAGAGCGCGACAGTGCAACCCGAACCGCAGAGGTCATTTGACCAATATCACGGGTCGACTGCGCGGTTTCAATTAGCGATTGCGCAATGGTACGAAAATCCCGGATAGAAACACTTTCCTGCAGCAAACTCTGAATAATCTTCAGCAGCTGATTCAGACTGACGCAATCCGGGACCAACTGCTCCGCCAGTTTCGGCGAGTGACTGGAAAGCGCATCCATCAGATGCTGGATATCATCATGCCCGATCAATTCGTGAGCATAATTCTGCATAATCTGGTTCAGCTGGGTAGCAATAACAGTACTGGAATCAACCACTGTGTAACCAAGAGCCTGTGCTTCATCTCGATCCTGAGCCTCAACCCATACCGCATCAAGACCGAAAGCAGGGTCTTTGCCTTCAATACCCGAGATCTCACCAAATACCTGTCCGGGGTTAATCGCCATTTCACGGTCCGGATAAACCTCAGCTTCCGCTACTACAACGCCCTTCAGAAGGATTCGATAGATCGTAGGGGATAATTCAAGGTTATCCCGGATATGAACCGAAGGAACGAGAAAACCCAACTCCTGAGACAGCTTCTTTCGAATACCTTTAATCCGCCCAAGCAGCTGACCACCCTGGTTTTTATCTACCAGCGGGATAAGACGATAACCTACTTCGAGACCTAAAAGGTCGATCATAGGTACATCGCTCCAGCCCAGCTCTTTCTGATTCACAGCGGACTCATCAGGCAGGGGCATATCCGGAGCTTTTTGCTTCTGAGCAATCTCCTGAGCTGCTTTTTTCTCAGTGTAGTATTTGATGGCATAGGCTCCCAAACCAGCAACAGCCGCCAGGCCCAGGAACGCAAGATGCGGCATACCAGGGATAATACCCATCAGAGCCAAGATAACAGCGGTAATGGTAAGCGCCTGTGGAGTGGCAAACATCTGCCCCCCAACCTGCTGACCAATACTCTGGTCACTGTTCACACGGGTAACCATGATAGCCGCTGCAACAGAAAGCAACAGGGAAGGGATCTGCGCTACCAGACCATCACCGATGGTTAACAGCACATATTTTTCTAACGCATCGGCAAACTCAAGGTCATGCTGCATGATACCAATGCCAAGACCGCCAATTACGTTAATTACAAGAATCAGAATACCGGCAACGGCATCACCACGAACAAATTTACTGGCACCATCCATTGCACCGTAGAAGTCAGCTTCATTAGCCACATCCGCACGACGCTGCTTTGCCTCTTCCTGATTGATAAGGCCAGCATTAAGATCAGCATCAATTGCCATCTGCTTACCCGGCATTGCATCAAGGGTAAAACGAGCGCTTACTTCGGAAATACGGCCCGCACCCTTAGTAATTACCACAAAGTTGATAATCATAAGGATCAGGAATACCACGAGACCGACAACATAATTACCGCCAATCAACACGGCACCAAAGGCTTCAATCACCTTACCGGCAGCGTCGCCACCTTCATGACCGTTAAGCAATACGATACGGGTCGACGCAACGTTTAACGCAAGCCTCAGAAGTGTTGCAACAAGCAGGATGGTAGGAAAAACAGCAAAGTCCAGAGGCCGCAAAGAGTACACAGCCACCAGAAGAATAATGATCGACAGGGCGATATTGAAAGTGAAGAGCATATCCAGCAGCAATACAGGCACTGGAAGCGTCATCATCCCCAGCAAAACAAGGATAAGAACAGGAATCCCCAATCCTGTTAACGGCAAGCTTTTTAACCTGTCTATTATTTGAGTACGTTCCATCATTGCCCTTGTTTGCTGGCATTCAAAAAAATAAAATTTTGGCTATGCTACCAACAATACTATAACAGGCAAAGCGTTAAGCAACTGCTTAAATTTCTTTACTTTTTGTACTCAGAGGGGATTTCAGGAGATGGGGTTTTCCCTGGATGACTTGCCTTACCGCTCTTCGACTGTTTCAGCTGATAAACATAAGCCAGTACTTGCGCTACGGCCATATAAAGCCCTTCGGGAATAATGTCTCCAATTTCGGTACTGTAATAGATCGCCCGGGACAAGGGAGGAATCTGAAGAACAGGAATATCGTTAGCTTCTGCGATTTCACGGATCTTCATCGCAAGCTCATCCCCCCCCTTGGCCAGCAGCTCAGGCGCGCCCAAGACACCACTCTCATCATACTTCAGCGCGACCGCGTAGTGGGTCGGGTTGGTAATAATCACATCAGCTTTCGGAACATCCGCCATCATCCGACGATTCGCCATCTCACGCTGCAACTGACGGATACGACCTTTAACCTCTGGCTTACCTTCCGTATTTTTCATCTCATCTTTTACTTCCTGCAGCGTCATCTTCATCTTTTCATTGTATTGATGGAGCTGAAACGGAACGTCAATAAGAACAATCAGAATAAGTGAAGAACTGATCCAGATAGCGACCCAGGCGAGAATTTCAACCATGCGCCCGAAAGCCAGCTCCGGTGCCATCCAGGCCAGATAGGGCAATTCCATGCGATAGGCCAGAAAGACTAGAACTGCTGACACACCAACAACCGCCACCTTGGCAATGGACTTCAGCAGCTCAACCAATGAATTCATGGAGAAAAGCCGCTTAATACCTTCGATAGGATTCAAACGACTGAACTTAGGTGCCAACGCTTGTGTGCTGAAGTTCCAGCCACCCAGAGATATGGGCGCGATTAACGTTGCCAACACCAGAACCGCCATGGTTGGCAGCATTCCCGTCAGGCTTTCTTTAACTGAATGTGTCAAATGACGGAACATTCCCTGAGTATCAAACAGATCGCCGCGGGATATTGAGAAGTTATAGCGAAAAACCTCCATCAGGGCTTCCGCAATAATAGGCCCCAGGGTCAAAAGAGCAGCCGCTGCCACAAGGGTCAGCAACATCGTATTCAGGTCTTTCGATCGGGGAACATCGCCCTTCTCGCGCGCCTCCTGAATTCGTTTGGGGGTGGGGTCTTCGGTCTTTTCCTGCCCGTCTTCGTTCTCTTTCGCCATCAGGCCCTCGACTCTATCCAGTCGTTAAGAAACGATAATCCAAATTCAAAAACGTGCTCAAAATGAGGTGTCAGTGTCGTCAATCCAATCCAGGCAATCAATAGACTGAACGTCATCATAAAAGGAAAACCCAGAGAGAAGATGTTCAACTGAGGGGCTGCACGGGTCACAATACCCAGCCCCGCCTGAACCATCAGAAGCGCCGTGATACCAGGAATTACAATCAGAAAGGCCGCCGCAAACATCCACCCCCCCAGATTCACCAGCTCCCAGAAAAACTCACGATCGATACCGGAAAAACCAATAGGTATCATCCTGAAGCTATCCGCCAGGATCTGAATCAGTGCAAGGTGGCCGTTCATGGTAACAAACAAGAGATTCGCGCCGATCACCAGAAACTGAGCCATCACCGTGGTATTCACACCATTGGCGGGATCAGCCATAGAGGCGAAGCCAAGACCCGCCTGCATCGCATACATCTGCCCCGCAAGAGCAAATACCTGATAGATAATCTGAACAACGAAGCCAAAAGCCACACCAACAAGCACCTGCTGAGCAATCACCAGAAATGCCTCAAGTGAAATCAGATCTATCTGTGGAACATCCGGCACCATAGGGAGTATTGCCAACGTCACAACCAGAGCAAGCAACAGGCGAATATTGGCTGGAAGCGTCTGGGATCCCAACAGAGGGACCGCCATAAAAAAACCCGCAACGCGAAAAAATGGCCAGAGAAATCCCCCAACCCACTGAATAATCATGGCATCCGTGATCTGAGATGGCATGTTATCAGCCTATAAGAAAGGGGATATTGGAATAAAGACGAGTTGCAAACTCTGTCAACGAACGCACCATCCAGGGACCGGCAATCACAATGGCCAGCAGGGTCGCAAACAGACGAGGAAGGAAGCTCAAGGTCTGCTCGTTAATCTGGGTAGCCGCCTGAAATACACTAATTACCAGACCGACCAACAAACTCGGCACAACCATCACAGCAACGATGATCATAATCAGAAACATCGCCTCTCGAAGAATATCGACTACTACGGAAGGTGTCATCGCTAACCCGCTCCAAAACTCGATGCCAGAGTGCCCATGACCAATGCCCAGCCATCAATCAACACAAAGAGCATAATCTTAAACGGCAGAGAGATAATGATAGGGGACAACATCATCATACCCATTGCCATCAGAATACTGGCAATCACCAAGTCGATCACAAGAAAAGGGATAAAAACGATGAAGCCTATCTGAAACGCTGTTTTCAGCTCACTGGTCATAAAAGCCGGAACAAGGACACTGAATGGGATATCGTCAGCTGACTTAATAATGTCGTAACCCGCGATACGGGCAAATAGGTCGACGTGATCCTCCCGTGTCTGAGCCAGCATGAATTCAGTCACTGGCTTTCTGGCCAACTGAACTGCTTCAAGCGCTGTGACTTCTTCCGACAGATAAGGCTGCAGAGCATTAACATTTATATCCTCCCAAACAGGTGTCATGATGAAGAAGGTAAGAAATAAGGCCAAACCTATCATGATCTGATTGGAAGGCGATTGCTGAAGACCAATCGCCTGACGAAGAATAGCAAAGACAATGATAATGCGGGTAAAAGAGGTCATCATAATCAGGGCTGCCGGTATAAAGGTCAGCGCCGTCATGATAGCCAGAATTTGAATCGTTACGGTATAACTTTGTGAGCCGTCCTCACCCGTAACCAGTGTCAAAGCAGGAATGCCAGGCTCCGCATAGGCACCACTACTCGCCGTAATACCCAATACAAAAAGCAATAGATAACGCAGCATCAACTCTTTTCCCTATTCGCTGTAAAACCCTGCAATATTTTGCCAAAACTATTATCTGAAGGAGCATTTTTGTCTGTAAGATTGACAACGGGTTCTGCAAATACATGCAGGCAGGCCACTCCTTCCCCTGACACTCCCAGAACCATCTGAGTGCCCGCCACATCAACCAACATTAACCGCTCTTTACTGCCAAGAGTCAGTGTCGACAGAACCTGCATATGCTTTGCGCCAACACGTCCAGCACCTGGAGCAAAACGCTTCACCAACCAAGCTAACGCAAAAATAAGCACAAGGACAATCGCAAGGGAAAAGGCAACATCTTCAATCCCTGCTGCAGGGTTTCCAGAGGCAAAAGCTGAGACGTTTTTTTCCGAGGCATCAGAAACAGTTTGAGCCCGCAATTGCGAGCTCAATCCGAATCCTGAAAGAAAGATCAGAGTTTGCACTGACCGAGACCACATAATGCGGGCATCTCTTTTCAGATTTAGCAAAACAGAATCCATTAACGCAACTTGCGAATACGCTCAGACGGACTGACAACGTCGGTCAGACGGATACCGAACTTTTCATTCACCATCACAACCTCGCCGTGAGCGATTAGAGTACCGTTAACCTTAACATCCAGAGGCTCACCCGCCAGACGATCCAGCTCAATCACAGAACCTTGGTTCAGCTGAAGCAGGTTACGAATCGCAATCTCGGTACTGCCAACTTCCATAGCAATCGTAACCGGAATATCCATAATGACATCCAGATTAGGATTATCATCATCCATACTAGCTACACTGTCATCTTCTAGATATTCAAGCGGAGCGGTTTCAATATCATCTTCCGAAAGGCCATCATCAGCAGACTCCTGCTCTGACAAAGCAGCCGCCCACTCATCTTCACCGGAATCTTCAGAAGCACCCTGCTCTTCCATTGCCGCAGCCCAATCATCATCAGAAGACTCAGCACCAGTCTGTTCATCCATTGCCGCAGCCCAATCGTCACCCATCTCTTCCGGGTTCAGTTCATTATTTTCGTCACTCATAACTCACCGCCAGTCCTGTTGTTATCGCTGCAGCTTTACCTGCTCTACAATTTTTAGTGCTAAATTTTCACCGGAACGACCGAGCTTACACTTAAATGTCGGTACGTTGTTGGCGAGAAGGGTTACATGCTCAGGCATTTCTACGGGAATGATATCCCCTGCCTCAAGCCCCATAATCTCACCAAGATTGATCTGTCGCTCAACCACTTTAACGTTCAATGGGATGTTCGCTTCCATCACATCCTGACGCAGGGCGCGAACCCAGCGCTCATCCACATCATCCACGTCACTCTGCACACCGGAGTCAAGTTCCTCACGAACAGGCTCTATCATGGAATAAGGGATGGTGATGTGCATATCACCACCGCCACCATCAAGCTCAACATGGAAAGTACTTACAACCACCACTTCACTTGGACTTACGATGTTTGCCATGGAAGGGTTAACTTCAAATCCTATGTATTCAAAGTTAAGCGGCAGAACCGTGCTCCAGGCTTCTTTCAGGTCAACAAAGACCTGCTCAAGAACCTTCTGAACAATACGAATCTCAGTGGGCGTAAATTCACGGCCTTCAATCTTGGCGTGACGACCATCTCCACCAAAGAAGTTATCTACCAGTTTAAAAACAAGCTTTGCGTCCAGTACAAACAGAGCCGAACCACGCAATGGGCGCATCTTTACCAGGTTCAAACTGGTTGGTACGAATAGCGTATGAACATACTCACCAAACTTCATAATCTGAACGCCGCCAGCCGTCACATGAGAACTCCGGCGCAACAGATTAAAGAGACTGATTCGCGTATAACGGGCAAAACGCTCGTTAATCATCTCAAGAGTTGGCATCCGCCCACGAACGATACGGTCCTGACTGGTAATGTCATACGACTGGACATCACTACCATCACCGTCATCATCGCCACCGGATGGCAGATCGTCATCCTCTACACCATGCAGAAGGACATCAATTTCATCTTGAGAGAGTAAATCCTGCATAACAATTCCGCCCTTACTGCATTACAAGATTGGTGAACAACACCTGATCAATGGTCTCACCATTCCCGTACTTAGCTAATACATCCTGAACCGCCTGAGTTGCAGCCTGACGCATCTCCTCTTTCCCTTCCGGCGTCTGAATACTCTCAAAATCCTGCTTTGCAAATAGCTGGTTCAGATTATTACGGATGACAGGAGAATGCTGAGAAACCTGGGCAACTGCTGATTCTGTCTGAGCCTTTACTGCAACATAAACCTGCATAAAACGCTGCTTACGACCTGCGTTAAAGTTAATAACAAATGCGGGCTCCAACTCAAAATAGACAGAACTGCTCGGTGTAATTTGAGGCCCTGAAGGGATACTTAACTGGTCAGACCCAGAATTCATTCCAGGTATCTTCCCCATAAAGAACAGCGCCCCGCCTACAGCAGCAGCAATCGAAAGCAAGACAACAGCAACAATAATAATGATGGTTTTCTTATTGCTTTTCTTCTGTTCGTTTAAGTCTTCCATTTCCAGCCTCTTGCTTTCAATTGATTGATGCTAATACAAAAAGTTATGACATATTTTGGCATAGGATAATGCAAGCCCTAGGCAAAGTAGTCAACTAATCCTAAGCCGGATTGCGTCACCCCCCCTGCAATCGCACCTTGCTCAGAAGCAGCACCATCCGCTTCAGAATCACCCTGACCTCCGGATGAGCCTCCCGATGAAGCAAAAGCTTCTTCAGCGTTTTCTGACAGAGACTGATCAGACACATCTACCTGGCCGAGATTCACTCCAGCTCCCTCCATCATTTCACGAAGCCGGTTAACCTGTGCTTCCAGAGCCTCGCGAACACTTGGATTAGGACTATGGAACTGGATTGTCGTTGTATCACCAGAGACACGAACCCTGACTTCAAGACTCCCCAGATCCGGCGGGTCCAGCCTTATCTCTGCCGTCTGAATACCTTTGGAGCGCATCATCATGATTCGCTCGTTCAGCGCTTCAGTCGCTCCCGGCTGCCCCGGCAAGCCTCTTAAAACAGGCAACTGAGGCAAGTTCTGAGCTTGAGCATTTAGACCAGAGCGCTGAGCCAGCCCATGAAGACCTTCAGCACTACCAACAGCAGCAGCCCCTGCACCAACACCCGCCGTACCTAACAAATTAGACCCAACACCTTCTTTAAGCATGATTCCAGCAAAGCCGGATGCTTTAGCTGACGGATCTGCTGTTTTCTGAGCCAATAACTGCTCAAATAAGCGATCCTTATCAAACCCTGCTTCAGAATCTTTTCCTGCACCTTGCTCCTGAAGGAGCTGAGAAACCAGATTACCCGCCTGCTGCGATGCATTTGCCTCAGCTTTAAGCACATCTGCAAAGCGAGGCGCTGAATCCTGCTGAATACGGCTATTCATAGCTGCAGACAAACGGGCTGCTACATCAGCTTGAAGACCTAGATCCTTAAGCTGCGCACTTAAGTCAGAACCCGGCTTAATCGCCTGTTGTAATTGAGCGATCAGAGCCTCAGGATCATTCAGAAGCTGGTCGAATTTATCCGCTGAAAGAATATCGTTTTCTTCCATCAGTGCTTTTAGGTCATCAAGGGATATTCCCTGAGCTTTAAGCACCTGCTCCAGCTTCGCCAGAAAATCCTCACCACTTAAATCTTCGGATTTAAGCTCTTTAAGTAGCTGACCCTGATCTTTCTCCGTCAAAGCGATTACGGAAGAATCACCTTCTACAGCTTCAGCTTGCTGCTCACCATCAACCGATACAACAGAGCCGGATTCAGAGCCAGGATCTTCACCTTTAGAGTTCGCATCCTGTTTAACGCCTTCATCACCAGCAACCGAGTTAACCTTGACATCATTTTGCTGTGATCTCTGACTTTCATTAACAGCATCTTGATCAACGGAAGCCGTATCTCTGGCCGATACGTTATCTGGACGCTTGAGCTCTGCTTTCTGCGACTGCTCTGGAACTTCTTTGCCGTTTTGCGGAACAGCCTTGCCCTTAGCCTCTGCATTATTCGCAGCTACATCCTGTTTGGCTAGTTTGTCATTCCCTGAGGCTTGAGCAACCGACGACGAAGCACTCTTTAAAGCGACATCAAACATAGCTTGGTTGGTGCTACTATTTTGATTGCGCTTGGGTGCAACCGAGCCGGAGGCGGGTAATAGGTCGAGAACTGTTTGTGACTGACTGACACCCATATTGAAACCTCTCTGTTTAGTCCTAGGCCTAGAGCAGCAAGGGTTATGCCAGATTAATAATCAGAAGAAGAATTTCTTCTCAGGTAGGCTTGAGCGGCGAACTCGTCCAGTATTTTTTGCTCCTGCTTATCGGCCGCAAGAGCCTCCTGGTGTTCGGCTTTTTCAACCAAACTCTCGAACGCTTTTAACTTTCCCCGGGTTTTAAACCAGTATTGCTGAACCTGATCAACTTGCTGTTCTAGTTCCGCAATATGCCCAACCTGTTGATTTGCAGCGTCGCTGAGTTTATCCATAAAACCAAAATAAGTTCTCAGGGTTGCCCCATTGATCCCGGAACGACCGGTCTCAATGATCTTTTCATGATACTCAAGCTCATATTCGAGCAGCTGCTTACGCTTCAGCTCTTCGTTGGATATTTTAGTATTCAGATATCCGAGAGCATTAGCGGCATCCTGCTCTTTCTTTTCAGCCATCGCCATGATGTTTTTCAAACGCTGAGAACGCTTCATTAATCAGCCCTCACGACTGCTGCTGACCCGGGGTCTGGGGCACATTATTCAATGCCTGATACATTTGTTGATAACTGGAAACAATATCAACATTTTCCCGCAAACTTTGCTGCAGGAACTGCTTAATACCCGGCATTAGCGCAATAGCCTGATCTACAGCCGGATCACTACCTGCGTTGTATGCCCCAACCGTAATCAGATCTTTATTTTGCTGGTATAACGCATACAGCTGCTTGACCGAATAAGCCAGTTTAAGATGATCATCCGAAACAACCTGCGGCATTACACGACTGATAGAAGCCTCAACATCGATAGCCGGATAGTGCCCCTCTTCAGCCAAACGACGAGAAAGAACGATATGACCATCAAGAATAGCCCTGGTCGCATCGGCAATAGGGTCCTGTTGATCATCGCCTTCAGTCAATACGGTATAGAAAGCAGTAATTGAGCCTCCGGTCCCTTCATTACCATTACCGGCGCGCTCAACGAGTTGGGGAATCTTAGCAAATACAGAAGGTGGATAGCCTTTGGTGGCAGGGGGTTCACCCACAGCAAGGGCAATTTCACGCTGAGCCTGTGCGAATCGGGTCAAGGAATCCATCAGAAGCAAAACCTTCTTCCTCTGATCCCGAAAGTACTCAGCAATGCTTGTCGTTAACATCGCTGCACGCAAGCGCATGAGAGGCGCATCATCGGCAGGCGAAGCAACAACAACAGAACGCGCCATTCCTTCGTGCCCGAGAATCTCTTCGATAAACTCTTTTACTTCTCGTCCTCGCTCACCCACAAGGCCAACAACAATAATGTCGGCTTCGGTAAAACGAGTCATCATGCCAAGCAGCATACTTTTACCAACACCACTACCGGCGAAAAGTCCGATACGCTGCCCTTGCCCAACAGTAAAGAGAGAATTAATAGCTTTAATCCCAACATCCAATGTTTCTTTGATTGGCTTACGGGCAAGAGGGTTAATTATTTTTCCGTGAAGACTCGTAGTATCTTTTGCAGCAATAACCCCTTTACCATCCAAGGGTTCGCCAATACCGTTAAGCACCCGCCCTAGTAATTCCGGGCCAACCGGTATATTCAGCGCCTTATCATTCGGAATTACACGCCCACCAGATTTCAGACCTTCAGCAACACCTACCGGCATCAGAAAGGTTCTCTCAGAAGCAAAACCTACAACTTCTGCCTCAACAAAGCCACCATTGGCTGTCTCAACATTGCAATAACTGCCAACAGGCATATCACAGCCGACCGCTTCCAGCGTCAGGCCAACCATTCTCACCAAACGGCCTTCGGTTCGAATACGAGGCTGCAATTTTTTTTCAGGCTTATAGAGACGAAGCCTTTGAGCCAAATTATCCATCTAGAATCTCTCGAACTTAAGCCTGATCTACATTTTCCTCAGACACAGAGGAGCTATCAGAAACTTGGGCAGCAGATGCCGAAGCTGCAGCATAACGCTCGGCTACAACCTGCTGCAGTAAATCTTCGAGACGGGTTTCAACGGAACTATCAACCAGCGAACTCAGAGTTTCTACACGACATCCACCGCGGGCCACACCTTCATCAGCAAATACCTGCCAAGGGTCAATTTGACGACTGGCCTGCTCTTGAGCCAACGAGTAATCATCAGGATTCACAAAGACGCGAATACGATCACTATTCCTTGGCAAAGCGGCAAGGGAGTCCTGAATGATCTGTGTAACGACAGAAGAATCGATACTTAATTCCTGACGAGTTACCAGGGTCACCAAGTGTGTCAAGAGGTCGTACAAAACGGCTTCGAGTTCTTCATGCTGAGCCGCAATCGGTTCATGCAAAAGAGCCAGGATACTGTTTAAACGTGAGAGAATATCGTTTACCTCACGCTCCCCCTGTTGCATACCATCTGCATACCCTTTCTCAGAACCTTCCTCGTAACCCTCAGCCTTTCCCTTGAGAAAACCATCTTCTCGGCCCTGTTCGAAGCCATCCAGACGCCCCTGTTCCATACCTTCTGTATAGGCGGCGTCATAGGCTTCTTTCCGAATCGCCTCGACCTCTTCAAGAGTTGGAAGATGAATCTCTTCTTCCACCTCTTCTTCAGGCTGCTCTTCAGGGTCTACAATTTCATCTGAGATTTTGTCTCGCCCTAAACTACGAAGGGAGACGCCGGTTAAATCCGGCATCTCCCAACGTTCAAAGGCTTCAATCTCTTCACTCGACCATAGATGTCGTTTATCCAGAGACATAGTATCCACTCATATACTGACCAGCGACGGCCGAAGATTTACACCATCTGGTCGGCACCGCCGCCCAGAGTAATCTCACCATCCTCTGCCAAGCGACGCGCGATCGCCAGAATCTCTTTCTGAGACTGCTCAACCTCACTGACACGCACCGGACCTTTCGCCTCAAGGTCATCACGTAACAGCTCACTCGCACGCTTAGACATATTCTTGAATATTTTTTCCTGAACCCGTGTATCTGCACCTTTCAACGCAAGCACCAGACTATCAGGGTTAACCTCACGCAGCAGAATCTGAACGTCGCGATCATCCATATCGACAAGGTTATCGAATACAAACATGAGATCTTCAATCTCTTCACCCAGCTGCTCATCAACCTCTTTAATGGCTTCCATGAGCTCACCCTCAAGGGCACTTTCAAGGTTGTTCATAATATTGGCAGCAACTTTTACACCACCCATACTTGTAGTCTGGGTACCCGTACTACCGGAGAACTGCTTCTCAAGAATATCATTCAGCTCCTGAAGAGCCTGAGGCTGAACAGATTCCAGCGACGCAACGCGAAGAATCACATCCAGACGTACTTTCGAGTCAAAGAAGGCAAGTACTTCTGCTGACTGATCCGAGTCCAGATAAGACAGAACAATAGCCTGAATCTGAGGGTGTTCGTAACGGATAATATCTGCGATTGCACGAGGCTCCATCCACTTCAAGGTATCCAGACCCGTGGTATTACCGCCGAGAAGAATACGGTCAATCAGGCCATTCGCCTTATCTTCACCCAGCGCCTCAGTAAGCATGCGGCGAATATAACTATCCGCGCCAACACCAAGGCCTGTTACGTTACCGGCAGAATCCAGAAAATCAGATAAAACCTCTTCAACCTGATCCTTGGATACATGCTGCATCTGCGACATAGCCATGCCCACCTTCTGAACCTCTTTAGGCCCCATATGACGAAGGATTTGCGCTGCATCAGACTCTCCAAGCGTCATCAGCAAAATTGCTGCACGCTGGATAGAGCTTAGGCTTTGATATTCATCATCACTCATCGGAGATCACCCACTGCCTTACAACCTGCGCCACACGCCCCGGATCTTCAGCAATCATTGCACGAATAGCATTCAATTGACGTTCATAAGCCTCATTCGGGCCAGCGAGTAGAGGATCATCAGCTGCCGACAGAGTAACCTGGTCATCTCCCAAATCCTCAAGAGGAGTCAACATCTCATCCTCAGCATCAGCCCCATCGTTGGCATCGCGTGCTGTAGCAAGGCTCCGAAGAATAGGCCGCAGCACACCAAAAATCAGAATAAGAACAAACAAACCAGCAAGAACCTGCTTTGCAATTTCCCAGAACCAAGGCTCTTGATAGAACGGCAGTTTCTCAATTAGGTCGCCACCACCATCAGCAAAAGGGGAGTTGACGACATTAACACTATCGCCCCGCAACGCATTGAAGCCCACAGCGTCACGAACCAGCACCTCCAATCTCTTAAGCTCATTCTCATCCCAAGCACGACGCACCACATCGCCACTGGAAGGATCACGAATAATAATATCGTCAACTACAACAGCAACCGTCAGACGATCAACACGTCCTAGATTATTACGGGAATAACTTACTGTACGGTCAAGTTCAAAGTTTCGGGTTGCCTGTTTACGGCTATTTACTGACTGAGTATTAATAGGATTGCCGTTTTCATCCACCGTTTGCTCTGGCACATCGGTAGGAGTCGGAGGCTGATTAGACAGGGCCCCGGGAATACCTCCCTGGCTCATATCACCAATACGCTGTTCATTGAGCACCTGCTCACTACGAAGGGCTGGCAAGTCAGGGTTATAAATTTCTTCGGTTTGCTCTGTTTGAGTAAAGTCGACTTCAGCAGAAACAGCAGCCTGATAACGACCAGGACCAAGAACAGGCTCAAGAATGCTCCGGACTCGCTCAGTAAGTACTCGCTCAAGTTTTCGGGAGTATTCAAACTGACGCTGAATCTGCTTATCAGACTCTTTCGCTTCTGATTGAGATAAGAGACGTCCACGCTGATCAACAATCGTAACGTCTTTTGGGTCTAGCTCTGCGACGCTGGTTGCCACTAGATTGACAATAGCATTAGCCTGACTAGCGTCCAAAGCGGCACCGCTATGAAGATTCAAAAAAACGGAAGCTGATGGCTTACGATAGTCACGAACAAACACCGACTGCTTAGGCATCGCCAAGTGAACACGAGCACCACGAACAGGTTGTAAACTGGAAATAGTTCTCGCAAGCTCACCTTCGATACTGCGTCGGTAACGTGCAGACTCCATAAACTGGCTGGTGCCCAGCCCCTGCTCCTGATCAAGAAGCTCATAGCCGACAGTATTAGAACGGGCAACATCGGAAGCCGCAATTTTCATACGAGCTTCGTAAATCCGATCGGACAAAACAAGAAGTGCGCCAGACTTAGGATCAACCTTGTAGCTAATCCCATTTCGCTCAAGAATTTCAACTACAGCTGGAGAATCATACTCACCGATACTGCTTAACAGAGGCCGATAATCTTCTTCCTGAGACCACAATACAATCGCAAAGCCTATAGCAATACTTGCAGCAAACCCAGCAAGAAGACCGAGCTGACGCATCATATCCAGATTGTTAAACCCGTCCATAACACCAGTAAAACCACCGCGACCTTTAGACGGGTCTGATGTCACTTGCGGCTCTGCAGTCTGGCTTGGTGCTGTTGTTGAAGTATCTGCTACTTCATTGCTCGCATCAGCAGAAGGGTTATCCATGCATCAAGTTCCTAAATCCAGATGTGTACAGGTCAGATATATCGCTACCAATCAATTAAACAGGCATACGCATAATTTCCTGGTACGCAGATACCAGCTTATTTCGAACTTGGCTCATCGCCTCAAAAGCAACTGTCGATTTTTGCGATGCAATCATTACCTGAGTAATGTCCACTTCAGGATCACCCATTTCATAGGATTCACGAAGTGCACTTGCTGTTTTTTGAGTTTCATTAACCTTGTCAATAGCAGCCTTCAACATCTCCGAGAAGTCAGGCGCATCAGCAGGCTTTGCACCGTCAACTGCACCAGCAGGCTTAACTGAAGGAGCAACACGGCTTGCCTGATGGATTTCAGACTGCATAGATCGAATCTGATCCAGCACACCTGATATATCAGCTCTATCAACCATGACTCACCTCATTACTCATAATTATAAACGACAATCTATTAATTCTATATCGGACTACACATCCATTGCCAGCCCAGTGCTATGCAATTTCAATTTCCCTTTCAACATCTATGCCATTGTCACGCATCTTTGCCATTTTATAACGTAACGTTCGAGGGCTAATCCCTAATTTCTCAGCAGCCCTGTTCTTTCTTCCGCGGCACTCTTTGAGAACAGCAATAATCATCTGAAACTCTTTCACCTGAAGATCATCACCAAGGGTACCCGTGACACCAGCAGCTTCAGGATTAGCACTAAAACCAGCAGGCTCTGAGGCAGCAGCAACTTCAGAATCTAGGCAAATATTGTCCGCAACCGCTGCAGGCTCTATGCAAAGATCTGCCGCTTCAACGATTGCCCCCATCTGAAGAATGAGCGCTCTTTGCACCACATTCTCCAGCTCACGAACATTACCTGGCCAAGAATAACTTTCCAGAGCCTGCTTCGCATCTAACGCTAAGGAGACAGCTGATCGGTTCATTTTTAAGGCATGCTTAGCAAATAACTTTTCTGCCAAAGGAACAATATCCCCTACACGCTCGCGAAGTGGAGCCAAGGTCACTGGAAACACATTTAAACGATAGTACAAATCCTCACGAAAACGCCCTTCTGAAATGTATTCGCGCATGTTTCTGTTCGTGGTCGCGATAACACGAACATCAAGCTTAATAATTTTTCGACCACCAACACGCTCAACTTCCTGCTCCTGCAATACACGCAGTAACTTGGACTGAAGATCAATAGCCATTTCAGAAATTTCATCAAGCAACAAGGTCCCACCGTTTGCTTGCTCAAACTTACCCGGAGCACTCGAATGAGCTCCTGTAAAAGCACCCTTTTCATGACCAAAAAGCGTTGCCTCGAGCATCGTCTCAGGAATAGCAGCACAATTGATTGCTACAAATGGTTTGTCAGCACGCTGTGAGTGCCGATGTATATATTGAGCAATAACTTCCTTACCAGAACCGCTTTCACCAGCAATCAGCACTGTTGAATCAGTGACAGCCACTCGTTTCGCTAATGCAAAAGCATGACGGCTTTTTTCACTAACCATAATTGGTTCATCAGACTGAAGCACACCAACGCTTTGGCAGTATTTATCAACTAACTCAACCAACTTTTCCGGTTCAAAGGGCTTAACCAGGTAATCAACAGCCCCCTGCCTCATCGCATCAACAGCATTGGAAATCGAACCATACGCAGTAATTAGAAGAAAGCTTAGACCCGGATATTTTACAGCAACATGCTCTAACAACTGATGTCCATCGATACCAGGCATATTGACATCTGAAACCACCATATCGAAGCTTTCCTGAGCCAACCTGACTATGGCAGACTCACCACAATCTGCATCTTTTACGTCATAACCTGCGAGCTCGAGAGTATCGACCAAGGCCTCTCTCAGGTCAGCATCATCTTCAACTACAAGTAGCTTTCCTTTATGCATAACGACTATCCGCCAACTCCAATTACCGGTAACGATATTACAAATGAAACACCTTCGCCCAGAACAGAATCAACGCTCAACTTACCCTTATGGGCGCTAACAACAGACTGGACAATAGCTAAGCCTAAGCCAGTACCCTGACTTTTGGTAGTAAAAAAGGGTTCAAGGATTTTTTCAAGCTGATCAGCCGGAATGCCAGGACCATTATCACAAACTGTAATCTGCAATATACCATTCGCCTCAAAAGCAAAACCAACATCTACTTTTTCAGCCCCAGCCTGAACGGCATTATTCACAAGATTAAGAATCGCACCAGACAAAGACTCCTGATGCCCAAGCAGTGTGCCACTAGCATCACAACTAACAAGAACATCCGTACTACTTGACATTGAAATACTCTCTGACTCAGTCAGAACTGAATCAGCTAAAGAGGCAACTGAAAAAGGCTCTGCAACCGTACTCCCACCACGCGCAAACTGGAGCATATCACCGATCTGCTGCTCCAGATTCTGCAAACGATCTACAAGCTTAGAAGAGAACTTCAGGCGCTTATCTTCGGGCAGCTCGCCCGACTGAAGATGGCCGGCATACAGCATCGCAGCCGATAATGGTGTCCGGATCTGATGCGCCAGAGAAGCTACCATCTGCCCCATTTCAGTCAGACGCTCCCCTCTGCTAACCTGCTCCTGAAGCCTCCGTGTCTCGGTCATATCATTGATAACAATCATCTGACCAGGCTCTTTTTCTAGGGAACGAGTCGATATAGAAACAAGACGCCCATCCTTCAGTGATATCTCATAGCCATCCCCCTGACGCGGGGCAAAACAGCGCTCAATGACATCAATCCATGTATCACCAATTAAATCGCCGCCCAGGAGATCGCAAGCAGTTGGATTTGCACTACTTACAAAACCACTACCATCAATGACAACCACACCTACAGGTAACAAAAAAAGCAGATGTTCAAGCTTTTCAGCCACCTGCTGCTTTTTGGTTAACTCTTCCGAACGCTGCCGCTTAGCCTCTTCAAGCTCGGATGTCAAAGAGACAATCTTTGACTGAAGCTGGTCATAAGAACTCGTCAGCTGCTTGGATAAAGCAGAAAATTCAAGAAAAGCAGCTTGTAACTCTTCTGCAGAGGCACTCATACCCCCCCCTTGTATGCCCTAATCCCAGCCTGGGCCCTAAAAACCCCTCTCATCTTATCACGCCTTTCATCTCGAACCTGATTCAGTCTAAGATACAGCTGCTTGAGACCGTCAAGCATCTGACTTAGCATAACATTGTCTGCATTACCTGATTCACAAAGAGATTTTGTTTCTTTATCCAACTCATCAGCTAATTGCTCAAGTTCTTCAAAGCTTTCACTCTTGAGAGCAGACTGAAAAAGATCCATATACGTATCAACAGGGCTATTCATAATTACAGGCCTAATAGTTGATGACACAAAATCGGGAGCCACTCTAAGCAGCACCACACATTACCGTCAAGCCAATCCAAAACAATCATTTAAAAAGCAATTTTACAGTCCTGATCCTGAAAACAACCAGAGCAGTGAATGCCCCCCCTTATCCTCACAGCTCAGCACTTCAGACCGAGAAGAAAGCTATCTTTAATACCTTCGAGTGAGACTAACCCATCGTGAATTTTAAATAACTTCAGAAAACCGCTAAATTGCCGACAATGGCAAAACATAGTCTAGCCTCTGGACACTAGGGTAGGCAAAAAATCATCACTACATTATTACAATTAAAGCCGAGGTGACAATTGAAAGATTTAGAAATTGTTATTGTTGACTATGGTATGGGAAATATTCGATCAATCGAAAATGCAATAAAGAAAATTGGTTACAAAAAACCAACAGTTACCTCCGATCCAACAATAATACAAAATTCGGAATGCATAATTCTACCAGGAGTTGGCGCATTCCCAGACGCAATGTATAAGTTGCAAGAAAAAAAACTGATAGAACACCTAGAAAATGCCGCGGTGGTAAAAAAAACCCCAACACTAGGAATATGCCTAGGAATGCAGCTTTTATTTGAATATTCAATAGAGAAAAAATTGACAAAGGGTTTAGGTTGGATTCCTGGTACAGTTGAATATATAAAACCTAGCAAAGGTTTAAGAGTTCCTCACGTGGGGTGGAACTCAATAAAAAAAACAGATCACGGCGCAATTTTTAACTACTTAAAAACTGACAAAGACTTTTACTTTGTTCATAGCCTACATGCTAAATGCGAAAAAAAGCATATAATTGCAGAGTTCGATTACGGCGAAACAATGGTAGCAGCCGTTAAAAATGACAATATTATCGGAATGCAATTTCATCCGGAAAAAAGTCAAGAAAACGGATTAAATGCTTTAAAAGAGTTTTTCAAATGGGCTAGCAAATATCATGATTAAAACACGACTAATTCCATGTGTAATCACAAAAGGTGATCTAGTGGTACAGAGCTTTAATTTCAATAAATTCTTACCTATTGGCGATATAAAAACCGCAATTGAATTTTTTGCTAACTGGGATGTAGATGAAATAATAGTCATCGATATCGATGCAAGCAAAGAAAAAAGAGATCCAAATTTTGACCTTGTATCATGGGCTTCAAAGGAATGCTTTGTACCACTTACTGTTGGAGGTGGAATTAAAAGCCAAAGACATATCGATAAACTGCTCAAGGCCGGTGCAGACAAAGTCTGCTTGAACTCGGTTGCAAGAGAAAACATTGAATTTATTACTGAATCATCGAACACCTTTGGCAATCAATGTATAACTGTTTCCATTGATATTAAGATGGTCAATGGTAAATATTTCATTTATGACTACACTAAAAAAGAAATTGTAGATTCGGACGTGCGCCTTCATTTACAAAATATTGAATCTGCTGGCGCTGGTGAAATATTAATAAACTCCGTAGACAGAGATGGCAGTCGACAAGGCTACGATATTGAGCTTCTGAAACAAGCAAGCTCATCTGTTACAATACCTGTAATTGCACTCGGAGGAGTAGGCCGATTCGAGCACCTGTCTGAAGCAATAACAAATGGTGGCTGTCACGCAGCAGCAGCAGCAAACATTTTCCAACATGTCGAACACAGCACAATAGCAGCCAAATCACAGATGCGCGCTGCAGGTATTAATGTGCGCCTGAGTTCCGATGTTAAATATGAAGACTTCTCACTCGATATCCTAGGACGCCCATTTTAGGTGACAAGATGAAATTCTGTAATCGTTGTTTTTATCCTGATAACCATGCATTAAATATCATTATTGATGATCAAGGTGTTTGCAGTGGTTGCCGTGTACATGAAGAAAAATACAGTATTGACTGGTCAAAAAAAGCGGAAGAACTATCCAACATATTGGATCAGTATAAAAACAGACCAGGTACATCATACGACTGCGTCATACCTGTAACCGGGGTAGGCGACGATTTTTTTGTGGTAGATTTGGTGAAGAATACGTTTGGACTAAACCCTCTTTTAGTAACATACAACACCCATTTCAATACTAAAGTTGGTGTCAGGAATTTAGCCAGACTGATCACTAAATTGGACTGTGACCATATGATGTCGACAGTTGGCCCGGAAACTATAAAAGAAATAACTCGTATTACTTTGAAAGAATTTGGCGATATGTATTGGCATGTATTAGCCGGGAGCCAAACGTTTCCTGTTCAGGTTGCTACAAAGCTAAATATTCCATTAGTCATTTGGGGAGTAAATGGCTGGCTGGATCAAGTAGGAATGTTTAGCCATTATGATAATGCCGAGATGACCAAGAAAGTAAGGAAAGAACACGCTATGCGTGGCTATGATGCAGAATCACTATTAGGAATGTCTAAAAACATTTCTAAAAAAGACCTTCAAGCCTTTACATACCCATCTGATAAACAGCTAGAAAATTCAAGAGTTCGTGGTTTATATATAGGAAACTATGTCTTTTGGGATTCTAAAGAGCAAACTGAAAGCGCTATAATAAATTTCGGCTATGAGACCCACCTTCAGGAACGAACATATAATACTTACGAGTCTATTAACTGCTTTAACAATGCCAGCGTACACGACTACATCAAATACCTTAAGTTTGGTTACTCAAAAGTTATCGATCATGTAGCCAGAGACATCCGATTGAAAAGACTATCACGAGAAAAAGGCTATTTATTAATAAAGGAGTACTTAGAAAAAAAACCAGAATCACTCAGTACATTTTTAAAATGGATCGATATGAATGAAGAAGAACTCCTCGCCCACATAGATCCTTTCAGAGATCCAAAAGCTTGGTCTAAAGACTGCAATGGGGAATGGTTTTGCCACGGAAGCATTTTAAATAGTAATATAGAAATAGATACAGGATTTGATTATAAGCCAACCGAAACCCAACCATACCTAAGAACAGAGCTTCTTGAAGAACAGTCTAATTCTGATGAATACATTTTATTAGGAAGAACCTACATGGACAAAAACAACTATAAAGCCATTGAGGGTTGATTGATGAATTTTTGTTCAAGCTGTGTAATGCCAGATACCAAACCCGGCGTTGTGTTAGACGAAAATGGTCACTGCAATGCGTGTCGAACTAAAAAAATAAAAGAAGGTATTGATTGGACTGAGCGCTTTAAGCAGTTGGAAAATATTGTACATAACATAAAGAATCAAGAATACCCTTTTTATGACTGCATTGTAGCTGTTAGTGGTGGAAAGGATAGCTGGTATCAAGCTGCGATGCTCGCTGAAAATTTTGGGCTTAAAGTTCTTTGCGTAACTCTTGGTGCTCATTTACCTACAACGGAAGGTATTGAGAACCTGAACAATATGATCAAAGATTTAAACGTTGATCATATGAAAATCACAATTAAGCCTAGCACATTTAGAAAAATACGGAAAAAGTGCTTTTTACGCCAGGGTGAACCTAACTGGGCTGAACACTGCGCAATGTTTTCTTCTGTTGTTAACACAGCACTTATCTATGAGGTCCCACTAGTCATCTGGGGAGAAGATATTGCATTTGAGTTTGGTGGCATACAGCGCTCTGATAGCAAGCCGTCTGCACTAGCGATCGATAAAAGCGACTTAATTAAAGAAAAAACAATATTTGATTGGATTGATAACGATATATCTGAAAGAGATATATTTTTCTACAAGTACCCTGACTATAAAAAACTTGTAGATGCCGGCATTCAAAGCATTTATCTAGGTCACTTTGTAAAGTGGGACGGCAGAGCCAATTATGAGTTCGTGAGAGAACGGGGCTTTATCAGTAGAAAGAAAGGTCCATTGCCAGGTAATTTCTTGGACTATGATAACATTGATGAAAAACTCTGCGAAATCAATATCTGGTTCAAATACCTTAAATTTGGTTTCTGGAGGCCAACAGATCAGACCTGCTATGATATCTGGAATGGCAGACTGTCTCGTCATGACGCTGTAAAGATCGTAAATCAGCTCCAAGATCAAAAGCCATTTAATGACCTTGATGATTTCCTTAATTTCCACATGATAACAAAGGAAGAGTTTGATCAAACAGTAGAGAAGTTCAGAGATAAAGGCATTTGGAAACTGGTCGATGGAGAGTGGGTACTAAAGAACAAGCTGAAGTAAAGTGAAGGCCATGTTTGACATGGCCTGAGACTATAGATAAAACTGTGTAACTGCCTATCATTTAGCCAGTAGTGCTAAGTGTCAAGTTCCAGATGATCAAATTTCATTAAGGAGTTATCCTTTGCTTACTGCAAGAGAACTCCTTCACCAGATCATTCAGGAGCATCTGCATGAACATCAAGTTACATAAGCAGGCGACGACGCCCCCCAGGATCAGAGCTGAGATACAGTAAGCCCCAGAATCCGTCAGCAACAAAGAGCTGGCCAGCCAATATGGCGTTATCGTAACGATGTTCTTGATCGCCCTCATACCCTCCATAGTCTTCTGGCAACACTGACACCCGTACAGGAAGGCATCTTGATTGCGGCTCGTGAACATCTCCATCTGGGCTTGGATGACCTGTTGGCTGTGGGTCGTTAATTCCTTAATCCGGCGCTATCACATTCTGCCCTTCGTATGTTAAAACGAAGACAGGTACCACCTCTGGCAGAACTGACCAGACAGGACAAAGCACTCAGCCCGGATCTAAACTCTGGCCACAAGCCTTTTAAAGCATATGAACACGGTTTTGTGCACATTGATATCAAGTACCTGCCACAGATACCGGATGAAGCGCAGCGCCAATATCTGCATGTTGACATTAACCGCGCAACACACAGGGTTTATCTGGAGGTATTATCCAGTCAGTCTGCGGAAGATACCCGTGACTTCCTGAAGCGCATGATCGATATACCGCTCAGAAGGTGCTGACGGACAACAGAAAATGCTACACAGACCGTTTCACGGTAGGCGGTGAGCGCAAGCCCGCTGGTAAGCATCTTTTTTTATAAGATCTGTCTGGAGCACGAGATTGAACACGGCCTGATCAAGCCAGGGCGCCCTCAAACCAATGGTATGGTGGAGCGTTTTAATGGTCGCATAAGTGATGTGCTGGTAACACGTCGTTACGAGTCATCAGAAGATCTGAAACAGACGTAAAACGCTACTGTTGGTTGTATAATCATCATATATCGCAGAAAGCACTGAACCATCAGCCTCCCATCAAAGCAATGAAGGAATGGCAAGAAAAAACCCGGAATTATTCCATAAGCGGGTGGGGACCCGACAGCTAAGGATAGGCAGTATGTACAAGCAACAACTTGAAGCTTTCGCTCGCGAAGTCGCTAAAACAATTAAAACTGAAAGTGATCTGAACGACTTTCGGCAAATGCTCACCAAGATCACGGTTGAAACGGCACTTAATGCCGAACTTAATGACCATCTTGGTTATGATAAGCATGCCCAAAGCCCCTCTGACAACAGCCGTAATGGTTATTACAGTAAAACGTTAGGCACTGAAGATGGCCAGTTCAAGATTGAGACAACACGGGATCGAAACGGCAGTTTTGAACCACGACTCGTCAAGAAGCAGCAAACCCGCTTTACCTCCATGGACGATAAGATCCTCAGCTTGTATGCCAAGGGTATGAGTACTCGAGAAATCGTTGCATCGTTCCAGGAAATGTATGGCGCCGACGTATCCCCTAGTCTTATCTCCAAGGTGGGCAGTGTTCAAAATTCTGTGTCAACCCCGATAGCTTATCCTCTACAGGGAGTGACACATCATGCCCGATAAATATGAAATCGACATCCAGGCCTTCGCTAAGGCCCTGCAGTCCGATTAGGATCTCAATGGCAAAGACGGTCTGCTTACATCTCTGATCAAGTAGATCACCGAAGCAGCATTAGGCACTACACTGGATGAGCATTTGGGGCCGGATTCCCAGTCTAATCGTAAAAACGGAGCCTCCCGAAAGCAATTAAATGGCTTCTGGCTCTTTTGAGTTGGAAACACCTCGTGATCGCAATGGCTCGTTCGAACCGCAGACGGTTAAAAAGTACCAGACCCGACTGACCGATGAGATGGAACGCAATATCATCTCCCTGTTTGCCTTGGGTAACAGCTACCAGAGCATCCGGGAATATCTGCTGAAATTGTACGGCACCGAAGTCTCTAAGGTAACATTAGCGCCATTACCGACCGGTTGCCCGAGTTAAGAGCTTGGCAGGAACATAAGCTGGGGGCCGTTTACCCCTTTGTCTGGTTGGATGCGACTCACTACAAAATCAAAGAAAACGGCCGCATCGTCTCAAAAGCTCTGGACACGATTTTAGGCCTGAACATCGAAGTGAAAAAGGAACTATTGGGACTCTGTCTCTCTCAGAGTGAGGGTGCTTGTTACTGGCTGAATGTACTGGCTGATCTATAGAACCGGAGTGTAAAAGACATTCTGATCGCCTCAGTGGATTGCCTGAAAGGCTTCCCTGAAGCGATTGATACCGTTTTCCCGAAAACCGAGGTGAAGCGTTGTATCATCCATCAGATCCGCAACAGCGTGAAGTGCGTTTAGGGCAACATAACCCAGAATGCGGCCGAACAGACTTTAGACGAGCTGGAAACGAAATGGGGTACTCAGTACCCACTGGTGATCAAGTTCTGGCGGAGCAAGTGGGGGACCTCTCGGTTTACTTCAAGTATCCGGAACAGGTGCGCAAAGCGATTTACACGACCAATGCGTTTGAGGCGATGCACCGCCAGTTCCGTAAACTGACCAAGACCAAAGGTGGCTTAGCCAATGAAAACGCGTTGCTCAAGCTGCTGTACACAGGTACGTTAAGGCATCAGAGCGATGGACGCATCCGGTGCAAAACTGGAACCTGACACTATCGCAGCTGAGCATCCCCTCGAAAGCCGGATCGACGGTTACGTGGATCTGTAAGTAATGCGTGACACAGAACGATGCCCCCCCCTCGGATAGTCTCCATGGCCTAAATCAACTATAAACTAATTATTTTTATAAGCTTGAATTCCTTTCTTAGCTACAACATGATTTTTTGATTCCTGAGCAATTGCTTTCCTCTTATGTGCAGCCAGCAATGCTAGCTGCTTCATTTCTTCCATAAGCAAGAGCCCTTCGTCTTTAATGAATGACTTTTCATGGTCAGAGAGTGCAAAGATCTTAGATTCAAAGAAGAAAATAATATCCTGCTCTACAAGGTCGCACTTCACACTGACACTTACCCAGTCATCAACTGAAGCAGACTCTTTGATATCGGAAAATTGCTTAACAATATCTGACCAAGAAGTTAGCCTATCATGCATTAGATACACCATTAAAACATGTCATATCTTGACTCCTGATCCCAATTTAGAGCACAGGTATCAAAGTCTTCTTTAATGCCAATGAATAGTTTTCTTAGCTCATCAAACTGATTATTAATTACCTGCAACCTTAACTTTTCAGAGACAGGCAGCATAGCTGTAGAGTTGACGATACTTAGAATATAAAGCAATGAACCATCAACAAGCGAGTACATCCAAGCATCTTCATCCGGCAACATATCCTCACTATGAAACGGTATAGAAAAATAATCAACAAGATCCATAGCTTCATCAATACTTTTAAGCGGCTTGATATTCATTATAGCCTTGTCACATAAATCACCGAGCTTCACTTTCACTGACTCCAGTTCACTAAGCAATTTCTGATAACTTTTTTCTGGCATTAGGCTAAAGTGAGCATCAAATACTGAAGTAACAACAGTCTTCTTATCGAATCCAGACAAGCCATTATCTAAATCAATATTTTCCTTTGATAATGGCTCCGAACCGATTATTTTTGCTCCATTACTACAGTTATTGAATGTTAAAGAACCTTCAAATGTTGCATTCCACCCGGTTAAAATTTCTTCTAATACCCTTTTGAACATAGGAAGAAAGCCTGAAGAATAAACCTCCTGATCGCCAAAATTGGATGGATAAACCTCTGCTTTTGGATTGATTTTATAAAGATCAGACTCACCGTCTTTCAGTTGTTCGTACGCACTATATTTGGAATGATGTTTTTCAGGGTCAAGAGTACCCATATCAACACCAAACAAATAAAAGTCCCGATAACCCATTAAAACTGTGGCACTAATAGCGGTATGAACGCAGCTAGGAGCTAAGCGCGGTATGAGAGCCACACCAGAATCTTTTAGAACTTTATAAACTAAAGAGGAGCCAGACTCGATGTCTTTAAGCATCATACCTGAACGGTTAAATAATGTTGCTGTTCTGGGATGAACCTGAGAAACACCTATAAAAATAGTGTTCTTAATCATTTCAGAGAAACTATCAACACCTTTACTTGACTGCTCTATCCACAAGGGAACATGAGCCGTTCGTTCCAACTCAACATGGAAGTCAGGTTCTATACCCATCATAACCAAAGGTCTAAGTGCAGTCCCACAACTAACAATAACAGCTTTATCCTGAACGCTGGCTATAAATTCAAGATCATCATCTAGAGATGGGCCATTACCAATAATAAAAACAGGAAATTTGCTTTGTCCAAAACCCTTAGCTACATTCCTATTTGAAGCAAGGAGAGGAACATTATTCGCTATATTACCCATAGTATGGGCAATACTATATCTCGAGTCATCATAGAAGCCATAACCACTCAAGTAGCTATAAGAAATCGCAGATTTAATATCTTTAAAAATTTCCTGATAAGATTCTAGAAAAAAAGCACTATACAAGTAGGCACCAGCAACATTATGGCGCCCTATGCTGTTCACAACATGAGAGATATCACTTACCAGATCTTTTTGACAGTTATTGATTAGAATTGCAATATACTTACCAGAAGATAAAAAGCGATCTAATATGGCAGCCCAATCAACCAGTTGCATCGAGGCGAAAAAAATATCTGGATTTGGCTCAGCGATTATTAATTTTCGAATATCATAATCCAAGCTCAAGCGCTCAATATCAAAGCCCAAACCAACAGAAAAGATAAACATCAAATTAATCTGTTGTGGCAGTATCCTATTATTGCTTGGCTGAAGCGTTTCATCTTCTTGTTTAAAAAATGAGCTAACGGATATCTCTTCTACTAAGCCTTTCAAGGCTTCATGCTGAAACTGAGCAATTTTGCTTAGAGAAGCATTATGAAGGTAATTAACCTCATCCGGAAGCTCATTAGAACCAGAGCCGATAATGTAGGGGCGTTGAATCGGTGATGAAGAATATTTTTTGAAATTATCTAAGCACTCAACAACGGGATTCTCACCATAGATTACTTTTTCATTCAAACGGTCGAATAAATTTATATTGCCTGATTGATCATATATCAGAAAATACTGTTCCTCACTATATTCTTTGAACATTTCATAAATATCAGGCAAGTGTTGTTTGAACGCTGCCAAATTATCAGTTAGGCGCTTCTCAATAAAAGCGGCAACCAACTCATAGTCTGTAAAACTCTCTGTATCGTTTTTTATATTTCGTGGAGAATTTTTTTCCTGCATAACCTTTTTATCCTGCATCCGTACTTACCTGAGGCCCTTTCTGACGCATATTTTCAGCCTCAATCACAGCATCCATAGGAATTGAATCCCAACCAGCCTTAATTTCCCCCATAACCTTTTCAACAGACTCTATCTTGTCAACCTTCATTTCTGATGAGGCAGTAATCAACTCATTCAGACAGAAATCATACAAAGCAAGCAGATTACCAGAAACCTCTTCATTTTTGTCTGACTGAAGGCTGGCTGCTAGGGTTGTAATAATGGCCTGAGTTTTTGAGATATGAAATGACTTCTTCTCATAGTCCTTATTCTGCACAGCAACCTTTGCCTGCTTTAGAAAGATCATACAGCCATCAAGTAATTTTTTGGTTATCTGATATGGGGATGCACCTTCCAGCCCGCTTTCTACACTTACATTTTTATACTGATTGATCGCTTTATTCATGGTAGAACCTTTATCTTTTGTATTTCACGGATGGGAATTATTTCGCCGCACCCGGTAAAGCAGCAAGTTGAGGGCCAATATACTGCATAATTGAATTCATTTTGGCCATGGTGGCATCTAGGGCTGTAAACTGCTGCTTTAATGTTTTCTCGTAACTTTCGATATAACGCGCATGGGCTTCGTACTGAGCCTCAATATCTTTCATCTGTTCCTGAAAAGAGTCTTCCTTTCCTTTAATAATCCCTGTGAAGCTGACAAAGTTATCAAGTTGAGAGCTAATTTCATCACCAAGTCCAGCTGTTGATGCAGCCCCCTCACCAGCAAAAAGTTTTTGCAGATCTGTCATATCACCAGCCAGTGCAGCATTCAGGCGATCACTATTGGTAGCCAAAGTGCCATCACTCTCAATCTCAAGACCAATAGAGTAGAGAGTGTTTAACTCTGAGTCTGCACCATCTACCTGGCGCGTAATCAGGTTATTCAATACAGATTCCACGTTACGAAGGATGGGGTCGGTACTTAATTTACCGGCAATAAAATTCCCCTCTTCATCTGTTGAACCTTTCAGCTCGTTCATTTTCTCCCGTAGCTTGTTATAGGCGGAAGCAAATGCATCAATTTTCGATTTCACATCACTCTGACTATTGCCTACAGTTAAAGATGCTGTTTCAGCATCTGCAGTACCAGCATCCTTAGACTGCTTAAGCGCGGTAATGGTAAGACCGGAAACGGCAGCATCAAAAGTGTTGGTATCATTTGTAATTGAAACACCATCAACTTTAATCTCTGCATCAGATGCAGCTGTACCAATAACCATATTTCCAGCGCCAGTAGTCAAACCACTCAGGTTAGCTGACTCACCTATCACATTGCCATCCGCATCTTCACCATCGGAAGAGGTAACAATAAGGTTATTACCAGTACCAGTGATTGATGACTGGTAAACTAGCTTCCCATCAATAATGTTAGCGGTTACACCAAAGTTATCATCAGCACTATTGATAGCTGCAACAACAGCATCTAATGACTTTGTTTCATCTGGGTCTATATCAACATTAAAGGTTTTTCCATCAGCCTCAAACGTTAATCGACCTGCCAACCCAGTTTCCTTTGTGCTATCCGCACGTAGGGTCATATCGGCATTCGTCCCAGTAGTAGCAAAGGAGCCAACATTAGCATTGCTGGCCTCAACTGCAACGGTTCCGGATGTTCCCAACTTGAAATACTCGAGTCTACCATCCACTACCTTAGCCGATATACCTGCAGCTTTAAGGTCTGTATCAGCATTGATTTTATCTTTGATCGCCTCAAGTGACTCAGAACCGTCCAGAGTGATGGTTTTGGTTGTAGCAGCTCCAGTAGTGAACGTAAGATCACCCGCTTTACTGAGCGCCGTTGTAGTGCTGGCAAAAAAATCACTTTGGTATTTCTCCGAGCGCCAAAATGATGTTGCCTTACTCCCCTGGGCAAGAGAGACCACTTCAATATCGTAACTAGAAGCAACTGCACTATCGCCAGCTTCAACTTTGATCAGATCTCCACTGGCAGGCTGTGTCAGCGTGGGCGTCATTTTGGTAAAGAGGCTACTGTCTTTCAGTGCATCTGAAGCGCTTTGAAAGTCCGATAATGCACTTTTCAGGATACCAAGGCCCGAAATCGAGTCTTCAATTTGGATCTCTCTTCGAGTCAATTGATTAACTTTAGGCTCTGTTGCTACTCTCACTAAGCCATCTAGCATAGTAGACAGATCCAAACCTGATCCGATACCTAAAAAGTTCATAACGATCTCCTGATAGCGATTTACGCTATGCGTTTAAAATTTAAACTTCGTCTGACAAAAGATTGAAGGCAGAACGGGCATCCCCTTGCAAAAACTCCTTCATCACCTCATCCAGCCTTTTGGCAATAGCAATCGTCTGCTCGGATGGGATCTGACGAATCACTTCGTCCGTGTCTTTATCTACTACTTTTACAATAACTTTCTGCAGCTCTTTCTCAACCTGAAGACGCAAGCTTACTTTTTGAATATCTGCATACTGATTCACTTTTTCAACGGCATCACGGAGATCTTCTTCACTGCCCTCTTTGCCTGCCATTGAGGATTTGAGCTCTTCAATCGCTGAAGCCCTCGCATTTTCCAGTTTAACCCCCGCCTCAGTGGTAACCTTATCAACCTGAGTAGCGGAATTTTTTTGCCGCATATCTGCGCTATGCCCATACGCATCTGTTGAAGAATCAATTTTCATGCCAACCCCCATTCACCATCGGCTTACTAACAGTATAACTTTTATATCGGCCTGTGCAGCTAAAGCTTAAAATGAATTTTGCTGCTTTTTGTAGCCAAAAAAAAAATCCCGCCGAAGCGGGATTTTTGACTGTTAACTGTTGCGTAGTGATTAACGCAGCAGAGACAGTGCAGTCTGAGGCAGCTGATTCGCCTGAGACAGGATCGTAGTAGATGCCTGCTGTATGATCTGGTTACGGGTCAGCTCAGCAGTTTCTGCTGCGAAATCAGTATCCTGAATACGCGCACGGGAATCAGAAACGTTAACTACAGCCGTGGTGTTATTGCGTACCATGGAAGTTAGACCGTTCTGCTCTGCCCCGAGTTTTGCACGCTGCTTATCCACTTGCGTCACAAGATCACTCATAGCATCTAGCAGAGTATCCGTTGCAAATGCATACAGCTCATTCATCTGGGTATCATCCCAACCAGTTGAAACAGCACCTGTTACTGTAATCACATTAGTAAGTGCCGCCTCAATCAATGAGGCGTTAGCTGTAGATGCAGTAGGTTCAGAGGACAGAATTGTAGCCAGCGCAGACATGTTGAACGTAATGCTGTTATCTTTGCCCATTTCATTAGCAGCTACACTATCACCTACAGTGTTATTGAATAGCGCAGAAACTGCATCCTGAACACCAGATTCATCGTTAGCCACCATATAAGCAGCCACCAACTTACCTACCGTTCCATAGTTTTGAATGTTTGTACTATCTAAAGCCGACATGACACCTGTAATACTTTCATCATCAGCAACTTTTCCAAACAAAGCAGCTAATTTAGCATTACCAGTTGTTACTGTATCCTGCTCACCAGAAAAGGCACCCGACTGAATCTGAAACCCTTCTGAAGGAGACTCACCATTCAGAATTTTCAGGGTACCGTAAGCTGTACGATCAGCAATGTCGTTATTCACCTTACCTAGTTTCTCAAATTCCTCTGCCAGAGCACTACGATCGTCACTGGAAAGAGTTCGATTCCCCCCCTGAACAGCCAGCTGCCGCATGCGCTGAATATTATTGGTAATCTCCCCCAAAGCACCTTCAGCGATCTGAGCGATGGATATGCCGTCGTTAGCGTTACGACTAGCCTGATTAAGACCTGTAATCTGAGTGGTCAGACGATCAGAAATCTGCAAGCCTGCAGCATCATCACGCGCACTATTAATACGGCTACCAGAAGACAGCTTTTCAAAAGAACTATTCATGCGTGCAGTCACGTCCATCAGATTTTTTTGACCTGATAGCGATGCAACATTAGTATTTACAAATAAAGCCATAACATAATCCTCAAACTCTATTGCAGCTTTTAAGCCAAACAAATCTGCTTTAATCAAGATCCGCTAGCAACTACAAACTTTTAGCTTCGGCAGGGAAGTTCTGAAAAAAATTCAGACCCCCTATTATTTAAAAGAGCAACTATCGTAGTAAAGACAGTGCAGTCTGAGGCAACTGGTTTGCCTGAGACAGAATGGTAGTAGAAGCCTGCTGAATGATCTGATTACGTGTGAGTTCAGCTGTTTCAGCTGCAAAATCAGTATCCTGAATACGAGCTCGGGAATCCGACACATTTACAACAGCAGTCGTATTATTACGCACCATAGAGGTCAAACCATTTTGCTCTGCACCAAGCTTTGCACGTTGCTTATCAACTGAAGTCACCAAGCCACTCATGGCATCCAGCAAAGTATCCGTCATAAACCCATGTAGCGTATTCAGCTGAGCATCGGAATAACCACCGTCTGAGTCAATTGCTGTTGCCGCCGCTACCCCAACAAAACTACCAGTACCTGTCAGCACAGCTGACATATCAGCTGTTGCATGATCAGCTGTCAGTGTTGTCGTAAGAATCTTAGTCAACTCATCCACATCAACCGCAAAGGCACTATTCTCACCCATTGTGCTCAACTTACCAGCCTGCGCTGCAAAATCAGCACCAAAGATAGCATCAATAGCAACCCCAACATCCGACTGACCTTCTTGGATCATGTATGCTGCCGTGATTTCACCAATGGTACCCAAAGCACTAAGGGCCTCAGCACTGATCAGCGAAATATCGATACCGCCAGCAATAGTACCAGCTTCAATCTCATTTTTAGCAATCTGGCCAAACAAAGATGCCAGCTTAGCATTACCTGTTGTAACAGTATCCTGCTCACCACTAAAGGCACCGGACTGAACCTGGAAACCAGCAGAGTTAGCATCATAATTCAGGATTTTCAGCGTGCCGTAAGCTGTACGATCTGCAATATCATTATTGACGTTCGCCAGCTTTGAGAACTCTTCACCCAAGGCACTACGATCATCGTCAGATAATGTACGGTTACCGCCTTGAACAGCTAACTGGCGCATACGCTGGATGTTATTGGTAATTTCACCCAAAGCGCCCTCAGCGATCTGGGCGATAGAGATACCATCATTAGCGTTACGACTAGCTTGGTTTAAACCAGTGATCTGAGTGGTAAGACGGTCGGATATCTGCAACCCTGCAGCATCATCACGAGCGCTATTAATACGACTACCTGAAGACAGCTTCTCAAAAGAGCTGTTCATACGGGCTGTCACATCCATCAAATTTTTTTGACCTGACAGCGATGCCACATTGGTATTTACGAATAAAGCCATGGGAAACCTCACACTTACTCAAAGCTATTAAGAGCGCTATTAGCTCATGTAATATCCTTATCGGCTGCGCAGAAAGTGACTTTAATTTTTTCTTAGTAAATTTTTATGCCGTACATCAATCGAGTAGGAGGAGGCCTCACGGCCTCCGTCCTCTCACACTACCGTACAAGCGTGGGTCGCATACGGCGGTTTGAATAGACTTTTAGTGATTCGTACCCATCTCGCAATGAGTATAAACTGTCCAGGTTGAATATACCGGACACCTCAAGAAGAGATAAACTCTTCATAACAAGAGGTGCTGCCCATGACTGCAAAACGAAGCTATAAGCAATATCCTCAAGAGTTTAAGGAAGAGGCTGTCGCCCTTGTCATTGAGCAAGGGTACTCTGTCCCGGAAGCGGCTAAATCTCTGGGTGTTGCCACCAATTTACTCTACCGCTGGAAAGACAAGCAGGAACAGTCTAACGGTGAGTCATCTTTGGCAGAGACAGAACAAGAAGAGCTCAAAAGGCTTCGTCAAGAAGTTAAAACACTGCGCATGGAGAAAGAGATTTTAAAAAAGGCCAGCGCTTTCTTTGCGAAAGAAATGAAGTAAAACACCACTTTATTAACACGCACTGCCAGAGCTATCCGGTACGACTGCTCTGTCAGGTCATGAACGTCAGTAAATCGGCGTTCTACGCATAGAAAGCGCGCCCAGCAAAGATTATTGCATATTCTGCCCCAACGTGAACGGTCATTCTGGTCGAACGTGAACACCGATTCTGGCCCAATGTGAACACCCATTCTGGATTGAACGTGAACAGTTTTACTCCGTCTCCAGAATCACTGTTCACGCTCCAGATTCCGCCTCCGCATTGATTTTTCCAACTGGTAACCTGCTCCCTTTTTCGTCTGGAGAGCGGTATGCCAAACAAGAGATTATCAATGCGACAATTACGAGAAATCTTGCGCCTGCGCTTGCAGGCAGACCTCAGCGTCCGGCAGATTCAACGCAGCCTGCGTGTCAGTGTCGGGGCCGTATCCAAAGTCCTCAGCAAAGCGGCTGAGCTGGATATAGACTGGGCAGCCGTGGAGGCTTTGGATGATGTCCAACTCGCCAACCGCTTTTACCCCAAAGCCGATAACCGCCAATCCAATCAGTTTGAGATGCCGAACTGGCGAGAGGTTCATCAGGAACTGTCTCGCAAAGGGATGACCAAGCATCTGCTTTGGGAGGAATATACCCAGCAGTATCCCAACCGCAGTTACAGCTACCCGCAGTACTGCCATCACTATCAGGTCTGGCAGAGGAAGCAGCGCCGGTCGATGCGACAGACACACCGGGCCGGTGAAAAGCTGTTCGTTGATTATGCAGGACAGACGGTTCCAGTGGTGAGCGGTACAACCGGCGAAGTGCGTTTTGCTCAGATCTTCGTTGCCGTTATGGGAGCATCTAACTACACCTTTGCCGAAGCGACCTGGACGCAGAACCAAGCCGATTGGTTAGGTAGCCATCTACGTGCCTTCGAGTTCCTGGGCGGGGTGCCAGAACTGGTGATCCCAGACAACCTCAAAAGTGGTGTCTCCAAAGCCTGCCGATATGATCCTGACGTTAATGCGGCCTACCAACAGCTGGCAGCCCACTATGGCACGGCCATCGTTCCCGCCCGGCCTTACAAGCCGAAAGATAAAGTCAAGGCAGAGGTTGGCGTACAGATTATCGAACGCTGTATCCTGGCACGCCTGAGACACCAAACGTTCTTCTCATTGGCGGAGCTGAACACCTGTTAAATCGACCAGCCTTCTCTAGACACTTATTTGCTTTACAATTTAGTGCCCTGAGGAGATGTCATGAAATCCAAGTTTACAGAAGAGTTTAAGATACAAGCTGTCAAACAGATCACCGAAGAAGGTTATGCCGTCAGCAGTGTTTCTGAACGAATCGGTGTTTCGAGCAACAGTCTATATAACTGGCTGAAGCGGTACGGGGAGAACAGCGAGCAATATCTCCAATCCTCTGAATAGGAAGCACGCATTAAAGCGTTAGAGAAAGAACTGAAGCGGGTGACCCAGGAGCGCGATATCCTAAAGGAAGCCACGGTATTTTTCGCCAACGAGTCCAAGAAAAGTACGCGCTCATAAAATCCCGGCTCACCCTATACCCCATTCGCCTGATGTGTCAGACACTTCGCATCCAGCGCAGCGGATTTTATGCGTCGATGAAGCAGTCTGTGTCTGATCGGGCTAAAGAAGACAGACGATTGCTTGGGTTAATCAAACAATCTTGGTTAGAGAGTGGCTGCGTTTACGGGTATCGAAAAGTCAAAAGTGATCTACGAGACCTCGGAGAAACCTGCAGTAAACACCGGGTAGCTCGTCTTATGAAGCAGGAGGGGTTGAGAGCTCAAGTTGGCTATCGCAATCGTAGAGGTATGTATGGCGGCAAACCCGCTCATGTTGCCGATAACTTACTCAACCGAGATTTTTCTCCCGACCGGCCCAATCAACGCTGGGTAACAGACATTACGTATATCAAAACTCACGAAGGTTGGCTTTATTTGGCTGTGGTGCTCGATCTGTTTTCAAGAGCGGTTATTGGTTGGTCAATGAGCTCACGAATGGAGAGTGAGTTAGTCACACAAGCATTATTAGCCGCTGTCTGGCGTCGCAAACCCAAAGAAAGGGTGCTCATCCATTCAGATCAAGGTAGCCAATTTACAGGTTATGAGTGGCAGGACTTTTTGGCAAAGCACAATCTTGAGGGTAGCATGAGCCGTCGGGGTAACTGCCATGATAATGCTGTAGCAGAAAGCTTTTTCCAGCTACTCAAGCGAGAGCGAATCAAAAAGAAGATCTACCCAACAAGAGCTAAAGCTCGATCAGACATTTTTGACTATATCGAGATCTTTTATAACTCTCGGCGTAAACACGGTCACGCAAATAATCTGCCGCCACTGGTTTACGAACAGGTTGGGGTTAACAAGACAAACACGGTCTAGAGAAGGCTGGTCGATTCAATGTCAAAGAGCGCACGGCAACGCAGTCTTCGTTTACCGCAAGCGCTGTTCATCGAGCTTCAGGAAGCACACGACCACTATTGTTATCTGAACCAACGTATCGCGGTACAGGATCAGAAAATCAAAGCCTGAGTTGAACAGGATGAACTCTGCCAACTGGCGAAAACAATACCGGGGGTTGGCGATATGGTCTCGAGCCTATTGGTCGCGAGCGTCGGCGATGGCCGACAGTTCAAAAACGGACGGCATATGGCGGCATGGATGGGGCTGGTGCCACGACAGTATTCGACAGGTGGTCGAAATACATTGCTGGGTATCAGTAAGCGAGGCAATAAACGATTACGCAGTCTCTTTGTCCATGGCGCAAGGGCTGTGTTAGCACACTGGAAAGCAGAAACAGGTCTGTTCAATCAGTGGTTGGGCAGGCTGCTGGAAACCAAGCCCTACAATGTGGCTTGTGTCGCTTTAGCCAATAAACTGGTGCGTATTGCGTGGGCGGTGCTCAGCAGTAAAACCGCATTTAAGGCTTGAGCGATCACCGGGTTTGCAGGTACTTATGATGATGAAAACGGTTGAACCGTCCGGATAGGATCCCGTTCTATAAAAACAGTAGCGAATACTGTGGTTTTTTTAGGGCTATCCGGCGCGGATGCTCATCGAGGAGCGGAGGACAAGAGCCTCCAACGAGACTCCGAATACATTAGCGCAAAACCACCTCGTCGTTGAAAGTGCTTGCAACAACGAGGGGAGCCATACATTTTATAACTTAGTAACTACCCTAAAAGGGTCAGTGCTGTCTGCGGCAGCTGATTAGCTTGGGATAGAATGGTAGTCGACGCCTGCTGAATAATCTGATTACGGGTCAACTCAGCAGTTTCTGCTGCAAAGTCCGTATCCTGAATACGGGATCTAGAGTCCGAAACATTAACAACAGCGGTTGTATTATTCCTCACAACAGAAGTCAGACCGTTTTGCTCTGCCCCTAATTTAGCGCGCTGCTTATCTACCTGAGTAATCAAATTACTCATCGCATCCAGCAATGAGTCCGTCGCAAATGCTGTTAATTCATTAAACTGAGTCCCATCATACCCTGTTGATACAGCTCCGGTGAGGTTCAAAACACCTGATACAGCCGCCGCTACCAAAGACGCATTAGCTGCTGATGCCGTCGGCTCATTAATCAAAATCGTTGCTAGGGCAGAGGCATTGATCGTTACTCCGTTATTAACACCCAGCTCGTTAGTGGCAATAGAAGCTACATAATTATTAAACAATTCACCTACAGCATCGCTAACCCCAGACTGGTCGTTTACGACCATATAAGCAGCAACTATCTCACCTACTGTGCCATAGTTCGCAATAGTAGCACTGGTCATATCTGACAAATTAGCGGTGATAGACTCGTCATTCGCGATTTTGCCGAACAAAGCTGCAAGCTTAGCATTTCCTGTAGTAATGGTATCTTGCTCTGCAGCATAAGCACCTGTCTGAATCTGAAAACCTGCAGTCGGAGAGTCTCCATTAAGAATTTTTTGTGTACCAAAAGCGGTTCTATCAGCGATGTCATTATTGACATTTAGCAGCTTCTCGAATTCTTGTCCAAGCGCTGAACGATCCTCTGATGACAAGGTTCGATTCCCCCCCTGAACAACCAGCTGACGCATGCGCTGGACGTTGTTAGTAATCTCGCCCAGCGCACCCTCAGCAATTTGGGCAATAGAAATACCATCATTTGCATTACGTGTTGCTTGCTCCAATCCAATGACCTGAGTAGTAAGACGATCAGAGATCTGAAGCCCTGCTGCATCATCTTTAGCACTATTGATGCGACTACCGGAAGAAAGCTTCTCAAAAGAGCTATTCATACGCGCAGTCACATCCATCAAGTTTTTCTGGCCGTTCAAAGCGGCTACATTGGTATTTACGAATAAAGCCATTTTAAGCCTCGTTATTTAATTCAATTGTTACAAGATATAGTCCGCAAGAACGGAGATACAGATACAGATACAGATACAGATACAGATACAGATACACAAATATGAAGGGATCCTTTCTTGACAAGGATAACCCACCGAAAAAAGTCTTACCCCAAAAGTGTCAACGCTGTTTGTGGCAACTGGTTAGCTTGGGATAAAATGGTAGTTGACGCCTGCTGAATGATCTGATTACGAGTCAACTCTGCAGTCTCGGCAGCAAAATCTGTATCCTGAATACGCGAACGTGAATCAGATACATTCACTACTGCAGTTGTATTATTTCGCACCACCGAAGTCAGGCCATTTTGTTCAGCACCTAGCTTAGCACGCTGCTTATCGACCTGCGTAATCAAGCCACTCATCGAATCCAACAAAACATCTGTAGCAAAACCATGAACAGTATTTAACTCCTCACCCGACCAATTTGATACAGTTGTCAACTCAGATGATAGCCCAGTAATGTTTGCACTAACCAATATAGTGGCAATTTCAGAGGAGTTGGCCGCCGATGCAACTGTTTCTTTAGTTAGAATAGTAACCAAGCTACTTACATTAACCTCTGCTGCTGCGGTTGTTCCAAGCTCGCTGACATTACCCTCTACAGGAGTGAAAAGGGCAGCTGCAGCCAGACTGACGGCGGAAACATCATTTACCATCATATAGCCTGCAATTAACTTCCCAGCCGTGCCCATCGCCCCCAAATCAGAAGCCGTCGCATTAGTTATCAGCGACAGCGCACCTACCCCAGACTCGTCAACTGCGACCTTACCAAATAAAGCTGTTAGCTCAGCATTACCAGTAGTAATAGAATCCTGCTCTCCAGCATAAGCCCCAGTCTGAATTTGAAATCCAGTTTCTGGAGATTCGCTATTGAGAATTTTCTGCGTACCAAAGGCTGTACGGTTAGCTATACCATTATTTACATTTAGCAACTTTTCAAATTCTTGGCCAAGGGCTTCACGATCATCCGATGACAAAGTTCGATTCCCGCCCTGGACAGCCAACTGACGCATGCGTTGTATGTTATTTGTCATTTCTCCTAAAGCGCCCTCTGCAATCTGGGCAATCGATATTCCATCATTGGCGTTACGGGTAGCCTGCTCCAAACCGATTACCTGTGTTGTCAAACGGTCAGAGATCTGAAGGCCCGCGGCATCGTCTTTTGCACTATTAATTCGACTGCCAGAAGACAACTTCTCAAAAGAGCTGTTCATACGTGCAGTTACGTCATTCAGGTTTTTCTGGCCGTTAAGAGCGGCAACATTAGTATTTACAAATAGAGCCATATTCAGTCCCTTCCGTTCTAACTGGTTTTGGACGCGCGACCCAAAAGCCACATATCAAATTAGTATCGTCAGACACAGCTAGTCTATTGTTATGCACCTGACTTTACCTTACAGCAAAGCAAACACCATGCCACAAAAAAAAACACTTAAAAATCAACAAGTAAACAGTCAGTACCGGCAAAAACTAAAATCAGAATTCAAAAACGGCAAGGTTATAATCTTAGGTAGGAAAAGAATGGCCGTTGTGGCTATAAAAATGCCGCTCATCTGGAGCGGCATTTTCTAGTTTGGATAATTCACCTTCGTTAACTGATGTAATTAAACAGGCTTAAAGCTGAGATTTTACTGAAGGTCTGCTGAGAGGCCTGAAGCGCCGTCTGCTCAAGCACGAAACGACCAGTGGCCTCCGCATAGTCCAGATCCTCGAGATTGCTTACCTGCTCTTTCAGGAAAATCTCAACACTAGCATTATTACCACCAACAGCCTCAATACTGTTACGCCGAGTCCCATGCTCAGTTCGAGCAACCTCAACACTATTCAGCCAACTATCCAGATCATTAAGGGAGGATGCCAGCATATCTTTATCTTTATCCGCCCCAGAAAAACTGGCAAGAGTAGTCGCCAAACGCTGCATTCCCGTAAGCATATCCTGCTTTTCGTTATTTACACGTAAAGTGAAAGTATCACCAGCAACAGGAGCCTGGTCTGCAGGTGCTGGAGGCACAACCGGCAACGATAATGTCAGATCTCCCGTTGAAGCATCAGCGCCACTATTCAAATAATCAGCTAAAGCCTCTAGAGTGTTTGCTGTACCAACTGAAGGTGCAGATAGATCTATGATGCTACCGGTAGGCCCAGTAACAACAATTTCCGGAGGAACAGTAGCGTCGTTGGTAATCTCGATCTGATAATCACCAATTTGATGCCCATCTAAGAAGGCATGACTTCCAGTAGATGAAATATCACCTGTGCTTGCATTCTGGTCTGACGGATAACTCTTTAAAGCATTTTCAGCAAATAAAGCAGAAGGGATATCTTCAAAAATCTCTTTGCCCGTCATATTTAAAGCCGAGCGCACGCTATCCGAAGTTTGCACTGAACGCTCTTTCGAATCCCCTTGATAGCTATAGCTACCATCTGATTGCTTAGCGAAAGGGGCGGTGTCTACTTTACTACCGGAGAAAATGTAATTGCCTTGCTCATCTTTGGTATTGATCAGCTTTTCAAGCTGATCAGTAATTTCACGCATCTCAAGCCCGATAGTCTTACGCCCATCATCGCCAATTGCATCGTTATTAGCCTGGATCATCAACTGACGAGCACGCTGGAGACGATTATGAATCGTCTCCAAGGTAGACTCACTTGTACGTAAACTTTTCTCTGCATAATCAATATTCTTGCTGTACTGTTCCATGTTCGCCAGCTTGTTCTTGGCATTAAACGCCAAGGTACTGGCCACAGGATCATCGGAGGGGGTTAATACTCTTTTACCAGTACCCAGTTGCTGTGAGGTATAAAATAATTCTGTCTGCTTTTTGAGAATACTGTTGGTATTGTTATGGTTAATCAAAGAGGTAGAAACTCTCATTTTTATTATCTCCCTACAGCATTAATCAAAGATGAAAACAGCTGCTGCGAAACAGCAATTAACTGTGCCGAAGCGTTATAGGCTTGCTGAAACTTAACTAAGTTTGCTGCTTCTTCATCCAAATTAACACCCGACACTCCTTCACGCAGATTAATACTCTGCTCAAGAATCGCAGCACCGGACTCCGCATTAATTTTAGCTTCCGCAGTTTGAATCCCAACAAACTCAGCAATATGAGAGTATGAATCCTGGTACGTCACTTTTCCGTCATCAATAACGCCTTTTGACTGAAGGTCGGAAATTGCTGCGCCATTGGAATTATCGCCAAAACCATCGGTATTAAAACCAATCAGAACAGCATCACCAGCTTGAGGGATCCCCCCCAAATCCATTGTGAAGCCCCAATCATCAGGAATGACATTCTGGGTTTCCCCTAGCGTAAAGCTCTGGGTTGAAAACTCATAGTCAGCTGCTGGAGTTGTATATGAGGAGTTAGGAATAATGATTTTGTATTCCATCGTGGAATCACCTGTTGTGTAATTACCGTCAGGATCAAACTCCACCTTGACGCCGTTCGGTAAATCCACGACCTCATTGATACCATCGCCATCATTATCAGGCAGATAAGCTTTAATACTGCCATCGCGTTGATCAAAATATACGCTTGGTAGTTCTGGTGTATCCGCAGAAAATGAGGCTGGCACACCAGAGGATTTGAAGACTTGGTTAACTTCACGTGAAATAACTTCAACAGATCCTTTGTTATAAGATGCTTCTATGGCACGCATTGGTGATGCTAGCGCAATCTCATCACCATCAGTGATTTCTCGCTGAATATCCATTGCTCCATTACGAGTTGGTGAAATGGTAAAGTCATCCCCTTCATACACTCGATCTGCGGCAGAGGATGGTATTGAAAAGGCAAAGCCATCTACCTCAATATTTCCAGAGCGTAAATCATCAAGAGAAACCACAGACTTATTAGTAGCCGGAGTTGTAGAGGTATCAGTAAAACGCAGTTTATTACCTTCAGAATCTCGTAGGGTAAAGGTTGCGTCAGGCCCTCCAGACAAAGCGCTTAATCGATAATCTTTGTTAGTCAAAGCAGATGGATCTCTAATTTCCACCTGAAGCCCCAAGCTGCTATTAGAATTGTTATCTTGGTATGAAGTCACCCGTGATTCCATCAGCTCACGTTCGTTCACATCTCGAAAAAAATGACCACCTAAATCATTATTTAGATTCATCCCAAGCTTATGCTGATCATTGAAAGTTTCCGAAATTGTAATGGCTAATCGACCCAACTCATTCATAGCAGGGTTAAGAACCTCCTCACGAAAGCGCAACAAGCCTCCCATCTCCCCGCCGGTAACAAGATCCGTAATCATCTTGTCACCTTCTTTTGGATCAGTGTAATACACATCTAAAGCATTTTGCTCAGAGCGCCCTGGAGCTGCTTTTATACTGAAAGAGTCTTCATTGATAACCAACGGAAAACCATCACCAATGAATACAGACACTGTCCCATCTGATACTTCTGTGGTCTTAACACCAACATACTCACTCAGTTCACGAATTTTTTCATCACGCAAGTCCAGCAAATCATTAGGCGGAAGACCACCGCTTCGTCCATTAGAGCGAGAAATCTCTTTATTTAATTCAGCAATAGCTCCGGATATCCGGTTAATATCCAAGATATTCGTTGCCATCTGTGTATTGAGATTATCACTGGTATTTTTGTACCTATCATGAACCAAGTTAAATCGATTAACTAAAGTTTCAGCCTGGGACAAAACCAAGCCTCTTAAAGGCTGAGAGTCAGGCTCATCATTAAGCGATTCCATTGCTGCAAAAAAGTCATTTAATACAGCTCCTGGGCTTGAAGACGGATCAGCTAAAAGATTATCCAGCTGTTTTGCATAGTCCAATACAGCCTCATACTCTTTGGCAAGGCTTGTATCGTTTCGCACCTGCTGGGTAAGAAAAGACTCTGAGATACGACGAATCGTCGTGGTCATCGCACCAGTACCAAAATAGCCTTCACCAGTACCATAGGCAGGTGTCGTCTGCTGAATAGCCTGCTGACGGCTGTACCCAGGAGTATCCACGTTTGCGATATTGTGACCCGTAGTGTTCAGTGCATTCTGGTGAACATGGGTACCCGAATAACCTAATTTAAGAAGATCTGTCATCGTTCCGCTCCAATATCAAGAACCTCATTTGGCTCTTAACACAGTGAATAACCCGGCATCATCCCTGGCTATTTTGATAATTTTTTACGGCAACAGTCATACTGGTGCTGTTGATAATTCGTTGAATTTTTTGCGCATAGGCCGGATCAGTTGCGTAACCTGCATCCTGCAGGCCTTTAGTAAACTTAACCGGATCTGAAGCATGCTTCAGTGCTTCGGTATAACGAGGGTTACTCTTAAGAAAATCAGCATAATCTTTGAGGCTTGCTTCATAGTTATCGTAAGCCCTGAAAGGAGCTTGCTCTCTCTGAGCGACACCACCACGGTACTCAAGGGTAGAAACAACAGCAGACTTACCTGACCAACGGCTATCCGCCTTAATACCAAACAGGTTAAAGCTGTTCTTACCCTTTTCATCGTGAATCATGTAGCGTCCCCAGCCTGTTTCCAGAGCAGCCTGAGACAACATCACCTTCGGATCAACACCCAGCTCTTTTGCCGCTTTTTCAGCGATAGGGTACAGAGAGCGGACAAAGTCTTCCGGCGACGAGAACCCTTTTTCGATTCGTTTAGCTTCCTCAGCAGCTGCAGCTTTTTCAGCACGCTCAGCAGCAAACTTCTCACGCCAGCTCTGCATCAACTCGGGATCAAAACGACTGGCTGGGAAACGGCTTCCACGATCAAGCATTTCCTGAATAGAGATAGGATTACGGTTTTTATCGGCTTCGGTCTCAAGACCATAGTCTTTACTCAACTGCCGAACCAACACATCAGCCAAGCCGAAAGTACCACCCTCTGTGATAGTCACTGCCATCTGCTCATCGAACATCTGCTGATAGAAACGAACCTGCTCACTATCAAAAATTCCGTCTTTAGAAAGCAGCTCATTGGATTGGCGGGCATTTTTCATGATCATTTGAACCATCATGGCTTCAAACTGAGCGGCAACCTCTTTCAGCGCCTCGGGATCATCTTCCCTAGCCCCCTTTCTCAGAGACTCCAGTCCCTGAACATCGGTGACAACCCGCGCCTGATCATATCTGCTATTAATCATTTACCTGCCCTTCCAAAGCTATTGCCGCTTTCATCAATACAGGCTTTACCAGCAAAGTCTATGCCATCAAACAAAGACAGCTTAGATAACCACCAGATCTGCTTTCAACGCACCCGCCTGCTTTAAGGCCTCCAGAATCGCCATCAGGTCACCAGGGGCAGCCCCAACCTGGTTAACGGCACGAACAATCTCATCCAGTGTCACGCCAGGGGCAAACTTAAACATGGTTGAGTCATCCTGACGAATATCAATATTGCTAACCTGCTGGACAGCAGTCTCACCATCGGCAAGCGCATTGGGCTGAATAACTTCAGGAGCCTCTTCAATGGTTACTGTAAGACTACCGTGGGTCACCGCTGCCGGGGAGACACGTACATTTTGACCGATAACAATTGTCCCGGTACGCGAATTAATAATAATTTTTGCTGACTCTTCTCCCGGCTGAACCTCAAGGTTTTCCAGTACAGACAGATAGCTGACTCGCTGAGAAGGGTCTCGCGGAGCACGGACACGAATAGATACAGCATCATAGGCCTGAGCGACATTATCACCCAGCAGATCATTCACCCGCTCAGCAACCCGCTTCGCGGTTGTGAAATCAGGGCGATGTAGATTAAAGGTGATACTGTCGCCGTTATAGAAATTGTGAGCAACAGCTCGCTCTACCGTTGCACCATTAGGAATACGACCTACACTCGGCACATTAACCTGAATCCGTGAACCATCTGCACCTTCAGCTCCAAGACCACCAACAACCAGGCTACCCTGTGCCACAGCATAGGTATTTCCATCCGCGCCACGTAACGGAGCCATCAACAGGGTGCCACCGCGTAGGCTTGCCGCATTTCCAATAGAACTCACGGTTACATCAATACGCTGGCCCGGCTTGGTAAAAGGCGGCAATTCAGCATGGATAGTCACTGCAGCAATGTTTTTCGACTTAGGGTCGACACCGGGCGGCAAAGTAATGCCGAACTGGCTCATCATGTTGGCAAATGTCTGGTTAGTAAAAGGGGCTTTATCACCGGTTCCACTAAGGCCAACAATAAGGCCGTAACCAATCAGCTGGTTGGTTCGCACACCTTCAACGTTGGTAATATCTTTTAGGCGCTCAGCATGAGCTAAAGCGGCAACCATCATCAGAACAATTGAGATTAAATAGCGCATACGAGGCTCCTAGAATGGCCACCAACTACTGTTAAAGAAACGCGTCAACCACCCCTGCCGAGTTGTATCAGCCAAATCACCTGTACCACTATAGGTCAGCCGGGCATCCGCCAACTTGGTCGACATTGCCGTATTTTCCGGAGACACGTCATCCGGACGCAACAAGCCACTCACACGAATAACCTCTGATCCATTAGTCAGATTCAGCCACTTCTCCCCTTTCACCAACATCAGGCCATTTGGATAAATCTGATGAACCGTCACCGTAATACTTCCTTCAAGACTATTACTCTGACCTGTCGCTCCCTTTCCTGCAAAGGAAGTATCATTTTGAATACTTGTAGCCAGATCTACCGGCTGCTGTCCAAAAATAGTCGGATTCGCAATAGTGACGTCGTTCGATTTTGACAACGACGCATTTGTCGATTTTTTTGAGCTGGTGGTTTCGGTCAGTAACACCGTAATCACATCTCCGACACGGTAGGCCTTGCGATCACCATAAAGAGTCATACTGTAATTCTGCTGATACAGAGAACCATTACTGGCCGGTGGAGGAGCAATATGACTCGGCTGAACAGGCGCATAAAAAGGATCATCCGGTTTGATCATCTCTTCTTTAGACTGACAACCTGCCAATACAAACGCCAAAGTAAGTGCCATTATTCGCTTCATACCTAACCCCACCTCAAACCATCAAATCGCCGTAACACCCAGACTTACAAAGTCTGTGTCAGATTACGCAGCATACCATCCGCAGCTGATACTACTTTAGAGTTCATCTCATAAGCACGCTGGGTGGAAATCATATTCACCAACTCTTCCACAGCATTAACATTGGAGTTCTCTAGCATCCCCTGCTCAGTAGTTGCCAGACCATCATCACCCGGCACACCTACAATTGGAGCTCCGGAAGCAGCAGTCTCTTTAAAGAAGTTACCGCCAATAGACTGCAAACCAGTAGGGTTAACAAAGTCCGCAATAGTGATCTGACCAATCTCTTCTTCCTGAGCCTCGCCAGGCAGACGAACAGCGACAATACCATCACGACTGATACTCACTGACTGAGCGTTCTCTGGCACCTGAATCTCAGGCTCTAACAGAAAACCTGTGGCCGTCACGATCTGCCCCTCAGCATTCACCTGAAACTGTCCATTACGGCTGTAGCTAAGCGTCCCATCAGGCATCTGAATCTGGAAGAAGCCCCGACCATCAAGCGCCATATCCAAAGGCTGCTCGGTAACCTGCAAGCTGCTTGCCGTGTGCATTTTCTGAGTTGCAACCGTACGAACACCGGTACCCAGCTGCAGACCTGAAGGTAGCTGAGTATTCAGAGAAGACTGAGCACCTGGCTGACGAACCTGCTGATACAGCAGATCCTGAAAAATAGCTCGTTCTTTTTTAAAGCCAACCGTGCTGACGTTTGCCAGATTGTTTGAAATCGTACGCAGCTGTGTGTCCTGTGCGCTTAAACCTGTTTTACTGACCCATAAAGCTGAATGCATTGTCTTATCCTCAATTCGGTTTCAGTTGTTAGCTCATACGCATAACAGAAGCGGCCGCAGCCGAGTTTTCATCAACGGTCTTCATCATCTTGGTTTGCATTTCATACTGACGCGTTAATGACAAAATATTGATCAGTTCCTGAGCGGCATTGACGTTACTGGACTCAAGAAAACCTGATTCAACGGTAACGAAAGCATCTGCCGGAGCTGCCTCGCCGGAGCGAAGACGCATCAAGCCATCTAAGCCTTTTTCCATCTGCTGCTTGTCTGGGTTAACCAACTTAATACGGTCTACCTGCGCCAGTTCGTTAGCAGCCGCCCCCTGAGCCTGCACAGAGATCACGCCATCAACACCGATCTCAACGTGAGCCGCGGGTGGAATTACGATTGGCCCACCTTCACCCATCACCGGAAGCCCCTTGCCGGTTCGTAAAACACCGTTAGGGTCGATGACCATCTCACCAGAACGAGTGTAGGCCTCATCACCAGTATTCGATTGCACCGCAATCCAGCCATCACCCTGAATCGCAATATCAAGAGCACGATCAGTCTGAATAAAAGTTCCGCTTTGCATATCAGTAGCCGGGCGTTCCGTCAGCGCATAAACCCGGGTTGGAAAGTGCTCGCCAAAAACAGGCATTGCACGAGACTGTTCAAAGTCTGCTTTAAAGCCTGTCGTGTTTGCATTGGCTAGGTTATTAGCCCGGGCTGTTTGCGCCATCATATTGTGCTTGGCACCTGTCATGGCGATATAAAGCGCTTTATCCATAATGACCTACCTCGTAATCATCCTTTGCACTAACTGTCACAGGACAACATCAAAAAGGGTGAGCCTTTGCCGTTTTCCTTTAAAACCGGAAACTTACACCGCCTAAAAACGGCAAAGGGCTTGCAACTACCTAAGTAATTGCAAGCCCTATGCCAAGAATGCATTTCCGACACCCCAGAAAGAAAAAAGCCTCTCAAATAGAGAGGCTTTTAAGGTCAATATCAGTCTATCATCGCAGATTAATAATCGTCTGAGTAATGGTGTCTGCTGTCTGCAGCGTTTTGGCGTTTGCCTGATAATCACGCTGTGCGATAATCATATTCACCAGTTCCTCGGAGAGATCCACGTTAGAATCCTCTAATGCCTTGGACATAATATTACCGGCAATACTTACACCCGGCTCATTAACAACCGGATCACCCGAGGTTGTCGATGCTGCCCACATGGTACCACCCACCGGAGTGAGACCCTGCTCATTGCGGAAGTTAGCTAAAGCAACCTGACCAATCAACTGGGTCTGACTATTGGTATAGCGAGCGATAATCGTACCGGACTCATCAATATCTAATCCAGCCAACTCACCTGTCGCATAGCCATCCTGATAAAGAGAGTTAGCTCCAAAGGCACCTGCGAACTGAGTAGTATTGGTTAAATCAATCTCAAAAATCTGAGGTTCATCTGAACCGTTTTGGTTGCCTAACCCATCTTTAGGCACCCAATCCTTAATCTTCATTGTTGGAAGCGGCTCATCCAAAGCCCCAAACTCTGTAAAGTTAAAGGAGAAGTATTCCGGCGTATTGGCATTAGCATCTGTAACCATTTCACCATCAACCGAAACATACATATGCCAACGGTTTTCAGCCGCCTCAGATTCAAGCGCATTCAGAACCTTCAACATCGTCTCAGATGCTGCAGTATCATCCCCCCAATCCTTTTCTACATCCTGAAGAGCATTCAATGCTAGCTGATACACACCCGCTTCTTCAGTCCCCGGATTTGCATCCCGACGACTTTCAAGCTCCGTTACAATAGCATCATATTGGGCCTGATAGTCCTCTCCGAGAGTAGTGTATGGCGCATTAAAAGCGGTTCTCAGATTCCCAAGATTTAACTCATCTGTTAATGGATCGGCACCTGCCGTTAAAACATTCGACCTCAGATCACCTGTAACTTTATCAATCCCAGCATACGCTCGCTGACCGCCTGACAGAGTATTTTCAAGCTCAGATAAAGCACCATCAAAAACCCCTTTGGTTATTGTACCCGGTACAGTAGGCAGATAATCATTAATCGCACTGTAGACCTCTTCATAAAACTCTTTAATTCGTCCAGACGAGCTATCCACCATGCCTTCTAGAGCCGTTTTTATGCTACCAATGCGATTGGCATATTCCGCTTCAATTTCACTTGTATCAGCTGTGCCATCATTATTACCATTTGCGTCCGCACTAGAAATCGGATCTGAGCCGTCAAAGTTCCCTGCAATACTGAAACCACTACCTACAGCATCAAATATCGCCTGAATATCTGAATCAAGAGTGTCGTCAACACCTGCACCATTATTTCCAGAAGCACCCGCATCTCCCGGAAAAATATTTTCACCCTCATTAATACTGGTGTAGTTGCCAGTACCATCCATCACACCTTCAACACCATATCGTGCGGCACCAATCAATGTCTGGATAGCCCGTGTCGGCTCACCATACTCAGGCAAATACGGCGGCTGCTTAACAAAGTATTGTGTCATGGTGTGAGAGTTACCCAGGGTATCGTAGAGCACAGATGGGTAAATATGGGTATAAGTATCCGAGTCATTAGCATCAAAAATGTAGTTAGTCGGCGGCTCAGCACGAGAATCAAGGTTGAAAGCAATATCAACCTTGGAGGTTGCATTCGGCTCAACATTACTCTGCGAGATATAAATATTATCAATCACCCCCACAGAGATATCATCACCGTTAGCATTAGCTGGATAGCCTTGTAATTTCTGCCCCGTTGAGCTAATGACAAAACCTTCCTTGTCGATACCAAACATACCCGCACGGGTATAACTGGTCGTGCCATTACCATCTTTGACAATAAAAAAGCCGCTGCCGTCAATAGCAAGATCCAAGCTATTCTGAGTAAAGGTGGTGCCGCCCTGGCCGAATTGTTGAGCGATATTGCTTACACGAACACCATTACCAGTTAATCCCGTAGCAGAACCCAGACCTGATTTTGCATAAACATCGGCAAATTCAGCACGGGAACGCTTAAAACCAACAGTGCTGGCGTTTGCAATGTTATTACCAACAGTATTCAGATTCTTTTTGGCTGCTGACAGGCCAGAAATACCAAGACTGAATGTACCCATAATCTATAATCCTTCTTTTCTAAATTTAGAAAAATTCATTCACTTCGCTTAACGCAATCGAGCCTTTACCGGCAAGGTTTAGCCACACTTCGCCGCCATTGGCGATGGTGACACTGTTCACGTTAGCGTTGGTATAAGTCGTCAAGCTGTATGACTGACCTTCAATCTCAGCGCTGGACACAACCTGATAAAGACCAGGCTCCGCCATTTCGCCATTATCCATCACACCATCCCATTCAAAGTTAATCTGACCTTCTGAAAAATAGCCTGATTCGTTTCGATATTGGCTGGTATCGATAGTTTTCAGCACCTGACCGTTATTATCCATAATCTTCATATCCATGTTATTGGCTGAGGCAGGCACAAAAACACTACCAGTCAAATTACCACCCTCAATGAGATTGCCGATATTGGACTGAATCTGAACTTTACGACCAACCAGCGCAGAGGCCTGCAGCGCCTGTGAAGATTGCAGAGAAGTAATAAAACCCTCTGTAACCTTATTCAGGTTCTGAATACCTTCCACCATGGAAAGCTGTGATAGCTGAGCCATATATTCCGCATTACCTTGCGGCTCGAGAGGATCCTGATTATTCATCTGTGCAATCATGAGCTTCATAAACTCATCTTTACCCATCTCGTTACGCTTGGCAGCTTTTGCGGCTGCGTCAGCCTGATTACGGGCATCAATACTGTTGTTTGCCCAAAACTCGCTACTTGTGTCTATTGCCATGACCCACTACCTCGCTTACTGGCCTAACGTCAAAACACGCTGCATCATCTGCTTAGCGGTGTTCATGACTTCAACATTGGTTTGGAATGAGCGGGAGGCCGACAGCATATCCGCCATCTCTTCCACCACATTAACGTTAGGATAGAACACGTAACCTTCTTCGTTCGCCATCGGATGATCCGGCTCGAAACGTCTCTGCAGCGGCGCATCACTCTCAACAATACCGCGCACCAGAACACCTTCTCCTGCACTGTCACGAGGATCAAAGCTGGTCACCGGATTGCCGATTTCACCCTGCTTATAGTTTTCCAGCATAGGAGCAAAAACCGCCTTACGGGCACGATAGGTCTCATCAACACTACTACTAACACTCTGTGCGTTAGCCATGTTACTGGCAGTAGTATTCAGACGCAGAGTCTGTGCACTCATGCCGCTACCGGCGATATTGAAAACCTTACCTAAAGACATAATTATTCACTCCTCAGCGCTTTGCTCAGCCCTTTGAACTTACTGTTCAGAAAGGTAAAGCTGGACTGGAATTCAAGAGCATTTCGAGCGTACTGAGCCTGCTCGATATCCGTTTCTACCGTATTACCATCAACAGCTGGCTGAGTCGGAATCCGATACTTCAGCGAACTTTCAGTCGCTACGGCCTCTGCAGGGATATGACGCGCATTTGTTCTTTGCAGCTCCATGCGGTCACGGTTCTCATATTCCCCCCGCAGGATGCCTTTAAAATCCAGATCACGCGCTTTAAAACCCGGCGTATCTGAGTTTGCCAGATTGTTAGCCAGTATCTCTGCCCGCTTGGTTCGCACGGCCAGCGCTTCATCATGAATACCCAAGGCGTTCTTAAAGCTGATTGCGGTCATAATTTGCCCCACCTATTTTCTTTGGCCTTATAGATACAATCATCATGCCAAAAGAAAAAAAACCTTTAAAAACATACAGATAAGAAGATCAACAAAAACCAAAAAATTTAAAAAAGACAAAAAGGAAGATCATTGCCGCTTTTTTCGCAGGCGAAAAAAAACCGCCCGCAGGCGGTTTAGCTATACGCTATAAAATTAAGGGATATCAAAAAATGCATTCAATCCACTTTCTGTTTTATGGCGTGCAACCAAGGTAAACAGCTTGTCCGTTTCTATCAATTTCGCGCGCCCTTTATAGCGTTCTTCACTTTGCTGTGAGTTCAAAACCATTGTGTATTTGTTCAGACTACCATTATTAGTGACCGCAGGAATTCTTGGGTTGGACTTTACCCAATCAAAAATCTCCTGCTCTGGTCGATGGTGATCACTATATTTTGTTTTTAGGTTCTGTGCTTCTGGTAACTGGTAACGTGATAAGGTTGCATTCTGCTTATCCATAACAATGTTGGGTAAGCCATATTGACTGATGCAGCCCGATATAAAATCAGCAATGCCGGATATGTCAAAGAAACTAAAAAACTCGCTATCCAAGCGCTCAATAACAGCCTTGGCAGATTGGGCTTCCTCAGAAGAGAGGAACGGAGAGTAATAATCTGATGTATTCTCTTCAGAGAACAAATAATCCTCAAATTCAGACAAGACGGGTTGTCTTGCCTGCCGCATGCAGTCGTACTGATAATAGGATAAAGCCCTATCAAACGGCTCTCTGAAAACGGAAACCCTTTTGATCTCAGAGCCCAGGCAGTTATAGTGGTTACCTGCATTATGTGAAGAGATGAAAAAGCGATTTAGGAAGTCACCATAATCGTTCAGCAAGGCCCGCCAATCTCTGTCTTCATCACAACGAGCAATTAATGTACGAGGGAATGCTTTTGCCTCAATCGATAATCTCATACAGATCGTAATCGCTGAGTGGATACTCATTCCTCCACACTTTTTGATATGGTGAAATAAATACTTCTCGTCCTGACGGGTAACGGGCTGCACATAAGAGGGAATGAACTGAGCAGAATATCCGTTAGCGGTAAGTATCTGATTGATCTGTCCAATAAGATCCATAAGTTTTCTCCAAAATTTTGCAAACCATAACACACTGGGTAATACCTATGAAAAGCAACAATGTCCTGACCCGACACCTAAGCTCAATCCAAGGGCACCAGCACGCTTCACTAAAAAAACAAAAGCCTTGTGTTTTATGGTTCACGGGGCTCAGTGCCAGCGGGAAATCCTCAATTGCGAACCAACTTCAGAGCATGCTGCATGAGATGGAATTCCATACCTATCTCTTAGATGGCGACAATGTCAGACTTGGTCTCAACGCTGATCTTGGATTTAGCGCTGCGGACAGAAAGGAGAATATCCGAAGAGTCTCGGAAGTTGCTGCCCTCTTTGTTGATGCAGGGATTATTACACTCTGTACTTTTATATCCCCTTTTGAAAAGGACAGAAATGAAGCAAAACGTATTATAGGTAATGATTACTATATCGAGATATTTATAGATGCGGACTTGGATATCTGTGAGCAACGTGATCCGAAAGGAATCTACAAAAAAGCAAGGTCAGGAGTAATCAGAGACTTCACGGGCATTGACTCACCATATGAAGTCCCTGCTATGCCAGATATTCACGTAAAAACTGCCCTTAACAGTATTAACGAATGCGCAGATCAGATACTTGAATACCTTGTTCGATACGATAGGCTAGAGGCACTATAAACCTTTCAAAATCTCCCGGGCAATAATAACCCTCTGAATCTCGCTGGTACCTTCATAAATTGAAGTAACACGGGCATCCCTCGCGAAACGCTCCAGCGGATACTCTTTGACGTAGCCATTCCCCCCCATCAGCTGTAGTGCGCTGTAGCAGGCAGTATTGGCTTTTTCCGTGGCGAAAAGCTTGGCCATGGAGGCTTCTTTAGCAAAAGGTAGTCCCTGTTCTTTTTTCCAGGCTGCACTCATCAGCAGAAGACGTGCTGCCTCAAGTTCGGTGTAATGATCAGCCATCATCCACTGCAACCCCTGGAAACTCGCCAGTGGCTTACCGAACTGCTCACGCTCTTTGGTATAACGTGCTGCATAATCCATTGCCGCACTACCAATACCCAGCGCCAGCGATCCGATACCGATACGACCGCCTGCAAGCTCGGCCACCGCGATACGGAAACCATCATTCAGTTTGCCTATGATCGCTGAATCAGGAACACGACAGTTATCAAACAGAACTTCATTGGTGGCAGAGGCCTTCTGCCCCATCTTATCTTCTGCCTTACTGATCTTAACGCCCGGGTTATCGGCATCTACTAAGAAACAGGTGATACCTTTACCCTTAGGTGCGTCTTTATCAGTAACCGCCCAAACCACAAAAACACCTGCGTATTCGGCGCTGCTGATCCACTGCTTAGCACCGTTAATCACCCAGTCATCACCCTCTTTAACAGCACTGGTACGCATGCCGGATGGGTCAGAACCGGCATTGGCCTCACTCAGGCAGAAACTACCTGCCGGAAACTCACCGCTGCAGATTTTGGGGATATATTTCTGACGCTGCTCTTCGTTACCCACAACCTGAATCACTTCAGCTACCATATTGGTGACTGACATGGTGACGGCAGTGGAAGCACAAGCACGGGCAATCTCAGTCATCGCAACACTGAAAGCCACAACACCTGCTTCGGAACCACCGTACTCAGCTTTGACGTTGAGCCCCATAAAGCCCAACTCAGCCAGCTTATTCAGATTAGAAAGCAGGATTTCACGGTTACCGGTTTTATCCAGCTCCGCTGCAACCGGTTCCAATTCAGTCTCGGCAAACTTGCGAGCCATATCCTGAATCATCTGCTGCTCTTCGGTTAATGCCATCTGCATAGCGCTACCTCATTCTTTTAATCAATAGCTCATCATTCACAATCGCTTGATTGGCTTACGCCATGCGGATTGCACCATCCAGACGGATCACTTCGCCGTTGAGCATCGTGTTCTCAATAATATGGCAGGCCATTGCCGCAAATTCCGCAGGCTTACCCAGACGCTTAGGGAATGGAACAGAGTTGCCCAGCGCTTCGACTGCTTCTTCCGGGATATCGCTCATCATCGGCGTTTCAAAAACACCCGGAGCCAGCGTCATCACACGGATACCGTGACGGGAAAGCTCACGGGCCAGTGGCAACGCCATACCGGCAACGCCCGCTTTAGAAGAAGAGTAAGACGCCTGACCGATCTGACCATCAAAGGCAGCAATCGATGCCGTGTTGATAATGATGCCGCGCTCGTTATCCGCCATAGGTTCATTTTTCGCCATCGCCTGGGCTGCCAGACGGTTGACATTGAAAGTGCCCACCAGGTTGATATTTACACCCTTGGCAAAGAGTTCCAGCGAGGCAGGATTCAGGTCACGATCCAGCAGTTTCTGAACCACAACAATACCGGCACAGTGAACAACACCGTGCAGGCCACCATAGGATTCAACCGCCAGATTAACGGCGCTCTGTACATCTTCTTCCGAGGTGATATCAGTACCAATAAAGCTTGCACGCTCGCCCAGCTCAGCCGCCAGATCAATACCGGCTTTATTGATATCCGCCAGAACAACATTCGCACCCTGCTCGATAAGACGTCGGGTTGTCGCTTCACCAAGGCCTGATGCCGCACCAGTTACCAGAAATGTTTTGCCTGAAATTTGCATCTTGATATCTCTCTGTGTCGTCTTACCGGACTCTTATCAGTCTGTGGTCCGGCGCTGTTTATTTATGGATAAAGTTAAAGCTCTGACAGGAAAAAGAACGCCGGATCAGATCCGGCGCTCTTCCCTGATAATGACTTCTTCCGGAAAGCAAGGCTTAAGCTGAAACTGCCTCATCCTCGGCTTGTTTCCGCAAAATAAAACGCTGAATTTTGCCGCTTGGTGTTTTAGGCAGCTCATCAACAAATTCGATTTCCCGTGGGAAGGCGTGAGTCGACAGGCGTTCACGAACCAGATTCTGGATATCCTGAACCAGTTCATCTGATGCTTCATGACCATCACGCAGTACAACGTAAGACTTGATGATATGGCCACGCTTGGCATCCGGTTTACCTACCGCAGCACTCTCTGCAACCGCATCGTGCTCCAGCACTGTACCCTCCACATCTGCAGGGCCTACGCGGTAACCTGCCGTGGTGATAATGTCATCGTCACGGCCACTGAACTGGTAACAACCATCACGGTTCTCAAACACCATATCGCCGGTCAGGTAATACTTACCGTGGAAAGGTTTCTTCTCCTGCCAGGTATAACCCTGGAAGAAGAACGCCGGAGAGTTTTCCATATCAACCGCAAACTGACCTTCCTCGCCTGGACTGACTTCATTGTAGTCAGCATCCAGTGCCACCACGCGGTAACCCGGCAGGGCATAACCCATAGCACCGATGTGAACATTGTGCTCCAGTGAATGGTGGTTACAGCAGGTCATACCGGTTTCTGTCTGACCGTAGTGATCCATGACCGGACAGCCCAGTACATCACTGACCCAGTTCACAACCTCAGGGCTCAGTGGCTCACCTGCCGAGCTGGCACGGCGCAGTGCCAATTTGGGCTCCATCTCTTTGTGCGCATCACTGGCCATCATCATGCGATAAGCCGTTGGCGCTGCCGCAAGATTAGTAATCTGATACTTCTCCAGCATCTCGTAGGTGTTTTCAGTAGTGAAACCCGCTTCATTAAAGTGAGTCGCCACCCCCATACACAGAGGACCTGTGATCGCATAGTAAAGACCGTAAGCCCAGCCCGGATCTGCTACGTTCCAGTACTTATCATCCTGCTCCAGGCCAATGGCATACTTCATATAGATGTAGAAGCCCAACAGCGCCTTCAGCGGAACCGCAACACCTTTGGATTTACCCACAGTGCCGGAGGTGAACATCTGCAGGAAAGGCTGCTCTGCATCCAGAATAACCGGTTCAAACTGATCGCTCTGTGCTTCCAGTACACTGGCAAAGTGCAGGTCACCTTTTGCTCCGGCTTCGGAGGCATGATCACAAACCTGAACAACCGGCGGCAGGCCTTTAACCTGATCAAACTTATGACGGTTAGCCGCATCAGTAACCACAACCTTGGCATCGCACTGACTGATACGGTATTCGATCGCCTCATAACCAAAGGCAGTAAACAGCGGCTGATACACAGCGCCGATACGCCAGGTACCCAGAACAACAACCATCAGATCAGCAGTACGTGGCAGCATGCAGGAGATACGATCGCCAGCTTTCACGCCCTGAGAAGACAGGAAGTTTGCAAACTGCGCCGACTTTGCCTGCAGCTCAGCCCAGGTATGCTTTGAACTGGTGCCGTCGGCTGCTTCACAGAAAAGACCGACTTCATCGCCGCGGCCCGCTTCAACCTGCTTATCGCAGCATTCCACACAGGCGTTAAAACCTGTTTTAAGGCTACCGGTGAACTGAGCTTCCACCTGATCCATAGAGAAATCAGCCATAAAAGCCGCGTAGTGCTGCTTTTCAGCAGAGGAACTTGTCATAGGGTTTATTGTTGTCATGAGGATCTCCGAATATCCAACGCCTGATTATTTTTATTCGTGGCTGGCGGCCGGCTCTTACAGACATAAACAGTTTACGTAAACGTCATCCAGTCGCTCCAAAAAAAGCGCTCTACAGATAACTAGCAAGCGCTCGGTTTTTACAACAATTTAGCGATCCTTTACCGGACACGCAAGCCCCCGAAGTGCATTTTTCTACTCTTGGGCAGGCTCACTCAAGTCTCTATGTCGCTCATATCAGCCTCAATTTGCAGCAAGCTTTTGATCTGAAAACAAAAAAAGCCCGCCAAATAAAACATAAGGCGGGCTTTAATTGAGATTTCACTCTATAGATCAGAAAGAGGCTTATCCGACCTGATGATCAGCCAAGGCCGATCAGTTCCCCCAATGCCTGAGCCAGATCATCCGGCGTTTTCTCACCCTCAGCATCGTACCACTGCACCGTCCAGTTCAGCGCCCCCAGTGCAAAGCGGCGGATCAACGGCTGGTCGCCTTTGATCAGTCCTGCTGCGACACAGTCATCAATCACCTGCTGCCAGAGCTGTTCGTACTGATCACGCATATCGATCAACACATTCAGGGAATCGTCTGTCAGGCTTCGCCACTCATAAAGGGCAACCACGTGTGCATTTCTGTCGTTCAACAGGGTGCTCAGATGCGCTTTGGCCAGCGCTTTAAAACGCTCCTTGGGATCCGTCAGGCCCGTTAAGGCATGATCAGCAATCGCCATAGCGCTTTCCATACCATCCTGAATAACAGCGCAGAGAATCTCCTGCTTGTCGTTAAAGTGATGAAAGAGGCTACCGGACTTGATACCCATGGCATCAGCCAGCATACGAACCGTTGTCCGCTCGTAGCCTTGCTCACAGAACAGGCGAGCTGCGATAGCCACCAGTTCCTTGCGTCGTTTTGAATTATTAGTTAGAGTCATCTCAAATCTAGCGCTTGCTTGGTTTTTTGATTAATTGCCAACAAATTAACCACAATCCCCCCAAAGTGGTCAAATTTAAGAAGCAGATAATCTTGCTGCAGTGCGCATAAACACTGAGGTTCGGTGAAAAACTGCTCTTTTAGCCGGACGTTAACGCTTTTTTCAAAAAAGCCATCCACACTCATCGTTCGTGATCGAATCGCGGCACAATTCCAATTACTCCGCCTTCCGATCCGGATCCAATAACAAAAAAGGGTTTCAAGCATGAAAGAAGATGCAGTTGTAATCGTTTCCGGAGCACGTACTCCAATGGGCGGCATGATGGGCAGCCTGAGCACTCTGACCGCTCCTGAGCTGGGCGGCGTTGCCATTGCCGATGCGATCCGTCGCGCCAACCTGCAACCTGAAGATATTCAGGAAGTGATTATGGGCTGTGTTCTTCCGGCAAGCCTTGGGCAGGGGCCTGCTCGTCAGGCTATGATGAAAGCTGATATCCCGGTATCCACAGGCGCAACCACCATCAACAAGCTGTGTGGTTCCGGTATGAAAGCCGCCATGCTGGCTCACGACCTGATTAAAGCTGGCAGCAACGACATCATGGTTGCCGGTGGTATGGAAAGCATGAGTAATGCACCTTACCTGATGACTAAAGCCCGTAGCGGTATGCGTCTGGGTCACAGCGAAGTGAAAGACCACATGTTCCTGGATGGTCTGGAAGATGCCCGAACCGGCAAGCTGATGGGGGTTTTCGCTCAGGAGATCGCCGATGAGCGCGGCTACACCCGTGAAGCGATGGATGATTTTGCTATTGGTTCTCTGAAAAAGGCGATGGCTGCCATCGATAACGGCAAACTGAAAGCGGAAACCGTGGCGGTTACCGTTTCCAGCCGTAAAGGCGATGTGGTTGTTGCTGATGACGAGCAACCGCACAATGCGAATCTGGATAAAATCCCGACTCTGCGCCCGGCGTTCAAAAAAGACGGCACCGTAACCGCAGCAAACTCCAGCTCCATCTCTGATGGTGCATCTGCTTTGGTACTGATGCGTGAGTCAGAAGCTGAAAAACGCGGCCTGAAGCCTATGGCACGCTTTGTTGCCCACGCGACCAATTCCCGTGAGCCATCGGAATTTACTTTGGCGCCAATCGGCTCTATCGAGAAAGTGCTGGCTAAAGCAGGCTGGTCTATCGACGATGTGGATCTGTTCGAGATCAACGAAGCTTTTGCTGTCGTGACCATGCTGGCGATTGATGGCCTGAATATTCCGGCAGAGAAGGTCAACATCTACGGCGGTGCCTGCGCACAGGGTCACCCGATTGGCTCCACCGGCTCCCGTATTCTGGTAACTCTAATGCACGCGCTGCAACAGGAAGGAAAGAAACGCGGTATCGCTTCTCTGTGTATCGGTGGCGGTGAAGCTACTGCAGTAGCCGTTGAGTTACTGTAAGCCTTTTAGTAACTCTATCCTTTTAGTGTCTCTATATAGAAACTAAAAGCATCAAAAAAGCCGTCCAGCTTAAGCTGTGACGGCTTTTTTTGATCAATGGTTATCAGCTATTTAATGTGTTAAACCTTAAACCGGTCTACTTTCTGCCCCAGTTCATTCACCAGAGCTTCCAGCTCACGACTTGTTGTTGCCGCCTGATCAACGACTTCAAAGGTCATACGGGCTTCAGCCACAATCTGTTCCAGCGCCTGGGTCATGCTTTGGGCACGGGATGACTGATCTGAAGTCATGCTGGTGATCTCTTCAAACATACGATGCAGGTTATCCACCGAGCTACTGACATTAGCCAGACGTTCATCGGACTGACGCATCCCATCAATACTGTTACGGGCTACTTCACTGGCATCGTTAATCGCTTTAACCGCCTGCTTGGTTCCCAACTGCAGCTGATCAATCTGCTGCTCAATATCTTCAGTGGATTGCTGCGTCTTACTCGCCAGCATACGCACTTCATCAGCCACCACAGCAAAACCACGACCGCTCTCACCGGCTCGGGCTGCTTCAATAGCCGCATTCAGTGCCAGCAAATTGGTCTGTTCTGCAATGGACTTGATCATATCCAGCACATCACCGATCTGATCACTCTGGGTCGCAAGGCTGTTGATCACCTCGGCAGTTTTCTCAACATCCGTTACCAGTGCTTCGATGTCGTGACGCACACGACGGGAGATCATCGAGCTTTGGTTTGTCTCTTCACGGATCTGATCAACATTCCTCAGGGTTTCAGCAACACTCTCACTCTCTTCTGCCACACTTTCCGCAATATACGCTACGGAATCGGAAGCCTCGGAGGCTGCACCCTGCTGACGCTCTGTCGCCTCAGATGCCTGCAATGTGCCCTGATGCATAGTGCCCACCACTTCCGTGGTATGACGGGACAGCTGCTGCACATCATTGATAATCACCTGAATCGCTTCGACAAAGTGATTCACCTTCTCCGCCATATCGGTAATTTCATCGCTGCCTTTCACCTTAATACGCTGGGTCAGATCGCCTTCTCCGGCAGACAGGTCTTCCAGTGCATCCGTCAGCACATTCACACGGCGCAACAGGCGAACCGACAGCACAACCACCAGAACCACCACCAGCACGAGAGCACTGATAACAGAAACCACTGTCATCTGGGCGACAAGTTCATCTGATGAGTTCTCGATACTCTTGCCGATGCTTTCACGGGCGGCATCATTATTTTCATGAATCCCATCCAGACGCTTCTGCAACTCAGCAACGGATTCTGCACCACCAGCATCAATACTGGCTTTAACCGAACTGATACTTTGCTCAATCAGCGAGTTAAAACCGGTTTCCATTTTGCGGGTGCTTTCAATGACCGCATCCCGACTGACCCCCAAAACCAGACGGCCAATCACAGCACCATTCGGATTAATAGGCTGTTCGATAACAATCAGGCGCTCATGCTTTTTCGCAGCATCGATCACCTTGTCCAGAGAGTTATCGCCGGAGCCGGTTTTCATCAGCTCTTTAACCAGATCGCTTTTCCGGTTCAGATAACGGGTCAGGCGCTTACCGTAACCATCATAAAAACCCGCAAATACAACATGTTCACTGTCGTGAGCCATCTTTACATATTGGGTTAACAGAGGCGTATCACGATCCCAAACCGCCTGAGGAGCAACGGCCGCCAACAGCACCGCCATATTGCGGGATGTCTCCATCAGGGAGCTTTCCAGCAGAGCTACCGTGGCGTCTTTTTCCTGCTCAAGCTGAGCACGCAACTTAGTAGACAGGTCATCGGAAACACTCTGAGTCATCCGGCTGATCTGTGCCTGAACGCCATTACTGGCAGCCTGAAGTTCGTCAGAGACTTTTCCGTTTTCAATACTCAGACGACTCCGGATATCAGAGATAAGATTTTGGCCACCAGAAGTGGTCAGAAAGATAGTCAGCAGGGTTTGAATACCTGCCAGAAAGACAATAGCGATAATTACCGGGCGAAGTAATCGGCTATTCAGTGCAAATGACTGCTTCGACATAACAGTACCTAAATTCTTTTAGTAACTTGTGGTTACCTACCCTTCGGCAACATCATCATGCCTTAGGTATATTTATTATTTTTCCGGGCTTCAGATCCATAAAGCCTCAGACCTTGGGCAAAAGAATAATACTTTCGTCGCACAATAAAAACCGATTTATTACGCTTTTTTCAATCAAAAACCGCACCATTTTGCTGCAAAATCCGATTAAAACACGCTATTTTCGTGCAAAGCGGAAAAATCTAATTTTTGTACGTTTCCTGCCGATTATTACCTTCTGCTTTACGTGGCTATTCCCGTCAGCAAATGGTTGTCATCTTCCGACGGGCTAACCATAATTAGCTTAGTTTAAATATTCCTTTAATTGCCTGTCCGTGGTGTTTGCAATGCATTCCAGAAGCAAGAACAGTGCACACTTTTTTATTAACGCAGCGACCGTAGCTGCGGAGCTGAGTGAAGTTCTCACTGAAGCGAAAAATATCTCCCTGGAAGCCATGAATGCGAAAGCACTGGTGGCCCGGGCGGGCGATAACGTTCGTACCTTCAAGCCGATCACAGACTTTATGGTTGAACTGGCCAATGACACCATCTGGCTGGTAAAAGAGATCAACCGTGAAGCTCTGGTGCTTTCCCGGACGTCGCTGAACGAACTGCACAGCTCTGACGCCAATGCTCGCTTTGCAACCGCTCAGCAAAAAGCATCTGCCGCGCCTCATGTGGAAACCCTCGATCCCATCGCGAAAGAAGCCTACAACGAGCATCACCAGCAATCGGTTCAGCTAAGACGCCACATGCGTAAGCTGTTTGAACTGCTGGATGAGATCGAATCCCGCATGCTGGCTGCAAACGTGGTAACCGCGACATCCCGACTGGAAGCCGCTACTGCTGCCGACAGCTATCAGGCAAGCCTTGAAGGGATCGTGATTAAGCTGGAAAAAGCTGCCAACCGTATCAAACATATTGCAACCAAGTGCCGACATTCTCTGGAGCGGTGATCTGAAGATCACCCTCTGTACCTAATTTTCGTTGTCATCCGTCTGTACAGGGACGCCAACAGGAACCAAACCGGACTTAATTATGAAAGTTGTAAAACTCCATGAAGGTCGCAGCCACGAATGGCTGGTTTTCGGACGAGATGAAGAGCGTCCCAGCAAGATCATCGATACTAACCAGTACATGATCAAGACGACAAATCACGCCATCATGCTCGATCCGGGCGGCATTGAGCTGTTCTCCGCCATGCTGGCTGCTGTGGTTCACCATGTGCCGGTTAATCAGATTACTCATCTGTTTGCCTCGCATCAGGATCCGGACATCATCTCATCGCTGGGTCTGTGGGATAAAACCCTGCCCCACGCGGAACTGCACGCTCCCTGGCTGTGGGAAGGCTTCCTGCGCCATTTCGGCTGCAACAGCATCCGCTACAACCCGCTGCCTGATGAAGGTAAGAGCATTCGTCTGGATGACATCGAGATTCAGTTTATTCCGGCGCACTACATGCACTCTTCCGGTAACTTCAGCGTTTACGATCCTCAGGCAAAAATTCTGATGAGTGGTGATATCGGTGCTGCTCTGCTGCCGGATGGCGCACCTCTGTTTGTTGAAGATTTTGATGCCCACGTTGAAAAGATGCGTCTTTTCCACCAACGCTGGATGCCATCAAACCGCGCGAAGAAGGACTGGGTACGCCGTGTACGCCAGCTGGATATCGAGTATATGGCACCTCAGCACGGCGCTATCTTTAAAGGCCGAGATGTGCAGCGCTTCCTGGACTGGCTGGATGAGCTGGAAGTCGGCACAGGTATCGGCCACTAATTCAGGTCGATAGCAGCCATAACAAAGCCCGGTGAGAAACAGAAAAATCATCGGGCTTTTTCTTTTCCGAAAATATTTTCCACTATAAATCCCCTGCTCGTAACTTTTTCCATACACCTGAAAAGCGCTAACTCTGCATATTCAGACCCGTTTCCCCTGCCGTAAAAATATCCTTACACAACCCTGCCTCTTTCCGGCCTAAAGTGCCTTAACCTGCCGGTAAACCCCGCCTGAAAAGGCGTTACTATCAGTAGGTTATAACGGGCTACTTTCACAACGGTCCCGCCAAAAACAATAACTTTGAAACTGTTTTACTGCTTTGGAGCCATCCATGTTTGAGAATGTAAAAGCGATTCCCGGAGATGCCCTACTGGCCCTCATGATGGAATTCAAACAAGATCCTACGCCAACCAAAATTGATCTGGGTGTCGGTGTTTACAAAGACGACGCTGGTCTGACTCCTATTCTTCCGGTGGTAAAAAAAGCAGAAAGCCTGATTCTGGAAAATGAACAGAGTAAAGGTTATATCGGCCCTGCGGGTGCGCCGGAACTGGCACCTCTGCTGCAAGGTCTGATGCTGGGTGAGAACCACCCTCTGATTACTGAAAAACGCATCGCAACCACTCAGACTCCGGGCGGAACCGGTGCTTTGCGCGTTGCCGGTGATCTGGTTAATGCTCTGAATCCGGAAGCAAAAATCTGGGTAAGCGACCCGACCTGGTCTAACCACTTCCACGTTTTTGCAGGTGCCGGTGTCGAAGTACGCACTTACCCCTACTACGATGCACAACAGAATGCTCTGGCCTTTGACAACATGCTGGATGCGATTCGCCAGATGCCTGCCGGTGATGTGATTCTGTTGCACGCAAGCTGCCACAACCCAACCGGTATCGATCCGACTCTGGAGCAGTGGAAGCAGATCAGCGAGGTTGTGTCAGAGCGAGGACTGCTGCCACTGATCGATTGCGCCTATCAGGGTTTTGGTGACGGTCTGGAAGAAGATGTTCAGGGTCTGAAGCTGATTCTGGAGAAATGCCCGGAAGCACTGATCACAACATCCTGTTCTAAAAACTTCGGCCTATACAACGAGCGTATCGGTGCATTAAGCATCGTTGCGGCTCAGGCTGAGCATTGCAGTAATGTGTTCTCTCAGGCTTGTAACTGCATCCGTGCGAATTACTCCAACCCACCAGCTCACGGTGCGGCTATCGTCACTACAATTCTGGCTGATACCACACTGCGCCAGCAGTGGGAAACCGAACTGGCGGAGATGCGTACCCGTATTCACCGCATGCGTACCGAGCTGGTAAAAAATCTGGACGCTCTGTCTTCGGAGCGTGATTTCAGTTTTATCACGGCGCAGAAAGGTATGTTCTCTTACTCAGGTCTGAGCAAAAGCGAAGTGAAATATCTGAAAGAGAAATACGCGATCTACGCCGTTGATTCCGGCCGTATCAATATCGCTGGTATCAATGACAGCAATCTGGAGCGTCTAAGTCAGGCGATCTCCGAAGCGATCAGCCGTTAATCACTCTGATCCGCTTCGACGAAAAAGGGCCGCTTTTATGCGGCCCTTTTTTATGCGCCTGATTAGCAGGTCTCAGCTCACCAGCTCTTAATCGCGCCTAGCTCACCATCATGGTGCTTTCAGGATCTACCGGCACCGGCAGAATACCGTGTGATTCGGTGTGATGGATAAAGGCTCTGAAGTCAGCCGCCATCATAGGCTTGGCAAACAGATAGCCCTGCCCCTCATCACAGCCCTGCTGCTTCAGCCATTCGAACTGAGCGAAGGTTTCGATCCCTTCGGCAATTACAGGAATCTTCAGATTTTTACCCAACTGTAGTGCTGCAGCAACCACCGCTTCATTCTGCCCCGGCATACCTTCAGCGATCATGGTATCGCGCACAAACTCCTGCGCCAGCTTAAGGCGGCCGATCGGCAGACGCTGCAGGTACAACAGTGACGAATAGCCGGTTCCAAAGTCATCGATGGAGAAACGGAGACCCAACGCCCGCAAGCGATTCATCACCATTTCTGCCTGACGAATATCCTGTACCAAGACCGTCTCTGTAATCTCCAATTCGATATATTGCGCTGGCAGCTGATGACGTTCCAGAATCGCCTCAACCTGTTCTACAAAGCCCTGTGCCAGCAGCTGCAATGATGAGACATTGACACCAATACCGCCAAAATCCACGCCCTGATCCAGCCAGCGACGTGCCTGACGGCAAGCCTCATTCATCACCCAGCGTCCAATATGGTGAATCAGGCCGCGCTCCTCAGCCAGAGGAATAAAGGTCGCCGGTGAGATCATCCCCCGCTCCGGGTGGTGCCAGCGAATCAGCGCCTCGCAGCCAATCACTTTCTCCGTCTGTAGCCCGATCTGGGGCTGGAACATCAGGAAGAGTTCGCCATTGTGCTGAGCACTTTCCAGATCCTTCGCCAGCAGGGTATTTTCAAAAATCCGCTGACTCATCTGTTCTTCATGGAAACGGTAGTGTCCCCGCTGTTCCCGTTTCACTTCTGACAGGGCAATATCCGCCTGCTCCATGACCTGCTCGATGGTAGCCGGACCATCCATCCAATGAGAGATACCAATACTGGCGCTGATCCGCAGATCGTGACCATCCAGAATCATCGGTTGAGTCAGAGTATCCTGCAGATGCTCTGCCCACTGACGGATCTCCTGCACGTCCTTAGGCTCATCCAGCAGAATGGCGAACTCATCACCATCAAGTCGCCCGAGGAAACCTGAAGGCGGTAAAACCCGCCTGATCAGCTCTGCCACCCTATACAGCAGCAAATCACCAATACGATGCCCCAGGGAGTCATTAATCAGCTTGAAGTGATCAAGATCGACAAACATAACGGCAAAGGAATTGCCCTGAATATTGAGCTTATTCACCGCTCCCTGCAGACTCAGCTTAAAGCGCTCACGGTTGGCCACACCGGTTAACTGATCAAAGTAAGCTAATCGGCGCACTTCATCCTCAGAGCGCTTACTCTCTGTAATATCCATAATAGAGCCGCAAAGACGCACAGCCCGCCCCTGTTTGTTCCACAGCGCCTGACCACGCATCCTTATCCACAGCCAGTTTTCCTGTTCGCTGCGCACCCGGTAGCGAACATCCAGAACCTCATGCTGGGCGATGTGAGCTTTCACCGCATCCTGAACCAGAGCACGATCCTTAGGATGAACCCGCTGCAACCACATCTCTGTGCTCTGCCACTCCTGACCACACTCGGGAGCACGCTGTCCCAAAATCTCCAGAAAACGCGGTGCAAGATAAAGATGGCCAGTTTCAAGGTTCCAGTCCCAGATACCATCATTCGTTCCACGGATCGCCAGTTCAAAGCGCTCTTCACTGACCCGTAGGGCTCGTTCGGTGACCAGTCGCTGATCCACTTCACGGCGCAAACGGCGCACAGAGAAAAGAGCAAAAATAACCAGGGCCAACAGAAACAACGCCAGCGCAAAACCGGCATAACGATAAACCTGTTCTTTGTTGATCACCCCTGACATCTCTGGATGTAGCCAGCGGCGATGAATCAGGTCCCGCTCAGCATCACTGATGCTGTACAGTCCCTTTTCCAGCATAGAAACCAGTACATCCAAATCCTTACGGGTCGCAAAACGAACCGCATAACTGTAATTAGCATCACCACTGACATCCAGATTACTGATGCCCTCACGTTTGATATGCCACCAGGCGCTGGCAACCACAGAAATCGCAGCATCAGCATTGCCGGAAGACACCGCCAGCATCAGATCACGGGAGCTTTTTAGTTCCAGCAGGCGAATATCGGGATTAAAGAGTCTCAGATGTTCAACAATGGCAGTGCCACGAATAACCGCAACGGTTTTACCTGCCAAATCATCCAGAGTCTTAAAGCCCGGCGAGGTTTTACGAACAAAGATCTTGTTGGCCAGAAAGGTATAGGGAGAGGTAAACAGCAGGTACTCTTCGCGGTCTGGTGTTGCAGAGGCAGCAAAGACCATATCCACTTCACCATGCTCTGCGCCCTGCAGCAAAGCAGAATAGGACGGATAGAAGCGGGTCTTAAAATTCAGAGGTAGCTTGTCTTCCAGCAACGCCAGAAAATCCATCGCAACGCCGCGATAGTGGCCATCGTCATCCTGAGACAACGTATGAGGCGGTACAAAGGCGATACCGACAGTCACAACGCCCATACGCTGATCCAGCCATTGCTGCTCCTGAGCTGTCAGAGCAACCTCAGCATCGTCATTACTGCCTGCAAATACTGGTGAAACAAACATCAGAAGCAGCAATAACAGGACAAAAGCCGCGAGATTCATCTCACGACGACAACATCCCTGTAAGTACATTTTGCCTACCTCGGGTAAGATAAAATTTAAATACCTAATATTACACAAGATAACATTAGAACACCCGAAGCCAGATCATTATTTCATTGTGTAACTGCTTATTTCAGCGAAAAAGCCCCAGCAAATTCACGCATCAAAAATACAGCTTAAACACCTTGATACAGATCAAGCGAAGCTGTTTTTTTAGACTTATCGGTTAACATCAAAAGTAAAACTCGCCATCCTCTAAATCCCACATAAAACATCTGGAAAAAACAAAAATCATATCCAGTGAGGGAATGAATGAAACATTCAACATCATGCAGGAGCATTTTTTACCGCAGCGATCAGCTGTTGGTAGAACTGGAGTCTCTTTTGGGACAGCTGGAGCATAAACGCTCCCGACTTAAGGATAAGATAGGAGGTGTGGTTTCTTCGGCGAAAGGCCGCAGAAGAGCAGGGATCAGATCTCAGATCTGATAGCTCACTCCCTTCGGTGTGCTGGTTACAAAAAGATGCATTTAAAAGATTTATTAAATGCATTGCTTTTGCTCCAATACAAAACAAGACAAATAAATACAGCTTTATGCGTCATGTTAACCGAAGGGAGTCACCCTCATGTCATTGGATACACTTCGCCAGATCGTAGCCCTCAACCAGAGAATTTCTGACAGCAACGACCGCTTTGTTACCGACTTCAAAGCCATCATCGAAAAACTCGACGCCGGACGCGAAAGCATGATGCAACATGCTGATCAGCTGAAATCGATGAAGAAGCCGGAATCCGCTAATTGCGAAACACCACACTCCTCTTCTATCGTGAAGGCTTAAGCCTTCAGCCGCTGGTGAATCTGGTCGATCATCACCGAAGCGTCTTTGTAATCCAGAGCGATTTCAAACCACTTATCCGCAGTTTTCAGTACCAGAGTCGGAAAGCTTCTTGCTCCCAGGTGGTGATTAAAGGCTAATTCCTGCTCGAACTCTTCATTAACGTCCGGTCCGACAATCGCCTTTTCAAACGCACTGCGATCCATACCAACACTCTCTGCGCAATCTGCCAGGGTATCGATATCGGACGGATTTTTAGCCTTCAGATAGTAAGCTTCCTGAATGACTGCAATCATTGCATCCGCTTTACCCTCTTTTCTTGCCAGAAGAAGTGCACGGCAAGCCGGATAGGTGGAGCGTCTCGGCTGGCACTGTGTCCAGAAGTCATGGTTGAAACGGGTACCCACTGTCGCTTCTATCTTCTTCCAGATAGCAGCGATCTGCTCCTGCTGACCTTCCGGCATCGGCTCATCACTATCCGGGGCCAAACCGCCCGCCAAGGTGTAATAACCCAGCTCAGGGAAAGTCTTCCGGATCTCAGCCAGAACAGGCTTAAACGCCCAGCACCAGCTGCACATAGGGTCCATGATATAAACAAGTGCGGCCTGCTCATCCTGAATCAGCTGCTTTAGATAATCTGTCATTGAATTCGTGGCCATAACAAAACCTTTATCTTGCCCTTTCTCACCGCAACTCAGCTATTCTCATTTCAACAAATAGCCTTGTGCCGGACTTGCATTGCGGGCTGGTGGGATTATGATGCCTGCTTCTTAAGGCAGGGTATAACGATGAATTTAATCTTACTGTATGAGTCGGACTTTATCAGCGAGGATAAAGTTCATCTGACGGATCACAGAGCGCAACATATCCAGAAAGTACATCGGGCCGAAGTTGGCGACCAGCTTAAGGTTGGCCGGCTGAACCAGCTGATGGGCTCAGGTATTGTTCTGCAGTCAGACTCTGATGGGGTCATCCTGCAAACCACTTTCTCTCAGGAACCGCCAGCACCTCTGCCGCTGACCCTGATTCTGGCTCTCCCCCGCCCCCGTATGCTGGCCCGATCACTGCAGCATATCAGCACCCTGGGCGTAAAACGTCTGATCCTGCTGAATACCAAACGGGTGGAAAAAAGCTACTGGATGTCTCCGGAACTAAAGCCGGAAAAGATTCACGACAATTTGATTCTGGGGCTGGAGCAGGCGAAAGATACTCTGCTGCCGGAAGTGATTCTGGAAACCCAGTTCAAGCCTTTTGTTGAAGATCGTTTACCTGAGATTGTTGCCGGAACCCGGGGACTGGTAGCACACCCCGGTAGCCCGGATGCCTGTCCGCGTGGTCTTGAGGAAGAAACCACACTGGCGATCGGCCCAGAGGGCGGCTTTATCCCTTACGAGGTGGAAAAGCTGGTGGAAGCAGGTCTGCAGCCGGTGCACCTTGGAGATCGTATTCTGCGGGTAGAAACAGCGGTGACGGCACTGCTCGCCCGTCTGTTCTGACAAGAGTGTTTTGCTTAAAAGAGCGTTGCTGACACTTTCATCTCGCTTTCCGCAACAGAGACATTAAAAAGCCCTGATCACCATTTGGCGGCAGGGCTTTTTAGATTGCGTCCCTAAGAACGGATTAATATCCGGCCTGAAAAGTCAGCCGGTTCAGTATCAGGCACAAACCTTCTCCTGAATCAGATCCGCCAGCAGGCCGATATGATCGTCCCGGGCGTTCAACGCTGGAACATAACTCAGGGATTGGCCACCGGCTTCGCAGAAGATATCCCGGTTTTCGACCTGAATCTCTTCCAGGGTTTCCAGACAGTCAGCAGCAAAGGCCGGGCAGATCACATCCACCTTGCCGATCTCCTGCCCCCACTGCTCAAGGGTTTTATCGGTGTAAGGCTGCAGCCACTCTTCTCGGCCAAAACGGGACTGGAAGCTGCACAGCCACTCGCTCTCCTTCAAACCCAATCTTGCCGCCAGCTGCTCAGCCGTATGATGGCAATGCTGCGGGTAAGGGTCACCATTATCAGCATAACGCTTCGGGATGCCGTGGAAGGAGATCAGCAGACGCTCTCCCTTGCCATGCTCCTGCCAGTGGTCCTTCACGGATTGCGCCAGTGCATCCAGATAGCCATCGCGACGATAATAATCACGGATAAAACTGATCGCAGGGAATTCAGGTCGCTTGGCAATCACTTTAGCCAGCTTATCAAAGACTGCACCTGTGGTTGTTGCGGAATACTGTGGGTACAGCGGCAGTACAATCACCTCTTCCACGCCCTGATCCACCAGATTCTGCAGGCCTTTGGCCATGGCAGGATTACCGTAGGTCATCGCCAATTCTACCGGCAGATCCAGACCGCGTTTCTGCAGTTCAGCTTTGACTGCACTTTGCTGCTGCAAGCTGATAGCCAGAAGCGGAGAGCCCTGTTCGGTCCAGACCTCGGCATAGGCTTTCGCCACACGCTTAGGACGAACCTGAAGAATAATCCCGTGCAGAATCGGACACCACAGCCAGCGGGTCAGATCCACGACACGACGATCATGAAGAAATTCAGCAAGATAGCGTTTTACCGCCTCAGGGGTGGGAGCATCAGGCGTACCCAGATTTACCAGAAGTACACCCTGACGAAGATTTGAAGCACTGACGTTACGCTTAGATTCGGTAGCGGCAGACGCTGCGTTTGCAGCTAAGGTCACATCGGACATCGTTATTCCCTGTTTACAACACATCAACCCGGCCTGATCACTCACGTTGGTTTAAAACGTGGCTCAGTATCTGAGGCTCTTATACGGTGTTGCTATGATAACGTGTCCTGAGGAATAAAAAAAAATACCTGAAACTATTTTAGCTGCCTTTTTACAGGCAAAAGCTGCAGGGGATCAGGCGATCTGAGCGCGCCAGCCCTGGTTCATTACCGGCTGAGCCAGTGCAGAAAGACGGGAAAGAATACGGCGGGATTTAACCTGCTGAACCCCCAACTGCTGCAGCATATCGCGGGCGGTTTCTTCATCACGGAATACCAGAGGCTTACCCTTTTGTCCCTGCAGACGGTAGTTAGCCTCGCCATGACTGATCTCAACAGTGAAGTACACGCCTTCATGGTGAGACTGGATCTGAATATCGGTTGCCGGATGCTGTTCCAGATGATGGTGTAATTCTGTCATTTTCATAGTCATTATCTCATTATCATGTCTTATTCGCGGTTGGCGTTTTTACCAACCCTTCGTTTCTTACTTTCAGTAATACCTGTTATACGCAGGCTAAACGACAGAATTGCGACATTTCCATGACAGTTCGATGACAGCCGTCAAAGGAGTAGTTATCAGGCCAGACACTCTTCCGATTCTGAGAACAGATTCACAACAGAGCCGGCTAGTTGCGCTACCAGACTGTTGCCCTTGGCATGCTTGGCCTCGTGTTTGATATGACTCAGCTGGCTGGCAATCTCTTTCGCTGAGCCAAAATCTGCGGATTCCGAATCGATTGCCGCGACCGAGATACTCATCAGACCAAAAAAGCGTTTTTCACCAAAACGATCTTCCGCCCAGATGCCGCCATCGCCTAAGTGATCCGGACTGTAGAAACTGCGACGATACTGGCTGAACTCTTCCAGAGCCGCCTGCACATAATCCTGCCAGTTTGTACTCTGGAAAATCACCACGTAATCATCACCGCCGACATGACCGACAAAATCCAGCTGAGGATGACTGTGTTTTTTCAGCAACTGGGAAACACTCAACAGAATGTCATCGCCTTTGGCATAACCATACTGATCGTTATATGGCTTAAAGTTATCCAGGTCGAAATAACAGGTAACAAAGGAGGCCTTGGTCGCAATCAGCTGATCGATATGCTCCTGAATCAGCACATTACCCGGCAAGCCGGTCAGCGGGTTGGAGTTCTGTGCGCTTTTCAGCTGCATCTCGGTGATCATTTTCAGCAGATCAATCACCTGTCCGATACCGTAGTAATAACCGTTTTCCGTGATGATAAAGTCTTCTTCCAGACGATTGCGGTTCCTTTGAGTGACCAGCTGGCTGACCTTTTCCATACGCATGTGGCGCTCTACGGTCATAAAGCTCTGATCAAGAATCTGGCTGACCGGCTTTTTACTGTAAAGGTCACGGCCGAAGGCCTTACTCAGTTTCTGCAGCAAGCGGGATCGTTTGATCATACCCACCGGAACACCGCCGGATACCACAGGAACAGAGAACCAGTGTTCATTCTGCTCAAATATATCCACCACCTCTTCCACCAGGGTCTCAGGGGTCACCGGAGGGATATCCAGCTTCAGGCGACCTATCTGCCCATCATCCTTGTACATCTCTCTACTCTCCTTGATCTGTTGCCAGACCATCTGAGTTGACTGGGATACTTCCCGAACCGGGTGGGGATGCGGTCGGGCAAAATAATAGCCCTGCAGATAATCCACACCGATCTCTGACAGAGCTTCAAATTCCTGGCGGGTTTCGATTCCTTCAGCAACCACCTGGCTGTTAACCGCCCGGGCAATCTCAACGATTGAACGGACGAAGTCCCGTTTAACCTTATCTTTATCAATACCAGAAACAAAGTGACGGTCGATTTTGACGTATTCCGGTTGCAGCTCAGACCAGAGCCTTAAACTGGAATACCCAGCCCCCAGATCATCCAGCGCAATGGAAAAGCCTTCGCCCTGATAATGTCGAACCGCCCGACACATAAGCTCGTAATCATGAGTTGGCGAATGTTCGGTGATCTCAATAACCACCTGATCCGGTCTCAAGCCGTAATTATTCAACAGGTCTAATGTTAAACCTTTGTGATGATCTGCTTGCAGCAGGGTTTCAGGTGTCACATTCAGGAAAAGCTTCCCCGGCAGTTCCTGACGGGTAAAGTTTTCAATGGCACGGCTGCGGCAAACCCCTTCCAAAGCAAACAACTGCTGCTGGCGTTTGGCCTCTTCAAACAGACGAATAGGGCTGCAGAAATAGCTGTCAGCTGGCCCACGGCTGAGGGCCTCATAGGCAAAAATAGACTGGCCCTCGGCACCGATAATCGGCTGAAACAGGGTATTGATCTGTTGAGACTCGATAATTTCGAGCAACTCGGCGGTATGTGCCATTGAAATGTCATCTCCAGTAAAGCGGCACAGGTCTACCCCTGTGCAATAGGAGCAATTACACCAGCGAAAAATGACAAAATTGCTACAACACCGACTTAAGGATGCATAAGAGATGAAACTTAGATTTCAATCAAGAAGTCATTCCGGTCTGACAATTCCTTTTAACCGTTAGCGGATTTAAGCAGCCGGGGCTGTCCCGGGCAGCTTTTGAGCAGGCAATAAAAAAGCCATGGTGTGCACCATGGCTTTAAGCAAGCGGAGATCAAAGGGTCAGTCTGCAAACACAGACTCGATTGAGATACCCTGTTTTTCCATCATGCGACGCAGTCGGCGGAGGGCTTCTACCTGTATCTGACGCACCCGCTCGCGGGTCAGGCCGATCTCTTCACCCACCTGTTCCAGGGTTGAAGGTTCGTAGCCATGCAGACCAAAGCGGCGAACAACCACTTCAGACTGTTTCTCAGTCAGTTCAGAGAGCCAAAGATCCATATGCTGAGTGAAGTCATCTTTCTGCAGCACAGAGGCCGGATCCATATCTTCAGCATCAGCAATGGTTTCCACCAGAGGCTTATCCATATCACCACCCACAGGGTAGTCCATGGATGTGACACGTTCGTTAAGACCCAACATCTTTTCAACCGCTTCTACAGGACGATCCAGAGATGCTGCAATCTCTTCAGCAGTGGCTTCATGATCCAGCTTTTGGGTCAGTTCACGCGCGGCTCTGAGATAAACATTCAGCTCTTTCACCACATGAATCGGCAGACGAATGGTGCGGGTCTGATTCATCAGGGCACGTTCGATGGTCTGACGAATCCACCAGGTCGCGTAGGTAGAAAAACGGAAACCGCGTTCAGGGTCGAACTTCTCTACCGCACGGATCAGACCGAGGTTACCCTCTTCGATAAGATCCAGCAGGGAAAGTCCGCGATTCAGATAACGTCGCGCAATCTTAACCACCAGGCGGAGGTTACTTTCGATCATACGACGTCGGCCAGCCTCATCGCCTTTACGGGCAAGACGGCCAAAATAAACTTCTTCTTCAGGGGAAAGGAGTGGGGAGAATCCGATCTCGTTCAGGTAGAGCTGGGTGGCATCCAGACTTTTCTCAGATTTATCTTCACGCTCTAGGGCGCGTTCGAAATCTGCTTCTGCCTGCTTCTCAGCAGAGAGTGAGTCTGAATGGTTATCTGTATCTAATACAGTGTCCTGCTCTGTTTCAAAATCATGATCTAAAGTCGTCATAGCAGTATTCCCATGTCCTGTGGTGAGGTCTTTTTCTGAAAAGCACCATCACTATTATTTTTATCGATACAGGCCTGTGACTGGGTGTTGTGACTGCTCTACTTCCGATGTATCAAAATTATCACAACCGACCAAAATGGCCTTTAGTGCATTGTTTGAACATTTGCGCTCAATTCGTTGAGATTGTTGATACTGATTCGCTTACCACGAATCACCAGGTCTTTTGCAAAGCACTTAACCAGTTGATTTATAATAGTTTTTACAACTTGGTCAGTTCGAAATGCTTTGCGACTTTACAGATGACTAAGAGACTTCTCGGTCACCCCGTACCTATGACGCTATAACTTTCGTAGCAGGGTGTGCAACTGTTTTTTTTAATTCTTCAAAAAAACATCAATGAATAAAATTCACTGCGGAGGGAGAGGCTGCCTGAAAAATATCAAACAGCCTTGAAGATCAGTAAGATAGACAAATCAATCAGGATTCATCATTTGATTAATTTATTTTTCACCCTGACGATTAAAAAACCAGACCAGAGCAAAACCTAAAAACATCAGAATTATTGCCGGAACCAACTGGGCATTCATTCCGGTTAATTGCTCATAGGCCGATGGCAAAAGATTGTCATGGGTAATGGGGGCCGCCTTGCCGTGGCTGTCGATCTTGTACGACACCACCTGACGCCAGGGCCAGATCTGAGACAAAGACCCGATCAGTACACCGGTCAGCAGCGCCAGCGTCATCTGACGGAATCGATGGAACAACCAGCTCAGCACCTGAGAAAAACTCAGAATGCCCGCAGCACAGCCACCGGCAAACCAGAGCATGGTGATCAGCTCCAGATTCTTCACCGCATGCATAACGCCGCCATAAACGCCCATGATCAGTAGCAGGAAGCTACCGGAGATACCCGGTAAAATCATCGCGCAGATCGCAATAGAACCGGCAATAAAGACGTGAACAGGATTACCCACATCCAGTGTCGGCATCAGCTGGTTTATCAGCATCATCAGAATGACACCACCCAACAGAGCAAGGGTAGTTTTCCAGCTACGATCCTTAATCTCTCCGTAAATACTAAGTACCGAGGCGCTCACCAGCCCGAAGAAAAAAGCCGACAGTAAAACCGGCTGCTCTTCCAGCAGATAACTGATCACATGGGCCAGCAGCAAAATACTGCTGAGAATGCCGCCCAGCAGGGTCAGCAGGAAAGTACCATCTACCTTCTGCCAGACCGCTTTAAACCCTTCCTTACGCCAGGTTATCAGCAAGGACGGATTGATACTGCGGATCGACTCGATCAGTTGCTCATAGATACCTGTGATAAAGGCAACCGTACCACCGGAAACCCCTGGTACAGCATCGGCCGCCCCCATCGCCATACCCTTGATGAAAACCCGTATACCGTACTGATGATGCTTAACGCGGGATTGTGTAAGACCTGACGAGGATGAGTCAGAAGAAGGATTCGGCGTGCTCAAACAGGATACTCCCTAAAGAAAACAAATTCGGATAATCAAAGCCAAGACATCTGCGGATAAAACCCGATGAAACTAAACCAGTCCCGGCTGCAGAGGAACAAAATGGACAGACTCTAGCACTTCTGACTGATGACCGGACTCACTCCGGCAGACCCTTGTCAGCCATTGCTCTTCACCACTGCCGACAGGTACAACCATAATGCCGCCTTCAGCCAATTGTTCCAGCAACTGGGGCGGTACCGATTCAGGAGCTGCGGTAACAACAATCGCATCATAGGGAGCTTTTTCATCCCAGCCCTGATAACCATCGGCATGGTGCAGTTGGATGTTATTCAGTGTCAGCGCCTGAAAGCGCTCTTTCGCTTTAGGCTGAAAACCCGCAATACGCTCAAGACTGATCACCTGATCAAACAAACTTGCCAGAATAGCAGTCTGATAACCGGAACCGGTGCCTATCTCGAGGACTTTTTTCGGGCGCTCCGGCAAAGTCAAAAGCAGCTCAGTCATACGGGCAACAACCCAGGGCTGAGACAGCGTTTGCTGATAACCTATCGGCAGGGAGATATCTTCATAAGCCCGATGAGACAGGGCTTCATCGAGAAAAATATGCCTTGGCATACGAGCCATCAGAGTCAACAGCTCTTCGTTCTCAATCCCCTGTTCTTTCAGGCGATCCACCATACGGTTTCGGGTTCTCTGGGAAGTCATCCCAATACCCTGCAGATTCCATTTCTCAGACGCGTTCATCCTGACTCCTTAATCGGCGACCAGCTCAGTGGCAGAACTCACAGATACCAACCAGTTGGCGAGATTGTCGCGGGCTTTCTCCTGAGTCAGGTCGACATGCAAAGGCGTGATACTGATATAGCCTTCGGCAACCGCATGAAAATCGGTTTCTGGCCCGGCATCACGGGTGCCGCCTGCGGCAGGAATCCAGTAACGCTGCTTCCCTCGCGGATCCAGTACTGGCTCAGGCTCACCGGCAGGATGGCGTTTACCCAAACGGGTCAGGCGAATGCCCCGGATCTCCGAATAAGGCCGATCCGGAACATTGATATTCAGAATGCTGCCTTCAGGCAGATCCAGCGAGTGATAGCCGTCCAGCAGACGAGCCACAAATTCAGCCGCGGTATCAAAATGTTTTTTACCCGCCAGAGATACTGCAATGGAAGGCACCCCCAAAAAACGACCTTCTGTTGCCGCTGCCACGGTGCCGGAATAGAGCACATCATCACCCATATTGGCACCGTGATTGATTCCGGCAATCACCAGATCCGCTTCCGACTGAAACAGCTGAGACAAGCCCATATAGACACAGTCGGTTGGTGTGCCATCGATACTGTGAAAACCATTCTCCATGGTTTCAGGGCACAAAGGGCGACTTAGAGTCAGGGAATTACTGGCACCGCTGCGGTCACGATCCGGAGCAACAACGGTTACTTTTTCAGCTTCTGTTTTAAGACGTTCGGCCAGAACTCTCAGTCCTTCCGCACGAACCCCATCATCGTTTGATAAAAGTAATTTCATTCTCTAAGGCCTCTTCGTGCTCTTATTCTAAGATTCAACCGATTATCAGATTCAGCCGGATAACTAGCGATCTTCCGCTTCGGTGAAGCTACTGTCCCAACGGGCGACTTCCCGCAGCATGGAGGTAGCGAAAGTGCCCACCGGTAGCATAAAACTCAGAACCAAATCGGTCTGGCCGTTTTCCTGCTGCCAGTCCCAGTGCAGATGCTCAGGGATCAGACGCAGGGCACGGCGCTCAGGATTTAAACCGGAGCTTTCGATGCCTGCAGCTAACGCCGGATAACGACCAACCACTTCCGCTTCCAGTTCGCGGGCTGCTGCAGTGACTTTAGGCTCACCAGCCCCCCAAAGAGGCCCGGTCGGGTGAATCACACCATCTTCCAGTCGTTGCTGAACATCGGCATCGCCCAGCTCAATAGCAAACTGACTGCGACTACCCGAGAAGGTCGCCACATCACCTTCCAGCCATGCCTGCCAGTTATCACGCTCAATACGCTCTGCCAGAACACGGTTAAACAGCCAGCTGCGCAGCGCGGACAACATCATAGCGCGGCCATCTTTGTCACGCTTACTGAGTTTCAGGGATTCACCCGCCTCAACACGCATGACCGCCTTGCTCAGGTTGTTGCCTTTGCGGCCAAAACGCTGTTCGCCAAAATAGTTCGGCACGCCTTGAATAGCGATCTTATCCAGCAGGGCTTCTGCCGCAGCCTGATCACCGTCAAAGCCACGCAGGCGGATGGAAAACTTATTCGCCCGATGCACACCACGTTTCAGTTTCTTGCGGTGACGGATCGCTTTCAGGATCTCAACACCTTCAATACAGAACTCACTCCAGTCCGGAGATTCCAGACCAGGAATATGCACACTAAACCACTGTAACGTCACCGCATGACGATCTTTCATGCCGGAATAGGAAACCGCGTTAAAACCGACCTTGGCAAAACGCGCCAGCTGACGGGCGACCCAGTCGGTATTGTTGCCGCGTTTGCGAATCCAGAGGAAGTGATGCTCGCCTTCACCTTCCGGCTCAAAGCCCAGAATCTCCTCCACCTGAAAATCTTCAGGCTCAGCCCGAAGCTGTGCTGTCGCAACCGGGCCTCCCCAGGCATAAGGAAATTCCAGAGACAGCGGGCATACCAGATCCTCTTCCTCGTAGAAGGGTTTACGGTTTTCCGGTGCAGATGTGGATTCAGACATTCACTCAGTTCCAATTAAAAGAATACAGGGCCAAGGCCCAAAAATTGTTCAGTCGACAGACGTATGCGCTACGGGGAACCCAGAGCGTTAGGAATCAGCCTTGATCAGCAGCGCAACAGCATGGGCTGCAATACCCTCTTTACGACCGGTAAAACCCAACTTTTCAGTTGTCGTCGCTTTGACATTAACCGCTGAAATATCGACTTCCAGATCCGCTGCCAGATGAGCCCGCATCGCTTCAATATGCGGAGCCATTTTAGGTGCCTGGGCGACTAAGGTGCTGTCGATATTACCCACAACCCAGCCCTCTGCTTTCATAAGGCTAACCACATGGCGCAGCAGGTTGCGGCTGTCAGCACCTTCAAATTCAGGATCCGTATCCGGGAAGTGTTTGCCGATATCACCAAGGCCTGCAGCCCCCAAAAGCGCATCGCACAGCGCATGAATCAGGACATCACCATCAGAGTGTGCCAGCAGGCCTTGTTCGTAAGGAATACTAACACCGCCCAGAACCACATGATCACCGGGGCCAAACTTGTGTACATCAAAACCGTGACCGATTCGCATGGTCTCTCCTCAGATGAATAGGAATAAATTAAGACGCTGACCCGTTCTGCCCTGATACTTGCTGCTCCAGCTGCGCCCGGATAAAAAGCTCTGCAAAGGCCAGATCATCAGGGTGGGTCACTTTGATATTGTCTCTGTGCCCGGCGACAAGCTGAGGACTAAAACCAGCCCATTCAAGTGCCGATGCTTCGTCCGTAATCGTAGCGCCAGCAGCCAAACCGTCTTCCAAGGCACGATACAGCCTGCCAAAGCGGAACATTTGAGGTGTCAGAGCATGCCAAAGCGCGTTGCGATCTACCGTCTCAGAAACAGAACCATCCGGGTTGCTACGTTTCATGGTATCGGCAACCGGTAGCGCCAGAATCCCGCCAATAGCAGAATCTTTAAGCTGAGCTACCAGATCTTCGATATCGCTTTCCCGCACACAGGGGCGGGCGACATCGTGCACTAATACCCAGTCATCTTCAGATGCTTCGGCTGAAATCGCTTTCAGGCCATTAAGCACCGAATCCGCCCGCTCTTTACCACCGGCGACTTCCCGCAGAGAAACGCCCGTTGGCTTTTGAATAGCAGGCCAATAAGGATCTTCCGGATTAAGACAGATAACAAACTCCGCCTGAGGCAGAGCTATCGCCAGACGCTCCAGAGTATGTTCGATAATAGGACGGCCATTTAACGGCAGGTACTGCTTAGGACGATCCGCCTGCATTCGAGAGCCGACACCGGCAGCAGGAATAATCAGCCACATTTTGGGAGTGGTGGATAATTGACTCATAACGCACCCAGTCTTTGAATTCTGATCACTGGCTGACCACTTCCGGCTGACTGAGGCTACCGGGCTGGGATGCTGAAGAGGGAGAGGAAACCACTTTATTCTTCTGCCTGGATTCATCAATCAACAGAAAGAAGGTTTCGTTAGGGCGCACCATGCCCAGCTCATAGCGGGCGCGCTCTTCGATAGCGTCCAGACCGCTTCTCAGGTCAGCAACTTCAGCGGCAAGGGCATCATTTCGCTTAGCCAGCTCGGCATTTTCAGCCTTACGGACTTCAATACGGCTTTCCAGCTGCCAGGTTTCCGGCAAACTGCTCTCTCCAAACCACAGACGAAGCTGCAGTAAGACGATCAAGACCACCAGAATTAAATTAAGAAAACGAAACATGGGTTCGGTCTGTATCCCGATAGTAAGCCATCGATATCGGCCAGAGGGCAAAAGCGCAGGCCATTGAGAAAACAGGCATTATGAGTGAAAAAGCAGCGACAAAAAAGGGGAACCCTAAGGCTCCCCTCTTTTTACCGGCCCTTACGGGCAAGTATCAGATCTGATCGGCGAATTAAGCCTGACCTTTGATCTCTTTCAGACCGTTGTAAACGGCTTTGTCACCCAGCTCAGCTGCGATTTCCAGCAGGCGGTTGTACTTAGCAACACGGTCAGAACGGCACAGAGAACCAGTCTTAATCTGACCCGCAGCAGTACCTACTGCCAGATCAGCAATCGTGGTGTCTTCAGTTTCACCGGAACGGTGAGAGATCACGGCAGTGAAGCCCGCATCTTTCGCCATCTTGATCGCGTCCAGAGTTTCGGACAGAGAACCGATCTGGTTGAATTTGATCAGGATAGAGTTACCGATGCTTTCTTCGATACCACGAGCCAGAATCTTAGTGTTGGTTACGAACAGGTCGTCACCTACCAGCTGAACTTTGTCACCGATCTTCTTAGTCAGGTAAGCCCAGCCTTCCCAGTCAGACTCATCCAGACCATCTTCAATAGAAACGATCGGGTAGTTTTCAGTCAGAGCGGCCAGGTAATCACCGAAACCTTCTGCGTCGAATACTTTACCTTCGCCGGACAGGTCGTATTTGCCATCTTTGTAGAACTCAGATGCTGCACAGTCCAGAGCCAGAGTGACGTCTTTGCCCAGCTCATAGCCTGCGTTGCTGATCGCTTCTTTGATCACAACCAGCGCTTCTTCGTTAGAAGCCAGGTTAGGAGCGAAACCACCTTCGTCACCTACCGCAGTGTTCAGGCCTTTTGCCTTCAGAACCGCTTTCAGTGCGTGGAAAATTTCAGTACCGCAACGCAGTGCTTCGTTGAAAGAAGTGAAGTTAACCGGCTGAACCATAAACTCCTGGATATCAACGTTGTTATCCGCGTGCTCACCACCGTTCAGGATGTTCATCATAGGCACAGGCATAGAGAACTGACCGGCAGTGCCGTTGATCTCTGCGATGTGTGCGTACAGAGGCATGCCTTTGTCAGCCGCTGCTGCTTTAGCGGCTGCCAGAGAAACCGCCAGAATAGCGTTAGCGCCCAGAGTCGCTTTGTTCTCGGTACCGTCCAGTTCCAGCATCTTGTTGTCCAGCGCACGCTGGTCCGCAGCATCCATACCGATCAGGGCGGCACGGATAGTGGTGTTCACGCCTTCAATAGCTTTCAGAACACCTTTACCCAGGTAACGGCCTTTGTCGCCATCACGCAGTTCCAGCGCTTCGCGGGAACCGGTAGAAGCACCGGAAGGTGCGCATGCACGAGCACTAACGCCGGATTCCAGAATTACTTCGGCTTGTACCGTTGGGTTACCACGAGAATCAAGCACTTCAAGTGCTTTGATATCAACGATTGCTGTCATTTGGATTTTTCTCCAGGTTTGCTTAATAACGTAAAGCGATTCAATAAGGTTTTATCGCTCCCTGAGGGGAACGGCAGAGCTCTTTAACTGAAAGCTCTCTAACTAAAAATTCTCTAACTGAAACGACCGGAGCCAGTCTGGTCAGAACAGCTCCGGTCAGAAAATCAGGCTGAAAAGCAGCAAAGGCTGTTTATCAGCAACACCTCAATATCCGGATATTATCGGATATCCAGAGGGGCAAAGTCTTTAACCAGATCGTCGATGGCTTTCATCTGAGCCAGGAAAGGCTCCAGCTGCGCCAGCGGCAAAGCTGACGGGCCATCACACTTGGCCTTTTCCGGATCCGGGTGTGCTTCCAGGAATAAACCAGCAATACCCAGCGCCATACCGGCACGACCCAGCTGAGCCACCTGATGACGACGACCGCCGGAAGCTGCCCCCATAGGATCACGGCACTGCAGTGCATGAGTGACATCAAAAATCAGCGGCGCGCCTTTACAGGCTTTGCGCATCACATCAAAGCCCAACATATCCACAACCAGATTGTCGTAACCAAAGCTGGAGCCGCGTTCGCAGATCATCACCTTGTCGTTACCACACTCTTCAAACTTCTCCACCATGTTGCCCATCTGAGCCGGGCTGGTGAACTGCGGCTTTTTGATATTGATTACCGCACCTGTCTGCGCCATCGCCTGAACCAGATCGGTCTGACGGGCCAGAAACGCCGGTAGCTGAATCACATCAGCTACTTCTGCTACAGGCTGAGCCTGGTAGGGTTCGTGCAAGTCGGTGATCACAGGCACATTAAACTGCTGTTTAATCTCTGCCAGAATCTCCAGACCTTTTTCCAGACCCGGACCACGGTAGGAGTGGATCGAGGAACGGTTCGCTTTATCAAAAGACGCCTTGAACACATAAGGAATACCCAGACGCTGAGTCACCTCAACGTAGTGCTCAGCAATCTCCATCGCCAGATCGCGGGATTCCAGAACATTCATGCCACCGTAAAGTACGAACGGCAGGTTATTGGCACACTGAAGACCAGCAAACTCAATGATCTTGTCGCCCTGTAAAGAGTCAGGCTGTGACATGACGATCCCTCAATCAGATAACGGTTACAACGAGGCATAAAGGATGGCCGGAGCAGAGCGTTAACTCAGATATTTATCCGACCAACTGAAAGACAAAAGCCCTTAATTAAAAGGGCTTTTGCATTCGGTAGCTATCAGGCGTCCTGAGAGGCTGCCTTTTTGGCGAGACCCGCCTCAACAAAACCGGTGAACAGCGGGTGGCCGTCACGAGGCGTCGAGGTGAATTCCGGGTGGAACTGACACGCCACAAACCATGGGTGATCTTTCAGCTCAACCATCTCAACCAGAGATTCGTCACCGGAGCGTCCGGAGAAGATCAGGCCAGCTTTTTCCAGATCGCCAACAAACTGGTCGTTAACTTCATAACGGTGACGATGACGTTCAAAGATCACATCTTCACCATAGATTTCACGAGCCTTGGAGCCTTTCAGCAGCTTACAGTCCTGAGCACCCAGACGCATAGTACCGCCCAGATCAGAGCTGTGATCACGCTCTTCAATCTTACCTTCAGGGTTTACCCATTCAGTAATCAGACCAACAACCGGATGGGTTGTGTCGTGGGTGAATTCAGTCGAGTGCGCGTCAGCCATGCCTGCAACGTTACGGGCGTATTCAATGACCGCAACCTGCATACCCAGACAGATACCCAGATATGGAATCTTGTTCTCACGGGCAAACTGAGCGGTCAGGATCTTACCTTCAACACCACGCTCACCAAAACCACCCGGAACCAGAATCGCGTCTTTGTCTTTCAGACGGTCAGTGCCGTTGCGCTCGATCTCTTCAGAATCGATATATTCGATATTAACCTTGGTACGGTTCTTAATACCGGCATGGTCAATCGCTTCGATCAGAGACTTATAAGCATCCAACAGCTCCATGTACTTACCAACCATGGCGATGTTGATGCTCTTCAGAGGATTCAGTTTAGCGTCAGCGACCGCAACCCACTCAGACAGATCTGCCGGAGGGCACTGCAGGCCGAAACGCTTAACCACGATCTCATCCAAACCCTGAGCGTGCAGCATGCTCGGAATACGATAGATGGTGTCTGCATCTTCCAGAGAGATAACCGCTTTCTCGTCCACGTTGGTGAACAGAGAAATTTTACGGCGTTCGTTAGCTTCGATAGTCACTTCAGAACGGCACACCAGAATGTCTGGCTGAATACCGATAGAACGCAGTTCTTTAACAGAGTGCTGAGTCGGCTTGGTCTTAGTCTCACCAGCAGTCTTGATGTAAGGCACCAGAGTCAGGTGCATAAACATAGCGCGGTCAGAACCCACTTCTACCTTCAGCTGACGTACCGCTTCCAGGAACGGTTGGGACTCGATATCACCTACGGTGCCACCGATCTCAACCAGAGCAACATCACAACCTTCAGCACCCGCGATTACGCGGCTTTTGATCTCATCAGTGATATGAGGAATCACCTGAACGGTACCACCCAGATAGTCACCGCGACGCTCTTTACGCAGTACGTGCTCGTATACACGACCGGTCGTAAAGTTGTTGCGCTGAGTCATCTTGGTACGGATGAAACGCTCGTAGTGGCCAAGGTCAAGGTCAGTCTCTGCGCCGTCTTCCGTCACAAAAACTTCACCGTGCTGGAAAGGGCTCATCGTGCCCGGATCAACGTTAATATACGGATCCAGCTTCAGCATGGTAACTTTCAGACCACGGGCCTCAAGAATAGCGGCCAGAGATGCGGAGGCGATGCCTTTTCCCAAAGAAGAAACAACACCACCTGTGACGAAGATATATCGCGTCATGGATAACCTGTTTTATGCTGCAAATAAGAAAGAAGGGGGGTACTAACTTTTTGTCCCTGACGGCTGTCATAGGTACAAAAATAGATGGGAGTGCAGGATACCAGAAGGCCTTAGCTATCACAATTCAGAAGGCGGTAATTCATTAAGAAAAACCGGAACATTGAACAAAAAACCTTGTGCAGTTTTCAATACACCCTTTTGATAACAACATCGGATTCTTAGCAATCGCTAAGAGCTTTGAATATCGAAGCTCACTGACCTTGTTTACGGGAGATGATAACCGGTAGAGTTGCGACCCCCTGATCATCCTCTAACACTCTGATATCCCACCAGAAAACGCCCATATCGCTGGCACTCTCAGACTCTGAACCAACAGCATCCGCAGTCATCAGTGGCGACCAGGCACCAATCAGATGACTTTTACCCGCTTCAGTTTCCAGCCAGAACAGCCTTACCTGCCCCCGCAGCCAGGCAGGCACGCCTGTTTCCTGCAATAGTTTTTTCAGCGCTTTATTACCACGGCGCGGCAGGCGAAGAGACTCACCGCCCTCTCTTAGCGCTAACCTCAAAGACGCCGATACAGGTAGATACAGAGCACCAGCTTTCTGGGCAATCTGCCCCTTTACTACCGGCTCGACCTGAAAGCCCACGCCCTCTTTTACCAGACTGAAAGTGCCGCCATCACTCAGGCTATCGGGAGACCAAGATACAGAAACAGCATCTGAATCACTGGTCTGATCAGCCGGTGCAATCTCCTCAGCTTTTTCCGCCCCCCATTCCTTAAAAGCTGATTCATCCGTTAATTGAAGAATCAGCTGATCCCGATATCGACGGATCTCATATTGGGGTCGCCTAAAAAGAGGCTGAGCATCATCCTGAGCCATAACCAGCTCCTCGATGATAGTCATAATCTGACGGTAATCCGGCGGTAAGATGCCGGCACTCTGCAGCCAGAAACGCAACACATTCCGCTGCCGAGCCGCCGATAACTCCAGCAGTGCTAAACGAGAGAGCGAGCCCGCGGGGAGCATAACCCGCTCCAGATCGATCTCAGCCAGATCATTATTCAGACGGTCAGCATCAGCCAACACCTGCGCACTTCGCCCGGCGACCTTTATCAGATGCGGCCAACGTGACTTAAGCCGGAGGGTGATCTCATGGCGCAGAAAGTTACGGTCAAATTCAAGACTCTGATTTGACTCATCCTCAACCCAGCTCAGGCGTTTCTCTTCTGCATAAGCTTCAAGTTCTGCTCGCGGATAAGACAGCAAGGGACGATAAAGACGGCCCAACCCCAGAGGTCTTTCAATCGGCATTCCGGATAATCCCTGAGCGCCTGCGCCACGCATCAGTCGAAGGAGCAGGGTTTCCAGCTGATCATCGCCGTGATGAGCCATCAGAAGAAGATCTCCATCCTCCAGGCAGTTTTCAAATACCCTATAGCGCGCCTTTCTGGCCTGCTCTTCAATGGATGAAGTGCCATTTAGCTGAACACGTTCAACCAGACAATCAACCGATACCGAGCGGCTTTTTTGACCAGAGCGGCTTTCCTGAACAGAGAACTTTCCTTGAACAGACAGCCTTTCCCGATAGCATCGACACAGATTCAAACAGTGCTCCGCCCACCGATCCGCATTAGCACTTAAGCCGTGGTGAACATGAATCACCCTGAGGGATTTCTGACGTGAAGCACAATACTGCACCGCCAGATCCAGCAACACCACAGAATCCAGCCCACCACTCAGCGCCAGCCAAAGCTGGTTATGATCTGGTAATCCATCAAGCAGTTCAGGTGTCAGCATCTTGGCAAATTTATTTCAGGAGGTTGAAGAATTCATTCTAAGAGGATTGAAGTGCAGATCTTAAGGCAAAAAATAACCCCGACAAGCAAGGCTCATCGGGGTTATTAGAGACATTCAGGTCAGTAAACCCGACAGGTCTTTATCTTACCAGCTACCAAGCTTTTACCAATTGCCTAGCTCAGGATTACCGGCATAGTAAGACATCAGACGCTCGTAACGACGCTCAACCAGCTGCTCTTTGCTCAGACCACTCAGGCGATCCAGAGTTTCCAGCAGTTGCAGTTTCAGATCTGCCGCGACTTTCTCTGCGTTACGGTGCGCACCGCCCAGAGGCTCTTCAATCAGGCGATCAACCAGACCCAGCTCGTGCAGACGACCCGCAGTTACACCCATCGCTTCTGCCGCATCGTTAGCACGATCAGCACTCTTCCACAGAATAGACGCACAGCCTTCCGGAGAAATTACCGAGTAGATGGAGTTCTTCAGCATGATCAGTTCATCACACACACCGATCGCCAGTGCGCCACCGGAACCACCTTCACCAATCACGGTAGAGATGATAGGTGTCTGCAGACGGGACATAACCGCCAGGTTGTAGGCAATCGCTTCACTCTGACCACGCTCTTCTGCGTCGATACCCGGATAAGCTCCCGGAGTGTCAATAAAGGTCAGGATCGGCATTTTGAAACGCTCAGCCATCTCCATCAGACGGCAAGCCTTACGATAACCTTCCGGACGTGGCATACCGAAGTTACGGCGAACCTTCTCTTTTACAGAGCGACCTTTCTGGTGGCCGATAATCATTACCGGCTTGTCATCCAGACGGGCAATACCACCAACCAGAGCAGCATCATCGGCAAAGTTACGGTCACCGTGCAGCTCATCAAAGTCAGTAAAAATGTGCTCAACGTAGTCCAGTGTGTAAGGACGCTGAGGGTGACGAGACAGCTGAACCACCTGAGCCGGAGTCAGGTTGGAGAAGATATCTTCCATCAGCTTCAGGCTTTTACCCTGCAAACGGCTGATCTCTTCAGAGATATTCAGCTCGTTGTCATTGCCAACCAGACGAAGTTCATCAATTTTTGCTTCCAGCTCTGCGATAGGCTGTTCAAAGTCCAGATAGTTGGGGTTCATAGGTCCACGCTATTAAAATTCTATGCTTACGATTAAAAGCACACAGTCGCTATCAGAGCGCCTGTGAATAAGTCTTGTCCTGCCCGGCAATCCACACGGAGGATGGTTGCGATATTGGGCGTCGATTGCTTCAGAATAAGGGCTTCTGAAACATCTTCATTGTGGGGCTATCAACCTCAGCAGCCTGTTGGCTCTGGGGAAAACCCGCCACGTTTAAAACCGACAATAGTACGGCAAAGACCGCCTAAAAAAAACCTCTGCCGGTGGCTAAAGCGTTTCTGAAAAGTCACGGTCTGTTACTTTTCCCCTGTTTTCTGCCATCAGAAAGGCTAACCGACGCTTCAGGACAGAAATTCTTACTGTTTCAAACACAGGCGCTTGCTCAACACCTGTCGCTTCAAGTGATTAAACAGCAAAAACAAACAGCTTAGTCACCATAGGACAGGCGAACACTCTTCAGTCCAAAACCATCATAAAGGCTGTAGATAAGTTCATCGCTGGGGACTACGCGCCATTGATCCGACAGGCGAACGCGGCCGGATACTTCCGGGCGTTTGTAGGTAATCTCGACGGCAACGCCCTCATCAGGATGGGAAACCGTAAAGGGCTGCAACTTGCTTTGCAGCAGATCGAGATGTTTCTTGCCGATCTCTTTCTGATCCCACTTCAGCTGCAGACTATCACTGTAGCGAATACGGGATGCCAACAGGCTGGTTACCGCCTTAGCGCGAACCCTGAGACTGCCGGAATAATCATCAAAGCTGACATCCCCCTCAATCACTACCAACTGATCCTTCTGCAACTCCGCACGATGCGCTTCAAAGAGATCACCAAAGACAGAAACTTCGACCCGACCGGAGCGATCATCCAGAGTTACAAAAGCGATGGTGTCGCCGCGCTTACTCTTCATGGTGCGAATATCGATAATTAGTCCGGCCAGCTTCTGAGTCTCTCGGCTGGCGGCCAGATCACTCAGGCGAAGACGGGCAAAGCGACGCACTTCCGCTTCGTACTCATCAAACGGGTGACCAGTCAGATAGATACCCAGAGTATCTTTTTCACCTTTCAGACGCTCTTTGTCGGTCCACTGACGCACATGACGATGCTCAGCATAAGGATCGGAATCCTCTTCCGCTTCCAGCTCGCCAAACATATCCATCATGCCGATATTGGCGTTCATATTGCTCTGTTCAGCCGCCTTGAATGCATCCTCAAGACTGGCCAGCATGACAGCACGATTCGGCCCCAGCTTATCCAGCGCACCGCTTCGGATCAGCGCCTCAACCGTACGCTTATTCAGCTTGCGGGAATCGGTACGGGAGCAGAAATCGAACAGGTCTTTAAAAGGGCCGCCCTCTTTACGGGCCGCCACGATAGAATCGATCGGGCCTTCACCCACACCCTTAATCGCCCCCAGGCCGTAAACAATCGCGTTGTCATCGTTAACGGTAAACTTAAAGTCACCGGCATTCACATCCGGTGGCGTCAAAGGCAGCTTCATGTGGCGGCACTCTTCCACCAGAGTTACCACCTTATCGGTGTTCTGCATCTCAGTGGACAATACTGCAGCCATAAAGGCTTCCGGATGGTGACGTTTCAGATACGCGGTCTGATATGACACCAATGCATAAGCCGCGGAGTGGGATTTGTTAAAACCGTAGCCGGCAAACTTTTCCACCAGATCAAAGATGTTACCCGCAAGATCTTCATCGATATTGTTGTTCTTACAACCTTCAATAAAGCCACCGCGCTGCTTCGCCATCTCTTCCGGCTTTTTCTTACCCATCGCACGACGCAGCATGTCCGCGCCACCCAGGGTATAACCCGCCATCACCTGAGCGATCTGCATCACCTGCTCCTGATAGAGGATGATGCCGTAGGTCGGTTTCAGTACGGGTTCCAGACTTTCGTGCTGATAATCAGGGTGTGGATAAGAGATAGGCTCCTGATTGTGCTTACGCTTAATAAAGTCGTCTACCATGCCCGACTGCAGCGGCCCCGGACGGAAGAGTGCTACCAGTGCCACGATATCTTCAAAACAGCTGGGTCTCAGACGCTTAATCAGGTCCTTCATACCCCTGGATTCCAGCTGGAATACCGCAGTGGTTTCCCCCTGCTGCAGAAGGTCAAAGGTTGGCTGATCATCAAGGGGAATCTCGGCAATATCAAAGTCGGTATTACCCGCCTTCTCGTGCATCACCTTGATCGCCCAGTCGATAATGGTCAGGGTTCTCAGGCCCAGAAAGTCGAACTTCACCAGACCGGCTGCTTCTACGTCATCTTTGTCGAACTGAGCAACAAAACTGGAGCCGCCCTCTTCACAGAAGATCGGCGAAAAGTCCGTCAGTTTAGTCGGGGAGATAACAACACCACCGGCGTGTTTGCCAGTACCACGCACCGTACCTTCCAGCTTAAGGGCCATTTCCCAGATCTCACCGGCGTCTTCATCGGTGGCCAGAAAATCTCTCAGCTGCTCTTCCTGCTCATGGGCTTTTGCCAGCGTCATCCCCACTTCAAACGGGATCATTTTGGAAAGCTTATCCGCAAGACCGTAGGGCTTACCCTGTGCCCGGGCTACGTCACGTACCACCGCTTTTGCCGCCATGGTACCGAAGGTTGCAATCTGGGATACCGCATTACGGCCGTAGGTCTCTGCCACGTAGTCGATGACGCGGTCACGGCCGTCCATACAAAAGTCGACGTCAAAGTCGGGCATGGAGATACGTTCCGGGTTAAGGAAACGTTCGAACAGAAGGTCATATTCCAGCGGATCCAGATCGGTAATCTTCTGGGCATAGGCCACCAGAGAACCGGCACCGGAACCACGACCCGGACCTACCGGAACACCGTTATTTTTCGACCACTGGATAAAGTCCATTACGATCAGGAAGTAGCCGGGGAATCCCATGGAAATAATGGTATCCAGCTCAAAATCCAGACGCTCCCGATAGATCTTCTCTGTTTTCGGAAAATCCGGGGCACTGGTATCGAACAGCTGTTCCAGACGCTCAGTCAAACCATCATGCGAGACCTTACGGAAAAACTCATCCATGGTCATGCCTTCCGGAATCGGGAAATCAGGCAGGAAGTATTTGCCCAGCTGAACCTCAATCGTACAACGCTTAGCGATCTCAACACTGTTCTGCAAGGCTTCCGGAATATCGCTGAACAGCTCCGCCATCTCTTCCTGAGACTTCAAATACTGTTCTTCGGAGTAACCTTTATTACGGTGCGGATCATCCAGTGCACGGCCTTCACCGATACACACACGGGTTTCGTGGGCCCAGAAATCTTCCCGCTCGATAAAGCGCACATCATTGGTTGCAACTACCGGGCACTGACACTCATCCGCCAGTTTTACCGACTCGTGCACACAGAGTTCATCATCCGCGCGGAAAGTACGCTGCAGCTCAAGATAGAAACGATTCGGGAAGACCTGCATCCATTTCTGCAGCGCTGCGCGAGCTTCCGGATAATGTCCGCCAACCAGTAAACGACCCACTTCCCCCTCTTTCGCACCGGACAAGGCGATCAGGCCTTCAGCCTGCTCAGCCAACCACTCCTCTTTCAGGATATTCCGACCCTGATGCTGGCCTTCCAGATAGCCACGGGAAACCAGTTCGGTCAGGTTACGATAGCCGGTGTTATCCATCGCCAGCAGCGTCATACGGTATGGCTTGGCCGGATCATCAACATTCTCTAACCAGATATCCGCACCGGAAATAGGTTTGATGCCAGCTCCCTGCAGCGTCTTATAGAACTTAACCAGCGCAAACATATTGGATTCATCGGTGATCGCCAGAGCTGGCATCTGCAGCTCTTCCAGTTTGCCCGGAAGTTTTTTGATCTTTACCAGACCATCAACCAAGGAGTATTCGGTGTGTATGCGCAGGTGAACAAAAGAGGGGTTCATAAAGGTCTCGCAGGGATAACGATAAGGTCACACATTAAAATGGCGGACTGGCAGCGGTTTTACGACATCGATGAAATAAAAAACTAACCGCTGGCCATCCGCCGATTCAAGATCGACAAGTATAGAACAGTTTTCGTACAGCTCTGTCTACAGATCGAGACGTTGCTGAACCGGCTTGAAGGATCGGCGATGCTGAGGAATAGGCCCGAGCTTCTCAAGCGCTTCAAAATGCTGTTTGGTGGGGTAGCCTTTGTGTTTGGCAAAGCCATAACCGGGGTATTCAAGCTCAAGTTCTGCCATCTGGCGATCCCGATGAACCTTTGCCAGAATAGAAGCCGCACTGATCGCACTATGGCGAAGATCGCCTTTAACAACGGCCATAGAAGGACAAGGCAATTCAGGACAGCGATTACCATCCACCAGCACAAACTCAGCGGCAGGCTTTAAACCTTCAACTGCACGCTGCATCGCCAACATGGTGGCGTGCAGGATATTCAGGCGATCAATCTCTTCAACAGAACATTCGGCAATATGCCAGGCCAGCGCTTTCTCTTTGATCTCATCAAAAAGCAGCTCGCGTTTCTTTTCACTGAGTTTTTTGGAATCGGTCAGACCGGCGATGGGCTGCTCGGGGTCAAGAATCACAGCAGCAGTAACAACTGAGCCAACCAGGGGCCCGCGCCCTACTTCATCCACTCCGGCAAGCAACTTACCCTGATAGGGGATTTCCAGTTCAGGCCAGTCTTGTGCCATGTTCGCCTCAATGATTAAGTCGTTTAAATATTCGGTTTGAAGGAGTTTTTATGAGCTAACGGGCTAACCCTGATGTTCCTGAATCAGGTCGGAAAGCGTTTTTGCCGCAACCTGACTGGCTTCTCGCTTCAGCTCATGGTGCATCTGATAGAAACGCTCAACGAGAGCACGATAATTATCCGGATTCTGCAAGCGATCCAGAAGTAACTCGCTCAGGGACTCGACATTCGCCTTATCCTGAATCATCTCAGGTACCAGAGTCTCACCTGCAATCAGGTTCGGCAGCGAAATATGATCAACTTTGATCATACGGCTGATAATGGCGTGGCTTAACCAGGCCATTTTATACGCAACGACCATCGGCTTTTTCAGCAGCATCGCTTCCAGAGCAGCAGTACCGGATGCCAGAAGTACCGAATCTGAAGCACTCATCACCTCACGGGACATACCATCATAAAGATGGAAGCACTGCCTTAGCTCAGGTTTAACCTGCGCAAGCTGTTCTTCAATCTGCTGACGTCTCAGCTCGTTGGCACAGGGGATTGCAACCTGAAGTTCCGGCATCACCTCACAGCATCTGAGTGCTGTATCGATAAAGGTTTGGCCGAGGTATTTCACTTCGTTACTACGACTACCCGGCAGAACAGCAAGAACAGGCTGCTCTTTGGAAAGACCAAGCTGATCACGACAGGCGTTCTGATCGACATCCATCGGCAACTCATCTGCCAGAGGATGGCCTACAAAGGTCACCGGAATATTCTTACGATGATAGAACTCTGCTTCAAAAGGCAGCAGGGTCAGCATGCGATCAACACAACGGGCAATTTTCTTCAGGCGACCTTGTTTCCAGGCCCAGACCGATGGCGATACATAGTGCGCGACAGGAATACCCGACTCTCTGACCCACTCTTCAAGGGTCAGATTAAAGTCAGGCGCATCAATTCCCACAAAGAGATCAGGTTTTTCTTTCAGGCAGAGGTCGCGAACCTCCTTACGGATATTCAGCAGTTCACGCAAACGCCCCAGTACTTCCACCAGCCCCATGACCGACAGACGATCCATCGGCCAGTGGCTGATAAAACCTTCCTGCTGCATTCGGGGACCGCCGATACCAAAAAACTCCGCCGTTGGGTGGAGTTTTTTGAGTTCACGGATCAAGCCGGATCCCAGAATATCACCGGATAACTCTCCGGCTACAATGGCAATTTTCAGAGGCTTTTGCGGAGCAACCTGTGCCTGATCAGACATGCACGTCTTCCTGTCAATCTATCGGCTGATTTAAATGCCGGCGCAGCATAGAGCACTTAGCGAATGATGCCGCGACCAGATCCTTTAAGGCTTTTGATAAAGACAGACAACTCTTCACCAACTTCGCCACTTTCAAGCTCGCTGATAGCGGTGTCCAATCGCAGGCCTTTACGGAAAACCGTCTTATAGGCACGGCGCAGCTCACTGATTGCATCAGCGGAGAAGCCACGGCGCTTGAGGCCTTCAGCATTGATACTGTGGGATTCCGCAGGATTACCACTGACCATCACATAGGCCGGGATATCTTTCGAGATATAGCTTGCGCCGCCACACATGGAATGAGGTCCGATATGACAGAACTGGTGAATCGCCGATGCGCCACCAATGATAGCCCAGTCACCAATCTTAACGTGACCAGCAATAGAAGCATCTGAAGCGATAATGGTGTTATCACCAATAACAACATCGTGAGCAATATGCACGGTTGTCATGATAAGGTTATTGCTACCGATCCGGGTGATACCTTCATCCTGCACCGTGCCCCTGTGGATAGAGCAACCTTCCCGAATTTCATTGTTATCACCAATAATCAGACGAGTAGGCTCGCCAGCATACTTCTTGTCCTGACAATCTTCGCCAATGGAGGCAAACTGAAAGATCTTATTGCCTTTGCCGATGGTCGTCAGTTTAGTGATAACAACATGAGGACCAATCCAGGTACCAGCCCCGATTTCTACATCCGGGCCGATAATGGAATAAGGTCCGATCTCGACATCAGCGGCAATAACCGCTGATGGATCAACAATAGCTGTTGGATGAATCAGACTCACAGTTCTCTCTCTGCGCACAAAATTGAACCCTGACAAGCGAGTTCACCATCAACTGTAGCTTTACAGTCGAAACGCCAGATACCACGGCGAGGAGTACCTACAACTGTAGCCTCAAGCTTCAGTTGGTCTCCCGGAACAACAGGACGCTTAAAACGTACCTTGTCACTGCCAACGAAGTAGTAGATATGACCATCAGCCGGTTTCTTTTCCATGGTTTTGAAACCAAGAATACCTGCAGCCTGAGCCATAGCCTCAATAATCAGCACACCAGGCATAACCGGGTGATGAGGAAAGTGTCCATTAAAGAATGGCTCGTTCACCGTTACATTTTTGTAGGCAACGATCGACTCACCCAGCTCCATCTCTACAACACGGTCAACCAGCAGAAAAGGATAACGGTGGGGTAAGTATTCTTTAATTTCGTTAATGTCCATGACCATTCATTCAACCTCAAAAAAACCTGACTGCCACGTAGCAGCAGGTGCGCATAATGCGCTTCTGTCTGTTTTAAGTTTTTTGCTTAACTGCGGGTAATGACAAGCTTTTTTCAATCTTGCTCATTCGTTTCGCCAGACTATCCAGCTGGTTAAAACGTACCGCATTTTTGCGCCATGAGCGCATATCTGACATACCCGTACCTGAAGAGTAATGCCCAGGTTCACGAATATCACCGGTAACATTGGTGGTCATATTCAGTGTGACACCGTCACATATCGTTAAGTGACCGGCAATGTTACTGGCGCCGCCGATAAGACAATACCGACCAATAGAGCTACTGCCTGCAATGCCAACACAACCAGCAATGGCAGTGCCATCACCAATTTTTACATTATGGGCAATCTGAACCTGACTATCGATAATCACATCTGAGCCAATCACAGTGTCATCGAGAGCCCCACGATCAATATTGGTATTGGCACCTATTTCAGAACGGTCGCCTATGATAACACCACCCAGCTGAGCAATCTTTACCCAGCGACCATTTTCAGGCGCAAATCCAAAGCCATCACCACCAATAACGCAGCTGCTATGCAAGGTTACATCGCGACCCAGAACAACTCCGTGATATAGCGTGACATTGGGATACAAACGGCAATCTTTTCCGATAATCGTGTTTCTGCCAATAAAACAGTGGCTGCCAATTATCGCGCCATCTTCAACAACTGCATCCGCTTCAATGACGGCAAAGGCATCAATTTGAGCCAAAGAGGATACGGAAGCATCAGGGTGAATAACAGCCTGAGGATGAATACCGGGAGAGCAAGGCTTAACCGGATCAAATAGCTGGGTTAAGCGTGCATAACCTGCGTAGGGGTTATCTAGGACTATACAGTTAACGGGACATAGCTCGGACTGAGCGGATTTGAGCAAAACAACACCAGCCTGACAATCCGCCAAATGTTTCTGATAAGCCGGGTTTGCCAGAAAGCTGGCCTGTGAGGATGTCGCTTTTTGCAGTGTTGCCAAGCCATCAATACGAACTGAAGCGTCGCCATGCAGCTCACCACCTACTATCCCTGCTAACTCTCCCAGAGTGTATTCAAGGCTAACCGCATGAGCTTTTGGACGATCGGACATTCACAATTCCTTACTGGGAAGGCTTCAATATTTCGGCTGTGGTCTTAGGAGCTTATTGCACGGCTGACTGCATTTTGTTCAGTTGAATTATTACATCCTGAGTAATATCCAGCCTTTTATGCACAAAGGTAACTGCCTGGCGATCCAGAAGAAGATCAATTTTCTTAGCCTCGATCACCTGACGCACCGCATCATCCAGCTGAGGTCTCACACCGCGTATATAAGCCTCCTGACGCTGACGCTGCTCTTTCTGCAGACGCTGCCCAAGAAACTGGTACTCCTCAGCTTTTTCCTGAATATCCTTGCTTAACTGGCGCTTCTCGTCAGCACTTAGGGTTTCAGATTGAGCTTTAAGCCTTTCCTGAAGCTGTTTTGCCTCTTCGGCAAGACTGCGGATTTCCTGTTCATCCTGACTCAGGGCTTCACGGATACTTTTAAACTCTTCTCGCGCCTGATCTGTCCCAAGAAGAGCAGCCCTCCAGTCAAGTACCGCAATTTTCGTAGGTACAAAATCAGAGGTTTGCTCTGCTCTGGCAACACCTGAACTTATGACCAACAGCATAAGCAAGTTTGCACAAACAACCAGAAGACGCGTCATAAATCTTGTCCTTTTATACTCTTCTAAACTCAGAATGTCTGACCAATAGAGAACTGGAAGAACTCTGTATCATCATCGCTCTTAGCATTAAGCGCCTTAGAAACACTGAAATCCAGCGGTCCAATTGGTGACAACCAGGTTAAACCTAAACCTGTTGACCAACGTAACTCTGACAGATCAACACCTTCGGTACAGTTTGTTGATACCCGACTGCATTCCGTCATAAAGACATTACCGCCATCGAGGAAGACAACAGTCTGCAGACTACTTCGGTCTTCTACAAACCAAAGTGGATAAATCAACTCGACACCTGTCTCAACAAGGACGTTGCCGCCAAATGCTGAGGGATCATCACCGTCGGTAGGGGTACTCTTCGGCCCCAATGAGTTACCACGATAGCCGCGAACAGAGCCTAAACCACCAGAGAAATAATGTTCATAAAAGGGTAGCAAGCTATCACTGCCGTAACCATCGGCATAGCCCAGATCTGTTCGGAATTTCACAGAATAATCATCATCCAACGGGATGAAATAGCGGTTTTTATATTCCAGAGTAAAGAAGGTCATATCACTACCTGGCACTGCTATTTCAGCCGATAGCTTGTTGTAGCTACCGTCAGTAGCCATAACGCCCCGATTTAGCTGATTGTCAGTAATATAGCCACCAAGCTTAAACGCAGAGTGGTTATCCCCTTCATCTTCAATAAAGGTTAGCACTTCCTGAACCGGATCATCTCCTGTGTAAATACGAGTGTTATCCGCACCAATCGTTAGACCTACACGAGCTGTTTCAGAAATGGGATAGCCAAAGTTGACCTTGGCACCATAGGAGTCGGTTGCAAAACCGCTGATATCGGAATCTTCCAGATTACTTTCCTGATAAAAGACATTGATACCGCGACTCACACCATCAAGGGTGTAGTAAGGATCAAAGATAGAAAAGTCGAGTTTCTGCACAGTGTCACTTCGGCTCACATTGAAGCCGACATTTGTCCCACTTCCCAGAAAGTTTGACTGTTTAACACCGGCTCCAAAAATCACACCGCTGTTTTGTGAATAACCAATGGAAGCACTCAAACTCCCGGAAGGTTGCTCTTCAACAGTGTAATTAACATCAATCTGGTCATCCACACCAATAACACGAGGTGTATCTACCTGCACAAACTTGAAGTAACCCAGACGCTCTAATCGGGTTTTTGAGTTTTTAATCTCATCGGTTGACGCTGAAGCTGCCTCCATTTGAGTAATTTCCCGGCGTAACACCTCATCTTTAGTCGTCACATTACCGGTAAAGCTCACACGGCGAACGTAAGTCCGCTTTCCAGGCGCAACCATGATATTAAGCGTTACAGTCTGATCATCATGAAGATCGGGCACTGCGTTAATATTGGCAAAGGTAAAACCTTCTTTACCCAAGCGTTTTCGGATTGCTTCGGTGGTATTAACCATCTTAGTTCGGGAGAAGGTATCCCCCGGATTAAGCTCAATAAGCTCAAGAATTTCATCCGGCTCAACGACCAGATCACCGCTAAGCTTAATCTCTTTAACCTTGTAGGATTCGCCTTCAGTCACATTCACCGTTATATAAACATCTAATCGATCAGGGCTCACAGAAACCTGTGTCGAATCCACATTAAATTTCAGGTAACCGCGGTCAAGATACCAGTTACGAAGGCGTTCAAGATCCCCCTGAAGCTTAGGTCTTGAATATTGACTGGCCGATGTGAAAAGCGACCAATGCGACTTTGCCTCCAGCTCAAACCGCTTGGCAAGAGTCTCATTATCAAAGCGATCATTACCGGTGAAGTTGATATGTCGAATGGTCGCGACATCACCTTCACGAATTTTCACGTTCAGATTGACCTGGTTGTTACCAGCTGGCTCAATTTCTGTATCGATACTGGCACTGTAACGACCCAAACCGTGATACATACGCTCGAGTTCAAGTTCAACCTGCTCAAGTGTTACACGCTGCAGAATCTGGCCAGCCTTGAGACCAGATTGAGCAAGCCCCTCTTCAAGCTGTTCCGTTTTGATCTTATCGTTGCCTGTGATCACAATCTGATCGATTGCAGGACGCTCTTTCACCACGACGATCAACAGAGACCCATCACGCTCCAGGCGCACATCATCAAATAAGCCTGTTTCAAAAAGCGCCTTACTCGCTTCAACCAGATCCTGACTATTAACCTGCTGACGAAGCTCAATAGGGAAGGCACTGAAAACACGGGATGCCGAAACCCTCTGCAAACCTTCAACCCGAAGATCATCAAAAACAAACTGAGCCGCAGAAACCGGAGAAATGATGCTAAGCCCTGAAATAAGAAGAGTAGCGGCAAGTACTTGCTGGACTTTCAAAAGCCGCTTGATAGGGCTGAACTGTTGTATACGGGTGATCATAAAGGTCCAATATCCGTAAGAGACGAATTAACCAAAAATTAAAGACGCATCAGGTCGTTATAGAAAGCGATCATCATAAGACCAGCGAGCAACATCATACCAATTCGCAAACCAAACTGCTGAGCCTTTTCGGGCACCGGCCGGCCTGTAACTGCTTCTATCAGATAAAACAGAAGATGGCCGCCATCCAGTACAGGAATAGGCAGCAAGTTCAGCACACCAAGGCTGATACTGATGTAGGCCAGGAAAGTCAGGAAACTCTCTAACCCACCTTTCGCAGAATCACTGGCAACCTGCGCAATGGTGATAGGCCCACTCAGATTATCGACAGAAATAAGACCTACAATCATCTTCCGGATGGAATCCAGCGTCAGCACAATCATATCTGCCGTTTTAACAACGGCATGAGTCGCTGACGCAATAAAGCCATATTGAACTTCTCGCACCATGCCTTCAGGCCACTCTGCAGGCTTGGGAGCGGCACCGATATAGCCAATTTCGCGACCGTCATCCAGTCGCTTTAAACGAGGGGTAATCGAGAGACTCTCAATTCTCCCGCCACGATTTACCTCAAGAGCCAGTTTCTGATCAGGAGCCGTCTGAACCAGCTGCACCCAATGCATCCAGTCTTTAACAGGACTACCATTAACCGTCAGCAATTGATCTCCAGCCAGAAGACCTGACTGAGATGCCGCGCCATCCGGTAAAACCTGACCGATGACAGCTTCAAGATGTGGAGAGAAAGGGGTAATACCAATAGCTGTCAGCGGATTAGGTTCTTTTTCACCCGCCAACCAGCGTTCAACCGATAGCGTATGCTCGCTTTGGCGATAACCTTGCCATTCCTGAGTCACAATACGGATCTGACCGGTGTCACCAACTCTGCTTAAAAGCTGAATGCCAGCATCCTGCCAATTATAAACCGGCTCACCATCAATACTAATCAACTCAGATTGAGGCTCAATACCGGCTTCAAAAGCCAATGAATCAGACTGTACTGCACCAACAACAGGAGCCAGGGCACTGGTACCGGAAACAAACAGGACCCAGTACGTCAGGATAGCCAGCAGGAAGTTTGCAACAGGGCCTGCCGCAACAATAGCGATACGCTTCCAGACAGATTGCTGATTAAAAGCAAAGGGGCGTTCGTCTTCCGAAACCAGCCCTTCACGTTCATCCAACATGCTGACGTATCCGCCCAGTGGAATCCAGGCGATAGCATATTCAGTACCGGTTTTATCAAACCACCGGTACAGCGGCTTACCGAAGCCCACTGAAAACTTCAGTACTTTGACACCGCAGCGTCGTGCAACCCAGAAGTGACCGTACTCGTGTACCGTCACCAGAATACCGAGAGTTACAATTAACGCTAAAACCGTATGCACAACACCCATTTACGCTCTCCGAAAATCTTTACTGCGCTTTGACGCGATGCACGGCTAAATGTTCAAGATAAGGTTCACAGACCTCTCGGGCTTTGCGGTCACTGGCCAGAATCACATCCAGTGTATCTGCAGGTTCTACAGCAATAGCATCCAGCGCATATCGACACAGAACAGGAATTTGCTCGAAGCCAATCTTGCGATCAAGAAATGCCTGTACTGCAATCTCATTAGCTGCATTCAAAATAGCCGGAGCCGTACCGCCCAGAGTGAATGCCTGACGGGCAAGCGCCAGACAAGGAAATGCCACTTCATCCGCAGGCTCGAAGTTGAGCTGAGCTACTTCAAAAAGATTCAGAGTCTTCACTCCGGAATCAATACGTTCCGGCCAGGCAAGACCATAAGCGATTGGCGTACGCATATCAGGATTACCCATTTGAGCAATCACAGAACCATCGTTATACGCCACCATGGAATGAATAATACTTTGCGGATGAACGACAACCTGAATCGCCTCAGGCTGAACAGAAAACAGCCAGCAAGCCTCAATCAATTCCAAGCCTTTATTCATCAGACTTGCAGAGTCGACTGAGATTTTCTGCCCCATGGACCAATTAGGGTGTGCAACCGCCTGCTCAGGCGTCACCTCACTCAACTGCTCAGAGGTAAAACCACGAAACGGGCCGCCGGATGCGGTCAATAAAATCTGACTGACACCCGACTTTGACAGACTCGCATCATCAAAGTGAGTCCCCAGGTCAGGCAAGCATTGAAAGATCGCATTGTGTTCGCTATCGATCGGCAGAAGTTCAGCACCGGAGCGTTTTACCTCATCCATAAAGAGCTGACCGGACATCACCAGAGCCTCTTTATTTGCCAGCAAAATACGTTTACCGGCTTTTACCGCTGCAAGTGCCGGTAACAATCCCGCTGCACCAACAATAGCGGCAACAACGATATCGACCGTTTCATCTGAAGCAATTTGCTCTAAAGCTTCAGCACCAGTCAGAACCTGAGTCGACAGATGGGAGATTTTTTCAGTCAGAAGAGCTGCCGCTTTTTCATCAGGCACAACCGCGAATGCAGGCTCAAACTGCTGACAGATATCTGCCAGCTCCTGAACTCTCTGATAACCGGAAACAGCATAAAGCGAAAAACGGTCAGGATGACGGGCAATAATATCCAGCGTACTACCGCCAATGGAGCCTGTACCACCCAGCAGCGTGATCTTCTGAGGCTGACTCATAAACTTAGCCCGGTCAGCTTAAGGCTCAGAACAAAAAGAGGCACTGCAGCAGTCAGACTATCGATACGGTCCATAACCCCGCCATGACCCGGCAACAAATTACTGCTGTCTTTCATACCCCGATGGCGCTTAACCATGCTTTCAAACAGATCACCCAGCACAGATACAGCGGTCACCAGCAGTGTGATCACCAGCAAGGTCAACATCTGTTGCTGTGAAAGCGACCAGTACTGAGCACATACCAAAGCAAGCACCGCAGTGGCTGCCAGACCGCCATAGACACCCGCCCAGGATTTACCAGGACTCACTTTAGGCGCAAGCTTAGCTTTGCCGAATCGACGACCGGCAAAGTAAGCACCAATATCAGCACACCAGACGAGAAGGAGAATATAGAGCAACTCTTCCTTGCCTAACCAGAGACTGGTGCGCAGCTCGACAAAACCAACCCAACAAGGAACTAATACTGCGAAACCGATCAATAAACGTGCAGGCGTGGATTTCCAGAGGGCATTCTTCGGATACTTAACCACAAACCATAATGCTGCCAACCAACCACCGGCAGCAGCATAAAGAATCGCCAGATCCAGCTCAGCGGAACGAACATCGTTTAAGCCCAATAGCGCAATAGCCATCGCCAGGGGATAGATCAGGCGACCAGAGCCGGTCACACCGGAAAGGTTTGCCCATTCCCAGCTGCCCACTAAAACAATCGCAGAAACAAACAATATATAATAATCAACGGGCAGGCCAAAAAGCCCCCATAGCGCAAGCGGCGCCATAATCAAAGCGGTTAACACACGCTGTTTAAGCATCGGCTTTTCCTTCTACTTGTTCACTGGTTTTACCAAAGCGTCGCTGACGCCCGGCAAAATCTTCAATGGCTTCAGCCAATGCCTGTTCTTTAAAATCTGGCCACAGAAGTGGACTGTAATAAAACTCACTGTATGCAAACTGCCACAACAGATAGTTACTGATGCGCTGCTCACCGGCAGTACGAATACAAAGGTCTGGCGGAGGGAGATCACCCAAAGAGATATTCTGATTAAACAGTGTCTCTGTAATCTCTTCCGGTTTTAATACGCCATCAGCAACCTGCTGAGCCAACAGCTGAGCAGTATGCACAATATCCCAGCGCCCACCGTAGTTAGCAGCAACATTCAGCTGCAACCCACTGTTACCTTGGGTCAGGGCTTCCGCATCGGCTATTGCCTGCTGAATTTCAGGGGAGAAACCTGCCTTATCGCCAATAATGCGTAAACGGATATTGTACTTGTGCAACTTTTTCACTTCCCGACGCAGGGAGATCAGAAAAAGCTCCATCAGAGCATTAACTTCTTTCTGTGGTCGCTGCCAGTTCTCACTACTGAAGGCAAACAGAGTCAGAACGTCTACACCCTGGTCAACACAGCCTCGGATAACCGCGCGCACTGCATCCGCACCAGCTTTATGACCCGCTATACCCGGAAGAAAACGCTTTTTAGCCCAACGGTTATTACCATCCATGATGATGGCGATATGACGGGGAATATTATTTTGCTTCTTAGAATCCATGAATCGGCAACACTGTGGCACCCGCCTGAACGGCGGGTGCGGAGGAAGATCAGACCTGCATCAGATCTTTTTCTTTTGCAGCCAGCAGAACATCTGCCTCGGCAACGTATTTATCAGTCAGCTTCTGAATCTCGTCTTCTGCACGACGCTCTTCATCCTCTGTGATCTCCTTCTCTTTCAGCAGATCTTTAACAGAGCCGTTAGCATCACGACGGATATTACGGATCGCAATTTTGCCGTTTTCAGCTTCCTGACGCGCCTGACGAATGAAGTTCTTACGGGTTTCTTCGGTCAGAGCAGGCATAGGCACACGAATCACAGTACCGGCAGTACTTGGGTTCAGGCCCAGATCAGACGTCATAATCGCCTTCTCAATCGCCTGAATCATAGTACGTTCCCAAGGCTGAATGCTCAGGGTACGTGCATCTTCCACGTTGATGTTTGCAACCTGACTCAGAGGCGTCGGATTGCCATAGTAATCAACCGATACGCTATCCAGAATGCTTGGGTGCGCACGGCCAGTACGGATTTTAGCGAAAGCCGTGGTCAGAGACTCCAGGCTCTTTTTCATCCGCTGTTCTGCATCAGTCTTAATTTCGTTGATCACGGAAGTTTCCTCAGTCAATTAGTGTGCCTTCATCACCGCCGACAACCAGATTCAGCAGTGCGCCCGGCTTATTCATATCAAATACACGAACCGGTTTATTGTGGTCCCGAACCAAACAAATCGCGGTCAGATCCATCACTTCCAGTTTCTGTTCCAGAACACTGTCATAACTTAAGTGATCATATTTCACCGCGTCGGAGAATTTCACCGGATCTTTATCATAAACCCCGTCCACCTTAGTGGCTTTAATCACAACATCAGCGTCGACTTCGATACCGCGCAAACAGGCGGCAGAATCAGTGGTAAAGAACGGGTTTCCGGTTCCGGCGCTAAAGATTACCACATCTCCGGTATTCAGATAACGGATTGCGGAGCGACGATCGTAGTGCTCAACCACACCGCTCATTGGAATCGCAGACATCACACGGGTACGGATGTTGGCACGCTCCAGCGCATCACGCATCGCCAGACCGTTCATGACGGTTGCCAGCATTCCCATATGGTCACCGGTTACGCGATCCAGACCGGCCTGACTTAAAGCGGCCCCACGGAACAGGTTACCACCACCGATAACCAGACCAACCTGAACACCAATACCTACCAGCTGACCGATCTCCAGCGCCATGCGGTTCAGAACCGCAGGATCGATACCGAAGTTCTGCTCACCCATCAGGGCCTCGCCGCTTAGCTTTAAAAGAATTCGTTTGTACTGTGATGGTTTTTCATTCGCTGGCATCTGGGCAGCCTCCGGCAAGCAAGGGTCTATATAAACAGAGCGTAAAAACAGGGTGTCATATCGCACAATGGCGCGTGCAGCTTTCGCTGCACACGCCATTGAATTACATCAGAAATGCGAATTAAGCCAGTTGCTTACGCACTTCCTCTGCAAAGTCTTCTTCAACTTTCTCGATACCTTCACCCACTTCAAAACGGATGAAAGACTGTACTTCGCCGCCGTTAGCTTTAACGAAAGCAGCAACAGTCTGAGATGGATCTTTAACGAAAGCTTGTTCTACCAGGCTGTTCTCAGCCAGGAACTTCTTAACGCGACCAACAGCCATCTTCTCTTTGATCTCTTCAGGCTTACCTTCCATATCAGGTTGAGCCATGATGATCTCTTTCTCTTTCTGCAGCTCTTCAGCTGGCATGTCTTCCGGACGAGCAACGCGAGGGTTAACTGCTGCAGCGTGCATAGCAACGTCTTTAGCAACTTCAGCGTTTGCACCAGTCAGTACAGACAGAACGCCAATACGGCCACCGTGTACGTACTCGCCAACGATACCGCCAGCTGGAGCTTCTACGATCGCTGCACGGCGTACAGAGATGTTCTCACCGATTTTCTGAACCAGAGCTTCACGCGCTGCTTCCAGATCGCCAGCCATAACAGCAGCGATATCAGTTTCTTTAGCTTCGAATACTTTATCAGCAACAGCCTGAACGAAACCTTTGAAGTTCTCGTCACGAGCAACGAAGTCAGTCTCAGAGTTAACTTCCAGAACAACACCGTAGCTGCCGTCAGCCGCTACTTTAGTTGCTACTGCACCGTCAGCTGCAACACGGCTAGCTTTTTTAGCTGCCTTCATGCCGCTTGACTTACGCAGGTTTTCGATTGCCAGTTCGATGTTGCCATCAGTTTCTTTCAGTGCAGTTTTGCACTCCAGCATGCCTAAGCCAGTACGCTCACGCAGCTCTTTAACCATAGATGCGCTGATTGCAGCCATGATGAATAACCTCTTGATCTGATATGAAAAACCGGATTTGCAAAAGGGGGCTTACGCCCCCTTCGCAGAGTTAACTGTCGTCGCTGATCAAAATATCAGCGACGTATGACGGCTCTGTAACAGAGCCGGCACAATCAATTACTCTGCAGACTCTTCGCTAACTTCTACGAATTCGTCTTCAGAAGCGCTGCCTTCTTTGCCTTTCAGGCAAGCGTTAGCAACACCCTGTGCATAGATCTGAATCGCACGGATCGCGTCGTCGTTACCAGGAACAACGAAGTCAACGCCGTCTGGGTTGCTGTTAGTATCAACGATACCGATAACAGGGATACCCAGTTTGTTCGCTTCATTGATCGCGATACGCTCGTGGTCAACGTCGATTACGAACAGAGCGTCCGGCAGACCACCCATATCTTTGATACCACCGATAGAGCGTTCCAGCTTAGCCATTTCACGAGTGTTCATCAGAACCTCTTTCTTGGTCAGCTTGTCGAACGTACCATCGTTCTGCATCGCTTCCAGATCACGAAGACGACGGATAGACTGGCGGATAGTCTTGTAGTTAGTCAGCATACCACCCAACCAGCGGTGGTTTACGTATGGCATGCCAGCGCGAGCTGCTTCTTCTTTAACCACTTTGCTTGCTGCACGCTTAGTACCAACAAACAGAACTTTGTTTTTGCCGGAAGACAGCTTCTCAACAAAAGACAGAGCATCATTCAGCGCAGGAACAGTGTGCTCCAGGTTGATGATATGGATCTTGTTACGAGCGCCGAAAATGAACTTAGACATTTTCGGGTTCCAGTAACGGGTCTGGTGACCGAAGTGAGCACCTGCTTTCAGCAGATCACGCATAGAAACTTGAGACATTTTGACTCCTAGAAATTTAGGGTTAAACCTCCACACACCCCATAATCCAACCCTTTGAAAGCCAAAACTTTCGCCGGGCACCCAGAACTACGTGCCGGTGTGTGTGTGTCGTTTAGGTAATTTAGGTGCGCTACAGACAAATGCATCAACCACACAGCCGAAGTTATTCAGCTATACGGGACACAGTTTGCATATAGGCGCGCGGCTTTATACCACAGAACAAGTTTAATATAAAGAAAGCAGCAGGAATCGGCGGATTTTTACTGTTGAAAAAGCAAGCTATGAATTTATTTCCGACAGAAAGAGTCAATTTTTTAATTTTATCCCGTTCAGCCACTCCCACCCTTTCCCAATAAGGGTTACCATTTCAGCACATTATTTATCTGAACTGATGGCAAAATAGATCTGATATGACTGCAATTATCAAAACACCCGAAGAAATTGAAAAAATGCGCGTGGCTGGCCGTATGGCTGCTGAGGTTCTGGAAATGATTGAGCCTCACGTAAAAGCGGGTGTCAGCACTGAAGAGCTGAACCGTATCTGCCACGACTATATCGTAAATGAGCTGGATGCCATCCCCGCCCCCCTGAACTACCACGGCTTCCCTAAGTCGATCTGCACCTCTGTTAACCAGGTGATCTGTCACGGCATTCCAAGCGAAAGCAAGGTGCTGAAAAACGGCGATATCATCAACATCGACATCACCGTAATCAAAGATGGTTACCACGGCGACACCAGTAAGATGTTTATTATTGGTGAAGCCAAAATTCAGGCACGACGCCTGTGCCAGGTGACTCAGGAATGTCTGTATAAAGCTTTGCGCATCGTAAAACCAGGCACCACCCTTGGCGACATCGGCGAAGTGATTCAGAAGCACGCGGAAGCCAGTGGCTTCTCCATTGTGCGCGAATACTGTGGTCACGGTATCGGTAAAGGCTTCCACGAAGAGCCACAAGTTGTGCACTACGGTAAAGCCGGCACCGGTATGAAGCTGGTAGAAGGTATGACGTTCACCATCGAACCTATGGTGAATGCAGGAAAACGTCACTGCAAAGTATTAAAAGACGAATGGACTGTAGTGACAAAAGATCGTAGTTTATCTGCTCAGTATGAACACACCATTCTTGTGACCAAAGATGGCTGTGAAATCCTGACCCTGAGAAAAGAAGAAACTGATCTGTAACATACGGACGCTCCCATGCCACTGACACCCTATGAGTTTGAACCAGATCCATCACTGTTTAACAAACACACCTTTAAACAGCAGCTGGCTGAGGCTAAATCCACCATTAGCCTCTTTAAACAAACCATCCAGAGTGTTCAGGAAAAATTAGACCAACGCTTCTTAGACGGTGCCGATATCCGGGATCTGGTTCATGGCCGGGCCTGGTTTATCGACCAGCTATTAAGCGTGGTCTGGGAGCAGTTTGACTGGCCGGACAACAATATCAGCCTGCTGGCAGTAGGTGGATATGGCCGCGGTGAACTGCACCCTCATTCCGATATCGACCTGTTGATTCTCCTCCGTGATGACGACGACACCCCCTACCGGGATAGTCTTGAGCGTCTGATTACCTTTATGTGGGATATCAGTCTGGATATCGGTCACAGCGTCCGCTCCCTGTCCGATTGCGAGCGGGAAGCCAAAGCCGATATCACCGTTGCCACCAACCTGCTGGAAAACCGCACTATTGTCGGCCCAGACAGCCTGCGCGAAGAGATGATCAAGCGCCTCGGCACAGAGCACATGTGGAGCAGCAGTGAATTCTTCGAAGCCAAGTGGCAGGAACAGATCAAGCGTCACTACAAGTACAACAACAACGAATACAACCTTGAGCCCAATATCAAATCATCACCCGGCGGCTTAAGAGATATTCAGATGATCGGCTGGGTGGCCAAACGTCACTTCGGCACTCATACCCTTGAAGGCCTGATGCGGGAAGGCTTCCTGACCGAATCCGAAGTCCGCATTATGGAACAGGGACAGGCATTTCTCTGGCAGGTGCGCTACGCCCTGCACATGACCGCTAAACGCGCCGAAGATCGTCTGCTGTTTGATCATCAGCGAACTCTGGCGGAGCTGTTTGGCTACGCTGATAACGATGAACGTCTGGCTGTTGAGCAGTTTATGCGCCGTTATTACCGCGTGGTAATGTCGCTGACCGAACTGAACGATGTACTAATGCAGCACTTTGATGATGCCATCCTGCAATCCCAGCATGAAGCTCAGGTCGAGATCCTGAACAAACGCTTCCAGATCGTAAACGGCAAGATCGAAGCCACCCATAACCGTGTCTTCGAGAACAACCCTTTTGCCCTGCTGGAAATTTTCCTGCTGATGGCGCAAAACCCGCAGATCGAAAGTGTTCGCGCGTCGACCATCCGACTGCTGCGGGATAACCGCCACCTGATCGACGAAAGCTTCCGTCAGGATATTCGTCACTCCTCCCTGTTTATGGAGCTGCTGCGCAGTCCGGGCAATGTTGCCCGTCAGCTACGCCGCATGAGCCGTTACGGTATTCTGGGTAAGTATCTGCCGGAGTTTGGCTATGCCATCGGCCTGATGCAGCACGATCTTTTCCATATCTACACCGTGGATGCCCACACCCTGCTGCTGCTGAAATTTATGCACCGCTTCCAGAAGGAGGAAGCACGCAAAGAATTCCCCTATGCCGCACAGATTTTCCATCGCCTGCCAAAGCGTGAACTGGCCTATATCGCCGGTCTCTACCACGATATCGGCAAGGGCCGGGGTGGTGATCACTCGGAGCTGGGCGCGAAGGATGTGCTGCAGTTCTGCGAGCGCCATCATCTGAGTAAGCATGATGCCCGCCTGGTCAGCTGGCTGGTAGAGCATCACCTGCTGATGTCCATGACAGCCCAGAAGAAAGATATTTCCGATCCGGAAGTGATTCAGGAATTTGTCATGACTGTGCGGGATGAAACCCGACTGGATTATCTCTACATACTGACTGTAGCCGATATTAACGCGACGAATCCAAACCTCTGGAACAGTTGGCGTGCCACCCTATTGCAGCAGCTTTATGTTGAAAGCAAACGCGCTCTGCGTCGTGGCCTTGAGAACCCGATTGACCGCCATGAATGGGTTGCTGAAACCCAACAGGATGCACTGGTATTCCTGAAAAAATGGGGCGTGGAAGAAACCCGTATCTGGCCGCTGTGGAACCTGCTGGGTGAAGAATACTTCCTGCAGGACAGCGCCCGTGAGATCGCCTTCCAGACCGAACAGATTCTGGAACACAAAGAGCCGGACATGCCGCTGGTTCTGGTGACCAATCCGAAGAAAGTGGAACAGGTCGGCGGCACCAAGATCTTTATCTACACCAAAGAGCAGGACCACCTGTTTGCGGCCACCGTTGCCGCCATGGAACAACTGGGTCTGAACATTCACGACTCCCGCATCAGCACCTCCAGCAACGGCTACACGCTGGATACCTATATTGTGCTGGAGAGCAACGATGAGCCGATTCGGGACGAAGCCCGCATCGAAGAGATCAAACAGGTTCTGATCGAAGAACTGGATGATCCGGCTGACTACAGCGAAATTGTCCAGCGCCGCACACCGCGCCAGCTGAAACACTTCACCATGCCGACACAGGTGATTATCAGCAACGACCCGGTAACCCAGCGCACCACACTTGAGGTGATCACACCGGATCGCCCGGGACTGCTGGCCCGTATCGGCCGTATCTTTGTTGAGATGGATATCAACATCCTCTCCGCGAAGATCATCACCCTGGGTGAGCGGGTAGAGGATATCTTCGTGATCACCGATCGCCATCTGGGGCCGATCAGTGATCCTGAGTTGTGCGAAAACCTGCGCGCCCGTATCTGTCGTGATCTTGATGAGCAGGTATCAAACGGACATTAAAACCGTTGATGAGCAAAGCTGTCAGAACAAAATGCGAAGGCGATCTCAGGATCGCCTTCTTTATATCTCTGCAATTCAATAAACCTGTACCCCAAAACCGCCCCCATCAAACCAAAGATAGGCTTCTTTCAACCTGTAAAAAGCCCAGCGGGTTTGTCGGTCTCTACCGCCTTGATTATAATGGTCGGCCAAATAAATACCCTGATGATGGAAGCCGGTATGAATCCAGATCTGAACCGATTACAGCCTTACCCTTTTGAGAAGCTGACCACCCTGAAAAATCAGGTGACACCACCTTCAGATCTGGAACACATTGCGCTTTCCATTGGCGAGCCCCGTCATCCGGCTCCGGAATTTGTACTGAACAGCCTGCGTCATAACCTGAACCGCATCAGCAACTACCCGACTACCAAGGGACTGCCTGAACTGCGTGAAGCGATTGCACACTGGTGTCAGCGTCGTTTTATTCTGAAACCAGATACCCTGACCGCTGAAGACCATGTCCTGCCCGTTAACGGTACCCGTGAAGCGATCTTTGCCTTCACTCAGGCGCTGATCGAGCGAAAGCCGGGGGCTTTGGTTGCCTCTCCGAATCCGTTTTATCAGATCTATGAAGGTGCCGCTTATCTGGCTGGTGCCGAGCCTTACTTTATGCCGTGCCTGGCTGAGAACGGCTTTATCCCGGATTTTGATGCTGTGCCTGCGGAAATTTGGCAGAACACCCAACTGCTTTTCCTGTGCAGCCCGGGTAACCCAACGGGCGCCGTTGCCAGCCTTGATGTGCTGAAAAAGCTGATTGCGCTATCTGACCAGTACGACTTTGTAATCGCCTCTGACGAGTGCTACTCCGAAATCTATTTCGATGAGCAGACACCACCACCGGGGCTGCTACAGGCATGTGCTGAACTGGGTCGTGACGACTATAAAAACTGCGTGGTTTTCCACAGTCTGTCGAAGCGCTCTAACCTGCCGGGTCTGCGTTCCGGCTTTATCGCCGGTGAAGCTGAGCTGATGCAGAAGTTCCTGCTCTACCGCACCTACCACGGCTGCTCCATGCCAGTTCAGCATCAGCTGGCCAGCATCGAAGCCTGGAACGATGAAGATCACACCATCGCCAACCGTGCGGTATATACCGAGAAGTTCGAGCGTGTAGGCGAGATCCTGAAACCGGTACTCAACTTCGACCTGCCGGAAGCCAGCTTCTATCTGTGGCCTGAAACGCCGATCAATGAAGAAGCTTTCGCCCAGAAATTGTTCGAACAGCAGAACGTAACCGTACTGCCAGGCAGCTACCTGTCCCGCACGATTGATGGCCAGAACCCGGGCAGTAACCGTGTTCGTATGGCGCTGGTTGCAACGATGGACGAGTGTGTCGAAGCCGCTCAGCGTATCCGCCGTTTTGTAGAATCGCTTTAACCATCTCTCAGCCCCTGATGCTCACCATCATAAAGGCGGAACATCAGGGGCGGATCATCGATGTTTAACATCGTATTTGACAGACAAACTATCTAACGAGGCCGCTAATGCCCCTGACGCTGTACGGTATCCCCAACTGCGATACGGTCAAAAAAGCCCGCACCTGGCTGGAGAATAACCAGCTGGACTATCAGTTTCATGATTTCCGCAAAGACGGACTGACAGAAGCCGACCTGACTCTGTGGTGCAATGCACTGGGTTGGGAGCAGGTACTGAACAAGCGCAGCACCAGCTGGCGTGCACTGGACGCCGCAGATAAAGAAAATCTGGATCAGGCAAAGGCAATCGCTCTGATGCTGGCCAGCCCGACGCTGGTTAAGCGGCCTGTTCTGGCTAAAGACGACCAGTTTAAAACCGGCTTTAAAGATACGGACTATCAGGCGTTCTTTGCTCTGTAACCGATCGGCGAATGCCCTTTGATTTTCTGAATCAACAATTTAAGACCCTATACTTTTAACCGTAATTTTTAGGCAGCCCTGCTGTCTCGACCTCTTCGGGAGTTAACATGACTGCATCACCTTTTTTCAGCTTTGGCTTTGGCGTTGGTACTCAGAACAGCAAAGGCGAGTGGCTGGAAGTTTTCTACGCACAACCTCTGCTGAACCCTGCAGTAAGCCTGATCGAAGCGATCACTGACACTCTGGGTTACCAGGGCGGCAATCAGGCGATCGAATTCGCTGGCGACAAAGCAACCGCTCTGGCTGCAGCTCTGCAGGCGGCTGGTGAAGCAGAACAGGCCGCTCTGGTAGCTTCTCTGGCTGACAGCAAGCGCCCTCTGATCGCAACCTTCATTGAAGAAGATACCGATCCTAAGTCTGTTGCTGAGGTTTACCTGAAGCTGCACCTGCTGTCTCACCGTCTGGTTAAGCCTCATGGCACTAACCTGAACGGCATGTTCGGCCTGCTGCCAAACGTTGCCTGGACCAGCGAAGGCGCTATCGACCTGAGCGAACTGCCACAGCGCCAGCTGCAGTCCCGCCTGAACGGTAAGACCATCTCTGTGGATTGCGTAGACAAGTTCCCGAAAATGACCGACTACGTTGTACCAGCTGGTACCCGTATCGCAGATACAGCTCGTGTACGTCTCGGTGCATACCTGGGTGAAGGCACCACCATCATGCACGAAGGTTTCGTGAACTTTAACGCAGGCACTGAAGGCCCGGGTATGATCGAAGGCCGTATCTCTGCTGGCGTTATGGTTGGTAAAGGTTCCGATCTGGGCGGTGGCTGCTCCACTATGGGCACTCTGTCTGGTGGCGGCAACATCATCATCTCTGTGGGCGAAGGCTGTCTGCTGGGCGCAAATGCTGGTATCGGTATTCCTCTGGGAGATCGCTGCACCGTTGAAGCGGGTCTGTACATCACTGCCGGTTCTAAAGTGAACGTACTGGACGGCAGCGGTGAACTGGTTGAAGTCGCACGTGCCCGTGAACTGGCTAACAAAGATGACCTGCTGTTCCGTCGTAACTCTCAGAACGGTGCTGTTGAGTGTCTGACCAACAAAACCGCGATCGAGCTGAACGAAGCACTGCACGCGAATAACTAAGCCAAACTTAGCTGTTTCAGTGCATCAGAAAAGCGGCCAACTGGCCGCTTTTTCTTTGTCTGCTATTCCTGATAAAAGCTTACGCATCGATTAAACACTCAAAGTTAATAATCTCTTTCTCTCAATCCACTTCCGTACGGATGACAAGATGATAGCCAGCCCCTAAACTGGAAAACTCATTTCAGGATTAGCAAGTCATCATCTATGTCTGCCTCACCCTCCTCTTCCAAAGCGACGCGTATCCTTTCTTCAGGGAACAAGTTTGACGCCGGATTTCAGCTCAGCTTTAAAAATGAAATCTCCCTTGCCCTTGATCCTGAGGAGACCTTGCTGTGTCAGGCACTTAAAGCCGGAATCCCCCATGTGCACGAATGCGGCGGACAGGGTCGCTGTTCCACCTGCAGAGTTGTCATTGAATCCGGACAGGAAAACCTGAGCCCTGAGACAGACAAAGAGAAACGCCTGAAGGCCCGAAAGCAGCTACCCCATGAAGTGCGTCTGGCCTGTCAGTGCAAGGCCAAAGGTTCCGTAAGCCTGCGCCGTGTTATCCGGGATGAGTTCGATATCCGCAACGTGCTGGAAAATGGCATTGTCCCCAGCGCCCGCAGCCACAGTGTGGCCATTCTTTTCTGTGATATCCGCAACTTTACTGAATTCAGTCAGCAGCACCTGCCCTACGATATTACCCATATGCTTAACCGCTACTTTCAGGCCATGGAGCAGGTGGTGATTCAGCATCAGGGTTATCTGGATAAATATCTCGGGGACGGCTTTATGGCCATTTTCGGGCTTGAAAGCCCGTCATCAGTAGCCTGTTCTCAGGCGGTTAACGCTGCACTGGAGATGCTAAGCACCCTGAAAAAGCTGAATGACTATTTCGAAGAAGCTTTCGCCTACCGCTTTCAAATCGGCATCGGGATCGACTTCGGCCCCGCCCTTCTGGGTGAGTTCGGCGGACCACAAAAACGAAGCTTTACCGCCTTGGGTCCAGCGGTCAATCGTGCCTCCCGTATTGAAGCGCTGACCAAAACACTGGGTAAAAACCTGCTGATTTCTGATGCCTTGTATCAGAAGCTTGCCTCGTCCGATAACCGTCTGAACGAACAGATTCTGAACCGATATTTCCTAAACTCGGATCTGGTTTCCCTGAAAGGGATCAGAGAAGCCGTTCGCGTTTGGTGTTTTTCGGACGACAACTCAGCAGACCGTTCCGAAGGTCACTCAGATGACAGCCAAACAGCAAACAATAAGATATCCTCAATAGAAAGCCTGTCTCAGACAAATGCTGACATTCCGTCTCATCAGACAACCGACGATTTTTCCGACCCGGAGCATCTCAGTATGGATTTTGCAGTAGATAACCTGGCCGAAGTGATCGGCAGCCCCGCCATTGCTGTTGTTGCAGCCTACGATCCAACCGGACAAAGCGATACCATCGATATGGCTATCGCGAAAGTCAGCTTCCACGATGATAACCATCTGACGGTAAACCTGCCTCTTGGGCATAAATTCAGCAAAGGGGATCTGCTGACCATCCATCTGGATAACCGTACCGGGGTTGATGAATATGATGCGGAGCTAAGGGTGTTTCGTAGCTCTTATAAAGCACGGGTCAGGGCCGTGGCGGGTAATCAGCTCACGGTAGATTATCGCGAGTTCAGCCTGGTTCATGGTATGTCTGAGGCCCTTGCTCTTAGAGAACCGGGTTATCAATATCCAAGTGATGAGCGGAAAATGCGGGAACTGCCCATTACTCCTCTGGTAGAAGTCCCGGAATTTAACACCGACGAGTACACAAACAAGATAGGTGTTCTTGTCACTCGCACCCCGGAACAGCCTCACACCACAGTGATGGCATTCTTATCCACAACGGAAGATGACATTTTTATTATCTCCTTCCCCTCCACCTTCAAAGTTCAGCAACTACAGAGGGACATACGCTGCTGTTTTGCCATTGACCAACGCGCCAGTTTCACCTTTGAGAATGCCATCGAGTGGAACTATGTGCTGATCGACGCCATCGCTTATGAGGTTCCGGAAAAACATCCGCTTTATCAGCCGGTTAAAGCCGCCTTTATCGATAAGAACCCGTGGGAAGTTGCCTTCTTCTCGGATCCGAATGTGCGTCTGTATCATCTGAAATGTCAGTCTACTTTCTGCCCTGCCAGAGGTGCATAGGCATCACACAGTTTATGTCCACAGCGGGACTGAACCCGCCTGTGGATAAACTGGAGATAACCCTGCTAACTGTAGTCTTTATGCCATCTGGCGACGACTGATTATTTTTTGACCACTCTTTTCGGAAATCTCAAACCGATTTTCCAACTTGCCGGTTTTGGCAAAACGATCCGTTATTTCCACAGCCAAACTGAGTCAGACTGTGGATAAGCTGGCGATAACTACAGCAAGCACAGAACTGACGTTAGCTGCAGAAAAGTGTCTATTTTTTAACCAGATCATCAGCATTCACCCTCATTACAAGGCCGCCGCTTTCCGGTATCATGGCGGGCTGATTAAAAGTGCTCAAACAGCCCGTTTACTGCCGTTCAGCCAAAGCTGAAATGACCCTATTTTTTGATACACCAAAACACAGGAACTCTTGTCCCATGTCCCAGACCGAAGCTTTGTCGCCGACGCTACAGCTTGCCTTTGATCTTATCAGCCGCCACTCCGTAACTCCGGAAGATGCCGGATGTCAGGAATTGATGATTGAGCGTCTGGAAGCGATCGGTTTCAAAATCGAGCGCTTGCGATTTGGCAATGTGGACAATTTCTGGGCACGTCGCGGCACCGAGGCACCTGTACTGGCGTTTGCCGGTCACACCGATGTTGTACCAACCGGCCCTGAAGCCAACTGGAAACATGCCCCTTTCGAGCCGATGATCGACGAGAAAGGCATGCTGTACGGTCGCGGTGCGGCGGATATGAAAGGCAGTCTGGCGTCTATGGTTGTCGCCTGTGAAGAGTTTGTTGCTGCTAATCCGAATCACAAAGGCTCTATCGCATTCCTGATCACCTCAGATGAAGAAGGCCCAGCGGTTAACGGCACGGTCAAAGTGGTTGAGCACTTAGAGGCCCGTGGCGAGAAGATGACCTGGTGTATCGTGGGCGAGCCATCCAGTACTCACCACACCGGCGATATCATCAAGAACGGTCGTCGTGGTTCTCTAGGCGCTAAGCTGCTGGTAAAAGGCATCCAGGGCCACGTGGCTTATCCACATCTGGCACGTAACCCGATTCATCAGGTTGCTCCGGCACTGGCAGAACTCTCCACCGAGCACTGGGATGAAGGCAACGAATACTTCCCGGCGACCAGTTTCCAGATCTCCAATATCAATGGCGGTACAGGTGCTACCAATGTGATCCCGGGTGATGTGGAAGTGGTGTTCAACTTCCGTTTCTCTACCGAGCTGACTGCCGATCAGATTAAGCAACGGGTGCACACGATTCTGGACAAACATGAGCTGGAATATGACCTGCAATGGACTCTGAATGGCCTGCCCTTCCTGACCCCTGAAGGCGATCTAGTCGATGCCTGCCGTGGTGCGATTCTGGAAGCCACCAATATCACCACAGAACTATCCACCTCCGGTGGTACCTCCGATGGCCGCTTTATCGCACCAACCGGTACTCAGGTGGTTGAGCTAGGCCCTTGTAACGCTACCATCCACAAGGTGAACGAGCATATTCTGGCGGATGACCTGAACAAGCTGACCGGCATCTATCAGGGCATCATGACGCGTCTGCTGACCTGATAGCACGCTAAGTCTGATGACTCAAAACAGGTTCTGAACGCTATGAGTCTTAGAAAGCGTCTGATCAAAATGTCTCAGAATACCCAGCAGAATCTGAGGCGGGTCACTATAGGCACCATCATCTTTTTTGTTGGTGCCGGCATGCTAATGTGGGCGGAAGGGGCAACCCATCTTGAGCCCCTGCGTCGTGAGCTGGTTGCCCTGCTGTCACTGGCGACCATGGGCATAGGTGCATCACTGGGACTGCTGGGGTATCTTGGCTTAAGCGCTTTTCGTATTTATCGCTTTCTGAGCATGGATGTTAATGACGACAGCCCGCGCACAGGAAAAAGAACGGATCATAACGATGACAACTGAAGTTTTTCCCGATATCGAAATTTACGTACAGGACCCGGATCTGGAAACCATCGAAAGCTGGTTTAAAGAACTCTTCGCCAGCTACTCCGAGCCGAAGCGCCTGGATAAACGCACCTTGCTTTATCAGGCGGTAAAAGCCGACGGCACCGAAGTCCCTGTGCATGTGGTAGAAAAAGCAGCCGGTAAATACTGGAGCATCTGGTTCGACAGCCCTGAAAGTGGCTGGACAACGGATATCGAATGCGCCCGCGCTGCGTTTGCCTTCTTTAACAGCACCATTCGCTGCTCCGTTGGCTCCTGGGAACCGGATCAGCCGATGGATCTCTGGTGGCAGATCAGCAAGAAAGGTGAAGGCGAAATCAGCTGGCCGGACTAAGCTCTATTTTCCACTGCAGACGATTTGTCCTGATCAGCTTCACTAAAAGGCCAAAGTTTAATGCTTTGGCCTTTTCGCTTTCAGGCAGGAATACGTGGTTACTCTGAGCAGGATTACAGCTCACGGAAGAGGTCGAAGCTATCCAGCAAGCGATAGAGGATTTCCGGTTTCGCCGTCAGGCAACGACGGATCGCTGCAGGAATGTTTTTTCGGGTTTTACGGCAAAGCCCTGACTGCTCTTTAAAACGTATCTCAAGACCACGGGCACTGCGCACCTCGGTATGCCCGGGTGAAATCTCCAGCTGAATTCCCAACTGCTCATCCATCAGGCGCTGCATCTTCTGCAGGTCATCAAAGTCACTGACCGCTTCTAACCGAGTGATCAGCTTCTTTTCCTCCGTCAGAGTCAGACGAAGAATACGGATATCCTGCTGTGTGCCCTCAATCAGATCCTGATGACCGCACTCGCAGACACCTGGCGGACAAGGCTGGCGAACCGGAAAAGGAATATTAGGTAGCGATGCGGACAAAGACAGCCTCCTGCCGAAAGAGAAACCGAGTCACTATCAGCATAGCCAAGCCGCTGAAAAGCAGGCAAAAAAATACCCGGTCACTTCACAGGAAAGTGCCGGGTATCTTTTGTACAGAACTTAAGACTTAACTAATAACAGTCACGTCCTCAGCCTGCAGACCTTTATCACTGGTGATAATGGCGAAGCGAACACGCTGCCCTTCTGCCAGTGAACGATGGCCGGTGCCGCGAATCGAACGGAAGTGAACAAAAACATCACCACCGGAATCACGGGTAATAAAACCAAAACCTTTAGAAACGTTAAACCATTTAACGGTGCCCATTTCACGGTCATCATTCTCATCATTAGCAATATTCGCTAACTGAGGTGTCAGGTAATTCAGAACCGCAGTGCCTAAGAAGGTGGTCAGAAAAAATACAATCGCTGCAGGCACATAATGTCCATTAGCACGCAATCCCTGTTCTCCTGACTGAGTTGCCAGATCGAGAACAAACGGCCCAACAACGGCCATAACCACACTGATTAACACACAACGAACAAAGGAATTTTTGCTCATACTTACTCTCTCATAAACAATTAGTTATTATTAAAATTCACTTAAAAAACAAAGAACTAACACTCAAGCTAGTCTTTACGAGTGCTTTCCCATGGTTCTTCAAAAAGCAATAAAATGAAGTAAAGACCAGCAGAGCTGTGGTATAGAAGGCTGGTGTCGCACACTTCATCTTGTCGCCACTAAGCAAGGCTCTATTATACAGAGCATCCCCGGCACTTGAAGTGCCTGAATCCTAACCCTTGTCAGGAATCAAAACATGCCAGAAGACAGAATCGACGAACTGGAATTCAAGCTCGCCTTTCAGGACGATACCATAGAAGCTCTGAATAACGTAATCGCGGAACAGGATAAAAGAATTCAGTTATTAGAAGACGCTGTTCGCGAGCTTTATAAGGAGATAAAAGAAAAAGGCGAACAAAATAATTCAGGCATAGAAGAGTTCGATCCCTCTAAAGAGATCCCCCCGCATTACTAGGCCTGTAGATAAAAAAACCACACGAAGGGTAAAACGAACCTTAAAGATCAATGGAAACGGTTGGCACTGAGAGAGCAGTCAGCTCTGAGCGTGAAAAGTGCCAACCCTGATCTGTTATTTATCGTGCTTGCTGCCACCCAGACAGTTCGGAGACGCAGGCACTTCTCCACCCCGGCTTTGCCACTCTTCCGGCGTGTAAGCATGAATCGCTAACGCGTGAACTCCGGACTCCAGCTCATCACCCAGCACACCATACACTTTCTGGTGACGCTGTACCGGACGCAGACCTGCAAACACCTCTGAAACTACAGTCAGCTTAAAATGCGAGTTCTCACCACGGCTGTGCTTGTGACTTTCATTTTCCACAGAGATCACCAGAGGTGACAGCTGATCGGTGAGTTTGCTTTCAATGGTCGCTTGTACAGACATAAGAAGGTCCTGTGTTCAAAGGTGTTGAATTTCATCTTGAGATGGCCATGCCAATTCGATAACGCAGATTCGGCATTGATGTACAGATAATTGGGCTGATCATTAAAAAAGAAAGGCCAGCATCAGCTGGCCTCACTTTAGCGCTATCGGGATAAAAAGCAATCCCTACCACAACGCTTGGTTTTATGCTCTGCATTCAGAACCGGATCAGACAGATCAAATATCCGGCTCTGAATTACTGGCTTTCATAATGGCTTTTTTCACCCTATGGGTCAGCCACCAAACCAGTGCCACGACAACAGGAACAGAAATCCCCGTAATCAGATCTTTGTTCACGGCGAAACCAGCACTGTAAGCAGCGCCAACCAGAATCTTGACCAGACTCACCATGTAGTAGCTAATCGCCGCGATAGAAAGACCTTCTACCGTTTCCTGCAGACGCATCTGCAGCTTGCCCCGACGATCCATGGATGAGAGCAGACTCTGGTTCTGCGCTTCAATGGTCAGATCCACTCGGGTTTGCAGCAGATCACCGGCACGTTCGATACGACGCGCCAGATCCTCCAGTCGCTCACTGATAGATTCACAGGTATTAAAAGCGGGCGTCAGACGACGTTCCAGAAAGGAGCCGATGGTGAAATAGTTTTCTACCTGCTGCTCCCTCAACTCATCCATTCGCTTCATCACCAGCGAGTAATACGCCCGCATGGCAGAGAAACGGTAATTGGTATTGGTGCGCCAGCGTTCAACCTGAGCAGCAAGCTGAGACAGATCCGTCAGCATCTTGCGTTCATCAGCGTGGTCTTTCATATCCGCTGCACTGGCAATAATCGCCGCCAGTTTACGATCCACGTCCTGCAAAGAAGGACCCAGACGACGTGCTTCCGGAAGCGCCAGCAATGCCATCAGACGATAGGTTTCCATCTCAACCAGACGCTGCAGCAAACGACCGGTCTGGTTATTGTTCAGGCCGTGGTTGTGGATCAGGAAACGGCCAAAACCATCACCGTGCAAACGGAAAGCACTCCAGACGGTGGCGTCACCATCCATCAGACTACCGCTGACCAGACGCTGACCTTCAAAACTGGTTTTCAGCTGCTCACGATTCAGTGCTGGCTGACTGGCATCCAGCATCTCAATGTGGAATGCCGCGACCACTTCACCCGGCATCTGGCGCAGCCAATCCTGAGGAATCAGCTCAAGGGCTGTGGAGTTAAACGGCTGCTCACTGGTCTCAGGGCGAATAAAGGTGTAGGTGACAAATTCCATGTGACGACCACAGCGGAACTGAAAACTACCAAAATCAGCCTGATAGAAGCTGCAGTTCTCCGCAGGCATATTCACGCCATAGCGCTGACAGAGATTCTGCAGATGGGCGAATTCACGATCGCGATCTTCTTCCGGAATCAGTACCGCAAGACGCGAAACCCGGGCAGGGGTTTGTACGACAGGAAAAGGCCGGGCGTGCAGTTCGTTATATAGCTCATCCCGGCGGGGATGGACCCGAAACGGCAAGCCAGCATTGTTATCTGTAAAGTTATCGCTGGCAGGAAAACGATGATCTGCCAGCTCTGCGCTGTCGATCGCCTCTTCAGGGTCTACTGACAGCGTGTTCTCCTTCGTCAGCAGATCCTGATCTGCTGACGAAGCATTAGAATTTGACGCAATTTCCGATGAATGGGGACGTGCCTCTGCGCTCATGGTCTATCGATATCCTTGTATTTTTTTATCGGCGACCGGTCGGAACTCCATCAGGGTCAGGACGAAGCTGAACGAGTAGCCCAAAGCCTGCGACCGGAGGATAGCCGGTCAGGCTGGCACTCATCAAAAAAGCCGGTGCAGCTCTTTGTTCATTATATTCAACACCCGTTGAAGGGTTATGCAAAAACGGCTCCAGCCCAAGGGGCAGAAAAGTCTGCTATCCGGCACGTAAGACCTGAAGTGGCGGCTGTTTCACCACAAAGCGTGTGCCCCAGAGACCCGCCAAGGTAATAATGACCGCCCCGGACATTGGCAGAACCAGCCAATGAGTAAAACTTAGACTATAGTCTAAGTCAAACAGATTCCGGTACAGCAGAAAGGCGGTCAGTTCAGATGCCATCAGCGCCAGCAGTCCGGCAACAAGTCCAAGTAAAACAAACTCATAGCGCTGAATGCTGCGAATCATACTGCCTGATGCTCCTAAAGTGCGATAGAGCGCCCCCTCCCGCAATCGTTCATCCAGACTATTTTTCACCGCCGCCAGAAGTAGTACCAGCCCACTGAGCAGGGTAAAGCCGAGCATCACCTCAATCGCCAGGGTTACCTGCTCCAGAATCTGGCGCACCTGTTCCAGAATCTGGCTGATATCCAGCAAGGAGACCGCAGGGAAGCTTTTCACCAGATCCGGCACGATACGCTTCTGTTGCTCAGACAAGTAAAAACTTGCCAACAGGGTCTGCGGCATCTGTTCCAGCACACCTGGCGGGGTAATCACGTAGAAATTAGGCTGGAAGTTATCCCAGTTCACCTGACGAATGTTGGTCACTTCACCCGTGATAATCTGCCCCGCAAGATCAAAGCTCAGGGTATCGCCCATGCCTAAGCTCAAACGCTCCGCCATACCGGATTCCAGAGATAAAGGAATTGGTCCTTCAGAACCGGTCTGATAGTTTTCTCCCCACCAGCGACCCGCAATCACTTGATTATCATCCGGCAGATCCGAACGCCAGGTCAGGTTCAGCTCCCGGTGCAGGGCGTTATCTTCCTTCGCTTTTTCCGGCACAGCATCACGGGCAGGCTGACCGTTAATCTCGGTCAGACGACCGCGAACAATGGGATACAGCGGCGAGCGCTCAACCTGAGCCTGATCCAGTCGTTGCGCAAAAGCTTCACTTTCATAGGGCTGGATATTGATGGCAAAGTAATTCGGTGCACTTTGCGGCAACTGCTGTTGCCAACTGGCCAGAAGATCATTTCGGATCAGCGCCACCAGAGCCACCACCATCAACACCAGACCAAAAGCCATCACCTGCGGCAAAGCAGTCTGCTTATGACTATACAAGCTACGAACCGCCAGTCTTGGTCGCATTGGCAAACGCGGACCGATCAGTTTCAGTACGCGGAACAACCCCAAGGTCAAAAGAGCCGACAGCGCCAACACAGCAACCAGTCCTACCGTTAACCATAGGGTCAGGCGGGCATCTGAGCTGTACCAGTAGATCATTACCACCAGAGCTGCCAACGCCAGACCATACACCACAAAAGAGGAGGGCGAGGTCATCTCCAGATCACGACGGAACACTCTTAACGGTGAAACATTGCGCAACTGACGCAGAGGTGCACTAGCAAATCCCATCAGCAGAAGAATACCCGTGCCAATAGAAAGCCCCCAGGGCTGCCAGCCTGCTGATGGCAGATAAACCGGTAACATATCCGCCACCAGAGAAGTACCCGCCAACTGCAGCAGATACCCCAGCAGGGCACCGCTTAACGCCGCAGCCACGCCGAGCGCCAGCAAAAGCCGCAGATAGATGCCGCCCATAACCGGTGCCGCAAAACCAAAGCTTGCCATTACCGCCACCGTATCCTGCCGACGACGGGCAAAACGGCCCGCTGCCATGGCAACCGCAACGCCGGAGAGAATTACCGCACCGATACTCGCCAGTTGCAGATAACGCTGAGCGCGATCGAGTGCTGAGCCGACGGAAGGCCTGTCTTCACGAATATCCAACAGACGATGGGAAGGTTTCAGCTGAGGTTCCAACCAGCTTTTGAACTGATCGATCACTGCCAGATCACCGGCAAACATATAACGGAAACGTACCCTGCTGCCGGGCTGAACCACACCGGTTTCATCAACATCGCTGAAGTTGATCAAAGAGCGGGGATTCAGGCTCATAAAACCACCGCTGCGGTCCGGCTCTTTATGAATAATACGGGTAATCGTGAACAGCTTACGGCCGATCTCCACCTCGCCGCCGATGGCAGCATTAAGAGCGGTTAACAAACGCCGATCCACCCAGACTTCACCGGGAGCAGGTAAGAGACCATCACTGTCCACATACCGAACCTCAACATCTTGGGTCGCTATCTCCTGACGCTGCAGCCTGCCCTCCCCTATAGAAGACTGTTCCAGTTCCAAGCCTCCCTTTAGCGGATAACCACTGCCCACTGCTTTAACCGCAGATAACTGAAAGCCGTTATCACCCGCCACCATACTGGCAAATTCCAGCGAGGGTACTGCCTCAAGGCCTCGATCACGGGCTTCCTGTAGCCAACGATCGTCAATCTCACGGGGGCTGCGTAATACCAGATCACCACCCATCAGCTGAGCGGCTTGCTGCTCCATACCCCGCTGCAGACGGTCGGCAATAAAACCAGTCAGGGCAACCGTCATCACCGCCAACACCAAAGCGGTAAACAACAGATTCAGATCACCGGAACGCCATTCCCTTGCCAATAGCTTAAAGGCCATCGGCCACTGAGCCACCTTGCGCTTAGTCCCTTTTTCCTGACCTAGCCTGTCTTGCGTCATCTCAGGCCTCCTCTGCAACAGCAACCGCCGCTTCTTCATGCAGAAGGCCATCACTCAAGGTCAGGCGACGCTGGCAGTGTTGCGCAAGATTGGCGTCATGGGTCACCAGAATAAGCGTGGTGTTATTCTCTTTATTCAGGGTAAACAGCAGATCGATAATGGACTGACCAGTAACACTGTCCAGATTGCCGGTTGGTTCATCGGCAAACAGCACCAGCGGATCACCAGCAAAGGCGCGGGCAATCGCAACGCGCTGCTGCTCACCACCGGAAAGCTGACGGGGATAATGTTTGGTGCGCTCGCCCAAACCGACACGCTCCAGCCATTGACGGGCTTTGGCCTGATAATCTTTCTCCCCAGCCAGCTCCAGCGGTAGCATGACATTTTCCAGTGCCGTCAGGTGCTCTAAAAGCTGAAAGGACTGAAAAACAAAACCCACCTGCTGACGCATCTGCGCCCTGCCCTCTTCGTCCAACTGGCTCATCGGCTGATCGTTCAACCAGATCTCACCACCGGAGGCCTGATCCAATCCCGCCAAAAGACCGAGCAAAGTTGATTTACCGGCACCGGAACTTCCGAGAATCGCCACACTCTCACCGGCATAGATCTGGCAGTTCACACCTTGCAGAATATGCAGTTCCTGACCATCCGCATCGGTGACCGTTCTGATCAGCTTGTCGGTGCGTATAACGGATTTGATCTCTGTGTTAGCATTTTTTTCACGATTTTCAGAAGCGGGAGCCTTCATGTCGATTCAACATCCTTTAACGGTGAACGGTACGGCGAAGAGCCAAATACTGGCCGGTGTTGCTATCAGTGCTTATCTTTCTACGTCTGTTTTGTCGTCAACGATCAGACGTCTGTTCAGTTTGCTTGTTTTGTTGATGCTGCCTTTTCTGCTGCTGACCGCAACTCAGGTTCAGGCAGGCGATTCCCCTCAGTCCAAGCAAACGCTACTGGTTCTGGGCGATAGTATCAGTGCAGGTTACGGCCTGCGTCAGGGACAAGGTTGGGTTGACCTACTGGATAAACGGCTAAAGCAGCAGGGTTATGAGACACAGGTGGTCAACGCCAGTATCAGTGGTGAAACCACTCAGGGAGGACTCACCCGTCTGCCTGCTCTACTCCGACAACATCAGCCGGATCTGGTTCTGCTCGAATTAGGCGGTAACGACGGCTTGCGAGGTCTGCCGCTGCACCTGATGCAGAATAACCTCAGTCGTATGATCGATCTTAGTCGTCAGGCACAAGCAACGCCCGTATTACTGGGCATTCAGCTGCCACCTAACTATGGCCGTCGATACACCTCTGCCTTCGCTGCTGTGTATCCAGCACTGGCTGAACAAAAACAGGTCGCAGTAGTGCCTTTTATTCTGGAGAAAATTGCCATCTACCCGGATCTGATGCAAAGCGACGGTATTCACCCCAAAGCCGAAGCCCAGCGCCAGTTATTGGATAATATCTGGCCAAGCCTTAAACCACTCTTAAAAATGTCTGAGCAGGGTTAACGCAGAGCCTTTAGTTTCTGGTTTCAGGCTTCCTGCTTCTGAACAGAAGTAAAAACGGCACAGCTCTGACTGGAACTGTGCCGTTTCTGTTTACTGGGGCAGATTCACCATGCCTGATCGAGCTTACTTTGCGTCAATGGCTGCCAGCTGATCCGCACAAGCCTCAACCAGCGCAAATCTTGGCTGTAGTTTGCCCTCTACCTCAACCTGTTCGGTGAACATACTGGCCGGACGTACCCAAAGCCCGCGCTCACCATACAGCGCACGATAAAGTACCAGGGTTTCCTCGGTTTCACTGTGAGTTACTTCGCCCATCACCAGATAACGCGGGCCTTTATAGTGTTGGTAGATTCCGGTTTGAATCGACTCTTTTTTAACCGACATCGCAAAATTTCTCCGTAACAAAAAGGTGTGTTCAGGCTTCAGGGCTGATCTATTTAAGTGCCGCTTTCAACGCATCTTTCTGGGCTCTGCTTTTATGCTGTTGAATCAGAAGGCCGCCAATAATAAAGCCAAGACCGATCAGGGTGGATGGATAGATGGTTTCTCCCAACAGGAAATAGATCAGAATCAGAGAGATAAAGGGCGACAGAAAGATCAGGTTGCTGATTTTCGCAGTCTGAGAGGTCAGACGCATTGCTGTCAGCCAACAGACAAACGCCAGTCCCATCTCAAAGGTTCCGATATAGGCTGCTGCTGCCAGACTCTGCCAATCCGGCACTATCAAGAGCCCCTGCCAGAGGTTTACCACCAGCAGAATTGGCAGCGCCATAACAAAATTCAGCAGAAGCCCAACCACAGGCTCTCGCTGATCTTTGGTGTTCAGAATCCAGTACCCCGCCCAGATCAGGGTACTGAACAGCGCCAGCCCCACACCCGGCAGGTTGCTGAACTCCAGCCCGAGCACATTTCCCCGTGTAGCAATGACCAGAACACCACCATAACAAACAAGACCAGCTAACAGATCCTGCACCCTCAGTTTCTGCCCTAAAAACGGTACTGACAAAAATGCCAGCGTCAGTGCCCAGGAGTAATTCAGCGCCTGAGCTTCCTGAGCAGGCAGCAGGTCATAGGCCGCAAACAGAATCACATAATAAAGCGCGGGATTCAGCGCGCCGAAAAGGACCGAAGCCCGCCATTGAGCAGGCGTCAGATCACGAATCAGGGCCCATTTTTTCTGAACGGTTACGGTCAGCATTAGGGTGACGATAGAAAAGATTGCTGCCCACAGCAGTAGCTGAACCGGAGCTAACTCTCTAAGCCCCAGCTTGAAGGCGATGGCGACGGTGGACCACATAAGAACGGCGGTCAGCGCAAAGAGGAAAGCACGCTTGTCCTGCGCCTGTTGACTGTTTGTCATGGAGACTCCTGTAAAACCCTCTCCGGGGTATGACGTTAACGGAAAGGTTAAGCTTGGGTAAAAGCCGTCAGATGATATAGTCTTCTATTCCGCCTCTGACGGTATTGCAGTTTGATGGCTTTTCAGTGGAGATGACGATGACCAGCCCAACCCCTAAAAACACTCTGACCCTCAGTGATATCCAGGCGGAACAGCATCAGTTCCGACAAAGCTGTAAGACTCTGATTCTCGCGACACTGAACTCTGATGACTGGCCGGAAGCAAGCTACGCTCCCTTTATCGAAGATGAAGCGGGTAATCACTATATCTTCGTCAGTGAACTGGCTGCTCATACTCAGCATCTGCTGGAAAATAAAAAGGTTTCCTGGATGTTGATCGCGGACGAGCAGGATACCCGACAACTCTTTGCCCGACAGCGTTTCACCTGTGTTGGTCACGTTGATGTGATCGCCAGAGAGGCGGCAGAATTTGCCGACAGACTGGAGCAGATGCAAGAGCGCTTTGGAGAAATTATTGATCTGCTGAAAGGTTTAGGAGATTTCCATCTGCTGAAACTGATGCCGGAACGAGCAACCTATGTACGGGGTTTCGGTCAGGCCTATGCGCTCTCCGGTGACGGGCTGAATCAGATCGAACATCTGAAGCGCTAAGCGTCACGCCTTTCATCCCATCTCAATCAGAATCCTACTCAGATCTGGAGCGCACCGGACTGTCGGAATGCCCTAAAGAGCGCTCCGGATCGATGGCATCCCGAATCCGCTGCTTGATCACCTTTGACTCCGGAAAACCGCCATCGGCTTTGCGCTCCCAAAGCAGCGTCTCTTCCAGCCAGATTTCGTAACGGCCACCGGTTGAAGGTGCCAAAGCCACTTCCTGCAAATAATCACTGAAGGTGTAAAGAATCTCCTGTGCGATCCAGGCTGCGCGCAGCATCCAGTTACATTGGGTGCAGTAATAGATGGTGATTTTGGGCTTTGGCTGAGATTGCGCAATCTCACGAGCGGTCTGGTCTGACATGGGTCTCTCCGAAGGACGGATTCAGCATCTTTAGAGATCAGCGAACGATCTTTGGTGGAAGTAGAAACAAACAAGCCTTCGGCTCAAAGAACCGAAGGCTTGCGATGCCCTTTTAAAGGCTTGCAGTGCTTTTATCCGGAGCCGCTTAAACGACCAACAGATCAGCCGTCAGCGTTGATCTTAGCGATAATAGCTTGCAGAGATTCTGCAGCTTTATCGTTATCAACCTGACAGGTACCAGCATTCATGTGGCCACCACCGCCATACTGCAAGCAAAGTTCGCCAACATTGGTGTTAGAGCTACGATCCAGAATCGATTTACCGACAGCAAATACGGTGTTCTGCTGCTTCAGGCCCCAAAGTACGTGAATGGAGATGTTGCACTCAGGATACAGGGCATAAATCATAAAGCGGTTAGTCGCCCAGATCGTGTCTTCTTCACGCAGATCCAGAACCACCAGATTGCCGTGAACGGTACTGCAGCGTTTGATCTGCTCAACCGCTTTCGCTTCCTGCTCAAAGTACAGTTCAACACGCTCTTTAACATCTTCCAGCTTGAGGATGTCATCGATGTTGTGATGCGCGCAGTAATCGATCAGCTGCATCATCAGTTGGTAGTTAGAGATGCGGAACTCACGGAAACGACCCAGACCCGTACGGGCATCCATCAGGAAGTTCATCAGTACCCAGCCTTCCGGCTTCAGGATCTCGTCACGGCTGAACTGAGCAGAGTCACCCTTGTCTACCGCTTCCATCATATCGTTCCAGGAAGCCGGGAACTTGTCTGCACCGCCGTAGTAGTCATAAACCACGCGTGCCGCAGAAGGCGCTTCAGGATCGATAATATGGTTATCAATGCTGCTGTCGTTACGCAGAGTCTCACTCAGGTGGTGGTCAAACGCCAGATGACAGCCTTTTACGTAAGGCAGGTTGGTGGTGATATCCGAACCTGTAATCTCGATTTTGCCATCCTGCATATCTTTAGGATGCACAAACAAAATATCATCAATCATATCGAGGTGCTTCAGCAGCACCGCACACACCAGACCGTCAAAATCACTGCGGGTAACCAGTCGGAACTTTTGACCTGACATCAGTCTCTCCTGTCTCTTTGTCGGGCACGCTCAGACTGCGCACCACCCCTGTTTCTACTCTGCTGTTTCTACTCAGAAAAACATCGTTTTATCTGAGTTTCCATTCTGAGGTTAAACATATCATTTATCGGCACCTCAGAGAACAAAACGCCCTGACTAAAACACGTTCAATGTGGGTATTTTTCAATCTTAGCGCAAAAAGCAGCTGAGCATTGTTACAAGACTCACAAAAATCAGCGCCTAAACCGAAGTTGAACCTTGTACATCCCGCTTCTGCCGCTGGCTAATCCACCAGAGAGCGATCAGCATAATGCCCAGCAGCGGAATCGGCAGCAGATTCACCCATTGCCAGCCCAGACCATGGATAACCTGCCCCGCATAAAGCGATGCCATCGCCTGAAGACCAAACACTGCAAAGTCATTAACCGCCTGAGCTTTGAAGCGCTCTTTATGATCGTAATATCGTGTCAGAAGCGTGGTAGAACCAACAAACAGGAAGTTCCAGCCAACACCCAACAACACTAACGCCCACCAGTAATGCATCAGGCCGTGGCCGCTTAACGCCACCAGACTGCAAGCAAGTAACAGCAGAGTACCGAGGCTCATCACCCGACTGACGCCTAAAGTGCCGATAATGAGCCCCGTCAGCAGTGATGGCAGATACATAGCCGCAACGTGACTCTGGATAACCCGCGCTGTTGCTTCAAGGGAGTGGCCGTCCATCACATGCATGCTGATCGGCGTTGCCGTCATGATAAAGCTCATTACTGCATAGGCCGTAACACCACCTAAAACAGCAATAAAGAATCCGGGACGACTTAACAGAGTCTTTACCGATGGTTTGTGATGCGTATCCTCTTCCGCACTCAGGGTTTTGGTAGGTCGAATCATCAAAAGAAGCACCAATGCCAACAGAATCAGACCTGCCAGCACCACAAAGGAACCGACAAACTTCTGCTCAAACCAGTTTGCGGCTACCTGAGCTAATTCCGGACCGATAAAAGCTGCAATAACACCACCAACCAGTACAAAAGAGATCGCCTTACCGGTTTGCTCTTTGGATGCACTTTCTGCGGCAGCAAAACGATATTGCTGAACAAACGCCAGATGGAAACCAACCAGCGCAGTAGCTGTCACAAAGAGAGCAAAAGAATGGATGCTTAACGCAAATGCAGCTAACAGATTGGCCAGAACACCACCAAGGGCACCGAGCATAAAACCGCGCTTTCGTCCGAGACGCTGCATGATCATGGCAGCAGGAATGGTACTCAGTGCCGTACCGATAACCATGAAGGCAACAGGCAGTGTCGCCAGACGCGGATCAGGGGCTAAATCACCTCCGATCAGGCCTCCGATAAAGATCACAACCGGAGCGGCAGACATTGCAAGGGCAGAAGCTAATGCCAATAGCAGTACGTTACGAAGGTTCACAAAAGCTCCTTTTATCAATTAAATTAGAGTCTTAGCTTGAAATAATGTTAAACAGGTCACACTTTGTCGCCAAGTTGTACATAAAAAGCTGCATTTGATTGCAAAGATATACAATGCAGACAGCAATAGCGTGTTAGAATTGTTGTCATAGAGTGAGTAATCCTGCATGGAGTCGCAGGAAGATACCACAGGGCTTAAATTAGGAACTATAGGGGGTCGTGCATCATGCAACTTACCCGTCAAACAGATTACGCAATCCGGGTATTGATGTTCCTGGGTGTGCAGCAGTCTGACGAACTGGTAACTATCAGTGATATCGCGCACCATTTTGAGATCTCGCGCAATCACCTGATGAAGATTGTTCACAAGCTGGGTCAGCTGGGCTATATCCAAACCGTTCGCGGTAAGTATGGCGGCATGCGCATCAATATGGAAGCGGAAGAGATTTCCATCGGCAAGATGGTTCGTGACTTCGAAACCTCGCTGGAAATCGTCGACTGTGAAAAGCTGATCTGCCCATTAACAGGTTCATGTGACATGAAGCCTATGCTGAAGAAAGCACGTGATGCTTTCATGAGCGTGGTTGATGAATATACCTTGCGTGACCTGCTGAAGAATCCGGCAGACATCCGCACCCTACTGGGTCTGGATCTGAAAGAAGGTGAACTGCCTGTACAGGTAATGGCTGCCTCTTAATCCGCAGCCGAAAAGCTTTCTTACACAAAACGGCATGATAGCTATCTATCCTGCCGTTTTTTTGTGCCTGTTATTTATGCGGACACCGCCAACAATCCACCTACCAAAGACGCGATCCAAAGCGGAGCTGTCGCCTGAATAGCCAGAGCTCGCCCACCGATGACGGCGGCCATCGTCCCTTTAATAACCGAATTAACGATAGCCGCGATCACGATACCCAACATCGCAATATTCAGAGCAAGACCATCCCGGCTCATACCCGATAGAGAAAGGTTTATCGGATCGACATCGGCAATACCGGAAGCTGCCGCCAGAATCAGTATCCCCGCATCTCCGATGCTGTCCTGCAAGGCGCTACTGAGCAAAAGAATTACCGCCAGCAAAGCGCCAAACCCCAAAGCCGATGCCAGCGAGAGCGGTGTTGAGGGTGGCGCCACATCATTAGGTACCGTCTGACTTCCCTGATAAAGCAGAAACAGAGCCGGAAGATAGACGACTGCCATCATCACCAATATTGGAATCAACAACAAAGACACCAGATCCGGATTGATCACTCCAGCCACCAGAAGAACCCGAGGGAACATGGTTCCGCAGGCGAAAAGAATGCCTGCAGCTAAAAGAGGAGCCGCCTGCTTTGACTCACGCGCCATACGAGAGAACTGCAGAGTAAGCGCCGTGGAAGAAACCAGACCAGCAAAAAGCGCCGTCAGCATGATTCCTTTCCTCGCACCGGCAATCTTCATGGCGAAGTAACCGACAAAGGAGATACTTGAGATCAGTACCACCATCCACCAGATTTCATAGGGATTCAGCGCCTGCCAGGGCCCCATCGCCTTGTCCGGCAGAATCGGCAGCACCACGACCGAAATAATCAGCAGCTCCAAAGCAGCCCAGAGCTCCTTTTTCTCCAACAACCAGAGCCAACGATGCAGCACACTTTTGAGACTCAACAACAAGGTCGTTACCACAGCCGCAGCAGATGCCTCAACTGCATAGCCCTGCATCACCAACGCCCCAAAACTAAAAGCCAACAGTGCAGAAATCAGGGAAGTGAGAGACACATCATTGCCGGGTCTTTTCTGATGCTGAATGTACGATGCGGTTAGAGCACCTGTCAGTCCCAGAAAGAAGATTCCCAACAGATAGCCACCCAGCTCCTTTGACAGCAAAGAACCCACTGCCCCCAACAGCGCAATCAGTCCATAGGTTCTTAAGCCGGCAATGCGGGATCCATCTTCCATCTCACGGGTTCGCCAGCCCCGCTCTACCCCGATCAAAAGCCCCAGAGATAGGGCTACTGCCATCAGGCCCATGGAGTGGGTATCACTTATCTGCACGGTAAAATCCTTCTATCCGACCGCCGCCAGCCCGAGAAAATTATTCCCCGGTAAGCTTATGGATAATAACGGAAGCACCCACTTACTAATGGATGCTATTTGCCGCTTAAGTATATTGGCTATTTACAGTAACATACACCGCTACCCTGCTTTCGTGGCCTGCAAAAAGCCCGCTGAAACAGGTGTTCAGGACACAGGTATCCATGCGTTCTACGGTCACTTAGACCGGTTTAAGTAAGAGCTAAACGCAGTATGATCGGTACCGGTACAGGGATCTGCTATCGGCGTTACATCGCTTTCATCTTCAAGGATCAGTTGGCTTTATGAAAATTCCTACTTTAGTTACCCGCCTGGGTGCAGCGTTAACCTTCAGCATCAGCTCCCTGACAATGGCAGACATCAGCCTTACTTATCAGTCTCAGGCAACGCCTGAGCACCGCAGCACCATTTTGGTAAGCGAAGACTACATCCGCTTCGAAAACCCTATGGCACCTGAATTCTTTATGTTGTTCGATGTTAAGCGTCAGCACATGACGCTGGTAGACAGCGAAAAACGCAGTTACAGCATTCTGGATCGCGAAACTCTGGAAAGCCTGTCTGAGCAGATCGAAGTAACCCGCCGCGCCATCATGGCTGAGCTGGAAGCCGGTATGAAGGTTGCGAACGACGAAGAGAAAGAACAGATGGCTGAGATTCTGGAGCAGATCCAGCAGCTGGCTCAAGCACCGGAAAAACAGCTGGTGGAATATCAGCCGATGAACAGCCAGCAGGAAGTGAATGGCTACAACTGCCAGATGATTGAAGCTCAGGTAAACGGCGAAACACAGGCTAAGCTCTGCGTGGCAAACTCGTCTGAAGTCGGGATCCCGGAAAGCGCTATGAATACACTGGAGTCTTTCCACAATTTCTCCAGCGGTGTACACCAGCAATTGAACCCAGGTGACACTACTGAGCTGCTGTTTGTGATGAACAGCAAAAACCAGCTGCCGGTCTCCATCAAGCGAACTTATCCGGCCAGCGCTCAGGATGAATATCGCCTGACCGATGTGCAAACACTGACCATTCCAGCCTCTGCTTTTCAGGTGCCGCAAACCTTTGAAGCCAAAGATATTGAAGATGCCTTTATTGTTGAATAACTTCGATAGTTTAAAGACGTTAGCAGCATTTAGATAACATTAAGCTCTTTTAGCATCTTAAGGCTCCGGTAATTATTTTTACCGGAGCCTTATTTTTTTCTTTACCAGAAATAATTTTCCGTCTATATAAGCACCGAAAATAAACCTTTTTTCTGGAGAGACTTATCAATGGGCCGTGAAGACGTATCCTTTGATGATACCGATGATGTTTTTGATGATGCCGACGACGCTATTGCAGCGGATGACGAAGAAAGGGAACTGAGTAAAAAGGCAACATCTCTGGACAAACGCCGTCTGATCGAAGATCGCCTTGAGCAAAAAATGCTGAAGCGTAATATCGACGATTACTATGACTTTGATGATCTGGACGACGACTGATTACGTCATCGTCCCTTGAGTCAGGCCTTGCCGCGCTTATCTAAGTTCGCAGGCGGAAACGGAGGTTCATCAGTATCAGACTGTTGAGCCTCCTGTTGTTTCTGGCGGTCTTTATCAAGGTTTTGTGGGCTGTATTTCTCGCGGGGTTTGTGAGAGTACGGTTCGGATTGTTCCAAATCCACATCAAACTCCAACTGCAGACTCTGCTCCTGCAAAATCTGACGCTGAAACTCCAGCATTCGACTGATGTTATCTTCCAGCCGCCCCATCCGGGATTCCATCCGGTCAATCCGGCGCAGCAGCTCTGATTCCTTATCGATCACCTCTTCTTCCTCTTTGGAGAGAAAGTACACCGAGAAGCTTGCGGTCAGCAGTGAGAAGAGACCGATTCCCATCAGAATCAGAAAAGCGCCTACCAACTTACCCGCAGGGCTGATGGGTACCAAATCACCGTAACCTACCGTGGTTATCGTCACCAACGCCCACCAGATGCCATTCCAGGGCGTATCAATTGCAGGGTCGATAATCGAGATCAGAGTACCTGCCAGCACGACAAAGACAGCACTGACCAGAAGCGTCGTGCCCAGATTATTCCGTGCCAGAATCGCATGCACCGTTGACCCCATCGGCATCAGTAGAGACAGAATCAGCACCACCCGCAGCATTCGCAGAATACTGGCCATGGAGCTATCACCCCAGAGAATCGGCAAGCCCAGCAACAGAATCACCAGATTCATCCAGTTAGTGCGGATATAGCGCCACCGCTGATCAACCAAAGCGGTCAGCAGCAGGGTTTCACCAAGGAAGAATAGCCAGATCAGAACGTCAGTTGCCCGATGAAAATGCGGGTCGACATCACCGGATAAACTCAGGTACCAGGCGATAAGCATCCAGAGCGCCAGAAATAGCATTGGCCATTCCAGCCATTGCGCCCAGCGTCTCGCTTTTGGATTCTCATCTCCGGCAACGCCAGCCAGTCCCAGCCAGCGCCCCAGAGATGAGGAGGATTTCAGTGCAGACATAGCAGCGGGTTAACTCTGGCCCAAAGCAGTTTGCTGGCTATTGAGAACGCGCTTACCCCACCAGAGGCCAAACAGCATGCTAGGCCCCCACATCAGAATGCCGTAGATCACAGGAGGCACAGACATCACACTGTTGCCCAGAATAGCGCCTGTGACCAGAAGCGCTGTACCACCATTCTGAACACCCACCTCGATGCCGATTGTCAGCTGCTGAGGCACATTCAGGCCATTCACACGGGCGAACAGATAACCCAGCCCCAAAGCCAAACTGTTCAGAACAATTACCGGCCAGCCAACAGCGGCCAGAAAGTCCGGCATCTGAGTCCAGTGCTTAGCGACAATACCTATGATAACCATGGCCAGAAAACCGATGGAGAGCGGCTTAACCACCTTAGCCAACTTCTGACTCAGTTCAGGTTTCTTCCCGTGTAACCACATGCCGATCGAAACCGGTACAACAGTAATGACAAACAGGCGCAGCATGGTCTGTGCAATAGGCAGCTCAATAGGTTGAGACGAACCCATCCAGTGATCCAGCGACAGCTGAGTTAGCAGCGGCATAGTGAAAGGCGTGATAACAGAAGCAAAAGCGGTCAGGGTGATCGAGAGCGCCACATCGCCACGACTGAGGAAAGTCATCATATTAGAGGTCGCACCACCCGGTGCAAAAGAAAGCACCATCAGGCCGACAGCCAACTCAGGTGGCAGCTGGAACAGTGTAACCACGCCGAAAGCCAGAAGAGGTACAAACAGCATCTGGCCGGTTAATCCCACCAGCACTGCACGGGGCAAGGTGAAAACACGACCAAAATCAGCCGGCCGTAAGGTCATGCCCATTCCGAGCATGATAATAAAAAGGGCAGCTGGCAGAACCACCCCTAACAAAATTCCGTTGGACATGGTTTAGCTCCCGCTACCCTTTTTATGTGATCAGCCTCTCGTCCGACGTGTTCCGGCTTCAATACACCTGAAAACACGTCAAAACAGAAAAGCGTCCTTGTTACCCTGAAGCCCTGCGTTATTGGGCAGAGTCTTCCAGATCATCAATACTGGCTGATTTCAGGCTGTTTTCGTAATCCAGATCAAACACCATGACAGCCGGAGACAGCTCGATAAACTGTTCAAACTGCTCAAAGGTCAGTTCAGGCCAGGACGCTTCGTTGTCCTCCCAGGATTTCAGCTCATTCTCCAGAATGTTCAGCCAGAACTCCTGAACCATATCATTGAGCTGATCTTCATCCTCAATCTCAGGAACCAGGTAAACCGTTGCTTCTTCGTTAACATCTGCCAGCGTTAAAGGCTCACTGCCGTCTTCAAGGTTGTTGATCCAGTCAACAAACGCCTGAGTCAGTTTTACCGTCATTGCAGAACGATTCAGCATTTTCATTGTGTATCTCCAGAAAGTTCTTACGAACCTGAAAAAATCATTCGGCCCACGTGGCCAAACTTATAAGCCGTCTTACATAAATAAAACCCCGGAATCCAGAGGATACCGGGGTTGTGGATTACTTAGAATCCGCTTCTGGTCGCATATGCGGGAACAGCAGTACGTCACGGATCGACGGAGCGTTGGTGAACAGCATCACCAGACGGTCGATACCGATACCTTCACCGGCAGTCGGTGGCAGGCCGTATTCCAGCGCACGGATGTAATCCTGATCGTAGTACATCGCTTCATCATCACCGGCATCTTTCTCAGCAACCTGCTGCTCAAAACGCTCAGCCTGATCTTCCGCATCGTTAAGCTCCGAGAAGCCGTTTGCAATCTCACGGCCACCCACGAAGAATTCAAAACGATCCGTCACAAACGGGTTGTCGTCGTTACGACGTGCCAAAGGAGAAACCTCAGCCGGGTATTCAGTAATGAAGGTTGGCTGCATCAGCTTGTGCTCAGCAACTTCTTCAAAGATCTCGGTGTGGATCTTACCCAGCCCCCAGATCGGTTTAACATCGATCTTCAGAGATTCAGCAACCTGCTTAGCGGATTCCAGATCCTGCAGGCTCTCTTCGGAAATCTGTGGCGCATGCTTCAGGATCGCTTCGATCATGGTCATGCGCTCGAATGGCTTACCGAAGTCATAGGTGTCTTCCTGATACTGAACCACAGTATCACCCAGTACATCCTGAGCGATGGTGCGCAGCATATCTTCGGTCAGATCCATCAGGTCCTTGTAGTCCGCGTAGGCCTGGTAGAACTCCAGCATGGTGAACTCAGGGTTGTGACGGGTAGAAAGACCTTCGTTACGGAAGTTACGGTTGATCTCGAAAACTTTCTCGAAGCCACCCACAACCAGACGCTTCAGGTACAGCTCAGGTGCGATACGCAGGAACATATCACGGTCCAGCGCGTTGTGATGAGTCACAAACGGACGTGCTGTTGCACCACCCGGAATCACCTGCAGCATAGGCGTTTCCGCTTCCATGTAGCCACGCTGGCTCAGGTAGTTACGGATACCGCTAACCACTTTAGCGCGGATTTCGAACGCTCTGCGGGATTCCTGATTCATGATCAGATCCACGTAACGCTGACGATAACGCATCTCCTGATCAGTCAGACCGTGGAATTTATCCGGCAGCGGACGCAGAGACTTGGTCAGCAGCTCACACTCTTCGATGTAAATGTACAGATCGCCTTTACCGGACTTATGAACCGGACCGGATGCACCCACGATGTCACCAAAGTCCCAGCTCTTGATGTCGGCACGAACTTCTTCCGGCAGCGCTTTTTTGTCCACGTACAGCTGAATCTGGCTGCTCATGTCCTGAATAACGATGAAAGGACCACGCATACGCATGATACGACCGGCAACAGATGCCTTACGGTTCAGCTGCTCCAGCTCTTCCTTATCCTTATCACCCAGCTCAGCCTGCAGTTCAGATGCCAGTGCATCACGGCGGAAGGTGTTCGGGAAAGCGTTGCCTTTTTCGCGACGCTCAGCCAGCTTGGCGCGACGCTCAGCGATCAGTTTGTTCTCTTCTGCTGCCGCGGCTGCGCTATCTAAGGGAGTGTCTTGCTGCTGTTCTGTAGCCATGGGTCTCTATCATCCAAAACATGGGTCAATCGGATATTCAGCGCCGACCCTTGTCAGCGCTCTCATATGATGCGGCAAAAGCGATAACCGTTCGGTTACAGCCCCTGCTTAAGGCTCGCTTCGATAAAGCGATCCAGATCTCCGTCCAGAACCGCCTGAGTGTTGCGGTTCTCAACGCCGGTACGCAGATCTTTAATACGGGAATCATCCAGTACGTAAGAACGAATCTGGCTGCCCCAGCCGATATCAGACTTGGTATCTTCCAGCGCCTGCTTCTCAGCGTTACGTTTCTGCATCTCCAGCTCGTACAGTTTCGCTTTCAGCTGTTTCATCGCACGGTCTTTGTTCGCGTGCTGAGAACGTTCAGTCTGGCAGGAAACCACCACGTTGGTCGGCTCGTGGGTAATACGTACCGCAGAGTCGGTGGTGTTTACGTGCTGACCACCAGCACCGGAGGAGCGGTAGGTATCAATACGCAGATCTGCCGGGTTGATATCCACTTCAAAGCTGTCATCAATCTCCGGGGAAACAAACACCGAGGAGAAAGAAGTATGTCGACGGCCGCCGGAATCAAACGGTGATTTACGCACCAGACGGTGAACACCGGTTTCGGTACGCAGCCAGCCATAGGCGTACTCGCCTTCAAAACGAACGGTCGCACTCTTGATACCGGCAACTTCACCGGCAGATACTTCGATCAGTTCCGTTTTAAAGCCGTGGGCATCGCCCCAGCGCAGGAACATACGCAGCATCATGTTGGCCCAGTCCTGAGCCTCGGTACCACCGGAGCCGGACTGAATATCCAGATACGCGTTGCTCTCATCCATTTCACCGGAGAACATACGACGGAATTCAAGCTTCTCCAGCTGAGCTTTCAGGTCATCCAGCTCGCTCTGAACCTCTTCAACCGTGCCTTCGTCGTCCTCTTCAACCGCCATATCCAGCAGGTCCTGAGCATCCGCAAGACCGGTATCCAGATTGTCGATGGTCTCAACAACCAGCTCAAGGCTCGCACGCTCTTTACCCAGCGCCTGAGCTCGTTCCGGCTCGTTCCAGACTTCCGGCTGTTCCAGCTCGCGGTTAACTTCTTCTAGACGGTCTTTCTTTTCAGCGTAGTCAAAGATACCCCCTAAGAACGTCTGTCCGCTCAGACAGGTCCTTAATGAGGTTATTGATCGGATTGATTTCTAACATGATGCTTGAAGCTCACAACATACAAATAGTTAAGGTGCATTCAGCACTGGCAAAAATTAAACGCGCACTCAGCACTGACAAATCATTCAAGTGCCTTAAGCACTTAACGCCCCGTAAAGAAACGGCACGTTGAAAACTGTGTGGTTAAAACAGGAGCGTAATTCTAACGAATCCCCCACAGACCTACCAGCAATACCCGATGGAAAGCCACGCAATGCCAATAAAAATGCGTAATACAGCGCCTTAACCAAAGACCACAGAATCATCACCGGAATAGTGGTGCAGAAGTGATAAGATGCCCTTAAAATGAAATGATTACGGATGCACAGCTCCAAGGCTCCGTGGCAGAATATGCGTAATGACTCAGCGTTAGGAAGAAACAGATGCAGATCAAGGTGAAACCGGTATCAGGACACCGGTTAGAGATCCAGCTGGCGGAAAGCCAGTTACTCCTCCCGGAACAATCCTGTCAGGAGATGCGCGATGCTTTAATCGCTCAGGTGGAGCAGTTTGCCCTGCATCCTAAGTCCCGCTGGGAAGAGGCCCGCAGCCAGTTCCACCGTCTGCAGCCGGCACTGGCGCATCTGGAACAGTTCAACGATAACGAACTGGCACTTCTGCTGCGCGAGTACGACTTCACCCTGCTCTACCGCTTAGCCCAAAGCAAACAGATGGACAGCCTGCTGGCCAAACTGGAAAAAGCACTGGGCCGACGTGAAATAGACCGCCTGACCCAGAACGCAGAAAAACTCCCCCTGAAACCCCTTTGGGAAGTCAACGAACGTATTCAGGGACTGATTCGTACCATCGAACGTATGACTGATGAAGGCGAGATTCGCCCGCCACGGATGAATATCAAAGATAATGCTGATGCCGCACCGGTAGCTCTGGCCGCCAGTACCGACGCAGCCTTTATCCGTCAGCTGCTGAAAAAGCTGGATAGTTTCCCCGAAAAAGCCCTGTTCGCCGTCTTCAAACAGGTTCCACCCCGCCAACTGGCTAAACTCTGGTTTATCTGTGAAGAGATGTCGGAAGCCAGCTTGCTGGGTAAGTTTCTTAAGCTGATTCCTGCGCCGATGCAGGAAAAACTCAAACCGGCCAAACCTGATTATATTGCACCGGCTGACGCCCGTAAGACAGCACAACTGGTGATTGAAGTGGTTAAAGGTCTGCAGAAAAAGAAAGCCCCGGAAGCGTCCAAGGGCTCAGGCCCGGTTCTGGTTTAAGCGCCGACATGATCGATCAGGAGTAGCACGATGAGTTTTGAAGTTTTCACACTGGGCGAACACAGGTACAAAATCAGCAAGGACTTTTTCTCCACTCAGCTGGAACTGGCTGACGCCATGGAGCTGATCTCCAAGCTGGATGAACAGCTGGGTCTTAACCCGCCACAGTCTCAGGGCGAACCGAATTTTATCCATCTGGGCCGCAAACTGCTGAAGACGCTGACCCACATGGACAGCAAGAGCATGCAGACACTGATGCATACCGCATCACGGGATCAGCTGGTGGATATTATGCGCACGGTTAAAGGCACCAAGCTGGAAAACCGCCTGATGACCCACACCACCAAACGAAATAAGCAGGCGATTCAGAGCGATGTGCTCTACAACCAGCCGATTAAACCGCTGGAAGCCCTGCGTGCCTTTACCGAGTTTTTTTCGCTGGTGGAAAAACTGATCGATGAGGAACATATCACTCTGATTGATCCTAACGGTGAGTATTACTAACCCTTTTGAGCACCCGCTCTGAACAACCTTATTCAGGACGGGTCTCAGGTACAAAAAAAGCCCTGAAATCTGAGATTTCAGGGCTTTTTTATTTGCAGCAGAAGCGTCTTAACGGCGCTTCTTACGCTCGGTACGTGCGTCTTTGGTCAGGTTCAACTGACGATCTTTCGCCTTCTGACGATCATCCTTATCACTGTTGTCATAAGGGTTATGACCGGTACGGAATTCGAAGCGAATCGGCGTACCTTTAACCTTCAGCACTTTACGGAAAGTATTGGTCAGGTAACGCTTATAGCTTTCCGGCAGTGAGTCAGTCTGACTGCCGTGCACCACGATAATCGGTGGATTCTTACCGCCCTGGTGTGCGTAACGCAGCTTGATACGGCGGCCACGTACGATCGGCGGCTGGTGCTCTTTGACAACGTCTTCCAGAATCGTCGTCAGACGGTTGGTCTGCCAGTGGCTCATCGCAGAATCAAAAGCGCTGTTGATCGACTTATACAGATGGCCCACACCTGTACCATGCAGAGCTGAGATAAAGTGAACATCGGCGTAGTTTACAAAACCCAGACGACGGTCCACATCCTCTTTGATCTTGTCTTTAACGTCAGTATCCAGACCATCCCACTTGTTCACCGCAATCACCAGAGCACGGCCGCTTTGCAGCACGAAGTCCAGCAGGTGCAGATCCTGCTCAACAATACCGGTACGGGCATCGATCACCATCACGGCTACGTTACATTCACGTACCGCTTCCAGTGTTTTGATGATGGAGAATTTCTCAGCAATCTCGGTAACGTTCTTACGACGACGAATACCCGCGGTATCGATCAGGGTGTATTCCTGACCATCACGCTCAAACGGAATCGCAATTGCATCACGGGTGGTTCCCGGCTGGTCGTAAACCACCACACGCTCTTCACCCAGAATACGGTTTACCAGCGTGGATTTACCCACGTTCGGACGACCAATAACACCGATGCGTACACCTTTGTGTTTCAGCTGATCGTGCAGCTCTTCCTCTTCGTCCGGCTCCGGGAAAGGCTCCAGAATATGTTGGATCATCGCGGTGACGTTACGGCCATGGGCGGCAGCAATCGCGATCGGATTACGCTCCATACCCAGAGCGTAGAATTCTGCAACAACCACATCCGGATCAGAACCGTCGGTTTTATTGACGATCAGCCAGGCATCTTTGCCCTTTTCACGCAGGTGCTGAGCGATCATCTGATCTGCAGCAGTCAGACCCGCACGGCCATCCACCAGAAACAGAACGATGTCTGCTTCTTCAATCGCCAGCAGAGACTGTCCCGCCATCGCGGAGTCGATACCGTGCTCATCGCCACTGATACCGCCTGTATCAATTACGATATAAGGCTTGCCACCGACTTTACCCTCGCCATATTTACGGTCACGGGTCAGACCAGCAAAGTCAGCAACCAGAGCGTCACGACTGCGGGTCAGGCGGTTAAACAGTGTTGATTTGCCCACATTCGGGCGGCCCACCAGGGCAATAACAGGATTCATTCAGGTATCTTCAGTTCTTCAACAGGTGCATGCATTGGGCACACACAAAAAGTGTCACGCTACAGTCTCTGCAATCGGGCAAGGGATGAGGGCCCTCGCCTTTGTTGTGGTCTTACTGACGGCGGATCGCCATCAGACGGCCATTCACGGCTACAGCGTATAAAGTGTTTTCCGTGATGATCAGCGGTTGTTCAATACCGCTGGCATCCGCTTGGATGCGGCCCACCACGTGGCCATCGGCCAGCGAGATCAGATGAACATAGCCCTCATAATCTCCCACAGCCAGAGTATCGCCCCAGATCACCGGAGCCGTCAGACGGCGGCCGCTCAGAGCATCCTGATTCCAGAGCACACCACCGGAACGCGCATCCAGCGCGACAATATTGCTGCCTTCATCCACGTAGAGAATATTGCCGAAGCCCTCTACCGCCGGATAAAAGCTTGAATCTTTACGCTCCCAGATACCGCGACCACTGGACGGATCCAGTGCGATCAGGCGGCCCTGATAGCTGGTTACCACCAGCATACCTTTGCTGGTCAAAAGCGGCTGGCCATCAACATCCACCAGACGCTCAATATCGGTACGACCGGATGGAACGGCAACACGAACATCCCACGCCAGCTGGCCATTACGGTTATCCAGCGCAACAACCCGGCCATTGGCAAAACCGGCAAAGGTTGCAGAAGGAACAACCAGAGGCGTGGCCGTGCCATGCAGAGTCAGCAGCGGCTCAGAGCTTTCGTAGTTCCAAAGGGTACGACCTGTACGTTCGTCCAGTGCCGAAACCTTACCGTCAGCGGTCTGTACCACAACCTGATGAGCTGCAGTATTAACCTGAGGTGGCGTCAGCACCTGAGTGCTCAGACGGGTGCGCCATAAAACCTGACCGCCGGAAGCGGACAAGGCGATAACCTCACCGTTCTGAGTGCCCAGATAAAGCTGTCCCTGATTATAGCTAAGGCCTGAGCTGGCACCGCTGTCCAGGTTTGCTTCCCAAAGGAATTCACCTTTATCAGCGTTCCAGGCCGTCAGATTGCCTTCACGGTCGATGCCGTAAATTTTTCCTTCGGCAATCACAGGCGGCAGCAGATAGCCCAGCTCACCCGGCCCTTTGGCTGCAAAATCCTGCCAGACAATATCCAGCTCAACTTTCTCATCAAAACTGGTGAGATCTTTTGGCGGATACTGGGGCTCAGGCAAACTGCCACAAGCCGTCAGCAACAGAGCCAGAACCGGGGTCAGCCAGCGCAACATATCAGGCTCCCAGGTCTGCCAGTTTCATATCGATAACCGGACGAGCTACGCCTGATGCCGCGAAAGCCGCTTTAGCGCTTTCATAAGCAGTACGGGCTGCTTCTTTGTCGCCCATCTCGGTCAGAATGTCGCCTTTCAGCTCTTCTGCATTGCCTTTGTAAGCATCGGTTTTCAGCGCTTTCAGCAGATCCAGCGCCTGCTGGTTGCTGCCTTGCTGCCAAAGAATCTGCGCCTGACGTACGCCAGCCACTTCTTTGATCATGGCACTTTCGGTTTCAGCATTCAGCTTGTTCAGTACCGCTGCGGCGGCATCAAACTGATCACCGTCCACCAGCAGTTTCGCCTCAAACAGTGCAGCGTAATCGGCATACAGAGAACCTTTATGCTCTTCCTGCAGCGTCACCGCCAGATGCTTAGCGGTTGCACGTTCTTCATCGGTCATTTCAGGCTTGTTCATTACATCGATCAGCTGCTCGTAGGCAGAAGAAGCGGCTTCCGCTTTCGCCTGCTGATCCGCCTGCCACCATTTCCAGCCGCCAACAGCTGCAACCGCCAGAACTAGGCCTATGATGAGGGACTTACCGTTGTCCGCCCACCATCTTTTCATCAGTTCAATCTGTTCTTCTTCGGTACGTAATTCAGACACCGGATATCTCCTGTGGCAATGTCATCCTGAAATGGGCCCTGGTTTCCGGCACAGGCCCAATCGATAGTGTTTAAACGGGCTGCTTACAGCCCGGAGTCCTGCAGGAAGTCGATCAGACCGGAAATACTAACGGTCTCCTGATCACGGGCTTCACGCAGGAATTTAACGGCTACTTCACCGTTGGTTACTTCATTTTCACCCAGAATCAGCGCAATCGATGCACCACTCTTGTCGGCTTTTTTGATCTGGTTTTTAAAGCTGCCACCACCACAATGCATCTGCGTACGGTAGTTGGTTTTCTCGCGCAGCATCTCACCCAGCAGCAGACCGTGAGTAGCCATGCCTTCGCCAACCGCTGCAATAAAGATCTGCGGTTGGTTGCTGACGTGTTCCGGGATCACATCCAGTGTTTGCAGCATCAGAATCAGACGCTCGATACCCATGGCAAAACCAACTGCTGGCGTTGCACGACCACCCAGCTGTTCAACCAGGCCATCATAACGACCACCTGCACAGACAGTACCCTGAGAGCCCAGTTCCGTTGTGGTCCACTCAAATACGGTTTTGCAGTAGTAATCCAGACCACGAACCAGACGCGGGTTCAGCTTGTATTCAATACCGGCTGCATCCAGCATGCTGCACAGCTGCTCGAAGTGCTCTTTGGATTCCTGATCGATGTAGTCTTCAAATACCGGTGCACCATCCAGCAGTGCCTGAGTATTCTGATCTTTACTGTCCAGAATACGCATCGGGTTGGTTTCCAGACGACGCTGACTGTCTTCGTCCAGCTCATCTTTACGGGCTGACAGGAATTCAACCAGCGCAGTACGGTATTCGGCACGCGCCTCGGAAGAACCCAGAGAATTCAGTTCCAGAGTTACGGATTCATACAGCCCCAGCTCTTTCCAGAGACGGGCGCTCAGAATAATCAGCTCGGCATCAATATCAGGACCTGCCATACCGAAGGTTTCCACACCGATCTGGTGGAACTGACGGTAGCGACCTTTCTGCGGACGCTCATGGCGGAACATAGGGCCCTTGTACCAGAGACGCTGAATCTGGTTGTACAGCAAGCCATGCTCTTCACCGGCACGGACACAACCGGCAGTACCTTCCGGACGCAGTGTCAGGCTGTCACCGTTACGGTCTTCAAAGGTGTACATCTCTTTTTCAACAATATCGGTTACTTCGCCGATAGAGCGTTTGAACAGAGCCGTCTGCTCAACGATCGGCATACGGATCTCCTGATAGCTGTAACGCTTCAGCAGATCAGCAACCGTTGCTTCCAGATACTGCCAGACGGCACTTTGTTCCGGCAGGATGTCATTCATCCCACGGATAGCCTGAATTTTCTTAGCCAAAATCAATTCCTAAATACTGTCTTTTCAATCGGGTATCGTAGCGGCGGTGCACAGCCTGCTACGGAAATCTTGTTGAACGCATCCTCAAAGGTGCGTTTGTGCTGACCATAAAAAACGAGCAGTGTCGGCACTGCTCGTTTTACACACCAAAAGCAGATTAGCTTTTAGCGATCAGCTGAGCGTCAGCCTCTTCTTTCAGGCGGGCACGCTCACGAATCATCTGCTCAAGCTCAGCAGCAAGGTTGTCATTACCCAGCTTCTGGGCTGGCTTACCATCGATATAAACCAGATTTGGCGAACCACCGGTCAGACCCAGTGCAACCTCTTTCGCTTCACCCGGACCATTTACCACGCAACCAATCACAGCAACATCCAGCGGTGTGCGTATATCTTCAAGACGGGTTTCCAGTTCGTTCATCACGCCAATCACATCAAAGTTCTGGCGGGAACAGCTTGGACAGGCAATAAAGTTAATACCGTTACTGCGCAGCTTAAGGCTCTTCAGAATATCAAAGCCTACCTTGATCTCTTCAACCGGATCAGCGGCCAGAGAAACACGGATAGTGTCGCCGATACCATCCATCAGCAACATGCCAAGACCCACGGACGATTTAACGGTACCGGAACGCAGGCCACCGGCTTCGGTGATCCCCAGATGCAGGGGCTGCTCAATCTGGCTGGCAATTTTACGATATGCAGCCACGGTCATAAAGACATCAGATGCTTTCAGACTCAGTTTGAAGTCCTGAAAATCCAGTCGATCAAGAATATCGATATGGCGCATAGCAGATTCCACCAAAGCATCCGGTGTTGGTTCGCCATATTTCTTCTGCAGTTCCTTCTCCAGAGAGCCAGCATTCACACCGATACGAATCGGAATACCATGGTGACGGGCTGCATCCACCACCTGACGAACACGGTCGTCACTACCGATATTACCCGGGTTGATGCGCAGACAATCGACACCCAGATCCGCCACTTTCAGGGCGATGCGGTAATCAAAATGGATATCCGCCACCAAAGGCACATTGACCTGCTTACGGATCTTACCGAAAGCCTCAGCAGCATCCATTGAAGGCACAGAAACACGCACAATATCCGCACCAGCTTCTTCCAGGCGACGAATCTGCCCGACAGTCGCGTCAACATCACAGGTTTCTGTATTGGTCATACTCTGTACCGAGATGGGCGCATCGCCACCTACCGGCACATTACCTACCATAATCTGACGGGACTTACGGCGTTTGATCGGGGATTCAAAATGCACGGACTTGTCTCTCTCTTTAGCAAACGGTCGTACTAGCGTTCTAAACGTTCCAACTCACTAAACTGCTCTTTGGAAGGCCGCTTTTACAAAAGCGATCTTTCTGAATTCCTGTTTCTCATAAGTGGCCATCGACGACTGACAACCACAGAAATACACTTTCATTTCTGCTCCGGTCTTAAAACAGCAAAGCTCCGGCCAATAAATTGACCAGAGCCCGACCGGAAAAAGGGGCATTTAAAGCCCCTATTTTAATCTAATGTCGCTCTGCTTCACCATCCGGTTTTATTATTCGCCCAGAGTAAAGCGCGCAATATTATTGCGATTGGTGTGAGGCTTCAGATCAACCTCTTCACCCTGATAGGTCACAACAGCGCCACCGGCATTACCGATCATCAGTTTGAATGGCGGCAGGCCTTCAACAACAGACTCTTCGCCAGCCTGTTTCAGGTTGGCAACAACCTTGATATCACGACCATCGGTGACCTCTACCCAACACTCTTCAGTAAAGGTAATAGTGAAACGCTCCTGCCCCATAACAGCCTGGCCGATCTCTTCTGGCGTTGGCTCCTCAGCAACAGCGGTTGTTTCTGTGGCTGCGTCATCGGCAGTCACTTCTGTATTCTCTGTGACGGCATCAGCAGCTTCCGTCGCATCACCTTCTTCTACTGCAATAACCTGCTCTGTAATAGGGCTTTCTTCTGCACCGGAAAGATCCATCTGAGCGATAATGGTTTCACCTTCTGAGGTTTCAACAGTTACGGTATCGCTCTGCACCAGACTCAGCGGTTCAGCACCATTACGGCTCTGCCACCACATGATCGACAGGGCGATCAACGCGGCCACAACAGCCAGCGTTGTGTACTTAATCAAAGGATCAGAGAAGCTGCGCTGTGGCTTAATCGTCTCAACCGGTTTATAACGCTCTTCCGGCTTAGGTTCTTCATTGAAGTTAGCGTTGTAAGCATCGACCAGAGCCTCAGCATCAACACCGACCAATTTAGCGTAGGCACGCAGGTAACCACGAACAAAAGTTGCACCAGGCAAAGCGCTGTAATTATCGTCTTCGATCATCTGCACAAAAGAGTGCTTCAGATTCAGCTGCTCAGACACTTCACGGGTGCTGAGCTGCATGCGCTCACGGCCTTTTTTCAGCTGCTCGCCCGGCATGTTTTCCGGTAGCTGAACATCAGCCTGAATATCGTCCTGAGTGGCTAGAGTATCGGTCATGATCGGATAAATTCCTTGCGTCTCGGTTCTTTCGTTTTCGTCGTTTTATTATGTCGTAGACTTTTCGTTCTAATTCGCCTGCTTCAGCCGGGACAATTCAGATAAATAACGGCTGCGTTCTGCGTTTTTTCCCAACTGTTCGGACAGCCGGATGCCTAACATTAACCCCCGCTCGGAGGCATTGGCAACTTTCAAATGTTGCTGTAAGTAACCCCATGCATCCAGAGGACGGTTTTGTGCATATTTGAGTGATGCTAACTCTAACAGGGCACGGCTTGAGTTACGATCTAATTGCAGTGCTCTTTTAAAAGAAGATTCTGCTTTAAGGGTCTGATTCAGCTGTAGCTGGCAAAGCCCCAGATTCTCAAAAGCCAGTCCGCGATTGACATACAGGGTATCACTGACGGTAATTTCCAGCTGTTTGCAGGCTTCCGGGTAACGCTGTTGGCCATAGAGAAACGCAGCATAGTTGTTGCGGGCAACAGAGAACTGACCACCTTCATCCAGCGCTTTCTCGAAGTGGACTTCAGCAAGCGCTTTCTCACCTTCCTGCTGGTAGATCAAAGCCATGCCATGCAAAGCATCAGGGGATTCATCGTCCAATGCCAGCGCTTTAACAAAAGCACGCTTGGCACGATCCGTATTACCCCGCTCCAGATAAGCGAAACCAAGCTGAGTGTAGGAATTGACACTTTTCTCGATGGCAGGTTCACTCTGTAGCGGCTGCTCAGGCTGAGCGGAACACCCCACTAACATCAGAGCTAGCAGCGCCATCAGAAGATGGACTGACGTATGCACTTTTTTCCGGATCATATCGGTTCGAAGTGCCATAAATATCCTTTTCGGTCAGTCGTTATCGTCACAAAAGAGAACTGCTATCTTACTGAAGACAGCAGAAAGATCCATTAGCCTGCATCAGGCTTCTGAGCAGCATCAACCACTTCAACAGCCTGGATCAGCTGATCGCCGCTGGCGTATTTGGCGCTACGACGGGTACGATCCATCACCTGACCTACCAGCTGACCACAAGCAGCGTCGATATCATCACCACGGGTACTACGCACGGTCACCACGTAACCGGCATCGATCAGCGAATCGCGGAAACGCATAATCGCATTGCGGCTCGGACGCTTGTAGTCATTGTTCGGGAAGGGGTTAAACGGAATCAGGTTGATCTTACAATCCAGCTTGCGCAGCACTTTCGCCAGCTGAACCGCATGCTGCGGCTGATCATTGACTCCGGCGATCAGGGTGTATTCGATGGTGATAGAACGGTTATCACCCAGAGTATCCAGATAGCGCTGACAGGTTTCCAGCAGCTGGTGAATCGGGTACTTCTGGTTGATCGGCACCAGCTCGTTACGCAGCTCATCATTCGGCGCGTGCAGGGAGATCGCCAGAGCGACATCGATCTGACCAATCATTTTCTCCAGCTGAGGCACAACACCTGAGGTACTCAGAGTGACACGACGCTTGGAAAGCCCATAACCCATATCATCCAGCATCAGACGCATGGAAGACATTACAGGTTCAAAGTTCATCAGAGGCTCGCCCATGCCCATCATCACGACGTTGGTCACCGGACGGTTTGCACTATCGGTACGAGGGCCAAAAGAACGCTGTGCAACCCAAACCTGACCGATAATCTCAGCCGGAGTCAGGTTACGCTGGAAGCCTTGTTTACCGGTTGAGCAGAAACTGCAGTCCAGTGAACAGCCCACCTGGGAAGACACACAAAGAGTACGGCGCTTCTCATCCATCGGAATCAGAACGGTTTCAATGCAGCTACCGCCATCAACCTTGAGAACCCATTTACGGGTGCCATCATCGGAGAAATCCTGATAAACAATTTCAGGACCACGAACTTCAGCAACCTCTTTCAGCTTGGCACGCAGCACCTTGCTCAGGTTGGTCATATCGTCAAAGTTATCCACACCATAATGGTGAATCCACTTCATCACCTGCGCGGTACGGAAACGCTTCTCACCGATAGAATCGAAAAAAGCCTCCATCTGAGGAGTAGTTAAACCCAGTAGATTGGTTTTTGTTTGTTCGCTCATATCGTCGTACCGGTAAAAAGTGAGGTGGCTCGTTTGACGGATCGTTCTGCTTTTTAAAGCGGCAAAAACCACTACAGAAGACCACAAAACAACCTGAAAGAAGTCGAAAATCCTTTGTAAACAATGCATTGAAACACTGCCTACAAAACCACAAACAGCCACTCAAGGTGGCTGTTTGTGTTTGGTCTGAATCAGTCTGCCGAAGCGGTCTCATTCAGACCCGCATCAGAAATTAACCGCGTGGGCAGATTTCGTCAGCGTTAAAGAAGTAAGCTACTTCGCGCTCTGCAGAAGCTGCAGAATCAGAACCGTGAACAGCGTTCGCGTCGATAGACTCAGCGAAGTCACGACGGATAGTACCTTCAGCAGCTTCCTGTGGATTAGTAGCACCCATCAGGTCACGGTTAGCCAGAATTGCATTTTCACCTTCCAGAACCTGTACAACAACAGGACCAGAAGTCATGAACGCAACCAGATCACCAAAGAAAGGACGCTCTTTGTGTTCTGCGTAGAAACCTTCAGCCTGCTCTTGAGACAGGTGGATCATTTTAGCTGCAACAACCTGCAGACCAGCGTTTTCGAAACGCGCAATGATCTGACCAACAACATTTTTAGCTACTGCATCAGGCTTGATAATAGAAAGAGTGCGTTCAACCGCCATCGGATAGTTCTCCAACGTATGTTCTGTGAAAAGTGCGAACACCGGAAAGTATGAACAGCAAAGTGTTTGACATTTCCATGTTCAGCCATAAAAACCCGCGAAGTATACGCAGGTTGATTTCAAATTAGTATGTTGTGCTGCGACTTTATGGCAAAAAAACGTAAAAAAACGCCAACGCACATTTGAGTGCCGATCAAACAGACTAAGCCTGCTTAGACACTGATGCTGCCAGCAGAGTTAAACGCTGAAACTTTCGCCGCAACCGCACTCATCTTTAACATTCGGATTGTTGAAGCGGAAGAAGCTGTTCAGCCCCTGAGTGACATAATCCACTTCACTGCCATCCAGAACATCCAGCGCTTCAGCGTCGATAATCACTTTAACGTCGTGCTGCTCAAAAACGTGATCTTCTGCGGCCACTTCATCAGCAAAATCCAGCACATAAGAGAAACCGGAACAACCACTTGGCTTCACCTTAACCCGCAGACCTTCGCCTTTACCTCGATCAGCCAGACACTTACGAATATGGCCCGCTGCTGATTCTGTAATTGTAACTGCCATAACGGACTCCTTAATCGGCTCCACTTTAGCTGAGCCAGATCGTTTAATGGTTCAATTCGTTTTCGCCCACCACCTGTTCAGCGGCGGCGCATAAGGCATCAGGTAATTAAAGGCCTGATACCAAAATCTCTAACGGTGACTTTCGGCTAGCTTCTCAGCGCGGTTACCGCGCGGGTGACACTGGCGATCGCCTGTTCCACTTCTTCTGCTGTGCAGAATCGCCCCCAGCTGAAGCGCAGAGAACTCAGCGCCTTATCCCGTGGCAAACCGATACCACTCAAGACATAGGATGGATCAACACTGGCGGAGTTACAGGCAGATCCTGTAGAAACCGCTACATCTTTCAACGCCATGAGCAGAGACTCACCATCCACTCCGGCAAAGCAGACATTCAGAATACCGGGATAGCCGGATTCCAGATCACCATTAACTGAGACCGCATCCAGCACAGAAATTCCCTGCCAGAACTGCTGACGCAGAGTCGTCAAATGATCAAAATCCTGCTGGAGGCGTTCTGTTGCGATCTTCATCGCCTCCGCCATACCCACAATCTGATGGGTAGGAAGCGTGCCGGAACGCATGCCTCGCTCATGGCCACCACCGTGGATCTGAGCGGCAACTTTCAGATCCGGATCACGACGCACATAAAGCGCGCCCATCCCCTTAGGGCCGTAGATTTTGTGTGCGCTGAAGGAAACCAGATCGATCGGCATATTCGCCAGGTCCATCACCACCTTGCCGCCAGCCTGAGCAGCATCGACATGGAAGACCACACCTTTTTCGCGTAGCAGCGCACCAATTTCCAGGACCGGATTAATACTGCCCAGCTCATTATTGACCCACATAAAAGAGGCCAGAATCGTGTCTTCTCGCAGGGCATCTGCAACCTGCTCAACGGAGATCACACCCGTGCTATCCGGCTTAAGGTAAGTCACCTCAAAGCCCTGAGTTTCCAGCCAGCCACAGGTATCCAGCACCGCTTTATGTTCAATGGCGGAGGTGATGATATGCCGCCCCTGTGCTTTTCGGGTCTCAGCCACGCCTTTCAGCGCCAGGTTATTCGATTCGGTCGCACCGGATGTCCAGACAAGCTCCCGCAGATCACAACCAACAGACTTAGCAATGGTCAGACGGGACTCTTCAACCGCCTGCTCCGCAAACCAGCCCAGCATGTGCGCACGGGATGCCGGATTGGCAAAACAACCATCGGCTGTCAGGTATTGCATCATCTTTTCCGCAACCGCAGGATCGACCGGAGTGGTTGCAGCGTAATCCATGTAGAGGGTTTGCATTGTCTTGATACCGGATCAGGCCACGGCAGTAGTGGCTGGTTAGTAGCAACGTTCGTTAAGATTCGTCTGATCAGCAAGGTGAACAAACAGGCCCCGAACAAGACCGGACTGCCAAAACGAGGGCATTATATAGCGCTCAGACGACAAAGCCAGACCGGGGTCTGGCTTATCAGAGGCAGTCCTGAGACCAGATTACATCAGAGCAACCTGAATCTTATTAGCATTCTCTTCGCCTTTCAGACCACAGGCTTCGCGGGCAGATGCCTCGTGCTGGCGAACCAATTCACCCAGACTGATACCGTTCAGGAAGTCATGAATCTGATCGCTCAGCTGACACCATAGATGGTGCGTCAGACACTCACGACCATCTTTACAGTCGCCTTGCCCCTGACAGCGGGTCGCATCAACAGATTCATTGACGGCATCAATCACCTGAGCGACAAAAATCTCATCGCTTTCGCGGCTTAACTGATAACCACCACCGGGACCACGGACACTGCTAACCAGCTCATTGCGACGCAGCTTGGCAAAAAGCTGCTCAAGATAGGAGAGAGAGATCTCCTGTCGCTTTGAAATATCCGCCAGACTCACCGGCCCCTCAGTAGCATGTAGCGCCAGATCCAGCATCGCTGTTACTGCATAACGCCCTTTGGTCGTCAGCCGCATCGTGTTATCCCCAATAATTCTGATAAAGCCCCGGTAACCCGAGCCTGACGAGCAAGCTGTCGTAACACAGACACTAAATCTGAATTAAGACACCGATACAGTAATTGCCCATCGATAAAGACTTTAGTTTACCTTCAATGATCAAGCATTATGATAACCCCTACTGTTTTGGTCAAGTATTGAGCTAAACAAAGGGCTTATAACTGTGTTAGCGGGTGTAACGCAGCCCGAACGACTGCGCTGTTATTTTCAGGCTATCTCAATAATAGATGCCTGAACATCAGAACGCTCAATCAAGAGGTCTGAGCACATTACTAGTCAGGACTTAGGGCGCTTAGCCTTCAGATCCGCTGCCTTCTCGGTCGCGGTCAGAATACCCCGCAGGATATTCAACTCGGTCTGATCCAGTCGGGCACGCTGATAAAGTCGACGCAAACGCTGCATCAGGTTACGGGGGTTTTCCGGGTCATAAAAATCCAGATCGGTAAGCACCTGCTCCAGGTGCTGATAGAAACGCTCAACACCCGCAGCATCCGCCCAATCCACATCCCACTCATCCTGCCAGTCCGGCAAAGTGGCATCCTGAAGCTCCAGCCATTTCACCCGCAACTCATAAACCAAAACCTGAACCGCTGCGGCAACATTCAGTGAGCTGAAGCTCTCATCAGTCGGAATATTGACGTGAAAATGACATAGGGCCAGCTCTTCATTAGTCAGGCCCCGATCTTCACGACCAAAGACAAGCGCAATCTGAGCATCCGGCTGAGCCATGCTGGCTTTGGCTGCTTCATCCGCCATCTGGCGAGGAGTAATCAGCGGCCAACAGAGATTACGCTGACGGGCACTGGTGCCAATAACAAGCTGGCAATCAGCAATGGCGGCTTCCAGATCATCAACGATCATGGCCTGATCCAGAATCTCATCTGCGCGAGAGCTTCGGGCGTAGGCCTCAGCGTCCGGCTGCTGTTTTGGGGCAACCAATGTCAGCCGGGACAACCCCATGTTTTTCATCGCCCGGGCTGCCGCACCGATATTTCCGGTATGGGTAGTATTTACCAGCACAATCCGGACATTGCTCAACAATCCCGCAACACCTGCTGCCACTTCACTTGTATTAGCCGACATGGCTTTAAACACCTCTGTATATCCACCCTGCCCACCAATCAGAATCAGCAGGTGACAGATAAAAACGTAAATTTTTTATTCCATGAACCTGCAATCATCTTCATCATCGATTTATCCGCAACGCGGGCTAAAACAGTAAAGATGAATAAATTTTCTCTGCAAACTCAACCAACTAGCACCACTCTAACATCTGTTGAAAGCTGACAACACACCGTAATTTTCACTAAAAACTCTCATCTTCAGGCTGTTTTTGCTGTTTTTCTCCTTAAATCAGCCCTCGATTTCCATTTTTTTTCTGGTATGATGCGCGCCTTCGTTCTTTAACAATGTTTCATCTGACGGTAATCGCATGCATCCAATGGTTCAATTGGCGCTGCGCACTGCGCGTAGTGCTGTGCAAAATTTTCAGCGTATCAACGAACGTCTTGAGTTCGCTCGTGAAGACAACAAAATCGAACAACTTCTTGATGACACCGCTCGCTCTGTTGAGGGCTACATCATCAATCAACTGCGCCGTGCTCACCCAGAGCATAGCTTTAAAGGCCAGTATGAGCGCCTGATCCCTGGTGAAGGGGAAGGCAAAGAGATTCTTTGGAATGTGCAGCCGACTCACGGATGGAACAACCTAGCCCGCTCTATTCCTCAGAGCGCGGTCTCTATCAGTATCGAAATCAAAGAAAAAATTGAGCACGTAGTTGTGATCAACCCGTTCACTGGCGATGAATTCTATGCATCCCGTGGCCGTGGTGCTCAGCTGAATGGTCGTCGCATGCGTGCCAGCAATCAGCGTTCAATCGAAGCGGGTAAATACGCTCTGCCACTGCCAGATCTGAACAGCCGTGGCCGTAATTTCCCGATCTACATGGGTATGACTCAGCAACTGGGTCAGGTTGCAGAAAGCTTCCACAGCAGCGGTTGCATCCTGCTGGATATGCTGAGTACTGTAACCGGTCATACCGATGCCTGCGTTGCCTTTGGTGCAAAAGATCAGGAAATGCGTATCGCCGCTGTTTTTGCTAAAGAAGCAGGCTCACTCATTGGTGCCATTGACGGCAGCCCTAACTTACCTCAGGATGGTAACCTTATCTTAGCGAACCCTAAGATGTACAAGGTACTGCTGCAGATTGCCAAGTCGCACCTGTAAGACAGACCTGATGGTTTAGCTTTCCTTCTCTACGAAAGCAGACGCCCCAGCCCAAAAGGCTGGGGCGTTTTTTATTGCCTGTCGAAAGCCACGATTAGAGTAAGAGGCAACCGGAAGGGTTCCAGTCCAAAGACATAAAAAAACCGGCTCGCTGAGAGCCGGTTTTTTCTGATACCAGATTAGCCAAAGGAGCGTTAAGGACGGTCGTCCTCAATCTCACCTTCTTTCTCAGGCACCATCAGATCTTCACGATCAATGTTCATCGCCAGCAGTACGTTGGCAGCGACATAGATCGAAGAGTAAGTACCCACAAAAACACCAACCAGCAAGGCAATCGCAAAGTTGTGAATCAGCTCACCACCAAAGAAGAAGAGTGCAAACAGCACCAACAAAGTGGTTAAGGAGGTGATCAGGGTACGGCCCAGCGTCTGGTTCAGAGAGACATTAACGATGTCTTCCGGAGTACCGGTACGCAGACGACGGAAGTTCTCACGAATACGATCCGATACCACGATAGTATCGTTCAGCGAGTAACCGATTACCGCCAGTACTGCCGCCAACACCGTCAGATCGAAGTCCAACTGAAGAATTGAGAACAGACCCAGCATAATGATGACATCGTGCGCCAAGGCAGCTACGGAGGCCACTGAGAACTTAAGCTGGAAACGGAAGGCAACGTAAACCATTACCAGACCCAGCGCCAGCAGCATGCCCAGACCACCCTGGTCACGCAGCTCTTCACCCACCTGAGCACCAACAAACTCGGCACGCTTCAGCTCAACCTCGTAAGCGTCATTACTGCGAATAGCCGCCAGTACATCATCACCTACCGTTGGTGAGAAGCCTTGCGCCAGACGCACCAGAACATCCAGATCACTACCGAAGTTCTGTACGGTGACATCTTCAAAACCGGCATTTTCCAGCTCGCTGCGCAGATCGTTCAGCACAGGGGCCTGCTGGAAGCTGACTTCAACCAGCGTACCGCCGGTAAAATCCAGACCCAGTTTCAATTGATTTACCGCCAGCGACACTAGTGACAAGAGCACCAGCGCGATGGAGATATATCCAGCGATTTTACGCTTAGCCATAAAATCGATGGAGCGATTGATCCGTGACATAAACATTCCCACTCTAAAGGGTTTCACACCTTGTCAGGCAGCAGTCACGCCGCCCGACATGATCAAAGACTTTGAACCGCTCAGATCGACAGCTTCTTCAGCTGGCGGCCACCATAAATCAGATTCACCTGCGCACGGGTTACCATAATGGCGGTAAACATGGAGGTGAGAATACCCAGCGACAGAGTCACTGCGAAACCTTTAACCGGCCCCGTGCCCACTGCGAACAGAATCACAGCAACCAGCAAGGTGGTCAGGTTGGCATCAAAAATGGTGACAAACGCCCGCTCGAAACCGGCATGGATCGCCATCTGTGGCGACTGGCCGTTCTGCATCTCTTCTTTAATACGGGAGAAGATAAGCACGTTCGCATCCACCGCCATACCCAGCGTCAGTACGATACCGGCAATACCCGGGAGAGTCAGCGTCGCGGACATCATGGACATCAGCGCAGCCAGCAGGATCAGGTTAACCGTCAGAGCGACGTTAGCAATCAGACCGAACACACGGTAGAAAGCCAGCATAAAGATCACAACCAGTGCCATACCGATCTGAACCGAGGTCACGCCCAGTTCAATGTTCTCTTTACCCAGACTAGGACCAATGGTGCGCTCTTCCACAAAGTAGATAGGTGCTGCCAGAGAACCGGCACGCAACAACAGAGCCAGCTCAGAGGATTCACTTGGGGAATCCAGACCGGTAATACGGAAGCTGTTACCCAGCGCGCTCTGAATGGTTGCCAGTGAGATGATGTGCTTTTCAACGTACGGCACACGCTTCTCAACTTTCTCGCCTTCAACCTCTGCGATGTGAGTCTTAACCTTATGCTCCACGAACAGCACCGCCATACGACGACGGATGTTGTTACGGGTTGCACGGTTCATCAGCTTACCGCCCTGGGTATCCAGATCGATATTTACCTGTGGACGACCGTTTTCATCAAACGCAGACTGAGCATTGGATACGCTGTTACCGGTAATGATGATGTCACGCTCAAGAACCGCACGACGGTTTTCATTATCTCGGAACGGGTACTCTTCAGTATCCAGAACGCTGGCATCTGAACTCGCTTCCAGACGGAACTCCAGGTTTGCAGTTGCACCCAGAATACGTTTCGCTGCTGCTGTATCCTGTACACCCGGCAGTTCGATCACGATACGGTTACGGCCCTGACGCTGAACCAGAGGCTCAGAAACACCCAGCTCGTTCACACGGTTACGCAGGGTCGTTAAGTTCTGCTTAACCGCGTAATCCTCAATATCACGAGCCGCCTGTTCAGACAGCGTCAGATCCAGGAACAGCTCTTCACCCTCGGTGCGCTCGGTCTGAACAAAGTCAGAGAACTCTTTACGCAGCAGGGATTTGGCCTGATCCAGATATTCTTCATTGGTAAAACGAATGCTGATCACACCCTCTTCACGGGTGATACGGCGATAACGCAAACGCTCGCTACGCAGCAGCGTTTTCATCTCGCTGATATAAACTTCGTTACGCTGCGCCAGTGCTTCCTTCATATCCACTTCCATCAGGAAGTGCACACCGCCACGCAGGTCCAGACCCAGTTTCATCGGGCCGGCACCCAGATCCACCAGCCACTGAGGCGTGGTTGGCGCAAGGTTCAGAGCAACAACAAAGTCCTGGCCCAGAGCTTCCTGAATCAGGGTCTTGGCCTTCAGCTGGTCTTCGTCATGCTTAAAACGGATGATGCCGTTGTTGTTCTCAATCTCTTCGCCAAAGTATTCGATGCCGGCTTTATCAAGGGCACGGGTTACCTGGCTGATATGACGTTCACTAATTTGTACAGAGCCACGTTGCGGGGTCAGCTGTACGGCAGGATCATCCGGATACAGGTTTGGCAGCGCGTAAACAACGCCCATAGCCACAACCACAAGAATCAGCAGATATTTCCAGAGGGGATATTTATTGATCATGAGCTGTTACGTTCCTTAAAACACCCGCTCGTAAAACCGATACTGCCGGCAGATGCCGGCAGTATCGGGATGTACTTAGATAGACTTGATCGTGCCTTTAGGCAGAACAGCGACTACAGACGCTTTCTGTACATTGACTTCAGTGCCTTCGGCTACTTCCATCACAACGAACTCGTCAGAAACTTTAGTGATACGGCCAACCAGACCACCACCAATTACCACTTCGTCACCTTTAGCGATGCCGGATACCAGCTCACGGTGCTCTTTGGCACGCTTGCTTTGCGGACGCCACAGCATGAAGTAGAAAATAACCACGAAACCAACCAGCAGGAAGATCTGGCTCATTGCACTTGGATCAGCTGCTGCCGCGCCACCTTCAGCGAACGCTGGAGAGATAAAAAAGCTCATTGATGAGTCCTCTATTATTTTTACTAATGTTTAGGATTGCGAATCTTACTTAATAATCGCTTCGGATCTTTCCTGTTTTATTCAAAACCAGACCCGGTCAATATCTGACCCGATCAGACAGGATCAAGATCCGGCGGTCTGTTCTTCAAGCTGTTTGCAGACAACTGACTGGCAACATCCGGCTATCTGCCTGAGATGCGGCCAATTCCTGTAAATACAAGGGCAGCTCCTCCGGCTTAATGACCGGACATGAGCCGCCCCTGGGTTATAACAGCGATCAAGTTATAACAGCTTGATCGAATAACAGCTTGATTGAGTTATAACCGCTTTATATTACGGCTACGTACTCTACAGGCCTGCAATACAGCCGAACCGGATTCGGACAACACTTGTCACCACCAGTTCCCTTACCGCTTTCGGGTAGAGGCCTAAACCGCTACGACCGAGAAATTACTCTGCTAATTCAGGCACTTCCCGGCCCAGACGGGCGTAGAAGGCACTGACAAAGTCGTCCAATTTACCCTGTTCAATAGCATCACGCAAACCAGCCATCAGACGCTGGTAATAGCGCAGGTTATGGATGGTATTCAGCTGAGCACCCAGCATCTCTTTACACTTATCCAGATGATGCAGGTAGCTGCGGCTGAAGTTCTGGCAGGTGTAGCAGTCACACTCTTTTTCCAGCGGGCTGTCATCGTGACGATGTACCGCATTACGGATCTTGATTACACCATCAGCAGTGAACAGGTGGCCGTTACGGGCGTTACGGGTCGGCATCACGCAGTCGAACATATCGACACCACGACGCACGCCTTCCACCAGATCTTCCGGCTTACCCACACCCATCAGATAGCGGGGACGATCTTCCGGCATTCTCGCTGGCAGGTAATCCAGTACCTTGATCATCTCGTCTTTCGGCTCACCTACCGACAGACCGCCAATAGCGTAACCGTCAAAACCGATATCGGTCAGGCCTTTCAGAGAGACATCACGCAGATCTTCATACATACCGCCCTGAATAATGCCAAACAGTGCAGATGGGTTATCGCCGTGAGCATCCTTGGAGCGTTTTGCCCAGCGCAGGGACATCTCCATGGAGTCTTTGGCTTCTTTGTGCGTTGCCGGATACGGGGTGCACTCATCGAAGATCATCACGATGTCGGAACCCAGATCACGCTGAACCTGCATGGAGCGCTCTGGATCGATAAAGACTTTTTCGCCATTAACAGGAGAACGGAACTCAACACCCTTCTCGCTGATCTTGCGCATCGCACCCAGACTGAACACCTGAAAGCCGCCGGAGTCAGTCAGAATCGGGCCTTTCCACTGCACAAAGTCGTGCAGGTCGCCGTGCTTCTTCACCACTTCAGTGCCCGGACGCAGCATCAGGTGGAAGGTGTTACCCAGAATGATCTCAGCACCAATCTCTTCGATATCACGGGGCAGCATGCCTTTAACCGTGCCGTAAGTGCCCACAGGCATAAAAGCAGGGGTCTGTACCTTACCGCGTGGGAAAGTCAGTTCACCACGGCGAGCCTTACCATCAGTGGCTTTCAGCTCATACTTCATAAAACATTCACGAGACATAGCAAAATCCAAGGGGCAAAACGCCCGTCTGTTAAGTGTTTCCGGCAGGTTCGCTGTTAATCAGCGTCCGCCGCATTGCGAGGGTTTATCCGCTATGTCACCTCGCGGAAAAACCGGTCGCGCTTTAGATCGTTTTAAAACCTTACTGGGCGCTAGGCGGCAGATCCGGATCCGGATTGGCGGTGATAAACATGGCATCACCGTAACTGAAGAAACGATACTCTTCCGCTACCGCCTCTTTGTAGGCCTGCATCATCGTCTTGTAGCCTGCCAGCGCACTAACCAGCATCAGCAAGGTGGATTCTGGCAGGTGAAAATTGGTCACCAGCGCATCCACCACCTGAAAACGATAACCCGGGTAGATAAAGATATTGGTATCTGTCTGTACCGGCTCGATCTCACCCGGTGTTGAACTCAGCTTGGCAGCAGTTTCCAGACAACGCACACTGGTCGTACCCACGGCGATCACACGATTGCCACGGGCTTTGGTTGCTTTGATCTGTTCGCAGACTTCCGCACTCACCTGCACAAACTCTGAGTGCATGTGGTGTTCAAAAATATTATCCGCTTTAACCGGCTGAAAAGTACCTGCACCTACATGCAGAGTCACAAAAGCGGTCTCTACGCCTTTATCTGCCAGCGCCTGCAGCAGAGCTTCGTCAAAGTGCAGACCCGCTGTCGGGGCCGCCACCGCACCGGCATTTTTGCCGTAAACCGTCTGATAACGCTCGCGGTCTTCCAGCTCATCTTCACGATCGATATAAGGCGGCAACGGCATGTGACCGATTTTTTCCAGTAGCTCCAGCAGGTCTGCCGCAGGATCAAACTGGATCTCGAACAGAGCATCCTGACGACCCAGTACTTCAACTTCAGAGCCATCCTGCAGAATCAGTTTTGCACCGGCTTTTGGCGAGCGGCTGGAACGGATATGCGCCAGCGCACAGTTCTCTTCCTGCAGACGCTCCAGCAGAATTTCGATCTTACCGCCGGTTTCTTTCTGGCCAAACAAACGCGCCGGAATCACACGGGTGTCGTTAAACACCATCAGATCACCGGGCTGAGCCAGTTCGAGAATATCGGTGAAACGACCATGATGCAGCGACCCCGCCTCACCATTCACCTGCAGCAGGCGACTGGCGGTACGTTCTTTGGTCGGGTAACGGGCAATCAGGGATTCAGGCAGATCAAAAGCGAAATCAGTTCGTAGCATTGGATATCTTCAGAGTTATCTGCAGGAGAAATGAAGACCGGAATATTATCGGAAAGCCGTAATGAAGTCATTGACGGCACTGGAGATTCTTTTATAATGCCCCGCACTGTTGTACAGATAACTTAACATTCAAAGGGTTATCCAGTACGAAGTGCCGGTGTGGTGAAATTGGTAGACACGACGGATTCAAAATCCTTTGTACTATCAAAAGAGCGCTGGCAGAATAGCCCCAAATTAGTGCCAGTGTGATGAAATTGGTAGACATGAGGGATTCAAAATCCCTTGCCAGCAATGGCGTGTCGGTTCGAGTCCGACCACTGGTACCATCTCCTTGATTTACAACGCTTTTCTAGCTTTTCATTTTTCTCTCGACCACACTCAGATTTTTAGTCTTCACGCCTGAATTTTGACATTTAAGCCACTCTGGTACGCTCGCTCTCATTTCCTAAACCGCTTTTCCCTCCGGTCTATTTCCGGGTCATGTGTGCTTTTTTTGTGCGCATTGATATCCTGAAATCTGGTACAAATATCCCAAACTCTCAAAGACTTAGCGCATTAGTGCAGCATTAGCAGCAGACCAGAAACTCCGGTTTTCCGGGTCGTCTCCGGGTCGCTTCCGGTTTTAGGTAGCTTAACCGAAGCTGAGTGCGCCAACTTGCATTAGCAATAAGAAGTATTCATCAGTTAGAATTAAACAAGTAGTTTTAAGGTGTGACACGGAAAGTCGGACTCTTATTGCAAAGGGACTTAAATCACTCTCCCCTAAAGCAGTTCGCTCTCCCTCGTCGCCATCGAGTTTATGACTTCAGGGCTGAACAATGGATAGTAGCAAGCGCTTTACAAAAATCTCCTCAGGTATTGTTTCCGATAGCCAGACTGGTCTGCAGTGGACAACTTTTGTTATCGGCCAAAAGAAAAATGAGTCAGGTGTCTTTTCTGGTGATGCTAAGGCCTTCTCTTGGCGACAGCTCAATGCACTGCTCAAGAAGCTCAATACCGAAAAAGGATTTGCAGGCTACAAAGACTGGCGTATCCCCTCCGCTCAAGAAGTTCAAGAGCTGTTTACAGCGGACTCCAACTCGGAGGTAATCTCTAGTGATGATGATTCAGTATTCTGGACGTCCACCCGTGACAGTGAAGGCATGGCCTTCTCCGCTCAAAAGCCTTTGGCAAGAATTCAAAGCATGCCGTCTACGGAAAAGTTAGCCGTTAGACTTGTCAGATCACAACAAAGCACAACTGAAGATTCCGGTAACATAGAGACACCGCCAACTGAAAGGGCGGATGTCATTTCGAATTTAAAAAGTAATGTAAATCAGGCTCTCAAGCGAACGGCGGCTGATACAGAAGCTCTGCGTGATAAAGGTGTAGCAAAGCTTAAAGATGCAGGGCTGGATCAAAAATTACAGAAGGCTCGGGATAAGGTTGATGAATTAGCCCCTAAAGGACAAAAGATCCTTAAAGACAAAATCGCCTTGCTAACAGATGATACCGAAGAAGAATCAGGGTTACTTGCAAGGTACGATAAGAAAACCAAGCGGATAATTTACTTATATCTTGCGATGGTTTTCCTGTCCGGTTTCTTCTTCATCTACATCATGCAGGTCATCCTCTACATCATAACCTTGTTCAGCGACAGTTCGGAGGGCATGACTTTCTTCGGTACGTTATTCCCTTTCTTTGACGGGGAGTACTACAAAGCCTCGTATTACGCGACTCTGTTCCTAACGCCTGTCATCCTGATTGGTTCTCTTTTTGCGTGGTTCCAAAACTCGAATGGTCGAGCCGTGGCAAAAGCCTTTAATGGTAAAGAGTTAATACCCGGTCACATCAAGAACAAGAAACTCCAAAAACTTGATCTGATGGTTGAGGAAATGGCAAAGCAGGCCAATATACGGAAACCCGCTGTGTTCATCATTAAAGACTCTTCAGTAAACGCCTTTGCAGCGGGTAAGTCTGAAGAAGACTCTATTATTGGTGTTACAACAGGACTGCTACAACGATTTGATCAACAAGAGATACAAGCTGTCGTTGCCCATGAGTTCGGGCATATCATCAATAAAGACGTCAAAATCAGTATGCTCGCTATGGCAGCTGTATTCGGCTTCTCATCAATCGCTGTTGTTGCTCTAGCAATCTGGATGTCTCGCAACCTATTATCCGATGGCAGCACGCAAGGCCGAGCACAACTTTCGTTATGGTTCGGGGCACTAGCTCTTCTCGTTCTTCTAGCGGGAGGTATCATGGCTCTTTGTGGTTTCTTAATGCAGAAAGCGATTTCTAGGCAGCGTGAATTTTTTGCAGACGCGGAGTCCGTAAAGCTTACAGGGTCGAATAAAGGCTTGATATCAGCCCTTGAGAAAATAAGGGATAACACCTATCCAACAGCAGTTGAAAATAAGATGAGCCTGCAATTTTCTCATGCCTTCATTTTTGGAAGTAAGATTTTCAACCTACTTGATACTCACCCTCCGCTTGATGAGCGAATTGAAAGGCTCAAGTCTGAAGATGCCCGAAACGACTTATAGATAATCCCGTAACAAACCGTTTTTCAAACATATATTACTTCTCTGATATCCATTCATTCGGAGGAGGCTTATGGAAAAACGGTTTCGTTTTACCAATGACAAGATCCGTGCGTTACCCCCTAACCCGCCTGATGCCCGTGGTACCGATATGGAGTTTTCCGATTCCGAGGTCATGGGGCTTAAATGTCTGGTGGGCAAATCCGGTAACAAGCGTTGGTTATTGCGCTATCGCAGTCCGTCCGGGAAACGTCGCAGTATTGCATTAGGTCGCTTCCCGGATATGGATGTGGCCTTGGTGCGTAAAGTGGCGCGTAAACAACTCACCCAGATTGCTGAAGGCATTGATCCTTTAGAGGTTCGGGACGAGGTTAAAACACAGCCTACCCTCAGTGAGTTCTTCTGGGACACACACTTCCCGTTGATAAAAACCCGCAACCGTACCTGGAAGCAAGATGGTCAGCGATTCCGTACCTTGGTAGAACCTTACTTGGGTGTGGTGCGATTGGCTGATATAACGGTGGCTCAGGTTCAGCAGTTGCAACTGACCTTATCTCAAGGCGTTAAAGGGCGATCACCGTTAGCCCCTGCTACGTGTAACCGGGCGCTGGCCTTGCTTAAAACCATTGGTGCCCATGCCTTGCGCTTGGGTTTAGTGGAGGTCAATCAGGCCGCTAAGATTCCGTTGTTGCAGGAGAATAATATCCGCACTCGGTTTCTGGATCTGGATGAGTCTAAGCGCTTATTGGTGGCAGCAGCTGAGTTTAAGAACCGTTCGATTGGTGGGCTGGTCGCTATGTTGTTACTGACGGGTTGTCGGGTATCTGAGTTAAGGCTGGCAACCTATAGCAACTTAGACCGTAAGAACCGGGTACTGACGATTCCCCACTACCAAACCAAGAACAAGCAGGGTCGGTTGGTCTATCTAACCGATAAGATGTTGGAGGTGTTGGATTCTGTTCCGCCCAAAGAGGGTAATCCGTACCTGTTTCCGGGGCGGCTTGCCGGAAAGCCCCTTAATAACTTTCGGGTGGCGTTTGATCGGATTCTGCGTGCTGCGGGTATCACTGATGTTGAGAATATCTGTCTGCATACACTGCGCCACACGACGGCCAGTAATATGGTCTCTGCTGGATTGCCGTTAAGTGCGGTCAAAGCACAGCTGGCACACCAGTCGATACAGAGTTCTGAACGCTACGCCAAACTGACCCCGAAGTCCTTACAACAAACCAGTGAACAGGTATCCAAGCTGTTCTCTGATTAACCCTATCCATTTTTAATTTACTCAACCGCGATTAGCCCGATGGCCTCCTTTGGTCATCGGGCTTTTTTACGTCTGGAGGAAAGCTCTATGTTACTGATTAACCGTTGGCCGAAAGTCTCTGACTTTGAATTACCGTCCAAGACGGTGACGGATCTGATGAACCTGTTGAAAGAACCCTTTGAGGATGAAGCAGCGACTCAAAGGGCTTGGCAGGAACTAGGAATCGCCTTGATCGTTATTGGCCCGAATGACTCGCTGAGTACCTTGGAAGCTTTTAGTGATCGTATGGTGGAACAGATCCGCTTCGCTTTGCAGTATCCCGAAACCGAAGATGCGCTCTCGGAGGATTATCAACTGGTACTGGCAATCACCAGTGATAACGGGGGTGGTTTCTATCTGTTGATCCATCGTGAAAGTCCGGTACTGGAGGAGTTGAAGCATGGCTAATTTCTCCACGCAGGAGCTGATGCGTAAGCTCCGTTCAATTCCCGGCATGACTCAGATTACCGATAAGGCCGCGTTGCTGTATGTGGTCTTTGAAGATAGCGACACCCCCCAATGGGTTAAGGCTGCGATTGTGGCAGCTTTGGCCTATCTGATTAACCCCGCTGATGCTGTACCTGATCCCTTACCGGGTGTGGGTTACAGCGATGACCTGACGGTGCTGATTGGTGCTGTCGGTACGATCAAAGCCTACATCACGGCTCAACACCGAACCCGTGCCCAACAACTGCTGAAACGGCTTTAAAGCCCGTTAAGTTCTGCATTTCACAAGATTCTACCTACTAATAGAAATACTCAAAGGAGGCCATCCAATGGCGACTAAGCGTAATACTGGCAATCAATTCGATGCAAAATCCGATCCTTCCCTGAACGAAGACTCCGTGGAGGTGACGCTTGAAGAAGCCTTAGCGGAAGAAGCTGCTGCGGATGCGGATGAAAAATCCACTAACAGCAGTCCCTCAAAAGTACCTAAAGCCAAAGCCGATACCCCTGATCCCGATGAAGGGTTTACGATCCTCGTTGAAAAGGGTGAAGCGAATAAGATCAGCCCCAATGCTGAGGGTCTTATCTTCTATCAGGTGGCGAAGAAAGATGAGGATGGCAGTCTCTACGTCCGTATTGATAGCAATGAAACCGGAGGCTTACACAGCCGGGAATGGATTGCTTTGACGGACATTATTGAGCTGCTGCGGGGTCAGAAAAGTAATGACTTCAGCACCATCCTGAAATCCGTCATCGTGGGTAAGAGCCGGAACAACACCAGCTTTTTGGCGGGTATTCTGCGTTCCGAAGGCATTGCTCTGATTCAGGCATCACCCGAAGGCATCTTCCTGCACCGTCTGGCGGCTAACTTTGATGCTCAGGCTGAAAAGCTATTAGCCCTCTCTTAACCCATCTAGCTCGTCATACCTTCTCGCTACCAGCCCGGTAGCCCACTTACTTTTCTGGACGTTTTATTATGAGCATTCTGATTATGACAGAAGGCCTTGCTGTGCCTGTTCATCCGAAGCTTGTGGATATTTTGGTATTCCACATGACTCCGATACTGGCGAATGCAAAGGCTGTGACCAATAAGGACAGCATCACGCTGAACTTCCGTGACCCTGACTATTCAGCAGAGTCTGGTGGCTATCATCCCGTTGAGATCAAGCTGACCTATCAGGAACACCAGTGGTATCTCGACTACATCACCGACTTCTCCTACGTTGGACAAGGCTGGGATGTTGAGCTGGCTAAAGAACTGGATTTTGACTTTGCCTTAGAGCGTTGTCAGACCCGTTATTTACCTGAAGTGGATCTGTCTGAGGCAGAAGAGCTGTACCAGCTGTTTGAGACGAACTTCATTGCCTATTACGAAATGGAGGTGTTCACCGTTGTGGTCACGCTGACCCAGTGACCGGAAACCGACAGGAAATGGACAGGAGCAGTACGACTGCTGCTCCTCGGTCATTTTTTTAACTGGCCTCGAATAGATCACAGTTCTTCTGAGTCGAAGAAATCATTATCTAGCCCTTTGACTTCATAGGTGCTTTTTATCTGAACACCAACATTAAACTTATGCATTAAGTCGACCAGTTTCGAACCATCGATGAGTATGATTGTATGATGTGCATCTCGGGCTTTTACTTTAGCTTTTTCATCAAAGTTTGACGTTGTTACAAAAATTCCTTTTCGAGTATCCCCACTCATTGCCCCGATAAAGTTTCTGATATCCGTTTCTCTCACTTTTTGCTCGCTGTATCTCTTTGCTTGGATATATATCTTTTCAAGGCCGAGCTGATCTTCATTGATAATTCCATCAATTCCGCCATCGCCGGATTTAGAGGTCTCAATAAAGTCCCCGTACCCCATCTTTTTGAGCAAGATGAGAATGATTTTTTCAAAAGCATACGGATCGACCTCTTTCAGCCTAATCAGTAACTCATCTTTGACTTCCTGCTCAATCTGATCAAAACCGAGATCAATCAGGTCTTGGGGGCTAGCATCACTATTTTGTAAGTGGCTGCCGCGAGAAGCTTTTTGTTGTTCGGGCTCATAAAAGCTGATGACATCTGACTTAATGTTTCGCAGCGATAATGCTTCCGATGACGTGTTCAGACCTTTTTCTGTAATTTGAACAAACCCTCTCCTCGGATAAACAACAAGCCCCCCTTTCTTAAGGTATGACTTACCCCATGCGATCCTATTTTCGATAACACGTGCACCGCTTTTCGTTGTTTTTTCAAGGAGATCTGAAGGGAGGTCTGAATAGTACTGCTCCTCGACGGCTATCAGCAGATCTCTCCCTTTCATGACGTCACCGTTCTTGAGGACTTCTAATATGGGGAGAAAAGTCTCGTTAAATTTTGGCAGTTCCCTTGTCACTTCAGTGTCCTCATTAGTTATTCAAGACAAACTTCATATATACCCGAAGTTTACATGCTTGAGTTCCAGCTAGGCTAGTGACTGGAAACCGGCAGGAAATGGACAGGAGCAGTACGACACTGCTCCTTGTTCTTTCTTTTTTTACCCGATAAACCGAGTCTTATGTTTAAGCGATACCGAAGTGCGCAAGAATCAGGGTTTACGTCTGAAGGGATTTAAGATCCCTTTAGCCTGGAAGTAGGAATTAGGGGGCTAGAAAAGTACTATTGGGGTGCTAAACACGATGGCATAAGCCCGTAGGGGGTATAGATACGCGATCATCAATCAATGCGAGAGGCCGTATCCAACTATGTTGTTCGCGGTGCCGAGTAGCTCCGGGGTGAACGTCAAACAGCACGTTTACTGACGGTGTTTCTGCGTACCAGTCCGTTCTGGAGAATGAGCCTCAGTATCGCGCGTCTAAGAGTCATACTTTCTCAGTGCCGACTTCGGATACCCGTGAGCTACTCAACATCAGTTCACAGCTTTTACGAGCGGTATGGCGGGACGGCTACCGCTTTGCAAAAGCTGGGATCTTATTGTCTGATTTCTACCCTGAGGGGCCATTTCAGCCTGAGCTGTTCGATACACCAACGAAGCCATCAGATCCACGGTTGATGTCTGTTGTGGACATCGTCAACAGACACAACCGTGGAGGGGTGTTCTTTGCCAGTCAGGGGATTGCACGAACATGGTCTTTTAAACGGTACTACCTTTCGCCAATGTATACAACTCAATGGTCATCACTACCACGGGTCAAACAATGAGGTTTGATAATGAGAAAACATGAAATCAAAAATAAAAACACTAAAGAATTGGAAAAAATATTATCAGACAACAAGCTAAAAACAGGTGTAGATATAGATAAATTAAAGTGCAAGGAAAAGTTCAACATAACTTGCACGGTATGTAACTTTGAGTTCTCAAACTCTCTCGACAATATGCGCAACACCAACAACTATTGTAAAGTTTGTTCATATGCCAAGACGATAACAGAAAAATTCAACTACCACTCGAAAGATCACAATATAATAAACTACGAATACTCTGAAAGTCTTAACCCAGAACTAACTGGAAAAAAAGGAAAACCGCGACATGGAGCTGTAGCAACCATAGTTCATAAAACCTGCGGTACAGAAATCAAACACGAGCTCCACCTTCTTAAGAGTATTTTTACTGAAAGCCATGTTGGCAATGGTATGAGATTATTAAGATGCGACTTCTGCTCTGGAATTGAAGAACTCAATAAAATAGAATTAGAAATAACAAGACTAAAAAAATCCAACCTTATCGAATCCGCGAAAGAAATATGGGGTGATAAAACAAAAATAAAAGCAACCAATGGGGGCTATATAGTAAGTACACCAAGCCTTGAAGGGATTTACCCGAACAATGAGATTCCTGTTCAATCTATAATGCCAAAAAACGTAAAAGGGAGAATTAAAGGCCAATTAGAAGAAGAGTTTATAAGCGAGAAAATGCTATCCAAACTTATAAACGAAGATAAAACACTCATACATAAAACAGAAAAATTAATAGAAGAAGCCAGACTATATGGAGCAGAAATAAAAAACATAGCCTACATACCACCAAAAAATAACAGACTTTATCAAGGAAGCAGTCAGAAAACAAAATACAGAAAACAAGGTGAGTACTACACTATATCAACAGCAAGCGGAAATACCTCTTCATTAAAAACTCCTTTTAGATTGAGAGAGACTCTATTTGGAAGAAAGGAAATAAGAAGAAGCCAAACTCTATTGCTTTGCATTCTAAAAGAATTATTTCCTTACAATGAAGATGGCGACCCTGTCATTTGGGAGGAGAACAATAGAAAGATTCTAGAAAACAACTGGGAGATTGACATAAGAGGTAGTAATTTAATTAAAGAAAACAATGGATTAATGTTCGAATACCAAGGACACCAGTCACACTTAGAATGTATAAAAACCATTACAAGGGACAAGAAAAAAATTGAAATATCAAAAAAACTTGGATACATACTTATAGTAATAAATAGATTTAAAAAGGAATGTGTAACAGCAGCAACAGAGGCTACATTAAGAGCTATAAAAAAACATGAGATGCACCACAAAATATCTCCACTCATAAACAAAAAAATCCAAATAGAAAACATCGATAGAGACTACAAGTCAAGTATAGAAAGAAAAATAAGAGAGGTCTATGATGCAGCTAAAAACATAGAAAAAAGATACAAACACAAGATATTATCAGAAAAAAAATCATTTATAAAAAACGAAGTATTACAGTACAAGTGCGGCAACTGCGGAAGCAATAACAGCATTGAAGCAAAGCATTTCATTACTAAAAACACTGTTTACTGCCCGAACTGCCAACACCAAAAAAATAGTGAATATGCTTGCAATAGAAGAGCAGAAGAATATAAGTCACAACTGAAAAATATCTGGAATGAGATAGATGAAAATATAAAAAGTCAAATTATAGAAAAACCAAAATCATCAACTATAAAATGCCCACAGTGCGATAAAGAAGTAAAATTCACTGGTGATAAGAATGCACTATCAAAATGGATACTACATTTTTCAAAGTTTCTATGCCCATACTGCTTAAACAAAGGAAAAATTATATTCACAAATGAAGCTGGTTTAAAGCAATGCATAAAAGCCGAAAAAAAATGTAAAAAAATAATGTCTGAGCTTTCCTTTGGCGACCCTGAAAAATGGTACAATCACATAGAATTTGACAATGAAAAAAATGAAGTTATTTTAACCATTGAATGTAACAATGGCCATATATCAAAACACCCGCCTAGGAAATGGACTCAAATATTAAATTCAAAGAAGCGAAATATAATTGACAGTTACTGTAGTCATTGCCATGAAATATCACATGGATCATCATACGATGACGGCGTCCACTTAGAAAGGCTAAAAAAGTTCCATCCAAGTGCATACTTCATACATGAAAGGAGAAATGGTTTTTTTAGAGCTTCGTGTGGTGAACACTCGAAAATCGGTGAATTCGATTTTGAGCACCCTGAGTTTCATATTGACCCCCATATTTTGGGCCACCGATTTAGAAAATACAGCCGTGGGGAGACATCGTTTTGCTACATGTGCTCCTTAGAATTCTCATGGCAACTTCCGGGTGGTAAGAAAACAATGTCGTCAATTAACTTGAGATTAAAACATCGTGCAGCATTTATTGCCGATATGTTGGGCGAGCATTCCATTGAAAACGCTTCATTAAGAAAAACTAAAAATTTGTACGAAGAGGATGTTACCTCAAGTGAAACTATTATATTTCAGTGTCATGACGTCAATCATCCAACTATTAAGACGACATTTAACAACCTATTTAACAGACATAAGCCCGGCTATTGCAAAATCTGCTTAGCGAAAGTTTTCGTTTCAAGGTTTTCTGATCTTACAAACAAATACTAATAATGGCTTAGATAGCAGTAAATTTTCTGTCGAAACTGTTTGCCTGCCCCTCCCTTGCTTTGACGTAAGCCCGTAGGGGTATAGATAGAGAGTCAGCGCCAATCTTTTGTAGATCGTTTTTCTGCGGTCTCGGTCTCGATCCTGTCTGTTCGGCCTCCCCTCTAAAACTATCAGTAGCATGTAAAGGTATCTCGGGGCTTCTGCCCCGTGCCCCATGGTGAGACGCTGGACGGAAAAAAACCTGAACGCCTAAGTAGTTACCGCTTAGTGATAGTAGCTACCACGGATTCAAAATCCGTTGCCTCACGGCGTGGCGGTTCGAGTCCGCCCACCGGTACCACTAAATTCCTCAACAAAAGCTCACAGCAATGTGGGCTTTTGTTGTTTCTGGGCCACATAAAATCCGTGCCCATACTCGCCCGCCTTTAATCACAAAGTGCTATGCGCAGTTAATGACGATTCGTTATCTGTCCTACCGCTACCCACCAAGATATATATCAAGCCGCCGACCTTTTAACGATCATGATCTGAACCATGGAGAGGATGACGCTGAACGATGCATATTGAAGTAATCACAGAGCCAACACACGAAGAGATCCAGAGTGTCATTGACGGAGTTAACCGTCATAACGCGCCGCACTTTGCAGCGATCCGAAGCCAGGACTTCACCTGTTTTGTGTACGATGATAATGGTGAAAAATCCGGAGGCTTGTATGGCGAACTTTGGGGAAACTGGTTGCTGGTTAAGTATCTCTGGGTCAGTCCGGGGTCAAAAGGAAAAGGCCTGGGGCGCGAGCTTCTGCAGAAAGCGGAAGCCTTTGCAATAGACAAAGGCTGCCACTCTGTCTTTCTCGATACCTACAGCTTTCAGGCTAAGCCTTTTTATGAAAAGCAAGGCTATAAAGTCGAGATGGCACTAACACAATATCCGGTAACAGATACCCGTTACTACTTAAGAAAGACGCTGAAATAAACTCAGCCCCCGTTAACTGATGAGCCTTTAAGTCCGGGTTAATCCAACCAGGCAAACCGATCTTTAAGTTTTACCTCAGCGATAGCTGATGTTTTGGCTCGCCTTTGCTCTGCTTGCTGAGCTGCGGCCTTCATCAGCTGACTAAATGTAGCAAAGCTCTCGGGGTGCATTTTAAACAAGGCTGACAATGCCGATGGTGTAACTTCCCAGACATTAGTCTTAACGACAGCCTTAACTTCTGTCTTTGCAAAATCGTTATCAGAGAGGATTTCAGTATTGACGGGGTCATGATGCCCCAGACGCTGAACCTCCAGCCATTGCCCATCTTTATTTTCTTCCATAACAGCAACTACGCCGGTACGAAGGATATAGAGCGAATGATTTTGAGCGCCACTTCGCACCAGATATTCCCCAGCCTCAAACTCTTTTTCTTCCACTAACGACTCCAAATCCTTACTAAAAGCTTCGGGCAGACCTGAGAAAAGCTCATGTTTTCCAAAGTTCCGGGTATCAGTCATATCCATATGCGGCCCAAGAAAGGCTTTATGCAACTCAATGCGCTGCATCGGAGGCAGGTAGTTAATACCTGCGGACTGAAAGTTAGCAATAATCTGACTCCAGACCTGATCAACCACCTGCATAGTCAATGCATAGTCTGTGTATGAGAAAATCAGCTTGTACTGGGCAATCCCGTCTTCCACTCCGGCAAATGGGCATTGAGGTGGCGGGTTTGTCACTACATTCGGATGCTTGTATGCAGCACTGATAAGCAATGCCTTAACCTGAGCAACGTCATGCGCCGGATGAACACCAATCTTTAGTATCTGGCGGGTTTCACCATCATTGCTGCTGTAATTGATAATTGGAGAATCCGCTACCGGTGTATTCGGAATGCTGATTTCATGCTTAACACGGGTTAGTAGCCGGGTCGCTCGCCAATTAACATCGATCACCTGCCCTTCGTGCTCACCGATTCTGACCCAGTCTCCAACCCGAAAAGGGTGCTCCAGGTTCAATGCGATCCCTGAGAAGATGTTTGAGAGATTCATCTGAACCGCCAGACCTACAATCATTGCCAGCATACCTGAAGTGGCAAGAAGGCCTGTCAGCTTCTGGTTGTAAACAAAGGCAACAATCGCGAACAGCGCCAGCGTATAAATGATAAAGGCGACCATATTCTTGATAATACCGGGAACAGGTCTGCCTGTTTTCAGTTGCAGCGTTTGCCAGATAAAAACCTCTGCGGCTCTGACCAGAAGGATCGCTGGAATAATCCACCACAAAAGATCATAGATATGCAGTATCCACCGCTGAACATGAACCTCTAAAGTGGGAAACAGGCTGAGACTCAGCCAGGTTTCGCTGGCACTCAGTATTAATGCAGAAGAGAGTCCCAACAGCCCCCAGCGAATTCTGGCCAGCAGTATTCTTGCTCGTATTGCTTTGGTCCATATGTATCGAGAAAAGTAGATAGCCAGAAACAACCCTATACCTATCAGAGTCAGTAGCTTTGAGTGTGTTTCAGGAAGAGCATCAGCCAGCCTGAGCCCTGTCTTTTTAAGATCGATCACAAAGTGAAACTGGGAATAGGGTACCGATGCATCAGTAATATTGATGTATTGAGGAACGCCTAAACTATCGACATTAACACTGCGCTCAAACATTTGAGCATTACTGACCTGCCAGCCGTCCAGATCATCCGTCAACAGCTGCTCTTTCACCTCATCGGTCAGGTGCTTATTTCCCGTTAACCCTAACCCCATAACATCAGCAGCATACAGATGACTATTTCGGTCCATCTCCAGATTTCTCAGGGAAAAGCCGATTTTGATCTGCTCCCGGCGCTCGATATCATCGATAAAGTTATTCCTGAACACACCCTTAACTCTGAACGCCTGATAATAAATATTATTGGCTTGTGTCTTGATATAGGGTGAATTCAGGGACAACTCATCAACGGCGTTGCTGAATTTGATCTGGCTGGGATCAAAAGCCCCCCGGTATCGGAACCAAAGGGTAAAATCCAGTTCACTGGTATTGCTCTGATCATCAATCCGGCGAATATGATGCAGCTTAACGCCGGTAAAAATAACCGACTTTTTATACATATAGCGCTCGCCAACCTGGACTATATGACCTGATTGCAACTGATGCGTCAGATCGATAATTTTGCTGGCATCCGGGATATCGCCGTATTGTTCCAGGCCTGATACCGCGGTTTTGTCATGCAGTACGGCGATAAACATCGGCTTGATGGCATCCCCCTTTTCATCGAAGTAATTCAGCCCTGTCACACCGGATACAGCGGTTTTTGGGCTGTTTATATTCTGGAGCGTATTCAGCAAAGCACCGCGCCGCTGTTCGACAGGGGCATCAGATTCATCAGCAAAAGCGCTCTGACTCTCAGCAATAGCTGTCACTATCACCTTGGCCGTATCGTAGCCATAAGCCGCGGTCCAATCCGGGTTATCCCGATATTTTTCCCGATACAGTTTTCTCATATCCTGAGCTGCGGCATTAGCAACATCAAAAACAATTGGAGCTGTGATATAGAGCCCGTTGCTGTAATGCCCCGGATACATTTTTTCCATTGGGAAGTTATCAAACCCGTTGAACAAAGTGCTTGAGTAGAGGGAATCCGGGCCCATTAACGGATTCTGTACACCAAGGTCTTTCAGAGCCCGGATAACCTCTATTCCTTGCCGGTCCTGAAGCGACAGAAAAATCAGCCCTGCCTTTTCGCCCCGTTTAGCAACGGCCTCAGCAATCGCCTCGTATTGCTTAGGGAGATCAGAGGTCATATCCAGCGTATAAGATTCAATCTGCTCAACGCCATTTCTGAGCGCCTGTTCTTTAAACACTTTCCCCAGAAAAGCACCGTAACTGTTGCTCTCTGCAATAATCGTAAGTCGATCCTGATTCAGAGTTTTAGCCGCGTAATAAGCCAGAAACTCCCCTTGGCTGGCATCATTAAAAATGGTGCGAAAATACCAGGGGTTATTCTTTGTGACATTTGGGTTAGTTGCGCTAAAGCTGATCGCAGGGATACGTGCCTGTTGATAGATCTGACCGGCGGCGGTGGATGTTGAGCTGTAGTTATGACCAATAACAGCAATCGCCCGGCCATCTCGTACGATTTGACGGGCAACGGCGACCGCCTGATCCTTATTATTGCCATCAACATAACGGTCAACCTGAATACGGATGCCGTTATGAGTTATTCCCTGAATCTGATTCAGATACAGTTCGACGCCATTTGTACCGGAAGAAGCTTCCTCATAAGGACTGACAACAGCAATGTGAACGGTCTGATCCGCATGCGATATGCCAGAAATAAATGAGAGCCAGAATATAAAAACAGCCGATGTCAGTTTACCGATACGCACGCCGAAAGCCCCTTAATTCATAGGGTCACAAGAGTCCTGCAACCTTGGATGTAAAATACTTGTACATCATTCATTAAGAGACGTCTGAAAAAACTTATTATTCTTTGAGTTAACACATACTCATAAGGAGGAGGGGGCTGAGAGACGGGATGACACAATGATTCAATCTGCATAACCTCTTTCTACGCACAAAAAAGCCGGAAACAGACACGTCCATTCCCGGCTTGTAGTTTCTATCTCAACTGACGCTTAGTTTTGCTCGATCATAAAATGATCAAAGAACTTAGCCAGTTCCTCATGCGCCGTTACGGGCAGGATGGTGGCAACATGCTGGTCAGGACGAACCACGACCACACAGCCATTTTTCCGATCGACACCGCGCAGGTCAAAGACGTCATTACCAACCTGAGACTGGAACACTTTCTCATAGTCATGCAGGCCGTACTTACCCTTAGCTGGCCACAGATAAGGATGCAGGTCGTGCATAGACAGATCCTGCTGCTGGAAGACCGCATAGGTATCGATGACAGAATCGATATCTGCAGCTTTCGGCGTGTATTTCACCACTGGTGAGGCGGCATCATTCGCCAGAAAATCGATCAGCTTATAAGCATCCGACGATGTCTCGGCAGGGCTCTGCTCACCGCCAAAGACAAACAATCGCCAGCGGCCATCGGCTTTAACCAGATGCCCAAGGTGCTGAATACGCCCATCTGCCGTGCGCTGCGCTTCAGCGGAATGGAAACGCTGACCAATTTTAAAGCCCGGGGCCAGATGCTGATTTTCCTGTCCGGTACAGATATATGACGGGTAATATTCAATGGCTGTTCCGGATACAAAGCCACTTTGGCGCTTCATAAAGGCTTCGATCTTAGCGGTATCGACTCTTGCCTGATCCGAGTTATCGCCAGCCGCAGGACGGGTTGCCACCAGCTTTGATAGTTCACGGTCAGCATCGATCAGCTGTTGAGCAACCTTACGACGTTCTGTTTCATAGGTGTGCAGCAGCTTAGGATCTGCTTTGCCCTGCAGCACAGAAGCCAGCTTCCAGCCGAGGTTGAAGGTATCCGGTAACGAGGTGTTCAGACCCCAGCCACCTTTCGGGCTGTGGGTATGGCAGGCATCACCAGCCACAAAGGCTCGTGGTGTCACGCTCTCAGGACTGCCAACCGGTCGGTTATCAAAGTGCTCCGCGATACGCTGCCCCACTTCATAAATCGACCACCAGGCCACTTCTTTCACATCCAGCGTGTACGGGTGGAAAATCTTTTGCGCTTTAGCCACAAGATCCTTTTCGGTCAGCTTCACATCACTGGCACGCTTGTCCTTACCGAGCAGATCCAGCTCAACGTAAAAGCGGCACAGATAGCCGCCTTCACGGGGAATCGTCATGACTGCACCGTGATCTTTCGACTGAATAAAGCTCTTAACCCGGATATCCGGAAAATCGGTATTCAGCAGGATATCCATCACGCCCCACGCTTTATTCGCGGAGTCGCCCTGCAGTTCAATTCCCAGACCTTTACGTACACGGCTACGGCCACCGTCACAGCCGACGATGTAACGTGCCTTAACGGTTTCAACTTTGCCGTTGCCTTCCTCATCCGTGCGCTTGAAGGTTGCGGTAACCGGGTATGCCGCCAGATCCTGTGTCAGGCTGTCATCAATCTCCAGATCCACCAACTCGCGGCTGTAATGCGGTTCCAGCTTGGTGATGGAGTTACGCATACCATCGATCAGCAACTCATGCAGACGCGCCTGATTCACAATGCCATGGGTAAATTCAGACAGTCCGGCGCGGGCATCGGCGATCTTTTCGGTGCGTTTAATATTTTGCGGGTTGGCCGCATCAGGTTCCCAGAAGGTGTTTTGCTTCAGCTGATACGTCTCTTTAACAACCATTTCGCTGCTGTTAAAGGCTTCCATAATCTCTATCGTGCGGCATGAGATACCATCAGCACGGCCAAAAAGCAGCGGGCCCGGTGCCATATCAACAATGCAGGTTTTGATATCTTCAAACTCAGACATTTGTCGTGCCATGGTCAACCCGGCAGGGCCTGTACCCACAATCAGGACATCAACCTGAGAGGGCAGATCAACAACAGGAGGATTCGGATAAGGTTCCCTTGCAGCGTCAGGAACCTGATAATTTCCGGGCTTAAAGCCATTGAGGTGGTATTGCACGATATGCTCCTTTTACAGGCATTGAATCGATATTATTATTTTTGAAATAGTTAACATGTTAATCTTTTGCAAGTCAACCAACTTCAAAATCTGTGCTGGTATCGAAACATCGGCTATCGCGAAAAAAACGGATGGACAGCCAATAAGAAGCATAGCCTCTGGTAGCTTTGGCTGCGTAGGCAGCTCTCCCCTATCAATCGATATCTTTGATCGATGGGTTCAGTACAGGCTTTCCTGTTCAATCTCCTGCCAGGTGAGCATCAGTCTGAGATCCAGTTCCAACTGGAAGTAATCCGGCTCCATGTGCTGACACAGCTGGTAGAAACTTTTGTTGTGATCCCGCTCTTTCAGGTGGGCAAGCTCGTGTACCAGAATCATTCGGAGAAAGTCTTCCGGGCAGCGCTTAAAGCAGGGGTCGATGCGGATCTCATGACTGGCTTTTAGCTTGCCGCCATGGGCTCGGGTGATATGAGCGTTCAGCCCTAGGGCGTGGTGCAGCACACTGACTTTGGGATCGAAGATAATCTTTTTCAGTGGCGGCGCTTTTTTCATATAACGCTGCTTCAGATCCTGCCCATATCGATAGAGCTGATCATTACTGCTGAGGTCATGTGCGCTTGGGTAGCGTTTCAGTAAATACTCCTTAAGCCTGCCCTGCTCAACAAGCTGACGAACCTGCTGCTGGATATTGTCTGAGTAACCGCTTAGATATTTCATAAAAACCCTGAACCCTACTTCACTTGTACCCGATCTGACATCTGGCGGAATGCCTGTTGGTAAGCTTATATCAATGGCAGGATTGTACGCCTGAAAGCCCTGATTAGGCAGGTTAGTTTCCCGGCAAACTGTATGTGGAATGTTCAGAAAACACTTTTGACGAAAAACATTCATTATAAAAACAGCTACCTGTTTCACAGTCTGTTATGCTTCATTTAAACCTCAAATTTCGAGGTGTTTTCGACCTTTCTGAGTGGACTACCCCTATGGCTCACAAAGCACAGCGCCAGCACCAACTGGAACAAAAACTTCGTGCCAGTAATCGCCGTCAGCTTTTAATCGGTCTGATCTCTTTTACTGTTTTCACCTCCATTCTGGTGAGCTACGACAGCTTCGATGCCTTCTATGATTACTCCCGCAGCCATGAAGACTGGGATCTGGATGAATGGGTTCTGGGCTTGTTTGCTGCACTTGTGACAACCGCTATCACCTTTGGCATCAGTACCTGGCGCTATAACAGTATTCTCAAGCAGGAAATTGAGTACCAGGTGAAACTTGAGCAGGAGCTGGCACAGGCGCAAAAAATGCAGTCGTTGGGTACGTTGGCAGGCGGCATTGCCCACTCAACCAACAATCATCTGCAGCCGATTCAGACTCTGAGCAGGCTGAGTAAGAAGCAGCTGCCAGATGATCATGCGCTGCAACTCGTACTGGATAAAATCCTGCTGGCATCGGAACACGCTCAGGAGGTGTTAGGCCAGCTATTGCGCTTCAGTCATCAGGAAAACCGCGAGAAGCGCCTTTGTGATCTCAGACATGAGCTGGAACAGAACGCGACGCTCTACCACTCCGCCATTACTTATCCGGATCAGCTTAAACTAACACTGACCGACAAGCCTTGCTCTGTTGCTCTGACCACCAGTGAAAGCGCCGATATCCTGCTGGCACTGATCACCAATGCTGAAGACAGTTACGACAATAAAAATGGCCCGATTCATGTTGAACTGAAACACCGTCAGGATCAGGTTGAATTGACCGTTGCCGATCAGGGATGCGGGATGGATATGGCGTTACAGCAACGTATTTTCGAACCCTTCTATACCAATAAAGCCGTGGGCAAAGGCACAGGTCTTGGCCTGTCGGTTGTGCACGGATTAGTACAACAGGTGGGCGGCAGCATCTCTGTGGACAGTACGCCGGGGCAAGGCAGCCAGTTTACCATCCTGCTGCCGTTGTCGGCCACCACATCCGATTAAAAATAAGAATTCTGAAATAAGGTTAATACGATGAAACACATTCTGTTAATTGATGACGATGAACTGGTTCGCTTTGCGCTCTCGATGGCACTGGAGATGGCTGGCTTTAAGGTGACACAGGCAGAGCATGGCGCAGATCCTGTGATCCGTGAAGCCCTAAGTCAGGGTCTGCCCGATCTGGTCGTCAGCGATATCATTATGCCGGAAAAAGAGGGGATCGAATTACTGATGGAGCTAAAGCGCCAGCATCCGGATCTGCCGGTTATCTGTATCTCAGGTGGCGGTCGCCTGACCAGTACCGATTACCTGTCCGGAGCTGAACTTTTAGGTGCCAGCGCCGTATTCAAGAAACCGCTGGATGAAGATCAGTTGATCGCAAAAATTAACGAACTGATCGGATAGATCTGTTGGCGCCATCTGCTGTTCGGACAAACCTGATACACCTGACGTTTCATGGCTTTTGTCTATACTCAAGACTGCACTACTGAGCGCACCGCTATAACGCGCACGAATCAACGGTAGGAACAGCAGATGAAATCGCTTTTTCAGCTCTCAGGCAATATCTTCAGCATCCACAAAACCTCCACCACGGCCTTGCAGATTGGCGGTGGCCTGGCACTGGCCCTCCTGACCCTTTTAGCAAGTCCGGCGGTTAAATCAGAACCCTCGTTCATCATGGCCTTCGGACGTGATCCGGACCAGGATCCCCAGTACCGCTTTTATGCCCAAATCTATAGTGAAGCCTTCAAAGAACTGGGTTATCAGTTCAGCTACAAGGTGATGCCCAGTAAGCGCAGCTCTCTGAATGCGAATCTGGGTAAAGTGGATGGCGAGCCCCAGCGTATCGCCAGTTACAACCAGACCTACCGCAATATGGTTCGGGTTGAAGAACCAATTTTTATCAACCGGACGATTGCGATCACACTGAATCCGGAGATCCGCTTGAATGGTCTGGATAGTCTGAAGGACATGCCTTATCGGGTGGATTATCTGAGAGGGTCAGTCTGGAGCAGAGAAAACCTGCAACCTCTGGTGCCGGAAGATCAGCTCACCAGCGTGGATACCGCATCAATAGGACTGAATCGCCTGAAAGCTGGGCGAACCGATATTTTTATCGGGCTTGAGGTGGTGATCCATAAACAACTGCAGGATCCGGAGTTCAGAAATCTGGCTGTTCGTCAGGCCGGGGTTATCGGGCAGAATTACTCCTACCCGTTTGTGCATAATATGCACCTTGAGCTGGCTCCCAAGCTAAACGAAGTACTGCTGCAAATGAAGAATGATGGCAGGTATAACCAATTCCTTTTTCAGAACATGCCGTATCTGAAAGAGGTCAAACATTCCGGCCTTTGATTTAAAGCTGTTCACCTTGCCTTTCAGAACGGCAGTCACTCACTCTTCAAGCAGGCAGCCCTCTTCTGCTGTGCAGTAGTAGAAGCCAAGGTAATTGATCTCCTGCTCCGGCTTCTGGCCGGATTTCAGATAGCGATACATAAGTTCCGCACTATACCGCCCCATCTCAAAGGGACGCTGTCCAATGTTGACGGTTGAAAGTTTTTTCTCCAGCGCCTCCAGTTGCATAGGTTCCGCATCTGCGGAAATTACGACGAGTTCTTCTGACGCTATCTGATCACGATAAGGCATGATTTCAGCAACATAATCCGGGGAAAACTGAGCAAACCCCGCCACAGCGAGAAAAACCGGCGGCGTAGGCTGAGACAGCACAAACTTCAGCTGGCTCAAAGCGATATCACGCTTGCCCAAGGTATAAAAAGGACAACGGTGATACTCCTGCCAGCCATTCTCGCCATCCAGACGCTGGTTCGCATCATCACCGGACAACGCATAGCGAACACCTCGAATACGTTCATTGAGATTAGGAGTAGCATCACTGCCGGACTGCAGGCAGATCTGAGTAAGCCCATTCTGTTTATAGCGTTTGGCGTACTCACCCAAAGCGACACCAAAATCAAAGTTATTGGTGCCAACATAGGCCAGCCGGTACTTGTGATGCTCAGGTAGCAGATCCGAGTCAAACGTAATCACCGGAATATGCTTATCCCGGGCGATACCTAGAATACGCTCGACCAGAAACCCTGAATGGGTGGTTGATATCAGTATGCCGTCGGCGTGCTCCTTGAGTACCTTTTCCACCACATTAGCCTGACTGCGAGGATTCTGATAATCCTGCGGACCATCGTAGATACAGATCAGATCATCGACACTGGCTGCAAATAGAAGACATCCCTGATAGGCCTGCTCGTAAAAGCTGTCATTTTTCGTTTTTCCGATCACGGCGACTTTGAAGTCTGCCATAGCAGGCTGCCACCCGAAAAACAGGCACAGAATCACAATAAGGCCCGTACAGATCTGTTTATCTGAACCCTGAACCATTTTCATGCTACGCTCTGAAAAAGAACAATAAAGGCGCACTTATTATGTCGATATCCCGTCAGCAGATTCATCTTATTCAGGACTCCTTTGCTCAGGTCGAGCCGATTGCTGATCAGGCCGCTGAGATTTTCTACAACTACCTGTTTTATTACGCCCCAGAAACCCGCCCTATGTTCAAAGGTGATATGAAATCACAGGGCCGGAAGCTGATGAGCACGTTAAAAATTGCCGTCAAAAGCCTCGAAGATCTGGAAAGCCTGGTTCCGGTTTTACAGAAACTTGCCCGGGACCATGTTAAGTATGGTGTAAAAGCCGAACACTACACTCCTGTGGGTAACTCACTACTATATGCTCTGAGAGACGGACTGGGCGACAGCTGGACTCCGGAAACCCGTCAGGCCTGGGTAGATGCCTATCGCCTGATCGCTAAAGTGATGAAAGAAGCTGCATACTCCTGAGCCCCCCTCATCAACACCAGGGTTTACCGGCCAGTTACTCAACTGATCCGGTAAACCCTCAGTAGATATATCGACCCACGATCTGCGCTAACTCACCACTTTGTTCCATCGACGCTAAAATTTCCTCCAGTGCGATCAACTGAAACTCTGGCGTTTTACTACTGACAATCAGCCACTGCGGTACCGTTCTGAACTTGGTTTTAACCACTCTCAAAGGGTAGGGCGAAACCTTCACCAGATAGTTCAGCCCAAGATCATGGTAGTAAAAATAGCGTAGTCGATGCGGGGAAGTGCCGATCAGCTTAAGCGGGCTTTCAAGATCGTTAAAACTATCATTCACCAGAGTCGCACCGATTTTCTTCTGTAAAAAACGCGCTGATGAAGTGCCATATAGCGCCCCCACAGAGTCTCTTGCAGCAATAATTTCTTCAAAGGACTTCGGGTCGTGCAGATCATCACCGTGAGTCACAACCACATTGCTGACCTGATAAAGCGGGGTTCGGATATAGTGAAAGCGCTTCTCCCGCTCTGCATTCCTGCCAGCCCCGCAAAACACAGTCCCCGGAATGGTTTCAACCTGACTCAGGATACGTTTGATGGGCAGATAGTGGTTATCCACTGCCGACGAGATCGCTCGCTTATCCAGCTCACGAATGATGGAGCGGTAGAGTTCGCCGCACAGCCCCGGGCTATCCGGTGAATTAAGAAAATATTTCGGCTGAGAGTTTTGTTGCAGGAAGCTGATATCAGCCGCAGCCAGACGCTCCAGCGTGACAAAAAAAGTAAAAAGAAGCAGAACTCGCATCAAAGACGTCATAAGCGCCCTCATGTCAGATCATCAGGCTTCCTGCCGGTAAGAGATAAAATTCTGTTAGGGCTCAAGCAACGTGGATTCAATAGCTCGCTGAATTTTCCAGTCCGGCCAGATCCGGGCATCGGTCGGAGCCCTCCCCTTTACCACGGTAACACCTTCCCCGGGCAAGCGAATCTCACTAATGCCATCAGCGTTACGAACATAGACACCTTTACCAGAAAACATCGCGACATCCAGATCGCCATTGAAAATAAAGCCACCCCAAAAATCTGTACCACGAATCCCCATCGTAGCGACCGGAGTTTCCACTTCAAAAGAAGGCTTTGGCAAATGGCCTATAGCACCGGTTACCGCCCGAAAAGCACCGGACAGGAGTTTGAAATGCGCATCTGAAGTTTTCGCTTCAGCATTGAACCGATAACGGGTTATCTCAAACTGAGTATTTGCCGCCAGAGTAATTCGGGAGTTATCTTTCAATCTGAGCTTAAGACCACCTTTACCTGTGGTTAAACGATCCCCTTCCTGCAATAGGGTATTACCGGCTGGTGTGATGGCTTCTCCTTTACGCATTAAACCAACCTCTCCCTGAATTTGATCAATATTACCAATAGGCAGGTCTGTGCCCTCTGACCAGGCAGGGCGCACGGTTGCAAGAAGAACGAATGAGAACAGGTAGAGTGACCATTTTTTCATTATCTTAGATCTCAGCTTCCATTTAGCTATCGGCTTAATTCTTTTGTGTCGGCTAATCGCCCTGATAGGCCGCCTTCAGGGCTTCGCCATGGGCTTCTCGAGCTTCAGCCAATGCCTGCCAGAAAAGTATGGGTGCCTGTGGGTATTTTTTTGCCAAACGGTGGGAAAGAGGCAAATACCAATCTGCTGAAAAGAAGGGAATGGGCAGTGGCTTAACATCAGATTCCAAACCTTCCGAGCGAGTCAGGTAATCACCAATAGAGCTTTCCAGAACATAACCATCCAGCCGATGTTTGGCCACCAGATTGAGACCATCCGCCGGCAGATAACTGGAACGGCTTTTCACTCCGAGCTGCTGCAGTTTTTTTTCAGCCACATAACCCAAAGGCGCAGAGACACCGGTCACGATTCCGGTAAATGCTTTACCATCCCAATCCAGGGCTGAGTCTCGTCTGGCGTATATCTGATAATTCACCTGCCATATTTTATAGCGCTCATCCGGCTGCTCCTGATGCTTGGGAAATACACCCCACTTTTCACGCTCAGGCTGCCAGATAGCAGCAAAAATGCCATCAACCTCACCAGACTGAAGCAACACGATACAACGCTTCCAGGGCTTATTGATGAATTCTGCTTTAACACCCAGTTTGCCCGTAGCCTGAATCACCAGATCCGTTAAAACGCCGTTTTTGCCCTCAACGACCAGACCATCTTCTGCCTGACGGATAAAAGGCAGGTAATTCTGGTTCTCATAGCAGAAGGTCATCTGCTCAGGCAGGCCGTCATTGGTAGCTTGCACACCGGCAGCACACAGCATAGAGCCAATAAAGAAACATAGAGATCGCAGAGAAAACACCATACGCACACTCACACCGAATCAGATTAACCTGAGTATAAGTAACTCCTTTAGGATTTGCCGGAAGCAGATCGCATTTTGTCTTCAGCTTTACCAAAAGCGTCAACATTTAACGCCCCCTTCAAATAATACATTTACCTGTCATTGCATTTTTTCTGGTCTTTTTTTTCAAAAAAGCGACCTGTTTTAGCAGTTATTGCCTACATTACCGCCGGATAAATTGATATTACCTAGGCCAAGACTAATATACTCCCCCACCTTAAATAATCCGGACACATTTCCGATAACAATAACGATTGAGGGTAACGCGTATGTCGAACGACGCTTTCGCAGTGGACGCGACCAAACAAACCGGCAGCCTTTGGAAGTTTATTCTTCCTTCTCTTCTTGGCCTGCTGCTCTTTATGACCCCGGTAGCCTACGACGGTAGCGTTACCATCCCCGTAGCCGTACTGGCAGGCATGTTTAAAGGCCTGTTGGGCGATAATGCTCCTCTGGTTGTTACCGGACTGATCTGTATTGCTGCAGCCCTTTCTGTTGTTACAACCTTCTTTAAGCCTCTGCACAACCATAACCTGATGAAGGTTCTGTTCCTGACCAGTTATCCCTGGCTGGTAATGCGGGTACTGGGCGCAGCTTTTGCGGTTATGACCATCAATGAAGTCGGCCCCGGCATGATCTGGCACGAATACACAGGCGCTCTGGTTCTGAAAGAACTGATGCCGACCCTGCTGGCGGTTTTCCTGTTTGCAGGACTTCTGCTGCCTCTGCTGCTGGATTTTGGCTTACTGGAACTGACCGGCAGCCTGATGAGCAAAATTATGCGCCCTCTGTTCAATCTGCCAGGACGCTCCGCTATCGACTGTACAACCTCATGGTTAGGCGATGGCACCGTAGGTGTGATGCTGACCAGTCAGCAGTACGAACAGAAGATGTACACCAAACGTGAAGCTGCAGTTATTGCAACCACCTTCTCTGCGGTATCCATCAGTTTCGCACTGGTTGTGATCGCTCAGGTCAAACTGGAACACCTGTTTATCCCTTTCTACCTGGCTGTTTCTCTGGCGGGTTTTGTCGCAGCACTGATAATTCCTCGTCTGCCACCACTATGTTGGAAGTCTAATCAGTACGATGATGGCACCGAAGCAGAAACCTGCGAGCTGGCCAAAAAGCCACTGAAAGAACTGTTTTCACTGGGCGTGCAACAGGCAATCGCCCGTGCTGAAACCAGCCGTGGCTTCAAAGCTGTTCTGGTGGATGGCAGCAAGAACGCTGCAGAAATGGTGTTCTGTGTACTGCCGGTTGTGATGGCGGTGGGAACTCTGGCACTGGTGATTGCTGAAAACACCTCTATCTTCAGCATTCTGGGCGCACCTTATGTGCCTCTGCTTGAGCTGCTGCAGATTCCGGAAGCGGTAAAAGCGTCTGAGACACTGGTGGTGGGCTTTGCGGATATGTTTATCCCATCCATCATGGCGGCTTCTATCGAAAGCGAAATGACCCGTTTTGTGATTGCTGCGGTTTCCATTACCCAGCTGATCTATCTGTCTGAAGTAGGTGCTTTGATTCTGGGCAGTAAGATTCCGGTTAATATTCTGGAACTCTTTATCATCTTTATCCTGCGCACTCTGATCACTCTACCAGTGATCGCAGGTGTTGCTCATCTGGTGTTCTAACCGGAAGCATCAGAAAGATAAAAGAAAGGGCTATCTTCTTCCCCTAACTCTACTAAGGAGGGAGGGAGATAGTCTGATAATCCTCTCAATCAAGACGGCTGTTTAAGCTGATCACAAATAACTTCCTGAGCCTTGCCAGAAAAAAGCTGGTAGGTCATCGAGGCGCAAAGCGATCCCTGAGCCCTGCAGCGCTCACAAGGTAACATGCTCCTCTTGGGCGGGACTGATGTATTAACCCGACCCAGGTTTTCTATTTTTGATGTCACAGAAGAATTCATATCAGCTCTCTTACTCCAAGATTTACACTCAGAATAAAAGCTCAAAAAAAATACATCCAGTTACAAAATTAAACCATTTCTGACATTCAAGACCTTCCTAAAGTAAACAAATCAGCCGCACACCGAGAACCGGTTCTCATAATTGCACAGTGTTACATATCGCAGAAAAAAAGCTGTAGAAAGCCCGGACACCGCTACCTAGAATGCCCGCAGTTTTTCAGTGGATTAAACTCCTTGTCCAGTGACTCTCCAGAAAGGATGCCTGACATGCCCCACACCAACCTAAATAAACGCCTGAAACGCACCTCTGACCTCTGCGATGAACTGACTCTGGTTATGTCAGAAATTCAGTTCCGACTGGAAAGCCGTCGCAATAAAATGCGGGATAATATGGAACGCATGGCTCGCGGTCTGAAGATTCATGGACGCTGCTGATTATTCTACAGGATCAACATTCGACAGAACCGGGATAACAGGGAGGCAACAGAGATTGCCTCTTATGTCATAACTCAAGCCAGCCCTCCCATCACAGCTCTAAGCTTAAGCTCAGCTTCTTCGTGGCTTACAGCCCTTACTGAGCACGTCTTGCTTCCCCCCTATCTCTGATTATTACGCTCGGCTGAACGCTTTCCTAACCAAACGACACCAGCCTTAAAAGAATATCTGCTTGCGAGTTACCACTTATGGGCATCCAGTTCTTTTGAACGCTAAATCGCACCAGACATGCGTCTTTAGCTGCCGGATCTGCGGAAACACTCGCTATCGCCTGAAATAAATTCAGGCAAAGCCTAAAGCGATACACTTTGATGTTTTGCATTTTAAAAAACGTGTCATATAATGCGCAGCTTGGGATATGAAAAAGGCAACGCAGTCATGCTGCTTTGCCTATTATTCAAAGAGGCACGCATTCGACACTAGACAGAATGCGTTCTGATTTGCTGCAACCTGCCTGCACAAGTGACCTAAGTTGTTGAAACTTAAAGTTGATACAAAAAGTGTCTACCACTGAGTCAAATCAGTTACACGGCTTGGCAGATAATAAAAAGATCGGAGAGCATAGATATGACGCCCGAAGAACAAAATTTCATGCGTAAGATCGAAGCGGAAGAAAAGATCGAGCCAAAAGACTGGATGCCGGAGCAATACCGCAAGAACCTGATTCGCCAGATTTCGCAGCACGCGCACTCTGAAGTGATCGGTATGCAACCGGAAGGCAACTACATTACCCGTGCGCCATCACTGCGTCGCAAAGCGGTACTGATTTCTAAAGTACAGGATGAAGCGGGTCACGGCCTGTACCTGTACAGCGCTGCAGAAACTCTGGGCATCTCACGTTCTGAGATGATCGAGCAACTGCAGAGCGGTAAAGCAAAATACTCCTCCATCTTCAACTACCCGGTACTGACCTGGGCAGACGTTGCCGCTATCGGCTGGCTGGTTGATGGTGCTGCGATCGTAAACCAGGTATCACTGCAACGTACCTCTTACGGTCCTTACTCCCGCGGCATGATCCGCATCTGTAAAGAAGAGTCTTTCCACCAGCGTCAGGGCTACGAAGCCATGCTGTCTCTGGCTAAAGGTTCTCCGGAACAGAAAGCAATGGCTCAGGACGCTCTGAACCGTTTCTACTGGCCAGCACTGATGATGTTCGGTCCTCACGACTCTGAGTCTGCTCACTCCCAGAAATCGATGGAGTGGAAGATCAAGCGTGAAACCAATGACGACCTGCGCCAGAAGTTTGTTGACCAGACTGTTAAGCAGATCGAAGTTCTGGGTCTTGATCACCCGGATAAAGCGATCAAGTGGAACGAAGAACGTGGCCACTACGACAGCTCTGATCTGAACTGGGACGAGTTCTGGAGTGTGATCAACGGCAACGGTCACTGTAACCGTCAGCGCGTTGAACACCACATTGCCGCTCACGACGAAGGTGAGTGGGTACGTGATGCCATCACTGCATACAACGAAAAGAAAAGAGCTAAAAAAGCTCAGCAAGCAGCGTAAAGGGGAGAACGAACATGTCTGTTATTACTGAAAAACTGGAACTATTCGAAGTATTCATCCGCTCCAAGCGTGGTCTTGACCACAAACATGTTGGTAGCCTGCACGCTGAAGATCATGAGCAAGCTCTGGAATACGCACGCGATTGCTACACCCGCCGTAGCGAAGGCGTAAGCATCTGGGTTGTTAAGTCTTCTGACATCTGTGCTTCTCAGGAAGACGATGCGGATAGCTTCTACGATCCAAACGATGACAAGCCATACCGTCACGCCACTTATTACGTTCTGCCTGACCCTGTAAACAACATGTAAGCACGCTTTTCAGTGTTATTGCCTGAAAGCAACGTGGAAAAAGGTTCGGAGAAAGAATAATGAGTGAAGCAATCAAAGCGGCAACGCTTGAATACGCCACCCGTCTGGGTGACGACTCAGTTGTACTGGGTCACCGCATTTCAGAATGGATCAGCTACGGTCCATTCCTGGAAGAAGATATCGCATACGGCAACGTGTCCCTCGACTACATCGGTCGTGCCCGCATGTTCTACACCTATGCCGCAGAACTGGCTAACGACGGCCGCGACGAAGACGATTTCGCCTACATGCGAAATGATCGCGAATACCGCAACCTGCTGCTGATGGAGATGCCGAAAGGTGACTTCGCCTACTCTCAGGTGCGTCAGCTGTTTGCCGATGTTTACTACACCTATCTGCTGCCTGAGCTGCTGAAATCCAAAGACGAAACCCTGTCTGCGATTGCCGCTAAAGCGATCAAAGAAACCAAATATCACCTGCGTCGCAGCCGTGATTGGGTTCTGCGTCTGGGCGATGGTACCGAAGAGAGCCATAAGCGCACTCAGAAAGCGGTTGATGCTCTGTGGGGCTACACCCACGAACTGTTCGATATGGACGAAACAGAGCAACTGCTGGCTGACGAAGGTATCGGCGTAGACGTATCCAAACTGCATGATGCGTGGCTGGCTAAAGTGACCGAAATCCTGACGGAAGCGACCCTGACTGTTCCAACTGAAGAGTGGGCAGTTCGTGGTGGCCGTACCGGTTATCACACTGAAAATCTGGGTCACATGCTGACTGAGATGCAGATCGTTCACCGTTCTCACCCGGGCTGTAAGTGGTAATAATCACAACAGTTCTTGGGAAGTAATCCCCGGGATTAACGGAACACCTGCAGCAAAACTGTGATAACTGAGTCGCTGGTGCCTGTTAAACAGCAGCGCATCAGCCCGTTTGAGGTACTCGCGCCATGACAGAAATCCCATTAATGCCGGTTGAACAGTACGAGCGACTGCAGCTGCGCAGCAATGAAGCGGTTAAGGATCTCTGGGATCTGCTGGATGCTGTAAAAGATCCGGAAGTTCCGGCTCTCAGCCTCTGGGATCTGGGTGTACTGCGTGACATCGAACGCAACGGTGAACAGATTGTCGTGACCATCACGCCAACCTACTCCGGCTGCCCTGCCATGAATGCCATGGCTGACGATATCACTCAGGCACTGAATGATGCCGGTTTTGCCGATGTTGAGATCAAAACCAAGCTGGCACCGGCCTGGAGCTCAGAATGGATGACTCAGGAAGGTCGACGCAAGCTGCGTGAATACGGTATCGCGCCTCCGGAAGATGCTGAGCTGGATGAAGACGGCTTAACACCGGATGCCCATGCCCTGTGCCCGCACTGCAGTTCACGTAACACCCGCCGGATCAGTGAGTTTGGCTCTACTGCCTGTAAAGCCCTGTTCCAGTGCAACGACTGCAACGAGCCTTTTGACTATTTCAAAAAGATCTGAAGAAAACCCAGATCCGGAAATTTAACCGTCAAAAGCAGCACAGAATTCGGAACTACAAAAATAATCAGAGAACCCGCTCCGGATGTTTCACTACCGGTGCCGGTTCCGGCGAGACTCCGCTGAGTCTGCCAACAGGATATAGGTGACATCATGTCTGACACCCAGTTTTACACACTGAAAATCGCGGATGTGCAGCCGGAAACGGACACCGCGATCTGTGTAACCTTCGATGTTCCTGCGGAACTGAAAGAGAAGTTTAACTTTATTCAGGGTCAGTTCCTGACTCTGCGCGCTATGATCAATGGTGAAGACGTTCGTCGTTCTTACTCCATCTGTTCCGGTGTAACCGATGGCCACATGCGTGTGGGTATCAAGCGTGTTGATGGCGGTCGTTTCTCTAACTACGCCAACGACGAGTTCAAGCCGGGCATGGAAGTGGAAGTGATGCCACCTCAGGGTAGCTTCTACTCAGAGCTGAAAGCTGACAACGCCAAGAACTACATGTGCATCGCGGCAGGTTCCGGTATTACACCGATGATCTCCATCATGAAATCCGTGCTGGATATCGAACCAAACAGTAAAGTTACCCTGATCTATGGTAACCAGCGCAGCAACACTGTGATGTTCAAAGACGAGCTGAACTTCATCAAAAACCGTTACATGAGCCGCTTCCAGTGGATCAACGTAATGGATTATGAAGATCAGGGCGCTGACCTGCTGAACGGACGTATCGACAATAAGAAAGGCTATGCACTGCAGAAAGCCGGTCTGATCGATATTAAGAGCACCGACGAAGCCTTCATCTGTGGCCCTGAAGCCATGATGACTGAAGTATCCCGTGGTTTCCGTATGGAAGGTCTGAGCGATGACCAGATCCACTACGAACTGTTCGCAAGCTCTTCTGCGGATGCGGAAGCGACTCTGGCGAAAGCACACGCCCGTGTTGAGCAGTACGGCGAAGACAAAACCTCTAAGGTTACTGTCATCGCTGACGGCCGTTCTGTCATGTTTGATCTGGCCACTGTCGGTCAGAACATTCTGGATGCCGGTATGGAAGTGGGTATGGATCTGCCTTACTCCTGTAAAGGCGGTGTTTGCTCCACCTGTAAGTGTAAACTGGTGAAAGGCGAAGTGGAGATGGATATCTCCCACGGTCTGGAACAGCACGAGATCGATGCTGGTTACGTTCTGAGCTGTCAGGCGCACCCGATCTCCGACGAAGTGGTACTGGATTTCGACCAGCGTTAATCGCCACTGCGTTCGCTCACTTTAAAAGCCCTGATGCCTGTCAGGGCTTTTTTTATGCCTTTCAATTCGCTATCCGCCGCCAAGACCAGAAACTACTACTTCAGTACTATTTTCCACCCAGCCTGCCCTGAAATGCTGCCCGTAAGTAGCATACTGATCACCTGCCAGCCGCACTAGGATTCTAAAAGCAGCACCTGACAAAACTGAGCGATTACCCTAGACAGAGCAGGGTTTTAAAGGGCTTCAGGCAAAACAGATCCGCCCTTTGACAGATAAAAAAGTCTAGCTGCAACCCCCAACAAAATTTGAGATGCTGTCACCCCGCACATGGACGTTACGGAAGCAGACCGGCTACAACTGTCGCAAGGCAGCAGCCCGAAAGATAACAACAATAAAAGAGCAGGCTTCAGGCCTGTCAGTGGTCACCGATGAGTAACGCAATCTCCAATCTGAGAAAATTCGTCTCTCCCGAAATCATCTTCGGTGCAGGCGCCCGCAAAACCGTAGGCAACTACGCCCGCAGTTTTGGCTCCAAAAAAGTTTTTCTGGTCTCCGACCCCGGCGTTGCAGCGGCGGGTTGGCTGGAAGATGTCAGAGCCGCTCTCGAAGCCGAAGGTATCGAGAGCGTGATCTTCACTCAGGTCTCCCCCAATCCCAGAACCGACGAAGTGATGCAGGGCGTTGAGCTGTATCAGGCAGAACAATGCGACGTGATCGTTGCTGTGGGTGGTGGCAGCCCGATGGACTGCGCCAAGGGCGTGGGCATTGTCTCGGCCAATGGCGGCCACATCCTGAATTATGAAGGGATCGACACCATCGATCTGCCGATCCCGCCACTGATTTTTATCCCGACCACAGCCGGCACCTCAGCAGACGTTTCTCAGTTCGCCATCATTTCCGATCAGAACGAAAGAGTAAAAATATCCATCGTCAGTAAAGCCGTGGTGCCTGATGTCGCCCTGATCGATCCGGAAACCACGGCAACCATGGATAATTTCCTCACCGCCTGTACCGGTGTTGATGCCATGGTGCATGCCATTGAAGCCTTTGTTTCCACCGGCGCAGGCCCGCTCACCGACATGCACGCGCTGGATGCGATCCGCCTGATCAACAAGAACCTGCCACAACTGGTTGCCAACCCACTGGACAGCGAACGCCGTGAAGCCGTAATGCTCGGTTCTATGAAAGCGGGTCTCGCCTTCTCCAATGCGATTCTTGGGGCTGTTCACGCGATGTCCCATAGTCTGGGTGGTTATCTCGATCTGCCCCATGGACTCTGTAACGCCATGCTGCTGGAACATGTGATCGACTTTAACTATCGGGACGCTCAGGATCGTTACAAGGTAATTGCGGAAACACTGGAACTGGAAACCCACAACCGGAGCAGTCAGGAGATCCGCCGAGTCCTTGTGGATAAAGTGATCAACCTGAAACAGGAAGTTGGCCTGTATCAGACCCTGTCTCAGCAAGGAGTAAAAACAACCGATCTGCCGCAACTCTCCGAAAAAGCACTGGCGGATCTCTGCATCCTGACCAACCCCCGTAGTTCCAACCAACGTGATCTCGAAGTGGTTTATGAAGAAGCGCTCTGATCTGACACAGCGTCAGGAGCTCAAAAATCGCTCTGAGACAAAAACCAGCTCCGACCGGAATAGCGAACAGTCACGTGGCGAGGCACTGACCCACCTGATCGGCCTTGGAGAGCAGTCCGTTCGTAAAAGCTACTATCCGGAACTGCTCACCAAACTGGAAGAGCTGGAACAGGAAAGAGACCGTTATTCCCAACTCAACGCCACACTGGAACAGCTGAATGAAGAACTGGAAGTTCGCGTACAAAAACGTACTCAGGAACTTCAGGCCGTTAACGCCCAACTCCGGCAGGAGATTGATGAGCGCCAGCAAATTGAAGAACAACTGAAACAAGCCAAAGAAGCAGCCGAAGAAGCCAACCGTAATAAAGACAAGTATTTTGCCGCGGCCAGCCACGATCTGCTGCAACCAATGAATGCTGCTCGCCTGCTGGTATCCGCTCTCAGAGAACGCACACTGGCTCCCGCTGATGAAGGGCTGGTTGAGCGCGTGCATCTGGCTCTGGAAAACGCTGAAGATCTGATCAACGACCTCTTGGATATCTCACGTCTGGATCAGAATGCCATTACCCCGGATCTGAGTTCTATGCAGTTGAACGCTCTGCTGCACTCTCTGGATGCTGAATTTCAGCCCGTAGCTCAGGTGAAAAAGCTCAGACTCAATATCCTGCCCACCAGCCTTGCTGTGTGTAGTGATTCCCGCTTGCTGATGCGGATTCTGCGTAACCTGATCAGTAACGCGATCCGCTATACCCCGGAAGGTAAGATTACTGTCGGCTGTCGCCGGACATCTGAACATGTCCTGATTCAGGTATGGGATACCGGCGATGGCATTCCCACCGACCAGCTGGAGATGATCTTCAAAGAGTTTCAGCAGCTGGATCAGCATCGGGGTAAAAACCGTCAGGGACTGGGACTCGGTCTTGCCATTGTTGACCGTATCGCCCGTATGCTGGGCCACCCGGTTCAGGTCGCCTCGGTCGAGGGGCAGGGTTCCTGCTTCAGTGTTCGGGTGCCCCGGGCTCATTTCCAGCCAAGGGTACCCACTTCTCTGCCACCAGCGAGCTTCAGACCATCAGGGGATGTGCTCTTCCAGCGCTCGGTTCTGGTGATCGACAATGAAGAGAGCATTCTGGTCAGTATGGAGGCACTTCTGCAGCAATGGGGTTGTCAGCTGATCTGCGCACCGGATCTGGAAGAAGCCCTGGCGCTTTGTGAAGATGAAGAATTTGAACCTGAAGTGATTCTGGCTGACTTCCACCTGCACGATAACCGCACAGGTACCGAGGCGATCACCGCCTTACGCCAGCACTATCAGAGGGAGATCCCGGCCATTGTACTCACCGCAGATCGCAACAGTGAGCAGCGTAAGCGCTTTAACGATGCCAAGCTGCCGGTACTCAATAAGCCGGTGAAACCGGGCAAACTCAGGGCACTGATCCAGCATCTGCTGGAATCCTGAATATAGATATCACGTATGCTCCGAACACAAAAAAACCTGCCGCAGCAGGTTTTTTTGGTTTCCGGTATCGTCAGCGACCATACCGGAAAAAGTCTGGACTCAGGAACAGCGCCAAACTTAGTACTCAGCGTTGTGGTAGACGTTCTGTACGTCATCCAGGAAGTTCAGCATATCCAGGAACTTGTCCATGGTTTCCACATCTTCACCGGAAATAGCGGTCATGTTATGGGGAACAAACTGGATCTCATCCACTTCCAGCTCAACACCTTCACCAACCAGTTCCGTGATCGCTGTTTTAGCTTTCGCGTAATCGGTGTGTGGTGCGAATACGGTCAGTTTGCCGTCTTCGTTTTCGATATCCGTGACATCAACATCCGCTTCCATCAGCGCTTCCAGTACTGCCTCTTCGTCATCGAAAGCAAATACGAAAATCGCGCTGTGGTCGAACATGTGGCTTACGCTACCCTGACCACCGATTTTGCACTTAGCTTTGTTGAAACAGGTACGAACATCCCCAAAGGTACGGTTCGGGTTATCGGTCAGACAGTCCACGATCACCATGGTGCCGCCAGGGCCAAAACCTTCATAGCGAGCTGTGGAGAAGTCTTCGCCACCACCGCCTTTTGCCTTATCCAGAGCTTTGTCGATTACGTGACCCGGAACCTGGTCTTTCTTCGCACGGTCAATCAGACTACGCAGAGACAGGTTACCATCCGGCTCTACACCACCGGCTTTCGCACAGACATAAATCTCACGGCCATATTTGCTGTACAGCTTGGCTTTAGCGTCCGACGTTTTAGCCATGGACTCTTTTCGGTTTTGAAAGGCTCTGCCCATACCACTATCCCGTTTTATTTGTTTAAAAACCGGATTTTACCTCTAAGCCGGACGCTATAAAACTCTCTTGAGATAAAACTCGCTGATCACAGGCAAAGAGTATCCCGTTATCCATAACCGGCAGAGCTCCATCAAATCCCCACCAGACAAACACCTGCTCAGATCAATAAAAGTCTAATTCCAGAAATGTTAATAATCTGTAACAATGTTACAAAAGAAAACAAAAGCGTAGAATGAAGATTCTTTTTATAAGCATCTATTTAGATTCACAGCCCATTCATCTGTAGATTCTCCCGAGGTCGATACTCTTATGTGGTTCAGCAACACTTTAAAAGACGAAAATGCCGCGCTGAAGCAGGAACTCGCTCAGCTAAAACAGCAGCATCAGACGGAGATTCAGCAGCTGCAGGAAGTGATTGAGGAGAAGGAAAGCCATATCCGCCGGGTGCAACAGGCCTCTGAGGATTTCGCGAATATCATGCCCTGCATTCTTCAGGGCGGCGATATGCTGAATACCATCCGCGAAGGTCTGGCAAGCAATGCAGAAGCTCTGATCGAAGAGCGCAAAGCCCAGAAGCAGATGAATGATGTTTTTGCTGAAACACGGGATGCACTGGTTCGTCTTGAAAACCGCGCCAGCTTTATCAGCGAGCACGCCGGAAAAAGTATGGATGCGGTATCCGTTCTGGATGAAACCGCTTCCGGCATCAGCCGTCTGGTTTCTTCTATCCAGGAGATTTCCGATCAGACCAACCTGCTGGCACTGAACGCCGCGATTGAGGCGGCGCGTGCCGGGGAAGCCGGACGTGGTTTCGCCGTTGTAGCCGATGAAGTTCGTCAACTGGCAGCCAAAGCTCATGAAGCCAGCAGTCAGATCGAATCCCTGATTACCAAAGTAATCTCCCAGACCAATGACATCAAAACCATGGTCAGCGAAAACCAGCAAAGCACCGAAGAGATCTCCGCGTCTTCTTCCCAGATTGATCATGTGGTGGAACAGGTATTGGAACGCTCAACCCACATGCAGAGTGTGATCAGTGACTCCACCACATCCGCATTTCTGAATACAGTGAAGCTGGATCATGCCGTGTGGAAGAACAATGTTTACAGCCTGATCGAGAAACAACAGTTTTCCAGCCAGGTGAATGCCCATACCGAATGTCGTCTGGGTAACTGGTACTTCAACGGTTATGGTGCCAGCCACTACAGCCATCTTCAGAGCTTTAAAGATCTGGATCGCCCCCACAAGCAGGTGCATGAGTGTGGTCGCTCTGCCCTTCAGGCAGGTGCTGCCGGCGATACCAAAAATATGCTGAAATACCTGCAGTGTATGGAAGACGCCAGTCTGGAGGTGATCCGCTGTATTGACCGCCTGATGCAGGACACCCGCAGTCTCTGACTCTGAATTTCAAGCTTCTGAAGTCAAAGACATAGGATAAAAAAAGCCGCTGCTGATCAACCCGATCTACAGCGGCTTTTGTTTTCTGCCCTACCGGAAGCTCCTGGATTATGAATCCTCAGGCTTTCAGGTAACGGCTATGAAACGCCAGATGCTCTTCGATAAAGCTGGCGATAAAGTAGTAGCTGTGGTCATAACCTTCCTGCATGCGCAGCTGCATCGGGTATCCCGCTTGTTCTGCCGCCTGAACCAGAAGCTCAGGTTTCAGCTGCTCTTCAAGAAAGCTATCCTCTGTGCCCTGATCCACCAGCATCGGCAGATGCACCTTAGCCTGACGGATCAGCCCACAGCTGTCGTAGGCTTTCCAGCTTTCACGATTCGCACCCAGATATGCGGTAAAGGCTTTTTCACCCCAGGGTACATTCACCGGATTCACAATCGGGCTGAAGGCAGATACCGAGCAGAAACGCTCAGGATTTTTCATCGCCAGAGTCAGCGCACCATGCCCACCCATAGAGTGGCCAGCTAAAGCCCGTTTCTCAGTTACAGGGAAAACCGACTCGATCAGTTCCGGCAACTCATTCAACACGTAATCTTCCATACGGTAATGCTTCGCCCAAGGCTCCTGAGTCGCGTTCAGGTAAAAGCCTGCTCCCTGTCCCAGATCGTAGCCATCATCATTAGCCACATCCTCACCACGGGGACTGGTATCCGGTGCAACCAGTGCAATACCCAGCTCTGCCGCCATTCGATGAGCGCCAGCCTTCTGCATAAAGTTCTCATCGGTACAGGTCAGGCCCGACAGCCAATAGAGCACAGGTACAGGGCCGACTGCTGCCTGAGGCGGCAGATAGATGGCAAAACGCATCTCGCAGTTCAGCACCTGTGACCGGTGACGATACTGCTTATGCCAGCCGCCAAAACTACGGTTACGGCTGATATTTTCCAAAGGTTCCATAGAGTTCTCCTGCTGAAGGCCGGATGCCCATCATCTCTCAATGGGGTATCCGGCTCTGTCATAACGTCCGCTCAATAATCTGAAATCGAGCTTAGTAATGGATAACACTTCGGATCGACTTACCTTCATGCATCAGATCGAAGGCTTCGTTGATCTTCTCCAGCGGCAGGGTGTGAGTGATAAAATCGTTCAGGGCAAACTTGCCAGCCAGATAATCTTCCACAATGCCCGGCAGTTCAGAACGACCTTTAACACCACCAAACGCGGAACCACGCCATACGCGGCCAGTTACCAGCTGGAACGGACGGGTGGAGATCTCCTGACCGGCACCGGCCACACCGATGATGACAGATTCACCCCAGCCCTTATGGCAGCATTCCAGAGCCGAACGCATCACATCAACATTACCGATACACTCGAAGGAGTAATCCACACCGCCATCGGTCAGCTCAACAATCACTTCCTGAATCGGCTTGTCGTAATCTTTCGGGTTGATGCAGTCTGTCGCACCTAGCTTCTTCGCCAGTTCAAACTTGGACTCGTTAATATCGATACCGATAATACGGCTGGCTTTCGCCATGGTGGCACCAATAATCGCCGACAGACCGATACCACCCAGACCAAAGATGGCAACGGTTGCGCCCTCTTCTACCTTGGCAGTGTTCATCACCGCACCCATACCGGTAGTCACACCACAACCCAGCAGACAGATCTCTTCCAGAGGCGCTTCTTTGTTCACCTTGGCCAGAGAGATTTCCGGCAGTACGGTGTACTCAGAGAAGGTCGAGCACCCCATGTAGTGGTAGATCGGCTGACCATCTTTATAGAAACGGGTCGTGCCATCCGGCATCAGACCTTTACCCTGAGTCTCACGCACTGCCTGACACAGGTTGGTTTTGCCAGATTTGCAGAACTTGCACTCGCCACACTCAGCGGTGTACAGAGGGATAACATGATCGCCTACCTGCAGACTGGTCACACCTTCACCCACCGCTTCAACAATACCGCCACCTTCGTGCCCCAGAATGGCTGGGAAAATACCTTCCGGATCATCACCGGACAGGGTGAAGGCATCCGTGTGACACACACCGGTGGCGATAATTTTTACCAGTACTTCACCTTTCTGCGGCGGCATCACATCCACTTCTTCCACAGAAAGAGGCTGGTTAGGGCCCCAGGCGATAGCAGCACGGGATTTGATCATTGGCTGGGTCATAACAGGCTCCACTTACTGACAGCTTTTCAGCTGATGACAAAATAACGTTGAAAAAACGTATCCCTCAGGATCGATGGCGTAAGTTTAGTCATTACCCTTAAAAGCATAATCACCTAAAATATAAATTCACTTTTACCACCATGTAACAATCAACAAACCACTGAAGCCTGCAGCCAATAACAGGAGAAGCGATGAACTGGGAAGGTATAAACGAATTTGTCGCCGTGTATGAAAGCGAAAGTTTCACACAGGCATCCCGACAACTGGACTGCTCAACCGCTCAGGTCAGCCGTCAGGTGGGTCAGCTGGAAAAGCGACTCGGCAGCAAGCTTTTCTATCGCACCACCCGCAAGGTTTCCGCCACCGAGGCCGGCCAGATTTTCTATCAGCACTGTCGCCAGATTCTGGATGCGCTGGATGATGCCGAAAGGGCACTGACCGATCTGCAGGCGAGCCCCCGAGGCAAACTTAAGATCACAGCGCCGGTCGCTTATGGCGAAAGCCACATCGTGCCTTTGCTGAATAACTTTATGCAGCGATACCCGGATCTGGAGTTGCAGTGCCACCTGACCAACCAGACGCTGGATCTGGTGACTGAAGGTTATGATCTGGCGATCCGACTGGGGCGACTGGGTGATTCCAGCATGATCGCCCGCCGCCTATCCAGTCGCAGACTTTATGTTTGTGCATCACCGGCTTATCTCGCCCGATATGGGGAACCCCATACCCTGTCCGAACTGAATCATCACAGCTGTCTGCAGGGAACTCTGGACTACTGGCGTTTTCGTTCACAGGGGCAGGAACGAAATCTGAGAATTCATGGTCGTATAAGGTGTAATAGTGGACATGCCTTGCTGGATGCTGCACTAAAAGGTTTAGGGATCACACAGCTGCCGGATTATTACGTGGATGAGGCTTTAAAAAGTGGTCAGCTGGTCAGCTTGCTGGAGCCTTTTCAGGGTGATGATGAGGGTATCTGGGCGCTTTACCCACAGAACCGTTTGCTGTCACCAAAAATCAGGCTGCTGGTGGACTATCTTATTGATTCTCTTAAATAAAAACCAACTTAATGGGTTTTGCATAAAATTCAGCAACAGATCAATAAAAACCAAGATTTATTGCTTCAAATCTATAACTGACATTTAAAAGTTATATAAATCAGCTACACTGCCGATACCCCACAAAAATTATGACAATAAAATAAAACCCCTTGTTGTTCAGCGTCATTTTCATCGTCACCTGTTTTAGAGCCGACACGCTGATCCGGGATGTTCAAGGATATCCGAGATGCCAAAACGTTTTTTCTCATTTTTCTCTTCTGCTTCACATCAAGCATCTGCCAAACGTCATCTTTTTTCTGGTAAACCTTTCGCCCTAGCACTCCTTTCCGGTGCATTGACTCTGACTCCTCTGGCTCAGGCCACAACTGATAGCGGAACGAAAGATATCGTTGTCGAGAAAGGCGATCTTGACTGCGGCGTTTTTCCGGATGATCCGGGGCGCAGCGCCATCAATGACAAAGGCCGCTGGGAAGGCTTCTATGTCGATTTCTGCCGTGCAACCGCCGCTGCGGTTTTGGGCAATCCTGAATTTGTCAATTTCATCGAAGTGGGTGCGACCACACGCTTTACCACTCTGATGGAAAAGAAAACCGATGTTGTCATGTACAGTTCCACCTGGACGCTGGGACGCGAAAACCTCTATCAGGTTGAATTCCCGGCAATTTATCTGCTCGACGGTCAGGGCTTTATGGTGCGTAAAAGCTCCGGTATCCGCCAGCTGTCAGACCTTCAGGGCAAACGCATCTGTGTAACCGCTAACACCACCACCCATGACAATCTGGTTGATACCTTCAACTCCCGCGGCTACAAAGCTGACATCATCTTCGCCAATGGCGACAGCTTCTTCCGTGGCAGCTGTGATGCTTACAGTGCCGACCGTATGAATCTGGCAACTAACCGAGCCAACCGTGCGGATAACCCGAAAGACTACATCGTACTGCCTGAGATGATCTCCCGCGAGCCAATCGGCCCTAAGGTGCGTAACGACGATCCTGAGTGGTCACGCATCATTCGCTCCGTCGTACACGCTGTCATTCTGGCGGAAGAAAAAGGCATCACCTCGGTTAATGTTGATCAGGTGCTGGCAACCTCCAAAGATGTCGAAGTGCTCAACCTGCTGGGTAAAACCGGTGATATCGGCACTCAGCTGGGTCTTGACCCTCAATGGGCCTATCGCATTATTAAATCCGTGGGCAACTACGGTGAGATCTACAACCGCCACTTCGGCCTGGGAACCCCGATCAATATGGAACGTGGACTTAACCGTCTGTGGAATCAGGGCGGAGCGCTATTTGCGCCTCCGTTTAAATAACTGATTCTCCGGGCATCCGGTTTCATATCTGATTAAGAGTTCATCTATGGGCAGTTTGGGAAATTTTTCCGGCAAAATTGTGAAGAGCATAGGCTTCCGGCTGACACTGTTTCTGGCAGCCGGCCTTGCGCTCTACCTGGTGATGGCCGCCATGAGCATTCAGGCTCTGCTGCAACAGACTGAAGGTCTGAAGGAGCTGAGCGGCCTGCACTACGAGCGCGCCCTGACCGCAGCAGAGCTGTCACGTGATGCGGAAGTGATCGCAGCACAAACCTTTGAAAGCATCCTCAGTACCAACCGCAGTGTGAGTCAGGAAGGTGCCGTTGATCAGGATCTGGTCGACCTCTACCGCTATGTGCGTAAACAGCTAACCGCCACCAATGAGAAAGAGCAGGGTTATCTGGATGAGATCGATCTCTGGCAGAAACCTTACTTTGCCAGTCTTGAAAAGCTCGCCCAGCGTATGGAAGAAGAACGCCGCCTGATGCAACAGGAGCAGGAGCTGCTAAACGATCTGCAGGGGTTCAGCGACCAACTGATGGAGAATTCCTCTGCATCCTCCTCCAACCTGATTGGACAGCAGATTATCAACACCTGTCTGATCGCCCTTAAAGCAGAGAAAAACGGCCAGCTACACCGACTGGAAAGATCCGCTGAACGCTATCTGGAGCAGCTTTCCGGCACACCGGTACTGGCTCAGGAACTGCGACCTCTGATCACCCGTACCTTTGACCTGAGAAAACCTCTGATTCTGAGCCACAGGGCAACTCTGGCTTCTGCCCGTGAAGCCCGCCTCTATTCTCAGCGCCTGACAACCAGCAGCTACAACTACTTCCAGAGCCTGAAGAACACCGCACACCTCGCCGCCCGTGACTACGAAGCCTCTGCCCAGCGTGCGTTTATGATGGTAGGCGTCTTCAGCGTTATCTTCCTGATCAGTATTCTCGCCATGGTGGTCTTTATCCGCCGCCGTCTGGTAGAACGTCTGGATCACCTGAGTGACACCATGAGTGCTCACGTAGCCGGTGATCCGAAAGCCATTCCTACCGATGGTGAAGATGAGATCTCGGTCATCGGTCAGGCCTTTGAGATTTTCGTGAATGCCCGTAACACCGCTGAGCAGCGTTTAAATCAGGCTCAGGAAGAAACCGAACAGGCCAACCAACAACTGCGTAAGCTGAATCGCCAACTGCTGGTTCTCAGTGAAACAGACCCGCTGACCGGGGTTGCCAACCGCCGTTACTTTGACCAAAAGCTACAGGATCACTGGCAGATGGCACTCAATCTGAGAGAACCTCTGGCTCTGGTGATGTGTGATATTGATCGCTTTAAGGCTTATAACGACCACTTTGGTCACCAGGCCGGTGATGAGTGTCTGAAGAAGGTAGCTGACACTCTGGATGAGATCGTTCATCGTTTCCCGGATACTCTGCTGGGGCGCTATGGCGGTGAAGAGTTTATTTTGCTTCAGGGGAGTTCCTCTCCGGAACAGATTCATCAGCTGGCAGAAGCAATGCGCCTTGCGATTATGGAACAAAACCTTGAACACCCGGACTCCGATCACAAGATCGTTACCCTGAGTCTGGGTACCGCCATTATTCAGCCCGACAGCCACTCATCCATTGATCAGCTGATCCAGCTGGCGGATGACGCGCTTTATCAGGCCAAAGGGGCAGGCCGGAACCAAACAATTACTGCCGGTTCAGAAGTTCGGTCTGAAGCCAGCTCCTGAGCGATATTCAATAGAGCATACAGCCGGACGCTTATCAGATAACGTCCGGCTTTTTATCGCTCCCGATCTGGCCTGAGTGAATATCAGGCAAAACAACCGCCACCGACTACAATCAGAAAAGCTTAAAACAAACATCACAAATTGATAGGAAACACCTATCAAAACAATCAGCCTAATCAATTATCTCACTCTAATAGAACCTCCTATACTTCTCCTGACTTCAACGAAAGGGGCTCTGAAAAAAGCAACTTTCAGAGAACCTAAGCCGTTACGCTTTGTATAGAAAAAGCGCTTATTACTGAAAAGACAGGAGCTATAACATGCCTCAAGCTATCAACACTGAAATCAAGCCATTTGCAGCAACTGCTTTCAAACAGGGTGAATTCGTAGAAATCACTGAAGCAGACGTTAAAGGTAAGTGGGCGGTATTCTTCTTCTACCCAGCAGACTTCACTTTCGTTTGCCCTACTGAACTGGGTGACGTTGCTGACAAATACGAAGAGCTGCAGAAAATGGGCGTAGAAGTGTTCTCAGTATCCACTGACACTCACTTCACTCACAAAGCATGGCACGACAGCTCTGAAACTATCGGCAAGATCAACTACTACATGGTTGGTGATCAGTCCGGCAACATCACTAACAACTTCGGTGTAATGCGTGAAGGTATGGGTCTGGCAGACCGCGCTACTTTCCTGATCGATCCTGAAGGTGTTATCCAGGCGATGGAAATCACTGCTGAAGGTATCGGCCGTGACGCTGACGACCTGCTGCGCAAGATCAAAGCGGCTCAGTACGTTGCTGCTCACCCAGGTGAAGTTTGCCCGGCTAAGTGGAAAGAAGGCGAAGCAACTCTGGCTCCTTCTCTGGACCTGGTTGGTAAAATCTAAGTCTTCCTACCCGAAGCACTTTATATATGGAATGCCACTCTGACATTCCATACCCCTCAGAATCTGCCATCCGGCAGGTTCTGAGAGCCTGAGGCTCAAACTTAAGCCAGTCAGGCAAATGCAATAAACGCATGATCTGTTCTGCAATTTAACATCGGTTCTACCCTGAAAAATCAGTTCTGCTTTAACCATCAAAAGCATGCTACGGCATCGCTTTGCCTGAATTTTATCCCGGCATTGCTCTCTCAGGACCGTTAACCGACAGAACAGGCCGGATAACCGTAACAAGACGGATAACTTTTAACTAAGTGGATGAATAACCATGCTTGACGCAAATCTGAAACAACAGCTGGATGCCTATCTGCAACGCCTCGTTAATCCGATCGAGTTGACGGTATCCGTAAACGGCACAGCAAAGTCTGATGAATTGCTGGAACTGGCCCGCGAAATTGAAGGCCTGAATGACAAGATTTCTCTGGTGGTTGATGAAACCCCAACCGGACGCGCACCACAGATGGTGGTTGCACCTAAAGGTGAAAAAGGTCGCGTAACCTTCGCCGGCATCCCGATGGGTCACGAGTTTACCTCTCTGGTGCTTGCATTACTGCAGGCTGGCGGCTACCCGTCAAAAGAAGACGAAGCCCTGCAGGCTCAGGCAAAAGGCCTGACCCGCGAACTGAATTTTGAAGTTTATGTCTCGCTCTCCTGCCACAACTGCCCGGACGTAGTTCAGGCGGTCAACCTGATGGCGATCCTGAATCCGAACATCACTGCCACCATGATCGACGGCGGCGTATTCCAGGATGAAGTGAAAGAGCGTGAGATCATGGCGGTGCCTTCTGTTTACCTGAACGGCGAACTGTTCGGTAACGGTAAGATGACCCTGGCTGAAATCCTGAACAAGGTGGATGACGAAGCCGATGCCAAAGCCGCTGCGGCTCTGGCTGACAAAGAAGCCTTCGACGTACTGGTTGTTGGCGGTGGTCCTGCGGGCGCTTCTTCTGCCATTTATGCCGCCCGTAAAGGTATCCGTACCGGTCTGGTTGCTGAGCGTTTTGGTGGTCAGGTTTCCGATACAGTAGGTATCGAGAACTTTATCTCTGTGCCTTACACCGAAGGCCCCAAGTTAGTAGCACACCTGGAAGAACACGTTAAAGAATATGACGTGGATATCATGAAAACCCAGCAGGCGGTTGCCCTGAGAGATATCGGCGCTGGCTTAAAAGAGGTCGAACTGGCAAACGGTGCAGTACTGAAATCCAAGTCCGTGATTCTGGCTACCGGTGCCCGCTGGAGAGAGATGAATGTACCTGGTGAAGCTGAGTACAAAGCTAAAGGTGTTTGCTTCTGCCCACACTGCGACGGCCCGCTGTTTAAAGGTAAACCGGTTGCTGTGATTGGTGGTGGTAACTCAGGTATCGAAGCGGCGATTGATCTGGCCGGTATCGTAGAACACGTTACTGTACTGGAATTTGGCGATACCCTGCGCGCTGATGATGTTCTGGTTAAGAAAGCAGAGTCTCTGCCCAACGTGAAGATCATCAAAGAAGCGATGACCACTGAAGTGTTGGGCGATGGCAAAAAAGTAACCGGCCTGACCTACAAAGATCGGGCAACCGATGAAGTCCACACCGTGAATGTAGACGGCATCTTTGTACAGATTGGACTCGTGCCGAACAGTGAGTTCCTGAAAAACACGCTGGAACTGAGCAACCGTGGCGAAATCATTGTCGATGCCCATGGCCAGACCAGCATGTCAGGTGTTTTCGCGGCAGGCGATGTGACCACAGCCCCTTACAAACAGATTATTGTTTCTATGGGCTCCGGTGCCACCGCTGCTCTGGGTGCTTTTGACTATCTTATCCGTTCATAAATGGCTGATTCGTTCGTAAAGAGCTGATTCGCTCTTAAAACTGAATCCTGTCGGGAACCTCACGGTTCCCTGACAGCATGCTCGACCCGTTTTACTCGCTTGATCGATTTGTCAGCTGCCAAGTTCACTTTTTGGCCTTGGCTGACTCGAGTCCAACCGATACGCCGCTTTTTATTGAATCCGGATATCCGGTTCCTGAACAACCGGCTTTCCCGATAAAGAGTGACGTATTGTTTTGCCGAAGGGGTTCTTGTCGGAATCCCCTTCGGCTTTTTTTTGCCCTGGATTTCATACAATCACATCACTGAGAAAATCCAGACATAAAAAAAGACAAACCTGAGTTTGTCTTTTTAGACACCGAGAAATTTGAGCCGGAAATGCTAGCCTGCTACTTTCTCTTCACTGTTAAATTCGATCATCAGATCGCTGCCCAGAGCTTCAATTGCTTCTTCCACCTGCGTCAGGGTAACGCTCTCGGGAACAGTCAGAATCATATCCGCCTTGAACAGCATCTCGGAACTCATCGGCGCAGGCTCGCAACAGGTATCCAGCTCTTTTACGTTGACCTGCAGAGCACTCAGTACCTGCGACACCTCTTTTACGATGCCGGGTTTGTCGTTACCCACAACCGACAAAGAAACGGTAGAACCTGCCACCACATGGGCACCGGCCTTAGCTGCCGTCACGGTTAAACCGAAACGCTCCAGAGCCACCAGATCGTCCACCAGTGCATCGGCCTGATCATCAGCCACGGCAACGGTCAGAATACCGGCAAACTTATCCGCAAGATGGGACATACGGCTTTCAAGCCAGTTACCGTTATGTTTAACGATGGTTTCGGATACTTTTTCCACAAGACCGGGTTTATCATCACCGATCAGGGTTAATACCAGTTGTTGTGACATAACCTTTCTCCGCTCTGTTTTTTTATTATTACCAGAAACTCTTGTCTGCGGTGCTCCACATCAGGGATACCACAGCTGGACTGTTCTTTAGTGATAGCACGCTTTGATGCGCTTTCAAATAACTTTTTATGACAAAACAAGGTGTTAGATGACCTGAAACCCGCTTTTAGCCAGCCCTTACTGCCATCAGAACAGTTCTTTCATCACCTCGCGGACACAACTGACCACCTCCCGGACACAGGTCATTCGGGAGTAGTTCGGTCGAATCAGCAGGGAGATATTCCGGGTAGGTTCCGGGGTCTGAAAACGGATATAACGGATACGATGAGTATCTTCCAGATTATGAGTGGCAAGACGTGGCAGCATGGTCATCCCGATGCCACTGGCCACCATATAGCGCAGGGTCTCAAGGCTTGTAGCCTGAAAACGGTGATCCTCTTTAGCCCCCGATGTAAAGCAGTAACCCAATGCCTGATCCCGCAGACAGTGACCATCTTCCAGTGTGAGCAACTGTTGATTGTTCAGGTCATCAAAGGTCACTTTCTCTTTATCAGCCAGAGGATGCTGAGGCGATACCGCAAGATCCAGAGGCTCTTCAAACAGATCGTAGCGTTCAACTCCCTGCATTTCATCCAGCCAGGGCAGAATCAGCAGATCCAACTTACCCTCATTCAGCTCACGCATCAGCACCTTGGTCTGCTTCTCATGCAGGTAGAAATTGACCTTCGGCAGACGTTCGTTCAGAGGTTCCATCACATGAGGCAGCAGATAGGGTGCTAACGTCGGAATCATGCCCATGTGCAGATCACCGGCAAGGGGATCCAATAGGGTGCGGGCGGTCTCTTCAAACACCTGAGCGGCACTGAGCACGTTACGTGCTTCTTTCACCAATTGTTCGCCCGCTGGCGTTAACATGACATTTCTGCGGTGTCGCTCAACAAGCTGCAGGCCCAGCTGCTCTTCCAGCTTCATAATCTGGCCACTTAATGTCGGCTGGCTGACAAAGCAGGCTTCAGCCGCCTTACCAAAGTGCTTGAAGCGATCAATCGCATCCAGATATTCCAGATCCCGCAGCTTTACCATAGATACACCCTTTTAATATTCCGAAATCCTACAAGGTTTTACCTATGCTAGGACGGCTCCTTGATCACCGCAAGGGGATTTCATCTTAACTACCTGCTAATAGATACAAAAAATAACCATCTAATAAAATTCAAACGCTTGAAATAAAAGTGATACAGATCAAAATACCGCAGCGCAAAAGTTACACAAGATGACACACCAATAACAATACAAAATAAAAGGTTATTTGGCATGTCATCTGCAGAGCATTAAATGGATACCAGAAATGCTTACCAACTAATCAGTAGGGATACAGATGAATTCAGGTTTAATGATAGTGAAAATGGCAAAGCCAGTTAAAAATACAGATGTGGCCGAGATCTCTGTTTTCAGAAAAAAACAGTGTCTGGACAAGAAGTTAGAACACTCTCTGCAGCTTGAGGCAGCCATGGTTGAACTGCAACAGGAGTTCCGTAACCGTAGTCAGCGTATTTCTCAGCACGTTGGCCGTCTGGGTCAGCTTTTGGGCGTTAAACACGTCGCCTGAACTGTTTTAGGGCAAAAACCTTCCTCATCAATCCGGCTTGCCCGCAGAATGATCCTTGCAAGGATCAGCACCGATCATTCTGAAGCCACGACAGAGAATAGACTCTCCAAACAAAGACTTCACCAGATGTCAGCCGGGTAAACAAAGCGCACAGCAAAAAATTCCGGGCAAAAAAAAGCCCCGGTTAAAAACCGGGGCGACTCTCCGAATAACGGAAAAGCTCCACAAAAATTTGTGGCATCCACCAACGAGGGTTTGGGGATAGACAAGTACAAACAACAATTCCAACGAACGGTCTGTATCTCATTACCTTGGGAAGAAACGAGATACATCTAAAAGTGAGAAGATTGCATCTTGCGACACTATCTCAACACCCTTAGTTAAAGCTGGGCAGACCCGTCGGCACACGAACGGCCCTGCCCAAAAGGGTTTTACGAAACATCCGATCCTGCCGGTTGATCCGCTAACACCTGATTACAGGTGCTTCGATTAAGACGCTGAAACCACGAACGCCTTAATGCTCAAAACTTTGCTCAATAACACTTTGATCATCAGTGCTCTGCTAATCAGCCAAACAACACCGCAGAACACTCATGATCAAAGACTCACCGGCTATAAACCGGCGAGTCTTTAAAGCTAACGCTTAGTTAGTGGATGCGATCAGGCTGGCGTTACCGCCCGCTGCCGTTGTATCCACACACAGGTGACGCTCGTGTACGAAACGCTCCGGCAGGTGTGCTTCGGTCAGCAGTGGCAGCAGAACACCATCGCGTTTTGCCAGCACTTCACGGTAAGCCTTCAGCACGTCTGCTGCCGCGTTACTGGCGATAGCATCAATACCGGTCAGGCCTGCCAGAACGGAAGCGTCAACTGCACCATCCAGACCGACAATCGGCAGGCCGGCAGAAGCCAGCTGATCGGCCAGTGCTTTAACGCCCGGCGCAACCACGACAACACGGTTACCCTGAGCCAGAGCCACAGCCGCCTGTTGAGTAGCGCTGTCCAGATCAGGACCTGCACACAGCACCAGACCACGGGCGTGGAAGCTCAGACGGTTCAGCTCACCGGTCGGCCCCGGCATTTCGCGGGTAACCAGCAGAGCAGAATTCACATGAGCGGCCAGTGCACCCAGTTGCTGCTCAACCTCTTTCGTTGCCTGAGCCGCTTCTTTAACGGTCAGTTTCAGCGCGCTGTTGATTGCGTCCTGCAGCTGAGCTTCAGCCACCAGATCACCCTGCAGAGCTTCGCCGCGATTCTCGCCTGCAATATGCTTAAAGCGACGAACATACAGCGGGCCACCGGCTTTAGGACCAGTACCGGACAGACCTTCACCACCGAACGGCTGAGAACCAACGATTGCGCCGATCTGGTTACGGTTCACGTAGCAATTGCCCACGTGTACACGCTCGGTCACATAGTCGATACGGGAATCCATACGGGTATGCAGACCAAAGGTCAGGCCGTAACCGCGACCGTTGATATCCGCAATCACCTGATCCAGCTCGCTGGCTTCAAAGGTGCAAACGTGCAGCACAGGACCGAAGATCTCTTCTTCCATCTCGTTGATGCTGTCCAGCTTGATCACAGTAGGCGGAACAAAAGTACCGGTTGTTGGCACTTCATAAGTTTTCAGGCAGCGACCCTGCTCTTTAAACTTGTTGATGTGCGCCATGATCTTGTCCTGAGCCAACTTGTCGATCACAGGACCTACATCGGTGCTGATCAGCCATGGGTTACCCACGGCCAGTTCATCCATAGCGCCGTACAGCATCTCCAGCAGGTGACCGGCGATATCTTTCTGCACATAAAGCACACGCAGTGCAGAACAACGCTGACCAGCACTCTGGAAAGATGAAGCCAGAACATCACGAATCACCTGCTCAGGCAGAGCGGTAGAGTCCACGATCATGGCGTTCATACCACCGGTTTCAGCGATCAGAGGCGCTTCCGGAGACATGCTTGCTGCCATAGAACGGTTGATATGCTGAGCAGTAGCGGTAGAACCGGTGAAACACACACCGTTGATGCGAGCATCAGAAGTCAGCGCCGCGCCCACAACCGCACCGGCACCCGGCAGCAGCTGAATCACATCTTTCGGGATACCCGCTTCGTGCATCAGTTCAACCGCACGAGCCGCCATCAGAACTGTTTGCTCGGCTGGTTTCGCCAGCACAGCATTACCTGCAGCCAACGCCGCACAGATCTGACCGGCAAAAATCGCCAGCGGGAAGTTCCACGGAGAGATACAGGTGATCAGGCCACGAGCCGTGCCATCTTCATTGTGCAGTTCCGCTTCATTCGGGTAGTAAAGTGCGAAATCCACTGCTTCACGGATCTCGGCGATACCATCCAGCAGAGATTTACCCGCTTCACGGGTTGCCAGAGCAAACAGCTCACCGGCGTTCGCTTCCATCAGGTCTGCAAACTTACGAATACGCGCACCACGCTCTTCAACGGACAGGGCTTCCCAGGCTTTCTGACCTGCCTGAGCTGCAGCAATAGCGGTTTCGATATCTTTTTCAGACGCTTCCACAACCTGACCGACAACATCCTGATGGTTTGCCGGGTTGATCACGGTTTTGGTGCCAGCACCTTCAACATCACCGGCAATCATAGGCGCAGCCTGCCAGTTGTGGTTCAGGTACTCTCCACGCTCTTTGTCCAGCTGCTCAACAGTACGGATATCAGTGATATCCCAGCCTTTGGCGTTACGGCGCTTGTCACCATAGATATCCGCAGAACGGGTGATCACAGGGTTAGGAATACTGTCCAGAGCCAGTACCGCATCGAACGGATCACGGGCGATCTGCTCAGGAGCAATAGAGGTGTCAACGATCTGGTTTACAAAGGAGCTGTTCGCGCCGTTTTCCAGCAGACGACGAACCAGATACGCCAGCAGATCCTGGTGCGCACCAACAGGTGCGTAGATACGGCAGCGAACTTTGTTTTCCTGCACAACCACATCGTGCAGAGATTCGCCCATACCGTGCAGACGCTGGAATTCAAACTTATCCAGATCGTCCGCCAGATTCATAATCGCCGCGACAGAGTGCGCGTTGTGGGTCGCAAACTGTGGGTAGATGCGGTCGGTCATTTTCAGCAGCTTAGTCGCGCAGGAAACGTAAGACACATCGGTGTTCACCTTACGGGTGAATACCGGGAAGCCTTCCAGACCCATAACCTGTGCGCGTTTGATCTCAGCATCCCAGTACGCGCCTTTCACCAGACGTACCATGATCTTACGATCCAGCTTCTCAGCGGTGGCATACAGCCAGTCCAGCACGAAAGGTGCGCGCGGGCCGAAGGCCTGAACCACGATACCGAAGCCATCCCAGCCTGCCAGCTCAGGACGCGCCAGGACCGCTTCAATCACATCCAGAGACAGATCCAGGCGGTCTGCTTCTTCCGCATCAATGTTGAAGCCCATGTTGGCTTCTTTCGCCATCAGCGCCAGTTGGAAGGTACGCTCAACCAGAACGTCCATAACGCTGTCGTATTTACCGAATTCATAACGTGGGTGCAGCGCAGACAGCTTAACGGAGATACCCGGATTCTTACGGATATCATCAAATTTGCAGCTTGGGGTCAGTTTATTGATCGCATCAGCGTAAGCACGGTGATAACGCAGCGCATCGGCATCAGTACGTGCCGCTTCACCCAGCATATCGTAGGAGTAGGTGTAACCGCGGGATTGCTGTTTCTTACCGTTTTTGGTCGCTTCTTCAATGGTGCGGCCCAGTACAAACTGACGGCCCAGCTCTTTCATCGCCTGCTTAACCGCCGTACGGACAACCGGCTCGCCCAGACGCTTGATCATAGCGCGCAGGGTGTTGGTCAGGCCTTTCTCGTCAGTCGGTGCAATCAGCTTACCGGTAACCATCAGGCCCCAGGTAGAGGTGTTAATCAGTGCAGATTCAGACTGACCCAGGTGCTCCTGCCATTTTCCGGGAACAATTTTATCTTCGATCAGTTCATCAATCGTTTCAGCATCCGGCACACGCAGCAGCGCTTCTGCCAGACACATCAGGGCGATACCCTCTTTAGTGGTCAGGCCATATTCCGCCAGAAAGTTTTCCATCATCGAAGGCTTTGCAGACGTACGAACGCGGGTAATCAGCTTCGCCGCTTCGTTAGAGATCTGCTGTCGTGTCTCGGCAGACAAGCCTGCCATCTCAACCAATGCATTAACCGAACGGGTTTCATCTGCCAGATAGTGATCACGGATCGCATCTCGGATTGCGGTCGTGTTCGCAGCGGCATTTGTTGTAGTCTTCATTGCCTGAGTCATATCGACACCTTTCGTTATTGTGGAAACATAGGCGAGCATTCTAGCTTTAGCCCTATAGCCTTTTTCCCTATATTTTTTTCATTTTTAGATTTCTGTTTTATTTTTTTGCCCTAAAATCAGTGAATAGTTAAAAAAAATATTCCATAAATAGAGATTTTACCTATACACTAAAAACACCCCTGCTAAAGGCCTATTTCATAACGAAAAATGGACACAAGCAGAGTCTCAATAAACTGTCGGTTGGCACTTCGCTAACCTCTGTCTTCTATCAGGTGTCATTAAAATGAAACGCACAGATGATCTGGATCGCATCGACCACGCCATTCTTCGCGAACTGCAGAAAAATGCCCGCCTGACGGTAACAGAGCTAGCTTCAAGGGTAGGACTCTCTAAAACACCTTGCCAGTTACGCATGAAAAAGCTGGAGGAACAGGGCTTTATTCTGGGTTACGTTGCACTGGTAAATCAGAAACGCTTAGGGGTAAATCACATCGCCTTTGTGCAAGTAAAGCTGAGCGATACCAAAACCAAAGCACTGGATGCCTTTAATGAAGCGGTACGTCAGATTCCGGAAGTGGAGCAGTGCCACATGATTGCGGCAGGCTTTGACTACCTGCTGAAAGTACGTACCACTGGCATGGAAGACTATCGTAAGGTTCTGGGCGAACAGATCTCGACCCTGCCTTACGTGCTGCAGACCAGTACCTACGCAGTTATGGAAAGCGTGAAGGATATTGAATCGCACCTGCTCAACCCCTGATATCACTGGGCGATCAGCAAATCTGACCAAATCTATAAAAAAAACAGGGTTATCCCTAATACCTATTCTGCTTACATAGATTTACAATGCCCCCGCGATTCAATATCCCCGCGAGGCTTTATCATGTCCTTCTGGCAGATCTCACCATCATCCGCTGCTTCCGTGTCTTTTTCTGCGCCTGAAAAACACCCTTCATACGCTCTGCGACTGCTGCAAATCAGCCTGCTTCTGGTGTCCCTGGTGCTTTCTACGGAAGCGGGAGCCAACTTTGATAAAGGGATGCGCTTCTACGATCAGGAGCTGTACACCCACGCCTTGAATACCTTTCTGAAAGCGGCTGAAAAAGGCGATGCCAGAGCCCAGCTCATGGCCGGTCGTCTGTATGAAGATGGTCGCGGTGGTGACTATGATCCGGCTCAGGCTCATGTCTGGTATCAGAAAGCTGCGGATCAGGGGCTGGCTGAAGGTCAGTATCTGCTGGGGATGCAATATCTGGAGCGCGGCGACCTGCCCCGCCATCAGGTAGATGCCATCGGCTGGATCAGGAAGGCTGCGGAACAGGGTCTGACCGAAGCTGAGTTCCAGCTGGGACTCATGTACAAACAAGGTGCGGGAACCGGCACCAGCTTTCAAAAAGCGGAAAAATGGTTCTACAAGGCAGCTCTTAAAGGTCACGCCGATGCCCAGTACCAACTGGCACTGCTGGCAGAAGATGGTGCCGGTGCCAAACAGAACTATCGTGCCGCTCTGAACTGGCACACCCAAGCCGCCAAGCAGGGTCATGCCGAAGCTGCTCTGGCTCTGGCTTATCTGCACTATTACGGCCTTGGTACTCATATCGATATGGATCAGGCAGCACAATGGCTACAGAAGGCTGCAGATTCCGGCATTTTAGTCGCCCAGTATAATCTGGCGGTGATGTACGAAGGTTATCCCCGCCTGAAGCCTAACCTGACTGCTTCGCTAAAGTGGTACAAGTCAGCCTGCGAGGGTGGTTACTCCCGCGCCTGCGATGGCTACCGCAAGATGGAAAAGGTTCATCATGAACGGCTTGAAGGTGCGCTGGAAGGCACACTGGAAACCGCTGAATACTGATTCATCCCAGATCTGAAAAACGAACAACAGTGCGGCAGGATGCCCTGCACTGAATCCCAGCCCGCTCCGATTCCCCGGAGTCCGCTGCCGATGCAACAGAAAGCCGGTGATATTGACTCACCGGCTTTCGTTCTCCGAGTGCAAAAGGAGTGCTCCATGAGTTTAAAACTGCGCTTTGCCCTGTTCTCCATCATTCTGATTGTTGTCTCCTCGTTTGCGGCCTGGTCATCCGTCAGCTCGCTAGTGGAAGAGGTGATCGAAGAGTGGGCGGTTCGCTACGCGGAAAAGCAGGTGCTGTATGACCGTCAGCGTACACTTCAGCCCCTGATCCGGGAGCTGGCTCTGTCACGTCAGTTTGCTCAGTCCACAGCCCTGCTTAATTTTGCCCGTAACCCGGAAGATCCTGATCTGCGCAGTCAGGCGCTGAAAGAGATGGAAAACTTCCGCTATAACTTTCTGGAGATGAACTACTTCGTTGCTCTGCATAAAAGTGGTGAGTACTTCCATAACGACGCCAATAACACCTACCAGAACAATCAGCTGCGCTATGTGCTGAATCCTGATAACCCTGCCGACAGCTGGTTTTATAGCCTGATCGAGCAGAAGCGTGAGATCCACGTTAACGTCAACTGGGATGCAGAACTGGATGTCACTAAACTCTGGATCGATATTCTGCTGACCGACGGTGATCAAGCTCTCGGGGTTGTCGGCACAGGTCTGAATCTGAACGCCGTACTGAACCGGGTTGCTCAGGAAAGTGAGCCCGGCGTGACCAATATCTTTGTTGATCACTCCGGCGCGATCCAGCTGCATCAGGACAGTAGTCTGGTGAACTTCTCCAGTTTCACTCGCCCTTCTGACCAGCTGCACAATGTCGAACAGCTGATTGACGAGCAGGAAGACAAAGCTCTGTTACGTCTTGCGATGCGTGAAGCCTTCCGCCAGAAAGACGAAGTAATCAGTTACTACATCAATATCGAAGGCAAACGCAGCCTGATGGCGGTGGCTTATCTGCCGGAAATCGACTGGTATGAAGTTACCCTCATTGATATTGAAACCCTGCTGCCAATGGACAGATTCAGCGGTATGTTTCTGGTTTATGGCCTGACACTGATCGCCATGATCCTGATTCTGAATCTGGCGATCCGCTTTATGGTCTTACGTCCGGTCAGCAAGTTGAATAAAGCGATGGAAGCTCTGAGTGAAGGCAAGCTGCCGGAGAAAGCACTCAAGGGGCAGGCAGAGATCGGACATCTGATGCAACACTTCAATCAGCTGGCCCACTCGGTCGGTCAGACCCGTGCCGATATGGAGCACCAGCTGGAGCTTAGCCAGAAAGAACTGGAGCGCGCCAAACGTACTGACCTGCTGACCGGCCTGATTAACCGCCGCAGCATGCTCGACCTGCTGGATGAGCAACATCGGAAAACACCGAACGACAGCAACCTCTGCTACAGCCTGATCTGGCTGGATCTCGATTTTATGAAAGAGATCAACGACAGATACGGCCATGGAAATGGTGACCGCGCCTTGCAGAGTGTCGCTGAGATTATGCGTAAGCATATTGACGATGCGGTGCTGGGTACCTCATCCCGCTGGGGCGGCGACGAGCTGCTGGCTCTGGTGAGTCACACTCAGGCCTATCAGGTGCTGGCGATTGCTGAAGCGATTCGCCTGGAAGTCGAACGTAGCCGCCCGGCTTACGCAGAACAGTCGCCGCACCATATTCCTCTAACCATCAGTGTCGGAGCCTATGTGGTGAAAAAGGGCGATAGTCTGAATGAGGCACTGCATCACACCGATACCGCGCTTTATCGCGCTAAGTCGGAAGGCCGTAATCTGGTGCGTCTGTCTAACGAGACCAACCTGAATCTGAAAAACAGCCGTGAAGGCGTAACCAACCCATAAAAATAACGTGATTCAGGCGATCTGATCACAGGATCGATTTTTCCCCGCGCCATTCGCGGGGAAAAGCCTTCCGGTCGTTCCTTCCCGACCATCAGCTATGCTAACGTGACCGCCCCGAAACCCTGTCTGGTGTAGCTATCCTCATGCCTGAATTTTCCGCTCTGGTTTTTGCCACCGCCATCAGCATGCTCTATCGCAGCATCATTACGGTGATCGCACCGGAACTGTCCCAGGATCTCAATCTGACCGACAGCGAACTGGGCACCCTCGCCTCGCTGTTTTTTGTCGGCTTTGCCGCAGTTCAGCTACCGGTCGGCATTGCGCTGGACAGATTAGGCCCCCGGCTGACTATCGTCAGCTTTATGCTGCTGGCGATAACCGGCACCGCACTTTTTGCCAGCAGCGACCAGCTCTGGATGGCTTATACCGGACAACTCTTGATCGGAGCGGGGTGCGCCCCTCTGATGACAGGCTCTATGGTGGTGATCTCCCGCCGCTTCTCCGCTGAACGCTTTGCTTATATGACCGCTCTGGTACTGACGCTGGCCAACCTTGGCGACCTGTTCAGCACCACCCCCTTTGCCCTCATCGCTGAAGCCCTTGGCTGGCGAGGCGCGCTCTGGATCATTCTCGGAATCACCAGCTGTTCAGCGCTGGCTTGCCTAATCTTTTTAGGTCGTGATCGTCAGGCTGAAGGCAGTGAGCCGGAAAGCCCGCTGCAGACGATTGGCGGTATGGGAAAGGTGGCACTGATCCGTCAGCTCTGGCCGATTCTGCCGCTGGTACTCACCGGCTATGCAGCACTGATGACGATACGGGGACTCTGGGCAGGGCCCTGGTTATCAGAAGGTTATCAGCTGGATGCTGCAGAGCGGGGTTATCTGCTGCTGGGTATGTCACTGATGATGACGCTGGGTATGTATCTCTACGGTCTGCTGGATCGACAGACTGGCCAGCGAAAACCTCTGGTGATGGGCGGAACGCTCTTGCTGATTCTGTCGCTGATCCTGATCAGCCTGCCCACTCCGCCATTCTGGCTGGCAGCCTCCGGACTGTTAATGGTGGGGCTCTTCGGCTACACCTACGCACTGGTGATGGCCCACTGCCGGGGCTTTATTCCGGCTCAGCTCATGGGTCGTGGCGTTGCCTTTCTCACCCTCGTTGGCTTTTTTGGGGTCGGCATCCTGCAGGCGATTTCCGGCTGGCTGATGGATCACTTCCACTCCTACAGCCTGCTGCATGCTAGTCTTGCGGGAATACTGCTGCTGGCTCTTGCAAGCTATAGCCGCAGTGCCCCGCCTCAAAGCTAAGCTTAATTTTTATATTAAGCTCATCGGACTGTTCAGTTACAAGCTGTTCAGCACTCTGCAATCACCTGCCTGATATTCAATAATGAGCTATTAAGCAATGGGCTTTGCCCTTGCTGCCGCCAGCTTTTTACGGGAGTTCAGGTGGCTCTCGCCGGTAAAGAGCAGCAAACCAAACCAGATCATGGCAAAGGTGATCAGCTTACTGGCGTCCATCGGCTCGTGATAAACAAATACCGCCAGCACAAAGGTGATACTGGGGGCCAGATACTGCACAAAGCCGATCATCGATAGCGGCAGTCGACGGGCTGCTCCGGCAAAGAACAGCAAAGGGAAAGTGGTCACCAGACCGGCTGCTACCAGGAGCAGGTCGGTTTGCAAGCTCTGGTGACCAAAAACCAGTAAGCCCTGAGACTGCATCCAGAACAGGGAGATCAGCCCCACCGGCAATACGATCAGGGTTTCAATAAAGAGTCCCGGCACCGCTTCCACCACCAGCTGTTTACGCAGCAAGCCATAAAAGCCAAAACTGAAGGCCAGTACCAGACCTACCCAGGGCAGGCTGCCAAACTCGATCAGCTGGTACAGCACTCCCAACGCAGCAAAACTCAGTGCCAGCCACTGCATCGGGCGCAAACGCTCCGACAGAAAGATCATACCGAGAAAAACACTGATCAGCGGATTGATAAAGTACCCGAGACTGGTTTCCAGAATGCGGCCTTCCGCCACCGCCCAGATAAACACCAGCCAGTTCAGAGAGATAATCAGCGCTGTGATCACCAAACCACCTAACAGCCGGGGCTGTTTAAAAACGGCAGCAACCTTGCCTAAACGACCGGTAAAGCCGATAAACAGCAGCAGAAACACTACAGACCAGATAATTCTGTGTACCAGCACCTCAAAGGCCGGCACATGCCCTACCGCCTTGAAATAAACAGGTGCGATACCCCAGATGGTATAAGCCGCCAGCGCAAAGTAGATACCCTGACGAAAGTCTTTATCTTCAGCCACGTTCAGGCACCTCATTATTAACCGCATTTGTTGAAGTAGAGGTAGTGCTGCCAGTAATCAGATACTTATGCCAGAAGTCATCACTGGCGTAACGCAATACCCGGGTAACCACAGCCACCAAAAGCAGACTGAATGCCAGACGGAACCAGAGCGCAGCAGAAATATCCGCGCCCATCACCATAATCAGCAGGGTGTCTTCAATCAGACTGTGGCAGACACTCAACAGCAGCATGGCGGCAAAAATATCTTTCTTATCGATATGACCTTTGCGGGCTTCTTCGATCAAAAGGCCACCGCCAAAAGAGAGGCCGAGGGTCATGCCGACAATAGTCAGACTGGCAGCTTCCGGACGAATCCCTAACAGGCGTAGCACCGGCTGCAGCAGAAAGATCATCAGCCGTTCGACATGGATCCAACGAAGAAAACGCAGCAGACTGATCAGGGTGGCGATAACGACCACGATCATTGCGAAGCTCTGCAGCTGCTGCCATGCCCAAAGCAACAGCGAGGTTTGCTCTTTGGGAGCCTGCCAGATCAGCTCTGCCGGTTGCTGCAACCAGCCGAAAGCATCGTAGATATGGAACAGCAGCATGCCGAAGATCAGCGCTGTCAGCATACGCATCATAAAAGCAGCGACCAGACGCACACCGGCCATCTGCACAATACGCACTTCTATCGGCAAACTGTGGGCGATCAGCATCATGCCACCCAACACGCTGACCTGAGCAACGGTCATCGGATAATCCGGCGCCAGCTGAAAGAAGATGATCATCGCAGCATAGATATTGGTCATCAGGTTGGTGGCGAGCACCAGCCCCATCGCCTCCGGTAAGCCCACCAGAGTCATCAGAGGTTCAAGGAAATGGGCAATCACAGGAATTGCACCCAGCTCCTCCAGAATCTTGACGATAATCAGCACCGGAATCATCAGCTTGAACAGCATCCAGCTGACGTTAAAAATATCCCGCCCCAGAGCAGGAAGAGTCTGGCGACTGAATTTCTGCCACCAGAGAGATAGGGAAAATGTGTTCGGAGTCATAGGGTCACACTGCTAAGCAAAACACTTTATAAGTATCGAAATGGGGTACTGATATAACGACCCCTTTTGTTCCGGCTCTACGGCCTGAGACTTGCGAAACCGGAAATCAGCAAGTGTACTCCGCTTTATTTTTCAGAAATTTCTTTTACTGCCCTTCAAACCTTTCTATATTTCTTATTTATCGCGAAAACATTAAAAAATTAGAAAAAAGAACACTCAAACAAAATATTATTAACCACAAGAAAACCCTATGGATCGTATTGATAAGAAAATCCTTAACCTGCTGCAGAAAGACAACCGCATCAGCAACCAGAAGCTGGCAGAAACCGTGGGACTTTCAGCACCCGCCTGCCTGAAGCGGGTGAAGAAACTCCGGGAAAGTGGCGTCATCATGGCAGACGTTTCCATTGTCAGTCCTCAGGTGGTGGGTCACCTGATCAATGTGATTGTTGAAGTGGAGATGGACAGAGATACCTTGGATGTTTACGACAGCTTTAACCGCCAGATGAGCGCCTGCCCGGAAGTGACCCAGTGCTATCAGGTCACCGGAGAGGTGGACTTTGTACTTGTGGTACTGGTGCCGGATATGCAGACCTATGAAGCCTTCGCTCGGCGGGAGCTCGCCAGTAACGCCTATTTAAGGAAGTTTCGCTCCCTTATTTCCCTGAGACGGGAGAAATTTCGCACTGCAATCGAGCTCTAATCATTCATGCGATTAACATCTATTGACGTACCGCAATGGAATCGCATCTAGTCATCAGCCCCTCTTTGCCCCGTCGGAAGTTCTGATTACATTAGCCTTTCGACTAATCCCCACGACACAACTGGCACTAAGAAAAAGAATAAAGTGCCCAAGGATGAAGGCAAAGTGGATACACTTATTCTCTCGATCTACCAACTTTTTGGTGTCAATTCTAAAGAGCAATTTGCAGATCTGGTCAGCGCCAAAGACCACCAGGAAATTATTCGCCAGCACAGGGCGGATCTGATCGCCAGCCGTATATTCCCCTTCGCCATGCTGTTTGGTGTTGTTGTGCCTGTTTGGGGCATTCTGGATCTGATCTATTTTCCGACCGATATTGCGCTGACTTTTGTTGCTATGCGAATCGTCTCTGGTGTCGCTTTCTTTGCACTGGCGTATATCACCCGTAAGGTGCGCATCGGTATGAAACGGGCGCTCACCAGTCTGATGGTGATGCTGATGATTCCAACCCTCTTCTATCAGCTCAGCACTCCGCTGATTGCTAACACCGAACTGAACGGCATGGCGGCAACCCTGATGCACCTCTATGGCTTGCTGCCCTATGTGGTAATCGCCTCTCTCGCTCTGTTCCCGTTGACGCTGAAAGAGTTCTCTCTGTTCTCTGTCGTGCTGGTGGCTCTGGCAAGTTTCGGCCTCTATCGCAGCGAAGGCAGTGACGTGAACATGTTGCTGGTTCAGCTCTGGCTGCTGCTGGTGATTCTGGGCGTTTCCATGTTCTCCTCTCTGCAACAGGTGCGCTATCTGATCTCCCAGATGGTGAAAGCCAGTTACGATGGCCTGACCAAGTTGCTGACCCGCCGCGCAGGCATGGACATTATGGAATCTCTGTTCCGGGCTACCGGTCTGCAGCAATCGAACTTCTCTATCCTGTTTCTGGATCTGGATAAGTTCAAAGGCATTAACGACACTCTGGGTCACGATGCCGGTGATGAAGTATTACGCCAGGCCTCTAAGACCCTGAGCGAAAGCATTCGTCGGGGTGATGCCGCGATCCGCTGGGGTGGTGAAGAGTTCCTGATTCTGCTGCCGCACACGGATTCTGAGTCCGCTAAAAATGTGGTTGCCCGTATTATGGAGCGCGGTTTGGCCAAACTACCGGACGGCACACCAGTCACCGCCAGTATCGGCCTGTCAGAACAGCATGAGGACGATACCCATAGCTGGAAGGATCTGGTGGATATCGCTGATAAGCGTCTGTACAAAGCCAAACAAACCGGTCGGGCAAAATGTATTGCACCGGATGGTAGCGAGGTGCACTTCCCGAAAGGCGATTCTGAAGCTGTCGTTGTGATCGAAGGCGAGAACGCCTCAGCTCAGGGCAAGGCTGATCAGGAAAAAGCAAAAGAGATGGCAGAAGCCTGATCAGAAGCAGAAACCTTTTGATTAACGGATCTGTTAACCTCATGCACAACAAAAAGCCCCGGCATCTGCCGGGGCTTTTTGGTTCAGAACATCTGACTGGGTCAGTAACGGAAGCGGTTCAGCTGAGATTCCAGCTGCTTCACCAGCTCCAGCAGCGCCTGACTCTCCTGATTGGCAGCCACAGCGCCATCTGCTACAAGGCTGGTTTCATCACTGATATTGACGATATTACGGGTAATATCTTCCGTTACCGCCCGCTGCTCTTCCACCACACTGGCCATCTGAGTGGTCATATTATCGATCTCGGCAATCGCTCCCACCACCTGATTCAGGTGCGTGGAAGCTTCCTCCGCCATCTGCAGACAATCATCAGACTGACTGTTACCCCGATGCATCGCTTCCAAGGCTTCTTTGGTGCGCTGTTGCAGCTGGTCGATCAGTCCCTGAATCTCTTCCGTGGACTCCTGAGTTTTCGAGGCCAGTGTCCGCACCTCATCAGCGACAACCGCAAAGCCCCGACCGGATTCACCGGCACGAGCCGCCTCAATCGCAGCATTCAGCGCCAGCAGATTGGTCTGCTCCGAGATGCCCTGAATGGTCTCCACAATCTGGCTGATATTGTTACTGTCTGCCGCCAGCAGTTCCATCAGCTCAGAGGTGCTTGATACCTGCTCGGACAGCTGCCGAATGGAGTCTGCACTGCGGTTTACATTGGCCGCACTGTTATCCACCGAGTCTTTCGCTTCGCTGGAGGAGTTTGCCGTTGTGGTAGCGATCTGCGCCACTTCACCGGCAGATGCTGACATCTGATTGATAGCGGTTGCGATCTGATCGACCTCTGCCCGCTGCTTCTCAATACCCATGGTGCTGTTGTCAGAGATCTCTGCCGCACGGCGGGCGGAGCCTTCCACATCCCCCATGGCAGAGGCGATATCTTTTACAATCTCATGGGTTTTATGGATAAAGGCATTGATGTTACGGGACAGCTCGCCCACTTCATCATTGCGTTCAATGGTCAGACGCTGAGTCAGATCGCCATCCTGAGAGGCCAGTTGATTCACCATATCCGCAGCCTTACGGATAGGTGCCGCAATGCCCTGAGCGATCAGCATCAGAAGTACGATACCGGATACAGACACCACAATACCGATAATAATGGTGGTCGCCATGCTCTCCCGGAACTGGCCAAGCATCGATTGCTCAACCTCTTTAGCTCCCGCCAGAACCCAGCTGGCATCCTGATGGATAACCACAGCCCAAGGAGTGGTTACGCCTTCCGGCGCGATGGGCTGAACCGACCAGAACTCACCACCAATCTGACGGGTTGCGGCTTCTCCTTTCTGCACACTTTGCAGCAGAAAGTCTTTCGCAGCGCCGTTATAGATTTTAGCCAGTTCAAGCTTGCCATCAGAGTCCGCTGCCACAAGGCCTTTATTGCTCAACATAAAGACCTGCCCCTGACCGCCATACAGCGCCTGATCCGCCTTATCCACCAGCGCTTTCAGGAAGCTCAGTTCCATATCAATCCCTGTCATGCCAACCACACGGTTCTGCACAATCAGAGGAACCGTAATCGAGGTACCGACAATCGTTTTACCACCGGCTTCCCATGAATAGGGTTCAATCAGACAGGTGCTACGGGTCTCAATCGGACAGGTGTACCAGTCACCATAAGTTTCACCGGCGGCGATTGCCTCTTCGACTTTATCCATACCAAGGGTTCGATAGCCCAGCGAACCATCACCATTCAGGAACCAGTATGGAGCAAACTGACCGTTGGCATGGGTATGGATCGCACCACCATGGAGCATGTCGTCATTAACGGCATTCTTCTCCCAAGCGATGTATGTCCCCATCACAACTGCTTTGTTCTGAGAAAGGACATCACGAGTGTATTCATAAAAGCGCTGACGGCTGGTTTCAGAGCCCTGATCGGCAATAAAACTGACAGAGGTATCGGCCAGTGCTTTGGCAACAGAAAGAGCACGACTGAGTTCAATCTGGGTTTTACCAGCTTCTGCCGAGGCAGATGCTGACAACTGGGCCAACGCTTTATTGGTGAGTTCAGAGACCACCAGTGTTTGGGTTTGTTGTTCTACTTCGCTGTTTTTCCAGGCAAAAGCAGCCAACAGAATGACAGAGGAGAGCGCCAGACAGGCACCTGTGGCAAGGGCGATGCGGGTTTTAATTTTCATAGAACGACCTAAAGGATTATTTGTTATGTCTGCCGGTTAATAAAACTCCCTGATGACGCAGATATTCCCTTTAAAATTCGTTGCTGAGACCTGTGTGCTTATTAATGAATCTTTTTTTTATATCTATAGCACATATCCTGCCAGCCCGATGTTGCCGAACAGTGAAAAGGCCCTGATGTGAAACATGCTCCGGGGAAAAATCACAGCAAAAAAAATGACGCCTACCCCATGAGGGTAGGCGCCATTCTTTTTGGTGGCCAGTGAAGCTCGTTCACCGGCACACCGGATCTGTCGTCGCGATTGTTATTATTCGCCCGCCTGCTCTTTCTTAGCCAGACGTTTTTCCCAGTAAGTAGCACCCTTGATGCCCAGCTTCTGAGGATCAAAAGTAAAGTCGGTTACACCGGCTTTCTGCTGATCTTCGTAGTCTTTCAGCACCTTCATAGTCGGCTTAGACATGAAGAAGATGATGATAATACCTACGATGTTCAGCCACGCCATCAGACCAACACCTACGTCACCCAGACCCCATGCCAGATCAGCAGCTTTAACCGCGCCGTAGAAAGTAGATGCCATGATGGCAACTTTCAGAGCGAAGATCAGACCCGGAATGTGAATGGTGCGCTTCAGGTACGCCACATTGGTTTCTGCAATGTAGTAGTACGCCAGAATAGTGGTGAAGGAGAAGAAGAACAGCGCCAGTGCAACAAACGGCTTACCAAAACCAGGCATAGTGGTTTCGATTGCCATCTGAGTGAATACCGGACCGTTAGCCGCGATGTCCGCCGCAAGGTTCTGAACCAGGAATGCATCACCAACGCCATGAACGTTGTAAGCACCAGTGATCAGAATCATAAAGGCAGTCGCTGAACATACGAACAGGGTATCGATGTAAACAGAGAATGCCTGAACCAGACCTTGCTGTGCAGGGTGATCAACTTCAGCTGCCGCTGCAGCGTGAGGACCAGTACCCTGACCGGCTTCGTTGGAGTAAACACCACGCTTAACACCCCAACCGATAGCAGCACCGAAGCCCGCCATTGGAGTGAAGGCATCGCCCAGAATCATGCCGATAATTGCTGGCAGTTCAGAGATGTTCAGCAGAACGATCACACAAGCGATGATGATGTAACCCAGCGCCATGAAAGGCACAACAACCTGAGTGAAGTTAGCGATACGCTTAACGCCACCGAAGATGATGAAGCCCAGAACCAGAACCACAGCCAGACCAGTGAAGATCTTAGCAGAGCTCAGCTCGCCCATACCGGTCTGGATCATAGTACCAGCGCCGAAGGTTGCTTCTACTGCGTTACCGATACTGTTCGCCTGAACACCCGGCAGCAGCAGACCACACGCCATGATCGTTGCGATTGCAAAGATCCATGCGTACCACTTCTGACCCATCGCTTTTTCGATGTAGTAAGCAGGGCCACCACGGTACTGACCATCCTGCTCTTCTTTGTACAGCTGAGCCAGCGTGGATTCAGCGTATGCGGTAGCAGCGCCCAGGAAGGCAACAACCCACATCCAGAAAACCGCACCCGGACCACCGAAACCGATAGCTGCAGCAACACCAGCGATGTTACCGGTACCTACACGGCCGGACAGAGAAACTGCCAGAGCCTGAAAGGATGAGATACCTTTGTCAGAGCTTTTTCCGGAAAATAGCAGACGCCACATTTCGGAAAAGTGTCTGACCTGAACGAAGCGGGTCAGTACGGAGTAGAACAGACCAGCGCCCAGACACAGATAGATCAGTGCCGGACTCCAGATAATGCCGTTCATAAAATCGACAAATGCTTGCATTAAAAATGCCTCCCGTTAGAGGTAAGCGCTTAAGCGCTTTATAGTTCTTAGATTTATAAGTGGAGCGATCGTAAAACGCGTATTGCGGACGACAGTCCAGAGGAAGGATTTTACATAAGTAGAAACAGAAAAGTACTCTGATTTTCACCCTTATCAGTGATAAAAAGCCTGAAATCAAACCAAATACAACAGATCCATTCAGATAAAGTGATTTAGACAGCAACACTTTCTAAGAGACTAATATAGCAATCTGCCTGCAGCCCCCTAAATAGCGGCATCACATTAGATGATTAGTACAAGTTCCTAAAAAACACGCTGACTTTGCTGACAAAGACTAAAATCAGCATCAATACAAGTGTGATGAAGTTGTATGCCTGGCCGATATAACAAGTGTTACAATTTCCCGTTAAGCAGCACAGACTCTGGCTTTCAGATCAATTTATATACCGGTTTAAGGACGATACATGCACGCGCTGGATGAGAAGGACGTTAACACCTCTTCAATAAGTTCGCTTTTTCTGCGTACCTTTGTGCCGCTGGCTCTGATCGTTCTTCTGGTCGCAGGTCTGCTGATTCGTATGCTTTACGAGAACGAACTCAGTCTGATCAAGCTAAACGAAGAGACACTGCTACAGCGCAGCACCATCAGCCTGCAGAAAAGCCTGCAACCGCCTCAGGATCACCTGCTCAGTCTGCGTCAGGAGCAGCCGGTTCTGGATGGCCTGATGAATCCGGATTCCAACCTTGAAGGCATGGAGGCCAGCTTTGCCTCTATGCTCAGCCGTAACCCCAACTATTTTCAGATTCGCTGGATCGATGAACTGGGACAGGAACGCCTGCGAATGGAACCCGATCCTGACAGCGCTAAAGGCTATCTTCGCGTCCCCACCGAAGATCTGCAGAATAAAATCGGTCGCTACTATTTTCAGGGCACTCTGGCTCTGGGGAAAGGCGAACAGCTTTATCTCTCCCCCATGGATCTGAATGTCGAGTTTGGTGTTATCGAACAGCCCCTGCGCCCGACTCTCCGAATGGCAATTCCCCTTTACATTGAGAATGAAAACCACGGCCTGATCATTGTCAATATTGATGCCCGGCAATACCTGAGCGACCTGCAACAGATTCTGGAAAATGACGCCAAGCGCATTCAGCTGATCAACCCGGAAGGTTATTGGCTGCAGCATCAGGACAATAATCTGGAGTGGGGTTTTCAGCTCAGCCACGGCAAGGCTTTCAAAAAGCAGCATCCGGATATCTGGCAACAGATGCACAGCTACAATCACAGCCAACTACTGAAAAACAGCGGTCTGTGGAGCTGGGAAACCCTCTACCCGGACGATGATCCCAAGACCTTTAACAACCAGACACTGGGTTTTCTGTTACTGCATCAGCCGGTTTCTGTGCTTAACGCTCTGCGTTTACAGTACTGGGGGGGCGGTCTGCTACTGACCCTGATACTGCTGATCATCGGCGGCTTTGCTCTTTATCGTCTGCTGCAGGCACAACAGGCACAACGTCAGGCAGAACGCAACGCACTGGAAAATCGTATTCACGCTGAACAGCTACGGAAACAGCGGGAAGATGAGCAGCGTTTCCGGGTGATCTTTAACGCCTCACACACTCCGCTTCTGGTTTGCGACAGCCGAGGCAATATCTCTCTGGTCAACCCGGCGCTGGAAAAACTCTTTGGCTACAGCGCCTTCGAGCTCACCGGCCTGCCCGTAGAGCACCTGATACCGGTTGAGCTACGCAAGGGACACGTTAAAGAGCGCACAGATTACCTGAACCACCTGCGCCCCCGCCGAAAGATGATGAAAAACGGTCAGAGCCTGCAGGGTATGCGTAAAGATGGTGAGCTGATCAATGTTGAGATCGGCCTCAGCCCCTACGAAGTCGATGGCGAAATTTCTATTCTGGCAACACTGGAAGATATCACCAGCCGCCTGGAATCTGAGCGCCAGCTGAATGAGCTGCACACCCGCCAGACCCGACATCTGGAACGCGCCCGGGAAGATGCCGAGCGCCTTGCCCGGCTGAAAAGTGATTTTCTGGCCAATATGAGCCATGAAATCCGCACGCCACTGAACGCCATCATGGTGCTGGGTGAACTGCTGAATCAGGAAGAACTGCCTGAAAATGCCCAAACCCTGAGTAAGAACATTCAGCACGCCGGTGACAACCTGCTGCATATCGTCAATGACGTGCTGGATTTCTCCAAAATCGAAGCTGGCGGACTTTCCATAGAACATACGCCTTTCAGCCTGAAAGAGATCTATGCACAGATTCTGTCTATCTGTGAGGTTCAGGCGCAGCAGAAAGGGCTGAAACTCCATCTGAATACCGGCGGGACAGAACGTCTCTTCCTCCTTGGAGACCCCTACCGGCTGAAACAGATTCTGCTCAACCTGATCAGCAATGCGATCAAGTTCACTCAGGAAGGTCGGGTGAATGTACATATTCAGCCTCAGATGCTCGGCAAGCTGGAAGCCACGCTGAAGTTCAGCGTCTCGGATACCGGACCGGGTATCTCACCGGAACAGCAGGAAGTGATCTTCGATGCCTTTGCTCAGGCTGATAGTTCCGTCACCCGTGAGTTTGGTGGCACAGGCCTGGGGCTGGCGATCAGTCGTAAGCTGATTCAGCTGATGGGCAGCGAACTCAACCTCAGCAGCCAGCTAGGTCAGGGCAGCACCTTCAGTTTCATCCTGAGCCTGCCACTGGCAGAGGCCAGTCAGGTTGAAACGGCAGACCCGCAAGCGATTAAAGAGACCTCTCTTGAAGGCAAAACCCTGCTGGTTGTGGATGACAGTGACCTGAACCGGGATATCGCACAACGCATTATCCTGCGCGCCGGAGGTAAGGTCATACTGGCTGAAAACGGCGCAGAAGCTCTGGCTAAAACCGGTGAGCTGACTTCGCCACCGGATCTGATTCTGATGGATCTGCAAATGCCGGTCATGGATGGCTACGAGGCCACACGCCAGATCCGCCAACTACCGAACTATGATCAGGTGCCTGTTATCGCCCTTACCGCAGGCATTACCGAATCGGCCCATGACGAGGCGCTGAAATGCGGAGCTGATCAGGTACTGACCAAGCCTTTCACCATCAGTCAGATCATGGCCTGTCTGCAGGATCATCTGCCGATGCAGAACCCGCAACCGGCCAGCAAACCAGCGTCAGAAAGTCCGAGTACCTCTGAGCCTGCTACGGAGAGCGAACGGGCCGGTGAAGCCAATGACAGAGGCGAAGCCAGCGAACTGCCATTACTGGATGAAGCCACCGCGATCTTTAACTGGGGCGACAAAGAATCCCTGCAGCACTTTATGAAGCAATTTGAATCCCAGTATGGCAAAAGCTGTAAAGAGATCGAACAGTTGCTGGATGCCGGCGAGCGGGATAAAGCGGAAGGGCTTGCACATAAGGTTAAAGGGGCTGCTGGCAGTCTTTATCTGTGTGCCTTGCAGGCAGAATTCAGCGGGCTAGAGCAACAACTCAGAGAAGGAAAAGAACAGATAGAAACGATTAAGAAACAAAACCTTCCCTCGGTTTCTGCTACTTTAAGCAGAACATTGGACTTAATCGCAAACTACACCTGATGGCAAATATCCGACTATAATAGTCAGCTATAATCAGAAGTCGTTTACCCCTGAAATTCTGGCGTCTCCGGAACTCAGGTTATTAAAGAGTTAACCCGGCAAAGAGGCCGGACATCAGTAAGGATATGACCATGGGACCCTACCAGATTCTGTTAATCGAAGATGAAGAGATCATCGCCGGGTTCATCGAACACACTCTTGCGAAAGAGGATATTCAGGTCACTCTGATGTCCAACGCCGAGAGCGCGTGGGAGCACCTGCAACATAAATCCACGCGGGTTGATGCTATTCTGCTCGATCGTAACCTGCCGGGCATGGACGGACTGGAGTTTCTCCATCGTCTGAAGCGTGATCCGGAACTGCACCGTATTCCGGTCATAATGGAAACCGCTGCCTCCGATCAGGAAAGCATCCAACAGGGCATCGATGCCGGTGCTTATTACTATCTGGTAAAACCCCTGCAGCGGGAACTGCTGATCCCTATCATTACCGAAGCTGCGAACCAATACCGCGACTACTGCAACCTGCAGGAAACCCTGAACGACAACTCAAGGGCACTGCAGCTGCTGAACTCAGCAGAGTTCACCCTGCGTACTCTGGGCGAAGCCCGTCTGCTGACCAACGCTCTGAGCCAGTTATTCCCCGATCCGAAAAAGGTCTCCACCGGTCTTCTGGAGCTTCTGGTGAATGCCGTTGAACACGGTAACCTGAATATCAGCTACGAAGAAAAAACCCATCTGCTGATGAGCCGTCAGTGGCATGAGGAGATCGAAAAACGCCTGCGGGATCCTCAGTATCAGGAGCGTCTGGTTCAGGTGAAATTCCGTCGTGAAGCCAGCCGGATTGTACTGACCATCTGCGATGAAGGTGACGGTTTTGACTGGCGTCCATACCTTGAGATTCAGCCAGAGCGTGTTTTCCATCTGCACGGCCGGGGCATCGCCATGGCACGTCGAATCAGCTTTGATACCCTTGAGTATCAGGGCTGCGGAAACTGCGTTGAAGCAACGGTTCAGCTGGGATAATCCGCTCGCTTAGGCTAAGATACCCGGCGTTTTGTCGGGTTAATGCCCGACAGAAATGACAGGCGGTACTGAAGCAGTCTTCCCCCCACAAAAATCCTCCGGACAGCTCTTTATGTCCCTGAGGCTTCAGCTGTTTTCACCTATACTCTCTGTCACTCTTTCTTGAACTGAGCCTGCCCGGGTATGAGTTCATGCAATAGGCGCAATAAAAGCGCAATGCCTGCGAAGTAATCTGGAACCAAACAACTGGAACCGAATCACCGGAACAGGTTCTTAGCAGGATCATTCAGGTTTTTTCCTGAAATAGGCTCATCGCAAACAACGGAACAAGCGAATGCATCTGGATAGTTTTATCACCTCAGCCTTAATGGTTTTAATCGCCACCTCGATAGCGGTTGCTGTTTTTAAACACTTTGGACTGGGTTCCATACTTGGACTTCTGGTGGCAGGTATTGCTGTCGGCCCTCACTCTTTTGGACCGACGGTCACCACGGAAGTGGAAGATGTTCGTCACTTTACCGAGCTGGGCGTGGTAATGCTGCTGTTCCTGATCGGTCTTGAGATGAAGCCTGCACGACTCTGGTCGATGCGGCGGGAAGTATTCGGTCTGGGCCTGCTGCAGATTCTGCTGTCCGGTGCGGTGATCGGTGCTTACTTCCTGTTCTTTGAACCTCACTGGACCAGTGCACTGCTGATCGGTCTGACTTTTGCGCTCTCCTCCACCGCCATGGTGCTGCAGATGCTGCAGGAGAGTGGTGAGATCAACAGCCGCCACGGTACAGCTTCATTCTCGATTCTGCTGATGCAGGATCTGGCAATCGTACCACTGCTGGCGATCGTACCGATTCTGTCTCAGACCGGCCGTTTGTCCTCTGATGTTCCTATGTGGCAACAATTCGGCACCGTTGCGGGCATGCTGATGCTGATCGGCGTCTTTGGCCGTTATATCCTGCCGATGACTCTGGATGCTCTGTCTAAGCGCGGCAACAAAGAGGGCTTCCTGCTGGTGGTAATGATGGCGGTTTTCCTCTCTGCCTGGTCTATGCACTACGCCGGTATCTCTATGGCTCTGGGTGCCTTTATCATGGGTATGCTGCTATCCGGTTCCAAATACCGCATTCAGGTTCAGGCATTGATCGAGCCCTACAAAGGCATGCTGATGAGCCTGTTCTTTGTAGCGGTAGGTATGTCGATTGATATCGGCGCTCTGGCGGCCAAACCTCTGCTTTTTGTTCAGCACGTTGTCGTCATCGTGGTGCTGAAGTTTATCGTACTGCTGGGGCTGGCGATGGCCTTTGGCTATATCCGCCAACAGGCGATCCGTATCGCGCTGCTGCTTTCTCAGGGCGGTGAGTTCGGCTTTGTACTCTTTGGTTCCGCTAAAGCGCTGCAGGTGATCAGTGACGAAACCTTCGTTCTGGCGGTAGGTGTGATTTCGGTTTCTATGGTGGTCACCCCTCTGGCTCTGAAAGCGGCAGATATGCTGAACGCTTTGCTAGCCAGTAAAGATACCTCTGAAGAAGCCCCTCAGATCGAAATCCCCGCACAGGACTGCAAAGGCCGGGTGATCATCGGTGGTTTTGGCCGTGTCGGTTATACCGTTGCTACCCTACTGCAGGAGCGTGGCGTTCCCTTTGTCGCCTTTGATACCAACCCGACCCATATTGCCAAAGGTCAGGAACTGGGTATGCCGGTTTATTACGGTGACGTAGGGGATCATCATCTGCTGGAAGCAGCACACATGCACGATGCTGCTCTGGTGGTTATGACCATCGACCATACGCCATCGGCGCTGCGCGCAGTTCAGCATATTCGTAGTGACTACCCGAATGTGCCGATTATCTCCCGTGCCCGAGATCTGGCTTCCTGTAACGAACTGATCGAAGCAGGTGCAACTCACGCCTATCCTGAAGCGATGGAAAGCAGTCTGCATCTGGGCGGTGAAGCCCTGAAGATGATCAACGTGAAGGATAAGGAAGTAACGAACCTGCTGGATGCAGTTCGTGAAGATGGCTATCAGGCTCTGGTAACGGATAAGAGTTAATCTGCCAGACAAATAGTGCATGTCGTAAAAAAGGTGCTGTCAGCAGTTTTGAACTGCGAACAGCACCTTTTTTGTATCCGGCTAAAAGGGTTAACAGAGAGGGTCAGGCATCTGCGCCTCAGGTAAAAACCTTCGTCGTCGGGATTATGAGGCTTCAGCCAGACAGGTCTGATTCCGGCCGTTATTTTTCGCCTGATAAAGGGCCTCATCCGCCGCTTTAATCAGCTCCTCAGCACTGGCGCAACCCAGCTGAGTACGCTCAGCAACGCCGATACTGACATGAATACTGAAGGGGGCAGCCCCTTCAAACCGCATGTCTCCCACCGCTTTTCGGATACGCTCTGCAGCGCTGAAGGCTCCATGGGAATCCTCATCCTGCATAAAGATCAGAAACTCTTCGCCGCCGTAGCGCCCCATAACATCACTGTCTCTCAATGTCGCCGAAACAGAGCGGGCAAATCGCACCAACACCTCATCGCCCATCAGGTGACCATGCTTGTCGTTAATCTTCTTGAAGTGATCAATATCCAGCATCAATACCGCTAACGGCCAGTCCCGACGCTCTGCCAGACTGACCGCCTGCTCGTATGCCTGCATCAGACTGCGGCGATTGAGGATACCGGTCAGATCATCGGTCATCGCCAGATTACTCAGCTGCTGCTCTTTCACTGCCGCGCTGTGGAGATTGCTCTTTAAACGCAGGAACACCAGATTCACCAGATACCCCAGTATCCAGAGGGAGAAAAACAGGCCGACATGCGCCTTTTTCACATTCTCTTTCATACCGGACACCAGACCATCGATATCGGCACGGGGAAAACTCAAACTCAGGCCACCGCGAATATCGCCTTCCCGGTAGCCCTGCTTACGATGACACTCCAAACAAGGCTTTTCTGCGACCAAGGGCTCCATATAGCGATAGTGATCATTCACCAGCCCATACTTCACCTTGGCACTTTCATTCTCAAACGCGATAAGAGCGGCTCGCTCCCATGTATCGGCAGCATTATTTTCATTCAGAGGCTTAAGGCTGGTGAGATGGATTTCGACATCCGAGCCTTTCAGAAGCTCTCCGATCTGACGGGTCATATAAGCCGGATTCACCATGGTCAGGGCAATGCCTTTAGGCGTGACAATATCCCGTTCATCGACTTCTAACAGAGGGTTTGCCGGGGTTTCGTCGGTGATTGGCACATAGACGCCACCATGGCGGGCGTTCCAGAGCCGGGTAGTCTGAATCAGGTGGAAAACAGTTTGTCCCTTAATGTTCACCATCTGCAGGGTTGCCTGCTCCAGTGAGCGCAGGTTAAACCATAAGGAAAACCCCACTACGGCAAGGCATAGCAGGGTTAACCAGATAAGGTTCAGCGGCGAAAGCCGATAGTTCTTTTTCAAATGCGAACGCCTTATACATCGGCCAGATATGATCAGCTGGCCTGATTTTCCTGATCAAAGTCGCTCATATAGGCTTCGTAAATACTGAACTGATTGCGGCCAGCCTGCTTGGAGCGATACATAGCAAGGTCAGCATAACGCAACAGAATATCACCGGTTTTGGCATCGTTCGGGTAGAAAGCAACCCCGATACTGGCAGTAACACGGCACTCGTTACCCTCAATCATATAAGGTTTACCAATCACTGTAATCACTCGTTCAAGACCTGAAACAACATCCTCAGGCTTGCTGAGTTCCGTGAACAGGAGCACAAACTCATCGCCTCCCAGACGGGCGATGGTATCGCTTTCCCGCATGCAGAGATTCAGACGTCCGGATACCGCTTTCAGCAGCTCGTCACCGACATCATGTCCCAACGTATCATTAACCTGTTTAAAGCCATCCAGATCCATCATGGCAACCGCCAGTACATCGCCACTTTGCTGGCTGTCCTCCAGTAGCTGCACCATACGATCTTCCAGCAAACGACGGTTCGGCAAGCCGGTAAGCGCATCATAAAACGCCATCTTCTTCAGCTGCTGACGACTCTCTTCCAGCTGCTTCTGCACCGCCCTGATTTCCGTCAGATCCATGTGGGTTCCCACCAGACGGGCAACATGGCCATCATCATCTTTTACCACAATCGCGCGGGACAACACATAGAGCCAGTGCCCCTGCTTATGGCGCAGACGGAACTCCACTTCATAGAGATCCTTTTTACCGACCACACAGCGGGCGACCTCTTCTTTGGCCAGATGCAGGTCATCCGGATGAACCAGCTGTTCCCAGACTTTAAAGTCATTTTCCAGTTCGTCATCGGCGTAGCCCAGCATACCTTTCCAGCGCGGGGAGAAGTAAACCAGATTGTCGCTGATGCGCCAGTCCCAGAGGCCATCATTGGAGCCCAGCATCGCCAGTTCAAACTGTTGCTGGCTCTCCTGAAGCGCAGCCTCTGTCTGTTTCTGGTCACTGATATCGGTGTGAGTACCGGTTACCCGAAGCGCTTTGCCATTTTCATCACGCTCAAAAACCATCCCCCGGTCAAAGAACCACTTGTATTCGCCGTTCTTACAGCTCATTCGATAGACGGTACGGTAGACCTCTTTATGACCGGCAAGATGGTCTTCCATATCCTTCATCGCCTGAGGCAAGTCATCCGGGTGAACCCGGTCAGACCATTCCTCCAGCGAATCGCCGATCTCGTCTTTGCCGTAACCCAGCATGACTTTCCATTGATTGGAATAGAACACCTTATTGGTGCGCAGGTCCCAGTCCCAAACGCCATCACCGGCACCATCCAGAGCTTTAACCCAGCGCTCTTCACTCCGGCGCACCGCTAGCTCTGCTTCACTGACCTGATCCGCCAGCTCGTTAAAATTACGGGCAACATCCATCAGTTCACAGTTGCCAGTCATCTCGACCCGCGCCAGCACATTGCCTTGAGCAAACTCCTTCATTCGCTGACGGATCTGGTTGAGAGGCCTGATCACAGAGCGCTTAAGAATCATGGAGATCAGAAAGGCAACGGCCAGAGCAAAACCCAGATGACGAATCCACTGATCAGGTTTCCAGATATGCTGCTGCAGCGTCGCAATTGCCGGAGCCATGTTGTATTCCACCACCAGCACGGCAAGACTCTCCGGACGGAGAGAAGTACTTCGTTCCAATAGCGTGATCGGCATAACGGCACAGATTTTATTCGCCCGATCGGGATGTTTTTCGATCACGGGGCTAAATTCAGAAACGGCCTTGCTGACCCAGATCCCCTGATAACAGCTGATATTTTTAGTGGTGGAGCCTTTCAATGCCAGCTTATTAGCCAGCAGCACCCGGCCATCATCCACAACCGCGATCATCTCAAACCCCGAGTCACCGGAATATCCTGTGATATAGCTCTCGGTCGTGGTCCGGTTATCATTCAGCATCAGATCGGAGACGGTTTGCCACATACGGGCAGACACATTGTGAAAACGCTGCTCCTGACGAGCCTTTTCCTGAGGGATCAGGGTGTACTCGTACTCTACCCAACGATCCAGAATTACCAGAGTGATCATCAGAATACTGATAATCAGGGTCAGCCCCGGATTAAGACGCCAGCAGTTCCTTAATTTGATCATTCACCAGCCCCTGGTAAAAATTGGTCCGTTAAAAACTGAGCAGAGATATCAACATCTTCAGCAATCAGACCCGCCTTCAGCATCAGCTGCTCAAGAGTACGAATCTGAGCCATAAATTCCTCAGAGTTACCTAACAGCATACGGTTTTCCTGAAGCCCCGGAATATGTAACCCCTCAAAACTTTGCCAAACCTGATCCGGCGCAATTTTCAGACGGGCAGACATAACCCGTGCGGATTCAGCACGGTTGCGGGACATATAATCCAGCGCCGAAAAATGGCCTTTCAGCAGATGACTCAGCTGGTCGGGTCGTGCCTCAGCCGTTTCAGCAGTCGTCACCAGTACATCCATAATGCGACGCGGGGTTTCGCTACTATCAAACAACACATGTGCGCCTTTAGCTTCTAACAGGGATTTAAACGGCTCGAAGGTAACCACTGCGGCAACATCTTCCTGCTCCCACATGGCGATATGCTGATTCACACCGGCGTTATGGACAGCAACTTCATAGCCTTCAAGGCCAGCTCTCTCCAACGCCCCCTGCAGCATAATGGCTCCTACCGCAGTCTTCTCCACTACAAGGGTACGTCCGGCCAGATCCTCAAGGGACTGAATCTCCGGCTTGGCAAGCAGAACATCCGCGCCCTGAGAGAAATCCATCACCGCAATCACCCGGAGGTTTTTTTGGCTGGCCATCAGAGTCAGAGCTTCATCCATTGTCAGCGCAGCGACATCCAGTTGTCTGGATTTAAACGCGCGCAACACCTGAGTGGCATTGACCTTTTCCACCAGAGAAACCTGAGACTCATCAAGAAAGCCTTTATGGCGGGCCAGATAGAGGCTTTCATAACCCGGCCAGATATTGGTGCCGACTTTCAGTGGCGGCTGAGGAGATTCGCAGCCCTGAATCAGGAGCGCTGACAGTAAAATAAGTGGCAATAACAGATAAGAGATCCAACCAGTCCGGAGCCGGGCTGAACCGGAGAAGGATCGGGTACGGAGATAGGTCTTCATAGACACCCCATGCAGATAGCGCGTTATTTTTATTAGCTTTTATGGCAAGCCTGCATTAACAAAAAAGCCGGTTTCGGAGAAACCGGCTTTTGAAAATAACCTCTTACGGATCGAGAGAAAAGCGGATTCACTCTATAAGTTACATTCTATCTCAGCTTTCAGCGCTTTTCGTAACAACTTATGTAACACCCTAATAAAGTTAGCGTTAAACCTTAGTCGAAACCAAAAAGCTCTATTGCAACCCCACCAGAACCGGCGGCAGCTGCCATTGCAGAAAAATGCTGGCCACTAACACAAGATAGCCTAATAACATCATCTGATGTCGTTGCAGGTAAAACGCCGCAAAGGCACAACCGGCATAAGCCAGCCAACAGATCCCCTGCACAAAAGCGGTCCAGGCAACGGCCAGATCAAAACCGGCCTGCCAGCCAGCAAACGCTAACTGTCCTTCAGGCAGTCCCGATGCGCCGGAGCCCACGATACCCCACCATTCCTGCAGGGAAAACAGCGCCAAAGGAGCGATAAAGAAGACAGGCAACATCCAGATAAACAGCAGGTAACGCTGATGGTCCCGGCTAATGGATGAGTCTTCGCTTCGATCACTAAAAGTGTGATTTGAGTAATCCACAGATGTCATCTGAACACCTCCCGGTGATTCTCGTTATTGTTCGACAAGGTTGATCGGCTAGCCAGCCCCTTTAAAGAAGGAGCCGATACTAGGTCCCGGCAGTGACAATTGAATGACAGCTCTAATACGAAACCGGGACAACACGGATCAGCACTTTCAGAGGATTCAGCAAGTTACGTACCAGATGCGAAACAAGGCCTGAAAGGATGATGTCAACATCGCCTTCCGTCGTAGCCATGGCATAGCCACCCGACAGCTTTAGCGTCATAATGCGGGTAACTCTTTATGGCCTGAGGCTTATTTATGTTGCTTGATGAAGCTCAAACAGCGGTTTCCGATCTGTTGGAAGCCCTGCATGAATCACTGGATGATTATCAGGACAATCTTCAGCGCCTGCATAACGCTGAGATTGCTCAGGAGTTCAACGACGCCATGAATCAGCGCACAGAATTGCTGAATGCACTGGAAGAGCGCGTAAAAGAAGAACTGTCCCTGCGCCCCCGCGCGGCAGATACCGAGCGTGAAGACTTCCATCACCTCTGGAGCAAACTGAAAAGTCTGGTGTTTGATGGTCAGGAACTGATGCTGAAAGAACGGGCCGAGCAGGAACGTCAGCTCATCAGTCTGGTCGCACGCTGCGAAAGCTATGACTATCCTGAAAAGGTAGACAGCCAGCTGAAACAACTGCATCAGCATCTGACCGAACAACTGCGCCAGATTAAACAGTTTCAGCAATCGATTACTCAGCCCTGAATCAGGAATAACAAAAGATTTATTTAAATTAAATCTTTTCAATAGCTGCGTTATTTCCGTTGGGATATGATCAGGGATAATCAAATCTACAGCCACGGAGTGCTCTGATGGACTCTCTCAACCAGTTTTGCATCACACGCCTGACTTTCTGCGATAACGATCTGATTCGTCGCGGCTTTGAGCTGGCGTACCATGATACCCAGCACACTACCAACCCGCTGGAGATCAGTGCAAAAGTTGCCAGTTTTGCCTTACTGGATTACGGCCTTGATCAGGCCGGAGAGAATGGCAAGGTACTGCTGACGATCACCCAGCCCTGGCTGGCCAATGCCAGCATGCTACCTGTGGCAAAAATCAAAGATCGTCTGGTGCTGCAGCTGGGGGATGATATCGAGCCTGATCCCATTACCCTGAGCGCCCTGCAACAGATTCGGGCCAAGGGCTTTCTGATCGCGATTGCCGGTTATACCCCGGATGATCCCCGTAAACCTCTGCTCACAGGCGTCGACATTGTCAGTGTGAATTGTCAGAAATTTATTCTCGGGGATCTGAAAAAATTACATGCCGAACTGAAGAAGTATCCCCTGACCCTAATGGCCAGCCGTATTGAAAGCTGGCAGGCCTTTGAAAAAATTCGCGCCATCGGCTTCGACTTTTATCAGGGTGGCTTTATCGGCAAGCCGGAACTGCTGGACACTCCGAAAAACAGTGCCAATCGCATTCTGCTGGTGAAACTGATGACCCTGCTGTTTGATGATAAAAGCAGCATCGACAAGATCGAAAAGGTGATCGAGCAGGAACCCACCCTCTTCTATCGCCTGTTGAAGTTTGTGAACTCCGCTGCCTATCGTTTACCTAACAAGATCGACAGCCTGCATCAGGCAGTGATCTATATTGGCACCGAGACACTAAGAACGCTGGTGGCGATTCTGGTGTGGGCAAAGGACGATCACAAAGCCTATACCGTTCTGCCGCAGATTCTGACCCGGGCAAAAGCCTGTGAGTTACTGGCAAAAGAACAGGGGCTGGCTCCCGCTGATCGCTACTTTACACTAGGCTTTCTTTCTCTGTTGGATGTCGCCCTCGATCAGCCTCTGGAAAAACTGATCCGTAGTCTTTCAATCTCTGAAGAGATGCAGAAGGCATTGCTGGAAGATGAAGGCCCGCTGGCCGACGTACTGAACTTTGTCCGCCAATGGGAAAAAGCCAACTGGAGCTTTCTGGAACAGCATCGCATGTTCTCTCTGGAGCGCACGCCGCTATTGATGCAACAGGCACAACGCTGGGCGCTGGAGACGGAGCAAGAGATGCAGAAAGCCTGAATGAGTTACTTTAATCGGCACCATCTGAATCCGTGTTCTCTGATATTTCAGGACGAGCAAAGGATGACGATATCAAAAGCCACTGACATGACACAGCCGCAAGCTTGTTCTGCGGTCGTCCGTTAATGCTACACAGGAGCCATCAGTGCCCGAATTGAATTTAGCCGAGGACGCTTTCTTTCTTGCCAGACAGGCAATTGCTGACCGCGATCTGAATCTTGTCGGCTACGAGCTGCTTTATCGACGAAATCAAAGTGCGACCACGGCCGATGTACAGGATCACCTGCAGGCAAGTGCCCGGGTTTACTCCACCGCCCTGCTGGATCTGGGTGTTGGTCAGCTGGGTTCCGGCCTTCCCGTTTCACTTAATGTGCCTCAGTTCTGGCTGGAGCAGGATGAACTTTTTCCGACCGTCACCAGCAAGGTGGTTCTTGAGGTACTGGAACAGGTTCAGCCCACTAAACAGGTTATTGAAGCGCTGCAACGTCTGCGTCGAAAGGGCTACACCATCGCCCTTGATGATTTTGTACTGACCGAAGGCAATCAGGCTCTGATCCAGTGTGCCCAGTGGATCAAGCTGGATACCCATGATTACAGCCAGGAAGAACTGGAAAAAACCGTACAACAGCTGAAAGCCTATCCGGTAAAACTGGTGGCAGAGAAGATCGAAAGCTGGCAGGAGTATCGTGATCTTGAAGCGATGGGCTTCGATTATTTTCAGGGCTTTTTCCTGTCACGGCCACGGGTTTTCAAAGGCCACCAGACCAACAGCAATCAGAAGGTACTGCTGGATCTGCTTCAGCAACTCTATAAAGAGGATATGAACGTTGAAGAGCTGGTCGATACCATCGTTAAAGATCCCGGTATGACCTATCGCCTGCTGCGCCATATCAATTCCGCAGGCTATATGTTCAAAAAAGAGATCAACAGCATTCATCAGGCGGTTGTTTTGCTGGGACAGGAGCGATTGCGCTCCATGGTCAGCCTGCTGCTCTGGAGCAAGAGCCCGTACCGTACCAGCTCACAACTGCCTTCGATTCTGGTGCGTGCCAAAGCCTGTGAGGAGTTGGCCCGCTTTTACGAGCTGGATCAGATTCAGTCCTGCTTTACCGTTGGCGTACTATCCAACCTGCATTTAGCCTTGGGTATGGAAGCGAATGAGATGGCGAAACTGCTGAAGCTGGAACCCGCCATTGCCGACGGCCTGCTAGGCAAGGGAGTACCCGGCGAGATACTGCAACTGGTCATCGCCTACGAACAGGGCGACTGGGACGCAATGGAAAAATCCAGCTGGTACCGCCCGGAGGCCAATGTCTGCTTTATGAACGCAGTCACCTGGGCAGACACAGTGGTCGATCAGATGGGTCACTAACCGGCAAGACTCTGCTCTGAAACTCTGGTCTGAAAAAAGCAAAAGCCCCGATAACCTGCTGATATCACTTCAGGTTATCGGGGCTTTTTTGCAATTCAGCTAACGGCTTTCCAACTCAACTAACGCATCCTGGCTGCGCGTTAAATCAGGATTAAAGCTGATTGCCTGGCTTAATCTTCCGGCTCGTCAGAAACCTCTACCACTCCATCAACGATACGTACCGGATAAACATCGATATCCTCATACGCCGGTGGAGCGGTCACTTCACCTGTACGCAGGCAGAAACGTGCACCATGACGAGGGCAAACGATCTCGCCATCTTCAATGCAACCATCTTCCATTGAGCCGCCATCGTGACTGCAGACGTTTTCTACTGCTCGGAATTCGCCATCAACATTGGCCACCAGCAGCTCGATATCGTCTTCGGTAGTGACTAACTGAAATTCGCCCTCTGCGATGGCCGCAGCGGCATCAACCTTAATCCAACCCATGCTATTGCTTTCCTTCAAATCTAAATCAGAACATACCGGTTTCGAGCTTGGCTTCTTCGCTCATCATGTCGCGGTTCCAGGGCGGGTTAAAGACGATCTCCGTCAGAACCTTGGATACCTGAGGCGCACCCAGAATCTTACGGCGGGCATCCTCGGCGATCACATCGCCCATGCCACAACCCGGTGCCGTCAGGGTCATCTTGATGATAACCACGGTTTCACCGGTCAGCAGCTTATCGATACGACAGCCATAGACCAGACCCAGATCCACGATATTGACCGGAATTTCCGGATCGTAACAGGTACGCAGCTGTTCCCAGACAAAGTCTTCCAGTTCCTGAGCGCTGGCATCTTCGTGCAGCGTCGGACGGGATTTAGCCTCACCGCCGATGGCATCCAGATTGTAGCTCTCGATCAGGTAGAGACGGCTTTCGAAACCAACACTAACGCTGCCGCCTTTGGCCTGCATTACCGTAACCTCACCACCTTCCGGCAGGGTAACGGTTTTACCAAAGGGGATGGAGATTGCATCCACATCCCGGCTCAGAATGATCTTGTCGTTCTTCTTCATAATGCTTACAGTCCGCCTTAGCGCAGCATATCGCAGGCACGGTTCAGCGCCGCAATAAAGACATCCACTTCTTCTTTGGTGTTGTACAGCGCAAAGGAAGCACGGGCCGTAGCATCAACACCAAAGTGATGCAGAACCGGCATAGCACAGTGGTGACCGGTACGGATCGCAACACCCAGCTGATCGATCAGTACGCCGATATCCTGCGCGTGCACGCCATCGATCACAAAGGAAATTACACCAGCTTTGTGTTCTGCATTGCCCAGAATACGCATACCCGGAATCTGCTGCATCTGCTCGGTGGCATACTTCAGCAGAACCTCTTCCCAGGCGGCGACCTTGTCCAGATCCGCCTTCATCAGCCAGTCACAGGCAGCACCCAGACCGATACCTTCAGCAATAGCAGGGGTACCCGCTTCAAACTTGTGCGGCAGACCCGCGTAGGTGGTTTTCTCGAAGCTGACGTGGTCGATCATATCGCCACCGCCCTGCCAGACCGGCATTGCCTCCAGCAGCGCTTCTTTGCCGTACAGCACACCGATACCGGTCGGGCCATACATTTTATGGGCTGAGAAAGCGTAGAAATCGCAATCCAGCTCCTGCACATCCACCTTCAGATGCGGCACAGCCTGAGCACCGTCCAGCAGTACCGGAATCTCATGCAGGTGCGCCAGCTGAATGATCTGCTTGACCGGGTTGATGGTGCCCAGCGCATTGGAAACGTGAGTTACCGAAATCAGCTTGGTTTTGGCGCTGATCATGGCGTTCAGCGCCGCCATATCCAGCTCACCGTCTTCATCTACCGGAATCACTTTCAGCACGATACCCAGCTGATCCCGCAGAATCTGCCACGGCACTATGTTGGCGTGGTGCTCCATCATGGAGACGATCACTTCATCACCGGCTTCCAGCTGACGGCCAAAGGTATTGGCCACCAGATTGATGCCTTCGGTGGTGCCGCGAACAAAGATCACCTCTTTGGAAGAGCGCGCATTAATAAACTGACGCACCTTCTCACGGGCCTGCTCGTAAGCATCCGTAGCTTCACCGGACAGGTAATGCACACCACGGTGAATGTTGGAGTTCAGCTCCCGGTAGTAAGCATTCATGCTTTCGATCACAGCTTCCGGCTTCTGAACCGTCGCGCCATTATCGAAATAAACCAGCGGCTTGCCGTGAACCTTGCGCTCAAGAATCGGAAACTCTTTCCGCAGTTCCAGCATGTAAGCCGCCAGATCGGCTTCGTTCATGTCAGATCCGGTTACATGAGCTTTTACAGGAGCATTCATCTCAGACATTCCTTCAATCGCGCCAGCCTCGTTTACACGAGGCCTTTCAGGTTGAACTTCTCAGGCAGACGACCCGCTACCGCTTCTTCGATACGGTCATGAACCGCTGAAATTTCGATGCGATCGATCACTTCGTTGGCAAAAGCCAGTGTCAAGAGACCTCGGGCCATCTCTTCACCGATACCACGGGAACGCAGGGCAAACAGGGCGTTCTCATCCAGCTGACCTGTGGTGCTACCATGGGAGCACTTCACGTCATCGGCGTAGATTTCCAGCTCAGGTTTGGTGTCGATCTCCGCTTTGTCCGACAGCAGCAGGTTGGCGTTGGACTGATGCGCTTCGATTTTCTGCGCATCTTTATGCACAACGGCGCGGCCATTGAACACGCCACGGGAGCGGTCGTTCAGAATGCCTTTGTAATCTTCGTTGCTATTGGTGTGCGGCGCATTGTGGTTAACCAGGGTGTGGTTATCCAGATGCTGACGACCATTACCCAGATACAGACCGTTCAGGTTTACTTCGGCACCTTCGCCGCTCAGTTCCACCTGAATATCCTGACGGGCCAGCTTGCCACCCAGACACACATTGTGTGAGGTAAAGCGGCTGTCACGCTTCTGTTCCACATGCAGGCTGGCAATGTGATATTGCTTAGTGCTTTCCTGCTGCAGCTTGTAGTGAGTGATATTAGCGCCATCAGCCAGATCCACTTCGGTCACCACGTTGGTCAGGTTGGCGGATTCTTCGCTACCGGCATAATGTTCAACGATGGTTGCCTGCGCGTGCGTACCCGCTTTGATCAGAATACGTGGCTGAACCAGTACAGGATTTTCCTGTTCGGTTGCAACAAACTGCAGGTATACCGGCTGTTCCAGCACCGCATTAGCGGCCAGATCAATCAGTACACCATCCTGAAACGCAGCCAGGTTCAGCGCGGTAAAACCACTGAAGTTCGCGGCTGCTACCTGACCCAGAACCGGCTTGGCCGCATTGGCATTTTTCGCCAGCGGCAGAACCTGAACACCCGCAGGCAGGTTACCCAGCGTGGAAGCGCTTTCAGAGAATACACCGTCAACAAACACCAGACGGATCGCATTCAGACCCAGACTCTTCTCGTTCGCCAGCGCTTCAGCATCTGCCGCTTTCGGCAGCGTGAAGCTGCGCTTAGCCAGTGCTTTAACGTCGGTGTATTTCCAGTTTTCCAGACGGGCGTGAGGCAGGCCCAGCACCGCAAACTGTTCAACCGCACCCTGACGCAGGTCGGTTAACCAACCCGGACCTTCGCTGATCTGCGGGGTTACCGCGCTCAGCCACTGATCGGTAAATTCGGCAAGACTCATTGAGCAGCCTCCTCGATCACCCAGTCGTAACCACGTTTTTCCAGTTCCAGCGCCAGAGACTTGTCGCCGGACTTGATGATTTTACCGTCGGACAGTACATGGATATGATCCGGTACGATGTAGTCCAGCAGACGCTGGTAGTGAGTCACCATCACGATGGAACGACCGGCATCACGCAGGCTGTTAACACCTTCAGATACGATTTTCAGTGCGTCGATATCCAGGCCGGAATCAATCTCGTCCAGCAGCGCCAGCTTCGGCTCCAGAATCAGCATCTGCAGGATCTCGTTACGCTTTTTCTCACCACCGGAGAAACCTTCGTTCACAGAACGGTGCAGGAAGCTGTTGTCCATTTTCATAAACTGCAGCTTTTCGCGTACCAGCTTCATGAACTCAGGTGCTTCAATTTCAGGCAGACCCAGGTGCTCACGCTTAGCGTTCAGGGCTGCTTTCAGCAGGTAAACGTTTTTCACACCCGGAATTTCAACCGGATACTGGAAACCCAGCAGCATGCCTGCGCGGGCACGTTCTTCAATTTCCATCTCCAGCAGATCTTCACCTTCAAAAGTGATGCTGCCGCCGGTGACTTCATAACCGTCACGACCTGCGATAACCGCAGACAGGGTGGACTTACCGGCACCATTCGGGCCCATGATGGCGTGAACTTCACCCGGATTGATGGTCAGGGTCAGGCCTTTCAGAATCTCTTTGTCTTCAACACTAACGCGCAGGTCTTTAACTTCTAACATGTGGTTTTAACCTTTTCTGTGGATGGCGGCCTGCTTCGGCTGCACCATCAAATCTGAATTCTTTGTCTGTCGAGCTGTATCGGCGTTACCGGCGACTGATCGGATCGGGCTGCTGTGTATCTGCTCAACGAAGCCATGGATGGCGAAGTCCGGTTCCTCGAAACAGGGATGTTTCGGGAGCCGGAAGCAGATACCGGCAGACCGTTCTAAACTCCGGTCTCAAGCCCGCTGTTAATCCAATTTAACCAACCGCGCCTTCAAGGCTTACGTTCAGCAGGGCTTCCGCCTCAACCGCAAACTCCATCGGCAGCTCTTTAAATACGTCTTTACAGAAACCGTTTACGATCATGTTCACCGCATCTTCTTCGGAGATACCGCGCTGACGGCAGTAGAACAACTGATCTTCACCGATCTTAGAGGTAGTCGCTTCGTGCTCCACCTGCGCCGTGCTGTTGGCGATTTCCTGATACGGGAAGGTGTGCGCGCCACACTGATCGCCGATCAGCAGGGAGTCACACTGGGTGAAGTTACGCGCGCCCTTGGCACCCGGCAGCACCTTCACCAGACCACGGTAAGACTGGTCGGAACGACCGGCGGAAATACCTTTGGAGATAATGGTGGAACGGGAGCCTTCACCGATGTGGATCATCTTGGTACCGGTGTCCGCCTGCTGCATATTGTTGGTTACAGCAACGGAGTAGAACTCGCCGACGGAATTTTTACCCTTCAGCACGCAGCTTGGGTATTTCCAGGTCACCGCAGAACCAGTTTCCACCTGAGTCCAGCTGATTTTGGAGTTATCACCACGACACTCGCCACGCTTGGTTACGAAGTTGTAGATACCGCCTTTACCGTTCTCATCACCCGGATACCAGTTCTGCACGGTAGAGTATTTGATGTTGGCGTTTTCCAGAGCAACCAGCTCAACCACAGCGGCGTGCAGCTGGTTTTCATCACGCATCGGCGCAGTACAACCTTCCAGATAAGACACCTGAGCATCGTCTTCACAGATGATCAGGGTACGTTCGAACTGACCTGTATTCTGGGCGTTGATACGGAAGTAAGTGGACAGCTCCATCGGGCAGGTAACGCCTTTAGGAACAAACACAAAGGAACCGTCAGAGAACACAGCAGAGTTCAGCGCCGCGTAGAAGTTATCGGTTACCGGAACCACAGAACCCAGGTACTGCTTGATCAGATCAGGGTATTCTCGGATCGCTTCTGAGATAGAGCAGAAGATAACGCCGGCTTCACCCAGCTGCTCTTTAAAGGTGGTGGTAACCGATACGGAGTCAAACACCATATCCATCGCCACGCCCGCCAGAGCTGCACGCTCGTGCAGAGGAATACCCAGCTTCTCGTAGGTTTCCAGCAGTTTAGGATCAACTTCGTCCAGACTCTTCGGACGGTCTTCCGAAGACTTAGGTGCGGAGTAGTAAGAAACGGCCTGAAAATCGACCTGTGGGAAGTTCACATGGGCCCATTCAGGTTCTGCCATCTCTTTCCACTGTTCGAAAGCGGCCAGACGCCAGTCCAGCATCCACTGTGGCTCTTCTTTCTTAGCGGAAATAAAACGGATCACATCTTCATTCAGGCCGGGAGGCGCGGTATCAGACTCGATATCGGTTACAAAGCCTTGCTTGTACTCACGACGTACAAGCTGCTCCATCTCTTGACTTGCCATTGGTCTCTCCTCACCCGGTTAAAGGTTCTGTCGGAAGCTAATTCGATTCTTCTGACCCTGCGGCGTTGGCCGGAGGATCTTATTCTGTTGCCAGCGCCACGAGAGGAATCTCGGCGCTGACGTTATCTTTATCGCTTTGTTCTGCGTTTGGTTTTGCTGAGCCGGAGGTGTGAATGTCATTACCGGACATCCACTGCAGCTGCAGGGGCTCTTTCTGAGCCAGCTGAACCAGAGTGATGCTCTGCAGCAGCTGATGCATGGCTAAACTGACCCGCTGCCAGTTATCCGCCACACCACAGGTATCCTGCAGATCGCACAGCGCGTCTTCCTGACTGCAATCGGTCATTGCGAAGGGGCCTTCAATGGCAACAATAATGTCACTGGCGGTGATCTGTTTTGGCGGACGGGACAAACCGTAACCGCCCTGCGCGCCACGATGAGACACCAACAGGCCGCTTTTCTGCAGCATCTTCAGTGCTTTGCTCACCGTAGGTTTGGGAATCTGTACCTGTTCCGCAATATCGGTGGCGGTAAACAGCTGATCCGGCGTGCGGGCAATGTGTGCCATCAGCACCGCCGCATAGTCGGTCATTTTGCTCAGTTTCAGCATGGTTTTACCTTCATCGTCATAGTGGACTATTTTAGTCCCATTTAACTTTGAACAAAACCCTTATACCCGAGTTTTTCACTCTGTTTTGCAAGATAACGGCGATTAACCGGTTTTTGATTGGGGTTTTACCGACGTTCGAAGCAAGTTATTGAGAATCGTTTTCAACAAGAAGCACAAAACCACCACTCCCAGACTCTCGCTTTTGCTATATGCGGGGATTGGAATAAAACCCCAAACGACTAGAATAGAAACATCGACAGACGGATCTGCCCACCTGCCAACGATGAAAGCTGACGGAACTCAACACTCTCCGTCAAAGTCATATCAGCGTCAGAAGATTCGACTATCCTATCTATTTTGTATCAACCCCCAGCGTATCCCGCCAACGGCGGATACAGCCTTATCGGAGACCCAAGCATGCCCCTGTGGTTACAACTGGTGATTATCTTTATCGTTTCAATCAGCGGTATCGCCTTTCATATTGTTCTGATCAAAAAGATTCGCGTCTGGGCGATTAACGATCAGATCAACGCACTTTCCGGCGATAACTCAGCGAAAAAAGCGCACCTTCAACAGGTACACCAGCAACTACTGGCCGACAAGGTTCCCCATAAACACCATCAGGATAAACTGACAGCCGCAGCCGAAACCTTTAAAGGCTAAGCGAAGCAACCCAGGCTTTATCTCAGGAGAAGGATTTTATGTTTGCCACCTTTAACAAGTTTTTAACGGATAACGGGCTTCCGACGGATGCACCTGCGTTCAGCGAACTCTTTCCGGGAAGAGCGGTAAACAGCCCTCTGCCGCTGACCGCAGATGCGCTGGAAACCCTGCTGATGACCAGCAGCGCAGACAACCCTTCTCATCTGAGAGGCACCAAACACTGGATGAGCGAGATGAACGGCCTGATGCTGAAACAGATGCTGCAAATCTCCCATCTGCAGAGCCAGATCTTCCGTCCTTATGGTCTTTTGCCGTCACTCTTTACCGGCTGGGCGCAGCCTCTGATTCAGGCGACTGAAGATGCAGTCGCCAAAGGTGAGTCGCCGGATCTGATTACCCGTGCCGATCAGCAACTTGATGCGGCTTATGCTCAGCAGTTGAAAGCTCTGGTGGCGCACTTTGCAACGGATACCGACACAGAGAATGCCCGCTTCAATCCGGAAACCTGCCAATGGGCCTGCGAAACCCTGCAGGGGCAGACCTGGCTGGCGACCCAACTGAACAATTTCCGCTTGCTGGAATGGCAATATCATAGTCGTGGCCAGACTCATCTGACCGCTATGAAAGACCTGCTGCGCTCTCTGTTTCAGGTGATTACCGGACAGACCTTCAGCGCCGATGAAGATCAGCCTTACCGAAAGAAAAACGCGGAAGGCCAATGGCGGGACAGCGATGAGGATTATCTGAAAGCCTGCGAGGAACGTCTGTTAGCGCTGCTGAAACATGATGCCTTTGATCTGAGAAATTTCGCCCTGAATTCCCCCCACGCCAAACTCGGTGCAACCCCATGGGAAACGGTTCCGGGTTCTGAGCTGTACACCGTTAAGCTACGCCACTACCCAAGACCGGAAGGTGTGAAGGCCAACGGCAAAACCCTGTATATGGCCAGCCCTATGATCAACCGCTGTGAGCTGTTTGATCTGGCTCCCGGCAAGTCGGTGATCGAAGGCATGCTACAGCTGGGCTACGATCTGTATCTGGTGGATTACGGTAATCCGGGGCCGGATCAGTGCCAGCTGGGTCTGGATTTCTACGGCAAAACCGTGCACGACACCTATCTGGATCTGATTCTGGAACGTCATCCGGAGCAGAATATCGAGGTGATGGCCTACTGTATGGGCGGCACTCTCTTTATGCCGTATCTGGCACGCCGTATCGAAGAAGCCCAGATCACTGGTAAAGATGTGAAGGTGCGTCAGGTGGTACTGATGACCACGCCGATTCTGTTTGATGACGACACCAGCGGCCACAAGCCGATGCGGGATGTGATCCGTAAAGATTACGATGCCGACGTAATGAGCCTCTTCTACGGCAACTGCAACGTATCACCTTACGCCATTGAAGCCGGTATGCACACTATCCAGCCCGGTGTGGAACAGACCGTTCTGGAAGGTTTCTATGGCCGGGCTAACTTCCCCGGTGCAATCGAAGATGCCGCACCTTTTCTGAACTGGCTGCACAGCGGCACCCGCTTCCCGGCACGTGCCCACCGTGAGTGGATTCAGAAAATCTTTATGGATAACCAGATCTGGAAAGGCGAGTACTGCCTGCCGTCCGATCTGCCGGAGCTGGATGGCAAACCGGTAAATATGGATGTACTGAACAGCGCTGATATCGCCCTGTTCGATTACTGCGGTCAGCGCGATCCCATTGCACCGGTTGGCTCCTGTAAAACCAGCGAACGCTGGGGTCGCAAAGCCGATAACCAACAGATGGTTCGTGGCGGTCTGAACCGTACCATCGAGAAAAATATCGGCCATATTTTTGTCGTCAGCCACGCGCTGCTGGGTGAATTTCTGGAAGCGGTAACTGACTTTTTAGCGGATGAGCCACCGGCTTATCAGAGCAAAAAGCCAGCGCCTGTTACTGCAAAAGAAGCTCCGACTGCAAAACCTGCAGCCCAAAAAGCTGCTGCAAGCAAGACTGCCGCGAGAAAGCCTGCGGCAAGAAAAGCGACCCCGAGAAAAACAGCTGCAGCCAGCAAAACTGCAGCAACTAACAAAACTGCACCAACTAAGACAGATTCCGGTAATACGGAATCCTGATAGCGCTTGGTAAGTGCTACTGAAAAACAAAAGGCGTGCTTCGGCACGCCTTTTTTGGTCACTAATGCAGTAATCACAATGGGCGGTATCCGCTCAGTTTTTCACCGACTTCGCAGCCTGTTTCTTTTTCGCAGCACTTCTACGACGAGCCCGATACTTAAACCACCAGATCCTAAGACCGGATACCGTCAGCCAAATAGAGGCCACAACCAGCAAGAGACTCAGCAGCTTGCTCCACCAGCCCAACTCTGACTTATGCACAGCCTCAAAACCCACCGTCATCGTATCCACTGCGCTTTCGCCCGTTGCCTGATAGCGCGCCAGCAAAGCTCCACTTTGCGCATCAAACCAGACACTGGTTTTGGCACTGTCCTGTGAATAATCCAACGAGGAATAACTGCGATACAGGTAAGTGCCTTTGAAAGCAGAATGAGATAAACCGATCGACTGCAGCAACTCAAACCCTGCCTCTTTCGCCCAGGCTTCCGTCAGTTGCTGTCCGGTTGCTACCGCCTGCTCCAGACTCATCGGCTGCGCCTGCCCCATGGGCGATGTCTTAATGATTTTATGGGCCAGCTGTCGCTGTTCAAAAGGGTCAAACACCCCGTAATAGACGGGCTTCAGATTAAAGCTAAGGCCGGATAAAAGGAAAATAACCATCAGCGGTGTAAACACTAATCCCAGCCAACGGTGGTTGAAGAAGTCTTTCTGGAACCGGCTTTTGCCTGAGCGGTAACGCCAAAAGCTAAGCCAATGCAGCAGATCATGCCGGAAAGAAACCCGCGTTTTTTTCGTATGATGCGGCCAGCTCAGATAAACACCCACTGGTACTAACAACAACCAGAGCAAGGTCAGCCAACCCAGCACCAATCGCCCTTCTTTACCCGCCAGTATCGAGTAGTGCAGCTTATAGATAATCGGCAGCAGGTTTCGGGTTAAAGGCTCGCTTCCGGTGGGATGATATTCTCCCCACTTGCGACCACCCAGCACCTCACCGGTATAGGGATTAACAAAGATCTGACTGTGAACCGGCGCATGGTAATTACCAAAACCGTCACGTGTTCCGGCAATCCAGAACACCGCCGCAGGCTGCACACCGCTTTCCCGCCCCTGTTGATAACCGGGCAGTGTGTAAAACTCCAGATCAAACCAACTGATTCGGGATTGTGGATAAACCTGCTGCACCCGTGCCTCCAACTGAGAAACCGACAGAGGCTCTGCATAAAGGTCATGCTGCTCGATCAGCATGATGTCCGCATTCAACCACTGATCCAGCTCCTGCTTGTAAACCAGCACACCACCGGTAAGCGTTAACAGCAGCACCGGCAGAATCAGCAAAAGCCCCAGCCAGCGGTGGAGCAGAAGGAAGGTATGGCGGTTCACGGCAGGAACAATCCTTGTCGACATTTGAGGATTCCAATCAGAAAAACAGACATAAAAAAACCTGCCGATGCTGAAGCAAACGGCAGGTTTTATCAATCCGATCCTAGCAGGTCAGATCCAAATAGACCTAACCCGTTATTTATCGGATCTTATTCCCACTCAATGGTAGCTGGTGGCTTGCTGGATACATCGTAAGCCACGCGGGAGATACCGCTGATCTCGTTGATGATACGGTTGGAAACCTTCTCCAGCAGCTCGTATGGCAGGTGCGCCCAGCGAGCGGTCATAAAGTCGATGGTTTCTACAGCGCGCAGAGACACAACCCACTCGTAACGACGACCATCACCTACTACACCTACGGATTTAACCGGCAGGAAGACAACAAACGCCTGGCTGGTTTTGTGATACCAGTCGAAGTTGTGCAGCTCTTCGATGAAGATGGCATCCGCTTCACGCAGGATATCCGCGTATTCTTTCTTAACTTCGCCCAGAATACGCACGCCCAGACCCGGTCCAGGGAACGGGTGACGGTAAACCATATCGTATGGCAGACCCAGTTCCAGACCGATCTTGCGCACTTCGTCTTTGAACAGTTCGCGCAGTGGCTCAACCAGTTCCATCTTCATATCTTCCGGCAGGCCGCCCACGTTGTGGTGCGACTTGATCACGTGTGCTTTACCGGTTTTAGCGGCTGCAGACTCGATCACGTCCGGGTAGATGGTGCCCTGTGCCAGGAAGTTAACATCTTTCAGCTTGGCAGCTTCTTCGTCGAATACTTCGATGAAGGTGTTACCGATCACTTTACGCTTGGCTTCCGGATCAGATACGCCTGCCAGTTTGCCGAGGAAAAGCTCTTCAGCATCGGCACGGATCACTTTAACGCCCATGTTCTTAGCGAACATGTCCATGACCATATCGCCTTCGTTCTTACGCAGCAGACCGTTGTCTACGAATACGCAAGTCAGCTGATCGCCAATCGCTTTGTGCAGCAGCGCAGCAACAACAGAAGAGTCCACGCCGCCGGACAGACCCAGCAGAACTTTCTGATCACCAACCTGTGCACGAACACGTTCGATCTGATCTTCGATGATGTTGGCTGCAGTCCACAGAGCTTCACAACCACAGATTTCCATCAGGAAGTGTTCCAGCAGACGACCACCCTGCAGGGTGTGCGTTACTTCAGGGTGGAACTGTACGCCGAAGAAGTTCTTCTCAGCGTGGAACATACCAGCGATAGCGCAGCTTGGCGTAGAAGCCATCAACTCGAAACCTTCCGGCATGGCAACCACTTTGTCACCGTGGCTCATCCAAACGTCCAGCAGAGCTTTGCCGTCGGTATCAACGTGATCTTTCACGTCTTTGGTCAGAGCGTTATCTGCTTCAACCTTAACCTGAGCGTAACCAAACTCACGCACGTCAGAACCCTGAACTTTACCGCCCAGCTGCTCTGCCATGGTCTGCATACCGTAGCAGATACCCAGAACCGGCAGGCCCATGCTGAATACGCACTCAGGAGCGCGTGGAGAACCGGCTTCAGTTACCGACTCAGGTCCACCGGCCAGAATGATACCTTTCGGGTCAAATTCGCGAATCTCTTCTTCGCTCATGTCGAAGGCGCGAATTTCGCTGTACACACCCAATTCACGTACACGACGTGCAATCAGCTGCGTGTACTGAGATCCGAAATCCAGAATCAGGACTTTCTGAGCATGAATATCTTGGCTCATTATTTTACCAACCCATCAATAAAGTAACGGTCTGTCCGGAATGAACAGCCTGTATAAAGAGGTCGACCGGAGACGAATGAATCTCCTGCGTCGTAAACTTTAAGCCTTGTAAACAAAAGTGGGGCGCAATGCCCCACTTCGTTTAACGCTTTGGCGATCAGCCGACCCGATAGTTCGGGGCTTCTTTGGTGATCTGTACGTCGTGTACGTGCGATTCCATCATGCCTGCGCCTGTGATCTTCACAAACTCTGGCTTGGTACGCATGGTCTGGATATCACCGCTACCGGTGTAACCCATAGAAGAACGCAGACCACCCATCAGCTGATGCACGATAGCGGTCATAGAACCTTTGTAAGGTACGCGGCCTTCGATACCTTCCGGAACCAGCTTCTCTACGCCAGCGTCTTTGTCCTGGAAGTAACGGTCACTGGAGCCCTGAGCCTGAGACATAGCGCCCATAGAACCCATGCCACGGTAAGACTTGTAAGAACGGCCCTGATACAGCTCGATCTCACCCGGTGCTTCTTCAGTACCAGCCAGCAGACCACCAACCATGATCACGCTTGCACCAGCAACAATCGCTTTCGCCAGATCGCCGGAGAAACGTACACCACCGTCAGCAATAACAGGGATATCGTATTTTTCCAGTGCTGTCGCAACATTCGCTACCGCAGAGATCTGAGGAACACCAACACCGGCAACGATACGGGTGGTACAGATAGAACCCGGGCCGATACCGACTTTAACTGCATCAGCACCCGCTTCTGCCAGAGCGATTGCCGCTTCAGCAGTTGCGATGTTGCCACCGATAACCTGAACCTGAGGGAAGTTTTCTTTCACCCAGCGAACACGGTCGATTACGCCTTTGGAGTGGCCGTGAGCAGTATCAACAACGATCACGTCAACGCCAGCTTCAACCAGTGCGGTTACACGATCAGGAGTCTCTGCACCGGTACCTACTGCTGCACCTACGCGCAGACGACCATCTTCGTCTTTACAGGCGTTCGGGTAAGTACGGGCTTTCTCGATATCTTTAACCGTTACCAGACCCTGCAGGTGGAACTCGTCGTCCACAACCAGAATCTTTTCAATACGGTGCTGGTGCAGCTTAGCTTTGATCTCATCCAGAGACGTGCCTTGCTTCACAGTTACCAGCTTATCTTTTGGTGTCATGATGTTGGCAACAACATCATCCAGATTTGGTTTGAAGCGGAAATCACGGCTGGTTACGATACCAACCAGTTCGTCGCCTTCAACAACCGGCATACCAGAGAAACGAGTGTCTGCGGTCAGTGCCAGCAGCTCGCTTACTGTGGTAGAGGGTGTTACCGTTACAGGATCTTTAACGATAACACTTTCGTGTTTCTTAACCTGACGCACTTGCTGAGCTTGCTGAGCAATGGTCATGTTTTTGTGGATAATACCGATACCACCTTCCTGCGCCATAGCGATCGCCAGACGGGACTCAGTAACGGTGTCCATCGCCGCGGATACCAGCGGGATGTTGAGAGAGATATCACGGGTGATTCGTGTCTTCAGGCTGACGTCATTCGGAAGGACGTCTGAGTAACCTGGAACCAGCAAAACATCATCAAAGGTGAGTGCTTCTTGAGCAATACGTAACATATTCCGCGAGCCTGCTGAAGAGTGAGGATAGAAAGAAGAATAACCCAATATTTTATCGTAAGAGTTTTTCTGGGTAAACCAATATTAGGCTTGGATTGTTCTCTTTTCCCTGATCCAGCTGTAAAAAAACACTGCCGTTCATTCTAAAATAATCACTTCCCCCTAAACATCTGCCAAGCGGAGCCAAAAATGCCTGATAAACCCTCATCCTACGGCCAGCAAAACAGCGGATTTTCCGCTTCGCCTTCTGATGAGATTTCATCCGGCTTTACCCGTGCACCGGATGGTATTTATCCGGATCACTCCACGCCTTCAGATACAAGAGGGCTACCTGAAAAGCAGGTACTGACGGTTAGCCAACTCAACCGACAGGCGCGTCAGCTACTGGAAAGTCGCTTTGCTCTGGCTGTAGTAGAAGGGGAAATTTCCAACCTGAGCACACCCGGCTCCGGCCATCTCTATTTCAGCCTGAAAGATGAAAACAGCCAGGTACGCTGCGCTATGTTCCGCAACCGCGCAGGACTGCTCGCCTTCCGTCCGAAAAATGGCGACAAGGTTCAGCTTCACGCCAAGGTCAGCCTTTATGAAGGCAGGGGTGATTTCCAGCTGATTGCAGAAACCATGGAGGAACAGGGGCGCGGCGCTCTGATTCGGGCCTTTGAAGCCCTGAAGTTCAAGCTGAAAGAGGAAGGCCTGTTTGATCGCAGCCGCAAGAAGCCTCTGCCGCCTATTCCCGATGTGATCGGCCTTGTGACCTCCCCAACCGGTGCCGCTATCCGGGATATGCTGATTGTTCTCAAGCGTCGTTTTCCGCTGGCGGAAGTCGTGCTTTATCCGGCGGTGGTTCAGGGTAGTGAAGCGCCGGATTCTATCGCCCGCGCGATTGAATTGGCCCATATCCACGGCAAAAGTGATCTGCTGATTATTGGCCGTGGCGGCGGCAGTCTGGAGGATCTCTGGGCCTTTAATGATGAGCGGGTGGCAAGAGCTATCTCTGCCAGTTTTATTCCCACCGTTAGCGCTGTAGGCCATGAGACCGATATCACCATCGCTGATTATGTCGCCGACTATCGTGCACCAACACCTTCTGCAGCCGCTGAACAGGTCAGCCCGGATCTGTCCCAATGGCAACAGTGGCTGAATCAGTCAGAGATCACTCTGCGCCGTCAGATGGAGCGCCAGCTGCAGAACAACCAACAGCGACTGGATCATCTTGAACATCGCTATCAGCGTTGCTTCAGCGGACTCCGCCAACAGGGCAAACAACTCAACCAGCTGGAACAGCGGCTGGTTCAGGGTATGAAAAACCGCCTGTTCCGTGAACAACAGCAGCTGGATAAGGTGGCAGGTAAACTCCGTCATCCCAAAACCGAACTCAATCAGCAACGCCAGCAGCTGAACAGCCTGCAGCAACAGCTGATTCGGGCAGGTAAACAGCAGACTCAGCAAGCGGGACAACAGCTGGAACAACTGGAAGCCCGACTCTGGCGGGCAAACCCAAGCCGTGAGATTAAAAGCCAGCACAGCCAATTACAGAAGCTGCAACAAGCTTTACAAAAAGCATGGCAACACCAGCTTGAAGGCCAGCAACAAAAGCTGGCAGAGTTGAGCCATCGCCTGCAAACCGTCAGCCCGCTGGCCACTCTGTCACGGGGCTATGCCATTGTTCAGGATGACAAGGGCAATATTGTCCGTCATTATCAGGAGGTTAGTCAGGGAGATGAGATCTCCGCACGGCTGGCTACAGGTGTATTACACTGCAAAGTTATGGCGCAAGATGCCGATAACTAGATGCTACAAGCTACTGCGCTGCTAAGGGGAAGACAATGCGCCGACAGACAAAGAACCGACGTTCCGTATTTGGATTAAATAACATCTTTAACGGGACAGCCGCATCCGGGTCTTGCCTGCCTCCCCGAATCCGCCTGACAACACGATTAAAAAGCACCTGCTGCCTTATTCTGCTTTCTCTCGGCCTGACGCTAAGCACATTCAGTCGCGCTGAAACCAACCCCCAGTACGATCCGAAACCCGATCCTATGCCCGGCGGCGTTGCCGTAATTGAACTGCCGGTTTCTCTCGGCACTGAAGAAGAGCCCGTGGTTTATTTTCAAGGCAAGCGGGTATTCGTGATGAACCGCCCGTACAACAAAAAAAGTGATAACCGTTGGATCGCCTGGGTCGGTATTCCTCTGAGTGCCAAACCCGGAAAAATGCCGCTGGTGATCGAACAACCTAACGGTCGCAGCCGCGAAATCATGATCAATGTGCTGCCCCCACAGCATAACGATAACTATGTGGTAACCCGTAAGGCGGCGCAGAAAAACCTGACCAGCCAACAGGAGCAACAGATCGCTCAGGATGATGAAACCCTGAAGCGCCTGATCAATCGCTGGAACGGTAAAGCTCCGGATACCCGCACCTTCCTGCATCCAACCCGTGGCAGCCAGCTACGTGACTTTGGCGATCGCGTCTTCCTGAACGGTGAGCTGCTGGACAGCCATAATGGTATCGACCTGAGCGGCCAGAGGGCAGCATCTCCTGCCGATGGCACTGTAGTGATGATTCGGGATCTGTTTTACGGCGGTAAAACCGTACTGATCGATCATGGTCGCGGCCTGTTCACCCAGTACAGCCACCTTGCCGGTATTAACTTCCGTATCCGCGAAGGCCAGCGTATTCGCCGCGGCGAAGAGATCGGTAAGATCGGCATCTCCGGTCATCATATTGAAGCAGGCAAAGACTACGCTGCCGAGATCAAGCGCGCGCACCTGCACTGGGGCGTGACACTGAATGGTGTTTATGTGAATCCGAAACTCTTTCTGGTGGATGCCGAATAAGCTGACTCTTTTTCGACCAAAGACGAGCAGCGAAACCTGAAGCATCCGCTATATTGAAAAGGCACCCCGTGGACGAAGGTGAGATTCTGTCAGCGCTGCGCCTCCCTCATAACGACAGGCAACACAGGCTGACCGAGAAGAACATAGGACCGGTTTCACCCAGATAACCGTTTTTTGCTTCGCAAATCACCTGTCGCCGCATCTCTTTTAAAAAGCTCTCCGATGGAGGGCTTTTTTCATTTCTGCAGTCAATCACCATATTTCTTTCACAAACAAGAGCTTACAAAGAGGCTTCTTATCCCTCAATTTCCAGCCAAAATAAATCATCCGATTATTTGATACATGACAAGCAACTGTAACAACCAAAGGGGCAAAAGCGTTCTAATATAAAGGTGAACCGAAGGACGGGCACAGATAACAGCCGGCCCTAAGGGGCAAGATCTTAAGGACAAATATGGAGATCGCAGTCATGGCAAATCAATTCTTTCCCGACTTTTCATTATTCGCTCAGGCGATTCCTCAGCCCTTCCCGATGCAGAAAATGCAGCAGCACTGGCTGGATGGCGTGAACAATCTGGTCAATCTGGAACTGGAAGCGATGATGGAATACAACCACCTCTGGTTCTCTCTCTGGCAGGACTGTGCATCCGGTGATCAGGAAGTGTGTCACGAACGCCTGATTGACCACTGGGCAGACCATCACAAACTGCTGATGGATCACCAGAAACGCCGCGAAGCTGTGATGAGTGAATGGAAAGAGCATATCGAAGAGGTTCTTTAGCTCTATCGGTATTCGACGACAGCACGGGCCGTCCCGCCTCGAAAACCAGAGGCCAATCGCTGAATAAACAAAAACGGCCATCGTAATGATGGCCGTTTTTTTATGCTTTGCGCAGCACTCAGAGATCTGGCGACCTCTGAGAGAAAGATTACTTCAGCAATTCGCTGATATCTTTCGCTTCCCAGTGCGGGAAGTGCTTGCGGATCAGGCTGTTCAGTTCCAGTTCAAAGGCACTGATCGGACCTGCCGCAGTTTGTGCGCCAGCTTCTGCTACCGAGTCGATCATGCCCGCACCAACAGTGATGTTGCTCAGACGGTCGATCACGATAAAGCTACCGGTAAACTTGCTCTCTTTATACGCATCGAACACAACCGGTGCGGTCAGTTCAACGGTTACCAGAGCGATGCCGTTCAGCGGCAGTTCACGGGTTTCAGATTTTTCCATGGTGTTCACATCGATCTGGTGTTCGATGTGCGTCACATAACCACTGGTAAAGTGGGTGCCCACTTTGAAGCTGTACTGCTTGCCCAGCTCCAGAGGTTGCTCATGCATCCAAACCATGTGCGCGCTGAAGCTGTTGCTGACCTGAGCTTCGCTACCGGTTTCAACCAGTACATCACCACGGGAGATATCGATCTCGTCATTCAGGGTGATGGTTACCGCCTGACCCGGCTGCGCCTGCTCCAGCTCACCATCATAAGTCACGATGGATTTAACGGTGCTGGTTTTACCGGAAGGCAGCGCAGTCACAGACTGACCTTTCTTAACCAGACCAGCTGCAACGGTGCCGCAGAAGCCACGGAAGTCCAGATTCGGACGGTTCACGTACTGCACAGGGAAACGCAGGCTATCCAGAGCGATATCGTGATTAACTTCCACGTTCTCCAGAATTTCCATCAGCGGTTCACCGGTATACCAGGACATGAGTTCGCTGTTGGCAGTTACGTTTTCGCCTTTCAGTGCAGAAACCGGTACGAAACGGGTATCCGGCAGATCCAGATCTTTCGCAAATTCTTTGTAGTCCGCCACGATTTCGTCATAACGAGCCTGGGAGTAATCCACCAGATCCATTTTGTTAACCGCAACGATCACGTGCTTAATACCCAGCAATGAAGCGATAAAGCTGTGACGACGGGTCTGAGTCAGTACGCCGTGACGGGCGTCGATCAGAATAATCGCCAGCGATGCGGTAGACGCACCGGTCGCCATGTTACGGGTGTACTGCTCGTGCCCCGGAGTATCCGCGATGATGAACTTACGCTTCTCGGTAGAGAAGTAACGGTAAGCCACATCGATGGTGATACCCTGTTCACGCTCAGATTGCAGACCATCTACCAGCAGCGCCAGATCGATCTCTTCGCCGGTGGTGCCACTTTTCTTACTGTCACGGCTGATTGCTGCCAGCTGATCTTCATAGATCATTTTGGAATCGTGCAGCAGACGGCCGATCAGAGTACTTTTACCGTCATCAACACTGCCACAGGTGATAAAGCGCAGCAGGTCTTTCTGTTCGTGTTGTTTCAGATACGCTTCAATATCTTCCGCAATCAGATCGGATTGGTGAGACATTTTGTGTCCTCTATAAACTTAAATCTTTAGAAATAACCTTCGCGCTTCTTCTCTTCCATAGAACCGGTACCGTCGTGGTCAATCACACGGCCCTGACGCTCGGAAGTCGTGGTCAGCAGCATTTCCTGAATAATATCCGGCAGTGTTGCAGCGGTAGATTCCACCGCACCGGTCAGCGGGTAACAACCCAAAGTACGGAAACGCACAGAACGCATCTCTGGTTTCTCGCCTTCTGCCAGCGGCATACGGTCGTCATCCACCATGATCAGGGTGCCATCACGCTCAACCACAGGGCGCTCTGCGGAGTAGTACAGAGGAACAATCGGAATCTCTTCCAGATAGATGTACTGCCAGATATCCAGCTCGGTCCAGTTGGACAGCGGGAATACACGGATCGATTCGTCTTTGTTGACCTTGCCGTTGAACAGGTTCCACAGTTCAGGACGCTGGTTTTTCGGGTCCCAACGGTGGAATTTGTCACGGAAAGAGTAAACACGCTCTTTGGCACGTGATTTCTCTTCGTCACGACGTGCACCACCAAATGCAGCATCAAAGCGGTACTTGTTCAGCGCCTGCTTCAGAGCATCGGTTTTCATCACGTCGGTGTACTTACGGCTGCCGTGATCAAACGGGTTGATATTCGCTGCGCGGCCTTCCTCGTTGGTATGAACAATCAGATCCATACCGGCTTCCTTCGCCATTTTGTCGCGGAATTCGATCATTTCACGGAATTTCCACGTGGTATCAACGTGCATCAGGGGAAACGGAGGCGTTCCCGGATAGAAGGCTTTACGGGCCAGATGCAGCATTACCGCAGAGTCTTTACCGATTGAGTACAGCATTACCGGATTATCAAACTCAGCAGCTACTTCCCGAATAATGTGGATGCTCTCGGCTTCCAGCTGTTTCAGGTGAGTCAGGCGTTCGGGCGATATCATCGTTGTGATCCACTCCTGCTAAAGGTCATAAACAAGCCCGACACAAGCGGGCTTTTTAAGTCGAAATCTGTGATTGCAGACTGAACCGGTTTGCGGATTAGGCAAATGCTGCGGTCAGAAAAAACACTACAGCGGTCCCAGTGGGTGCAATTTTAATAGGTGTAGTAAAAACGGAATCCTTAATTACGTCAAATTATTTAAAATCATTGTCTGATAACTTTTTGACATAAAGGGTTCAAAAACAAGATACCGGCATCCGGCGGGAAAATCTCTGCGACCAAGGGCTTGATGTCTGTGTATCGGAGCAGGCCACCACCCCGATTAAAAATGCTGTTTCAGTCGCTCTACCCGACTGGTCACAACACCATCGTCAGACAGGTCAAAACAGCGGTAACCGGGTGCCTGCTCATCCAGTTCAAAGTCGTTGATATCCGCCCTGAACTGGATGCTGGTTGCTGGCGTGGAGAACAGGGTCAGACCATCCCGCCCGATCTGCTGATCCTGATGCACATGACCACAAATCACCGCTTTCACCTGAGGCTGCTGACACAGGGTCTGCCAGAGCCAGCCATCATCCTGCAGAGGGATACTATCGATACCGGCAACCCGCTCAGGATCTTTCAGCTCAAAATAGAACATTCCCTTTCTTTCTGGCCCCACCAACACAGGTTGATGGTGCACGGCTACCGCCTGAAAACGGGCTTTAGGCTTATCCAAAGAAGCCAGCAGTGCCTGGCGCTCACTCTCGGCCAGCTCACCATGAGGGCTTCCGGAATTGGAATTCAGCAGCAACCACTGCCAGTCACCAACCACCACTGAAGGCTCCGGTGTTTTAAAATCAGCCATCAGCTCCGGCTCGTCATGGTTGCCGGGAATCCATTGCCAGCGAGCTCCGGTCTGATCCATGCGCTCCGCCAGCATGCGGTAGACCGTCCGGGCAGCCTCCGGACTGTGATCCTGACAGAGGTCTCCTGTCAGCAGATAGAGATCCGGTTGCCCCTCACAGGCTATCTGCGCCAGCAAGTGATTCAGATTGCGCCATGGGTTCTGTCCCTTAAAGTCCAGGGCAATATCGGCAAGCAGGTGGAGATCGGTAAGCTGGATAACGGAAACAGACATGACTGGCGAAGATCCTGAGCAAGCAAGTGAAAAACGAAAAAAGGCTTCCGGCATAACGTGGAAGCCTGTTCTTTGGGTAAGTTAGGAGACTGATTTAGTAAGCTTTTTTCGGAGGCCGGTTTTCGGAAGCCTTGTAACCTTAGTAAGACAGATTAACCGGCTCAGCGATATGGCCGTACTGCTGCAGGTGTGCCAGCCACTCTCCCAGAAACAGATTGATCTGCAGTTTCTCATCCGGCTGACGCATCTTGTCATTAGGATAAAGGTAACGGCCTTCAAAATGACGTTGCTTCTGATAACCCACCACTTCCGCCATGCGGGCATCGTGATACATACGCACCGAAAGCTCCGGCTGGCTGAGCCAATGGCCCCAGCTGTCCTTCTGGAAAATTCGTAACAGCGTGGTGTACTTACTGCGCTCAGTGACCTTAATCACCAGCTCACCCAGATGCAGGGATTCATCACTGACCGCAAAATGCCACTGCTCAGACTCATCAAGATCCGGCAGTAATTTCAGCAGACGCAGATAGTTGGCTTCACACTCTGCCATCTGCTTCTTCAGATCAACGGCGTAATTGGGTTTGGTTCTCCAGCCATTATATTGCTGCCAACTGCCAAAACGGTTACCGGTGCCCGGTTTTTTATCGGAATTCGAATTCATAGCAAAACACTCCCGCCCCAGCAGGCTGATCGTCCGGAACATATCTCCGGAAACTAAACGATCCTCCTGACACCCAGATAATTAGAATCTAAGCGCAGTACTTCTGCTGAAGGCGTTGTCGGTTAAGCTGCAGCCACTGCAAACCGATAATGGCCATGGCATTATTAATGCGGCCATCCTCAAGTCCCTTAAAGGCTTCGTCAGTGTCGACCAGCTCAACGCGGATATCTTCATTTTCTTCTTCCAGGCCGTAGATACCTTCCTGAATCTCACGACTGTTAATAATGCCCAGAAAAAGATCGATCTGTTCATCCATACCACCGGGGCTGACCCAGTATTTGTAGAGATGTTCAAGGTGAAGCACTTTACAGCCGGCTTCTTCTTCGGCTTCCCGGTGAACCACATTTTCATTACTTTCACCAGGCTCTGTCATGCCTGCTACCAGTTCAAACTGCCACGGGCTTTGGGACGCATCGTAAATACAACCGGGGCGAAACTGTTCCAGCATCAATAACTTATCGACGACAGGATCATACAGAAGCGCACCAACGGCGTTGCCACGAACAAACACCTCACGGCTCATCGCTTCTGACCAACCTCCATCAAAGCGACGTGTTTTCAGGCGCAGTTTATCGAAACGGAAGAAACCCTGAAATACCGTGTTCTGTTCGATAATTTCAACTGCATCCTGATGAAACGTGGGCGTTAATTTTTTACTCATGGTCATTCCTTTCCGGCAACAGCCTTTCAGCATAGCAAGTTTCAAATAACACTCAAGAAGCCCATTCAGGGGTAAAACTCAACCCACCAGTACAATTCTGCGCACTATACTAATCTTGTGTAGGACTATGACAGTATGACGAAGTAAAAGTCTCACCCGCGGTAATACAGCATCGCAACAGGAGCACTTTTACTTCCGGCAGGAGAGACTCCCGGAGGCGATTATGGCCTTTGTGCAACTCAACTATCTGAATCACCGACCGCTGGCCTTTTTCGCCGGTGCAGAGGGCAATGTGCCTGCGCTTAAGGCCTGCCTGCAACAAGCTAAAAGGCAAAGTGCCAGTATTCGTCTCTTTCTGGGCAACGCTTTTGGTGCCTTTGGCCACAGCGACGAAACCCTGTTCCAGCTGGAAACCCAGTGCACCTGGCTGGTTCGAGGACAACATGAACGCCTGCTGCTGCAGCGTTTCAGTCCCCGCCGGGGTTCTCTCAATAATCAGCCTGATGATTCATTCTTCGGACAGTCTCACGAAAACGGAGCGGAAACGGCCTGGCAGTGGCTGGATAATGATACCCGCCTCCGCCGCGCACAAAGCAGCTTCAGCTATCACAACATCGGCCATTTAAGCCAATGGACCGACCTGATCCGACTGCAAACTCCAAACGGAGCAATACTCGCCTGTCACGACTCACCGGATTACCTTTTTCCCGGTACGCTTAATCAACGTAACCTCGATAAAAACCAGATTCTGCAATGGCTGGATCAGTACCATTGTCAGGGGCTTATCATTGGCAGCGACCATCAACCCTGGATTGAACACCTGCCGGAAGGCCGTTTTGTCGCCAGCTGCGGTGCCAGTGGGTTTGCCAGCCATCCCCTCTATGCTGATGTCCATTACCTGCTGATTGAGCCCTTCAGGGGCAAACTGATCCCAAGAATCGAACGTGCCACCTATGATGTGAAAAACTGGGCGGATCAGCTGCATACAGAAGGTGTCTCTTCGCTACTGACCTACCCTCTGCTCAAAGGACTGCCGCCACCGGATAATTAAGCAAAAAACGATATCTGAACCAAAGGCTATATAAAAACAGCCATCCGACTGAGCCAGATCAACCTTAAAACAAATACAAAAAATACATGTAACATAACATGACTGAAATCATGCAGTTTTATTGCAAACATTAGGGTTAGAATTCACTATTGGGCAGCTGAATAATAACAATACATTTAAAGCTGATTTTTTAACGGCTTACGAACATTTATGGGCCAGCTTTGCCAAAGTCTTAAATTAAAAATATAACGACCAAGCATAAGAGCGAGCGTTGCAATGCATAACCTCCTGGGCAATATCAAAATCAAATACAAACTCTGGGTCATTATCGGTTTAATGGCCATGGGGACAGCGGTACTGATCAGCGTCTCGCTGATGTCTCTCAAAGACAACCTGCTGGAAGACCGTAAGATCAAAACCAAGCACGTGGTTGAGACCGTGCACGGTTTTATGGATCACTACTATGGGCTGGAAACATCCGGGCAGCTAACCCGTGAACAGGCGCAACAGGCCGCTCAAAAGGCGATTGAAAGTCTGCGTTACGACAAAGACGAGTATTTCTGGATCAACGACATGAACGCTGTCGTTGTGATGCACCCGATCAAGCCGGCCCTGAACGGTAAAAACCTGAGCAATCTGGAAGATGCCAACGGCAAAAAAATCTTTAGCGAATTCGTTGGGGTGGTTAAAGCTTCCGGTGAAGGTTATGTGAACTATCTGTGGCCTAAACCCGGCCATGATGAGCCTCAGGCTAAAGTTTCCTACGTGAAAGGCTTCACCCCTTGGGGTTGGATTGTCGGCAATGGTATCTACCTGAATGATATGGATGAGATCTTCTGGCAGACCCTGCTGCATTACTCTGTAACCGTGGGTATTCTTAGCCTGCTGATCGGTGGTCTGGCGCTCTTTATCATCCATATCATCACCGTACAGATCACCACCCTGAAAAACACTATGGTGGCGGTAAAAGACTCCGGTGACCTGCGTGAACGAGTGGATATTGATACCACTGACGAACTGGGTGATATGGCCGGTGCTTTTAACCACATGATGGATAAGTTCCAGAACATCGTGAACTCGGTTGATCAGTCCACCCAACAGCTGTCCCACGCCATCACTCAGATGTCAGAGATCACCGAAAGCACTATTGATGGTGTCGCCCGTCAGCGCTCTGAAACGGAACAAAGTGCAGCCGGTATGAACCAGATGGCGGCTTCTGCTCAGCAAACCGCCCATATTGCGGATCAGGCTAATGAGACCACCCGCCAGGCGCACGAACAGACAGAAAACGGCCTGCGTATCGTTGAAGAAGCCACCGGCAGTATCAACGAACTGGCAAGTGAAGTTGAAGAAGCCAGCAGCGTGATTAACGCTCTGGAAGATCACACTGCGAAGATCGAAAGTATTCTCGATGTGATCGGTGGTATCTCCGAACAAACCAACCTGCTGGCGTTAAATGCCGCCATTGAAGCTGCCCGTGCCGGTGAACAGGGTCGCGGTTTTGCCGTGGTGGCCGACGAAGTCCGTCAGCTAGCCCAACGCTCAGCCGAATCCACCCAGCAGATTCAGGAGATGATCCACGAACTGCAAAGCCGCTCCAAAGTTGCTGTAAATGTGATGAATACCAGTCGGACTAAGGCAGAAACCACGGTTACGAAAGCGACCGAAGCCGGTGAAGCCTTCCGCACCATTGCAGAATCCATGCAACAGATCAGCTCGCTAAATGCTCAGATCATGAATGCAGCAGATGAGCAAAGCAGCGTTGCAGATGAGATGAGTCGTAATCTGGTGTCTATCTCCAGCGTTTCGGAAGAAACTGAACAGGGTACAGCTCTGATTCGAGAATCCGGTCGTGAGCTGCAGCAAAATGCGAAGAATCTGGAAGGCTTGATCAAACAGTTCCAAACCTGACCTGCCTCTCAGGTCACGCTTCAAACAGCCTGTGCGTCGTTTTAGAATCGGCCACAGGCTTTTTTATTACTTAGAGAACACACTCCAACCAAAGAGACCGAATCCTGTATGAAAGGGCGTAATATGCAGCGCTGGCGGGATCCTGCAAAGGACCCTCGGCGTGAAAAGAAGACCAACCTGATCACCCCCGAAGGCTATGAAGCGCTTCAGAGCGAACGAAATTTTCTCTGGAAAGTTCGTCACCCGGAGCTGGCTCAGAAAGTACAGGAAGCTGCCGCCCAAGGCGATCGCAGCGAAAATGCCGATTACACCTACAACAAGCAACTGCTGAATAAAACACTGGGACGTATCCGCCATCTGGACAAACGTCTGGATGCGTTAACCGTTGTGGATAAGAAACCTGATGATCCGGAGCGAATTTTCTTCTCTGCCCATGTCGAGCTTGAAGATGAAGAGAGTGAGCTGATGAAAATCCGTATCGTAGGCCCGGATGAAGCCGACCTCAAAGAGGGTAAAATCAATATCGACTCCCCCATGGCGCGCTCTTTATTGGGTAAAACACTGGATGATGAGATTCGGGTACAGGCTCCCGGCGGTGAACAGGTCTATTACGTATTATCAGTGGCTTACGATTAACAGAGAGCCAACCCGGATCAACTGACGATAAGAACAACCCGCACCATTAAAAAAAACGCCCCTGACAACCTAAGTCGTCAGGGGCGGTTTTTTTAATTCAGATCGGATATTCCGAAATAAATATGTGGGGTATGGCTATAGGTCTCTGCCTTATTTGAAGGCACAGCCGGTTTTAATCCCCATCATATTGAAGATTTTTGCCGCCGGGCAGAAGCCAGTGAAAGCAGACTGGATCATATTGGCACCAATAAATACCGTAAACCAGAAGAAGTTTGCGTGTACGTACTGGGTCAGGATCACACTCAGTAAAACCATTGAACCCGCAAAAACAAACATCAGACGATCAATATTCATAACTCTCTCCAAAACTCATGTAGGTCACATCACCTGACCGATTGGGAGAGATAATATTAGAAAACCCTTAAACAAAGAAATACCGCTTAATTCTAAATAGAATTTACATATAACCAATAGAAATAAGCGGTCAACATGGATTCAAAAGGATCAGTAAGGACGTTCAGCAATCACCACTGCACGCTTGGGTGCAGGGTAACCTTCCGCAGTTTTAGTGGCATCATTCGGATCGAGAAAATCCTGCAGGGATTGGTAAGTCATCCATTCAGTGCTGCGCTGCTCCTCTGTCGTGGTGACCGAGACATCCACGACCCGCACATTAACAAAGCCGCACTTCTCCAGCCAAAGCACCAGTGCATCAGGGCTTGGCAGATACCAGACGTTGTTCATCATGGCGTAGCGATCTTCCGGCACCAGCACGGTTTGTGCGTCACCATCCACCACCAGGGTTTCCAGCACCAGCTCACCACCGGGACGCAGCGCTTCTTTCAGCTGGTACAGGTGATCAATTGGCGAACGGCGATGGTACAGCACCCCCATGGAAAACACGGTATCGAAGTAATCGAGATTTTCCGGGACATCTTCAATACCCACTGGCAAGTGGAATACACGATTGCCATCAGCCAAGCCCATCAGACGGCGCACCAGCTGGAACTGCATATGAAAACGAGGGGAAGGATCAATACCCACCACAAAGCGGGCTCCGGCACCGGCCATACGCCAGCAGTGATAACCGCTGCCACAACCAACATCCAGCACGCTGCGGTTATGCAGGGGTGCAATGAACTCCGCCAGACGATCCCATTTCCAGTCGGAATGCCATTCGGTATCGATATAAGAACCGTGCAGCTCGAACGGCCCTTTGCGCCACGGCATCAGCTTTTTCAGCAGATTACGATATTTCGCCTGCATTGGCTGAGGCAGTTCAGGTTGGGTACTGACCTGAACAGCACTTTGCTCCAGATTGATTTCAACCTGATATCCCTGCTCCGCCAGCATTTCTGCGGTATCAAATTTATCCACAACCCTCTGCCAACCCGGCAGGTCTGAATAACGCTTAATATCCAACGCCTCTTCCAGCTGCTCAGGAACTTTTGCCAGCCATCGGGTAAGACCTTCTTCGGCAAATTTTTGATACAGAGGTGCGTAATCCTGCATGGTGAAGCTCGCTTAAATCGGGTTGGATAGAATTCAGGACAATCAGACTGAGTTTTTGAGTGATAATTATCGGGCTTTTATCGCCAGCAATGAGGCAAAGTTCAGGTATTGAAACCAAACCGTACTCTGAGCGAAACCCGCATCTTTGAAACGCTGGTGATGGGTATCAAAGCTCTCAGCCTGCAGGAAGTTTTCCAGCGCGGCACGTTTCTGACTGATCTCCAGTTCGCTGTAGCCATTAGCCCGCTTGAAATCCAGATGCAGATCAAACAAGGTATCCTGCTGCTCTGGTGACTCGAAACGTACTTTTTCCGACAGGATAATCACACCACCCGGTGCCAGACCTTCATGGATCCGTTTCAGCAACGGCAGGCGCTGCTCCATCGGCAAAAACTGAAAGGTAAAATTCAGAATCACAACCGAGGCATTCTCAATCGGTGCTTCGCAGATATCAGCACATTCCAGATGCACACCATCTCGCTGCACGTCAGAAACTTCCTGTGACAGCACCTCACGACAACGCTCGATCATGGCTTCCGAGTTATCGAGACCAATAATCTCAAGGCCCGGCTCCTGAATCTGGTGCAGTACCGACAGCATACTGGCCCCCAGAGAGCAGCCCAGATCATAGATACGGGTACCCGGTTGCCAGTAACGACGGGCAATCACACCGGTCATGCCGATCATATTGCTGTAACCCGGCACTGAGCGTTTGATCATATCCGGAAAGACCTGAACCACCTTATCGTCAAAGGAAAAGGTCGCTACTTTGTCCAGAGGATTGGCGAAAATGGCGTCTTTTTGTTCGTGTTTCACGTCAGGTACCTAAAAGTTAAATCCGGGCAGACCAGATACAGAACTTACCGGTTTCTGCGATACGCTCGCAGTGACCGAAAGTAGCTTCGATAATATCCGGGTATTTCAGAAAACGGTTGGCAACGATACGCAACTCACCGCTTCGCTTAAGATGTTTTTTCGCCTGACGGATAAAACGATCCGCCAGATCGTAATCTGTCTTTTGACCGGTATGAAAAGGCGGATTCGAAATAATCAGATCGAAACGCTCGGTGACATCACTCCACATATCGGAGGCAAAAACCTCACCTTCGAGATCATTTGCTTTTAAGCTCCGGCTGGTTGCTTCCAAAGCCATCGCATTAACATCACAGAAGGTGACTTCCAGTTCGGGATCACGCTTAAGCAGGCTTAAACCGATCACACCGGTTCCACAGCCCATATCCAGCACTCTGCGGTTACGCACTTTGGACGGCTTGATACGAGGCATATTCTGCAGCATCAGAGCTGTGCCTTCATCCAGACGGCCATGGCTGAACACCCCGGGCAAACTGATTAGCTTTAGGTCCGACAAGACTTCAGGGAAGGCATCATTTTCAGGCAGATTCCAATGCAGCTCCCAAGGGTCAGGATTAAAGCTGTACTCGGTTTCGATCTGATTTACCGGGCCTAGCTCCAGCTTAAGCAGGGTGCTCTTTTTCGCCTTATCAGCCTTACTCAGACTGAAGCCACCTTCCGGCCAGGCTTCTTCAGCTGCTGCTCTAACCAGTTTATCGGCTGACTTAATCCCGCCGTTATTCTCACCTACCAACCAGAAACAAGCGCCTGATTTCAGCAAAGGCAGCAACTGAGCAATCAGATAACGTGCCTGCTCTTTCGCTTTCGGCATAAAGAGGACGATATTATCGTAACCGTTAAGAAGACCCGCCTCGTTATCCTGACCAAGATAAGCCTGAAAAAGCGGTAAAAAGCGCGATTCTCGCTGAGCAAAATCAACCATCGACTGATAGCTTCTCCAGTCATCCATCAGCAGGTGTAATGCCTCGACATCATCCGTGAGTAGTGGATGAATAAAATTACCAATACCCTCGGTTACCGACAAATGAGCCAACAGAACCTGCCCCTTAATTGACGACTGGTTGCGCAGTAAGAGTTCTGCGGCTGGAGATAAAGCGCTCATAATGTTTTACCGGTGTAGAAGGTTATAAAAACGTGAAGGATAAAGCTGGGTATTCTACCGTCAATCAACGCGTAAGGTACAAAATCTGGCAGTTTCAGCGATCAGGGCGTTAAGTAATGGCATGTGTATTTGTGGTTACATGCCCTTTTTGGCGATGATATGAATATAACGTCCCATTCGCCAATAAGGATCCTGATGACAATAACGCCATTCCAGCTCTAACAGCTTCTCAAGATCCTCATCAGAAGGATGTTTGTCTCTCAGGTAGTCCGTAAATACCCTGATGCCGGCGACAGAAACAATCTCAAGCCCCTGTTGCTTTAAGCCTTCAATAACCTGTTCCGGTTTTTGTGGACTGATGGGAGTCAGGCGTAAGCGCTGCCCGGTGCCATCCAGAGTATCCCGCAACGCTTTATCGTAGTTGCCCTTGACGATATTACTGAAACGAAGACCATCTTCATTGAAGAACATCAGCGAGAGCCAACCATCGCCTTCCACCTGACCGCTAATAATCGGGAGGGCATCCATCGGCTGATGCAGCCACTCCAGCACGGCATGACAAACAACCAGCTTGGCTGGCGGCAAATTCTCAGGCAGATCCTGCAAGCGGTAGTTAAAGCTTTCCACAGGATAAACGTATTGCTCTGATTGCTGCTGGAAGAGTGCTTCCGCTTCAGCCCGCATATCATCGGCAGGTTCAGTAAAGGTTACTTTATTCCCCTGACGGGCAAACCAGTCACTTATTTGGCCGAGGCCGCCACCGATATCCAACACTTCAATGTTTTGCTTATCTGCAATAAATGGAATCTGCTGGAAATCCCGGGACAAAAGCTCCTGACGCAACCAGCCTTTATTCGTGCCGTAGACATTCTTGCGGAATTTCTCGGCCAAACCATCAAAGATCTTATCAGTCTGGATTTTTGGGCGCGGTGCAGCCAAGACGGTAACCTCAAGAGAAGGGAATCACTGTTACAGGATTCAGATCAGGGTAAAAGCAAGCGCAGGATACTAAAGGATTTAACAGAAAGGATAAAGCTCAAGGCAATCAGGACAAAATTAAGGCATAAAAAAACCAGCCCGAAGGCTGGTTCTTTTTGTACTCAGTATTTCTAATCTTAAGATTAGAATACCAGCGCAGCACCTACGTAAGTACCAGCCAGGTTTTCTTTCAGGTCTGCATCACCAGAACCGAACTCGCCGTATACGTACATGTTAGATGCTACAGAGTAAGTTGCGCCAAATGCAACATTGGTTTGGTCTTTAGCATCAGACATAGAAACGATACCGTATACGTTACCGTTGCTGTAATCCATAGATGCAGAAGCAGCGATGATCATGTCGTCAGCTTCTGTCATTTCCAGCTTAGCACCAACAGTCAGAGCATCAACAGGCAGAGATACTGCAGCAGCGATGTCGCCTTCTACAGAGTCAAAACCAGCACTAACAGTCATTGCACCAACAGGCAGAGCTGCAACGAACTGCATAGCTTGCTCGTCACCGTCCAGCTGAACAGATGCACCAACTTTAACGCCGTCGAAATCGCCAGTGTACTGCAGCTGTGCTACTTCAGAAGCGCCAGAAACACCAGTGTGAGCACCTTTCAGAGCTTCTGGAGTGTAAACAACGTCTTGTACGAAGTCGTTGATCAGAGTGTCTTTAGAACCAACCAGAACTTGACCAAAGTCACCTTTAACACCCATGTAAGCTTGATCACCTACCATGAATGCATTTGCATCATCACCAGTTGCACTGCTGTCAGCAGACTTGGCAGCCGCAGCGTTAACATCAGCTTCAATCTTGTAGAAAGAAGTCAGACCACCTTCCATAGCGTTTTCGCCTTTAACGCCGAAAGTAGAACCGTTGTCACCAGCAGTCAGATCGTTTTCCAGATCAACAGCAACTTGGATGTTACCGTAAACAACAGGAGCAGCTTGTGCAGCTACAGAGAAGCTCATAGCACCAGCAATAGCGGTAGCAATCAGAGTCTTTTTCATTTGATAATTTCCTTTCTCTACTCAATCGCTCTGCAAATATGCAGAAGTTTTATCGGTGTGCTGACTGAATGATGAAAATTCAGCCAATCAATAACCGTTATTGTTTCAATCGCAGGAGCTACTTTAAACATCCTGCGTCCGCATGGCAATAGTCAAATTCGCCCTTTTTTCAACGAATTTCTTTGGTTTTGATCTGCACTAACCAAAGTTAACTCGTTGTTATGGCTCAAGCGTTCAGCAACCCTAGACCAAGACTTTGACAATTTAGTGACAACTTGTGAGTGCGTTCTCCGAAACACGGTAAATAACGGATAACAAAGGCCACCTAAAGAGCGAATCATCTAGCTTGTAGGGCATGCTCGATCATCAGCTGAACAGACTTCCTCCCCCGAAACTCATTTAAATTCAATTGGAAAGCGGCTTGCACATAATCCCCTTCTTTAAAATCGATCTTATTATTTCCAGCTAGCGCTTTGAACCAGATCCCTTTAACAGACACTGTTTTTTCAGGGTTTGATAGTAAGAGCTGCAGATGACTTTGGTCTGCACCCACAGCCCTCAGTTGCTCCACAAGAAATTGACCTGAAAAACAGGGCTGCTCAAATTCACGCCCAAACGGTTGTAACGTCTGGAATAATGACCAGGTATCTTCAGTAATATCTTCTGCCTGTAAAGTTCCGTCGATTTTTACTACAGGTTGTAAAGAGTCGCCTCTTAAAGCATTTACTACAGCAAAATTGAATCCTTCAGCGAAATCCCCAAGACTATTCCGGTTGAGCGTGAGTCCAGCCGCGCCTCTGTGGCCACCAAATTTAACCAATGAACTCTGATTTGTATCATGCACTTGCTGCAGGATATCTCTGATATGGATGCCATCAACACTTCGTGCCGAACCTGACAGATGATCCGGATTCAAAGCCGGACACATGACGACACAAGGTTTTCCTGTCTTTTGGGTGACCCGGGAAGCCACAATACCCTGAACACCGGCATGGCCATTTTCAAGAAAGACAGATAGCCCCTGATAATTTTTTGCCAGTTGCGGCTGAATCAAGCGGAATGCTTCCTGCACCATCTCCTGCTCGATCGCTTTTCGGTCTTCATTATCCTGATCCAGAATGGCGAGATAATGCTCAGCCTGATGATCCGTGCCGGCCAGCATATAATGCAAGGCCGCATAGGGATCATCCAAACGGCCACGGGCATTAATCCGTGGACCAAGCTGAAATCCTAATGTGCCGGCATCGAAGAACTCATTCTCTTTTCGGAGTAGCTGGCGGATTACTCGCCAGCAGGGCAGATCAAATCGGTTAATCAGACTTAATCCCGTATGCACAACCGCACGATTGACCGTACTCTCACCAAGAGAAACACAATCAGCCACTGTTCCTAAAGCAACATAGCTCAGCAGAAAGCCCAGCTTTTGCGAAGTCTCTGCCAGATATTGCCGTTGAATCAACTCATCCCGAACCTGAGCCATAACCAGCCAGCTCACCATACAGCCAGCAATGGTGGCATCAGGGTAATCACAATCACTTTGTGTCGGATTGACAACCGCATAAGCAGAAACAGGCGCACCTTCTTCAGGTAGCGCGTGATGATCCGTTACAACGACATCGATCCCTGCTTGCTTCAGCAGCTCAAGGCGCGCTTCATCGCTGGAACCACAATCTGCGGTAATAATCACATCAGGCAACGGCGTCTGCTCAAGAATTCGACTGATTAAACCTGCGCTAACACCATAGCCATCATTAATTCGATGTCCGATCAGGCTGTGAATTCTGTCATGCTGAACACCAAACAACTCTGTCAGCGCCCGATAAATTACGACATGAGAAGTAATGCCATCCACGTCATAGTCAGTCAGAACACCGATTCGCTCGCCACCGATAATTGCCTGACTGATTCGATCAGCAGCCTTAGAGCAATCCTTCAACAAGTCTGGCTTAGGTATATATTTCAGCCCCGGACGTATAATTTCTTCAAGATTACAGTTCTCACTTTTAATCCGGCCAGCTAAAACTCTCGCCAACAGAGGATGCAAGCCGAGACTCTCAGCTTGCTTCATAACTTCCGGGTTAAGGGTTCGCATTTGAAAAACGGGCTGCAACATAGGTCTTCCGGGCAAGAGTTAAAATCAGCAGAAACAAGCAGGGGAGCCTAAGCTCCCCTGTCTGAAGATACGCAATAACCGGTTGGCTTAGCGCTTATTCTCAACCACAAATTTCTGAATGGTTTCAGCATCTGCAGGCAGTACCGAGAAGCGTTCTTCTCGCTCCAGAAGGTCGGCCATGTGAGGAGGCAGCGGCGCGCCTTCAAAGCCTGCCTTAACAATGGCATCTTCAAACTTGGCCGGATGAGCTGTTGCCAGAGTGATCATAGGCACAGACTTATCGCGGTTGCTGGTTTCAGCTGCGCGGTAGCCGGTTGCGGTGTGCGGATCCAGCAGCTCACCGGTACGCTCAAAAGCTTCTTTGATCACCTCGATGGTGGTTTCGTCGTCAACGCTCAGGCTGTCGAACAGCTCACGGGCTTTATCCCAACGGGCCTGTTCGATCTGAACCGGTTCGTTGTTGAAGCGTTTCAGCAGATCTTCAACTGCCGCGCCATCGTTGCCATACAGATCAAACAGCAGACGCTCAAAGTTGCTGGATACGACGATATCCATACTTGGTGACAGAGTGTGCAGCAACGGCTGTTTGCTAAAGTCGTTTTTGCTGATCACACGGTGCAGGATGTCGTTGGCGTTAGTTGCCACAACAAACTGATTCACCGGCAGGCCCATTTTGTAAGCGATATAACCGGCAAAAACATCACCGAAGTTAGCCGATGGAACGCTGAAAGAGACTTTGCGATGCGGTGCGCCAACTGCCACAGCGGAAACAAAGTAGTACACCACCTGAGCCATGATACGAGCCCAGTTGATGGAGTTCACCGCTACCAGACGGGTATTACCACCCAGGAAGCCCTGGTTGTTGAAACTGTCTTTAACGATCGCCTGACAGTCATCGAAATTACCTTCAACGGCGATGTTAAAGACGTTATCCGCCAGCACTGTGGTCATCTGACGACGCTGTACTTCGGATACGCGGTTGTATGGATGCAGAATAAAGATATCCACATGCTCACAAGGCTTACAGCCTTCGATCGCAGCAGAACCGGTATCACCGGAGGTTGCGCCCATGATCACAGCATGTTCGTTACGCTTGCCCAGGAAGTGATCCAGCAGACGCCCCAGCATCTGCAGCGCTACGTCTTTAAATGCAAGTGTCGGGCCGTGGAACAGCTCCAGCAGGTAGTGGTTGCTGTCCAGCTGCTTCAGCGGAGTTACCGCATCATGCTTGAAGGTACCGTAAGTATCTTCAATCATGGCTTTCAAAGTGTCGGCAGGGATCTCATCACCGATAAAGGCGTGCATCACTTTATAAGCGATTTCGGTGTAAGACAGACCTGCCCAGGAAGCGATCTCGTCAGCGGAGAACTGAGGGATCTCTTCAGGAACATACAGGCCACCATCGCTGGCAAGACCGGTCAGAACAACATCTTCAAAGTTAAGGGCGGGCGCTTGGCCGCGGGTACTGATATAACGCACGGTGTGATTCTCGTATTCAGGTTTATAACGGCCCGATAGGGTGCGGGTCGGTTATTATCCGACGGCTGGGTTAACCGCCGGATTTTTCAGTTCTGTGCTTAACAAGGGTAAGCAGCCGGATATCAGCTATCCAGCGTTTCCACACGGATGCGGACCACTTCACCACAGATATCCACCAGAGATTCAATCTCGCGGATCGCGTCGTTCATCTGCAGCTCCTGACATTTATGCGTCATCAGGATAATCGGCACCATTTCGCTCTCTTTGGCCTCTTTCTGGATGATGGCTTCAATGCTGATGCCTTTGTCACTCAGAATGGTGGCCACACGAGCCAGAACACCCGGACGGTCTACCGCCTGCAGGCGCACATAGTAAGCAGTGGACACATCATCCATCGACAGGATTGGTGCATCGCTATCCAGAGTATCCTGAGTAAAGGCCAGAGGCGGTACACGATCGGCGTACTCAGCCCCCATGGAACGCGCGACATCAACAATATCAGCCACCACAGAAGAAGCCGTTGGTTCCGCACCGGCACCCGGACCGTAATACATGGTTGGGCCTACCGCATCACCGTGTACCATGACCGCGTTCAGTACGCCGTGTACGTTAGCAATCAGACGGTCTTTAGGAATCAGGGTCGGGTGAACACGCAGCTCAACGCCTTCTTTGTTACGACGGGCAATACCCAGATGCTTGATGATATAACCCAGCTCATCAGCCTGCTCGATATCCAGCGGAGTGATCTTGCTGATGCCTTCGGTATAAGCTTTATCAAACTGCAGCGGAATACCGAAAGCAACGGAACCCAGAATGGTCAGTTTGTGCGCGGCATCGATACCTTCAACGTCAAAGGTCGGATCTGCTTCAGCGTAACCCAGTTCCTGAGCTTCTTTCAGCACATCAGCGAAGTCACGGCCATAGTCGCGCATCTGAGTCATGATGTAGTTGCCGGTACCGTTGATGATACCCGCCAGCCAGTTGATGCTGTTCGCCGCCAGACCTTCACGGATACCTTTAATAACCGGAATACCACCTGCTACTGCCGCTTCAAAAGCAACCACAACGCCTTTGGCTTTGGCTGCTTCAAAAATTTCATTACCGTGCACCGCGATCAGCGCTTTGTTCGCTGTTACCACGTGTTTGCCGTTTTCGATCGCTTTCATGACCAGTTCACGGGCTACATCGTAACCACCGATCAGCTCAACAACCACGTCAATTTCCGGGTTGTTAACGACATCAAAAATGTCACGGGTTACATCAATACCTGTGGTATCGCATGCAGGGTTATCACGACGGGCACCAATCTGCTCAACAATAATAGGGCGACCAGTACGACGGGCAATCTCTTCAGCATTGCGGATCAAAACATTAACTGTACCGCTACCAACAGTACCTAAACCACATACACCCACTTTTACCGGTTTCAATACGATACCCTCTTACCTGTTTCTTGCATAAACGACTGGTATGCCTGTTTCAGCATATTCTCTTATCGGCTTTAGCACGACAGTCACTCGAACTGACAAGTCGCTACAGCCTGTTTAGAACCCCACATCTTAGCGCTTTTTAGCGCTAAGAAAAACCAAGTCCGATGGCAGAAAAAGCAATTGCCTCTGATATTTTTCAAAAAAAACGCAATGACTACCTCAGAAATAAAAACGCCCTGACCAAAGGATCAGGGCGCTGTAAAAAGACCGGGCTTAAACGGGAATCAAAGTTTGATACCCAGCGCTGTTGCCAGACGTTTTGCCGGCATATAACCCGGCAGCAGGCGACCATCTTCCAGGAAGATAGCCGGTGTCCCCTGAACACCTAATTTTTGCCCCAGACGATACTGATCCGCAATCGGGTTTTCACATTGTTTCTCTTCGATGGACTCGCCCAGCTTCGCACGGGTCATGGCATTCTGCTGATTCTCAGCACACCAGACCGAGACCATGGAATAATAAGAACCCGAACCGATACCCGCGCGCGGGAAACCCAGATAACGCACCTTAATACCCATCTCGTTCAGTTCAGGCACTTCTTTGTGCAGCTTGCGACAATAAACACAGTCGATATCGGTAAAAACCGTAATCTGGCCTTTCTGCTCACCTTTGGCAGGAAATACAATCATCTGAGACTCATCCAGATTACTGATCTCTGTAGCACGTGCAGTCATACGACGCTCTTCAGAGATATTTTTGAAACCCTGTGGCGCCACCTGATAAAGATCACCGGTAAAGATATAACTACCATCAGCAGTGCTGTAGAGAATCTCGCCGGTTTTCAGCTCAACCTCATAAATCGATTCGATAATGGAAGGGCGAATCTGATCCACCGAAATACTCGGACCAGCCGCTTCCAGCTTCTTTAAAATCATCTCTTCCGGAGTTGCCGCCTGCACTGAAAAAGAAAATAAACCCGCAACCAGCAAAAGACCTAGCGCAAGCAATGATTGACTGCCCTGAAGCAGACGAGGCAGAACTGTCATAGACCGTGTTTTCATAATAGATTCCTGAACCTGAAATACGCTGTACCGAATGGTCCTGAATCTGAACTTTCAGGCATACCGAACAGCACAATGTTTCCCTGTGACCCACAAGCAACGGGAATGTTCCATCAAAGCACTACATCAAACCTCAGTCCGTATTAACCGTCAACCAGACCAAGGCAAACCCGCTTTAAAATCAGGCCCTTGGGTGATGTTGTTGATGCAGCTGTTTTAAACGTTGATTAGCCACATGGGTGTAGATTTGGGTCGTAGTGACACTGGAGTGACCTAACAGTAACTGCACCGATCTCAGATCCGCGCCATGATTGAGCAGATGGGTGGCAAAAGCATGGCGAAGCTGGTGTGGAGAGAGCGTATCCGGCAAACCTGCTTCAACAGCATATTTATGAATGCGATACCAGAACGCCTGACGGGTCATAAAGCCTCCCTTGCGGCTGGGGAAAAGGGCTGTCTCACTCTCTTTAAATCCCGGCAGATTTGAACGCACCTCCTGCCAGTACAACGTCAGCTCATCCAGTGCTATCTCACCCAAGGGAATCAGGCGCTCTTTCTGACCTTTACCGGTTACACGCACAATCCCCTGCTGCAAACTAACCTGCCCAGCAGTCAAACCAACCAGCTCAGAAACCCGTAATCCGGTTGCATAAAGCAGCTCCAGCATACAGCGATCACGAGCCTGAGTGGGATCAGAACGATCCGGCTGATCCAAAAGTGCTTCAACCTGCTCTTCGGACAGCACTTTGGGCAGCTTCTTTTCCGCCCTGATTTTGGGCAGCAGACTGACCGGATTCTGTTCAACCAACTCTTCATCCATCAGCCAATAGTAGAAGCCTTTTAAGGCGCTGATAATCCTGGCTACCGAGCGCTTATCCAACCCAGTATCAAAACAGGCTTCGCGAAAGAGAGCCAGCTTCTCGGTATCCAGATTCAGCAACAGATTCTGATCGCAGACAGCATCTTTGCTACCTTCCGAGCGCAAAAAAGCTTCCGGGCTCACCAGCCATAAAACCAGATGCTTCAGATCCCGCCGATAAGCCAGCTGGGTATTCCGACTCAGGCCTTTTTCCAGCAACAGAAAGTCCAGATAACCCTGTATTAATGCCTCAGAGCCCTTAGTCACCAATAGCCTCCACGCTGACACTCAACCTCAAATAACCAAATCGCAGACATAAAAAAAACGGGCACCCCCGAAAGGTTACCCGTTTTTTCAGCAAGTCGAACTGATCTTAGCGAATCAGGACAGCTTTTCTTTAATACGTGCAGCTTTACCGCTCAGTTCACGCAGGTAGTACAGTTTAGCCTGACGAACGTCACCACGACGCTTAACAGAAATGCTATCTACCAGTGGGCTGTAAACCTGGAAAGTACGCTCAACGCCAACACCGTGAGAGATCTTACGTACAGTGAACGCAGAGTTCAGACCACGGTTACGCTTACCCAGTACAACACCTTCGAACGCCTGCAGACGCTCACGGTTGCCTTCTTTAACTTTAACCTGAACAACAACAGTGTCACCTGGTGCAAACGCAGGAACTTCTTTGCTCATTTGTTCGGCTTCAAGAGCCTGAATTACTGTATTTTTGCTGCTCATTAGCTCGCTCCTAGATTTAAGCCGCTCGACTTGCGCATTAGCGCGAACCGTCATGATTGCGGATGAATTCTTCCAACAATGCCTGGCGCTCATCGTCCAGGTCGACCTTTTCCAACAAGTCCGGCCGCCTTAACCAGGTTCGGCCCAGAGATTGCTGGAGACGCCACCGACGAATGGCTTCGTGATTCCCACTCAACAGAACGTCCGGCACTTCAAGATCATCAACCTGTTCAGGTCTTGTATAGTGCGGGCAGTCCAGCAGGCCATCGGAGAATGAATCCTCTTCAGCAGAGTCTTCATGCCCGAGAACACCGGGAACCAACCGTGATACTGAATCGATGAGGGTCAAAGCAGCTAGTTCACCACCGCTCAGAACGTAATCACCGATTGACCACTCTTCATCTATTAATGTCTCCACCACGCGCTCGTCGATGCCTTCATAACGACCTGCAACAATCACCATGCGGTCGCGCTGAGACAGCTCACGTACACCTTCCTGATCGAGGGGACGTCCCTGGGGAGACATATAGATCACCTTGGCATCGGGTCCGGCTTTTTCCTTGGCGGCTAAAATAGCATCGCGCAAAGGCTGAACTTTCATCAGCATGCCAGGACCACCGCCGTAAGGGCGATCATCTACTGTGCGGTGTTTATCTGTTGCGAAATCACGAGGATTCCAGAATTCAAGCGACAGCAGTTCTTTTTTAACTGCCCGCCCGGTGACACCATATTCGGTGACCGCATCAAACATCCCCGGAAACAGGGATACAACGCCTAACCACACAGTTTAATCTCTTTTAAAATTGCCGGTTTCATTACTGCAACCAGCTTAGAAGTCAGGATCCCAGTCAACAAGCACAGTGCCGTCGCTGAGATTGACCTCTTTGACTACCTGATCCACCAGATAAGGAATCAGACGCTCAGCGTCATCAAGACTTTCCGGTGTCGCCTTCACTACCAGTACATCATTTGCACCGGTCTCCAGCAGGTAATCAACCGAACCCAGAACTACGTTTTCGGTCGTGATTACCTTCAGCCCCTCTAACTGGTGCCAGTAGTAATCACCCTCTTCCAGATCCGGCAATGCGTCTTTTGGCATGCGAATTTCACAGCCACACATCTCTTCAGCGCCATTACGATCCGTAACGACCTTCAGACGGGCAACGAGACCCTTACCGTGTTTTTTGCCCTTTGCGACCTCAAACTCACCAACCGGCTTGTCATCTTTCCACAAAGACCACTTTTTATACTGGAAGATACCGTCCATAGGATCGGTAAAAGAATAAACCTTAACCCAGCCCTGAATACCAAAAGGACTTGTAATTCTACCTAGGACTACAAAATCTTTCGGATCTGACATAAGCCGACTTATTCTCTCAATTCATCCAGACCGGCATCAGCGCTGCTGACCACCAGAATCGATGTTTAAACTACAACCACTAACAGCCGGCTTGGCTGTTGCAGCGTCATACTGGTTCTGAATTCCGAAGAATCAGAAATTACTTAGCAGCTTCTTTCAGCAGCTGAGCAACACGATCAGAGATAGTTGCGCCCTGACCTTTCCAGTGTTCTACACGCTCAAGATCAACGCGCAGACGCTCTTCCTGGCCTTTAGCCAGTGGGTTAAAGAAACCAACACGCTCAAGGAAACGACCGTTACGGGCGCTGCGAGAGTTAGTTACAGTCAAGTGATAGAACGGGCGCTTCTTAGAGCCACCGCGAGCAAGACGAATGGTTACCATTGCCTTTTTATCCTATGTTCGGAGTTCTCAAAATTTCGCTACAGACTTTCATTCACGGCCTTTCGGCCCGAAAGGCGGCATATTCTAAGGGAAAACACCGGCTTTTGGAACCACAAAAGCACAATATTCCGCCGCAACCGCGATTTTCACCGGGTCGAGCAGAAATGTCAGTCTGAAAATGTGCGCGCTATTGTAGGCTTACCCAAGTGAAACGCAAGTCTGTAGCACCATTTTCTGCGGCAATTTGCGTAAAAATTACACTAAAGCCGCAGACTGATAAGAGGATATACAACTAACCTCTTGATTTAAAAACACTTAATTGCAGCAAAGGAGATACTATCATGCTGGCAATTAAATAAAGAAAAGGCCTGAAAAATCAGACCTTTTCGTCCACAAACTCCTGAAAACAGGATTTATGGTTCTATCAGAAGCGCGGAGGCATACCACCACCCATACCCGGTGGCAGCATACCGCCAAGGCCGCGCATCATCTTAGACATGCCACCTTTACCGCTCATCTTCTTCATCATCTTTTGCATCTGCTTGTGTTGCTTCAGCAGACGATTCAGATCCTGAATCTGCAGGCCAGAACCCGCACAGATACGACGCTTACGGGAACCTGAGATCAGATCCGGCTTCTGGCGCTCCAGAGGCGTCATAGAGTTGATCAGCGCTTCCAGCTTGCCCATCTCTTTTTCAGCAGCACCATTTTTGGCCACTTCAGCGATCTGCCCCATGCCCGGCAGCTTGTCCATCAGACCTGCCATGCCACCCATGTTTTTCATTTGCTGAATCTGGTCACGGAAGTCTTCCAGGTCAAAACCCTTGCCCTTCTTAACTTTCTTCGCCAGCTTCTCAGCTTTCTCTTTATCGATCTTCTGCTCTGCTTCTTCGATCAGAGACAGGATGTCACCCATACCCAGAATACGGGAGGCAACACGATCCGGGTGGAATGGCTCGAGTGCATCAACCTTCTCGCCCATACCCATAAACTTGATCGGCTTACCGGTAATGTGACGCACAGACAGCGCTGCACCACCACGGGCATCACCATCAGCCTTGGTCAGGATCACACCGGTCAGTGGCAGCGCATCGCCGAAGGCCTTAGCCGTGTTCGCAGCATCCTGACCCGTCATGGCATCAACCACAAACAGCGTTTCAACCGGGCTGATACCCGCATGCAGCTCTTTAATCTCAACCATCATGTCGTCATCAACGTGCAGACGACCTGCCGTATCGACAATCACAACATCAAAGAACTGAATCTTAGCGTGAGCAATCGCCGCATTAGCGATATCCAGTGGCTTCTGATCTGTGGTACTTGGGAAGAACTCTGCTTCCACTTCACCAGCCAGCGTTTCCAGCTGCTTGATTGCCGCCGGACGATAAACGTCAGCAGAAACAACCAGAACTTTCTTCTTCTCGCGCTCTTTCAGGAAGCGGGCAAGTTTAGCAACAGAGGTGGTTTTACCCGCACCCTGCAGACCGGCCATCAGGATAACCGCCGGTGCATTGGCAGCCAGGTTCAGCGATTCATTCGCCTCACCCATGATAAGTTCAAGTTCCTGCTGAACGATCTTAACGAACTGCTGACCCGGACTCAGACTCTTGCTGACTTCCTGACCAACGGCGCGTTCTTTCACTTTTTCGATAAAGGCTTTAACAACCGGCAGAGCAACATCCGCTTCGAGCAGCGCCTTGCGTACTTCGCGCAGGGTATCTTTGATGTTGTCTTCGGTCAGACGCGCCTGACCTGTGATAGAACGCAAGCTCTTCGATAGGCGTTCGGTTAAGTTCTCAAACATCCACACATCCTCGCTGCTTCAACAGCAGAAAAACATTCAACATCGCTCTTACCGGATTAAGCATCAGATCTGATCCGGACAAGCAAAATTCAAAAAATTGCCCGCATTATAACCAGCCGAGCCCCCTGTCATCCATGGGCAAATAGGCTTTAGGACGGAATCGGACAAAAACCTTGGCCGATGAGGCAAATAACCTCACCCAATCTGCCTCTGGCTATGATGCAGCGCGATCTGCAATCGGTTACTATTACACCTCTTTTTATCAGGAAGCTCCTGATGTTGACATTCAGGCAGGCCAGTACCCTTTTTTGCTCCAACCTGCTTCTTTCTTAACTGGCTCTTATTTATTAACGGGACAACTGACAGATTATGGATGCTATCGCACTAGCTCTGATCGCCATCGTTTTCTACTGTGCAGCGGCCACGTATCAGCTTCTGGCCCTCCAACGCAAAGCCCCTAACCGCCCACCTATGATTCGCCTGTTAGGTGCTGCTGCTGTACTCAATCACGGCCTCAGCGTCTGGCTGGCGATGTTCCAGCCTGACGGTCTGCATCTCGGCCTAACCGAAATGGGTCTTCTGGCAACCTTTACCATCAGCCTGATGCTTCTTGTCAGCAGTATTAAAAAGCCGGTTCTGAATCTGGCTATCGGTGTTTTCCCGATGTCCATGCTGGCACTGATCTTTGCCATCTGGGGACCGGTTTCTGCGCCCAGCAACGGTTTAGCACCGGGCCTGACATTGCATATTCTGACTTCTCTGGTTGCGTACAGCCTGATCGTTATCGCCGCCTGTCAGGCACTTTTGGTTTCAGTCCAGAACTACCAGCTCAAGCATAAGCAGACCCGTGGCATTATTCAGGTTTTGCCTCCTTTGCAAACCATGGAACGCCTGCTGTTTGAACTGATCTGCAGTGGCGTAATCGCCCTGACCATTGCCATCGGCAGCGGCTTTATCTTTATCGAAAACCTGTTTGCTCAGCATCTGGCCCACAAAACCATTCTGACCCTGATGGCATGGCTGGTTTTTGCCATCCTATTGGCAGGTCACCGCTGGCTGGGATGGCGCGGCATGACCGCTGTACGCTGGACGTTAGGCGGCGCAAGCCTTCTGGTTCTGGGCTATTTTGGCAGCAAGGTAGCACTTGAAATTCTGCTGAACTAACCCGACATCTGGCGTACTAAGCAGGCTATGTTTGGTAACACGCCTTGACGGCACTCAACAGAAAATTTAAAAGTAATGCTGCGGTTTTATCCGCAGCCTAAAAATAAAAAAAGCAGTCGCCACAATGTGAAGCGCACTGCCCGCGGCGAATTAACAGAATAGCGACCGAAGGAGGTCATTCTGCTGTCATACAGCAGTCGTTAAATCGTCAGTTTTTAATTAAAGCAGGATACCCGATCTCTTGAACGACACCCCCCTTGGCATCTTATTTGGACTTTTAGCCTTCCTGATTATCTGTTCCGGTTTCTTCTCAAGCTCTGAGACCGGCATGATGTCACTTAACCGCTATCGGTTAAGCCACAAAGCAAAGAACCGCGACAAAGGTGCGCTTCGTGTTAGCCGCCTGCTGGAACGCCCGGATCGTCTGATCGGCGTGATTCTGATCGGTAACAACTTCGTTAACATTCTCGCTTCTGCTATTGCCACCGTTATCGCTGTTCGCCTGTATGGTGACGCCGGTATCGCTATCGCCACCGCCCTACTGACGCTGGTGATTCTGATTTTTGCCGAGGTAACGCCAAAAACTCTGGCTGCACTGCACCCTGAGCGCGTTGCTTACCCGGCCTCTCTGCTACTGACCCCACTTCTGAAGCTGATGTATCCGCTGGTGTTTATGGTTAACTCCATCACCAATGGCCTGCTGAAAGTGATGGGTGTTAACCAGAACGACAGCAGCAATGATCAGCTGACTCCGGAAGAACTACGCACCGTGGTACTGGAAGCAGGTGCAATGATTCCCCGTCGTCACAAAACCATGCTGCTGAGCATTCTGGATCTGGAATCCATGACGGTGAACGACATCATGATTCCCCGCCATGAGATTCAGGGTATCAATCTGGATGACCCGATGGAGTCCATTATTGAGCAGCTGCAGAACTGCGAGCACACCCGCCTGATACTTTATAAAGGCGATGTGAACAATGTGCTGGGCATTCTGCACATGCGTAATGCTTCCCGCTTTATGGCCCGCCAGATGCCAACCAAAGAGGATCTGCTGGCTGAGGCCCGTGAGCCTTACTTTATTCCGGAAACCACACCGCTGCAGACCCAGCTGCTGAACTTCCAGCGCCTGAAGCGCCGTATCGGTATCGTGGTAGATGAATATGGTGATGTTCTCGGTATTGTGACTCTGGAAGATATTCTGGAAGAGATCGTCGGTGACTTTACTTCGCCGATGAGCGGCCACAATGATGAGATCAAACCAGACGGCAACGGTAACTTTGAAGTAGAAGGTGCCGCCAGCATCCGGGATATCAACAAGACACTGGACTGGGCGCTACCGGTTGATGGCCCTAAGACGCTGAACGGTTTGATTATTGAGCATCTGGAAGCCATTCCGGAAGCACCGGTCTGCCTGAGCTTCGGCCCTTACCGACTGGAAACACTGGAAATCAGCGGCAACTTCGTTCAAAAGGTACGCTGTAAGGAAGTGAAGAAGAGCAAGAAGAAGCGCAGCGCTTAACCATCCTGCTCTCTCGTTAAGATCCGATTAATCAGCCGCTGTAAAGCGGCTGGTTGCGTTATAGGCTTCCTGACACGCCTCAGGCACCAGAGATTCCAGATTGAGAAAAGCATGCAGCATCTGCTCATAGCAAACACCCTCAACCTCGATTCCTGCCTCCACCAGCTTCCCGAAGAAATACCCCGCCTCATCCCTTAACGGGTCGTAGCCAGCATTGATCAGCAGCGTTTTAGGAAAGTGACCCGGTACTGGCATTTCAAGAGGAGAAATCGTCAGAGGATCAGCCTTACCTTGAAGATACTGCTCGAAATACCAGCGCATCCGCTCCTCAGTGAGAAAGTAACCTTCCGAAAACTGCTGTATCGAGTCCGCCAACATACGATAATCAAGGCTTGGATAGAGCAGAACCAGCGCTTTTGGATAGCCCCGCAGGATCTCCGGCTGCTGCAAGCAGAGAGTCGCCGCCATGGCTGCACCACCGGAATCCCCCATCATCACAACCCGAATATTTGCAGGTAGCTCAAAGGTATCCAGCACTTCTGGCAGGCGCGCCATCAGCTCGGCAACGCTTTCAATACCGGCAGGCCAGGGATGCTCAGGAGCCAACGGGTAATCCATCGCTAAAACCGCCTGCCCTGTGTTTTCAGCCAATCTGCGACAGATAGGATCGTAAACCTCGATACTCCCTGCCATGTGGCCGCCACCATGAATAAAAAGCATCAGGGAATCAGGATTATCCACAGCCCGGTACAGCCTGAGCGGCAAGGGTAACTGAGGTCTTTCCGCCAGATCGTCCGGTTCAAGCACACTGTCGTCCATACGAAGAATCTCAGGCCCGGCCGGGACAAATCGTGCGGTAATACCCGCCAAAGCCTGACGGGCACTCTCAGGTGTCGCCGCTTTCTTTTCCGGTGGAAGGCTCGCCAGCAGGGCATTGAACTGCTGACGCCAGTTTTCCAGTGCCGGATGAAGCGGTGATAAGGAACCCGGAGAGAAATCCGCCATGGGCGTGACAATAACCTCTGGAGCAGAGGCTACGGCTGATGGCTTGTCTGAAGGACTGCCTGACGGTTTGTTTGAATACATCGTACATCCCTGTTTTCGCAGCTTAAGTGCTAATGGTTCACTGCAGGATAGCTGAATTCCAGCGCCTGAATACCACTTATTTCACGCCCCAATGCAAATACAGCCCCCAGCTTCTGCGCGAGCTTAATCGACGCTTTATTTTCGCTGTGAATCAGGCTGATTAGCGGGGTATCAGAATGGTGAACTCTCTGAAATGCCAATGCCGCTTCGGCCGCTTCAAAGGCATAACCTTGTCGCCAGTGACTACGGGTAATCATCCAGCCCAGCTCCATACCCGGCCAGCCTTCCGGCTGATAAAGCCCAACCCTGCCAATCACTTTGCCAGTGGCTTTTTCTTCAACCGCCCACAGCCCAAAACCTTTCAGCCACCAATGCCCCATCAGATAAGCCATGCTCTGCCAGGCCTGCTCCGGATTTAACGGCTGTCCTGCGCCGACATAACGCACAACCTCAGGATCGGTGACCATCGCCTGATAGGCAGCAAAATCTTCCTGTTGATAGCCTCTCATCATCAGGCGTTCTGTTTCCAGCACGGGAACCGAGCAGCCGGACTTAACAGCCGCAGAAAGTTGTTTTTCAGAGGTTTTATTGGCGCTCATCCGACCATCCTATTCCGTTTTCCTTTACAATCCGGTGAAGGACTACAGATCACAGGGCTATATCCATGACCTCAAATTCCCTTCGCCATCGCTGTTTTCAGCTGCTTGATGGAGAGCAGGCTTTTAGCCTTAAAGGCAAGCTGATCAATGGCTTTATTATCGCACTGATCGTATTGAATGTGACCGGCGTGATCATGGAAACCGTGCCTGAGATCGGCAAGGAGTACGCAAGCTACTTCTACGGCCTTGAGCTTTTCTCCGTCGCCGTATTCACCATTGAGTATCTGGTGCGGGTCTGGATCAGCCCGGAGAACCCCAAATTTGGCCCGGGGTTTAAAGGCAAGCTGCGCTACATCTTCTCGCCGATCGCTCTGATCGACCTGATCGTGATTATTCCCTTCTACCTGTCACTCTTTATCAGCATCGACCTGCGCTATCTCAGACTGCTGCGCTTGCTGCGACTACTAAAGCTTTCACATTACATCCGCAGCATGGATATCTTCCTCAAGGTAGTAACTTCAGAGCTGGCCTCACTGGCATCTGCCGTTTTTGCGGTACTGGTGTTGGTAGTACTCGCCGCCTGTGTCATGTTTGCACTGGAACATCAGGCTCAGCCGGATGCCTTTAAGAGTGTGCTGGATGCGATCTGGTGGGCGGTAGTGACCATGACAACTGTGGGCTACGGCGATATAACCCCCGTGACCGCAGGGGGTAAGATTCTGGCAATTCTGATTATGTTGCTTGGCGTAGGCACCGTTGCATTACCGGCTGGCATGCTGGCGGCACGTTTCTCGGAAGAGCTGCAGGACCGTAAATCAGCCATGACCGCCGAGGTTGTCAACGCACTGGAAGATGGCCATCTCAGTGATGCAGAAAAAGGGATGCTGGCCCGGCTAAGCCAGAAATATGGAATATCGGAAGAAGATCTGAACCAGATTATTCACAATAAAACGCTGGAGCTGGGACATCAGATGCACTGCCCCCACTGCGGAAACAGCCTGTTTGATGCCCCGATTGACGGGCCAAAAAATATCAGCCCGGATCTGCCGAAAGAGCCTTAAGATTTTTGCATCAAAAGCCTAAGGCTAAAAATCAAAAGACAAAGCATGAGAGAGGCATTTAGCCTCTCTGCACCTTTCTGGAAGTCTCTGTTAGCCCTATCAATCCGGCATCAATGGAGAGACAAATCCGGAAGGCTTCACCGTCAGCACCGAACACTTCAGCGCCCCCAGAACACTTTCAGCAGTGTTACCAATCACAATGCCTTTCAGACCGCTACGGGCAAGGGTTCCCATAATCACCAGATCCACATCCAGCTGCTCAGCCATCTCTGTCAGTTTTTTGGCTGGTAAACCCTGAACCAGATGCGTTACCGGAGCAATATAGTCGTAGGACTCTTTCCCCACCTTGCGCTCCAGAGCTTGCTTCAGGTCTGACATCCCCTTCTGCTTACGTTCATACTCTGCGGTTTCCAGCGTTCGACGGAATGCTTCCGGCTCTTCAGACCAGATACTGAGCATGCCCGCTTCCAGAGACTCATAAACAGACACCAGATGCAGATCTGCAGACTCTGAACTTGCCAGCGACAAGCCCAGCTCAGCCAGCGTCTGATTCAGTTCGACATTCTCCGGATGCTCGGTGTGATCGAAATCCAGCGCTACCATAATGTTTTTCAGCGGCTTAGGCGCGCCCGGCTTAAACAACCAGACAGGACAAGGGCATTTACGCAGCAGGTGGTTATCATCACTGCCCATCAGACGATCCATCCAGTCCGGATCTTCCGCCTCTTTCAGCACCAGATCAAAACCTTCCCGTACAACCGCGCTCACCGCCTCAATCACAGGCTTACCCGGACAAAGCAGAATAGGCAAAGCCTCAATTTGCTTCACCAGCGCTGGTGAAGTCTCCAGCTGAGACAGCAGTCGCTGGCGAACCTTCTGCTCAGGATTATCCTGCTCTGCAGCCAGAGCACTCACAGCCCCCGGAAGCATGACCTGAAGTGTCAATGAAGCACTGCTCTGCTCCGCAATCTGAAGAGCTTTTTTCAGCAGATCCTCAGCGCCATCTAACTGAATAAGGCAGAGAATTTTATTAAAGCGTTTCATCATCATTCCTTTCATATTTATCAGGGGAAGGAGGAGCAACCACTGTCATCACCTCGCCCTCAAACTAAAACCGGCGATCAATCCGGTCAGTCAATTTGCTGGAGCACGGCTTCCATAATGTCGTTCATCGTCACAATGCCTCTCAGGTCATTGTTAGACACCACCAGCAAGCGTTTTACTTTCGACTGCACCATTAAAGTTGCTGCATGTCGCACCGCTAAATCCTCACCCACAGTGATCACAGGCTTCGCACAAATATCGTAGACATTCAGCAGGTCAATATCGCCTTCTTCAGCGATCACCGTTTTCAGGATATTGGTATAGGTGATCAGCCCCCACGCGTCATGGTCAGAGTTTTTATCCACCACCAGAGACTTAATCTTGTGCTTTTTCATCAGGCGCAAAGCTTCCCTTAGCTTTGCGAACGGGCTGATGGTCACCGCATTTTCAACCATCACATCTTTTACAATTCGCATCACCTGCTCCTTAAATTCACCGGAATCTTCGGCTTATGCTGCTTACAGGGCATCTTTAAGATGCGCTTCAAACTTCTCAAACTGATTAGCATCAATCCCGCCCAGATGTTCCAGCGGCACGATAAAAACCAACCCTTTAGAACCGCTGCTATCGGGAGCAACCAGAGCCTTAATCGCTTTCAGAATCTGCAGCGCCAGGCTCTTCTCCAGCACCATCAGCAATACGGTCTGACTACCATCGTAGCTAAGGCCGAAAAAGGTCTTTTTCGCTTCATTGCTGATTCCCCGACCATTCAGCACCGTAATGCCTCCGGCACCCAGCTCCTTAGCGGTATCGATTGCCGACTGTTCCATGTCCTCAGGAACAATCGCGACAAGGGCAGAAAATTTCATAACGTCACCTTTTGATGTTTTGCCAGCAACTGGCTGATGATCGCATACAGCATAACGGAGATAATCGGAAAGACAGATGCGAAGGCGATCAGGCCAAATCCATCAATCAGCACGTTACGCCCTTCAATATGAGTCGCAAGCCCGATACCCAACGCCGTTACCAGCGGCACGGTCACTTCCGAGGTTGTCACCCCGCCTAAATCATAGGCCAGCGGCACGATAAACTTCGGCGTGATCAGAGTTAGCACAATAACCACTGCGTAGCCCGCCATAATGTAATGGTGCATCGAATCGCCAGCGATAATTCTGTGCACGCCCACGGTAATACCCACGGCAACGCCCAGAGCAACCAGAATCCGGATTACACTGCCTTTCAGACGACCTGCTGCAGCTTCTTCTGCCTGCCTACCAATCGCCAGCAGCGCAGGCTCAGCCATTGTGGTCGCAAAGCCAATGGCAAAAGCAAACAGATAAACAAAGCCTATCTTATCCAGACCGATCAGCTGTTCTGCCATCCTGGTGCCAATGGGAAATAGCCCCATTTTCAAACCGACAACAAATGCGTACAGCCCCAGAATCACCAGCAGAAAGCCGAAGATGATGCGTCTGGGATCTGCCAGCGGACGACGCAGTACCAGATACTGGAAAAAGAGAATCGTCAGAATAATCGGCAGCACATCCCGAACCATCGTCATCAGGTCGAGCAGCACTTTTAAGACTGGCGAGACCGTATCTCCGGCAGAACCGGTCTCCGAATCCAGTTCAAGCCCTGAGGTTACGTCTGGTGTCGAGTAGACATAAATGCCATAAAGCTGAACACTCACCATGGGGACCATCACCGCCAGTGCCACCAGACCAAAACCATCCTGCAGCGGATTTCGGCCACGAATCGATGCTGCGAGACCTATCCCCATCGCCGCAACTAAAGGCACCGTCACAATATTGGTAGTGACACCGCCGGAGTCATAAGCCAGACCAACAATCTCACCGGGGGCAAAGTAGGTCACCAGAACAACCAGTACGTAGCCGGGAATAATGATCCAGTGCAACGGCAGCCCTGCGATGATGCGGAATACCCCCAAAGCCATCACAACACCAACTGAAAGTGCGACCAACAAGCGCAGTGTCAGACCATCAATACGACCGTTACTGATCTCCTCTGCCTGCTTAGCCACCGCAATCAGTGCAGGTTCAGCCACCACCGCCGAAAAACCAATGGCAAAACCGAAACAGGTCAGTAATAGCGCAGAACCCCGTTCAGCAAACTGGTTAGACAGGCGCTTACCCACCGGAAAAATACTGAATTCAAGCCCCTGCAGAAATAAGGCAACACCGGCTGCAACAATCAACAGCCCAACCAGAATACTGCCTGCGTTTTCAGGGATCTGTTGCAGAATCAAAAACTGGAAACAAGCTACCACCAGAAGAATCGGTGCCAGATTGCGTAATGCATGAATAAATGCGGACTGAAAATCTTTAAGATAGGCCTGCATACCATCTGATCCAAAAACAGTGCTTGGTCTTTCCTGCCAGCACCGCATCGAACCGAAGCAGCTTGTGGCAAACATTGAGCTGTTAAACATCTCTGTTTGCAGAAAGTTCGGAAAAGACCGGATCAGGGTGTATCGTTGCAAGAAAATATGACACAGATCAAAATACAACCCTGGATCAGTTCCAACACTCAGGAGGCAAAGTGCCCGTGACGGCTCAGGCAGCGCACTGCTATATCGGTTTATCTCAGTGGAATCACAAACACTGGCAACAGGGGCCTTTGGCCGGTGGTGGTCAGTTATCTACCTTGAGCCGATACAGTCGTTACTTCTCCTCCGTTGAAGGCAACACCAGCTTCTACGGGTTACCGGAAGCTCAGACCGTGCGAGACTGGTACAGCCAGACACCGGAGCATTTCCGCTTCTGTTTTAAACTGCCGCGTTCCATTACCCACGACCGCTTGTTGCAGGTGCCCCATGAAGAACTGATGGCTGCGCTGGAACGTTTTGCCCTGCTACGGGAAAAGCTCGGCATGATCTTTCTGCAGCTGCCGGATGCCTTCGGGCCGCAGCACTTCGGTATCTTGCAGCAGTTTATCGAAAGCCTGCCCAAGGAGATGAACTTCAGTCTTGAGGTGCGCCACCGGGGCTTCTTTAATAAAGATGACACCGAGCGTCAGCTTAATGCTTTGCTGATGGAACACGGCATTAACCGGATTCAGTTTGATACCCGGGCGCTATTTAAGAACCCCGCGGATGATGAAGATACGCTGGAAGCGTTAAAAGCCAAACCCAACCTGCCGTTGCATGTGATCGCCACCGGACAGAATCCTATGGTGCGTTTTATCACCGCCAAAGACTGGCAGGGAACCCTGCATTATCTGGAACCCTGGATCACTAAAATTGCCCAGTGGATCAGGGAAGGGCGCACGCCCTATATGTTCCTGCACACACCCAGCAACAGCCATGCACCGGAAGTGGCGGCGTATTTTGCCGAGCAACTGAATCAGACCATCCCCGACGCAGCCCTCTTCAGTCACTGGCCGCAAGCACCGGAACAGCTGCAGGAATCCCTGTTTTAGTAGATGTGATTCTGATTATAACTTTCAGCCAGTCTGGTACCTTTTACCTCTATGGGATAATTATCATCCCTAAAAGAAATCACAGAGGTAGCTTAATGAAAAGCTTCGGTACAACTTTGACCATCGAAATCACAGGTCCAACAGCAACCGGAAAAAGAGACTTGCTAGAAAGAATTAGATTGAAGGCTTTGAACAAGGGGCTAACCTGCAAGACTCATTCATCTCTATCTCGCCTTGAACAGATTGATATTCAAAAAATAAAAGATCAGTGGCATGACACCGGTGTTGATATTGGCATCATTACCATGGACACCCCAGATCAACCTTTCAAAATCGAGCTGTCGCTGCCTCCAGAGTACAAAAAAGTTAAGCCTTTTGGGCATTTCCTTGGAGAGCTTCTATCAGACAACTTAGAAGCAGCAGAGACAGACTGTTTCCTGTAAACCCAAAACGCAAAAAAGGCAGCCGAAGCTGCCTTTTTTGTACCTTTCAGATAAGTCGCTTATCCGATCAGTTTGCCCATACACGTGCGTTGCGGAACATACGCATCCAGGCACCATCCTCACTCCAGTCATCCGGAGCCCAGGAGTTGGTTACCGCACGGTAAACACGTTCAGGGTGCGGCATCATGATGGTCACACGACCGTCAGTGGTGGTCACACCGGTAACACCAGCAGGAGAACCGTTCGGGTTCGCCGGATAGGTTTCAGTTACCTTGCCGTAGTTGTCCACATAGCGCAGCGCCAGATTACCGCTGTCCAGCAGAGCATCCAGATGAGCTTCGCTGGTGAATTCAGCATGACCTTCACCGTGTGCCACTGCGATCGGCATACGGGAACCCGCCATACCCTGCAGGAACACAGACGGGCTGTCCTGAACTTCAACCATACAAACACGGGCTTCGAACTGCTCAGACTGGTTACGGACAAAGCGCGGCCAGTGCTCAGCACCCGGAATCAGCTCGTGCAGGTTAGACAGCATCTGACAGCCGTTACATACGCCCAGTGCAAAGGTATCTTCGCGGTGGAAGAAGTTCTTGAACTGCTCGCGGGCGGTAGCGTTGAACAGAATGCTCTTCGCCCAACCTTCACCGGCACCCAGAACGTCACCGTAAGAGAAGCCGCCACAGGCAACCAGACCACGGAACTGATCCAGCGTGACACGACCTTCCAGAATGTCGCTCATGTGCACGTCAACCGCAGCGAAACCGGCACGATCGAAGGCTGCAGCCATTTCGATCTGACCGTTAACACCCTGCTCACGTACGATCGCCACTTTCGGACGGTTGCCGGAAGTGATCAGAGGTGCAGCGATATCTTCATTAACATCGTAAGTCAGTTCAGCGTGCAGCCCCGGATTGGTGGAATCCAGCAGGCCGTCGAACTCTTCCAGTGCACAGTCTGCGTTGTCACGCAGCGCCTGAATGCGGTAGCTGGTTTCGCTCCACTTACGCTGGTAGTTCACACGGGCATTTTCCAGAACCGCTTCACCGTCATAAGTGAAACGTACCCAGTCTTCGTCATTCAGCTCACCGATAACCGCTACGCAGTCACCCAGACCCGCTGCCTGGAACTGAGCCAGAACTGCTTCAGAATCCTCACGGGAGATCTGAACTACAGCACCCAACTCTTCGTTGAACAGGGCTGCCAGAACATCCTGATCCGCATCGCTGTCTGCGATCAGATCCAGTTTGATGTTCAGACCGGTATGACCGGCAAAAGACATCTCGGTCAGAGTTGCGAACAGACCACCATCAGAACGGTCATGGTAAGCCAGCAGCTTGCCGTCCTGATTCAGACCCTGAATAACGGCAAAGAAGGCTTTCAGGTCTTCAGCATCATCCAGATCCGGTGCTTCGTTACCCACCTGATTGAATACCTGCGCCAGCGCAGAACCGCCCAGACGATTCTTGCCACGACCCAGATCGATCAGCAGCAGGTCGGTATCACCTTTGTCAGTACGCAGTTCAGGGGTCAAGGTCTTACGGGCATCGCCAACAGGAGCAAAACCGGTAATCACCAGAGACAGCGGAGACGTTACCGCTTTCTCTTCGCCGTTATCGTCCCAAACGGTACGCATGGACATGGAGTCCTTACCTACCGGAATCGCGATATCCAGTTCAGGAGCCAGTTCCATACCTACCGCTTTCACGGTGTCGAACAGCGCCTGATTTTCGCCGTTGTGGCTCGCTGCAGACATCCAGTTAGCGGACAGCTTGATGTCGCCCATCTTGTTGATCTGAGCTGCAGCCAGGTTAGTAATGGTTTCACCAACCGCCATACGACCGGACGCCGCCGGGTTGATCAGCGCCAGCGGAGTACGCTCGCCCATCGCCATCGCTTCACCGGTAGTGGCATCCTGAGTGGTGGTAGTTACCGCTACGTCAGCAACCGGCACCTGCCAAGGACCTACCATCTGGTCACGGGCAACCATACCGGTAATAGAACGGTCACCAATGGTGATCAGGAAGTTTTTGCTGGCTACGGTCGGCAGCTGCAGAACGCGCTTAGCGGCTTCTTTCAGCTCAACACCTTCCAGCTTCAGCTCAGGCAGCTCAGGATTTACGCGGTTAAATTCGCGGTGCATCTTAGGTGGCTTACCGAACAGAACGCTCATCGGCAGATCAACCGGCTCATTGCTGAACACGGTATCGTGAACCGTCAGGTGCATCTCTTCCGTGGCTTCACCCACAACTGCAAACGGGCAACGCTCACGGGCACAAATCGCCTCAAACGCTTCCAGATTCTCAGGAGAAACGGCCATTACATAGCGTTCCTGAGATTCGTTACACCAGATTTCCAGCGGGCTCATGCCCGGCTCGTCATTCAGTACTTTACGCAGATCGAACTGACCGCCACGCTCGCCATCTTTAACCAGCTCAGGCAGGGCGTTGGACAGACCACCGGCACCTACGTCGTGGATAAAGCTGATCGGGTTTTTGTCACCCAGCTGCCAGCACTGGTCGATCACTTCCTGACAGCGACGTTCCATCTCAGGGTTTTCACGCTGTACAGAAGCGAAGTCCAGATCTTCAGAACTTGCGCCGGTCGCCATAGAAGAAGCAGCGCCACCGCCCAGACCGATCAGCATGGCAGGACCACCCAGAACGATCAGCTTGGCACCAACTTCGATCTCGCCTTTCTCAACGTGCTCGGCGCGGATGTTACCCATACCACCGGCCAGCATGATCGGCTTGTGGTAGCCCCACATTTCGGTGCCGTTCACACCGGTTGCTTCCTGTTCGAAAGTACGGAAGTAACCGTTCAGGTTAGGACGACCAAATTCGTTGTTAAATGCCGCACCACCCAAAGGTCCTTCGATCATGATATCCAGCGCAGAAACGATACGCTCCGGCTTACCATAACCCCCTTCCCAAGGCTGGTTGAACTGAGGAATGTTAAGGTTAGATACGGTGAAACCGGTCAGACCTGCTTTTGGCTTGGAGCCGCGACCGGTTGCACCCTCGTCACGGATCTCACCACCGGAACCGGTAGCCGCACCCGGGAAAGGTGCAATCGCTGTAGGGTGGTTATGGGTTTCCACCTTCATCAGCAGGTGAACCAGCTCGTTGTGTTTGGCGTATTCTTTCGTCTCAGGATTCGGGAAGAAGCGGTTCGCTTCGTGGCCCACGATTACAGAGGCGTTGTCTTTATAAGCAGACAGAACATCAGTCGGGCTCTGCTCATAGGTATTCTTGATCATGCCGAACAGGGATTTCTCCTGCTGCTCGCCATCAATCGTCCAGCTGGCGTTGAAGATCTTGTGACGGCAGTGCTCTGAGTTTGCCTGGGCAAACATCATCAGCTCAACGTCATTCGGGTTACGACCCAGATCGATGAAACTTTGTACCAGATAGTCGATCTCATCTTCCGCCAGAGCAAGACCCAGAGACAGGTTAGCTTCTTCCAGAGCAGGACGACCACGACCCAGAATGTCCACTGAGGTCATCGGACGAGGTTGCTCGTGGCTGAACAGTGACGTTGCCTGATCCAGCTCAGCCAGTACGGCCTGAGTCATACGATCGTGCAGCAGATCTTTGATCACAGCCAGGTCGGTTTCCGAAGCGCTGGACACCTCAACGTAGTAAGCGATACCGCGCTCAATACGGCTGATCTCGTTCAGACCACAGTTGTGAGCGATGTCGGTCGCTTTGGAAGACCACGGAGAGATAGTTCCCGGGCGCGGCACAACCAGAAACAGCGTGCCGGAAGGCTCCTGCAGTTCTGATTTAGGGCCGTAACGCAGGATACGGTCCAGAACCGTTTGTTGCTCAGCGGTCAGATCAGCGGTCAGCTCTGCAAAGTGCATGAACTCAGCGTGAACATTCTGAACCGCTGGAACTGCATCTTGTAATGCAGACAGCAGCTTGCGGGTTCGGAAAGCAGAAAGGGCGGGCGCTCCACGCAATTTAAGCATGACGAAAAGAAGCCTCTTAAAAAAAATTCGGAAACCGGAACTTGTTCTACTATTTAAACAGGCAACAAAGATATAATTCAGTTGCACTGTTAAAAAACGGCAGAAATGATGAGGGGGCTAATAATACTGCAAACCCTAGGTTTAAAGCCAATCTGAAGATGACTTTCTTGGCATATCACTTAGCAGAGTGTCATTTTCAGCAAAAAAAATGCGACAATAGGTCTCTGTACATTTTTTTCATCTGTGAGACAGTCGGCAACTCAGCGGTTAAACCAGCTACCGCCTTGATTACAGAACCGTGGTGAATATTGTGCTAAAGCAGCCTCTTTTACATTTTTCAAAGTTCACGTTAGCCGCAGCAACGCTGCTGGCTGCAGTGTCTTTGTCCGGCTGCAATCAACCCACCGTTCTGGAAGAAGTTAAGCAAACCGGCACACTGAAAATCCTCACCCGCAACACCCCGACAACTTACTATGAAGGCGCTGATGGTCCTGCCGGCCTCGAATACGAGCTGGCCAGTATGTTTGCCGACCATCTGGGCGTAAAACTGGAAATCGACAGCAATCACGATATTCAGGACATCTATCAGTCTCTGGAAGAAGGTGATGCCCACCTGGCCGCAGCCGGCCTGGAAATCAGCCTCGAACGCACCAGCCAGGTCTATTTCAGCCAGAGTTATATGGACGTTCAGCCGGTTGTTATCTACAACCGAAAAGAGAAAACACCCCGCTCCATTGAAGACCTGATCGGAAAACAAACCGCCGTTATCGCAGGCACGAATAACGCTCAACTGTTGCGCGAACTGCAGCAGACTCATCCGAAGCTGAGCTGGAAAGAAACCAGCGATCTGGAAGCCACTGATCTGATCCGCATGGTGCATGATCAGGAGCTCGACGCCGCCATTATCAACTCCAATGAGTTCGATATTAACAAGGCCTACTACTCCCGGGCGAAAGAGGCCTTCAAGCTGGACGAACCCCATAAACTGGCTTGGGCGATGCCAAAGCATCGCGACAACACCCTATACAATGCGGCCCGTGATTTCTTCAATCAGATCGAAGCTGATGGCACCCTGTCACAGGTAAAAGACCGCTATTTTGGTCACACCGAAGAGCTGAATTACGTTGGTGTTCAGATTTTTTTACGACATATTCGCGGTCGTCTGCCCAAATACGAGAAGCACTTCAAACAGGCTGCAGAAAAGTACAATCTGGACTGGCGTTTATTAGCCGCGACCGGTTATCAGGAATCCCACTGGCGTCCCCGGGCAAAATCTCCCACCGGCGTTCGCGGTATCATGATGCTCACTCTGAACACTGCCAGCGATATGGGTGTGACCAACCGTCTTGATCCGAAACAGAGTATCTACGGCGGCGCACGCTATCTGTCTAAACTGATTCGCCGTATGCCGGAACAGATTCTGGAGCCGGATCGTACCTGGATGGCACTGGCTTCTTACAACGTGGGTTATGGTCATCTGGAAGATGCCCGGAAGATCACCGAGCACATGAAGAAAGACCCGAATAAATGGATCGATGTGCGGGAACATCTGCCACTACTGCAGAAACGTAACTGGTACCGCTTCACCAAACACGGCTTTGCCCGCGGTGAAGAGCCGGTACATTACGTGCAGAACATCCGCCAGTATTACGATATTCTGACCTGGTATGACAGCCGCCTGCAGCAGGTTGCACAGAATCAGGCAACCGAACAGACTGTTGATGAAGCCGTCAGCTTCAGCATTGTTCCACCGGTTCTTTAAAGAGATCTTTTAGAGCAATTTAAGAATTCTTCAGCCCTAACGATCCTTCCTGCGTTCCGCAAAAAAAGCCTTCATAATCTGCTTACTTTTCCCTGATAAAAGCCCACCGGTAACAGCTACTTTATGGTTGTACCAGGGCTGCGCAAACAGATTACAGATACTCTCATTCACACCGGTTCGTGGCTCTGCCGCACCGTAATACACATGACGGATACGGCTGTGGATAATAGCCCCCGCACACATGGTGCAGGGTTCCAACGTGACATAGAGGTCGCACTCATTCAGGCGATAATTATCCAGCTGCTTCGCCGCATCCCGCAGCGCCATAATCTCAGCGTGAGCCGTGGGATCACAGCCTGCAACCGGCTGATTCCAACCCCGGCCGACAATCTCTCCGTTATAAACCACTACCGCACCAACCGGCACCTCACCTTCATCAGCAGCCTGTTGCGCCAGCTCTAACGCCCTGTGCATGAAATATTCCGGCTTACGACTCATAATTTACAAACAATCCTATCAACGATGCTAAGCAACAGACCTGCAACACACTGAAGCAAAAGCAGAAGGTCATTGTGTCTGTGCTTATGATAATCTGTTTTCCTGTCATCGTGACACTTAACAACAGAACCAAGAACCGAATACCAAAACACTTATATTTAAAAACCAAACACTTAATACCTGAGCCATCACATGACGTGCTGGCAACCGGCTAATTCCTGTGTCCTTTAACCAGCACGATTCCCGCTGGCGGTCAGCAGAAAGGAAAGCGCCGGACAGATTAGCCGGAGGTGCGCACTTTATGTCTTTTACCCGTTTCACATCGGTCAAAAAAACCGCCTCAGCACTTGGCCTAGGCCTGATCACCCTGTTGCCAATCTCTCTGGCAGAGGCCGCCCCCATTCGCTTTCTCGTAGGATATCCAACGGAAGCCAGTGCTCCCTACTATCTGGATTCCGGTACTGAAGTTCCGGCCAACAATCCCGGTTACAGCGTGGAGGTAATGCAGGAAGTGGGCAAGCGGGTCAAAGAGGTTCGCTTCCAGCTGGTACGCTGTGACTTTGAAGACTGCCTTGAACAGATCAAGACCGGCAAACTGGATGGGCTTTTTAATGTCCCTTACCGTGAGCACTGGCTGTTTACCGGCAAATACCCCTTCACCAAGGCCAAGGTTGATCCCCGCCAGAGACTGTACGGTGAAGAGTATGCTCTCTACCGCATCAAGGATAACCGCCGCGTCACCACTGATGGTGATCGTATTTACGGCCTGAAAGGCCAGAGTGTTGCGGTGAAAACCGACAGCCCTGTGATTTCGCTACTGGAAGAAAACAACTATCCGGTCATCAGCTTCCCGACCACCACGGAAGCTCTTCAGGCGATGCTGCAGCGTGAAGTACCGGCAACAGTTCTGGTCGCCGAGCATGTGGAAACCCTTGCCCGTATGCACCCTGAGCTGGGCGACCTTATCAGCCGCGCCGAATACAGCCTGTTTGAGGAAGATTACTATCTGATGCTGAGCCGCCAGTTCTATGCCAAAAAACCCTGGCTGGCTGAGAAGATCTGGACAGAACAAACCAAAGTTCAGCAGGAACTGGCTGAAAAACTGGCGAATAAATATATCCGCTGATTCTCACCTTTATCGGATCATACAAACGCAAAAAAGCCCCTTTCGGGGCTTTTTTGGTGGGGATTAAGCTTCTTTATTCAGAGGAGGTTGATTCTTCCTGCTTAGGGCAGAAGTTACCGTTACCGCCGTCTTCTTCTGTCACACAGTCACCAAACGATTCGAAGTGAATAGCCAGATAAGCTTCTGTGCCAGTAAAGCTTCGCGTTACCGAATAGGATTGCTGTTCAGTTTCAAACTCTTCCTGATAGCCCAGCTGCCCAGGAGCAACAGTACAGGTGTGATTATCACCTACGAAGATCTGAATCTTCTTAAAGCCATAATCTTCAAAAATCTGAACATCAATATCAACTTCGCCGGCAGCACCATCAAAGGTAATTGTTGCATTACCAATATGACTACCTTTTGTTAGTACATTCTGACCTGCAGCGGCGTAGATAGGATAAGTTCCTGTAGCACCAGCCATAATAGGACCTACTGACCAACCCCATTTAGATGACAGCGAGCCCACATTATTCTCATCATCGGTTCCACGGATATCATCGGCACCACAGCTTAAAAGGCTAGTGAACTCAGTTTCACCGACAACCCAAGCAGTTTCACCACCGCGATAACCATCATCACCCGGACCATCCGGATCATCGTCACAAGTCACGACAAAATTAAAGCTGCTACGGGTCGCCCAGCTACCGCGATCAACAACACGATCACCGTCACTCCAACCGGTTTCAGTCTGATAGCCGCTGATGTCATTCCCCATACCAACAACAGCATGTGCCATCACATAGAAAGGCGACAATTCGACGCCACACAGAGCATTCAGATCCGCAAAGGTATCGGTGAATGAATACAGAGGAATCGAAACCGAGTAATTATCCACCCACTCGATATTTCCTGAGTTGTAAGGGAAGTTACCGATTTTAGGATTACCCTTTTTGTTTTGCGGATAATCGTCCGCAAACTCACCTGCCCAGGTGTGGGTCTCGCCCAACATCCAGCCGTCTTGAGTCTGATAATCGACAACCAGATTCTCACCATCAATGCTCAGGCAAACATCGCCTGCATCAATATTTTGGCCCGCCATTAAATCGAAGCATTGAGTTTCGGGATCAATCGATAGAACAGCATTATTCGCATTGGCAGTGAAAGAGGCCGAGAGGAGTAAAGCGCCGGCAACAGCGGGAAGCATGCTCTGCTTCAGGACTGTCGATAGGTTTGTCTGTTTCATGAGTATGTCCCCACTTATTGTTGTCTTACGATACACAGTGTAACGCAATGTAAAGAAAGCAATAGGAGAAATACTACATAACTTTACATAAGAAGATGAAGATAAATATTCTGACCAATTACAACCCGGCCTGAAGCTTGCGGTTTGTATCGTGAGGACTAGGGTAAGAGGAGCACAATTTAAACGAGGTAAAGCAATTCAAGATCAGGAGGATCCTGTGGCCAAACCGATAAAAGTTATTAAAAATCAAACCAATACGCCAGAAGACAGCGAAAAGCTCTGGAGTGAAATCACTCGACAGGCGACCGGGCTACGCCACCTGTTACATCGTCAGCCAGAGCTGACCTGGCAGGAAGCTAAAACCAGCCAGACCATTCGACACTATCTCGACAGCCTTCAGATACCTTGGCGAAAATGTGAACAGTTTGGCACTTTAGCGACACTGGCTCCTGAAGCATCGGGCACTCATATCGCGCTGCGTGGGGATATAGATGCCCTCCCGATTCAGGAAGAAGCAGCTGTCAGTTACGCTTCGAACACTCCCGGCTGTATGCACGCCTGCGGTCACGATGGCCACACCGCAGCCCTTTGGGCGACTGCCGCCTGGTTAAAAGCCCATGAGGATCAGTTACCAGGGCCTGTCACTCTTATTTTTCAGCCTGCAGAAGAAGGCGGCCACGGCGCTAAAGCACTGATCGATGCGGGAGCGCTGAACGGTATTGACTGTATCTATGGTTGGCACAACTGGCCTGCCATCCCTTTTGGTCAGGCGGTTTGCCCCAATGGCACTGTCATGGCGGGTAACGGCACCTTTCATATCCGGGTAAGAGGGCAAGGTGGCCATGCCAGCCAACCGGAACTCTGCCGTGACCCTCTTCTGGCGGGAGCAGCCATGGTGCTCAATCTGCAGCAAATTATCAGCCGCCGGATCGCCCCGCAGGATGCTGCCGTGGTCAGCGTCTGTTCTTTCAAGGCAGAAAGTGCCGCCACCGTGATTCCGGAACAGGCCTTGATCGAAGGCAGTATTCGTCTGTCGAAGCCGGAGCTGCGCCAGCCCATCAATCAGCTGATCGAACAGATCTGTCAGGATACCGCCCGCAGCTACGGGGTCGAAGTGGAGATCGAGATACGCCCCCGCTACGAGGCAACGATCAATCACCCGAAAGCTGCCGCCAACTTTCGTCAGGCGCTGCAGGATCACCTGGGAGACAACTGGCAAAGTAATACTCCCACGCCCATTATGGCATCGGAGGATTTCAGCTATTACCTGCAACAGACTCCAGGAGCCTTTGCCCTGATCGGCATGGCTGAAGATGATGCCTTCACCAAACCTTGCCACAGCCCTCTCTATCAATTTAATGATCGTTTGCTGCCCAAGGTTGTTGCTCTGTTTGCTTCGCTAACCGGAGCACCACTGCCACCGGAATCTAAACTCTGCGCCAGTTCAAAGGGCTGAATTGACAGGAAACCAGAGCCAACGATTTTCCAGCCACCTGACAACAAAATCGACAAAATTCATAAATTAACGGCTAATTTCGGGAAAAAGATTAAAAATACTTATAAAAATTCATTTCTGAACCAGCCTTGCAGGATCGCTTTATCTCTCCTACGTTGAAGGCAGACCATTAAAAAACCGCCGTTTGCTCCACTTCCGGTAAGGGTTCATTTCCTGCCTGAAGCGGCCCATGCAACCGGCGGCTTTTTTTCAGCCGGAGCTCTGAATCCGGCAAGGTCTGTCATCATTTTGGTCAGTGGAAACCAAGCCTGACCCGGTCACTTTCCGACCGGCTTTATTGGTTCATAACTGGCTGCATTTAAATACCGTGCCGCCGCAATGGTGGTACCGACACACTGACTTAAAAGGGAAAAGACGACTCCCGACAGGTCAGTTTTGGAGGGGTTATGGAAATTTTTGAGCAGTGGGAATCCGAGATCCGGGGCTACTCCCGGGCCTATCCAACGGTGTTTGCTTCGGCATCCAACGCCCGACAGGTCGATGAGCAAGGCAAAAGCTATATCGATTTTTTCGCCGGTGCCGGGGTACTCAACTTCGGTCACAACAATCCCCGTATGAAACAGGCGCTAATCGACTTTATTCAGGCCGATGGCGTTGCCCACAGTCTGGATATGAGCACCACGGTAAAGCGTGAGTTTATCAGCGCTTTCGCCGAAACCATCCTCAAACCCCGTCAGATGAATTACAAAATGCAGTTTATGGGGCCAACCGGCACCAACTCCGTTGAGGCGGCCCTGAAACTGGCTCGACGGGTTACCGGTCGTCACCATGTTGTCGCTTTTAGCCAAGGATTTCACGGCATGACCCTTGGTGCACTGGCCTGTACTGCCAATCAATACTTCCGCAATGCTGCGGGGGTCCCTCTCAACAACGTCAGCCACGCTCCTTTTGAAACCAATTTGGGCTGTGGCTCCGGCTGTATGAAAACCCTGCGCGAAGGTTTTGAAAATAGCTCCAGCGGCTTCGAGCCTCCTGCCGCTTTTATCGTCGAAACCATTCAGGCCGAAGGTGGCGTCAATATCGCCAGCGAAGCCTGGCTGATGGAGCTGCAACAACTGGCGAAAGATCTGGGCTCACTGCTGATTATCGATGAGATTCAGGTGGGCTGTGGCCGCACGGGCAGCTACTTCAGCTTTGATAAGACAGGGCTCGATCCGGACATTATCTGTCTGGCTAAAGGCATTGGTGGCTTCGGTACGCCACTGGCTATGAATCTGGTGAAACCGGAACATGACGCCCACTGGCAACCGGGAGAGCATACCGGAACCTTCCGCGGACAGGGTTTCTCCTTTGTCGCCGGTCGCGAAGCCTTGCGTTATTTCGAAGATAACGCCCTGATGGATCTGACCACTGAACGCGGCCTGATGATCGCGGGTCGTTTGGCAGAGATCGCTGCCCGTTACCCTAACTTCTCCTCAAGGGGTAAAGGCATGATTCAGGCGCTGGATACCAAAGATGGCGATGCTGCCAAGGCGATTGCCAAAACCTGTTTTGAATCCGGTCTGTTAGTCGGCCCATGCGGTGTCGGTGGTCAGGTCATTAAACTGATCCCGCCGCTGACCATTCCCGATGATGATCTGGAAGAAGGCCTGCAAACTCTGGAACGCTCAGTTGCCACAGTGATGGAGGGTCGCGCATGAAACAGAGAGATGATATGACCTTTCCGTTTGCTGAATACGAGCGCCGGTTAAGCGACCTCCGCCAGCGTATGGCCAAGCGGCTTCTGGATGCTGTGATTATCACGGACCCGGAAAACCTGATGTATCTGACCGACTATCAGACGACAGGCTACTCCTACTTTCAGGCACTGGTGATTCCGCTGGAAGACGAACCCTTTATGATCACCCGCAAGATGGAAGAATCGAACATTCACGCCCGTACCTGGGTGGAGAAAACCCGCCCCTATCCGGACACAGGTGATGCGATCCAGATGCTGATCGAATCCCTGCGGGAGTTTGGTCTCTCCAATAAGGTGCTGGGTTACGAGCGCAACAGCTACTTCTTCCCCGCCTATCATCAGGACTACCTGCATACCGCTTTTACCGAAGGTCGGCTGATGGATTGCTTCGGTATTGTCGAAGAGGGTCGCGCCTGCAAATCGGAAGTGGAACTGGAGATCATGCGCATCGCAGCCAAAGCGACCGTCGCCGGTATGCGTGCAGGTTTTGATGCTGTTCATCCCGGCGTTACCGAAAATGAGATTGGCGCAGCGATCAGCGAGGCGATGTTCCGTGCTGGCGGCGAACCACCTGCAGTCATGCCCTACGTTACCTCCGGCCCCCGCACCATGATCGGCCACGCCACCTGGGAAGGTCGCAAGGTGCAGGCCAGTGAACACGTCTTTCTGGAAGTGGGCGGCTGCTATCGTCGTTATCACACCGCCATGATGCGAACCGTCATCTGCGGTGAACTGAGCGATTCTATGTACAAGGCTCAGGAGACAATGAAAAATGCCCTCAAACATGTTCGGGCAGAACTGAGACCGGGCATGACCGTCTCCGATGCGGACAATCTGGTGCGCACCATAATTACCGATAACGATGTCGGGGCCCGCCTGATCACACGCTCCGGCTACTCCATCGGCATCGCCTTCCCGCCAAGCTGGGACGAAGGCTATATCATCAGTCTGAAGCAGGGTGACAGTACCATTCTGGAACCCGGCATGACCTTTCATATCATCCCCTGGATGTGGGGCGTTGATGGTGACAAAACCTGCGGTATCTCAGACAGCATCTACATCACAGATAGCGGATGTGCGTCCTTCTTTGACGGCATGGAGGAGGACTTTGTCATCAAGCCTGAAACAGAAATCAAAGACGTCATCAGCACCTTCCCCACTGAAAATGCCCAGAAGACAGTGCAGGCTTTGAAGAGCGTAAAACAGGAGAAAAACAAAAAGAGCAGCAGCAAAAACCATAGCGCAAAGAAATCACAAGGAGTCTGATATGTTTACTGTTATCAATCCAACAACAGGTCAGCCCCTTTATCAGAAACCCTTACTCACTCCTGACGAGATGGAACATAAAATTCAGGCCTCTTTTGAAGCCTGGCAGCTTTGGCGCCAGCGTAGCTTTAAAGAACGCGCAGACGTGCTGATCCGTGTTGCCCGCATGATGCGGGAAAGCGTCGATATGCTAGCGATGCCGATGACCGAAGAGATGGGCAAACCCATTAAAGAAGCCCGGGCAGAGGTATTAAAAGCCGCCTGGTGTGCAGAACATTATGCCGAGCATGCTGAGGAGTATCTGAGCGCTAAAACCCTGCCTTCTGATGCTTCTCACAGTTATGTGCAGCATCTTCCGCTGGGGCCGGTTCTTGGAGTTCTGCCCTGGAACGCCCCCTTCTGGCTGGCATTTCGGTTTTGTGCACCGGCACTCATGGCAGGTAATACCTGCCTGATGAAGCATGATCCCCATGTGCCCGGCTGTGCCGAAGCGATCGCCGGTCTCTTTACGCAGGCAGGCGTGCCGGAAAACATCATGCAGAACCTGCCGTTGCAGACGCCGGATGTGGAAGCCGCTATTCGCCATCCGAGGGTTCAGGCAGTTTCCTTTACCGGTTCGGGTAAAGCTGGCGGCATCGTGGCTTCCATAGCTGCATCTGAGATTAAACCTTCCGTGCTGGAACTCGGTGGCTCTGACCCTGCCATCGTGCTGGCAGATGCAGATCTTGAAGCGGCAGCCGATGCCATTGCTCTATCACGCATTATCAATGCCGGTCAGTCCTGTATCGCTGCTAAACGCATCATTGTGGAAGAGAGCGTGCATGATGGCTTTGTGGATAAGTTAAAGCTGCGTCTGGAGAAACTTCAGATGGGTGATCCGAAGGAGGAAACCACTGATATCGGCCCTATCGCCCGTAAAGACCTGAGAGACAATCTTGATCGTCAGGTTAGGCAAACGCTGGATGCCGGAGCGCAATGCTTACTCGGCGGTAAGGTTCCGGATCGTGAGGGTTTTTTCTATCCGGTAACGCTGCTCACAGGTGTCACCAACGGGATGCTTGCCTGTCAGGAGGAAACCTTCGGGCCAATTGCCGTGGTGTTGAAAGCCGCAGATGCCGACGAAGCGCTCCGGATCGCCAATGATACTGAGTACGGTCTTGCCGCCTCCGTCTGGACGGAAACCAAACGTGGTGAATCCATTGCCCGGGAGATCATGGCGGGTCAGGTCGTAGTGAACGGTATCGTCAAGACCGACCCCCGCCTGCCAAGTGGCGGCATTAAACGCTCAGGCTTCGGCCGGGAATTAGGTCCCCACGGCATCATGGAGTTTGTGAACACTCAGCAGGTTTGGGTCGGCCCCAAAACAGAATAAAAGACGTAAGAAAAATCATAACCCACTCAATGTTTCCTCCTGGGCTTAACCATAAGCCCTCTCCTCCCCCGACAGGCATTCTGTCGGGGTATTTTTTCAAAAACTTCCCTTTATCACGAGTCAAACTGCCTTTAACTCAAACCTGATTGCCTTAATCCAAAACCGCCTTTTGACAAAATGTCATTAAGCAATAGCCCTGACCAGACTGATGCTGTAAGCTGCACCACCGCTTAACGCGACCCTCTTTGCAGCCTGCATTTATTCATTAAGAGAACATCTTCTATGAGCTTTGCCTCTCTGGGCTTATCGGCCCCTATTCTTGCCGCCGTTAGCGAGCAAGGTTACGAAACACCTTCCCCGATTCAGGCCCAGGCAATTCCACCTGTGATTGCAGGTAAAGATGTCATGGCAGCTGCACAGACAGGTACCGGTAAAACCGCTGGCTTCACCCTTCCTCTGCTGGAAGTGCTAAGCCGGGGCCAACAGACCAAGGGCAATCAGGTACGCGCCCTGATCCTGACGCCAACCCGTGAGCTGGCCGCTCAGGTGAGTGAGAGCGTTGAGCAGTACAGCACCCATCTGCCGATCCGCAGCACTGTGGTCTTTGGTGGCGTGAAGATCAATCCGCAAATCAGTCGTCTGCGTCAGGGTTGCGATATTCTGGTGGCAACACCGGGTCGTCTGCTGGATCTGTATCAGCAGGGTGCCGTGCGCTTTAATCATCTGGAAGTGCTGGTACTGGATGAAGCTGATCGCATGCTGGATATGGGCTTTATTCACGATATTCGTAAAATCCTCGCGATTTTGCCGGCAAAACGTCAGAACCTCATGTTCTCGGCAACCTTCTCCGATGATATCCGCAAGCTGGCTAAAGGCATTGTGAACAACCCCGTTGAGGTTTCGGTAACCCCGGCAAACTCAACGGCAAAAACCGTTAAGCAGTGGATCAGCCCGGTGGATAAAAACCGCAAACCTGCCCTGCTGTCCCATTTGATCAAAAGTGAAAACTGGAATCAGGTGCTGGTCTTTACCCGCACTAAACACGGCGCGAACAAACTGACCAAGGTTCTGGAGAAAAACGGTATTACTGCCGCAGCTATTCACGGCAATAAAAGTCAGGGAGCCCGAACCAAAGCACTGGCAGACTTTAAGAGCGGTGCGGTAAGTACGCTAGTGGCTACCGATATTGCGGCACGAGGTCTGGATATCGATCAGCTACCGCAGGTAGTGAACTTCGAACTGCCGAACGTACCGGAAGACTACGTACACCGTATTGGTCGAACCGGCCGCGCAGGAGCATCCGGTCAGGCGGTTTCTCTGGTCAGTGCCGATGAGTTTAAGCAGCTGAAAGATATCGAGCGTCTGATTCAGCAGAATCTGGAACGCAATGCTGTTGCCGGATTTGAGCCAGTTAACGAACTGGGTTCCTCTCCGGCACCTCAGGCTCAGAAACCGAAAAGACCACGCCGTGCCCGCCCTCAGGGGGAGCATAAAGATGGCCAACGCTCCGGTGAAAATGCGCGCGGCCATAAACCTGCAGCTAAAAATCGTCGCCATGGCAGTAAACCGGCCAACGCCAATCAGGAAAAGGGTCGATCAGAAGCCGGGCGCAATAGTCGCAACGCAAATGGGGAGCAACGCAGTCGCCGCTCTGACGCTAATGGCAACAAACAAAGCACAGATAACAAGCCTAAACGCAGCTTCTCGGCCAAGCCCTCTGCACCATCGCCATGGGGCAATCGCTGATCATTTCTCAGCGCTTTGACTCTCACACCAAAAATGCTCCTTCGGGGGCATTTTTTTCGCCTAGAGATCGGGTGCTCACTTTATTACCTCAAACCTGTCTCAGCTCTTCTGTCTCGGCTCTCTTCCCCCCTTACTCCACACCCCCTACTCCACAACCCAGTCTCCAATCCTCTTCACATTATTTCTTCTCAACTCCAATTCTCGGACGACAGGAGGATAAAACCAGAGAAAAGTGATCAGGTTTTCGTTTTCTGGCGTACGCTGATGGAAGCCCCCATCAATCCGATGAAGCCAATTCCGAAACGACCCTAACGAGGTAACCGATATGACTGCTCTGCCCTTACGCCAGTTACTCCTTCTGTTACTTGGCGCTAGCGTGATCCTGACAATGACACTTCCGGCTCAGGCCGCCAGTGGAAAAGATGTAGTTTATAAGGTTCGGGGTGAAGCCTACGAAGGCTATTACATGCCTGCGGCCCGAATGTCATCTTCAGCGCCTTTGGTACTGCTGATCCATGACTGGGATGGCCTGACCGACTATGAAAAACAGAGAGCCAAAATGCTCTCCGATCAGGGCTATAACGTCTTTGCAGCCGACCTGTTCGGACAGGGCGTACGTCCGACCGAAGTAAAAGATAAACGTCAGCACACCGGTGAGCTCTACAAAGACAGAGAAAAAATGCGCGCTCTGATGATGGGCGCTATGAAAGCGGCTGCCAAGCAAGGGGCCGATACCGATAATTCAGTGGCCATGGGTTACTGCTTCGGTGGGGCTGCAGTTCTGGAGCTGGCCCGTTCAGGTGCTGACTTTAAAGGCTTTGCGACCTTTCACGGCGGCCTGAAAACACCTGAAGGCCAGGACTATGCCAAAGCTAAAGGTAAAATTCTGGTGATGCACGGCAGTGCAGACAGCGCGATTCCCATGGAGCAGTTTGCCCAACTGACCAATGAGCTGGAAGCCGCTAAGATCGATCATGAAATGATCACCTACAGTGGCGCGCCTCATGCCTTTACCGTATTTGGCTCCGGTCGCTATCAGGAAGTGGCTGACAAGCAGTCCTGGAAACGCTTCAGCGACTTTCTGGATGAAATGACAGCCAACTGATCTTCTATAACGAGCTAACCAGTTAGCCTGATATCAATCTCTCATATAGAAAAACCCGCTGAATCCTGGGCGAGAGGAGAAGTGGATTCAGCGGGCTATGCTCGGTTTTTCTGAGCCGTTTTTTTATATCTCAACAGACTCGTAGCGATTACTTCAGCAATGTCTGGATCAGGTCCATCACTTCCTGCTGTTCCTGATCATTCAGGGCACCGTCTTTCATCCAGCGGACGCGGTTTTCTGCATCCACCACTATAATGGCAGAGCTCTCTTCCTGAAGATCCCAGACAGAACGGGCAACCCCTTCCTGATCCAGCACCATCATCGACCAGGGAAACTCTTCTTTACTGCTTTCCAGCTTACCTTTCACAATGCCACCGGTGCCCCAGATCGCATCATCAGTATTCACTACCGTAACCGTCTGATAACGGTCTTTTGGCAGCTCTGCGGCTTTAATTCGGTCAATGAGGGGAGCGTTCAGCTCTTTAGCTGAGGTACGACCTGCCATATGCTGAATAACATACACCTTGCCGGTCAGTTGCTGACTCTGCCAGGGGGTATAGTGGATATCGCCGGACTGAAGTACCAGCTCACCGCCTTCCATCACACTGACAGAAGGCAGGGTTGCATCTGTGGTTACAGAAGCATGGGCAGATACACTCAGAGTCATCAGCAATGATGCTAGGGTATTGCGGAACAGGCGGAAACAGCGTTGAGTAACGCCATTCTCAGAAACCGCCTTTAAAAACAGGGTACGCGGTGCCATCGATCATCTCCTTTCTTTCTTATTTTTAGCTTGGGTTATGTTGGCATCAGACCGAGAGTAAACCAATTTCCGATAAATTCAAACAGTCGTTTGTTTTGCTTGATGGGCAAATGATGCAGGTACAGCGCATCATGATAAGAAGCATAAACTTCAGGCACAAAAAAAGCCGATCATAAAGATCGGCTTCTTCAAATTCTTGCTGCCGTTTAACAGCGAAGCAACAACTTACAGAGCAGCTATATTACAGAGCTACAATGTTCTCTGCCTGAGGGCCTTTTGCGCCATCAGTAACAGTAAATTCAACTTGCTGACCTTCAGTCAGAGTTTTGAATCCAGAGCTTGTGATTGCGCTGAAGTGTGCAAAAACGTCAGGGCCAGTTGGCTGCTCGATGAAACCAAAACCTTTAGCTTCGTTAAACCACTTAACAGTACCACGGATAGTATTAGACATAATAAATTCACCTGAATTTAAAAAGAGAAAGCGCCTTCATCGGCGATGTTTTGCAGAATAATAGACTGGAACTTAGAGACTTCAGGACGAGGAATTATGAATAAAACTACGTATTGGAGAATATAAATTAGAGACTTCTATCTAGCTGCTGGCGATAGTATAGAGCTGTGACCAAGATAGCGAGCTTTATTTCAGTTATTTCTGAAAACCCCTGTAAAAACTAATACACAGAACCAAAAAAACCCCGCATTGAGCGGGGCAAAATTAGGGTGCTTAAGCAGAAGCACTTCAAGAAAGCCTGGCAGCAAGGCTGCCAGTAAATGACTTTGGTCCGCGATATGAGCCAAAGTCGGTCGGATTGAGACAATCCATGTGGAATCCGATCCCGGGCAGAGATCAGATTCCAAAACTTCATTCTGATCAGTAACCGTTCAGCTGGTCGATATACTCCGGCAGGAACAGTGAGATCTGAGGCACGTAGGTGATCAGGATCAGGAAGCCCAGCAGCAGGCTCAGCCATGGCAGCGCCGCGCGGATTACCCAAACCATGCTGCGACCGGTAATACCCGCAGTTACGAACAGGTTCAGACCTACAGGTGGTGTCAGCATACCGATCTCCATGTTCACCACCATGATGATACCCAGGTGAATCGGGTCGATACCCAGCTGAGTTGCAATCGGGAACAGGATAGGTGCCATGATCAGCAGGATCGCAGATGGCTCCATAAAGTTACCTGCCGCCAGCAGCAGAATGTTCACCACAATCAGGAAGCCCCACGCAGGCAGACCCCAGCCGATAATGGTTTCCGCGATGATGTGCGGAATACGCTCGGTAGTCAGTACGTGTGCAAACAGCATGGCGTTGGCGATGATAAACAGCAGCATCAGAGATACTTTCGCCGCATCCAGTACCACACGTTTTACTTCTTCGTCGAAGAACGACTTAGGCAATGCGATACCGATCTGAGCCAGGTTACGTACCACACAGGAAGCCAGAGCTTCACCTTCATAGCGCCATGGCTTGTCTTTCAGCGGGCCCATATCACGGTAACCGAATACCGCAACCAGGAAGGCATAAACCGCAGCAACTGCCGCTGCTTCAGTCGGACTAGCCACGCCACCATAGATAGAACCCAGAACGATCACGATCAGCATCAGACCGCCCATAGCGATGGCACCGGAGCGGAACAGCGCACGGAAACCCGGGAATGGCTGAGCCGGGAAATTCTTGATACGCGCCACGATGTAGATAGCGATCATCAGAATGCCGCCCATCATCAGACCCGGAATCATACCGGCCATAAACATACGGGCTGCAGATACTTCTGTCGCAGCTGCATAAACCAGCATCACGATAGAAGGCGGAATCAGAATACCCAGAGTACCGGCGTTAGCGATAACGCCCGCCGCAAAGCTTTCCGGGTAACCGGCACGAACCATACCGGCAATTACGATGGTACCGATCGCCGCAACAGTCGCAGGAGATGAACCGGATACCGCAGCAAACAGCATACAGGCCATAACAGAAGCCATTGCCAGACCACCTTTTACGTGGCCGATACTGTCTACTGCAAAGTTAATCAGACGTTTTGCCACACCACCGGTGGACAGGAATGCAGACGACAGAATAAAGAATGGAATCGCCAGCAGGGTGTAGTGGTGAGACAGCGCTTCAAACAGTTTCAGCGCAATCGATGCCAGGGAATCATCCGAAAACATCAGAATCGTGCCCACACTGGACAGACCCAGTGCTACGGCAATTGGCATACCCAGGAAGATACAGCCAAACAGGATCAGGAAAAGTACAGCGATTGTCATTTGTCTGCTCCTGGTTTATCAGAATCATTAGCAGCTTTTTCAGCTTTAGCGTTATCAGCAGCTTCCTGTAGCTCTTCAGCCAGGTGCATACTGTCTTTACCTTCATCTGCCAGATGGAAACCGTCTTTCTTACCGGTCAGTATGCCCCAGCCCAGTTCAGCAAAGCGGATCACCAGCAGTACAAAACCCACCGGCATAATCATCATCGCCATCCACTTAGGAACCGCGATATCTTCCATCTCAATACCGATCATGTGCATCAGCTGCAGATAGTCCCACGAACCCAGCAGGAACAGAGCGCAGTAAACAAAACACAGAGCGATTGCTACCAGGCCAGCCAGACGACGCAGCGGCTCCGGCAGAAGTTTTACAACAACATCTACCCCGATATGCGCACCGATACGCACCCCGTAAGAGGCACCGAACAGTACAAACCATGCAGAAGTGTAAAGAGTTGCTTCCTGAATCCAGATCACGCCGGTGTTAAATACGAAGCGCATAACCACTTCGGCAAATACCAGCAGGGTCATGGCGACCAGCAAGAGAGCAACGATGTTCTCTTCAAGTTTATGAATGAAACGTACAACCATGATTTAACTCTCATCGTTTCGTGAGCAGGCTCTGTCCGGATTGATGCTGGATGGTAAAAAACCATCAACTGTCAGATAACGGGGTACAAAAGCCAAAGAGGTGTGCGGGGGTTTTAAAACACCACTGCCAGCGGGCTGACAGCGGTGTTTTCTTCTCTACTACGCGCTTACGCTCTTAAAAAGAACCGAGCGCTACAACACAACTTACCGGAGCAGCGCGGGCCGATCCGGTAAGACAGGGTTGTTAGTTGTTCGCCTGGATTGCAGCTTCGATAACGTCTTTACCGATCTGACGCTCGAACTGTTTCCATACAGGCTTCATCGCATCTACCCACTGCTGACGCTCTGCATCAGTGATCTGCAGTACAGTAGTACGCTTGGAATCGATAATGCGCTGACGGTCGCCCATCGCTTTCTCTTCAGCAACCTTGTTGCCGTATGCGATCGCTTCATCCAGAGCTTTCTTCAGCTCAGGACGTACGTCTTCAGGCAGGCCTTTCCAGAAACGCGCGGAAGTCACAACCATGTAGTCCAGAACACCGTGGTTGGTTTCAGTCACGTAATCCTGAATTTCGAAGAATTTTTTCGAGTACAGGTTAGACCATGGGTTTTCAGCACCATCGATCGCTTTGGTCTGCATCAGGGTGAAAACTTCGGAGAAAGGCTTTTTCAGAGGAATTGCATCAACGGCTTCGAACTGAGCAACCAGAACATCAGACGTCATGATACGGAACTTCAGGCCATCAGCGTCTTTAGGAGTACGCAGAGGAGTGTTCGCAGACATCTGCTTCATGCCGTTGTGGATGTAACCCAGACCCATCAGGCCGCGTTTTTCCAGAGAGGTCAGCAGTTTCTGACCGGTAGGGCCCTGCTGGAAACGATCAACTGCTTCCATATCTTTGAACAGGAACGGCAGATCAAAAACCTGCAGCTGCTTGGTGTATTTCTTGAACTTAGACAGAGAAGGCGCAGCCAGCTGAACATCACCCAGCAGCATAGCTTCCAGTACTTTGTCATCACCGAACAGCTGAGAGTTTGGATAAACCTCAACATTAACTTTGCCTGCCAGACGGGACTCAGCCAGCTCTTTAAATTTCAGAGCCATCTGGCCTTTTGGCGTGTTTTCCGCCACAACGTGGGCGAACTTGATTGTTACAGGTGCTGCAAAAGCTGTGGCTGCACCAGCGAACATACATGCTGCAAGCGTAACCGCTTTGGTCAGTGAACGCATCGATCCGACTCCTAAAGGAATTGTTGTTATGTAAATCAGGCCCTTGTGGTCAAACCGGCTTGTTAGCATCAGTCTGAAATCCCGGGCGGTGCAAAAAAAGGCCGGACATCTCCGGCCCTAAACTTGCAAAGGCCAGCCCAAATGACTTTAAAGGCTGCGACCAACCTAACTATTACAAGTAGAGTGCCAACTTATTAAATTCTCATTAAAAACAAACAACCTATTGTTTTATAAGAACTTTTATCAGAAAGGAGAAAGCCTCAGCGTTCTTTAACCCGCTAATACTGTGCGGTTTTTCGCACACCACATAATTAGATAGGCGGATACCCACCCAACCCTTTGGGAGAACTCTTAGACCTAGGTCTAAGCCCTGTTGACGTAATGCGTCAAAATTCGGAGCTAAATTCCCCGCCTGAGGTCGATCCTGTCCGTTTCAACAGAGCGAAAAATTCACAGATCAGTAAAGTGTGCGGCATTTCACACAACTCACGCAGCAGAGCCCCGCCATTGACGTTAACGTTAACCAATCGCATCCCCTTAACCACAGAAAACAAGCTTAAGAAATTGGCCTGCCCTTGAATTTCCATCCCTCTCCCCCATTGTTAGGTACATTCGGAACCCGATCAGCAATAGGCCCTCCATGGCTCACGACTCAACACCGCAAGAAATGACCGATCAGAAAGCGCCTAATCAGAAAGTTAGTACGCCAGACTGGCAAAAGATTGAAACCGTACTGCTGGATATGGATGGCACTCTGCTGGATCTGCACTTTGACAGTCACTTCTGGCTGGAGCATCTGCCCAAGCGTTATGCCGAGCTGCATAAACTGGATGAAGCCAGCGCACAGGAATACGTGATTACAGAGATCACTAAAGAGCAGGGCACACTGAACTGGTACAGCCTGGATTACTGGGCCAGCCACTTTAAGGTGGATATTGTTGCCCTGAAGAAAGAAGTGCAGCACCTGATCGGCTTCCGCAGCGATGCTTTAGAGTTACTGAAGTTTCTGGAGAGTCATCAGGCTCAGGTGATTCTGGCCACCAATGCCGATCATCACAGTTTGGATATCAAGTTACCTGTGACAGGACTTGATCAGTATGTGGATAAGATTGTCAGCTCAGCGGAACTGCAGATCGCTAAGGAAGATCCGGCGTTCTGGCAGGCCCTTAAGGAGAAGGTCGATTTTGATCCTGAAACGACTCTGCTGATTGATGATAACGAAACCGTGCTCGACTCCGCCCGGGAGTTTGGCATCCGTTATCTTTACACCATTATGCAACCGGATATGCGTTCACCGGAACGCACCCTGACCCGCTATCCCGGTGTCAGTCAGTTTTCGACCATCATCGACTCCTGAACAGAAACAGATATAGATACAAAGACCTGCGACCTGTGGCCCGTACGCAAAGAGATTAATAAAGGTATATTGATGAGCACACCGGAAACCAAAGTACGCCTCGACAAATGGCTCTGGGCGGCACGTTTCTTTAAAACCCGCGCTCTGGCGAAAAAAGCGATTGAAGGCGGTAAGGTGCATTACAACGGCGAGCGTTGCAAAAGCAGCAAGATGGCTGAAGTCGGTGCCATGCTAACCCTGCCACAGGGCTGGGATGAGAAACGCATTGAGATTATCGCCCTGTCAGATCAGCGCCGTGGCGCACCGGAAGCGGCCCTTCTTTATAAAGAGACGGCAGAAAGTGTTAAAAAGCGGGAAGAAGAAGCTGAAAAACGCAAGCTGCTGAAATCTGCCCTCGGCGCACCGGAAAACCGTCCGAATAAAAAGGACCGTCGCATGATCCATCGTTTCAAGCGGATCGACTCTGAACAGTAAACGGCTCCGAACAGTAGACAACTCTGAACTACCGATGGGTCTGAACTATAATGCTCTGAGCTATATGCTCCGAAAATAACAGAGCCCCCGGCCTTGTCCTTGCAGGCTTACGCCTCAGGAAAGGACTAACCCATTTTCCACAGAATCGGTTGTTTCAGTTGTATATATAGAAACAATAAAAGCAACAGATCCTGTAAACCGCACTAATCAGAAATACGGTGACCTGAAAGCCACCGACATTACAGACAGAAGAGATTTATGAGCCAATTCGATTTTATTCAGCGCTTTATTATTGATAACTCACCGGTTCGCGGCGAGATCGTTCGACTGAAAGACAGCTTTCAGGAAGTGCTGGATAAGCACGATTACCCACCAGCTATCGAAAAACAGCTGGGTGAGATGCTGGCTGCTGTCGCGCTGTTGACCGCCATCGTCAAAGTGGATGGCATCCTGTCCCTTCAGGCTCGCGGTGCCGGAGCCTGCAGTCTTCTGATGGCAGAATCCAATCCCGGTGGTGACCTGCGCGCTATCGCTCGCTGGGAAGGCGATATCGGCGAGGCCAACAGCCTGCAAGAACTGATGGGGAACGGCCAACTGGTGATCACTATCGAACCCACCAACGGCAAGCGCTATCAGGGTATTATCTCTCTGGAACGTGAGACTCTGGCTCACTGCCTGGAGCAATATTTCGAACAATCAGAACAGCTGCCAAGCCGCCTCTGGCTGAACGTCACCGACAAGGTTGCGTCAGGCTTTATGCTGCAGGCTCTCCCCTCTGAGCGCACCGAAGCCGATATCAACGCCTGGGAGCACGCGGTAAGTCTGGCAGAAACCCTGAAGGATGAAGAGATGGCTTCGCTGCCTTTTGAAGAGCTGCTGCATCGCCTGTACCATCAGGAAGAGGTGCGCATCTTCGAAGGCAGTCCACTGCGCTTCCAGTGCACCTGCTCAGAAGAGCGTGTGAAAAATGCTCTGGTCAGCATGGGCAAAGCTGAACTGAATGAAGTGATCAAAGAACGCGGCGCAGTTGAGAGTAAATGCCAGTTCTGTAACACCCTCTACAGCTTTAATGCTGCAGATATCGAAAGCCTGTTTGATGACCCGGAAGCACCATCCCCGGTGATCCACTAATCCGTTAACCGGACACTAATTACTTATCGGGTTAGCAATAAAGCAGGAGGCAAATGCCTCCTGCTTTATTGTTTGCTGACCCGTTTTCGGGTTTAATTCATGCTCTTCTGACCGCTTTTGAATCTTCTCTATATTGCGCGCCAAAAGAGTGCATTTTTCTTCGTTTTCTAACGATTATTTCTTGTAGTAAAACTACAAAACTGCGAAAAACGCCTTCCGAAAACAGCTTTAAAAGTGAACATACGGTCAAAAAACAGACGACCGATCATTTTTTTATCACTCATTTCGAATTTATTTTGCTGAAGTTGCCCTTAGTAAGAACCTCTATCATTTAGAGCGTAAACCATCTTTAACACTGAAATTTCAGCGAAATACTCTAAAAACATCTGCGATTTTGTGTGCATCTGCATCAAGAATTTTGTTTTGTAACTGTTTTTCAGGATTTTCTTCCTGTTGGGGCTTCGCACACACCCGCTTTTTTTGCCATAATACGCCCCTAAAAACCGCTTCCGCAGGCAGACTGCTTTTTGGATATTTTCCGGAAACGACACGACCTGAGAGGAACGGTTTTTTTGATACCCGCTTGGTAATTTGCCCGCTTTGGTAAATTTACTCTTGGTAAGTTTGCCCGGTTTGATAGTAGTTGATCGGCTGGAGCCGAAGGACACAAGTAAATGACGACATCGATTGACGATAGCTCTGTAATGACGTTCACCAACCTCAGCACTGCTGAATTGGTTCAAATGGCTGTTCAACGTAAAGAAGGCGAACTGGCCAGCAACGGAGCTTTGGTAGTATCTACTGGCCACCGCACCGGCCGCTCTCCAATGGATCGTTTCATTGTTGAAGAGCCTAGCACTGCAGACCTGATCGAATGGGGCGCAATCAACCGTCCGTTCGACGCAGCAAAATTCGACGCTCTGTGGGACCGAGTAGAAGAGTATCTGACTCAGAAAGATACTTTTGTCTCCGAGCTGCATGTTGGTGCCGATCCGGAGCACTACCTGCCGATCCGTGTTACCACTGAAACTGCGTGGCACAACCTGTTTGGCCGCACCCTGTTTGTTCGTCCTGACGAATTCAACCCGAAAAACAAGGGTGAGTGGCAGATCATGAACGCGCCTCAGTTCACTTGTGAACCTGAGCGTGACGGCACCAACTCCGACGGTACCGTAATCATCAACTTTGCTAAGCGCAAAGTACTTCTGGCTGGCATGCAGTATGCTGGTGAGATGAAAAAAGCGATGTTCTCTGTGCAGAACTTCCTGCTGCCTGAAAAAGACGTTCTGCCGATGCACTGCTCTGCAAACGTTGGCGAAGATGGCGAAACAACTCTGTTCTTCGGTCTGTCCGGCACCGGTAAGACCACCCTGTCTGCAGACCCTGAGCGTTACCTGATCGGTGATGACGAGCACGGCTGGGGCAAAGGCGTTGTATTCAACATCGAAGGCGGCTGCTACGCGAAATGTATCGACCTGTCTCAGAAAAACGAGCCAGTAATCTGGGACGCGATTAAGTTCGGTTCCGTACTGGAAAACGTTGTTCTGGATGGCAACAAGACTCCGGATTACACCGACGTAAGCCTGACTCAGAACACCCGTGCAGCCTACCCGCTGGAGCACATCGAAAAACGTGTTCTGGAAAACCGCGCTGGCGAGCCTAAAGCAATCGTATTCCTGACCTGTGACCTGACGGGTGTACTGCCTCCTGTTTCTGTTCTGTCCAAAGAAGCAGCGGCTTACCACTTCCTGTCCGGTTACACCGCTCTGGTAGGTTCTACCGAAATGGGTTCCGGTGGCGGCATCAAGTCCACCTTCTCTACCTGCTTCGGCGCACCTTTCTTCCCACGTCCTGCAGCTGAGTACGCTGAGCTCCTGATCAAGCGTATCGAAGAATTTGGTTCTAAAGTGTATCTGGTTAACACTGGCTGGACCGGCGGTTCATACGGTGAAGGTCAGCGCTTCAGCATCCCAACTACCCGTGGCATCATCTCTGCAATTCAGAATGGCGCACTGGAAGATGTTGAAACAGTTCAGCTGGAAGGCATCAACCTGGCTGTACCTACCGAGGTACCAGGCGTTGAAACCAACCTGCTGCAACCTCGTGGCACTTGGGCTAACGCTGAAAGCTATGATGCGGCAGCTAAAGAGCTGGCAGCTAAATTCGTTGAAAACTTCAAGAAGTTCAACGATGTGGACGAAGCGATCATCGCTGCAGGTCCTCAGCTGTAAGATCCGTTTCCGGCTGTTTGATCAGCCGGCGGATTCCAGAAAAAGGCGAACACTCCAGTGTTCGCCTTTTTTGCTTTCCAGGGCAGAGTGAACCATAAGCGTTGCAGATCGTTACTCCGGTTCTACATTTTTTTGCCAGAAAAATTTTGCCCCAAACCTCACCTTACTGTATAAAATCACAGCTTAATTTTTTAGCGATATCAATTCGTTAGCGGATAAACTTTAGCCCATTCATTTTTCATTCGGGCTGTCCGGCTCCGCCTGCGTACCGATACCCCAAATTCAAGACAGAATAGAGAGTTGTCTTCATGGATCAGATCTCCCAACGTATTGCCGATGAACTCAGCGTCAAACAGACTCAGGTCAGCGCTGCCGTAGCCCTTTTGGATGAAGGCTCAACCGTTCCCTTTATCGCGCGATACCGTAAAGAGGTCACCGGTGGTCTGGACGATACCCAGCTGCGTAACCTTGAAGAACGCCTGCGCTATCTGCGCGAACTGGAAGACCGTCGCAGCACGGTTCTGAAAAGCATCGACGATCAGGGCAAACTGTCCGACGAGCTGAAAGCTGACATTCTCGCAGCAGAAACCAAAACCCGTCTGGAAGATCTCTACCTGCCTTATAAGCCTAAGCGCCGAACCAAGGCACAGATTGCCCGCGAAGCCGGTCTTGAGCCTCTGGCTGATCTGCTGTTTAGCAATCCGGAAACGGATCCACAGACTGCCGCCGAAGATTACCTCAACGCCGACGCCGGTATTACAGATACCAAAGCGGCGCTGGACGGGGCTAAACAGATTCTGATGGAACGCTTCAGTGAAGACGCCAGCCTGCTGGATACCCTGCGTACCAAACTCTGGCAGCAGGGCGAACTTCAGTCCCGCGTGGTTCCCGGTCAGGAACAGGCCGGTGAAAAATTCAGCGATTACTTTGAACACAACGAAGCGGTCAGCAAAACACCATCCCACCGTGCGCTGGCGATGTTCCGAGGCCGTAACGAAGGAGCCCTGCAGCTGGCCATCGTTCTGCCTGAAGCGGAAGAGCTCAAGATTCATCCCTGCGAGGAGATTATCGCCCGTCATTTCGGTATCGAAGATCAGAAGCGCCCGGCAGATACCTGGCTGAAAGAGGTGGTGCGCTGGACATGGCGCGTTAAGCTGCTGACCCATATCGAAACCGAACTTATGACCCGACTGCGTGAAGCTGCTGAAGCGGAAGCGATCAAGGTATTTGCCGGCAACCTGAAGGACCTGCTGCTGGCAGCTCCTGCAGGCCCCCGCGCTACTCTGGGTCTCGACCCGGGCCTGCGCACCGGTGTTAAGGTTGCGGTTGTTGATCACACCGGCAAACTACTGGATCACAGCACCATTTACCCTCACGCACCGAAGAATCAGTGGCGTGAATCCTTGGCCGTGCTGGCAGCACTGGTCAGCAAATACGATGTCGATCTGATCAGTATCGGTAACGGCACTGCATCCCGTGAAACCGATAAACTGGCTGGCGATCTGGTTAAGCTGATCAAGGATCGCAAAGTCAGCAAGATTATGGTGAGCGAAGCCGGTGCTTCGGTTTACTCCGCATCTGAGCTCGCCGCAAAAGAGTTCCCGGATCTGGATGTGAGCATCCGCGGTGCGGTATCCATTGCCCGTCGCCTGCAGGACCCTCTGGCAGAGCTGGTGAAGATCGATCCGAAATCGATCGGTGTAGGCCAGTACCAGCACGACGTTTCCCAGACTCAGCTGGCCCGCAGCCTTGAAGCCGTTGTGGAAGACTGTGTAAACGCTGTTGGCGTGGATGTAAATACAGCCTCGGTGGCACTGCTCAACCGGGTATCCGGTCTTAACGCCACTCTGGCTCAGAACATCATCAGCTACCGCGATGAGAACGGCACCTTTAACAGCCGCACCGATCTGAAAAAAGTCGCCCGTCTTGGCCCGAAAGCCTTTGAACAGTGCGCCGGTTTCCTGCGTATTATGCAGGGTAAGAACCCGCTGGACGCCTCTGCGGTTCACCCGGAAGCCTACCCTGTGGTGAAAAAGATTGCTGAAAACAGTGGTCGAAAAGTGGATAGCCTGATCGGTGATTCCGGCTTCCTGAAGGGAGTTAATCCGGCGGAATACACCGATGAAAACTTTGGTCTGCCAACGGTAACTGACATTCTGAAAGAGTTGGACAAGCCGGGTCGTGACCCTCGCCCTGAGTTTAAAGCGGCCGAGTTTATGGAAGGCGTTGAAGAGATCAGTGATCTTAAGCCGGGCATGATTCTGGAAGGCTCCGTCACCAACGTTACCAACTTTGGTGCTTTTGTCGATGTGGGTGTGCATCAGGATGGTCTGGTGCATATCTCTGCGCTGTCCAACACCTTTGTGGAAGACCCGCGTACCGTGGTGAAAGCGGGTGATATTGTGCAGGTTAAGGTGATCGATGTGGATCAGCAGCGCCGCCGTATCGCGCTGTCGATGCGCCTGAACGACGAACCGGAAGCACAACAAAGCCACAGTGGTGCCGGTAACGATAAAGGCCGAGGCCGTAATTACTCCTCTGCGAACCAAAATAAACGGGGTCAGAGCGGTAAAGATCAGGGTGGCCAAAATGGTGGTATGGGTACATTAGGAATGTTGCTTGCCCAAGCACAGCAAAAACAGCGAAAATAGCGCCATTAAAGTATCCTGACAAAAGCAGTCGGGATTGCTGTCGACTCATTTTGGCAGCTTAACTTTTTGACGACACCGCTTGAAGCCTGATTCTGCGCCCCCATATTGGCAGATCAGGCTTTTTTCGACTGGCAAAGGCCGGTTTGTTGCAGATGAATCCGCTGTTAGCTCACCTCCCAAAGAGCTTAATAGCGACTGAACGCTTTATGCGCCGGCCCCGCCGGTTGGTATTAGGGGAAGCACCTTGACCAAAACCATCAAAGATCGTATCGAGTTTTTACGCCCTGTTGCCCAGCGCGGTCTGTTTACCCAGATCAAGCGCGGACTCGAAAAGGAAGGTTTACGTACAACGCCAACAAGCAATCTGGCGCAAACCGATCACCCGAAGGCTCTTGGTTCAACACTGACCCACCCCTACATCACCACAGACTATTCGGAAGCGCTGCTGGAGTTTATTACGCCGGTATCCAGCAAACTGAATGAAACGCTGGATTTTCTGAAGGATCTGCACGCTTTCAGCTATCGTCACTTGGGTGACGAAGTGATCTGGCCTGCCAGCATGCCGTGCAAATTGCAGGGTAATGAGAGCATCCCCATCGCCCGCTACGGCAGCTCAAACTCCGGCACCATGAAAACCGTTTACCGTCATGGCCTGTCCTGGCGTTACGGCCGCATCATGCAGTCGATTGCGGGTCTGCACTACAACTTCTCCCTGCCGGAGCAGTTGTGGCCAGCACTGCTGCACCTGAAATATCCTGAGCGCGATGCCAAAGATCCTCAGGTTCTGCAGGACTTTATCTCAGAACAGTATTTTGCCCTGATCCGAAATTTCCGCCGCTACAGCTGGCTGCTGCTTTACCTGTTTGGTGCTTCACCAGCGGTGGATAAGAGCTTTGTTGAAGGCAAACAGCACCCGCTGGATGAACTGGATCAGGACAGCCTTTATCTGCCCTACGCAACCTCACTGCGTATGAGCGGACTGGGTTACCAGAACAATGTTCAGTCGAGCCTTAAGATCTGCTTTAACTCCCTGGAAAATTACGTTCGCACCCTGACCCATGCGATCCAAACCCCTTATGCGCCATATCAGGAACTGGGCGTAAAGGTGGATGATACCTACCGTCAGCTGAACACCAATATCCTGCAGATCGAAAACGAATACTACAGCGACATCCGTCCGAAGCGTGTCGCGGAGAGTGGAGAACGCCCATCTGAAGCGCTGACCGAGCGCGGCGTTGAGTACATTGAGGTGCGCTGCATCGATCTGAACCCGTTTGAAGCCATTGGCATCACAGAAACTCAGGCACGCTTTGTCGATACCTTCCTGCTGTTCTGTTTGCTGGAAAACAGTGCTCAGATTCCGGATGACGAGTGCGCCATGCTGGATGAGAATCACAGCAAGATTGTTAATCGTGGCCGTGAACCGGGTCTTATGCTGCAAACGCCAGAGGGTGAGCTTTCCCGAGAGCAGTGGAGTCATCAGCTGTTTGATCGCCTGCAACCTGTGGCGGATCTGCTGGATAGCGCCAATGACAAAGCGGAACATAAGGCCGCACTGGATGCGTTCCGCCCATTGATCGACCAACCGGAACTGACACCTTCAGCCAAAGTGCTTGAGGCGGTTCGTAAAGTCGGTAGCTTTACTGCCTTTGCCCAGCAGCAGGCGAATCAACAGGCTGAAGTACTGCGCACAGCTCCAATCAACAAAGCTCGCGAAGCGCTGTTCAGCCAGCTGTCAGAAAGCTCTATTCGTCAGCAGTCCGATCTGGAAGAAGCTGATCTGGTAGATTTCGACACCTTCCTGGCTAACTACATGGCTCGCCAGAGCGCATAAAGCTCAACGTCTTTTTTCGACAAAAACAAAAAAACCGCTGATGAATCATCAGCGGTTTTTTTATGCCGTCAGGCTGTGATGGTCTAAACCATCGGCAGCTTACTTCTGATAGATAAAGTTCAGTACCAGCAGATCGTCGATCACAGGGTGACCCACCTCTTTCTGCATCAGGTCTTTAACAGCCTGAGCGGCTTCCATACGAATCTGCTCCTGACCAACTGGTGTTGTCACCGCCTCATCAGTCTGACGACTGAACAGCGAAACCAGCTCGTTACGGATCAGCGGCATGTGGTGACTAACCGTTTGCTCTGCCAAAGGAGAGCTGGTTACCAGCGTGATATCAGCCTTCAGATATTTCAGGCGACCCGGACCACCATAGTTCAGTACAAAAGAGGGCTTCACTTCGGTGTAAGCGATAGGCGAACCTTCAGCTCCTTCTTCTGCCCAGCTTTGCATGCTTGCACCAAACATAATCAGAACCGCCAGCAGGCTATGTTTCACTAACTTAATCACTCAGCACTCTCCAATTTAATCATTATCCGCTTTATTAGGATCCTTCCGCAGTTATGGGGAACCTGCCGGAATGAAAACACTCTATGGGAGCATCCCGGATTCACCTCCGTGGCGCTGCCTGAGTCAAATATCGTTCTATTGTAGGGCTGCAACGGATTTTTTCCAATGCACAAGCCGCATATAATAAGGCTCTGGCAAACAGGTTGCTTCAGATGTTTTGCCTTTATCACCTAAAACTAAGGACAGAGAATGACCCTGAATTACCGCACCCTTAATCTGGCGGGTTTTGTCGCCTGTTTTCTGCTGATCGCCAGCGCTCTGGTTATGCAGCATGTTTTTGAACTGGAGCCTTGTCCGCTGTGTATCTTCCAGCGTATCAGCTTTATGGTCGCCGGTGGCCTCTTCCTGATCGGCGCCTTGTTTAATCCTGTTTCGGCGGGTAAGCGTAAGCTTATCAGTGGCCTTAACCTGCTGGCTCTGGCTGCAGGTATTGGCCTGGCACTGCGTCATATCTGGCTGCAGAATCTGCCACCTTCCGAAGTTCCGTCCTGCGGCCCAGGTCTGGACTATATGCTGGAAGTACTGCCCTTTACCTCCGTGATCAGTCAGGTACTGAGCGGTAGCGGCGAATGCGCTGAGATCTCCTGGACCTTCATGGGACTCTCGATTCCGTGGTGGACTATGTTTGCCTATATCGGCCTTGCAGGTCTGGTTTTTCTGGCTCACCGCAAAGCGAAGCAATAAACAGGCATACTGAATACTTCAGAAAATCCGACGGCCGATATTTGCATACAAACACAGGTGACATTGCATAACCGCTACCGTATGCTAAGGACGAAACCCGTCTTTGATGAGCGATTCTGCAACGGCCTGTCAGGCCGTCGAGATGCTGGAGGTCTGCCATGCTTGAAGGTTGTAAAAATGCCCGTGAACGCTGGAGTGGCGTACACGAGATGATCGACAAATGGCTTCAGGAACGTCAGGAGCTGATCGTTTGCTACACCGAACTGGCCCATCTGGTTAAAACCGACACCGCGCCAGGAACCGAGCAGGTTCAGGCATTATGCGATGTTATGGTGGACTACACATCAGCAGGTCACTTTGAAATTTTTGAACAGCTCTGCCGGGAAGCAGAAGCCTTCTCAGATCAGGATGCGATTGAACTCAGCCAGAAGATTTTCCCGCTGATTCAGAAAAGCACCGATGTCATTCTTGATTTTAACGAAGCCTACGGCGCCAGTACTGTCGCTGATGAAGCTCTGGCTAAACTGCCGGATGAACTATCCCGATTGGGTGAGTTTCTGGCAGACCGCTTCCAGCATGAAGACACCCTGATCGAAACCTTGCACACAGCCCATAGGGAACTTGTAGACTCATGATCCACGCCGGTAAAACTGCAGCCTCTGCTGTATTGGCCGCACTTTTTCTGACACTGTCCGGTTGCTCTGATCTGACACCACCGGAACAGACCTGGCCGCTGGCGGCCAAAGGTCATTACGATGCCGCTCTGTCTGATAACGGCAGTCTGGCGATTGTTGCTTCGATTAACCATGGCGGCAGCCTGTGGCAGCTGCCTCAGCACGAGCGTGTTTTTAACTGGAACCACAAAGCAGATACCTTTTCTCTGCTGGACCATGTGGCAATTTCCGGTGACGGCCGCTTTGGTGCTACCGCTGAACAAAGTAAGCTGACACTCTGGGATGCAACCTCCGGTAAATACCTCAATTTCTGGGCACTACCGGCGAATATCCGCAGTCTCGATATCTCTGCTGACGGCCAGTTCCTGCTGGCAGGCCTTGATAACAGCACAGCTGTTCTGATCAGCACAGCTCAGGGTAAAGGTGTTCGCACCTTTACTGCAGATGATCAGGTATCCTCTGTAGCACTGAGCGCTGACAATACCATGGCAATGGGCGGCACCCGCATCGGATCGGTCTATCTGTGGAATACGGAAGACGGCGAGGTTCGAGGCCAGTGGTCCCACGATAACCAGATTCGTTCTATGGCGATCGCTCCGGATAACCGCTTTGCCTTTAGCGGTGCGCAAGCAGGTTCAGGGGTTGTTGTTGATCTGACCAGCGGTCAGATTGCGATGAATATTGATATCAACCGTGGTGGCGAAATCGCTGCTGCTACCTATACCGCAGCAAGCTTCAGCCAGAGCCAGAATCTACTGGTCACAGGCAGCAGCACCGGCAAACTCAAGCTTTGGGATCTGTCGGCGAAAAAAGAGATCGCGGATTGGGAAGCAACCAAGCGTGATGCCTGGAAACCCTCCGGCGTCAGTATTCAGGACATCGCTTTTGTTGGTGGCAATAAACTGAGAGCCGTTGCCAGCAATGGCCTTGCTTACGAGTTTGCCCGCTAACTTCTCATAAAGGCTTTAAAACAAAAAAACCGGTAATCATTACCGGTTTTTTTTGTTTCTGGAAGCGTACAGATAAGATCAGAACTGAGGCTCTGAACTGTCCATAACGCTACCGGATTCTTTACCGACCATACGGCCAATCTCTTTATCGATAAAGAACAAACCTTTACCGTCTTCGCCGATAATCTCAATCTTATCCAGAATGCCTTTAAACAGCTTCTCTTCTTCGTGCTGCTCAGCAACGTACCACTGCAGGAAGCTGAAGGTTGAATAATCCTGTTCTGTAAAAGCAGTATGCGCCAGCTCGTTAATCTTCTGAGTGATCAGGCACTCATGCTCGAATACCTTTTCAAACAGATCTTTGATCGATTCAAACTCAGTTGGCGGCGCATCAATCGCACCCAATTTTGCCATAGCGCCGGTCTCATTCACGTAGGTGAATAAGCGCTTCATGTGCTCCATCTCTTCATCTGCATGCTTCTGCAGAAACTCAGCACAACCTTCAAAGCCTTTATCTTCAGCCCACGCACTCATCTGCAGGTAAAGGTTAGAGGAATAAAATTCCAGGTTGATCTGTTCATTCAAACGATCAATCATCGCTTTTTTTAACATGGACTCTCCTAGTGAGGCGGGTAATTGCTATGGCTGAATCATACCGTTGACGGGATATCGATGACAATTCAGTGACATACCATCAGGTCTTTATCGGGTTGGACTACATCTCGAGGGGGCGGCAGAGTCGCTTCTTATCCGAGGCCGAACGAGCGCACTTACCGCAGAGATAGTTGCTGGAGCGGGTAACCTGAGTCAGCTCCTCAAAGTGCTTGCTGATATCGCTTTTATCCAGCTTACACAGACGACCGGGCTTCAGAGACTTAGCCATGAAATAAGAACCTCAGAAAAGTACACAACGGATAATCGAACAGCGCACATGCAACTGATTAAGACTTACAAACAATAATGATTATCATATAAAAGCCATCCCGGAAAAGAAAGCTTTGTTATGCACAAATTCTGATATGACCAAAGGAAGCCCCTTCAGATATCAGAAAAGTCAGGACGACTCTCGGCTTTCTCGTACATATCATCATCCTGATGCAAAGACGACATCAGAAGACTACCCAGCTGACGATCAGTCACCAACTGATTCCGGCCACGGTTTTTCGCCGAGTAAACAGCGATATCCGCCCGGTGCATGGTCTCTTCGATAGGCTCTTTAGGCCGATACTGAGTCACGCCAATACTGGCGGTCACATTGTGACCCGGATCCAGAATATCCAGTTGGGCATGCTCCATCGATACTCGCAGGCGATCAGCTACCTGAATAGCACCTTCCAAAGGTGTTCTGACTAATACCAAAACAAACTCTTCACCACCTAAGCGGGCAACAAAGTCCACCTCTCTGACACTGTTACGGGCAATATCAGCAAAGGTCTGCAGCACCTCATCACCCGCTTTATGGCCGTAACGATCATTCACCTGCTTGAAGTGATCCAAATCGACAAAACAGAGGCTGAAGTCATAATCGCCACGGGCGGCCAACGCCTGCTGACGGCGCAGAATCTCCATCAGATGCCGGCGATTATAAAGCCCGGTCAGGTCATCAGTAATCGCCTGCTCCTTAACCTGCTTCATCACCTCGTTCATCTCCGCATTACGCTTTTTCAGCGCCCAGCGCAGACTGCTGATCTCAGTACCAATAATACTGACCCCCACCAGCATAAAGATGAACACCAGAGCGCTCAGAGTTTGCTCCGTCAGCCCAGCACCATCGCCTTTAAGCTGATGCAGAAGCATCACCGTGGTGTAACAGATCAGAATAAAACCACCGACAATAAAAAAGCCCCGCCGCTGCATGCGGAACGCACCAAATAACACCACCAACAGATAGTGCATCAGGAAGACATTCTGCAGTTCAGGAACCAAATAGATGGAGACAGTATTGGTAAAGGTGTGCCAGATCAGCTGGGGAATGGTTAGGCTGGGATCTTTAAACAGAAGGTTGATGTCATAGCTGATCATCAGAGGGAAGCAGAGGTTGCCCAACCAGATAAGGGTATAGAGCAAAATAAAATAGGGAAGCGCGAGATCCACCATCCCCAGCAACATCGAAAGCACAACGACCGCTGTCAGGACTAATCCCGAGCCGGTTGCCATCAAAGTTCGTCTCATCCTGAGCAGCTGATGCTGATCTTTAGGGACAAGCTGAGGCATCAGTTTGTCTATTATCGCAATCATGTTTCCCTCTGCAGCCTTTTTAATTGTTGTCTTCGCATCCATGCGACCCAAAGGTTTTACCAGAAAAAAACTGACTTTCCAATAAAGCTGTCTTTTAAAGTGTACTTAACCCCTTTTTATCTACAGTTCGCAACATAATCTGACGAGATGTCACAGCTAGCGCTGTAACGCCCACCAGTAGCGGTTTTATTAACCCGCCACGGGCTATGCCCCGTGCTATAATGAGCAGAAGTAGATCAAGCAAGAATATTCATGAAATCTATTCAAAGAGATAGCCATGATTGAGATCCGTCACCTCAAAACCCTGATGGCACTGAAAGAGACCGGTAGCCTGGTGGAAGCCGCAGACCGGATTCACCTGACACAATCCGCCCTCTCACACCAGATTAAAGACCTCGAAGAACGCTTGGGCTGTACACTGTTCGTGCGTAAAAGTAAGCCTCTGCAGTTCACCAGTGCAGGAATGAGGATTCTGCAACTGGCAGATGAAGTGATGCCTCTGCTGCGTTCGGCGCAACGGGATCTGGATCGTATGGCGGGTGGAGAAGTGGGTCGCTTGCACATGGCGATTGAGTGCCACAGCTGCTTTCAGTGGTTAATGCCTACGATCGACAGTTTTCGCAATAACTGGCCTGAAGTAGAGATGGATTTTGCCTCGGGTTTTAACTTTGCCCCGCTACCCGCTCTGGCACGCGGTGAACTGGATCTGGTGATCACCTCAGACCCCCAACCTCTTCCGAGCGTTGAATACGTTCCCCTGTTCCGTTACGAAGGTCTTCTTGCGGTTGCCAAACAGCATGCCCTTGCGAAAAAGAATTTTGTTACCGAGCAGGAGCTGGCTCAGGAAACTCTGATCATCTATCCGGTTGAACGGGATCGTCTGGATGTATTTTCTAAGTTCCTGACTCCGGCAGGGCTAGAACCGACAGATACTCGCTCAGCAGAACTGACCATTATGATGATGCAACTGGTAGCCAGCGGCCGTGGTGTTTGTGCATTACCTAACTGGGCTGCAGCAGAATATCTGGAGCGGGACTACGTGAAAGGCGTTCGCCTTGGTGAAAAAGGCCTCTGGAGCACACTCTTTGCCGCTGTACGCAAAGACACCATTGATAGCGCCTATATGAAGGATTTCCTGAGGACCGCCCGTGAGGTTTCTTTCCGCACGCTTTCAGGTATCCAGCCAGCGGACCATAAAACAGATGGCTTAGCGGATTAAGAGCGTTTGCTGTTGGTGCTTGAGGGCTAAAGAGTTCTGAACAAAAACTGCAGACGAAAAAAAGGGGCCCACTGCATGGCCCCTTCTCAAAAGGAGAGATAAAAAGGATAGAACTCAAGTCTCAGCTACAAATCAACCTGCGTTCCAATTTACTGCAGGAAAAATGTTACTGAATGAGCGCCTGCCCTTTCTTGACACTCATCAACAAAATCCGGCCCAACACTTAATCTGAGTCAAAAAGCACCGGATTAGCATTTTTCGACGAAAATAATGCTGAAATAACCCTTTTCTAACGACAAAAAACTGTCATTAAACGATAGGCGTATCTTCAACATCCACCCGATAACGGGGAAAGATCAGGCTGAAGCGTGCTCCGCCAAACTCATCACTACGATCCACCATAGCGCCACCCTGATGCCAATAAGTGATTCGGCGCACAATAGACAAGCCTAAACCATAACCACCGGATGCCCGGGTTCGACTGTCATCCAGTCGGGAAAACGGGGTAAATACCCGCTCCCAATCTTCTTCCGGCACACCGGGACCATCATCTTCCACATCAATCCGGAAGCTGTCCGCATCAACATAGCAGCTTATCTGAACCTGACTTTCCGCATAACGGCAGGCGTTGCTGACCAAATTCTGAACTGCCCGCTGGAAGTAGCGGACTTCAACATCAGCATCATCACCCACCGATGGATTACGGTGAATAACTTTCAGCTCCAGTTCAGGCTTGAGCACACGTAAGCCATTGACCACATCATCCAGCAACGGCATGACAGCCGCACGCTCATAATGCAGGTGTAAAGTTTCCTGCCCCAGACGGGCGTAGGTCAGAATCTCATCAACCAGCTCGTCCAGCTCCTGAATATCACTGTCGATGCCCTTCAGCTGCTTCTGAGCAAAAGGATCGTCCACCATATCCTCGATCATCTGCATACCAAAACGGATACGGGCAACGGGCGTACGCAGCTCATGAGAAACAGCATGGATCATCTCCTGCTGTGTTTTCAGCAGTTCCTGAACCTGTTTTGCCATAGTATTAAAGGCGCGGGCAAGGCGAGCAACAAAGTCATCGCCGTCAACACGAACCCGGGTACTCAGATGACCTGCAGCAATTCGACTTGCAGCCTGTTCTACTTTTTGCAGACGGTGTTCGAGCATGCGCACTGAGAGATAAACACCACTACCGGACAACAATAAAGCAACCAGCGCAATCGCGGCCATCAGAACCAGAGGATAAGGATCAAACATACCTACAGGCCCGACTTTTAACAGGCGCTCGTCATCCAGTTGCGCGTAGGCGACTACAGCCCGACCACTTTCCATAAAGGAGAGAATCGCCTCTCCCTCTTCAAGCTGTTGCTGTTCAATACGATCAAGATCAACATCCGCTGCCGGAATCAGAGATACAGGGTAAGCAAAATGAGGATTGGTTTCGGAAAGCACCTGCGATGCAGGGTAGTCATAACCCCGGATCACCTGCCGGAGGAGATCCACAGAGGCCCTGGCATGTTGTTCAGACAAGCGGGGGATCAGGCCTTTCACCAGTAAGTGGCTTTCAGGATCGAGATAGCGATAAACAATCAGCTCACGCTCAGTACGCCCCTGCAGTAACAGAATACGATTTTCACGCAGACGACGTAGCTGCCAGCTGTCCAGCGGTTCATCCTCTACCCGGGTGACAGAGAGCTTAATGTTCAGCTTGGTACTGGTTTCCATCAGCCAGCTGACACGAGCGGATTCCTCCTGTTGCTGCCAGCCTTTACTTAGCAGATAGAAGGTACCTGAAGCTAACTCTTCCCGATATTGCTCAACACGAACATGGTTGATCAGAGAGGTGGCACCAACCGCCAGTACGATAACCAATAGCATCGCCAGCAGCATGTGCAGATAAACACGGATAAAGATGCTGTTAACCCGAAGAGCGTTTAGAGGCATCACGTGAAAGGAATCCCGGTTTGTTAAAAAATATCCGGCCGGAAAGTTAAGCCGAAAGGCCTGAACGAAAAACACGGCAGAGAAACCTTATCTGCCGTGCTGTAAACGAGATCACTCAGACCGCGTATCTGACATCCTTTATAAAGGATGCTAAAACCGCCAAAGCATCCCTCTTCGGCGGCTTCAAGGTTATACCTCTTTTACAAAGAGATAACCCTTGCTGCGAACTGTTTTAATACGACGCGGGTGCATAGGGTCATCGCCCACTTTCGGGCGGATACGGGATACACGCACATCAATCGAGCGATCCTGACCGTCGTACTCAATACCACGCAGCGCGGTAAAGATCTCCTCACGGGTCAGTACACGACCGGCGTTGGATGCCAGCAGCCACAGCAGATCAAACTCAGCACTGGTCAGATCGATGCTTTCGCCACCCAGCCAGGCTTCACGCATCGCGTTATCAACCACCAGATTACCAAACTGCAGACGGCTGTCATCGCTCTCTTCCAGTGCCATTGGCTCTTCCGAACCACTTACCCGGCGCAGCAGCGCACGAACACGAGCCAGCAGAACACGAGGGCGTACAGGCTTGGAGATATAATCATCTGCGCCCATTTCCAGACCAACTACCTGATCCATATCATCAGTACGGGCAGTCAGCATCAGAATCGGACCGCTGTATTCAGGACGAACGCGACGACAAACACCCAGACCATCTTCACCCGGCAGCATCACATCCAGAATGACCAGATCCGGCTTCTCATTCAGAATACGATCGACTGCACGGTTACCGTCACCCTCAACGTCAACATCAAAACCATTGCCCTCAAGGTATTCTCGGGTCAGGGTCGCCAGTCGCTCATCATCTTCAACGATCAGAATTCGGGAAGTTTCTTGTGTATCCACGGGATGCTCTCTACGTTATTGCGGCAGCTTGCGCAATTAGCTACCGGCTTCTTTCGTCACATTCTACGGAGCAGTCAGGCTGCTTCGTGTCCATTTTCTCGCTCAATGGCGACTTTAAAGGGTATTTTTTATGTACTTTTCGGGACAATACCCTTCTTTTTTATGTATTTAATCATAACGTATCTGCACATACAGTTACTATGCCTTCATAATAAGATAGCTCAATTTACGTCCTATAAATTAGTTCACCTTGACTCACAGCAAACTGAAAAAATTTTCTTCTTTTCCTCTTGAAATTCCTGCAAAGCCTCTGGAAAAAGAGCTTGGACGTAAGTTGGTTTTCACCCCCTGAATAAACACAAGTTACTCACAAGTTATCCACTTGCAGAGATTAAAAAACAACATTATCTTGTGCCCACACTGCACAGCACCCCCATATATAGGGGTCAGGCATAAAATGCAGCACAATTCAACCTAAGCCCTTGTTATCAGCGATATTTCCGGATTTGATCCGGTTTTTTTGTTTTAACAGGCTCTGTCCACACTCAGAGCAGGGACTTACAGAGGTATGTGCTGCAGGCAAAGATTCCGCACTACTGCTTCAATAGGCGGTAGTGCCATACAGACAGCGATCTTCTAAACCCAAGATCAAAGATTAACTATAAGCAGGCATTTTCAGCATGGCACAGGACACCACTACCAACGCAGCGCTTAGCAATCTGCAGGTGATGAAACGTAACGGCGATCTGGTCGCGTGTGACCCAAGCAAAATCTCCGTTGCGATGAGCAAGGCCTTTATCGCTGTTGAAGGCGATAGCGCTCAGAACTCCAGCCGTATTCACGAGCTGGTAGATTCTTTCACAAAGAACATTATCGAAACCTTCCAGCGCCGTATGCCTGCTGGTGGTGTCGTTCACATCGAAGACATTCAGGATCAGGTTGAACTGGTTCTGATGCGTTCCGGTGAGCAGAAAGTTGCCCGTGCTTACGTTCTGTACCGTGAAGAGCATTCCCGTCTGCGTGCTGCTGAAGCTCAGGGTATCTCTAACCCGCACCCGACGATCAATGTAACTCATCCTGATGGCAGCAAACTGCCTCTGGACCTGGGCCGTATCGATACCGTTGTGAGCGAAGCCTGCGAAGGCCTGGAAGAAGTTAACAAAAAGCTGATCATCGATGATGCCCTGAAAAACCTGTACGACGGTGTACCGGTTGATGGCGTATCTACTGCTCTGATGATGGCAGCCCGTACTCTGGTTGAGAAAGAGCCAAACTACACCTACGTAACGGCACGTCTGCTGCTGGACAACCTGCGCCGTGAAGCCCTGAGCTTCCTGAAAGTTGCAGATGAAGCCACTCAGCACGAGATGGCAGATCTGTATCCGAAAGCCCTGACCGCTTACGTTGCCAAAGGTATTGAACTGGAGCAACTGGATCCTGCGCTGGCCGACTTCGATCTGGCCGCTCTGGGTGCTGCCATTCAGCCTGAGAACGACAACAACTTCACCTACCTGGGTCTGCAGACACTTTACGATCGTTACTTCCTGCACTGTGAAGACGTTCGCTATGAGCTGCCTCAGGTGATGTTCATGCGTGTGGCGATGGGTCTGTCCCTGAACGAAGCCAACCGAACCGAACGCGCGATTGAGTTCTACAACCTGCTGTCCAGCTTCGACTATATGGCGTCTACGCCTACCCTGTTCAACTCAGGCACCCGTCGTCCGCAGCTGTCTTCCTGCTACCTGACTCACGTTCCGGATGATCTGGAAGGTATCTACGGCGCTATCAAAGACAACGCACTGCTGTCCAAATGGGCTGGTGGCCTGGGTAACGACTGGACTCAGGTTCGTGCGCTGGGCTCTTACATCAAGGGCACCAATGGTAAATCTCAGGGTGTTGTCCCTTTCCTGAAAGTGGTTAACGACACCGCTGTAGCCGTAAACCAGGGTGGTAAGCGTAAGGGTGCGGTATGTGCGTATCTGGAAAGCTGGCACCTGGACGTTGAAGAATTCCTGGATCTGCGTAAGAACACCGGTGATGACCGTCGTCGTACCCACGACATGAATACGGCGAACTGGGTTCCGGATCTGCTGATGAAGCGTGTGTTCGAAGATAAAGAGTGGACTCTGTTCTCTCCATCCGACACTCCGGATCTGCACGACCTGTACGGTAAAGCTTTTGAAGCCCGTTACGAAGAGTACGAGCGCATGGCAGAAGCGGGTCAGATGCGTCTGTTTAAGCGCATTAAGGCGAAAGACCTGTGGCGTAAGATGCTGTCTATGCTGTTCGAAACAGGTCACCCTTGGATCACCTTTAAGGATCCGTGCAACCTGCGTTCCCCGCAGCAGCATGCCGGTGTTGTGCACTCGTCAAACCTGTGTACCGAGATCACGCTGAACACCAGCAAAGACGAAATCGCAGTATGTAACCTGGGTTCTGTGAACCTGGCGCAGCACGTGAAAGACAATGGCGAACTGGATGTGGACAAGATCCGCAACACAGTAACCACCGCCGTTCGCATGCTGGATAACGTGATCGACATTAACTACTACGCGGTTCCTCAGGCCCGTAACTCAAACCTGAAACACCGTCCGGTAGGTATGGGCATCATGGGCTTCCAGGATGCACTGTACAAAGCGAAAACCGCTTACGCCTCTGAAGAAGCCGTAGTATTTGCTGATCGCTCTATGGAAGTCGTGAGCTACTTCGCCATTAAAGCGTCCAGCGATCTGGCAGCAGAGCGTGGCCGTTACGAAAGCTACGAAGGCTCTCTGTGGAGTCAGGGCGTACTGCCGATCGACTCTCTGAGCAACCTGATCGAAGCCCGTGGCGAGAAGTTTATCGAAGTGGATACTTCCAGCACGCTGGATTGGGATTCACTGCGTACTGTTGTTCGTGAGCAGGGCATGCGTAACTCTAACGTGATGGCGATTGCACCGACAGCAACCATCTCTAACATCTGTGGCGTGTCTCAGTCCATCGAGCCGACCTATCAGAACCTGTACGTGAAATCGAACCTGTCCGGCGAGTTCACCGTAGTAAACCCATACATGGTTCGTGATCTGAAAGAGCGCGGCCTGTGGGATGAGGTGATGGTTAACGACCTGAAATACTATGACGGCTCTGTACAGCCGATCGACCGTATCCCGGACGATCTGAAAGCTCTGTACTCCAACGCCTTCGAAGTTGAGCCTAAGTGGCTGGTTGAAGCGGCAAGCCGTCGTCAGAAGTGGATCGATCAGGCGCAGTCTCTGAACCTGTACATCTCCGGCGTTAACGGTAAGAAGCTGGACGTAACCTACCGTATGGCCTGGTTCCGTGGTCTGAAAACCACTTACTACCTCCGTGCAATGGGTGCATCTACCGTTGAGAAATCCACCGTTGACCGTGGTACTCACAACGCAGTATCCAGCGGCGCACCAGCAGCAGCTCCTGTTGCGGCACCAGCGGCTGAGCCAGCTCCGGCAGCAGCACCTGTTAAGGATGAGTTCGAACTGTCCGGTGAAGCAGCCGCTGTTCCTATGGCCTGCTCTATCGACAACCCGGATTGTGAAGCTTGCCAATAAGCTTCAGGGAATATCAGCGAAAGGCACTGCAGCCTTTCGCTGACCGCAAGGATGCGGTTGCTCCGGCTTAGCCGGAACACAGAAAACCGCATCGACTTACCACAGTGCTTTTATAAAGCTCCGGAACCCGAGGGCTGAAAAAATGGAATTACTGCAAGCCCTGTGGCAAGTCAATGTGATACCTGACTCAGGTAAAAACACTTTCGACTACACTGTATAAATTATCAGTGCGACTGATTAAGAAATTTTAAGAGGATCTCACCATGCTTAGCTGGGACGAATTTGAAAACGAGGAAACCGCAGTTGCCGAAAAGCCTCAGGCAGCACCACAGCCTGCCGCGGCCCAGCCTGCGCCAGCTCCTCAGGCAGCTCCTGCTGCACCTGTAACCGCCAGCCAGCCGGCTGACATGAGCGCTCAGGAACGTGCTCGTGAAGCGATTAACAACATCGACGTTGCACCGGGTCTGGAAGATCTGGAGATGGGCGCTGCCCGTATCGAAGTTGATGACAAGCGCATGATCAACTGCCGTGCCGACCTGAACCAGCTGGTTCCGTTCAAGTACGACTGGGCATGGCAGAAATATCTGGATGGCACCGCTAACCACTGGATGCCACAGGAAGTAAACATGAACGCGGATATCGCGTTGTGGAAAAGTCAGGACGGCCTGACCGAAGATGAGCGTATGATCGTAATGCGCTCTCTGGGTTACTTCTCTACCGCAGACTCTCTGGTTGCTAACAACCTGGTGCTGGCGGTTTACCGTCTGATCACCAACCCTGAGTGCCGTCAGTACCTGCTGCGTCAGGCGTTTGAAGAAGCGATCCACACCCATGCCTACCAGTACTGTGTTGAGTCTCTGGGCATGGATGAAGGTGAAGTATTCAATATGTACCGCGAGATTCCGTCTATCGCTAAGAAAGCGAGCTGGAGTCTGAGCCACACGCACTCACTGTCTAACCCGAACTTCAGCACAGGTACGCCGGAGACCGATCAGGAGCTGCTGCGTAACCTGATCGCCTTCTACTGCGTGACCGAAGGTATTTTCTTCTACTGTGGTTTCAGCCAGATCCTGTCTATGGGTCGCCGCAACAAGATGACTGGTGTTGCAGAGCAGTTCCAGTACATCCTGCGTGACGAGTCCATGCACCTGAACTTTGGTGTGGACGTGATCAACCAGATCAAGATTGAGAACCCGCACCTGTGGACCCCTGAGTTCCAGGCTGAAGTGACTCAGATGATTCTGGAAGGTACCGAGCTTGAGATCGAATACGCCCGTGACACCATGCCACGCGGTGTACTGGGTATGAACGCCGGCATTATGGAAGAGTATCTGAAGTTCATCTGTAACCGTCGCCTGCAGCAGCTGGGGCTGAAAGAGCAGTTCCCGGGGGCAACCAACCCATTCCCGTGGATGTCGGAAATTATCGACCTGCGTAAAGAGAAGAACTTCTTTGAAACCCGTGTAACCGAGTATCAGGTTGGCGGTGCGCTGAGCTGGGATTAATCCCCGCTTAGCCTGTTTCAGCGCGAAAGCGTTTCGGGATCTCAGTTCCCACCCTCTGTGCCAGCTGTGATCAGCGGCTGGTGCAGAGTCCTATCTGAAGGCTTTGGCCTAACCCTTTTCAGATTCTCCCTTCCAGGCCTGTACCACTTTTTCCCGCATCTGAGCCGCACTTTGCTCAACACAATCATGGGCAAAATTACGCCAGTAACCCTGTATCAGCGCCTCTTCCACTTCAACACCTGATGCTAAGTTTTTCCATGCCGGAGGCAAGCCGTGCAGATGGGAGATAAAACCACCCGCTTTATCAGCCGTCAGATAACGTACCCGACCTATGCCGGAGAGAAGAATCCGACCGCTGCACATCAGGCAGGGCTCAAGACTGACATAAAGCGTGAGTTCACGGCGATCCAGATGGGCAAACTCCGTTTCCAGCCGATCCAGCAACTCCATCTCCGCATGACGCTGACTTTGATAACCGGATCTCGGCTCAGATAGCTCAGCTGCATCCTGCAGAAAAACCTGATTGCGCGCCACACAAACCAGCTCATCCTCTTCATTAACCAGAACAGCGCCAACGCCATAATTACCAGCTTTTATAGCCAGATAAGCCTGTTCACAACACAGATGCGCCCAAAGATCATCCCGCAGGGCATTGGGCGGCGTGTTGTCTAATCGCTGTTTCAAAGCTTCAAGGTGGGTTAAATCCAAGGTGCGCTCTCCGTTTGTCGATGATTTCCAACCGCCAGATTATCAACGGCTAAGATCACCCTGAAAAGCCTGCAAATATCTTTAGTCGAAGATCAAACCTTCTGGTCGGCAGAGAGCAACCGCAACATAGGCAAATGAATCAATAAGTTAGACAAACAACAGTCAATTAAAGGGATATCTAATATTAAAAAAAGTAGTACCGGATCAAGGTTCTTAAGTATTTACTCCTATACAATATCGCCATTACTGTTTGATTACATAAAAATAACAAGATCTTACAAAGACCCAGAATCCCAAATGACTAGCTAAGGACCTGAACCAAAATGGAAATCCGTCACTGGCCTGTGGCTCGCAAACTCGCACTGCTTATCGGGTTGCTGTTCGCTACACTGACTCTTATTGAACTGAATTCCCTCTACCGTTTATATGATGAACTGCTTGCTGCCCGTAAGGTGCAGGTTCAGGAGCAGGTTCAATCTGCTTCCAGCCTAATCCAGCACTACTACAACAAGAGTGCTGAGCTGGGTGAAACCGAAGCTAAAAAGCAGGCTTTGGATGCCATCTCATCTCTTCGCTACGGCAAAAACGGTTATTTCTGGATCAACGATATGCAGCACAAACTGGTGATGCATCCGATCAAGAAAAATATCATCGGCAAAGACATGACCAATATTAAGGACGCATCCGGCAAACTCCACTGGCAGGAGATGGTCAATGTGGTGCGCTCTCAGGGTGAAGGCTTTGTCGATTACACCTACAAAGGTCCACAATTTGATAAGCCGGAAGATAAGGTTTCTTACGTTAAAGGTTTCAAAGAATGGGGTTGGGTGATCGGCAGCGGTGTATATCTGACCGATGTTGCAGATATTTTCTGGGCAGCACTGACCGAATCTGCCATGTTCCAGATCGTACTTTTCAGCTTGGCGATCTGGGGCAGTATTGTCATGGTACGTAATATCACCCGCCCGCTGAACCGCATGCTGGAAACTGTTCGCTTTATCGCCGCAGGCGATATGACTCATACCATCGACCTGAAACGCCGTGATGAGATCGGTCAGCTGGCCGATGAGGTGGATGCCATGACCCGCTCACTGAAAACCGTACTGACCGATGTAGAGCTAGCAGCAGAACAGCTGCGTTCCCACACCGGAGCCATGAGCCAGAACAGCGAAGAAACCCGCAACGGCATGGATCGTCAGTTCAGCGAAGTGGATAAGCTGGCATCCGCCATGACAGAAATGTCCTCAACGATTCAGGAAGTTGCCCGTAACGCTACCGATACCGCGCAGGCAACCCGGGAAGCGACGCAACAGGCCCAGACCGGTCAGGACGAAGTTCGCCAGACCGTTAATACTATTGAGCTACTGTCTCAGCATGTTTCCGAAGCCGGTGGTGTGATGGGCAAACTCAGCGAACAAACCGACAAAATCGGCGAAGTGATCAATGTGATCCGCGAGATCTCTGACCAGACTAACCTGCTGGCTCTGAACGCGGCCATCGAAGCTGCCCGTGCCGGTGAGGCCGGTCGTGGTTTTGCCGTGGTGGCAGATGAGGTCCGCAACCTTGCCAGCCGCACACAGGGTTCCACCGGTGAGATCCAGCACATTATCGAGCAGCTTCAGCTTCAGGCAGCCAATGCCAACCGCACCATGGGTCAGAGCAGCGAAGAAGCTCATAACAGTGTTTCTCAGATGGTTCAGGCCGGTGCAGACCTCGATGCTATTGTTGAACATATCCGCCATGTCAGCGATATGAGCACACAGATCGCATCCGCTGCCGAGCAGCAGGGATCTGTTGCCGAAGAGATCAACCATAACCTGTTTGATATCCGTACCATCTCTCAGGATGTGCTCGATCGGGCTGCCACCATCGCTCTGAGCAGTCAGGAAATCGCCAGCATGGCCGACAGCCTCAGCCAGCGCCTGAGCCGCTTCCGCCTGAGCTAAGCAAGAGCACCGGATCTGTCCTATTCTGGAATTGGGACGCGCTGTAAGATTCCCCTTGCAAGGAAAACGGTGACGCTTTGTCACCGTTTTTCCGTTAAAGCGCATCAGAAACTCAGGTATCATAGCCGCCATCAGCGTCATCCAAAGGATGGCGGCCTATCGATATTTAGTGCCGAGATACAGGGATATGCAGATCTATCGTGTTTACCAACATCCTCAACGGGGTTATGCCGCGATTACCTCAGGTTTTAACTGGACCGCTGCTCTTTTTTCTCTGATCTGGACACTGTCGAATAACCTTTGGGGACCAAGCTTTCTGCTTTTTCTCGGTTGGAGCGCTTCACTTGCGGGTATTTTTATCGCTGGTGCAATGAATCTACCGATGGTCTCTATGGCTTTTGTCGGCCTTGCGGTACTGATGCCGCTTTGGGCCGGAATGAATGCGATGAACTGGCTGGATAAAGGTCTGCGCAAGCAAGGCTACAATCTGGTCAATAAAGTACGTGCACAAACCTCTCAGGGTGCGATTACAACCACCCAACGTAAACTGGATCCGACCGCAGCAAGGAAACGTCACGCCGCCAGGAGGTAGCTTTGATAAAATACGACCTCAGATACTTAATCAACATTCTGGTAACGATCCTTCTTTGCCTGACCAGCACCTACAGTAATGCGCAAGTCGGCTTAGTAGTACCTGATATCCCCACAAAGAAAACAAATAGTGCTGATAACTCAAAAGAAAAAGCATCTTCAATTGAACTGAAAGTTGTCAAAAAAGGGGTAGCCCAAAGCAGAAACCTCTTAGGGCGAACTGCGTCAACTATTGGCCTAGGTTTAGATTCACTTTTTGGCTCTCCGGACAAAGATCAACCCAATGAAAGCGCTATCACACTGAGCTCAGGTTTCAAGTTTGATGAATCTGGCAGCGCAACCCAAATCAACGGAGTCAATTTTCAGGCAGACTTACCCGCAACCAGTAGTAAACTACAGTTATTGATCAGAGTGGATGATCAGAATGATCTGCAGGATCAAAAAGAGGACGACTCTAGTGACCCTGACAACGGGAAAACTGAAACACCTCCATCAGCATCTTTCGAATCAAGAGTACTTGAAGCCAATAAAGCAGGAATCTTTGTTCGCTACATCTATAAAGCCCCTGACTCTCCATGGCAGACAACCTTCGACAACGGGTTGCAATTTGCAACCAGCTCTCTGGCCGTTGAGCCTGTAAGCTACCTGAGGGTCGGGCAAACAATTCAGGTGGGATCCTGGTATTTTCGTCCGGTTCCGGGTGTTTATTGGACAGAAAGCTCAGGCTTTGGTGCAGGTATTGCGTTACACACTTTTAAGCCTATCGATCAGGTAACCAGCCTTCAGCATACAACCAGTATTAATTACTTACTCGATAGTCGAAATACGCACTACCAGCACGGCTGGCAGCTGGTTAAAGTCTTCAGTCAGGATCTGCGAGCGACCTACAACATCACGTTCTACACGACAGATGAAGCTGAAAACCTGATCGACGAAGCTCAGATCAGCGCCACTTTACGTCGCAGAATTGATGGAGACTGGCTGTTTTTCAGTGTCACACCGGCAGATACCTTATCTGCTGAAGATGATTATGAAGGCAATATGAGTATCACCTTTCAGCTGGAAGCCAAGTTCGGCACTCAGTACTGAGTGCCGACACAGGTCTACTTCAGCACTGTATCCAGCCGCTTTAAAACACGCTCAAGCAGCTCTCGACGACAACCAAAATTCAGTCGGGCAAAGCCCGGCAGACCAAAATCAGCACCTTCTGACAGCGCCACCCCTGTCTCTTTTAACAACCATTGCGCGGGGTTTTCCTGACCTGTTGCCCTAAGATCCAACCAGGCAAGATAAGTCGCTTCCGGCTGATTCAGGGCCACCTGATCCTTACCTGCAGCCCACTGAACGATCATGTCCCGGTTAGCCTTCAGATAATGCAAAAGCTCTTCCCGCCACTCAGCCCCATCCCGATAAGCCGCCTCTGCCGCGACAAAGCCCAACAGATTGACGCCGGGCATCATGCCTTCAATTGAACGCTTAAAATGGCTGCGCAATTTGGCATCAGGAATCACCGCTGCCGAGCAGGCAAGGCCCGCAATATTAAAGGTCTTGCTGGGCGCTAACAGCGTCACCGTACGGGCTGCGATCTCGTCACTCAGACTGGCCAACGGAATATGGCGATACGTCTTATCCAGCACCAGATCACAGTGAATCTCATCAGAGCAGATCACCAGATCCTGCTCGATGCAGAAATCAGCCAGCGCTTTCAGCTCCTGCTCAGAGAAAACCCGTCCGGTGGGATTTTGCGGATTGCAGAGCATAAAAAGGCGGGTATTGTCTTTAACCTCTGCACGCATCGCCTCCAGATCCAGCGACCAGCGCTCACCTTCCTTCATAGGGATCGCCTGCAGCTGCTTGTGATTACGGACAGCAACTTTAAGAAACGGCGGATAAACCGGAGTGTGGGTCATAATAGCGGAGCCCGCTTCGCCAAAAGCCCGCCCCACCGCGTGCAAACCACTAACCAGCCCCGGTAACCAGACGATCCACTTGGGATCAATTTGCCAGTTGTGATGTTCTGCGTACCAATGACAGAAAGCCTCCGTCATGCTCTCCGGAATCTTGCCATAACCAAAGACACCATGGGCGACCCGGTGTTGCAGTGCATCCAGCACCTCAGGCGGAGAAACAAAGTCCATGTCCGCCACCCACATCGGCAGAATCTCCCGCCCCTGACGCTCCCCTTCCAGCTGATAATGCCGCCACTTGGCACTGTCGGTATGACTACGATCCACCGGCTGATCAAAGTTATATCGGGAGGAAACAGTGGTGTCAGTTTGAGGGTTATTAGCAGTCACGATAGCTCCGGTTCTGAATCAGAAGGAAAAAGAAGAATCGAGCGTGAGCCCGTTCAGGCTGGATGTAATAGCCTAGTTTTCCGGTCAACAATTGCTATACTCACGGCTCTTTCCTGTGGCAATTCGCTTAGGGCGCGTCTTAAAGCCTGTTATTGGAAACCTGCCCACAGGAGTCTCAGGCTACCTTTGAAAGCCCACTCAGGCAAAGCCTGTTCAACAAAAAAGCCACAGAGCAAAACATAATTTCTGATACTCACCAGCAAGAGCAAACCATGACCACATCAGCATCACCTTACATCGCCAAACATTACGCCCTTTTCACCTGGTTTAATCTGGCTCAGGGTGATGAAGCTCTGCTGGTAAGAATCCTGTCGGATACGGCGGGACTAAAAGGCTGGCTCAGCCGACCGCTGCACGACCAGCTGAGCAAAGCGCTGCTGGCGGATGTTGCAGAAGCCGGTGTGCTGGACAGTTTTGACCGGGCAGCGGTTTATCTGCTCAGTCAGATGCCCCAGTTTAACGGCCCGGAAAATGAAGCGGACTGGCAACAATGGCTGGCTCAGTGGCAGATGATCCATAAGGATAAAACTCCTGCAGAACAACTGGATGCCCTGCCGGAGCGTTTTGATCACCCTCAGGCTGAAGCCGCAATGAAGGCACTGCTGGACAACCAAAAAGAGAAGGTTATCCCCCTGACGCTAAAGGACTGATCAGGCAGCTTTCAGCTGCAGCAAACCTTTATTTAGCCCTTCGATCATTCCGCCACTCAACTGAATATTGGTGGCGGAGCCTGCTACCGCAGCTTCGGCATCAGAAGCCATTTGCTCGACCTGCTCAACCACAGAGCGGGTCTGATCAAGTTGCTGCTCGGCTCGCTGAGTCACAGAATACATGGCTGCTTTAATCTGGCCGATGGAAGCATTCACCAGAGCGATACGTTCGTCATCTCTTTGCGCCAACAGCGCTTCCATAGAATCGGAAAAGTGCTGCACTTTGGATGACAGTGTCTGGCTCTCCTGACTCAGCTGAGCCATCAGGCTATTGATATCTCCGGCATACTCCCCTGACTTGTTCGCCAGGGACTTCACCTCATCAGCAACAACCGCAAAGCCACGACCCGCTTCGCCAGCCCTTGCGGCTTCAATCGAAGCGTTTAGCGCCAGCAGGTTGGTCTGATCGGCAATACCGGTAATGGTTGAAGCAATATTCTCTACCTTATCGAACTGCTCTTTGAACTGTTGAGTGTCGGCCAGCAGTTCTTTTGCCCACTGGGCTGCCTGCTCAAACTCACGGGTAAAGGACTGGTTCTGCTGATCCAGCTCCGTCAGCTGGCAGTCCAGATGCTCCACCTGCTGATCAGCGGTCATCACATCACCCAGAACCTCACTGGCACTGTCAGAAACCGAACGCACCTGATTCAGAGTCTGCTCCGCAAACTCAACCCGCGCTCTCGAACGCTGGTTCACGTTTTTAGCGTTATCAGAAACCTGATTCGTCGTGGACAGGATCCCCTTCAGCGTATGCTCGATACTCTGCATCTTCTCCTGACGATGTGCTTTAGCAAGCTTCTGCTGTTCAACAAAGCGGCCATAAGCCTGCTTTAATCCGGCATAAGCGCTGAACAGGGACACCATAAAGGGCACCAGATAAGTCAGCCCCAGCTGCCACCAGTGGACGGGAGCCCCGGCGAAAACGGCATTCTGATTAATCAGGTTTAATAGCGTGCCGACAATCAGGGAGACCTTTATCGCTTTAACGACAGCAGCGGGTTCAAAAAGATTCGGTTGGTGATCATACAAATCGGGCATAACGGAGCATCCTTTTCATGGCGTTTGCTTTCACAGCAGAGTTAACCAGAAGATTTAAGGAAGTTACGCAGCCAGGAGGATTAAAGATGCAGAAGAGATGCAAAAAAATCAGAACACGGAAAACAGTGCACAAAAACGAGACCTAAAAAAACCGTGGGCAAAGCCACGGTTTTTTAAAACACACACCGATGATCAGATTATTCTGCGGTCTGATCCAGGCCATCTGAAGCAAGAGCCGCCTTAACCGCTTCACGTTTTTCACGGGCTTCATCACGGATCACTTTCACCGACTGATACCACTCGGACGGGTTTTCGATATCCCCCTCTTCCGTCAGTAGCGGATAGTCCAGATTACGCTCTTTGCAGAACTGAGCGATCTTAGGCTGCGCCCATTCAAACAGAGTCGTTTCATACTCTTCCGGATCCATACGGGATTCATCATAAAGACCCGCTTCAGCACGCTGACGCTGGGCTTCCGCCAGAATAATCGCCGCAGCGACCGACACATTGTAGGACTCCACCATGCCCATCATAGGGATCATGATGTGTTCGTCCGCAAGCTCAGCGGCAGTATCACTGACACCGAATTTCTCCGCCCCCATCAGGATGGCGCAGGGCTGGGTGTAATCCAGCTGGCGGTAATCCACCACGCGATCAGTAAAGGTTGCCGCGTAAACCTTGAAACCTTCCGCCTGCAGTTTTTTGATCGGCTTATCCACACCCTCATAGAGATGCACCTTCACCCAGCTGTGGCTGCCTTTAGCGGTTCCATGGTAAGTGCCGTAGCCATCATCAGGGTCTGCCGAGTGAACATGAGGAATGCCCACAGCATCACAGGTACGCACAATCGCCGACAGATTGCGGGATTTATGCACGTTATCGGTGATCACTGTCAGATCCGGCTGGCGGCGGTTCAGTACCGCTTTAATCTTGGCAAAGCGCTCGGGACTCACTCAGTATTCCTCGGTCAGGTGGCTGTGGGTATTTTATAACGGGGCTTCAATTTGCAGCCCTTAATGATCATGGGAAGCAAAAGCAGCGGACATTATGCAGATTGCACGCTGCTCGTCCATTCCACACCCACCAGCATTGCAAAAAACGCAAAAGCGACCTGTACCGCCAGTAGTATCTGAATCTGACGGTTGCGCTTTTTGGCACCTCCCCAGTTCACACTTCGGGCAGCCTGGCGCAGGTCGACCATGCGCAACCAGAATAATGGAACCTGTAGCAGCCAGAGCCCCGCCACCAACAGCCAGTAAACCGCCATCGACTGAACACTGAAATCCATCAGAAAAGGCGCAGCCACCAGAATCAGCAGTCCCGGCAGAGACAGTGCCTGCTGGACATTTAACGCCGAAATACGTTGGTTGTATCCCGCTTCAGGATAACGAGCAGCAGGAGCCAGTAGCTCAGAAGAAAACGCGTAGATAGCCGGCAATAACACCAGCGCCAACGCCAGCACAAGCAGCGAGGTATTTAACATCAGTTCCAAGGGAGATCCTTACGATAGGGTGACACATCATTCAGAGATGATTCGCCTGCCAGGTCAGAGAATGATGCTCGACTCAGCAGGATTTGGATTATAAATCAGAGTGTTAACCAAATGGGGTTATTTTTTGAGAGTTCAATCTCAGTTCATGGTTAACATCTTTTCGGTCCGTTATCAGACTTAACGTCTTGATGGCGCTTCCAACTGAACGTTCACTCGCTCCAGACGTCCCTGCTGATCCAGCACCACCAGCTCATAGGCACCGGGCTGCTCAAAATTCAGCATGACAGGAGCTCCGGGTTCTGTCCGTCCCTGATGGCGGCCATTCAGAAACCAGTCCCGCTCACCCTGACCACCAACGGAAAAGACCTCCAGTTGCAGACTTTGGTTTTCTTCCGGGGCATCATCCGGCTGCAGCAGGCGTTCGCCACTTTTCAGCCCGACAATATGCAAGGGTGCCGACATCAGAGCATCCGGCGCACAGCCTTTAGCTAACGAAGGCAATTGCTCACTTAAGCGCCAGCGCCGCGGAATCCAGGGCTCGGTCGGTTGCGGCCAAAGCGCCAGCTTTTGCATTGTCACCTGACCGCTTTGGGGTAAACACCCACTGCTGAGTCGCTCACCCTGTGCGTTAACCCGAATCGTCATCGGATTAGGCTGCAGACCATCTGTGACCGCATCCCGCAAGGTTGGCGGCACCTGCTTACGAATCACCCAGGCCTGATGAGCCACATGGCAATGCTCAGGGGAGGTCTCTTCCGCTAATTGCCCCAACGGCCAACAGATATTCTGCAGGCTGACGCGATCCGGCATATCGGGCCAACGTGGGTAGGGGTCGAGAAAATCCTGAATCCGGAACAGAATCGGCAGTGCTGTAATCGCACCGAAATACCCCGGCGAAGGCGTACCATCCGGTCGCCCTACCCAAACACCTATGGTCAGTTTCGGGGTAACGCCAATCGCCCAGGCATCCCGGAAACCATAGCTGGTGCCGGTTTTCCAGGCGATGCCGGGCGCCTGATCCCGAATCGCGGGATTCCGGGTCTGATCCGGACGGGCATTACGCAGCAAACGGGCAACCACCCAACTGGTTTCTTCAGACATCAGCCAGCGGCTATCGGTTTCACTTTCAGAATGGCTGGTAGCGCCACTGACATCGGCTTCATCTCCGGTGCGCCTTAAAACCTTAAGCGGCTGAACCTGCCCCTTATTGGCCAGTCCGCCATAAAGCTTCACCAGATCCCAGAGGTTAAAGCCACCACCACCCAGCGCCATGGCAAGGTTAGGCCGACTACCACCGGGCATACGGTAAGGGGTACGGACATTGGTTAAAGCTGCAGCAAAGCGCTCCGGAGTCACAGCCTCCAGCACCTGTACCACGGGCAGATTCAGCGACTGCCTGAGCGCCGTGTGAGTATCCACCGCTCCCGAAAACGCCCGGGCGAAGTTTTCCGGTTGGTACTCTTTCTGATAACGCGGCGTATCCCGCAGCAGACTGGCAGAATGGATCAGTCCTTCCTCCAAGGCTAACCCGTAGATAAAGGGCTTAAGGGTCGAACCCGGCGAGCGAATCGCCTGCACCATATCCACATGACCAAAGCGCTGCTGATTGAGAAAATCTGCCGACCCGACATAAGCGATCACCTCTCCGGAGGCGTTATCTGCCACCAGAATGGCTGCCGACTGGCCGTTGGGATACACCTGTATCTCTTCCTGCAGCAGGGTTTGCAGCTCCGCCTGAATATCCGCATCCAGCGTGGTTTGAATCACCGCCCGATCGGGATATTTCTGATGCAGCTCCCGGGACAACAAGGGGGCTAACAAAGGCATATCCGGTTGCCAGGCGACCACGGCTTCCAGTTTGGCTTGTTCAAAGGCCTTTTGATCAATCACACCGAAATCGTACAGGCGTTGCAGCACCTTATCCCGCGCTGCCCGGGCCCGTTGCGGATAACGGTCCGGTCGTAAACGGGAAGGTGCCTGCGGCAACACGGCAAGCAAGGCACTTTGTGCCAGTGAAAGCTCAGATGCAGAGCGATCCAGATAGAGACGGCTTGCAGCTTCCACTCCCTCAATCACGCCCCCCATGGGCACATAATTGAGATAAAGGGTCAGAATCTCCTCTTTGCTCAGATGCCACTCCAGCTGTATCGCCCGAAGAATCTGATGCAGCTTACCGGAGAGATTACGCTGATGGGGATCAAGACGACGGGCCACCTGCATGGTGATAGTCGAACCACCGGACACAATGCAGCCGCAGCGCCAGTTCTGCCAGGCAGCTCGGGCAATCGCAAAGGGGTTAAATCCGGGATGCTGATAAAACCAGCGATCTTCGTAATTGAGCACCGCCTTAAGATAATCCGCTGAGACCTCATTGAGCCCAACCTGATATCGCCAGAGGCCTTCATGGTCAGCAAAAATTCGCAGAGGACGTTTGTAGCGATCCACCACCGTCTGAGCAAAACCTAATCGATTCGATCCGGCTTTTTCCTCGATCCCAGAACCACGCTGATCAACCATCCGACCTGTATTTCCGGGCAGAACTGCCTCAAGGGGATAAACCCGATCCAGCACCGCAAAACAGAGTGCAAACAACAGACAAAAGAAAAGCAGCAGGCCAAGTAGGCCTGCTGTCAGAGGGTACTTACGTCGGAATTGGTCAAGCTTCTTGTTCAAAGCAGCTCTGCCCTTACTCAAAGCCGTTCTACTTTTACTCAAAGCCGTTCTACTGTTGAGCTTCTGTATCCGGCTGAGAAACAACCAGCAGTCCCGGAGAATCACTGATGGCGCGAACTTCCGGATCGTACATATCTTCAACCAGGGAGTTCGGAATCCGGTAACTGCCCGGAGTCACAGCGCGAGCCAGATAGAAGATACGGGTCACTTCGTGCTCTCCCCAGCGCTCATCTTTACCGCTGGAAAGCGCGGTGACGAAACGATCATCACGGTATTCCTGATGGCGGATATCTGCCTGTTTCATCCACTGATCCAGGGTCTGGCCTTCAACGCTGATCTCATTCAGTTTCAGGCTGTCCCCCAGATTCTGGTTCTCCAGCTCAAGACCGGCAGGCAGCAGATCAACCAGCAGCAGATCAGGACGGAAGCTATCGCTGCGTACAAAGAGGCTGACCAGAACACGGTCACCAGTCTGCAGCTCTATTTTGCCATCACGCACCGACAAACGCTGACCCGATGCATCCATAAAGCTTCGGGTCACCAGAACCCCACCTTCACTGGAAGCCGGAGGTGCCGTCTTCGGTGTACTCTGAATCGCAAAGTCCGCATACAGGGTGGATTGACTACGGTTGATAATCTCTGCTCCCTGCATCAGATCTTCACCTTCCGCACTCAGGTAGAAACCTTTGTCATAGGTGTAACGGGAACTCTTACTGCCCAGACGAACCTCGGCCTGCCACGGTTTACCACCGAATGCGGTCAGCGCCTGAGACATCTGCAACACGGAGATCTGTTCCTGAGTACTCAGATAGCGGCGCTTTCTCAGCTGCCCGCTAACGGAGCGAGCCAGATTCTGAAGCCGTCCGGAATCCATATCGTGTTCCGCCAGCAGGCGAGCCTGTTGCGCTTTATCACGAATCAGAGAGCCGTAGTGACCGATATAACGCCAGCCACCATCGGAGGTCATCAGATCCGGCCCTGTGGTACGGGCGATCAGGATATTGGCCAGCCCACGGTCACCCTGCAGTTTGGCGGCAACCGCCAGCTGAACAATACTCAGAGATGGCGTTTGACTGGTCACGCTCTGTGCCAGACGACGGATATCCGCCAGCGTCGCACGGTTGTTACGGGCCAGTACATAATGAGCATAAGCCTGATAAGCAAAACGGTACTGATCCGGTTCCGGCGACCAGCGTTCACGCATATTGCCGCGTCCACGGGTATAGTCCTGCAGACGCTTCAGAGTACGTTCCATCAGAGCGGAATCGACACTAACACCGGCATTGACGGCATCGGTCATAAAGTGACCAGCATAAGCCGTCAGCCAGTGCTGTTCATACTCATCGGTGGCCGACCACATACCAAAGCCGCCGTTGCTCTTCTGCTTTTTAGCCAATCGTTCCAGACCGGCTTCCAGCGCGGACTGACGATAGGCCGGTGAGTACTGAGCACCACCAATCGCCTCCAGCTCACTATCTAGGCTATAAAGCCACGGATAAGTGCTGCTCACCGTTTGCTCCAGACAGCCATACGGGTAGTGCAGCAGGCTATCCAGATGACGGTGCACATCTAACGGCACTGTATTAGCAATACCGGCAGCAATCTTGAGACTTTCCGGGTTGATTGAGGATGGATCTGCGGCGAAATCAGCTGGCTCCAGAACCAGACTCTTACCCGGTGCGAGCGAACTGCGCTTCACTTGCGTACTCACCGGATACGGCTGACGGCTGATCAGCCCCCAGCGTCGATCTACCGGATACTCTTCAAGTCCGGTGACTTTAGCGTTGAACTCAATCCGGCCGTTACGGTTGCCAGCGGTAAAGCGATAGTTCAGGGTACGCTTTTCTTTATCCGCTAAGGTCAGGGTTTGTGTCAGCGCGGAAGGATCGGCAAAGGTCGCTGGGCCTGTCGCCTGCATCTGTACCTGAACCTCCTGAGGCGCACCGCTCAGATTAGTCACATCCAGAGCAACCTGAGATTCATCGCCAGCAGCGATAAAGCGCGGCAGCGACAGCTGTGTCACCAGAGGTGCAGCAACGATAATCTCTTCTTCCAGATGGCCAAAGCGGTTGTCATCAAAGGCCACCGCCATCAGACGCAGGCGACCGTTGAAGTCCGGCAGATCTAACGGAATCACCGCCTCGCCATTTACGACATCAACCCGGCCGGAGTAGAGGGATACGATCTGAACCTCTGAACGGGCAAGATCACCACCACGGGTCAGGCCGCCATCACCACCAAAGGCGATACCGGCATTTTTGTCATCATTCAGTTCGATCAGATCCGCATACATATCATGGTGCTTAACCTGATAGCTGCGCTGAGCAAAGAAGAAATCCGCAGGTTCCGGGGTTTCAAAACGGGTAATGGAAAGAATACCCACATCCACCGCAGCCAGTGTCACCCAGGCTTTCTGAACCGGCTGACCTTGGCTGTCGGAGATTTTGAGACGGGCTTCCACCGTCTGATTCGGTAACCACTTCTCCGGCAGTTCTGTCGTTACCTGCAGGCTGCGCTCGGTGCGATCCAAAGGCAGATGCGTCAGACCAATCGCCCGGGTTGGCGTAATACGCCCCTCTTTATCACTCGGTTGCAGGTGCAGTGCGGTGATGTAGATATCATGTCGCTTCCATTCAGGATCAACCGGAATCTCAACCACGGAGCCTTCTTTCGGCGTTGTGATCCGTTTTGACCAGAGCAGTCGATCACTTTCCACCAGAATCAGAGTTTCACCGGCAGATGGTGGTGTCACCGTCAGCTGTACCTTGTCACCGGCCTTGTAAGCTGGTTTATCCAGCGTCAGGGCAACCTGATCCGGAAAAGAAGAATTCTGAGGCTGATCTCCCCACCAGTAATCGGTTTCAAACGGCAGACGGGTCACAAGACCTGTGCTGTTATCGGTGATCTCCAGACGATACTGCCCCCAGTTAACCGGAATCTGCAGCTTGTATTTTTCACCGGCTGCAATGGAAACCGGCAGGGTCAGCTCGGTGATATCCTGATCAGTATGGGTCGCATACCAACCCCGGCTATCACTGAAACGCCAGTATGTTTTACGGGTCTGGTTAACCACCTTGACGGTCAGATCCTGTTTGGCTAACAGCTCACCCTCAATATTGGTGTAGATCAGATCAAACTCTGCCAGACTGTTGCTGGCGACCTTGTCATCAAACAGAGGACGCACACCGACCAGGCTGTTGGCAGGCAGTAAGTGAACGGTATGACGACGCACAACCGGACGACCACCACTCTCGAACAGGCTACCGGTAATCTGCGCCTGTAAAGGAATCTTGGTTTCTTTCCAGCGCGGCTGTTCCGTCAGCACCAGTTCACCGGCTGCATTCAACAGCTGATTCGTTCGGGAAAACGCCTGATTCCAGTCACTGTTCTTCGGCTGACCAAAGAAGAAATCCGGGAAGGCCGCAATCGGGTGAACTGACGGGGAGATTTTAAATTCGGCATCAAAGCGGTTATTGGCCGCTGGAGCACCGTACAAATACTCACCCAGCACCTTCACACTCAGAGGTTGGGAGGCCATCTGAGCCAGCGGTTGATTATCCGGATTCCAGCTGATTTTCAGCCGCTCCGGCATAAAGTCTTCCACCTTAAAACTGTAACGCCAGACCTGATTGGCAGGGCCTTTCACCTGAACCTGCCAGTTACCGGTTTTAGCATCAGCAGCCAGCGGATAATCAAAGCTGTAGAAGCCGTTACCGCTACTTTCCCAGCTCAGATTTTTCACTTTCTGCCCATCCGGGCGCACCAGTGTCAGCATCAGCTTGGTATCCGGCAGACGCTGACCATCTTCATCCCGTAGCAGAGCATTAATGGTCACGGTATCACCGCCGCGATAGAGATCGCGGGGCGAATAGATAAAGAGCTCACGCTGCAGGAACTGGCGGGAACCTGTTCCCATTCGGGACAGATCCAGTGGCGGCTGATTCAGCGGCATCAGAGTAACGGAGTTGCCTTCGGTGACCAGCAGCGCTTTCTGGCGGTAGGGTTCAACCTGATAAGGAATATTGGTTTTGCCCATACCGGTTGTGCTGTGCCAGCGGTTGTTAGCACCCTTATAGGTCAGCAACTCGACCCTGGCACCTACCACAGGTTTAGCATCGGACAGGCGATGTACATATACATCCATCGCATCACGGTAACGGCGAACGTGGACACCCAGATCCGTCACACTGAACCAGTTTACAGACAGGGTATTCTCAAAACGGGTCGGATCCCGCATCACTGCCAGATAAACCCCCGGATCTTTTAAAGCAGGGATGTTCTGCACCGGCAGATTCACGGTCTTCAGCTTATTAGCTTCAGCATTGAGTTCGAAGCGGGCTTCATAGACCAGATCCAGCAACTCTTCGATATCGTTCAGGCGGTAATAACCTTCACTGGTGCTGCTCCGCTTCCAGCTCAGTAAAGTACGCAGGGCTGCCTCATCATTTTTCACCCGGAAGAAGCTGACATTAGCCTGAGGCACATTCTGACTTTGCACCGGTAAACCACCGGAGCCATTTAAAGGCAGATAGTGACCATCGCTCAGAAAGCGAACAATTTTAGGCGCAGGACTCAGGGTGACAGCCTTGGAACTCGATCTGGACAAGGTTGCCCCGTTGGCGGCCTGCAGACCTTCCGCCACCAGTACTTCATATTTCGTTTCCGGTTCAGGATTCAGCAAATAGAGAAACAGGCCATCTTCCGAAAGCACCCAGTTAGTGTTGCGACTGGCAACCTGAACATAGGACTGAAAAGGCTTACTGCCATCCAGCGGCGCGGAGAAGCGGATACCAACGGTATTACCGTCGTCATAGCTAACCTCACCGATGTGGGTCACGGTTAAAGGCAAACCGGCATAGATATCATTCGGCTTATCTGCCGCTGAAGCCGGTACGGCGATCAGCAGAGAGACCATCATAAGCATGGCTAGCAGGTTCTGAACCAGAACCCCTGATGTAAGCCAGGACATAGAAGGCTGATGAGAAGGCCGGAGGCCGGACAGATACCGGTCACCGAAAACGGAGGTCTGAATCATACGGATATTCCCTGTGGAAAAGCCACTTACAGAACCGGTTGAGATTCCCGTTACCGGAAATCTGGTCTGCAATAACATTAGATCGGACAGCAGAGAGCAAAAACTCTATCTGAAAATTTTGCCGAGTATAACTGATTGAGGCCACGGGTATAGGATCAGAAGAGGGGCTCAAAGGGAGCAAGAGTAATTTTTTCCGCCTGGTTCACCTTTTTTCGACTGAAATTGGCATTTTTTGCTGATTTAACGCGATATTCGCACCCAAAAATTACAATTCATTACAGTTTCGGCACATTTTATCGGTACTATTGTCCGTCTTCTCTTCTACGACTTTCGTCAACCTTTATCCTAGACGGCATGCCTTTATGCAGACGCTAAGATTTAATCAATTGTCGATTACAAGTCGCGTATTGATCTCACCGATCACTATTTTGTTGCTGCTGATTTCTGTCAGCGCCATCGCTCTTTTCTCGCTGAAGCGAATCGACCGTGATGTGGCGGCGGCCACTACCCAGATTGCGCCTATGACTCAGCAAGCTCAGGCGATCAGCGAATATCTGTCACGACAGCGTATTCTGGTACTGAACTACCAGCAAAATCCTCAACCCCTGATGCTGGATGAGTTCGCGACCCGTGAAAAAGCTTTCAGCGAAAATCTGGAACAGCTACGCCCTTACATGAACTCTGCGGGTCAGCAGGAACTGCTGGATCAGGTTCAGCAGCTGAATCAGGGCTATTCCGATCTGTTCCGGGACAAACTGGTGGGCTTTATGAGCCAGCAGCAAAGCCTGCGGGAAAATCTGGAATCCGCCTCAAGAGGCACAGACCGCGCGATCAAAAAGCTGGTCTCTCAACTGACGGCTAATGGTCAGAGCGATCTGTCAGAGCTGGTGGTTGTGGTCAGTGAGCTACAGGCAAACTTTCAGCAGGCCCGCATCTTCCTGCATCAGTATCTGACCCACAGAGACGAGAATCTTCTGGCGGAAGCGGAATATTACCTCGGCGAAGCCCGCGCCTTTCAGCAGCAGCTCGACAGCCCGGGGCTGAGCGAAAAGATGCAGTACCGCATCGAACAGCTGACCAAATCTCTCGATGGCGTAGCGCTGATCATCAACGAAGGCCGTCAACTGACCCATAAGCGTCAGGCAGTTCAGGAGCAACTGGATAGCTCAAGTGATGCCATTTCAGTGGCGGCATCAGAGCTGAATCAAGGCATTCTTGCCCTACTGGATGACACCAGTGAGACGGTGCAGAGCCTGACCCAGCAAACCCGCTCCGGCCTGATTGGTGCCAGTGCTGCCGCTGCCATTGTCGGCTTGTTGCTGGCGATTCTGATCAGCCGCAACGTACGCCGTATTCTGCTGCAGCTGAACCGTCGTCTGACCGATATCGCTTCCGGTGATGGTGATCTGACCGCCCGTCTGCCGGAACAGGGCGGGCAGGAACTAAGCCTGATCGCCCGCAGTTTTAATCAGTTTATGATCAAGCTGCAGACACTGATCCAACAACTGGTACGCAGCACCGACAGTCTGGCTTCTGCCAGCAGTCAGCTGGCCACCAACAGTCAGCAAAGTGTGATCAACGCCCAGCAACAGCAGAGCAGCGTGCACTCGATCAATCAGGCGATCAGTGAACTGGTGGATCAGATCGCCACCATCGATCACAACGCCCAGCAGGCAAACGCTGTAAGCCGGGATACAGAAACCTCTGCCCGTGCCGGTCAGGACGATATCGAACAGACCCATAAAGCATTGGAAAACCTGTCCGCTCAACTGGCACTCTGTTCACAGCAGGTACTGGGACTGAGTGAACGTACCGACAGCATCTCTGAGATCACCGATGATATTCAGGGCATTGCCGATCAGACCAGCCTGCTGGCTCTGAACGCTGCTATTGAAGCAGCACGCGCAGGCGAGCATGGTCGCGGTTTTGCGGTAGTCGCCGATGAGGTGCGCCACCTTGCCAGCCGGACTCATCAGATGACCGAACAGATCGTTGCTATCGTACGCACCATCGGCGATGAAGTGCAGCAAACCTGCTCCGATATGGAACAGCTGCAGCAGCAGTCTGATCAGACCCTGAAGCTAGCCAGCAAGACTCGCCAGGCACTGCAGAATATCGGCCACTGCGCACTGGAAACCCGTGAACAGATCGCCTCTATCGCGGATTCTTCAGAGCAGCAGACCGGCCAGGTTCGGGCACTGCAACAGCAGAGTGAAGCCCTGCAGCAGACTCTGAATGAAGCCGCGCAGGCAAGCGAAGAACGGGCTGAAGCCAGCCGGATTCTGGATACTCTGAGTCAGGACCTGCAACGTATGGCGCGCCAGTTCCGTACCAGCTAGCGCCATAGCAGCCAGCCCCGTACCAGCCAGCCTTAGCGATAACCGGAGCCAGCGTCCGCTCCATAAACAGAGCCAGCAGGCTTCGGTTATTCGACTAAAAACGCTATTTTCCGGCATCTGATTATTAATTTTTGCTTCAGATGCTGGAGCTTTTCTGCTCTCAGGAGTAACGTAAAGCCCAACTCCAAAGCAGCACCCGATAAAAATAACGCTGCGGATCTGACAAAGATTTTCTTGCAAAGACCAAACCCGCACTGGTTGCCAAAACGATAACCCATATCGATAACGACACATTCAGGCTCTACCTGCCATTTTTCCGCTAACGTCACGTTGTGGGAAAGTCGCGGAGTGTTGAGCTCTGCCTGTCTGAATCCCGTATTTTGATCCGGCCGTCTGAGTCAGACCTGCCGGTGGAGCTTGTGTATGTCTCATACAGACACTGCCATTCAGCGTCACCAGTCCGCCTTCTGGAAAGCGAGCCTGGCGCTCTTTTCCGGTGCTTTTGTCACCTTTGCCAATCTGTACAGCACTCAGGCGCTGCTGCCTCTGCTCGCCCGGGAGTTTGATATTTCACCGGCCGCTGCCAGTCTCAGTCTATCGGTTGCCACCGCATCCCTTGCGGTTGCGCTCCTGTTTACCCCCGGTATTTCTGACCGTGTGGGACGTAAGAGCGTGATGGTGACCGCCCTGCTGCTGGCCTCAGTACTGGGTTTTGTGGTGACCTTTGTTCAGCACTACAGCCTGTTGCTGATTATTCGAGGCCTGCAGGGTTTTGCACTGGCGGGACTGGCTTCTATCGCCATGACCTATGTGAATGAAGAGTTCAGTCAGGAGTGTCGCGGTCTAGCCATGGGCCTCTACGTCAGCGGCACCACCGTGGGCGGTATGTCCGGACGTATCATTACCGGAACCCTGACAGAGCTGTACAACTGGCATCTGGCGTTACAGGTGCTGGCGGGTATCAGCCTTGCCTGCAGCCTGATCTTCGCCTTTGCCCTGCCGGCGTCGAAGCATTTCGCCCCTCAGAGTCTGTCGTTAAAAGCGATGGCAAAAGGCTTTGCTCACCATCTGGGACACTGGCCGCAACTGGGACGTTTTCTGCACGGTTTCCTGCTGATGGGCGGTCTGGTTACCCTCTATAACTACGTCAGCTTCCGCCTGCACGATGAGCCTTATCTGCTGAGTGAAGCGGCTATCGGTTGGCTGTTTGTTATCTATCTGCTGGGCACCTTCAGCTCTACCTGGATGGGAGCTAAAGCGGACAGGTTTGGCCCGCGTCCGGTGCTGCTGATCTGCATGTTACTGATGCTGGCCGGACTTCTGCTCACCGTGTTAGACGGTCTCTGGATCATTATTGCCGCGATGGGAATCTTCACCTTCGGCTTCTTTGGCGCGCACTCTATCGTCAGTAGCTGGGTGGGACAGGCGAGCAATGAATATAAGGCTCAGGCATCGGCGCTTTATCTGTTGTTTTACTATGCCGGTTCCAGCCTGATCGGCTCCGTGGGTGGGTATTTCTGGAGCCACTGGCAGTGGCTGGGCATTACCGGGCTGGTGTTGGCTTTGGTTTGTACCAGCGGCCTGATCGCCCTGACCTCAAAAGATTAAAACCGTCTCAAATTTTATAGCTGCCGCAACTACCATAACGGTCACTACGAAAAAGCCGCTGAGGAAAACTCCTCAGCGGCTTTTGCTTTCTATGCCGGACACATCTTATTTCAGGTGCATCTTATTTCAGCTGCATTTCTTAGCCTGGCGATCAGACCTTAAACTGACGTACCAGATTGTGCAGGGTATCCGCCTGTCCCGCCAGCTCATCACTGGCATGATTTACCTGGTCAGTGGATTCAGATGTCGTCTGGGACAGATCCACAATATTCACCACGTTACGGTTGATCTCTTCTGCCACCAGAGACTGCTCTTCGGCGGCACTGGCGATCATGTCGTTCATATCCCGAATCGACTCAACCGCTGCCAGAATAGTATCCAGCGAGCTGCCCGCTTCGGTTGCGGTAGCTTCGGTCGCTTCGGTGTATTTCAGGCTCTCGTCGATCACAGTTACCGCTTTCATAGCCGCAGCCTGCAACTGCTCGATCATGCCCTGAATCTCATCGGTACTTTCCTGAGTCCGTTGCGCCAGCGTGCGAACTTCATCTGCCACAACCGCAAAGCCTCGGCCATGTTCACCGGCACGTGCTGCTTCAATCGCGGCGTTTAGCGCCAGCAGGTTGGTCTGCTCGGCGACGTTACGGATCACATCCAGCACACTACCGATGTTTTCACTGTCAGAGCGCAGGGTCTTGATCACATCCGCCGAGTTTTTCACCTGCCCATTCAGGTCATGAATGGCACGGATCGCATCCTCAACCTGAGCTTTACCCTGACGGGCCTGCTCATCGGCGCGGTTAGCCGCAGCAGCTGCTTCACCGGCGTTTTGCGCAACTTCATGCACAGTTGTGGACATCTCATGAATCGCGGTGGCGACCTGATCGGTTTCCTTCGCCTGCTGAGCAATGGTGGTACTGCTCTCACGGGTGATCGAGGACAGTTCCTCTGCTGCGGCAGATACTGCTTCTGAGGATTTATTAGCCTGAATGATCACCTGATGAATCCGTTCCACAAAAGCGTTGAAATGGAAGGTCAGCTGGGTGATTTCATCGTTACCCCGAACACGCAAACGGGAAGTCAGATCACCTTCACCCTGACTGATATCCTGCATCGCCTGAACGGTGGCTTTCAGCGGACGGGTAATACTGCGGGCAATCAGCCAGGCGATAGCCGCCATAACGCCGATAATGACAACTGCAGCAGACAATACCGAGATCATCTGACGGTTAAACTGGGCATCGATATCATCGATATACGCACCTGTGCCCACAGCCCAGCCCCATGGCTTGTACGCCAGGACAAAGGAGAGTTTTGGCACAGGCTTATCAGAGCCGGCACGGGTCCAGTGGTATTCAGACACAAACTCGCCGGTGCTTTGCAGCTTAGGGCCCATACCGGCAAAAAACTGTTTGTCGTTAACATCTTTAATCTGGCTCAGGTCTTTACCAATCAGCTTATCGCTGACGTGCATTTTAACTATGCCGTTCAGATCCTGAACCCAGAAGTAATCGTTCTGGCCAAAGCGCATCGGCTTCACCAGCTTAAGGGCGGTATCCTGAGCTTCTGCCAGCGTCATACTACCTGCCTGAACCTGTTTATTAAGACCATCAAACAAGCTGATGACAGATTCATTCAGGTGACGGAGTTCACTGGTTTTCTGATCGGTATAACCATCACGGGAATATTGAAGGGAGACAACCAGCAGCACACTGATCGAGGCAAAGACCAGTAACAGAAGCAGCCAGATGCGCAATTGGATTGGTAGACGGCGAAACGTCATTTCCATAGGGGAGATCCTTAGTTCTTGCTATGAGCGGCGGTCGGATTTTCAGCGTCTGTGTGGGGTATAATTTTTATTGATCAGACACTGACCTAACGTACGCTCTGTTTATTGTTATGGCCTCTAAGATGCCACTTACACAACGCATTACAAGTCATTAATGTAGCCTTCTGTTTAATAGTGTAACTTTGATGCCTCAAAAAAAAGTGGCATCCTGATGAAATCAGTAATGCCACTGTTTTAGATCACTTTTTTTACAATTCTTTTGGATCAGATCCGGAACTGACGTACCAGACTGTGCAGGTTATCCGCCTGCTGCGCCAGCTCTTCACTGGCGTGATTTACCTGGCTGGTGGACTCAGATGTGGTCTGGGAAAGATCCACAATATTCACCACGTTACGGTTGATCTCTTCTGCTACCAGAGACTGCTCTTCAGCGGCACTGGCGATCATGTCGTTCTGGTCACGAATCGATTCCACCGCAGCCAGAATACGATCCAGAGACTCTCCGGCTTCTGCCGCAGTTGCTTCTGTGGCTTCGGTAAATTTCAGGCTCTCATCCATCACAGATACCGCCTGGAGCGCTGCAGTTTGTAGCTGCTCGATCATGCCCTGAATCTCATCAGTGCTCTCCTGAGTCCGCTGTGCCAGTGTACGTACTTCATCTGCCACAACCGCAAAACCACGACCATGTTCACCGGCACGGGCTGCTTCAATGGCAGCATTCAGCGCCAGCAGATTGGTCTGTTCGGCAACATTACGGATCACATCCAGTACTGAGCCGATATTTTCGCTGTCAGAACGCAGGGTGTGGATCACATCAGCAGAGCTCTTCACCTGACCGGTCAGGTCATGGATCGCACGGATCGCCGTTTCAACCTGCTGTTTACCCTGAATCGCTTCCTGATCAGCCTTGTTCGCTGCCGCTGCGGCCTGACCCGCGTTTTGCGCGACTTCATGCACGGTTGTGGACATCTCATGAATGGCAGTCGCCACCTGATCGGTCTCTTTCGCCTGCTGAGCAATCGTGGTGCTGCTTTCGCTGGTAATAGAGGACAGTTCTTCTGCTGCGGCTGAAACCGCTTCTGAGGATTTGCTGGCCTGAATAATCACCTGATGGATACGCTCAACAAAGCCGTTGAAGTAATGGGTCAGCTGAGTGATCTCATCATTACCCTCCACTTTAAGACGAGCAGTCAGATCACCTTCACCCTGACTGATATCCTGCATTGCAGCCACCGTAGATTTCAGCGGACGGGTAATGCTGCGGGCGATAAACCAGGCGATCAGAGCAATCAGGCCGATAATGATGGCGGAAACAGTGATCACAGAGTATGCCTGCTTCCAGAAAGCGTTTTCGATATCGTCAACATAGATGCCGGTTGCTACCGACCAGTTCCATGGCTTGTACGCCAGTACGTAGGTGAGCTTAGGAATCGGCTTGTTGCTGCCAGCGCGGGTCCAGTGGTACTCCGCAAAGCTTTCGCCCCGGCTTGCCAGATCACGGGCAACATCCTTCAGGAAGTACTTACCGTTAATATCTTTAATGCTGGCGGCATCAACACCATTGAGGGAATCCTTAATCGGGTGCATCAGATAGATACCCTTGATATCCATCACCCAGAAATAGTCATTGTCGCCAAAGCGGGTGGCACGCACCTGATCCAGCGCCAGCTGCTGAGCTTCTTTCAGACTCATTTCACCAGCTTTCACTTTGGCATCAAGCGCATCAAACATAGTCGCCACCGACTGAGTCAGGTGACGCAGCTCAGTAACTTTCAGCTCGTTAAAACTTTCACGTTCCTGCTTAAGGGTTACCGCGATCAACAGCGCCATACTGGTGAAAGCCAGCAGCAACATAAACCAGATACGGTGGTGAATCTGAAAACGACGAAAAATGGATTCCATGGGGTTGTCCTCTCAGGAGAAGATCTAGTCAGTCGAACGGCCCCTGCTTTTTTTATTTTCAGGCCACAAACTAATCAGGCAATTAATAGGTTTGTTTAATTTGGAGCGCATTAAACCTTCAGCATTGACCTGCATCAATTAGAGAACTGTTGTGTTGCGTTGCGAAATGTAACCATACCTTTTATATGCCTAATAAGATTAGGTTTATATTTTGTCTTCCTGATTAGTTCATTCCATTGAAAGCCCGCCGCTTTGTCGCCAAAATCAATCTCTACTAAAAACCTGTTCTGTGAGTTAAAAAGCTCCGGTTACAAACAGCCTGAATACAACAACAGCTCCCACGAGGCCTACTTATGCAAGCTATGGTGATCCGTCAGTACGGTGATGCAGCCGTGTTCGAACAAGCAGAGATGCCCGCTCCGGTTATCGAACCGGGTCATGTGATTATTAAGGTCGCAGCCACCAGTGTGAATCCGCTGGATACCAAGATTCGTGCCGGAGCTGTGCCTGCAAACCCTGAGTTCCCTGCGATTCTGCACGGCGATGTTGCCGGTATCGTGACGGAAGTCGGTGAAGGTGTAGATCGCTTTGCAGTCGGTGATGAAGTGTTTGGTTTTGCTGGTGGTATCAAGCGCTACCAGGGTGCTCTGGCGGACTATATGCTGGTCGATGCCCGCCTGATCGCAAAAAAGCCTGACAATATCGCCTTTGCTGAAGCTGCTGCTTTACCGGTGGTTTTCATCACCGCCTGGAAAGCTCTGGTAGAACGTGCTCAGGTTCAGCCACAGGATAAGGTCCTGATTCACGCGGGTACCGGCGGCGTAGGACACGTTGCCATTCAGGTGGCTAAATGGGCGGGTGCCAAAGTTTACGCCACTGTCTCGACACCGGAAAAAGCTGAGATCGCCCGTAATCTGGGTGCTGATGATGTGATCTTCTATCGCGATGAATCCGTGGAAGATTATGTTGCCCGCTGCACCGATGGCAAAGGCTTCGATGTGGTATTCGACACCGTCGGCACCGATAACATGGATCGTTCCTTCCAGGCCGCCCGTGTCAGCGGAACCGTTGCAACCATCGCTGCCCGCTCCACCCATGACCTGTCGCCACTACACGGTAAGAACCTGACACTGCACGTTGTCTTTATCGCCACACCTTTGGTTCATGGCGTCGACTTTGAAGCACAGACAGAAGTTGTTGATGCGATGAGCAGTATGGTGGCCGACGGCTACGTTAAGCCGCTGCTGGATGAAGATATGTTCAGCTTCGAGGAAGTGGCCAAAGCTCACCAGAAAGTAGAAGCGGGAACCGCCATCGGCAAAGTGGTGTTGCTGCGCTAATGACCACACTACTGCTTATCAAAATTAGCGTATCCATCGCCACGGTAATCGGGCTTTCCCTGATCGCTGAGCATGTAAACCCGCGCATTGCGGGTTTACTCTCCGGTTATCCCTTGGGGACTGCGATTGCTCTGTTCTTTATCGGCTACGAGATCAACCCGGAGTTTGCGGCAGAAGGTGCGGTTTATACTCTGGCAGGCTTTGCCAGTACCCTGATGCTGACCACGGGCTATCTGTTTGGGATGAACCGACTGACAACGGCTAAAGAACTCAATCACCCCGCCAAACAACAGCAACAGGAAACCGGCAGCTGGTTAGCGATTGCTCTGGCCAGTGTATCCGGCCTGGCACTGTTTCTGGCTTCCGGTCTTGCTATCGATCAGCTGGAACTGAACCTGATTACTGCAGCCTGTCTGCCAACCTTGGCCATTCTTGGCTGCCTCTGGTTCTACCGCCATATTCCGGAAACTCAGGTCACTAAGCGGGTGGCTATGTCGGTTTCGGTACTTTTGTTCCGCGCAATCACCGCCGCTCTGATCGTGGTGCTGATTACCGGTGCGGCCCATCTGGTGCCTTCATCCACGGCAGGTATTCTGGCGGCCTTCCCGATCTCTATGTTCCCGTTTCTGGTACTGATGCATCGTACCTATGGCCCGGGCAAAGCATTGACGGTAATTAAACACTACCCGACGGGCCTGGGTTCTCTGATGGTTTATGCCACAGGTGTTGCCTGGTTCTATCCATCCCTTGGCTTGCTGTGGGGCACCCTGTTATCACTGGCGCTGGCCACGGTTTATCTGGCGATCGCGCCACCCTATATGGATAAACTGAGAAACCTGCTGGTCAGCAGAGCACCTGCCTGATCCCTGCAAATCACAACGCTTGAGAAAAACAATAATTAAGGATTGCTATGTACACTCAGACAATTAAACCTGCATTCTGCGATACCGATGCTCTGGGACACATCAACAACACCAAGCTGCCGATCTGGTTTGAACAGGCCCGAAATGAGCTGTTCCATATTTTTACTCCGGACCTTGATCCGCAAAAATGGCAGCTGATTCTGGCAAAAATCGAAGTGGAATATACTGGCGAGCTTTTCTACGGTCGTGATGTCACCATCAAAACCTATGTCGGTCATATCGGAAATTCATCGTTCCAGATCTGTCAGGAAGCCTGGCAGGATGGAAAAATGGGCGCAAAAGGTATTGCGACCATGGTGCATTACAGCTTTGCAGAGAAAAAGAGCCAGCCACTGAGTGATCATCACCGTCAGGAACTGGGACAGCTGCAGCAAGATTGAGCCCCTAATAACAGAAATAATCAGGAAAATTCAGCGATGACCCCGGGAATCCGTCAGGCAAAAAAAGCCGGTATTCACTATGAGATCAAAGAGTATGCTCACGATGCCGGAGCCGAATCCTACGGTGGCGAGGCGGCCGCTGCACTTGGCTTATCGGAAGATCAGGTTTTTAAAACTCTGATGGCGAAAAGCAATGATGGCAAACTGGTCATCGCCGTCGTGCCGGTTTCCGGGATTCTGGATCTGAAAGCTTTGGCAAAAGCCTTTGGCTGCAAAAAGATGGAGATGGCAGATCCTGCGCTGGCAGAGAAAACCTCCGGCTATGTGGTTGGCGGCATCAGCCCTCTGGGGCAGAAAAAACGGCTGCCAACCTTTATCGACGCCAGCGCTCAGACTCTGGAAACCATCCATGTCAGCGCAGGTAAACGGGGGCTGGAACTTGCACTTAAGCCGGATGATCTGCTGACACTAACCAATGGTAAATGGGCTGAAATCGGTAAGGCCGATTAAGTCGGGGCCTGAACCTGAACCTGAAAATCAGGACAAACGACGGAAACAAAAAATCCCCGCGGGAGGCTCACGACAAGCACCCAGCGGGGATTTTTTATAGCTGCAGAAGAATCAGAAGGCGTACATCACACGCAGGCGAGGCACAAACCAAGGCTCTTCTTTTTCGGTAACCGGATGACGGGGTCCAAACACCATCTGCACATCACCGGATACTACCCAGTTCTGAGATGGGGAAAATTCGTAGCCCATCGCCCCCTCCACATACAGACGGGTACTGTTCTGGATATCCAACAAGCCACCTATCTGGAAGAAAGAACCGTAGTAATAACGCTGATTGTAAACTTTATAGTCGATGCCTACCGTAGTGCGACTGTCTTTCTGAGCAAGATCGACAAACAGAGCATCTTCGCGGCCCAGCGCCTTCTGGAACGTCAGACTGGCCATGCCGCCATCCTGAACCGGATCAAACCAGCGAATCAGATCTGTCCCTATGGCATAATCCGTTGCGGCGGCGGTGGCTGTACCGGATGTAATAAACGCAGCGACCAGCGTACAGGCTCGCAACAAGTTCTTCATTATTCGCTTTCCTATATTTTCTGGGTCAAAATAAATCGTTCTGAGCAAAACAACTGATTCTGAGTCAAATTGGTTCTTTTAAGTTCAAAATTGCCAACCATTATACTGGAAAGCGACCTCTAAACGCAGCGGATAAACAGATAGATGTACCAAAAAACAGATATAGCCCCAACCCCAGAGTTAATTGAGAAGATTGAACTGCAGATCGGTCGTGCGCCCCGAGGCATTCAGGCGATCAGTGCCACAGACAGTCTGGGCACACCGCTGGTGGTGCGTATGCACTCCATTGTGGATAAAAAACCCTTCCCAACACTCTATTGGATGACCTCTGAGCTGCTGAAAAAAGAGATCAGCCACATTGAAGCCCGAGGTGAAATTAAGGCACTGGAAGAGCGCCTGATTGAAGACCCTGAGTTTCTGGCTCAGTACCACGCCAGCCATCAGGACTATGTCGACCAGCGCTGGCATTTTATGACGGAAGAAGAACGTACTTTTGCGGAACAGGCGGGGTTCCTGAAGCTGTTGAAAGAGAAGGGTATCGGCGGCATCGCCAACTGGGATACAGTACGCTGCCTGCACACCCAATATGCTCACCACCTTTGTGGTCACAACGTCGTTGGTCAATGGATGGATGAAACCTTTGGCATCGCCGATCTGATTCCTTAAAAGGATCACTGAACGACGTTAAAAAGTGAAAAGGCAGCTCAGGCTGCCTTTTTATATCCGAAAAGCACACTTTCAAAAATGCTTATCGGGCACCAATCAGACTTTCACGCGCTTTAATATAACCATCGATAAACGCCTGATCGGACTCACTGATCTTCTCAAACTTCACATCCAGGCCATAAGAAACCCCGGTGGAGAGCAGAATAGAGCTGCGTACCAAACCGATAATCACCAGTACCTTTTTAACACCATCATGAAGCGCTGAAATCTCAATCTTCACTTTCTCGCCTGCTTTGAGATTGTACTCACTCTCAATATGCAGGTGTTTTGCGGAAAGATTCAGCGTCCGTGCCAGATATTGTTTATTACCCGCCCGTGTCAGACGTACTTTCCAATGCACACTGACAGGTTTCTTCGGTTGTTTCTTCTGCATTACGCCTACTCAGTCACCAAATCACTCAGGGCTATTATCCTTAAGGAGGATAAAAACTCAAAACAGAAATCATGCAATGCAGCTTATTCTAAAAAATTCTAAGAATTTGCCGGTTATAGGATGCTTTCCGCTAACAAAAATATTAAATTCCCCGCCTGAAATTAAAACGATAACGAGGTCCGTACTATGTATTTCGACGCTGCAGTAATCGCTGGTCTGGCTGTTGTAGGTGGCTGCCTGGCAATTTCTTATTTCGGTATCCGCTTTATTCGTAGCAACATCCTGAAGGATGCTGAATAAGCGAGTACTCAAAAGGCCTGATTCTCAGGCCTTTTTTGATTCTGCAATATGTGCGGCCCCCTCGCATTCACAACCCAACACCACTACTACCTCGCATCCGCACCTTTTAATCGGTAACTAAAATTTACCTTTCTTCCCCCGCGAAAAGTCCAATCTGTGCATAAACTGATCTCATAACCCAGCGGAGTAGTCAGTTATGCATTGCATTCAGATTAGTCAGAAGAGCCACGCGCTCATCTGGAGCGATGATCAGCAACCTATCCCCGAACCCAGAGCCGATGAGGTCAGGATCAGAGTCCATGCAGCCGGAATCAACCGGGCAGATCTGACCCAAAGAGACGGCCTCTATCCGCCTCCGGAAGGAGCCAACGGCACTTTGGGGCTGGAATGCGCCGGAGTGATCGATGCTGTGGGCAGTCGGGCAACCGGCTATCAGGTGGGCGATGCGGTTTGTGCGCTGTTAGCTGGTGGCGGCTATGCAGGGTATGTTTGCGTACCTGTCGTTCAGGTACTGCCTCTGCCCAAAGGTTTAAGCTTTTCTCAGGCAGCAGCAATTCCGGAAGTCTATGCCACTGTCTGGCAAAACGTATTTATGGATGCAGCCCTTAAAGCCGGAGAGAGCGTACTCATTCACGCCGGAGGCAGCGGTGTCGGTACTGCAGCAATTCAGCTTTGCCACGCCTTTGGCGCATCGGTTTATACAACCCTTGGCGATGAAACCAAAATCAGCACCTGCCTTGATCTGGGAGCCAGTCATTGCTTTTTACGCCATGACGGCAGCTTTAAGGAGGCACTGCTCGACTGGACGCATCAGCTCGGTGTCGACGTTATTTTAGATCCGGTGGGGGCTGACTATCTGGCGGATAACCTCAGTCTGCTTAAGGAAGACGGAAGGCTTTGCATGATAGGTGCGATGGGCGGTATGAGAGCCGAGATCGATCTGCGCCATGTTTTGATGAAGCGACTGAAAATACAGGGCAATATGCTGCGTCCGAGGACACCTGCTTACAAACAGAAAATACTGCAGGCTCTGCTGATCAATGTCTGGCCGCTATTTGAGTCTAAAACCCTTACTCCGGTAATCGACAAGGTATTCCCCATTGAACAGGCGATGGATGCTTTTGATTACCTCGCCAGCAACAAAACACTGGGCAAACTCGTTCTTCAGGTCAGGGAGGATTGATTTGGAAAGCAAGGAGAAAGAAAAGGTCTGTGCAGATAAAACAACAGCCTGAGACTTCAGGCTGTTGCAGTCAGTTCGAAAGTCCGTTGCAGCATACGGGCATCGGGACCTGCCCGGTGACGATCTATGTTCAATTCCAGTGCAACCTGCTGCTTAACCTGCCCCCAAATAGAGGTTTGTTTTTCCGTCAGCAGCTTGCTCAGTGTTTCTAACCGAAACAACTGTGACAAACCCGCATGGTAAAACAGTAACGACAACCAGGTACTGTCAAAACCCCAGCTGTCGGTATAAACCACTTCACCCCTGAGCTCTTCGTTCAGCTTTTCGGCCACATCACGAACCGAAGCACCATCTTCCAGTAGTTTTGCCCGGGGAATACCATGAACCATCTCCGCGCTGTCATCCCAGTGCTCCCACTCGGGCTCAGGGCGGATAAGGCAAGAGAATACGCTGCCGTCAGGGCGAGCGAAGCCTACTTCGATCGGGTAACTACCCCGACCAAAACCTGACGCTTCAACATCAATAATAAAAGGCATCTGAGTCTGCTTATCGTTTGTTGTCAAAATTCACTCGTCCCAGTTTGCGGACCCAACCACATGGACAACCGGTACACATCCGGTGTGCACCCTTGCACACAGCATGTATCTGTCAGATACAGAGCAAGCCGTGTGCCAATAGGCAGATTATAGGTTCAAAGAGAGGTTCATGCCATTTGCCTGTTCCAGGCTACGGCGGGTTTTCTGTTCCCAGTATTGGCACTGATCCGGGTTTACAGCCAGACCCAGTTCACCTTCATTACAGGCTTTTGCCATTCGGCGGCAGGCCAAAGGATGACCTTGCTCAGCAGCACGCACAAACCAGCGCACGGCATTTTCAGAGTTCCTGGTCAGGTGTCCGTATCCTTTTTCATAGATACAGCCCATCTGGTACTGAGCCTTAACATCCCCCTGACGCGCGGCGTCCAGCAGGTAGTTTACGCCCTGCCCTTTATCCAGCGGAGAAATCCCACGGAAATAAAGCAGGTGGCCATAGATAGAAAGAGCTTTCAGATGCCCTTCGTTAGCAGACTCTTTAAACAGTCGCATTACCCATTGATGTCGCAGCTTTGAGTGACGCAACACCGAAGAGTGAAACATTTTCTCAGCCAGCAAAAACTTCAGCCGGGTCATAACGCCAATTTGTTCAGACATAAGCAACCACAGATTACTTTGGTTTATTTTTAACTGAGCAGTCGATTTTCGAGCCGGCAATTCTAACACTGTGCATTTAAGTAACAAGGCTACAAAAGGGGTTTATTGATACAAAACGAGTAAAACCGACACGTTATGGCAAAAAACCGTTACAGCCCAATCGTTTTTCTGTCATCACAAATCAGGGGCAATGCCTTTTCTGGCAAGGGCTTCAGGCTGTTTTCAGGTAAGAAAATAAATCTGGCAAGCATCCCTCACTATTTATTGTTAGCATTGCCCTGCTTCAATTCTGGCGGAAGATAGAGGCTTGCTGATCGCCTCATCCTGAAACTCAGCTACATCATTATCATCACAAGGAGGCTTTATGCTTACATTCTGGATCGCGTTAGCCTTTGTCGCCGGAGCCTTTATGCCTCTTCAATCCGGCGTAAACAGCACGCTGGCACTGCAAAGCTCAGGAGCTATCTGGGCCTCACTGATCTCTTTCGTTGTTGGCTCCGTTGCTCTCTTCGCTGTGGTACTGGTCGCCCGTCACCAATGGCCGGAAGTCTCCAGTCTGAAAACAGCGCCTTGGTGGGCCTGGACCGGTGGTCTTATGGGCGCATTATTTGTCGCAACATCTGCCTTTCTGGCTCCCCGTCTTGGCGCAGCAACCATGATTGCGCTGTTTGTTGCCGGACAACTGGCGATGTCCCTGATACTGGACCATTTCGGCTGGGCAACCTTTCCGGAACACAGTATCAATCTCTGGCGGGTGATCGGCGTTCTGATGCTGTTTGGTGGCGTCCTGCTGATTCGCTTCAACTAAGCAGCTCAGATCACCAATACTCTGAAAGCTAAAAATCAGAACCAGAAAAAGGGCGCTACAAGCGCCCTTTTTTATTTTCACAGAAGATCTGAACCATCAGATTCGCTTGCGGGCAATCACAGTAGCCAGCCAGATCCCACCAAGAATCAGAAGAAAACCACTGAAATGGAAGCCTTGCAGAGGCTCACCCAGAAACAGGATCGCCATGGTGATGCCGAAAGCCGGTACCAGATGAATAAACTGGCCAGCACGGGCTGCGCCCAATTCAGCAATCGCTTTATTCCAGAACAGATAAGACAAAATCGACGGGAAGATCCCCACGTATAACACACTGCCTACTGAGATCAGATTAAAGGGCATCCCTCTGCCGGAGAAAGTTTCATACAGGTAGAAAGGAAACAGCACGATAACCCCCACCAGAACGGTCAGGGCAAAGAAGCCAAAGGGACTTAAACCTTCAGGCCGTAAGCGCAGCAAGCTGGAATAGATCGCCCAACAGAGCACTGCCAGCAAGATCCAGGCAGTTCCGACGTTCAGAAAGTCCATGCCCATAATTGCTGAAGGACTGCCTTCGGTCACCACCACCACAACCCCAAACAGAGAAACCAGCATTCCCGCGCCCTGAAGCAGGGTGACTTTCTCTTTAAAGAACAGCCAGCTGATAATCAGGATCAGAACCGGACAGGCCGACTGCAAGAGAATACTGTTACTAGCTGGAGCAGTTTGCAGCCCCAGATAGATCATGGTGTTAAAGCAGGCAACACTGAAAACCGACAGTACCAACAGAATAAACCAGTGCTCCCGAATCACCTGTCGGGACGCTTTCCAGTGTGGAATCGCAAAAGGCAGGATAATGACAAGCGCCGTCAGCCAGCGCCAGAAACTCAACCCGAGTGGCGGCACATCAAGATGTACGGCACGGCCAAGAACAAAGTTACCGGCCCAGAAGAGTGTCGTCAGAACCAGCAACCCGTACGGGGAGATATTTAATACGCGCTGAAACATTGTCGATCCCTTATATTAAATCAGCTCCCGATGGTAACTGATCATAAGGGCTGCGCCTATGGAGTGAATTAATCACGGCTCTGCATCATCAGCCCCTCCCTCCTCAGATGCAGAACCGTGTAACCCTGACCCGTTTCAAAATTAGTGGACGACGGAAGAATCCCTCACCGAATAGGCTGACACAGAAGACTGTAGTCGTGAGGCCAGCTGCTCAATATTGTGGCCTAACCCGTTCAGGGTATGCGCCTCACTGGCGGTCTGACGCACCACATCATCGATGCGACGGATATTGGCATCCACCTCAAGGGCGATCTGAGATTGCTGCTCTGCAACCGTAGCGATCTCAACACTACTGCTGTTAATCGCATGCACCATGGTATTGATCGCTTCAAAGGCATCACCGGAGCGGGTCACCGTACCAACACTGGTATCTGCCAGCTCGTGACCACCACGAACCAGAGTGACAGCATTCTGAACACGGTTTTGCAGCTCTGTAATGGTCTCCTGAATGTTTCGGGTATACCCTTGGGTCTGCTGAGACAGGGCACGTACTTCATCGGCGACGACTGCAAATCCGCGCCCTGCTTCACCTGCCCGTGCAGCCTCAATCGCGGCATTCAAAGCCAGCAGATTCGTTTGCTCAGCAACCCCTTCAATGGTTTCCAGAATCTGAGTAATGGCACCGGCCTGAGACTGAACCTGCTCGGTGACGTCATAGACTGAGGCAATTCGTTCCGCAAGGGCATGAATATCCCGGACACTGGCTTTCACCAGATCATGACCATTACTGGACTGAACGGTGGCTTCCTCCGTTTGCAGAGAGGTCTCTTTAACACTGGCTGCCAACTGTTTCACCGCCGCAGATAGCTGGGTAATTGCCGTCGTGATCTGCAGGCTCTGTTCCTGCTGGTGCGAAACCCCGGCCTCAAGCTCATCACTGGCTTTAGCCATCTCCTGTGCATAATCATTTAGTTGACTGGAGGCGACTTTAATATCGCCAATAGCCCGCTCATAGCTATCCAGAAATAGGTTAAAGATGACACCGAGTCTCTCAAACTCACTGCCACGTTCAACAGCTACTCGGCGGGTCAGATCACCATCTTTGATAATGAACTGCATCGCTTCCTGCATATCCAGCAGCGCAGAACTGGCGCCGTGCTCACTGACATTCAGGCCGCGCTCTTCATCCTCTGGTGGTACGCGTAACGCACCAAACGCTTTTAACAAGGCAAAGGCCAGATAACCCAACCCAAAGCCCCAGACAAAAACCGCGAATACGCCTGTCAGCTGAACCATCAGCTGATCCATCACGCTACCGTTCACCAGCGCCGCTTCGTCAGCAAAAAAGACCAACAGAATGGTACCCAACGCGCCGCAAACACCGTGCGCTGCCACCACGTTTACCGGATCATCAACCCGCAGGATGTGCAGGATTACCCACTCAGCGAAATAAAGTACAGCTCCGGCAACAAAACCGATAACCACAGCACCTGCTGGCTCAACAACAGCACAGCCTGCCGTAATCGCAACCAGGCCACCCACGACACCATTGAGGAGTTTTTCGACATTAACTTCCCGGCGCTCGTGCATCGCCATGGAAATAAAGAAACAACTCAGACCCGCGGCACCTGCCGACAGCATGGTATTGGCGATAATCTTGGCGATACTGGCATCACCAGTCAGCGTACTGCCGCCGTTAAAACCAAACCAACCGAACCAGAGAATCAGCACACCAACTACAGCCAGTACGAGACTGTGTCCCTGAATTTTGGTGATCTTCTTATCCTTACCAAAAACCCCTAAGCGAGGCCCGACAACAATGGCACCGGCCAATCCAACCCAGGCTCCGAGTGAGTGAACAACGGTTGAACCTGCAAAATCAATCATGCCCTGCTGTGCCAACCAGCCATCACTGTTCCAGATCCAATGACCGGATACCGGATAGATAACACAAGTTGTGAAAACTGCGACAAGAACGTATGCCAGAAATTTGGTTCGCTCTGCTACCGCACCAGAAACAATTGTCGCTGCGGTACCTGCAAAAGTTGCCTGAAAGGCAAAGGATGCAAAATCACTGGCTTCTGTCATACCTGACAGACCAAAGCCACTTGTTCCCCAAAATCCCCCTGAGCTGACACCAAACATGATGGCATAGCCCACTGCCCAGAACGTCAGTACGGAGATTATAAAATCCGTTATATTTTTAATGGCAACATTGATGCTGTTTTTAGCTTGCGTCAGCCCTGACTCCAGCGCAGTAAATCCTGCCTGCATAAACATAACCAATGCAGCGCACACCATGATCCAGACCAGATCCAGATTGCCTTGCACACTTGCTGCATCCATAAAACACACCCCACATGTGATATTTCACTTTTCTTTTATATACCCATGCCAGAGCAAGAGGTGTGCCCAATACTGAAACAGAAAAAATCACTGCATCGCAGCAATCAAACTAAACATTGAACCCAACCAAACATAAACAGACAGTTAAAACCCCTCTTCATTGCGCACTATTTTTGGGCGCACCACGAATCAATGCACCATCACAGACCAGTAATCCCAAGGGTTTTAGTCTGGTTTTTTTCTGCACCATCGGATAGGGTAAGCTCTGCATTTGTTTAGGATTTCAGCCTCAGGTAGCGCCCATGAAACTTGTTATTTCTCCAGCGAAAACACTCGACTTTGAATCTGCTCCAGTTACTCAAACCTATAGCGATCCATCATTTCTGGAAAACAGCCAACTGTTAGTCGATGAACTGAAGGAACTGTCTCAGGCTGATGTCGCAACGCTGATGAAACTGAGTGACAAACTGGCGGCTCTCAATGTTGCCCGCTTTGGCAGCTGGGAAACACCTTTCACACCGGACAATGCCAAGCAGGCGATCCTGGCTTTTAAAGGTGATGTCTATACCGGGCTTGATGCTGAGAGTTTCTCAGAAGAGGACTTCAGCTTTGCACAGAACCATCTGAGAATCCTGTCCGGCCTTTATGGCCTGCTGAAACCTCTGGATCTTATTCAGCCGTATCGACTGGAGATGGGAACCAAATTCACTAATAGCCGTGGCAAGAATCTGTACGAATTCTGGGATATGCAACTGACCGATGCTCTGAACAATGAGTTTGCAGAAGAGAAGGAGCCGGTACTTATCAACCTGGCTTCTAATGAATACTTCAAAGCGGTTAAAACCAAGAACCTGCAGGCAGAGATCATTACCCCTGTCTTTAAAGACTGGAAAAACGGTCAATATAAGATGATCAGTTTCTACGCTAAAAAGGCACGAGGCCTGATGGCGGCTTATATTATTCAGAATCAACTGAGTGATCCTGAACAGCTGAAGAACTTTGATACCGAAGGCTATTACTTCAACGAAGAACAGAGTAAGGGTAACGAGTGGGTATTCCTGAGAGATCATGACGAATAAGCTCAGGAGACGAAAACGAAAAAGGCCGCATAACGCGGCCTTTTTTACCTTGAGGAAAGCCTCTTAGTGTTGCTGGATACCTTGCAGATACCAGTTAGCATTTTCCTGACGCATATCGCGAACCAGGTGCCAGGTCTCAGTAAAGTCCGTCGGCAGAGAACTGTTCTCACGGATCTGACCGGAGAAAACAACACTCGCTTCCGCCAGAGAACCCTGCTGGCTAATACCGCCCAGACGGGCTTCAAGGTTAACCACTTCAGTATTTGGTTCTTCAGTCTGAGCCTTACGTTCCTGAGACAGCAGGTTGTACAGCTCAGGAGTTACGAAGTCCTGAATCTCAGCCAGATCATTGTTGTCCCAGGCTTTTTGCAGGTGAACAAAGTGACCTTTTGCACGCTCAACAAAGCCTGCAGCATCAAACCAATCAGGCACCGACTGTTGCGCGACAACACCACCGCCCATCAGATTGGTATCAAAGCTACGCTCCTGATTCTGAGCAAAAGCTTCTTTCTGATAGCCCATATTAGGCGCTGAAGCCGCTGCAGTTTGTCGCTTTCTGGCCATCAGCTTAAAGATGATAAAGACAACCAATGCGATCAGAATGAAGTCGAACATCTGGAAGCCTTCGAAACCATCGCCGAAGAACATAGCCGCCAGAAGACCACCCGCTGCCAAACCTGCCAGAGGGCCAAGGAAGCCCATCTTGCTACTACGCGCACCAGTAGAAGTTGCGGTATTCGTTTTAGACGGTTGAGTGTAATTACTGCTGGTTGATGATGTTGTCGTACTCTTAGAGTAAGTCCCCATCGACTTGCCACCACCCAGACGCTTTGCTTCTGCCTGATCCAGACCTGTGCCAAGAACCACGAAGAAGGCAAAAAACCATACTGCTATACGCTGCATAAAGTTACCTGTTAGTTTACTTATTATCTCGTTATGCTTGAGTAAATGGGGGCGCAGGACGCGCATTCCAACCATAACAACAACGATTAAGGAGTTGTCATGCTCATCAACCCTACTAACTCAGCACTCTTAGTCATCGATATTCAGGAAAAGTTGCTTCCTGCTCTTCATAACGCTGAACAATTGATGGCCAACAGCCAATGGCTGATTGAAGTAGCCGACAAACTATCCATCCCAACTGTCGTAACGGAGCAGTATCCACAAGGCCTAGGACATACCAGCACAACACTAAAACCCTTCCTCTCATCAGCTGTTTTTCTGGAGAAAGAGCACTTCTCCGCTGCGGAAGAAGCCCATATCCTGAAAGCCGTTAATCAGCTGGATAAAGAACAACTTATTCTGATCGGCGCTGAAAGCCATGTTTGCCTGCTGCAAACAGCGATTGGCTTTTCTGAACAGGGCTATGACGTATATGTAGTGACGGACGCTATCGCATCCCGCAAAGAATCTGACTACAACACCGCTCTGCTTCGCATGCAGCAAAACGGTATTCAGTTAGTCAGTAAAGAGATGGTTGCCTTTGAGTGGTTGCATAAGTGTAATACCGAGAAATTCCGCGAGATCAGCAAAGGTTATTTACGTTAAACGCTTTCTCTTCATATCCCTTTGTAAAACAAACCAATCTGCTCTGCTATCCACTTTTTGCTTTTACGCCTAAGCCTTTCTTTCAGGCATAAAAAAAACCCCGTCTCATTGAGACGGGGTTTTCGTATTAGGCGCTTGACGATGTCCTACTCTCACAT
>NZ_MTBA01000005.1 GCF_002150805.1 Oceanospirillum sanctuarii
TAATACGAAAACCCCGTCTCTTACGAGACGGGGTTTTTTTATGCCTGAACTGAATGTATGACGCGCTGCGGACAATTGAAATGAACGTAGGCAGGCTCGTAGGAAATCACCTAGTATTCAGGTTAATATATACGTGTCTAAACAAGTTTTGTAATAAGGTCACTTTACCAGTATGAGCGAAAATTCTGCACTTACCCCCGAGCTTGAGAGCTTAGTCCAGCAACTGGTTCAGAGTTCTGTTGATAAGATGAAAACAGAGCTTGTGGCTTATATCGATAAGAAGTTTGAAATTGCTGCGCTGACTTCTGAAACTCCTTCCTCTAAAGCTGATAGTGGCGAAGGTGATGAGGATGCTGATCCTATAACACTCAGCATGATCATGCTTCAGATTGCAGCTATTTTTGAGAAATTTGGTCATTACGACGAAATCTATCGTACTTATGGTATCGAATCTGATGCCTTCCAAGATGAGTGTAACGAAACATTGGATGTGATGCGTTTCCAGATTGATCAGTTTGAATCTCAGCTGAAAGACTTCCAGAACCGTCTGCATATTGAAGAGAGTGGTGGTGAATCTGCGATTCGGCACAATGCGGATATGCAGGATAAGTTTGAGGCTCTGTCTAAAGAAGTGCAGGAGACTCTTGGCCAGTTTGATCAGTACTTTGATGCTCAGCTTAAGCAGCTTGAAGGCTTACCTGAAACAGTCGAAGGGCTGAAGCTGGAACTGGATAAGAAGCAGGGTAAGAGCGAAGCTCTGATTCGGATGCAGGAAAACAAATCTGAGCTGATTGCTAAGATCAAGGCCGCTGTTGAAGAGCTGAATATTCAGTTACCGAAAGTGGTTAGTGTTCAGATTGAGAAAGCGAATAAAGGTTAATCTGTGTTTATAATTAGCCAGTAAAAATTTGAAAAGCCTCAGAACATTTCTGAGGCTTTTTTCATTTCAGAAGATCAGGCTAGTGAACCCTAACTATTTAGATGGAATCAGGGCGATCGGTAGCAGGTTGTTTTGCTCTGCGTATTGCTTCAAACGGCCGTCGGCTTTGATATCGGTGACAAACTGGTTTACGCGCTCCAGCCACTCTGGCTGGCCTTTTTTAACGGCATAAGCGTATTGGAACTGCTCTGTTTCGCTCTTAGGGGTTAATAGCTGAGCCCAGTCGTATACCTTGATCATCTTCTGGCCATAAGGGTAGTCGGTGATAAACACATCGGCACGACCAGAGCGAACCTCAACTTCACGCTGGCTGTGCTTTACAACCGTCATCAGTTCGGAATTTTTCAGACTGCTGCGCATAGCACCTTCCATATAGGTGCCTTTTTGTACGCAGACAACAACACCGGGCTGATCCATTGATTCCCAGCTGTTTACAATTGGGTTGGTCTTGTTGGCAATACCATACATCCCGCTACTCAGATAAGGTTGGCTGTAGTCGATCCGCTTAGCGCGTGCTTCGGTCTTACCGACACCAAACATAGCCAGATCACATTTGTCCTGTTCAATGTCATTCATAAAGATACCGAAGTGGGTAGGTACATACTCAACAGTAACACCTAGATCTTTGGCAAATTCCTGAGACAAGCCGATATCGATCCCTTCCAGCTCACCTGTTTTCTTATTTTTGTAGGAGATAGAGAAATAATCCGGCCAGATGCAGACCCGCAGTTTACCGGACTCGACAATCTGCTGTTCCCGTTCTGATGAGGCATGAGATTTTTGACTGAGAAGCAGGCTGCTTAATGCGAAAAAAATGATAAGGGCGACTAAGAATCGGATGCTATTTGTATTTAGTCCAGATACTCTAAGTTGTTGTCTCATATAGATAACCTTTGCTTGTGATCACTGTTAAATGATGTAACTTGTTGATATTTTATTGCTTTACTCAAGGTGTGACTTGATCTGTGTTAGTGAATAGCCTTTTCTTTTTAAAAAGTGCTCTTGTTCGTCAGAAGTGGATCTTTCTGGGAGCGCTATTTGTACTCGTCTTCTTATGGCTGGTTTTACAGCATACCGTTAATAAAGGCGTCTCCAGGAGTCTTGCTGAACAGGAAGCCAGTAATGGTCTTCTGGCTCATGCTTTGGAAGATTCCGTTGTACGTTCTTTCCAGTCCGTCAATAGCTCTATGATCACCCTGGTTGAGAGTCTGCCGCAACTGGGTGAGCGAATCGAAGTCGAGAATATCTTGCGTGAGCAGTTGAGGACAGCACCTCAATTACGTTCTATCGACCTTCTGAATGCCGAGGGTGTGATTACCGCTACGGTAACCCGTAACTTCGGTTCAAAGCTGTCTTACTCCTGTATTGACCGCTTAAAAAATGAAGCGATGACGGAGTTTATTATCGGAACTCCCAAGCCCGGGCGATACCCCAATGATCCTTTTGCCGACAGGACTGCCTTAAGTCATATCCCGTTTTGCTTGCCGGTCCGTGATGAACAGGGTGTCGTTCAGCAGATATTGATCGCATCCATCAATCCTCAGTACTTTGGTAATCTCTTTAGCTCCGTAAGTGATACTTTGCACTCTTATGTTCAGCTTTATCGTTATGATGGTGCGGGTTTGCTGGGTGATGATCAGGCTACACCTAATACCCGTGCGCTTTTAACACAGGTTAAAGAAACCAGCTGGGGGCAATATCGGGAGACTATTTCAGGACATAACTATCTGATTAGTTACCGGTCGACATCGCTTTTACCGCTGATTACCGTTCTGGTTTCCGAAGAAAACGCTGCGCTTGCCTCCTGGAAGCATGATGAGCGCATGATACGTCTCTTTCTGTTGCTTGCTGCTGTCTTTACCATCTTTGCTGCTTTGATTATTGCTGTTCTTATGGAAAAGCGTCGGCTGACAGAAGGTGATAACTATCTGTTAAGTACCGCGATTCGCAGTACCGCCAATGCCATTTTTATTACCAACCGATCTGGGGAGATCCACTGGATCAACAAAGCGTTCACTCAGCTGACGGGTTACAGCTTTGAAGAGGTGAAGGGCAAGAACCCGAAAATTCTTAATTCAGGCTGTCACTCAAAGGATTTCTTTGGTGGTTTATGGGCTGCCATTCTGGCTGGAAAGAGCTGGCGGGGGGAGTTGGTTAATCGTCATAAGGAAGGCCATACCATGACGGTGGAGCAAACCGTCACGCCCATTATGAATAATCAGGGTGAAGCTGAGCACTTTATCGCTGTGCATGAGGATATGACCGCGCGTAAAAGCGCCGAACAACGGGCATTGTTTCTGGCGGATCATGATCCGCTGACCTCGCTGCCGAACCGCCGTTATTTTGAACATCATTTATACGACATTTTTCGCAGTAAGAATCTTAATGAAGTCTCCATTCTGTTTATCGATCTGGATCGGTTTAAAGAGATCAACGATACCATGGGGCATGAGGCGGGTGATGCCCTGCTGATTCATACGACTGATAACCTGCAGAAAGTTTTGCCAGAGCAAGCGTTGCTGGCTCGTTTAGGTGGTGACGAGTTTGCCGTCTTGTCCGAGGGAGCTACTGAGCATCATCAGCAGGCGACTCTGGCTGAAAAAATTATTGCGGCAGTGGCGCAGCCATTTCATTACGGCGACGGTACCTTCAGTGTGACCTGTAGTGTTGGTATTGCGATGGGAGGGTATTCAGCCACAGATGCCTCCATGATGCTGCGTCAGGCTGATCTGGCAATGTATCGGGCTAAACATGATGGCAAGAATACCTTCCGCTTCTTTGATGAAGCGATGGATGCTTTGATGAAACGTCGGGTATTCCTGCAGCAACAGCTTGAGTTGGCGGTGCACCGGGAAACCGATCTCAGCCTGAGGTTCCAGCCGCAGGTGGAAGCGGAAACCGGGCGAGTTTACGGCGCTGAAGCACTTCTGCGTTGGGAGGTGGGAGATGGTGAATGGGTCTCTCCCGCTGAGTTTATCACTCTGGCAGAAGAAACCGGCCAGATTCTGGAGGTAGGTGTATGGCTGATGGAGAGCCTGTTCCGTCAGATGGCTGAATGGAATGCCAAAGGTTTAGCTTTTGGTAAGATCTCCATGAATATCTCTTCGGTTCAGTTGGCAAGGGATACTCTGGCGCAACGCCTGTTGGATCTGTTGGATAAATTTTCTATTCCATACACTCAGGTCTGCGTCGAAATCACTGAAACCACTCTGATGACAGATTCGGAGATGGTGACAGAAAACCTGAGACGTCTGAAAAAGGCTGGAATTACCCTATCCATTGATGACTTTGGTACCGGTTATTCCTCCATGAGTTATCTGAAGGCATTGGATGCGGACCACCTGAAAATTGACCGTAGCTTTATCATAGGCATTGGCGTTAACGAGTCCGATGAGCATATTGTTCGTGCGACGATGGCTCTGGCACATAGTCTTGGCATGGAAACCGTTGCAGAAGGTGTTGATAGCCGTGAGCAGCTGGCTTTTCTGCAGAAACTGTCCTGTGACTATATTCAGGGATATCTGTTTGCTAAGCCTCTCGATGCTGCTGATTTTGAGGCTTTTGTTGAAGAGCGTAATCTTATGGCGGAAACAATTGAGGGACAGAATTATGCGTAACTATTTCTCGGGTATTAATTTCACGGGCATTTTGATTGCTCTCGGGATGGTGTTTTCACTATCCGTAAAAGCCGAAGAGATCGGCTCTGTCAGTACTGTCTTTAAGATGTTGGGACCCAATCACAAAATTGTCATAGAAGCCTTTGATGATCCGGATATTTCCGGGGTGAGTTGTTGGCTGGCGAGGGCTAAGACCGGCGGTATCAGTGGTGGTTTGGGGTTAGCAGAAGATCCTTCGGATGGCTCTATTGCCTGTCGTCAGGTTGGGCCGATTAAGCTGCCGGATGATTTGGAAGATGGTGAAAAAGTATTTAATAAACGTACCAGCCTGGTTTTTAAAACCCTGCAGGTGGTGCGTTTTTATGATGAACGTCGTCACACCTTGATCTATCTGGTGTATTCAGACAAGGTAATCGAAGGTTCTCCCAAGAACTCTATCTCTGTGGTGCCTATCCAGAACAACTTCTGAACGGCACCTCAATCAAAACAATAATAAAAGGATTGAAGGATATGCCAGAGTCAAAAAAGCCCTTAGCAGGGCTTAAAATTCTCGATTTCAGCACACTCCTGCCCGGACCCTATGCCTCCATGATCATGGCTGAGATGGGGGCTGAAGTACTCAGAGTTGAATCTCCCTCCCGCCCTGATCTTGTCAAAGGTTTAACACCGCAAATCGAAGGTGTTTCCGCGGCCTACCGTCAACTGAATGATAAAAAAGATGTTTGTTATCTGGATCTGAAACAGCCTGAGGCGGCCGAGCAGGTCAAAGTTCTGGTTAAGGACTACGATATCGTTCTTGAGCAGTTCCGACCCGGAGTGATGGATCGTCTCGGTGTCGGTTATGAAGCGCTTCGTGAATGCAAGGCAGACCTTATCTACTGCAGTATTACCGGTTATGGCCAATCCGGGCCATATCGTGATCGCGCGGGTCACGATATTAATTATCTGGCTTTAAGCGGTTTAGCGGACTACAGCCGTCGCAAAGGTGAAGCACCGGTGCCTCAGGGGATGCAGGTAGCAGATCTGGCGGGAGGCTCTCATCAAGCTGTTATGGCTATTCTTACTGCAGTCATTCAACGACAGACTCAGGGGATAGGGCAGTATATCGATATCAGTATGACTGATGCGGCCTTTTCTCTGAACGGTATGGCGGGCGCTGCAGCTTTAGCGGGGGGAGAGCAGCCGGAAGCCGAAACAGGCTGGCTTAATGGCGGCACTTTCTACGATTACTATGAGACTGCCGATGGCCGCTATATGGCGGTGGGGAGTCTTGAACCCCAGTTTCAGCAGCGTTTGTTGGAGGTGTTGAACCTTACTCATCTGGCCGTCGATTGCGCTGATTTCAGCCAAGAGGCACAGTCGCGGGTTAAGGCTTCAATACGGGAGGTCTTTCTGGGCGAAACATTCAGTCACTGGTGTACCGCCTTTGCTCAAACTGACGCCTGCGTTGAGCCTGTACTGACTTTTGAAGAAGCCTGTCGGCATCAGCATCTGGTTGAGCGGCAAGTTATTAAATCCGGTCACTACACTCAACAGATGGCTCCGGCATTTCGGTTTGAGTGAGAACTTGTTTAAGAGAGCTTTGCCCGGTAAAAGAAAAAGGCGCTGAATGGTTAATTCAGCGCCTTCTTTGATTCATCATGCCAAGAACATGACTTATTCTGCTACAGCCTCTATCCAGAGCACGCCCACTTCCATGCGGCTAATGCGAACCAAGGTTCCCTTCGCTATTGGCTGCTCGCTTTTAAGCTTCCAGCTTATACCCGAGTACTGATAAAGGCTTTCACCTTTGCTATCAACATCAGACTCCAGCACAAAGCTGTGATCGGCAAAGTCGTGTTTTACCTGCTTGTCATCGGTCTGGCTTTGCATTTTCTTCAAGGGCTGCCAGAGGCTCAACGAGAGCAGGGCTGTCAGAATAGCATTCGACCAGAATGCTGTACTGGCATTTGCCGATAAAACATCGAGTGTCATCAGGCCACCTGTAATCAGCAGGGACAGACCGAAAAAGAAAAGCACAAAGGTAGAGAAACCTAAAACAGCCACTTCAATGATCAGGGCTAAAACACCCAGAATCATCAGGGATTCAGCAAGGTTCTGCAGCAGAAAATCCATATCTTAAGCCTTCTGTTTGCTGTTCAGAGAGTTAATGATAGACATGGAGGACGCAACCAGAGAACTGGCATCTGTACCACTTTCGGGTAGGAGAACGACTGAGCTTTCACGGGCAATAGCCTGTTTTGCTTCGATAGCCTTGGTCGCCAGGTCCAGCTGAATCGCTTTCTGACCCTGCTCGGTATCTGCAGCTTCACCCACTTTACGCAGGGCTTCTGCCTGAGCTTCTGCAACTGCCATAATAGCTTTTGCTTCACCCTCAGCCCTAAGGATCTGCTCAGATTTGTCAGCTTCAGCCGCCAGAACCTGAGCCTGTTTCTTACCTTCTGCGACGTTAATAGCAGCCTGACGATCACCTTCAGACTCCAGAATCTGCGCACGCTTAACACGCTCTGCTTTCATCTGAGCTTCCATAGCTTCCATAACGGAATTCGGTGGCACGATATCTTTGATTTCGTAACGCAGAACCTGAATACCCCATGGCTCTGCTGCCTGGTTAATGGCAGATACGATATTGGCGTTCAGCATGTCACGCTCTTCGAAAGTCTTATCCAGCTCCATTTTACCCAGCTCAGAACGCATGGTGGTTTGTGCCAGCTGAGTTACCGCAAACACGTAGTCATCAACGCCGTAGGTAGCTTTGTAAGGATCCAGAACACGGAAGTAGAGTACGCCATCAACCACCAGAGAGATGTTGTCTTTGGTGATTGCACTTTGCGACGGAACATCAACAGCTTGTTCTTTCAGGCTGCGCTCTGCAGCAATGCGGTCGATGAAGGGGATAATAAAGTTGAGACCAGCTTCTTTGGTGGACTGATACTTACCAAATCGCTCAATCAGCCATGCCTGATTTTGTGGGACAAACTTGATGGTGCTTTTGATAAGGAAGAGCACCAGAATCAGCAAAATCACTTCAAAGGAGAGAAGTGCTTCAATAATAAATTCCATTTGGCGGATAACTCCTGTGGCCAAGTAAAAAGAGCCAACTGACGATATATCAATGGCAACCGCAGGATTCTAACACCAGATAAAAATCCGTTTCGTGACTTAATTAATCCTTTAAAAAAAGCAGTTCGTTAGTATCTTTTTATTTCAGGCATAAAAAAACCCCGGCAAGGCCGGGGTTTTCTGGTTCAGTATGCTTTCTGATAAGTCAGAATTAAGCTTCCTGAGCCAGTGGGATGAACTTAGAAGCAGCCGCCTGATAAGAAGCGATCTGGTCGAAGTTCAGGTAGCGGTACACATCGTCAGCCATAGTGTCCAGCTTAGAAGCGTACTGCATGTACTCGTCAACTGTAGGCAGTTTGCCGATCAGAGCAGCAACAGCGGCCAGCTCAGCAGAAGACAGGTAAACGTTAGCGCCAGTACCCAGACGGTTAGGGAAGTTACGGGTAGAGGTAGATACCACAGTGGTGTTGTCGCCAACACGTGCCTGGTTACCCATACACAGAGAACAACCCGGCATCTCCATACGAGCACCCGCTTTACCGAAGATGTTGTAGTAACCTTCTTCAGTCAGCTGAGCCTGATCCATCTTAGTAGGAGGAGCGATCCACATGCGGGTAGGGATCTGCTGACCTGCTGCATCCAGCAGTTTACCTGCCGCACGGAAGTGACCGATGTTAGTCATGCAAGAACCGATGAATACTTCATCAATCTTGTCGCCAGCGACTTCAGACAGCAGTTTAACGTCGTCCGGATCGTTCGGGCATGCAACGATTGGCTCTTTAACGTCGTCCAGATCGATTTCGATCACAGCTGCGTATTCTGCATCAGCGTCAGCTTCCAGCAGTTCCGGGTTAGCCAGCCAGTCTTCCATACCTTTGATACGACGCTCGATGGTACGAACATCGCCGTAACCTTCAGAGATCATCCACTTCAGCATGGTGATGTTAGAACGCAGGTACTCAGCGATTGGCGCTTCGTTCAGCTTGATAGAGCAAGCTGCTGCAGAACGCTCTGCTGCAGAGTCAGACAGTTCGAATGCCTGCTCAACTTTCAGATCCGGCAGACCTTCAATTTCCAGAATACGGCCAGAGAAGATGTTCTTCTTACCAGCTTTAGCAACAGTCAGCAGACCCTGCTTAATCGCGTAGTAAGGAATCGCGTTAACCAGGTCGCGCAGAGTGATACCAGGCTGCATCTTGGTGCCTTTAAAGCGAACCAGAACAGACTCAGGCATATCCAGAGGCATAACACCAGTCGCTGCTGCGAATGCAACCAGACCGGAACCCGCTGGGAAAGAGATACCGATTGGGAAACGGGTGTGAGAGTCACCACCAGTACCTACAGTATCAGGCAGCAGCATACGGTTCAGCCAGGAGTGGATTACACCGTCACCAGGACGCAGAGATACACCGCCACGGTTCATGATGAAGTCAGGCAGAGTGTGGTGGGTGTTCACGTCAACTGGCTTAGGATAAGCAGCTGTGTGGCAGAAAGACTGCATGGTCAGGTCTGCAGAGAAGCCCAGACATGCCAGATCTTTCAGTTCGTCACGGGTCATAGGACCAGTGGTATCCTGAGAACCAACAGTGGTCATCTTAGGCTCTACGTATGTGCCAGGGCGAACGCCTTCAACACCACACGCTTTACCAACCATCTTCTGAGCCAGAGAGTAACCTTTACCGGTATCTTTTGGCTGCTCAGGGCGTTTGAACAGGTCAGTAGGACCTTTTGCCAGGAACTCACGAGCTTTCTCAGTCAGGCCACGACCAATGATCAGTGGGATACGACCGCCGGCACGTACTTCGTCCAGCAGAACCTGAGTTTTCAGTTCGAAAGTAGAAACAACTTCGTCAGTGCCGTGCTTGCACACTTTACCTTCGTATGGGTAAACGTCGATAACGTCGCCCATGTTCAGGTTTTCAACGTCCATCTCGATTGGCAGGGCGCCTGCATCTTCCATAGTGTTATAGAAGATAGGAGCGATCTTGCCGCCGAAGCAGAAGCCGCCAGCACGCTTGTTAGGTACGCATGGGATGTCGTCACCGAAGAACCACAGTACAGAGTTGGTTGCGGACTTACGGGAAGAACCGGTACCAACAACGTCACCAACGTATGCTACAGGGTGGCCTTGATCCAGCAGTTCACGGATCTGTTTGATTGGGCCTTGTACGCCTTGCTCGTCAGGAACAATACCGTCACGCTCCATTTTCAGCATCGCCATAGCGTGCTTAGGAATGTCAGGACGGGTAAACGCATCAGGAGCTGGGGACAGATCGTCAGTGTTAGTCTCGCCAGTTACTTTAAATACGCTCAGAGTGATCTTTTCAGCCAGCTCTGGCTTAGAGGTGAACCACTCACCTTCAGCCCAAGACTCGATAACCGCTTTAGCGTTTTCGTTGCCTTCTTTGGCTTTGTCAGCTACGTCGTGGAACGCATCAAACATCAGCAGAGTGTGCTTCAGTTCAGCGGCAGCAGCTTCAGCCAGCTCTGCGTCTTCAAGCAGGCCAACCAGAGTTTCAATGTTGTAACCGCCCTGCATGGTGCCCAGCAGTTTAACAGCTTGTTTCTTGTCGATCAGAGGGGAGGATGCCTCACCTTTAGCGATAGCAGACAGGAAGCCAGCTTTAACGTATGCAGCTTCGTCTACACCAGGCGGTACACGATTGGTGATCAGATCAAGGATGAATTCTTCTTCACCTGCTGGTGGAGTTTTCAGCAGTTCAATCAGTTCCGCAGTTTGTTCAGCGTTTAGCGGCTTAGGTACAACACCTTCAGCTGCACGCTCTTCTACGTGTTTGCGATATGCTTCAAGCACGGTAAGACCCTCATCAGTTTATGCCCTGACTCAGCGTAAAAAAGAAAGATTTTTACGTGAAATCAAAGCGTTCGATGTATTCATCGACCTTCTTATTCGGTGGCACGATTCTAAAGTAAAATGTCGACAATGTTAAGTTGGGTGAACGGGGTACAGGGTTCAACTTTGGTCGTTGATCTCAGTCAGTTGATGTCAAAATCAAGCATCATGCGTGAATTGATGCAGTTTGGGGGCGTTATCGCCTGTGATTTCGGCATACCAGATCTCATGATCCCAGTCGCTCAGAGTCAGTCGTTTGTAACGGCTGTTACAGACGTCCCGGATGCCCGGCTGATGAGTGTGGCCGTGAACCAGGAAGTCAGCATTGTGGGCTTCAAGTAACGCTGTGACGGCGCTGTTATCAAGATCCGTTAACGCATAGCCTTCCTGGTGCTCTTTACTTTGAGCGCGGGCCTGCTCTGCGAAAGCGATGCGCTCTTCAAGGCTTTTACTGAGGAATGCTTGTTGCCATTGCGGATTGCGGAGCATCTGACGAATTTTCTGGTATTCGGTATCGGAGGTGCATTCTGCATCGCCATGGCAGAGTAAAATTTCGGTGCCCGACAGCTTGTAGGGTTCTTCGATAAGCTGCATCCCTGCCTGAGCGCAGTAGTCTTCTCCGACCAGAAAGTCTCGGTTGCCAACCATAAAGTAGAGGCGTGTGTTGTGCTTTTCGCTAAGGGTTTTCAGGTGATTAGCGACAGTGTCTGAGAGTTCGTTGCCTGCATCATCGCCGATCCAGTACTCAAAAAAATCCCCCAGAATGTAGAGTTCGTCAGCGTTGGGAGCTTTCTGTTCCAGAAAAGCGAAAAATGCCTGGGTCACCGGTGCGTTGATATCTTTTAGGTGAAGATCAGAGATAAAGAGTCTTTTCATAGCATTGGTCGCTTTCTTGTCTTGTTAAATTGTATTGCAGGTGCGTCTGATGTCGGTTCAGAAGGCAGATACAAAAAAGAGCCGCGAACGGCTCTTTTTATCCTTCTTCTTCTATCGAATGCACAATAAAGGAGGAAGTCAGATCAGAAGAATGAATTACTCTTCAATCAGTTCAGCAGACTCAATAACAACTGCCTCGGCAGGCACATCCTGGTGGCCAGCTTTAGAAGTCGTTTTAACTTCTTTAATCTGGTTGACCACTTCCATACCTTCTACAACTTTACCGAATACGCAGTAGCCCCAGCCCTGCATGTCTTTGCCGGTGTGGTTCAGGAAGGTGTTGTCTGCAACGTTGATGAAGAACTGTGCAGATGCGGAGTGAGGGTCCATGGTGCGAGCCATAGCCAGAGTGCCTGTTTCATTAGACAGGCCGTTGTCTGCTTCGTTTTCGATTGGGTCGTTAGTTGCTTTTTGCTGCATCTCTGCATCAAAACCGCCGCCCTGAATCATGAAGCCATTGATAACGCGGTGGAAGATGGTGTCGTTGTAGTGGCCGCTGGTCACATACTCTTCAAAGTTTTTTGCGGTTACCGGCGCTTTTTCGTAGTTCAGTTCGATTTTGATGTCGCCGAAATTAGTATGCAGAACAATCATGGTATGACCTTATCTCGTTGTTTAATCAGCAAAGCCTGTTGTCGGTTTTGCTTCATTGATGCATTAAACAGGATGGCTTAATGGCTCTCCGTCACGCTATAATAGCGCTTTTGCGTGTTTGGCAAAAGAATCAGGCAAGGGTTAATGAATCAGAACCGGCGACGCTCTTTTCTGTGTTCAAAATCACTATGTTTGTACTGATTTACCTGACCGCTATTCGGGCCGTTAACTGAGGCCGGGTCTTACGGTTTAAACCGTCTTTGCTAAGACCACAAGAGAACGGGCGCAAGCCCCCAGAAATTCACGCGATTACTCAGAGATTTGCTAAAGATTATGAGCAACACTGAAAATACACCTGCTCCAAATTTTATTCGTACACTGATTCAGGAAGAGCTGGCTGCAGGTCAGTACGAGCAGATTGTTACCCGTTTCCCACCTGAGCCAAACGGCTATCTGCATATTGGTCATGCTAAATCGATCTGTTTGAACTTTGGTTTGGCTGAGCACTTTGATGGTGCTTGTAATCTGCGTTTTGATGACACCAACCCTGAAAAAGAAAGTCAGGAATACATCGATTCTATTAAAGACGATGTTCAGTGGCTGGGTTTCCAGTGGGCGGGCAATATCCGTTACACCTCCGAATATTTTGATCAGCTGTTTGGTTATGCGGTTGAGCTGATTAAAGCCGGTAAGGCTTATGTTTGTGAGCTGAATGCTGAGCAGATGCGTGAGTATCGCGGTACGCTGACTGAGCCGGGCAAAAACAGCCCGTTCCGTGATCGTTCTGTTGAAGAAAACCTGGATCTGTTCGAGCGCATGCGTGCTGGCGAATTTGATGATGGCGCTAAAGTGCTGCGCGCCAAGATCGATATGTCTGCACCGAATATCAACCTGCGTGACCCGATTCTGTACCGTATTCGTCGTGCTCACCATCACCAAACTGGTGACAAGTGGTGTATCTATCCAAGTTACGACTTTGCCCATGGTCAGTCTGATGCGATTGAAGGTATCACTCACTCCGTTTGTACGCTGGAGTTTGAAGATCACCGTCCGTTGTACAACTGGTTTATTGAAAACCTGCCTGTGCCGTCTCAGCCAAAGCAGATTGAGTTCTCCCGTCTGAACCTGAACTACACCGTAACCAGTAAGCGTAAGCTGAAGCAGCTGGTGGATGAAGGTCATGTGGCTGGTTGGGATGACCCTCGTATGCCGACGCTGGCTGGTTTGCGTCGTCGTGGTTACACCCCGGCATCTCTGCGTAAATTCTGCGACATGGTAGGTGTTACCCGTAGCGATGGTGTGGTTGATGTGGCGATGCTGTACCACGCACTTCGCTCTGATCTGGAAGAAAATGCGCCGCGTGCGATGTGTGTGCTGAATCCGATCAAAGTAACCATCACGAACTATCCGGAAGATCAGGTTGAAGAGTACGTTGTACCTTCGCACCCTGCGAATGAGGCGATGGGTGAGCGTACTATTCCGTTTAGCCGTACCCTGCTGATCGATGCTGAAGACTTTATGGAAGATGCGCCTAAGAAGTTCTTCCGTCTGTCTCAGGGGCGCGAAGTGCGTCTGCGCAACTCCTATGTGATCAAGTGTGAAGAAATGATCAAAAACGAGCAGGGCGACGTTGTTGAGCTGCTGTGCACCTATGATCCTGAAACCCTGGGCAAAAACCCTGAGGGTCGTAAAGTTAAGGGTGTGATTCACTGGGTTTCTGAAGAGCATGCTGTGCCTGCTGAGGTTCGTCTGTACGAGAACCTGTTCACTGATCCGAATCCGGATGGCAAAAAAGACGTTAACTTCCTTGAGCACATCAACCCGGAGTCTCTTGAAGTGACGACCGGATATTGCGAGCCAAGCCTGCTGACAGCAGCGCCGGAAGACCGTTTCCAGTTTGAGCGTGTGGGCTACTTCTGCGCAGATCGTTTCGATCACGGTAAAGATGGCAAGTTGGTATTCAACAAGACAGTTGGCCTGAAGGACAGCTGGGCAAAAATTCAGAAGAAGGGATAATCGGGCATGTTACAGATCTACAACACCATGACGCGCAAAAAAGAGGTTTTTACACCGATTGATGCGAACAAGGTACGCATGTATGTCTGTGGTATTACGGTTTACGACCTGTGCCATATTGGTCATGCCCGGGTGATGGTGGGGTTCGATATGATCACCCGCTATCTGCGTCATCGTGGTTACGACGTCAATTACGTGCGTAACATTACGGATGTTGATGACAAAATTATCCGTCGTGCCGGTGAAAATGGTGAGCCTGTTGAGGTGCTGACTGAGCGTATGATTCAGGCGATGCATGATGACGAAGACCGTCTGAATGTGCTGCGCCCGGATCATGAGCCTCGTGCGACACACCATATTCAGGATATTCTGGATATGGTTCAGACCCTGATTGAAAAAGGTTTTGCCTACGCTGCGGATAACGGTGATGTTTATTACCGGGTTAATAAGTTTGAAGGCTACGGCAAGCTGACCAATCGTAATCTTGAAGATATGCAGGCCGGTGCCCGTATTGATGTTCAGGATGCCAAAGAAAATCCAATGGATTTTGTGCTTTGGAAGGCGGCTAAAGAGGGTGAAGTCAGCTGGGATTCTCCTTGGGGTAAAGGTCGCCCTGGTTGGCATATCGAGTGTTCTGCTATGTCGACCTGCTGTCTGGGTAATCACTTTGATATTCATGGTGGTGGTCCGGATCTGCCGTTCCCGCACCATGAGAATGAGATTGCCCAGTCTGAAGCGGCGACTGGTGAGACCTATGCTAACACCTGGATGCATGCTGGCGCTGTGCGGGTTGATCAGGAGAAGATGTCCAAATCTTTGGGTAACTTCTTCACCATTCGTGAGGTATTGGATAAATACAATCCGGAGGTAGTACGTTACTTCCTGTTGTCCAGTCACTATCGTAGCCCGATCAACTATTCAGAAGACGGTCTGAAATCTGCGCGTCAGTCGCTGGAGCGTTTTTATACCGCTCTGCAGGGTGTAGATGCCGTTGAAGTGAAGCCTGAAGGTGAGTGGGTTGAGCGTTTCAAAACTGCGATGGATGATGATTTCAATACTGCAGAGGCTTTTGCGGTATTGTTTGATCTGGCCAAGCAGTTGAACATCGCTAAAAAAGAGGGTGATGTTGCTGGTGCAGCTCAATTAGCCGGAACACTGCGTCTTTTTGGTGATGTCTTGGGTCTTTTCTATCAGGATGCGGATGCGTTTCTGAAAGGCGAGCCTCAAACGGATGGTTTGTCAGAAGAAGAGATTGAATCTCAAATCGAAGCACGTAATCAGGCGCGTAAGAATAAAGATTTTGCCGAGTCTGATCGCATTCGGGATGCATTGGCGGAGCAGGGTATTATTTTGAAAGACTCCCGTGAAGGAACCAGCTGGGTTCGCGAATAAGCTGATTTGTCATCTTGTTGGGAGGCTGCATTTGATAGATAAGTAGTCCTCTCTGAGGTGTCGGTCTTATTCAGGACGGGACAGGGTGAATAAAAAAGGGGATGCCAATTGGCATCCCCTTTTTTGTGCTGAAGCTGATGGGTTACTCAGCGTCATGCATCTCTGCGGCCTGCAGGGTGTTTTCCAGCAGAGCTGCGCGGGTCATTGGGCCTACTCCACCAGGAACCGGGGTGATCCAGCTGGCGCGGGTTGCAGCGACATCGTACTCAACATCGCCTACCAGTTTGCCGTCTTCTTGGCGGTTGATGCCTACATCAATAACGATGGCGCCTTCTTTTACCCATTCACCTTTAACCAGGCCCGGTTTGCCAACAGCAACAACCAGTACGTCAGCTTCAGAAACCTCTTTTTCAAGGTTCTTGGTGAAGCGATGGGTAACGGTAACTGTGCAGCCTGCCAGAAGCAGTTCAAGTGCCATTGGGCGGCCAACAATATTTGAAGCGCCGACGATGGTTGCTTTCAGGCCGTGCATGTCAACACCGGTGCTTTCCAGAAGGGTAACAATACCTTTTGGAGTGCATGGGCGAAGAACCGGCAGGCGTTGCGCCAGGCGACCCAGGTTATAGGGGTGGAAGCCATCAACATCTTTGTTCGGCTGAATGCGTTCCAGGATCAGATCTGAATCCAGGTGGGCAGGCAGAGGCAGCTGAACCAGAATGCCGTCAACCTCAGGGTTGCTGTTCAGATTATCAACCAGCTTCAGGAGTTCATCCTGAGAAGTTGATGCAGGCATATCATAGGAGAAGGATTTGAAACCGGCTTTTTCGCAGTCGGCTTTCTTGTTACGTACATATACTTCGGAAGCCGGATCTTCACCAACAAGTACAACGGCTAAGCCGGGTACGCGCTGACCATTGGCAACACGTTGTTGTACTTTAGAGGAGATAGAATCGCGGATGTCTTGCGCAATCTGTTTGCCATCAATAATTTTGGCGTTCATCTTTTGGAGGTGCTCCTGCCCATGCTGTGTGACTGATATATCTATTTTCGCATGTTCCCCGTTGCGGGGGAATATCCAAGGCCAATGTCTTGTATCTAAATGAAAAACTTAAATTTTTTTTAAAATTAGTGTTGACGAGCTTTGTAGGTGTGTATAAAATGCGCCCCATGTTGAGACGGCCACTCACGGAAGCCAATCAATAGTGTTAGTCGAAAGTAAGTCGGGATATAGCGCAGTCTGGTAGCGCGCCTGCTTTGGGAGCAGGATGTCGGGGGTTCGAATCCCTCTATCCCGACCATTTTTGGACTTGTAACGCGCCTATAGCTCAACCGGATAGAGCAACGGCCTTCTAAGCCGTAGGTTGCAGGTTCGAGTCCTGCTGGGCGCGCCAGTGTTCAGTTCGACGTTTTGCTGAATGAGTAGTCATTTGGTTCGGTGGTGAGCGTAGCTCAGTTGGTAGAGCCCCGGATTGTGATTCCGGTTGTCGTGGGTTCGAGTCCCATCGTTCACCCCAGTTTCTGCTTCGGCAGAGTGTTGTAAGCAGCTTGGGTTAATCTTCTGAGTTGTTGAAGTCGGGATATAGCGCAGTCTGGTAGCGCGCCTGCTTTGGGAGCAGGATGTCGGGGGTTCGAATCCCTCTATCCCGACCATCTTTTCTACCCATGCTTTTGCATGTTTTGTGGTGAGCGTAGCTCAGTTGGTAGAGCCCCGGATTGTGATTCCGGTTGTCGTGGGTTCGAGTCCCATCGTTCACCCCATTCTCTTCGAGAATGATCAGATTTATATGTCGGGATATAGCGCAGTCTGGTAGCGCGCCTGCTTTGGGAGCAGGATGTCGGGGGTTCGAATCCCTCTATCCCGACCATCTCTTTTCTTATCTGTTGTATCTCATCTCTTCTTTATTTAATTCCTGTAACGCTTTGATTTATATCGCCTTTGTGTGTTTACTGTGAATCTGGCCGTCAGATATCTGAAGTCTGAATCTTTTTGCTATTTCTTTTCTCTTCAGATGCCCTGAAAGAGCGATAACCGCTTGCTTGCGAGTGTTTCTGCTCTTAAAATCTCACTCTTTCGGCTTATCTATAAAGAAGCATTAAAAAAGTATTGCGAGGATTTTTCATGCAAGTTTCCGTTGAAACGACTTCTGGTCTTGAGCGTCGCGTCACAATTCAGGTGCCAGCAGCGCAAATTGATGAAGCAGTTGAACAGCGTCTGCAGCAGACTGCTAAAAGCGCACGTATCAACGGCTTCCGTCGTGGCAAGGTGCCAATGAGCTTTGTTCGTCGTCAGTATGGCAACGAAGTGCGTGCAGAGGTTGTTTCTGAAGTTATGCGTACCAAGTACGTTGAAGCAATCACTCAGGAAAAGCTGAACCCAGCTGGTTTCCCTGAAATCGATGCTTCTGTAAACGAAGCAGGTAAAGACCTGGAATTCGTTGCAACTCTGGAAGTTTACCCAGAAGTTGAAGTTGGTTCAGTAGCAGATCTGTCTGTAGAGAAGCCAGTTGCTTCTGTATCTGACGAAGATCTGGACAAAATGATCGAAGTTCTGCGTGAGCAGCAAGCTAAGTGGAACGAAGTTGACCGTGCTGCAACTGAGCAGGATCAGGTTAATATCGATTTTGAAGGTTTCATCGACGGTGAAGCTTTTGAAGGTGGTAAAGCAGAAGGTCACGACCTGGGTCTGTCTTCCGGTACTTTCATTCCGGGCTTTGAAGCTCAGCTGGTAGGTACTAAAGCAGGTGAAGAGAAAGACGTAAACGTAACTTTCCCTGAAGATTACCAGGCTGAACAGCTGAAAGGTAAAGATGCAGTATTCAAAGTTAAAGTGAATAAAGTATCTGAACAGCAGAAACCTGAGCTGAACGATGACTTCTTCAAGCTGTACGGCGTTGAAGAAGGTGGTCTGGAAGCTTTCCGCGCTGATGTTAAGAAAAACATGGAGCGTGAGCTGGAACAGACTATCAAAAACAAAGTTAAAGAACAGATCGTAACTGCTCTGGTTGAGCGTAACGAGTTCGATGTTCCTAAGGCTCTGATCAGCAACGAAATCGATGCTCTGCGTCAGCAAGCTGTTCAGCAGTTCGGTGGTCCTTCTAACTTTGATGCGTCTGCGCTGCCTGCAGAGCTGTTCCAGGAGCAGGCTGAGAAGCGTGTTAAACTGGGTCTGCTGATGGCTTCTGTTGTTGAAGCTAAAGAACTGAAGGCTGATGAAGCTGCGATCCGCGCTTATGTAGAAAAACTGGCTGAGTCTTATCAGGATCCTCAGCAGGTTGTTGATTACTACATGAACAACGAGCAAATGCGTCAGCAGCTGGAATCTGCAGTGCTGGAAGAGCAGGTTGTTGAAAATCTGCTGAACGAAGCATCTGTAAATGAAGTAGAAATGTCTTACGACGATGCTATTAAGCCAGCTGAGAAAAACGCTGAAGCTGCTTAATCTGCAAATATCGTTTTGACGACTTCATGGCCTGACCTCTATTATGGGGGTCAGGCATTTTTACTAAGGGAATATGCATATGAGCAATCCGCACGAGATTATGAATTCTGGCCTGGTGCCAATGGTTGTTGAGCAATCATCACGGGGCGAGCGTGCATACGATATTTACTCACGTCTCTTAAAAGAACGTGTGATCTTTCTGGTTGGACCTGTTGAAGATCACATGGCAAATTTAGTCGTCGCTCAATTGCTGTTTTTAGAGTCCGAGAACCCGGATAAAGATATCCATCTGTACATCAACTCTCCGGGCGGCTCTGTAACTGCAGGTATGTCGATCTATGACACCATGCAGTTTATCAAACCAGATGTCAGCACTATGTGTATCGGTCAGGCGGCAAGTATGGGCGCGCTTTTACTGGCTGGTGGTGCTGAAGGTAAGCGTTACTGTCTGCCACACTCCCGAATGATGATTCACCAGCCTTTAGGTGGTTTCCAGGGACAGGCGTCTGACATTGAGATCCATACCCGCGAAATTCTGACGATTCGTGAGAAGCTGAATAAGGTTCTGTCTCATCACACCGGTAAGCCGATCGATGAGATCGCTAAAGATACCGACCGTGATAACTTCATGGATGGTGAGACTGCAGTAGAATACGGGCTGATTGATAAAGTACTGAATCAGCGAACGCAGGGCTGATTCAGCGCTGTTGAATTTTAGCGGTGGCCTGCGTGGCTGCCGCGACTGAGTAACCGAGGTAACGAATGGGCCAAAATGATTCCGGTAATGATGGCGGCAAGCTGTTGTACTGCTCATTCTGCGGAAAAAATCAGAATGAAGTACGCAAGCTGATTGCCGGCCCTTCTGTTTATATCTGCGACGAATGTGTTGATCTGTGTAATGACATCATTCGCGAAGAGATTGCTGAAGATAAACCAGAGACTGAATCTGAGCGTTTACCTGTTCCTAAAGAGATTCGCTCAACTCTGGATGAGTATGTTATTGGTCAGCCTAAAGCTAAGATGACTCTGGCTGTGGCGGTTTATAACCACTACAAGCGTCTGCGTCATGGTGGTCGTTCTAAAAACGATGTTGAACTGGGCAAGAGTAATATTCTTCTGATTGGCCCGACCGGTAGTGGTAAAACTCTGCTGGCTGAGACTCTGGCTCGTCTGCTGAATGTTCCGTTTACTATTGCTGATGCGACGACGCTGACTGAGGCGGGCTATGTGGGTGAAGATGTTGAAAACATCATCCAGAAACTGCTGCAGAAGTGTGATTACGATGTAGAGAAAGCTCAGCGCGGTATCGTTTACATTGACGAGATCGACAAGATCTCCCGTAAATCAGATAACCCATCAATCACCCGTGATGTATCCGGTGAGGGTGTTCAGCAGGCGCTGCTGAAGCTGATTGAAGGAACAGTGGCATCTGTACCTCCGCAGGGTGGTCGTAAGCATCCTCAGCAGGAATTCCTGCAGGTTGATACTTCAAATATTCTGTTTATTTGTGGTGGTGCATTTGCCGGTCTTGAGAAAGTGATTCAGGATCGCTCATCCAAAGGCGGTATCGGCTTCTCTGCTGAAGTTCAAAGCAAAGAGCTGGATAAGTCTGTTGGTGCCATGCTGCAGGATGTTGAACCGGAAGATCTGGTTCGCTTTGGCCTGATTCCTGAATTTGTTGGTCGTTTGCCGGTTGTGGCGACTCTTCAGGAGCTGGATGAAGATGCTCTGGTTAAGATTCTTCGTGAGCCTAAGAACGCACTGACCAAGCAGTATGCTAAGCTGTTTGAGATGGAAGACGTTGAACTGGAATTCCGTGACGAGGCGCTTGTTGCTGTTGCACAGAAAGCGATGGAGCGTAAAACCGGTGCTCGTGGTCTTCGTTCGATTCTTGAGTCTGTTCTGCTGCCGACAATGTACGATATCCCTTCCTCGGAGGGGGTGAGTAAAGTTGTCGTCGATGACAATGTCATCCGGGGCGAGTCTGAACCCCTGCTGATATACAGCAATGACAATGCAGATCTGGCCTCCGGTGATAAGGGCTGATTTCTGCATAGAAGAGGGGCCCTGTGGGGCCCTTTTTTTTTGAGTTAAATTGCAGATGGCTATTCTGAGTTAAGTATTGGCTTTATCACCGTGATCTGATGATTATTTTTTTACGTCAGATCAAGGGGTTGTATTATTTTTTAATGTCCCCATCTGCAAATTATAAGTTTTCAACGTATTGGATTGGCCGGTACGTTCCGGTTTAGAGGTGGTTCTGCTATGGAGCAGAAACAAGCAAACGAAATTCTAGAAACGCAGACCCTGCCGCTTTTACCTTTGCGGGATGTGGTTGTTTTCCCACAGATGGTGCTGCCTTTATTTGTGGGTCGTGAGCGCTCTATTCTTGCACTTGAAGCTGCGATGGCTGATGGCAAGAAGGTATTTTTGGCTGCTCAGAAAGAAGCGGGCGTCGATGAGCCCTCTGCAGAAGATCTGTACAACGTGGGTACTGTTGCGTCTGTTCTGCAGCTTTTAAAACTGCCTGATGGCACTGTGAAGGTTCTGATTGAAGGTGACTCTAGAGCGGAGTTGGATGAAATCACCGATAACGGTGATTTCCTTGAGGCAAAAGTTACCTTGAGTTCACAGGAAGAGCTGAGTGACCGCGAGTCTGAGAGCCTGTGTCATGTGCTGATGAACCAATTTGAGCAGTACACTAAGCTCAGTAAGAAGGTTCCGGCAGAAGTTCTGACCTCTCTGAAAAACATCACAGACCCAAGTCGTCTGGTTGATACCATGTCAGCGCATCTGTCTCTGAACGTGGCTGAAAAGCAGAAGCTGTTGGAATCCGCTAATGTGCGTGATCGCATCGAGCAGCTGATGACCTTTATCGAAACGGAAATCGACCTGCTTGAGGTTGAAAAACGGGTTCGTGGTCGTGTTAAGCAGCAGATGGAAAAGAATCAGCGCGAGTATTATCTGAATGAGCAGATGAAAGCTATTCAGAAAGAGATGGGTGAGCTGGATAATGGTGCCTCTGAAGCTGATGAGCTGGCAGAGCGTATCGAAAAGGCTGGTATGCCTAAAGATGCGAAGGACAAAGCGGAAGCTGAACTGAAAAAGCTGAAGATGATGTCCACCATGTCGGCCGAAGCAACTGTGGTTCGCAGCTATATCGACTGGATGGTGAGCCTGCCATGGAAGAAGCGTTCCAAGGTTTCTCACGATATGGAAAAGGCTGAGGAAGTTCTGGAAGCAGATCATTACGGTCTGGAAGAAGTTAAAGAACGAATCCTTGATTACCTGGCCGTGCAAAAGCGCGTTAAAAAGCTGAAAGGCCCTGTTCTGTGTCTGGTTGGCCCTCCGGGAGTGGGTAAAACCTCTCTGGGTCAGTCTATCGCTAAAGCAACCAACCGTAAGTATGTTCGTATGGCGCTGGGCGGTGTTCGTGATGAATCTGAGATTCGTGGCCACCGTCGTACGTATATCGGCTCAATGCCGGGCAAGCTGCTGCAGAAAATGTCCAAAGTCGGTGTGAAAAACCCACTTTTCCTGTTGGATGAGATCGATAAGATGGGTATGGACCATCGCGGTGATCCGGCATCTGCATTGCTTGAAGTGTTGGACCCGGAGCAGAACAGCAAGTTTAACGATCACTACCTGGAAGTGGATTACGATCTGTCCGATGTGATGTTTGTTTGTACTTCGAACTCGATGAATATTCCAGGCCCTTTGCTGGATCGTATGGAAGTAATTCGTCTGCCGGGTTACACCGAAGACGAGAAGCTGGCCATTGCTGAACGTTATCTGGTTAAGAAGCAGTTCGAACAGAATGGTTTGTCTGACAAAGAGCTGGCTTTTGATAAAGAAGCCCTGCTTGAACTGATCCGTTATTACACCCGTGAAGCCGGTGTTCGTGGTCTTGAGCGTGAAATCGCCAAAGTTTGTCGTAAGGCAGTGCGTGAAATTATCAAGCGAGGTTCCGAAGGCTTTAATGATCCAATCCAGTTAACTCAGGAAAAGATCGAAGAGTACTGTGGCGTGCGCAAGTTCAGCTACGGTCTTGCTGATGAAGATAATCAGGTTGGTCGAGTAACCGGTCTGGCCTGGACTCAGGTTGGTGGCGAGTTACTGAATCTTGAAGCGGCTGCGGTTCCGGGCAAAGGTCGTACTATTCAGACCGGCTCTCTTGGCGATGTGATGAAAGAGTCTATTCAGGCTGCGATGACTGTTGTTCGTGGTCGGGCTCAGGGCTGGGGTATCGATCCTGAGTTCTATGAGAAGAAAGATGTTCATATCCATGTGCCGGAAGGTGCGACGCCGAAAGATGGCCCTAGTGCTGGTATCGGTATGGCTACTGCACTGATTTCTGTATTGTCAGGTATTCCGGTCAAGAGTACGGTTGCCATGACTGGAGAGATCACCCTGCGTGGAGAAGTATTACCGATTGGTGGTCTGAAAGAAAAATTGCTGGCTGCCCGCCGTGGTGGTATAAAAACGGTAGTTATTCCTGAGGAGAACCGCAAGGATCTGAAAGAGGTTCCTGACTCCATCAAGGGCGAGCTGGATATTCGTCCGGTCAAGTGGATTGATGAAGTTTTAGAGATCGCTCTGGCAGAAGCTCCGGTCCCTTTTGTAGCGCCTTTAGCCAAGGATGATGCCGCTCAAGGAAAAGATAAAGGATCACAGGCAAGTACTCATTAGATTACTTGACGCTTAGAGGGTCTATTGGTATAAATTGCGCCTGTTTTTTTCTGCGTAAGCCACCAATAATCTACGCATTTGTTTTTGGCCGATTTGGCCGTATTGTTAAGGGGTGAAGAGTGAACAAGTCTGAACTGATTGATGCGATTGCAGCGTCTGCTGATATTCCTAAAGCTGCTGCTGGTCGTGCACTGGACGCAATGATCGAAACTGTATCTGAGTCTCTGCAAAAAGGTGATTCAGTAGTATTGGTTGGCTTTGGTACTTTCTCTGTGAAAGAGCGTGCTGCGCGCACTGGTCGTAACCCTCAAACGGGTGCTCCGATCGAAATCAAAGCTGCTAAAGTACCTAGCTTCAAGCCAGGTAAAGCTCTGAAAGACGCTGTAAACTAAGATTCTTTCTTAGCGTAAAGGGTTTGGACCGGTAGTTCAGTTGGTTAGAATACCGGCCTGTCACGCCGGGGGTCGCGGGTTCGAGTCCCGTCCGGTCCGCCAAATAAAAAAGCACATCTTCGGATGTGCTTTTTTTATGCCTGAAATAAGGGAGGCAGTTCATTGGCACCCTTATTCCGTAGCCTGGCTGGCTCTGTTGTAATTCCTGTCTGAATTTGTACCGCTAATTGTTGTCACAGCATTTTGTATTACTGCTCAGACAGTTATAATCATTGGAATTTTTCTAACAATTCATAATTCAGAACCCAAAAGAGACACTTAAATGCTTCAGAACATCAGGGACAAGTCATCCGGCTGGGTGGTTAAATTCATCGTAGGTTTTATTATTCTGACCTTTGCGATGTTTGGTCTGGACGCCATTGTTGGGGCGTTCACCGGTGGTGGCGATGAGGTTGCCACAGTCAACGATAAGAAAATCAGCCGTTATGAGCTGGAGATTTCCACTCAACGTCAGGTGCGTCAGGCTCTGTCTCAAATGGGGCCGGATGCTGATCCGTCTGCTCTTAACGAAAACCTGATTCGTCAGCGCGCCCTGCAGACTCTGATCAACCGCGAAGCGGCACTTCAGGCAGCACAGGATGGCGGTTTGACAGTCAGCGAACTTCAGATCGACCGTCTGATTCTGTCTACTCCTGAATTCCGTGGTCCTGATGGCCAGTTCAGTGCGGATCAGTTCCAGATGATGCTGCGTAACGTTGGTATGGCTCCACGTCAGTTCCGTGAAGAGCTGCGTAAAGATGTGCTGATCAATCAGCTGCAGGGTGGTGTTAGCCTGAGCGAGTTTATGCCGGAGAAATATATCCGTCAGGTGATTGCTCTGGATAGCCAGACCCGTGACCTGCGTTTTGTTGCTCTGAAAGCTGATCAGCAAAAAGGTATCACTGTTTCTGACGCCGAGATCGATACTTACTATCAGAATAACCAGCAGGCGTTTGCGCTGCCTGAGCGCGTTAAGCTGAACTACATCCAGATTAGTCAGGATGATTACGTTGCTGAAGCGGTGGTTTCTGAAGAAGCACTGCAAAGTGCCTACGCGAGTTACCAGCAGCGTAGCGCCAGTCAGGCGAGCTATTATGCTTCTCACATCCTGCTGGATACTGAAAGCCGTTCGGAAGAGGAAGCGGTAGCCGAGCTGGAAAAAGTGAAAGCTCGTGTTGAGCAGGGTGAATCCTTTGCTGAACTGGCTAAAGAAGTTTCTGAAGATGTTGGTTCCTCTGCTGATGGCGGTAAGCTTGGTCTGGTTGAGCCTGATAGCTTCGATGCAGACTTTGAAAACGCTCTGTTTGCACTGGAAGAAGGTCAGGTTTCTGCACCGGTAGTGACTGAATTTGGTGTTCACCTGGTTTATCTGGATAAGAAGGAGACTGTTGCTCTGGCATCCTTTGAAGAGATGAAGCCGACTCTGGAAGCGGATCTGAAAGCTAAAAAAGCAGCTGAGAAATACCTGCTGCTGACAGAAGAGCTGGCAAACGCTAGTTTTGCCTCTAAAGACCTTCAGGAGCCAGCTAAAGAGCTGAAGCTGGCAGTCGAAAGTACTGACTTCTTCTCCGCACAGGGTGGTGAGGGTATTACTTCTCATCCTGCAGTTGTACGCGCGGCGTTCTCTGATCTGGTTAAGCAGGAAGGTGCAAACAGCGATCTGATTGAACTGGATGACCATAATGCTGTTGTTATTCGCGCTGTTGATGTCAAAGAGCCTTCAGTACGTCCGCTGGATGAGGTTGCGGATCAGATCCGACAGACGCTGACGATTGAGAAGCAGGTTGCAGCGGTTGAGGTTGTTGCTAGCGAGCTGATTGCTCAGTCTGCAAACTCTGATCTTGAAGCAGCAGCAAAGGCTTCCAAGCTTGCTGTTGAATCAGCGAAAGCGGTTTCCCGTGTATCTCAGGATGTGCCTCGTGTAGTTGTTCAGCAAGCCTTTGCACAACCTAAGGGTTCGGTGGAAAAGGTTGTAGCGGGCGATACTGTATATCTGGTTGAGGTGACCGGTGTGGAGCAGCCAGAGATGTCTGAAGAGATTGTTACTTTCTATGAGCAGGCAATCCAGCTGTCTCAGGCGCGTAACACCACTCAGCAGCTGCGCACCGCAATTACTGATCAGGCTGACGTAACCCGTCTGTAAATGCTTGGTGAGAATTGAACGAAAAAGGAAGCTCAATGAGCTTCCTTTTTTATTGTCTGTTGATTGTTAAATTAAAGGCTTCTTCCTTTCTTTCAGCGCCTTTATACAGCCTAGGAAACTTACCGTTAATGCGAGGTAAATAGCGATGAGGGAAGGTAGATTTTCGCCAGAATAAGGCAAAGGCTTAACGATAAAGTATGCTGATATAAAGCAGATCAGGCACAAGCTCAGAATCCTGTAGCCAATCTCTTTCGCCTCAGCTTCATGGCTATTTCTATAGCTGCTTAGGCGTGTTATCAGAAAAGGGCGTGTTATCAACAAAGCTCCGAAATACCCCATACCAAGGCCTATTAAAGCCCCCCAGATGAGGTCTAAGGGCCAGTGAACGCCAATGGCCACCCTTGAAAGCCCTATCAAAATGGCGAGCAATGAAATCCCCAGCCTTAAGGTTTTTGTACGTAGGAAGATCCAGGCTGTTCCGGCAATAAAAAAGCCCGTTGCCGTATGTCCGGAGGGTCTTGCCGGTGATGTGATATTCGTTTCGATAAAGTGGAAAGACGCTTTATCAAGAATCAGGTGAGGGCGAAGCACATCCAAAGAATGTTTAAGCCCATAAATTATCAGAGTGCATAGTAAACCTGAGATCAGAAGATGCACTGCAAGCTTAGGTCGCTTGGGCAGTAACAGGCAAAGCAGGGCTGCACCGGCCAGAGTGCTGCCGAGGTTGGTAATATTGATCCAAAAAAAGTCTGGCAGTTGGCTTAAAAAAGCATTCAGAGTGAAGAACATGCTTTGATTACGCTCTTCTGCGACAAAGAGCCCGGCAAAAGCCAGCGTTAGCAGAAGCATCAGGATGCTTCTGCTAACGCGAAACGATTGCTCAGAGTCGCAATCAGGTGACGTTTTCTGTTTCCTGCAAACTATTTTCTTGATCAAGTCGAATTACCTTGTGGCACATGGACAGAGCGACTGTTGGATCATGGGTGATCAGGATATAGCTGATCTGGCGTTTGATCTGAAGGGATTTCAGCAGTTCCACCACCTGTTTCTGAACGCTTTTATCCAGTGCCGAGGTAGGCTCGTCCAGCACGATCAGAGATGGCTTCAGAATCAGTGCGCGGGCAATAGCGATACGTTGCCGTTGACCGCCTGAAAACTCATGGGGATAGCGATAACGGGTGTCAGGATCGAGCCCTACCTCCAGCATGGCTTGAGCTACTGCTTGTTCAATCTCATCATCAGAGGCCGGATAATGGACTCTCAGCCCCTCGGCGATAATGTCGCCCACAGTCATTCTCGGGCTCAGACTGCCAAAGGGATCCTGCAGTACCACCTGAATCTCTTTGCGCATCTGACGCATCTCTTCAGTGGAAAGCTGGTTAAGATCTTTGCCATCAAAATGGATCTGACCATCACTATTGATTAGCTGCAAAATCGCCATGCCCAGCGAGGTTTTTCCGGAGCCGCTGGCACCCAGAAAGCCAATACATTCCCCTTGTCGCAGATTAAATTTCGCCCCTGTGACAGCCTTGATGTGACCGGTTACTCGCTTCAGAAGTCCGGTTCGGATTGGATACCAGACGTTTAGCCCTTTAACCTTCAATAGCTCTGGTGCATCCGGCTGTATCGGAACCGGCTCACCATCGGGATCTGCCGCCAGCAACATGCGGGTATAGTCCTGTTTCGGTTGGGAAAAGATCGCTTCCGTTGAATCCGATTCAACAACCTGTCCCTGTTGCATAACACAAACCCGGTCAGCGTAATCCCGGACAATATTGAGGTCATGGGTGATCAGCAGTACCGCCATCTGGTATTTCTGCTGCAGATCTTTGATCAGATCGAGGATCTGAGTCTGAATCTGCTGATCCAGTGCGGTGGTTGGTTCATCGGCAATCAGCAGCTCAGGTTCATTGGCGATCGCCATGGCGATCATCACCCGCTGCCGTTGCCCGCCCGAGAGTTGGTGGGGCAGGGTATCAAAACGCTGTTCAGCGTTGTCGATACCCACTTCCTGCAGGCGTTTAACCACTTCGGCAAACACCTCTTTTTTGCCCATGGGGCGGTACAGCTGAATGATTTCGGCAATCTGTTTACCGATACTGTGCAGCGGGTTTAACGATGACATGGGTTCCTGAAAAATCACCGAGATACGCTCACCGCGCAGGCGCATCAGCTCTTTTTCACTTAACTGATGCAGCTGCAGGCCATCAAACTGAATCTCGCCGGACAGGAGGCTGGCATTAGCGGGTAGCAGGCGGGGGATGCTCAGCGCTGACAGAGATTTTCCGGAGCCACTTTCGCCCACAATACCTAACGTTTCGCCTCGGGCGACACTGAAGGAGACCTGTTTGACCACAGGATCCGCATTGCCAAAGGCCAATGTCAGCTCTTTGACCTCTAAGAGGGATGGATTCATCTCACAGGCCTCCTGTATGGCGTGGATCGAAGGCATCGCGAACCCCTTCGCCGATAAAGACCAGCAGTGTCAGCATGCCGGAGAGCACCACAAAGGCGGTAATACCGAGCCAGGGCGCGTGCAGATTGGCTTTGCCCTGGGCGACCAGTTCACCCAGTGATGGTGAGCCCGGTGGCAGACCAAAACCGAGGAAATCCAGCGCAGTCAGGGTGGTGACACCGCCGGTAAAGATAAAGGGCATAAAGGTCATGGTGGCGACCATGGCGTTGGGCAGCATGTGTCGCCACATAATCAGCCGGTTAGGCACGCCTAATGCCTTGGCTGCCGTGACATACTCCAGATTCCGGCAGCGCAGAAACTCCGCCCGTACCACATCCACCAGTGCCATCCAGCTGAACAACAACATAATGCCCAGTAACCACCAGAAATTGGGCTCAACAATACTAGAGAGAATAATCAGGATAAAAAGGGTTGGCAGGCCAGACCAGATCTCGATAAAACGCTGGCCAAGCAGGTCGATCTTGCCACCAAAAAAGCCCTGAATTGCACCGACAAACACACCAACAAGCGTACTGCCAATGGTCAGCGCTATGGCAAACAGCAGAGAGATGCGAAAACCGTAGATCACTCGTGCCAGCACATCACGGCCCTGATCGTCGGTGCCCAGCCAGTTTTCTGCACTTGGCGGGCTGGGTGCGGGCTGATCCAGCTGATAATTGATGGTGTCGTAACTGAAAGGAATCAGAGGCCACAGCATCCAGCCTTCCGATTCGATCAGTTCCTGAATGTAGGGATCGGTATATTCAGCTTCAGTGGTGAAGTCACCGCCAAACCGGGTTTCCGAGTAAACCTCCAGGGTTGGTGTAAACCATTCACCCTGATATCGGATCAGCAGAGGTTTGTCGTTAGCGATTACTTCGGCAAACAAGGTCAGTACAAATAGCAGGCTGAAAATAATCAGAGCCCAGTAACTGCGACGGTTCTGGCGGAAACTTCTTATCCGGCGCAGAGTAATGGGAGAGGGGATCCAGCCCAGTTTCTGTGTAAGGTTTTTCTTCTGCATTGTGGATGATGTCTCGTTCATATCAGCGATTCTGTCCTTCAAAGCTGATTCTCGGGTCCACCATAATGTAGGTGATGTCGCTGATCAGTTTCAGCAGCAGGCCGATCAGGGTAAAGATATAGAGAGTGCCAAAAATCACCGGATAATCCCGCTGCATCACAGCTTCAAAACCCAGAAGGCCCAGGCCATCAAGGGAGAAGATCACCTCAATCAGCAGGGAGCTGGAGAAGAAAATACCGATCAGCGCAGCAGGCATACCGGCAATAATCAGCAGCATGGCATTACGAAAAATATGGCCGTACAGGACGCGTTTTTCCGACGCGCCTTTGGCACGGGCGGTCATCACGTATTGCTTGTTGATCTCATCCAGAAAGCTGTTTTTGGTCAGCATGGTTAGGGTGGCAAAGCTTGAGATCACAGAAGCCAGCACCGGCAGAGTGATATGCCACAAATAGTCGGTAATCTGGCTGTACCAGGGCAGTTGATCAAAGTTTTCTGAGGTCAGTCCCCGTAGCGGGAACCAGTCGAGATAACTGCCTCCGGCAAAAACAACAATTAACAGAATGGCAAACAGGAAGTTGGGGATGGCATAACCGACAATAATCACACCTGATGACCAGACATCAAAGGGTGAACCATGCTGCACCGCTTTACGGATGCCTAGCGGGATGGAAACTCCGTAGACAATCAGTGTTGTCCAGAGTCCCAGAGAGATGGAAACCGGCATCTTTTCCAGAATCAGATCCAGTACCGGTTTGTCCCGAAAGAAGCTGTCACCAAAATCAAAGGTCAGATACTGACCAATCATTTGGAAAAAACGCTCGTGCGCCGGTTTGTCGAAACCAAATTGCTGCTCGATCTCTTTAATCAGCGCAGGATCAACCCCTTGTGCTCCTCGATAATCAGAACCCGAACTGGAACCTGAGTTTTGTGACTGTAGCTCGGTTTGTTCACCGGAGCCGATACGAGTGCTGGACTGACTGTCCATGCCGTCCAACTGGGCCAGAACCTGCTCAACAGGGCCGCCGGGAGCAGCCTGAACAATAATAAAGTTGAGTAGCATAATGCCGAACAGAGTCGGAATCATCAGCAGTAAACGGCGGGCGATGTAGCTCCACATAGGGAATCCTGATAGTGCAGAAGGTGCTTCAAATTGGCGATGCCCCTGAGTTCTGATTTAAAGTCAGTCCCAGGGTTTAAAGGCTTAATGGTTTACTTATCCTGATACCACCAGGTATCGGTTGCCAGCTGGTAAGGTGGCGTGTTTTCAGGGTGTTTAATACGATGGTCAAAGGCGACCCGGTACTGTGTAATTCCCCAATGCGGTACAACGTAGTGTCCCCAGAGCAGTACACGATCCAGAGCACGGGTTGCAGTAACCAGAGCTTGTCTGTTCTCCGCAGTGATCACTTTTTCCACCAGTACATCTACCACAGGATTTTTAATGCCAATGATGTTGCCTGAGTTTTCTTTGTCAGCATATTCCGAGTGCCAGAATTCCCGCTGCTCGTTACCCGGAGAATTCGATTGCCCGATGCTGTAAACGATCATATCGAAGTCGAATCCACGAACCCGATTGATATATTGGGTGGTGTCAACGATACGGATATTTAGCGTAATACCGAGGCGCTCCAGATTCTTTTTGTAAGGATGCACAACTCGTTCGAAGGTTGAATCGTAGAGCAGCATCTCGATCTCAACCGGGTTGCCATTCTGGTCAACTCGTTTGCCATCTTTTACCTTCCATCCGGCCTGACCCAGCAAGCGTGTAGCCTGTCGCAGTTCGTTGCGGATGTTGCCATCGCCTCGGGTTTTGTTCAGTTTGAATTCTTTGCTGAAAACTTCTTTGGGTAGCTGGTCTTTAAAAGGCTCCAGTAACGCTTTTTCCTCTGCTGAAGGTAGTCCTTTGGCAGCCAGTTCAGAATTGGAAAAATAGCTTTCTGTGCGGCTGTAGGCACCATAAAACAGGTTCTGATTGGTCCATTCGAAATCAAAGGCCAGATTCAGAGCCTGACGAACCCGAATGTCCTGAAACTTGTCACGACGCAGGTTGAAGGTGAATGCCTGCATACCGGTTGGATTCTTGTGATCGATGCTTTCCTTAGCGATACGGCCTTCTTTCAGTGCGGGAGAATCGTAGGCTGTCGCCCAGAACTTGGAGCTGTTCTCCTGACGGTAATTCAGATCGCCAGCCTTGAAGGCTTCAAGTGCAACTGTGCTGTCACGGTAATATTCGAAAGCCAGTTTATCGAAGTTATGACGACCTGCATTAATGGGCAGGTCTTTTCCCCAATAATTCTCAACACGCTGATAGTGAATAGAGCGTCCGCTGTCAACTTTGGCGATTTTATAGGGACCAGAACCCACAGGAGGCGTCAAAGTCGTTTTGCTGAAGTCTTTATCTTGCCAGTAATGTTTTGGCAGTACCGGAACCTGACCAATAATCAGAGGCAGTTCACGGTTTTTAGTCGATTTGAAATTAAAGCGAACTGTTTGTGAGCCGGTTTTCACAATTTCAGCAATATCGGCATAGTAAGCACGATAGAAGGGGCGGCCTTTTTCCCGAAGGGTGTTAAAAGTGAAAATAACATCTTCGGGCGTTACCGGTTTGCCATCATGGAAGCGGGCTTCCTTGCGCAATTCGAACTCAACCCAGCTGTTATCTTCAGCTCGGGTCACCGTTTCTGCCAGCAGTCCGTATTCAGAGAAGGGTTCATCTGCTGAAGACTCCATCAGTGAATCGTAAATCAGGCCGATACCGGTTGCCGGTACACCTTTAATGATAAAAGGATTCAGGGAGTCAAAAGTGCCAAGAGCAGCTTGTTTGAGTGTGCCGCCTTTGGGGGCGTCCGGATTGACGTAATCGAAGTGAGAAAAATCGGCGGGGTACTTTAAGTCGCCGTGCATCGCCAATCCATGTTGTGGCGTTGCGGCGAGAGCGATGCTGGAGGCGGTCAGAGCAAAACAGGCCAGTGTTGCTTTAGCCAACTGCTGTACTTTGGTTTGAACCTTGCTTTGGTGACTTAACCTTGTTGCTTGCTTCAATGTGTTGAGCATAGTCGTGGGCTCCTGCCGATTTTCTTATATTCTTCAATAGGCTACGAAGATTTTAGTCTAGCTAAGAGAATACGGATCTCTGAATGATAGGCAACAAAAAAGGGTGCGTTGCACCCTTTTTTGTTGCGTCTTTTGTCCTGTGCGACAGATAAGACTGAAATATATGCTTCTGGTTCAATTAGTGGCTGCGGGTTACATCCACGTAAAGAGTCAGGCTCTGACCCGGTTGCAGATATTTACGCTTATCAATCTTATTCCAGCTGACAATCTGTTTTACGCTGACATTAAACTTGCCCGCGATTCGAGCCAGAGAGTCGCCCTGACGTACTTTGTAACCGACCCGACGAATGATCTTACGGTTTTTCGCATTGTTGCTGACAGCGCGGTCCGCTTTGGACCAGATCACCAGCTTTTTACCCGGCATTAGCGGATCAGTTGGCGCCATGCCGTTCCAGCGAGCCAGCTCACGCACACCAACTTTGTGCTTACGGGAAAGCCCCCAGAAGCTGTCGCCGGGTTGAACATAATATTCAATCTTGTTGCCACCTGTGTTGCTGCGGTCATAGCTCTGTTTGCGTTTCAAACGTTGGCTGGAGCTAAGGGCGTAGTGGCTGGCGCTGGCTTTCGGAATCGGAATCAAAAGCTTACTGCCAGCACGGATCGAGTTGCCGCGCATCTGATTGGCATCGCGAATCAGCTCAGGGGTGGTTCGGAAACGCTTGGCGATGCTGATCAGGCTGTCACCGGACTCAACTTTATAGCGCTGCCATGCAATACGGTTTTTAGGCGGAACCTTCTGCAGGTTTTCACGGAAAATTTCTGCATTCTCAATTGGAACCAGCAGGCGGTGCGGGCCGTTAGGCGATGTTGCCCATTGGCTGTAGCCGGGGTTCAGCAGGTACAGCTCATTGATTGTGATATCCGCCATCTTGGCTGCCTGAGCCAGATCAATCTGGGCTTCGGTATCCACCGCTGCAAAATAGGCTTCATTCGGGATATGGCGTAACTTGATGCCATATTCATCCGCATGCTTAACCAGTTTGGCCAGAGCGATCAGCTTAGGGACATAAGCTTTGGTTTCATCCGGTAGTTTAAGAGCCCAGTAACTGGTGGATTTGCCCGCTTCACGGTTTTTTCGGATCGCACGGTTAACGGTGCCACCACCGGAGTTGTAAGCTGCCAGTGCGTGCATCCAGTCACCATCAAAACGACGGGCCAGACGATCCAGATAGGTCAGCGCCGCGTCGGTAGAGTCCAGTACATCGCGGCGACCGTCATACCACCAGTCGTTTTCGATGCCGAAATATCGGGCTGTAGACGGGATAAACTGCCACATTCCGGATGCGCGGCCGTGGGAATACGCAAAAGGATCGTAAGCACTCTCTACGATTGGTAGCAGTGCCAGTTCGCCCGGAAGGTTGCGTGCTTCCACTTCTTCAACCACATGGAACATGTAGCGTTCTGCTCGGGTGAATACGCGCTCGAGGTAGCGAGGGTGGCGTTTGTACCAGTTCAGCTGGGCTTCAATGCGAGGATTGTTGATCTCAAGGTCCAGCTTGAAGCTCTGCAACAGGCGATCCCACAGGTTGAACTGTGGTAGAGTCGGCGATTCCCATGAGCGCCACTCGGTGCCGGGGTTTTCAAAACTTGGGTTTGAAAGCCCCAGATCCTGAATGGTTTGTTCGCTCTGAGCACGATAAGCGTTCAGAGAGATAAAGTGTTCATCTGCCGGGGCAACCGCGGAGTTGGCAACCGGCTCTTCCTGATTAGGTTTTGTGGTGATACAGCCGCTTAATGCCAATGACAAGGTGAAGGGTAAGAGGCAAAAACCGGCTTTTTTGATTTTGTTAACCATCATAAATTAGAAATAACTGAGTACAGTCCTGATTAAAAATTGTCTTTCCACTGACGAATCGCGGCAAAAACTTCAACAGGATCAACAACTAACGTGCCCGATTGCTCCGTTGCGGCAGCGATAACCGGGGGCTGGTGACTTCTGAGGAACGGATTATGACATTTTTCAGCGCCAATTGTCGTGGGTAAAGTCGGTAAATTCCTGTTACGAATCTGATCTGTTTTATGAACAGCGTTAAGCACGTAAGGGCTGTCAGGCTCTACCGCGGAAGCAAATTTCAGGTTGGACTGAGTGTACTCATGGGTCGGGAAAACCTTGGTGTCATCCGGTAGTGCGGCAAGCTTTTGCAGAGAGGAATACATCTGCTCTGGTGTGCCTTCAAAAATCCGTCCGCAGCCAGCATAGAATAGAGTGTCGCCACAAAACAGAGTTTGCTCGGATTCAGAATAGAAACCGATATGATCCAGTGTGTGTCCCGGAATGGACAGTGTGGAGAACTCCACATCCAGAACATTTATCGAGTCACCCTGAGTTAATACGTTGTCCGTACAGTCTTTTACATCCGCACCGTAAGCCTCAACCGAATAGTTTTCTTTCAGTTGCTTGACGCCACCCGTATGGTCTTTGTGATGATGAGTGATCAGAATGCCCTTAAGAGACAGCTTTTCCTGAGAGAGGTATTCGATGACAGGTGTTGCATCCCCGGGGTCGACAACCCAGGCATTGTTGTCGCTGTTAGTGATAATCCAGATATAGTTATCATTGAATGCAGGAATCGGTTTAATCTCTAACATATTGAACTCTCTGGCTAGGGCTGTGATCTTAATTAACAACGACAGTGATTGATCGTGTTAACTGTTTGTTTTTCATCATAATGACTCAGGCGCACATGGTCTTTCAATAGCGAAAGAGTAGTTGGTTCCGTTATGCTGAAAAGTCCATGAAGCTAACCGGCGGGTTCAGACCGTGCCTTTACTCATTCATCGGGCGGGTTGTCTTCGGACGGTGCGATAAAACAGAATTCCCATAAGGTGTAATCCGCGTGAAATTTATCGGTTTAAGAAAAGATAAGCGAACATTGGCGGCATTCTCCGAAGCGCTTGAATTATGGTGGCGGCAGCCTTTAGGGCGGGAGCTTTTTGAGGCTGAGTCTGCGCGTCTTGAGCCTTTTCTGGCGAAAACCTTTGGTTATCACTTTCTGAATCTGGGTGTTTCTCCTCACGTTAGTCTAGAGCACTTGTCACCGATTAAGCATCCGATGGTATGGAGTCCTGCGTTGGTAACGGATGCCGGTGATTCGGTGCTGGTTTCTAAGGCCGATGCTCTGCCTCTTCCTGATGACAGTATCGATGTCGTGTTGCTTCACCATCTTTTGGATTTTGTTGAAAATCCGCACATGGTTCTGCGTGAAGCTGCCCGGGTTACTCAGCATAAGGGACATCTTATTATTGTTGGATTCAATCCCATCAGCAGCTGGAATGCGTGCCGCTTAGTTCGGTCTCGTAAGAAAGTCCCCTGGGGCGGGCGTTTTATTGGTCTGGGACGTTTGAATGACTGGCTGACGCTGTTGGATTACCGGATTGAGGATGTCGAGACAGTAATGCTGCGTCCGGCGATCAATAATCGTCGTTGGCTGGAACGAAGCCGTTGGCTGGATTCTGTCGGGGTTCTGAATCGTTTTGGGGCTGCTTATATTGTCTGGGCGAAGAAAGAGGTTGGCTGTGCAACACCGATCCGAAAACGCTGGCAACAGAATCAGTTTATTCCCGGTGTTGTGACATCGGCATCTAATAAAGGCATGAGTCGACCGAAGGTTGCACGCCGGTCAATGCAAAAACGCCGCCCCTAGTTTGGCTGAACTCTTGCGTAGCAACTCGCTATTTTTATCCGCTAAGTCATTTTATTTGTTAATATTTCCCTTTTTCTAAGAGCCGGATTAAGTTCAATCAAGGATGTGTAGGCCTTGGTGAGGATTAAGGCGTAAACAGGTGTTGTTTTGAGTAAGCTCGTTCGAATTTTTACCGACGGTGGCTGTAAAGGAAATCCCGGCCCGGGTGGCTGGGGCGCTATTCTCTATTACGGCGATGCAAAAAAAGAGATTAAAGGCTCGGAGCCTGAGACCACCAATAATCGTATGGAGTTGATGGCGGCGATTCAGGCACTTGAGTTACTGAAAAGACCTTGCGAGATTGAGTTAACAACAGACTCTCAATACCTGCGTCAGGGTATTACCCAGTGGATCCATAACTGGAAGAAACGGGGCTGGAAAACAGCAGATAAGAAACCGGTAAAGAATCAGGATCTGTGGCAGCGACTTGATGAAGCAGTTGCCCAGCACCAGGTTAAGTGGTCATGGGTTAAAGGGCATGCGGGTCATCCTGATAATGAACGGGCCGACGAACTTGCCAACGAAGCGATCGCTGAACTGTTGGCGAAGTAACCTTTTATTTGAACAGAGGCACACTCATCTGAGATGTTGCCTGCTTTACAGTACAAGAGTTTTTGAGAACAGAGCCCATGAGACAAGTTGTACTTGATACCGAAACCACAGGCCTTGAAGCGTCCCAGGGACACCGCATTATTGAAATCGGTTGTGTTGAACTGATTAACCGTAAATTTACTGGCCGTACCTACCATCAGTACATCCATCCTCAGCGTGAAATCGATGCAGAAGCGCAGGAAGTTCACGGCATCTCTCTTGAGTTTTTGAGCGATAAACCTGTCTTTGCTCAGGTGGCTCAGGAATTTTTTGATTTTATTCGTGGCAGTCAGTTGGTCATTCATAACGCTCCCTTCGATGTGGGCTTTATGGACCATGAGTTCAAATGGCTTGATGAAGCCACCGGGTCAAACTTTGGCAAGACAGAAGATCATTGCCAGATTCTTGATACCCTGGTGATGTCCCGTCAGATGCATCCTGGTTCTCGTCACTCGCTGGATGCTCTCTGTAAAAAGTACGATATCGACAACTCCCATCGTGAGCTGCATGGGGCTTTGCTGGATGCCGAGATTCTGGCAGATGTTTATCTGCGGATGACCGGCGGTCAGACAGATCTGAAGCTGGTTGCTGAAAGTGAAGAGGGGGGGAATGATCATTCTGATGTGACAGCGATCCATCGTTTGTCTGCTGATCGTCGACCTTTACCTGTTCTGATAGCTTCGGAAAATGAATTAGTAGCACATCAGGAAAAAATTACTAAGATTGAAGGCCTTTGGAATCGTTAAGATTTGAGTTGCTTATACGTTTATTGTAGGAAAGGGATATATGGGTAAACTCTCGGAGTTTTTTCCAGGGAAGTGGGTGAAACGAATTCTGCCTTTGGCATTTGTAATGGGGCTTCTGGCTAACTTTCCCGCTTCAGTCGTTTGGAATTATATAGAACCTGAGCTTCAGTTGCCTCATCAGGTTTCTGTTGAAGCAGTCAGTGGTTCTGTCTGGCGTGGAGAAACAGTTTTTTCTGTTCTCAATCAAGGGCAAAGGTTGCAATTGAAAGGGAAGTGGAGGCTAGGCTTCTCTTCATTTTTGGACTCTGGGGAGTTGCTCTCCTTTACCCTGATCCATCCCGGGACAGAGTTGAAATTTTCGGCCTCGCCAAGTCTGAGCTTTACTTCTGTTACTGGCCAGCTATCGGGTTATCTTCATCCCTTGCTGATCAATCCGTTTTTAAAACAGAATAAGGCATGGATATCCGGTAATGCTTCAATCAATAATTTGTCATTCCGTGTTACCAATGGCCGTCCGGATTTTGTGCGGGGTGCCGTTATTTGGCAAGGCGGGGATACTTATTTCATTCCACCCGGAGGTAAATTGCCTCAGCTTATTCAGTATCCTCAACTGGCTATTAAAGTATCTACAGAAACAGATGGAACTGTTAAGGCTAAAGTGACCACTTTGAATGAAGATGCTCCTTTGATAGAGGCTAATCTCAAGAAAGATGGTTGGTTGTCTGCTCAGGTTTTTGGGCGTCTTAAACAAGCTGTCCCGGATCTTCCTGTGCCAAGAAAGCCAGTCGATCAGGCTCTGGTTAAGTACAAGGAGAAGGTGTTCTGATGTTAAAACTTCAAAGCATGCTTGCTCCTATTAGTGGTTGTGTTCTGGTTGTCGTTATTGGGTGGCAGTCTGGTGCTCTCGTGGGGCAGGAGTTTGCTAAAGAGGGGAAGGCTGAATTATCCAATCAGGTGGTTGAATCCTGGCTAATTGCAGGTCAAAGACCTCAGGTTACTTCCCAGGTGTTAGCTTATGATCGCCTTTTTGTTGAGAAGGAAAAGACTCCCGAGCCAGTAGCCGTTCCCAAGACGCCTCTGAAAATGGTTTTGAGTGCCGTTTTTGTCGCCCCCAATGCTATAGACTCCGGGGCGATTATTGCGACACTTAATACTAATGCCAGCTATTACAAGGTGGGTGATGAGGTTGAGAGCGGTATTTATCTGAAAAGTGTGCATGAAGATCATGTTGTGCTGGATCGGAATGGTAGCCCCGAGGCGCTTTACTTTAAAGAATCTACAAGTTCAGGTGGTTTATCCAGTGTTGCCGAACCTCGTGTTCAGTCCAGAGTGACACCGTCTTTGCCTGCCCGCCCTGTTAGTGAGCCTGTTCAGCCAAAAGCGGTGCGCGATCTGCCTCAGACGGAGCTTGGTGGTGATATTCGCAGGCTGAACGCGGCTGCCTTTATGCGTAAATATCAGCAGAAAATGGAACAGGATCCTTCAGCATTGTTCAGTGAAGCTGGAATAACCCCTGCAACCGGTGGCGGGTATCGGTTAGGAGATAGCCCTTATGCTTCCTTGCTGACGGCGGCAGGTTTAGAGATGGGCGATGTCATTTTGTCGGTTAACGGTTCTCAGTTAGGTGATCCTCAATCTGACGCTCAATTGCTTGGTAAACTGTCACAGCAAAATGAGGTAGAAGTGATGATTAAGCGTGGATCCCGACAGTTTTCGGTCACTTTTCCTATAAGTCGTTAATCTTATTATCTTTTTGATTTAATATGATGTGCTTTGCGCTTACTTTTAAATAGTTTACTGTGGCTTTCGCGTCCCGGTTTTATGTTGTTTAGTGGTTACCAGTTAACGCCTTCGGGTTTTCATCAGAGCTAAAGCAGAAACGGAGTTTCGGTGATTAAAAAAATAATACTAACCAGCCTATTGTTGCTGTCGCTGCCGGTTTTTGCTGGGCAGTGGAAGGTCAATATAAAAGACGCTGAAATTGATGCCTTTATCAGCCAGATTGCTGATATCACCGGTAAAAGTTTTATTGTTGATCCCCGTGTCAAAGGCCGGGTAACGGTTATTTCTAAAGCTTCTATGGATGATGAGGCTGTCTATCAGTTATTTCTATCTGTTCTGAATGTTCATGGCTTTGTGGCGGTTGAAACTGCAGATGGTGCAATCAAGGTTATTCCTAATGCCACCAGTAAACAGGAAGGTACCCGTTCAGGCTTGCGCAAAGGCGATAGCTTTATTACTGAGGTCATTCAGCTCAAGTCAGCAACCGTTGCCGAAGTCGTTCCTGTATTAAGACCCCTTGTTCCCCAGTACGGCCATCTTGCCGGTGTGCAGTCTTCAAATGCACTCATTCTGTCCGACCATGCCGCTAATATTGAGCGTCTGAAAGGTATTATCGAGAGTATCGACGGTGGCAAGGACGAACAGATTGAAGTTATCAGTCTGCGTCATGCCTGGGTTGGTGATCTGGCAAAATTACTGGAAGAACTGGTTCCTCAGTCGGGGCGGTCTGCAAAAGGCCAGGCGGGACGCTTTACTATTGTTGCAGATGAACGCTCAAACCGACTGATTCTCAAAGGCAGTGACCCGGATCGTAAGCGTATCAAGTCACTGATTTCTAAGCTGGATCAACCATTTGAAAGCAAAGGTGTCACTCAGGTTATTCAGCTTAACTATGCTGAAGCAGCCAAAGTTGCTGAACTTCTGAGCAAGGTGATTAACGATTCTTCCTCATCATCTGAGAAAGCCCCGCCAACAGTCACCAAAGCACAGTTTCAGGCCGATGAGTCCCTGAATGCTTTAGTCATCCGGGCTGAACCAGCTGTGATGTCTGAGGTGAAAAGTCTGGTTTCCCAGCTGGATATCCGCCGTGCTCAGGTATTGATTGAAGCGGTTATTGTTGAAGTCAGTGGCAGTAATGGCGAGCAACTGGGCATTCAATGGCTGGTGGGTGATTTTGAGAATGGGCCAGTTGGCGGAACCAGTTTTGGTAATGCCGGTGTTTCTACAGGCTCTTTAGTTTCTGATGTTGCAACCACTGGCGGTGCAGGTTCAATTGGAAAGGTTAATGGTGCTTTTCTGGGCGGGGCTGGCTCTGTCGGAGGACAGGATATTGGAGTCTTAGTTCAGGCCTTAGCAACAACAGCTAACGCAAACCTGCTCTCCACGCCGAGTGTAATGACGCTGGATAACGAAGAGGCTGAGTTTGTTGTTGGTCAGAATGTGCCTTTCCTGACAGGAACGACAACAAGCTCCACGACGACAAATCCATTCACGACCATCAGTCGTGAAGATGTCGGTGTCACTCTTAAAGTAAAACCACAGATCAATGACGATGATAGCGTGCGCCTCGAGGTTCAGCAGGAAGTGTCATCGTTGGTGCCATCTGATAACCCTTTGGCGACCGGATCTGCGGATCGTATTACCAATAAACGCTCTATCGATACCACAATTCTTGTTTCTGACGGAGAGACCATCGTTCTGGGCGGCTTAATCCAGGATGATGTGCAGGAATCCGTCAGTAAAGTGCCTTTGTTAGGCGATATCCCTCTGATCGGCGCTCTTTTTCGTAGTACTCAGGTCACCAAAACCAAGCGTAATCTGCTGGTGTTTCTGCGACCAAAAATTATTCGTGATAGTAACCGCCTTAAGGCTGTCGCAGATGCCAAGTATCAGGGTATCTATCGTGTAGAAGCCCGTGATGGTGACTTGAGTGATAAAAAGTCAGAGGAATCAGGGCAGCCAAAAGGCAGCGTCGAGCAGCTCTTTGAAGGCGGTAGAGACTGATATGCGAGCTGATTTTTCAGAAAGCATTGAATCGCACGAGTCGGTTGATCTGCCTGCTGAGGTTTCAGAGCAGCCTCAATTGCCTTTCGTAAGTGACTCAAAGTTCTTGGCATCGCTGCCTTTTACCTTTGCCAAAAAACAGGGAGTTTTGGTCAGCTCTTCTGTTGATGATCCCGACGGTGTCACAAAGATCTGTTATGTCCGAGAGCCGATGAATGCATCAGCGCTCGGCGAAGCGATGCGAATTTGTGGCCCTCTGAGTGAGGTGGTACTCCTTCCTGCCGCAGAATTCGAGCAGCAACTTACCCGCCATTATCAGTCTGACTCTTCTGAAACCCTGCAGATGGTGCAGGGTATTGGTGATCAGATGGATCTGGCCAGTCTTGCAGATTCTGTTTCAGAGACAGAAGACCTGCTGGATCAACAGGATGATGCGCCCATTATCCGTCTGATCAATGGCTTGCTGCAGGAAGCGATTCGAGAAGGTGTTTCTGATATCCATATCGAAACCTTTGAAAAGCGCCTTGTCGTTCGTTTTCGTGTCGATGGTGTTTTACGCCCGGTTGTGGAGCCTAAACGGGCTCTGGCACCGCTTCTGACCTCTCGTATTAAGGTGATGGCAAAGCTGGATATCGCCGAAAAACGTGTGCCACAGGATGGTCGTATCTCCTTGCGTCTGGGCGGCCGTGAAGTGGATGTTCGTGTATCAACACTTCCGTCCAGTAACGGCGAACGGGTTGTGCTGCGTATTCTGGATAAAAATGCCGGTCGTATGGATCTGGCTCAGCTGGGTATGTCTGAACAGATTCATAGTGGTCTCCGTCAACTGTTGGCTAAGCCCCACGGAATCTTTCTGGTAACCGGTCCCACCGGCTCCGGTAAAACTACCACGCTTTATGCATCGTTAACGGCGTTGAACGATGCCAGCCGTAACATCATGACGGTTGAAGACCCTATCGAATACAACCTTGAAGGTGTCGGCCAGACTCAGGTGAATCCTAAGGTTGATATGACCTTTGCCCGAGGGTTGCGCGCTATGCTGCGTCAGGACCCGGATGTGGTGATGGTCGGTGAGATCCGTGATATCGAAACCGCGGAAATCGCAGTACAGGCGAGTTTAACCGGTCACCTTGTACTTTCGACCTTGCACACCAATACCGCTGCTGGTGCTGTGACCCGTTTGCAGGACATGGGGGTTGAACCCTTTCTGTTGGCTTCAAGTCTGCTGGGTGTGTTGGCACAGCGACTGGTGCGGGTGCTTTGTACTGATTGTCGGACGCCTTACCAGCCCGATGATGCCGAGCGGGCTCTGATGGGATTAAGTGATAACGCTGACGTTACCCTTTACCATGCCGCAGGCTGTGAGCACTGTAATCAGCAGGGGTATCGTGGCCGAACCGGTATCTACGAACTTCTGACCGTTAATGAAGATGTGCGCCGATTGATCCATCAGCAGGCAGGTGAGCAGGAGATCGATCAATATCTGAGACAGTCTTCACAAGCTGATAGCAGTGATGCTTACCAGACCATACGTCAGGATGGCTTGCGTCTGGTGCTGGCTGGTATCACCACGGTCGAAGAAGTTTTGCGTGTGACCCGAGATGATTAAGGTTGATGGTGATTCATAATGGCAGCCTTTAACTATCAGGCTTTGACCGCATCCGGCGCGAAGAAAAAAGGCGTGATGGAAGGGGAGAGCCCTCGCCATATTCGTCAGCTGTTAAGAGATCAGGGCCTGATCGCGGTTTCTGTTGATCAGGTAGCAGAGTCAAAAAGTAAGCAGAGTCGTTTCCTCTCCGGTCCTGGCATGTCCGTTAAAGAGCTGGCGCTCTGTACCCGCCAGATGGCAACCCTTGTTCAGGCGGCAATGCCATTGGAAGAGGTTTTGCAGGCCGTTGCCGCTCAGTCGGAACGTCCCAAAGTGAAAAGCCTGTTGTTAGGGGTTCGATCCCGCGTTCTGGAAGGTCATACCCTTGCTGATGGCATGGCTGACTTCCCCAATGCCTTTCCGGAAATGTACCGATCAACAGTGGCAGCCGGTGAACATGCCGGTCATCTGGATCTGGTACTGAATGAGCTGGCAGATTACACCGAACAGCGAGAGCAGGCTCGTCAGAAGATTCAGTTGGCACTGCTCTATCCGGGGCTTCTGACGGTGGCTTCGATAGCGATTGTCAGTTTCCTTCTGGCGGTAGTCGTGCCTGATGTGGTCAAGGTTTTCACCCGAACCGGAAACGATCTCCCGCCGCTGACAGCAGGACTTATTGCGGTAAGCGACTTTCTCAATCAGTTTGGCCTGCATCTTTTACTGCTGCTTTGTCTAGGTTTTTTGGCCTTCTCATCAGCTTACCGAAAGCCCGGTTTCAGGTTGGCGGTGGATCGTTGGCTGACCGATTTTCGCCTGACCCGAAAGATCAGCCGGGGCATTAACGCTTCCCGTTTTGCCGGAACCTTAAGTATTCTCTCCCGCAGTGGCGTTCCTCTCGTTGAGGGGCTTAGTATTGCAGCGGCAGTGATGCCAAACCACTTTATGCGTCAGCAGGTGAGCGAGATTGCCGGTAAAGTGAAAGAGGGCACATCTTTGTTTAAGGCCCTTGAGCAGAGCGGTCGTTTTCCGCCAATGATGCTGTATATGATCGCCAGTGGTGAACGCAGTGGCGAACTGGAAAATATGTTGGACCGGGCGGCTAAGCAGCAGCAACAGACTTTGGAAGCTCTGGTTGCTACCGTTGTGGGCTTATTTGAGCCGGTCGTTCTGATCGCCATGGGTGGTGTGGTACTGACCATCGTATTGGCGATCCTGTTACCGATTTTGAATATGAATCAGCTGATTGGTTGAATTCAGTTCAGTGCGTTATGTGAAATATTTAAAGGAATCTTTATGAAAGATCAGGAAATTCAGATGCAGTCCCGAACCGAATCACAGGTTGTTTCTACTGATAAGAAGGCAGTGGCCAAAAAACAACAGGGTTTCACCCTGATTGAGATTATGGTTGTTGTGGTCATTCTGGGTATTTTGGGTGCCTTGGTTGCGCCATCTATTCTGGGTCGTCCGGATGAGGCCCGTGTCACCGTTGCCAAGAATGATATCCGTTCCATCAGCAATGCGCTGGATATGTACAAGCTGGATAACTTTCGCTATCCGACCAATGAAGAAGGCCTGAAGGCTCTGGTTGAAAAGCCTGCGTCGGCTAAAAACTGGAATCCTGATGGTTACCTGCCGCAAATGCCGGAAGACCCTTGGGGCAATGCTTATATCTACCAGCGTCCGGGTCAGAAGAGTCGTCATTTCGATCTTTACTCTTTGGGTGCTGACGGTCAGGAAGGCGGCGAAGGCACTGACGCCGATATTGGTAACTGGGACAAATAAACGGCTGTGAAACCCGTTAACCGGCAGCAGGGCTTTACCCTGATTGAGATCCTTGTGGTGGTGGTAATTATCGGCATTTTGCTGACCGCTGCCATCGCTTTGCGCGGGGATCATTCCGGTCAACGGGCGTTGATTGCTGAAGGCGAACGTCTGCGTAGTGTTTTTATCAGCGCTCAGCAGCAGGCGGTGCGCACAGGTTTGCCCTTAAGGCTAAAAGTAAAAGCGGGCAGTTACGGTTTTGAAGTCTTTAAACCGGAATATGGCGATGAACCTCCTGCACTGGCTGAAGGGGCAGTACCTGCAACTGGCATGACCCTGACCACGTTGAAGCGCCAGCCGGAAGGCAGTTGGACGGAAGCCGAATTCCGCTCACTGAGCCTCTATAAGCCTGAGCGGGAGATGCGCTTTACGCTGAAGGTAGCCGACAAGGCGCAATCAGAATTGATGATAGAAGCTTCAGGTCTGACTCAGGCTTTTAGCCTGAGCTTTTATTTTCCTGAGATGCCGGACCGAGTGTTGGTTTTCTCCGGCGATGGCGCAGGGCAACCGGATTACCAGTTACAGTCACAGTAGAGTTGAGCCGCTTACTTTTTTCGAGCATCTTTTTTTATTTTTGGCAGTTAGAACATACGACTGGCAGTTAGAACAAACGGCTGGCAGTTAGAAAAAATGGATAATTTATGGCGTTTAATCGGGATTTTTCAGCAAACATCGGCCGCAAATTCAGTCAGGGAATCAGTGGGTTTCTCTCGGCTGTTGCTGCCCGTTTGCCTGATGGGCTGAAGTCCGGCTGGAATAATCTGCCGGTTCGTGACCGAAATGCCTTAAAGCTGTTGTCGGGTGTACTTTTCCTGGTGCTGCTGTATCTCACGATCTGGCAGCCAGTGATGCAGAGGGTTGAGGAACGCAGAAACTGGCAGACGAAACAGAGTGAACGTCTTGAACGCGCTCAACTGGCAGCTTATAACCGGTTAAACCAGTTTGGCATGATCGATCTTCTGCCGATGGATCTCTGGCTTAAACAGGAGCTACCGGCGCATCGCCTCAGTCTGATTCAGCATAAAGCAACTGGCTCTGGTGCTCAGTCAAAACAGACGGGTCAGCTTCAGATCCGCTATAGCGATAGCCGAAAAGCCCATGAGTTTATGCTCGCTATGAGTCGCTTTGCCAAACTCAGTCAGATCGATGTTGATCAGAGTCGCCGTACCATCAGCTTTAGCTACCTACCTGAGCCCGATTACGTGGATTTGACCCAGTAATCCTCGCTTATGATGAGTCATCATTCCCGACGCCAAATTATACTTTCTCATCAGAAGGGATTTACCCTGCTGGAAGTTATGATCGCTCTGGCGATTCTTGCGGTTACCTCTGCTGGACTCTTAACCGCCAGCAGTGGTTTTGTGCGTCAGAGTGCTCAACTGGAGCAACGGGTTGTCGCTAACTGGGCGGCACAGAATTGGATGAATGAGTTGCGTCTTGCCGGTACGCCTCCAAGAATTGGTGAAAGTCGTGCCGAAGCTGAATTAGCAGGTCGCCGATTTCTGCTTAAGGCTCAGACCAGTGCCACAGAATCGCCTTTGCTGGTTCGGGTAGAGTTGCAGGTTTTCAGTAATGAAGAGGGTGAGGGCTCAGCATCTGACTTTGCTTTGGCCCAACTCACCAGCTTTATGCGAACGGAGCTTTAATATGCTCGCTGCTTCGAAGCCTAAAGCGCTTCATTATCCGCGCCGCGTGAAAGCAAAATCCCAGTCCGGTTTCACGCTTTTAGAGCTTCTGATCGCGGTAGCGATCTTTGCGCTGATCGGCCTTGCCGGCTACCGGATGCTGAACAGTGTGATCCGCACTTACGAGCACACCCGAGATCGCTCCGATAGCTTCAGCCAGTTGCAAAAAGCTGTGTCTGTGATTGAGCAGGATCTGAAACAACTCACCCGACGTTCCATCAGAGATGAGTTGGGCGACCCGCTACCGGCTTTCTCCGTTAATTATCGCGGTGGTTTGCCATTGGAGTTTACCCGCTCTGGGAGCTGGTCGATGGTTGCGGGGGAGGAGAGTTCATCAGCGTCAGATTCTGACTCTGAATCCGCTATCGTAAATACCGGTGTAAAGCAGCGTATTGGCTACCGGCTGAAGGATGATGAGCTACAGCGTCTGGTCTGGTCTGTACTCGACAGGGCTCAGGACAGTGAGCCGCAGGTGCAGGTCTTGCTGGAGGATGTTTCCGGTTTCTCTGTACGCCTGATGGGCGATGGCCAGTGGCAGGAGTTTTGGCCGGTAGAAAGCCAGCAGGGACAGATCGATTTCCGAAGTCTGCCTGATGGTATCGATGTGCGCTTCAGCCATAAAACCCATGGTCAGATTCAACGTATCTTTGCCCGGGAGGGGATCTGATGTTGAACGCTCAGGCCGTCTCGCTGAACCGCAAGAGTTTAGGTCAACCGGGGAATACTAAAGAATCCGGTGTTGCCCTGATCAGTGTACTGCTGATTTTTGCCATCGCCGCTATTTTGGCCACTCGTATGATGAGTCAGGGTAGTATTCAGGCGGAGCGCGCCGGTGACTATCAGCAGCAACAGCAGCTTGAAGCTTATGTACGGGGCGGAGAAAGTTACGCCATCGCGCTGCTTAAGGAAGACTGGCAACAGGATCAGTCTGCTGGTGATCAGGCTTATGATCATCCCTCCGAGCCATGGGGGCAGTTAGATAAGTTTGCTCTGGATGCCAGCGATGCTGCCTCAGAAGCAGATAATCTGCGTATCCGGATTCTGCCTCTGGATGGTTATTTCAACATTAATAACCTGCTGAAAGGTGAGAGCGAGCATACCGATGCCCGTCACCTCTCTGGTCTGCGCCGCATGCTTGCTGCTAATCAGATTTCTGAAGTGCTGGCGGATCAGGCTTTGGACTGGATCGACAGTAACAATATTCCCACTGGGCTGACCGGGGCGGAAGATAACGATTATCTGCTGATAAAGCCTGCCTACCGTACTGCTGACCAGTACCTGTTGGATACCGATGAATTGATGCTGCTCACAGCTGCTTTGCCACAGGATCGTTACCGTATGGGGGAGCTGATGGTTGCCTTGCCAGACCATACCCCCCTGAACCTGAATACTGCCAACCCCGAAGCGCTGGCTGCGGTGTTAGCGATGAGTGTCGATCAGGCAAAGCAGATGCTGGCGGGAATTGAATACACTCCGGTTACCTCGGTTAATGAATTTCTCTCGGCCCGTTCCATGGATATTGCTCTGGCGGAACTCTTCAGCATCCGCAGCCAGTATTTTATGATCACCTCTCAGGTGGACTGGCTGGAGCAGCGTCTGGCGCTGACGACTTTACTGCACCGTAATCTTGAAACTGGTGAGATCGATATTTTGCAGCGTCGGTTTCAGCCGGTGTCCCAGCAGCGTTTTTCCCGGGAGTCGAAGGAATGAATTTCGTCTTAACCTATCTGACAGTTCAGAAAGTAATAATGTCTGGCCGTAAACCTCTAAGGAGCCTGTCATGAGTCTTAATTTTGCGGTGATCTACCGACCTTATGATGACCCGGAACAGCCTCTGATCTGGTTTCCACTGGAAGCTTCCCTTGCGGATCAGGGATTTCGGAATGCGTTGCAGGGTGGGTTTGATAGTTTTCAACAGCATCTGGCTCAGAAAGCTGGTACAGCAGGTGATCTGCCGATTAATCTTTATCTGTTTCTTGCGGATGAGCTGGTGAGCTTTCATCAGGTCGACGTACCGGAAGGAGTAAAGCGCAATCTTAATAAACTCCTGCCTGTATTGATGGAAGAGCAGCTGGCACAGGATATCGAACAGGTGGCGGTACATTATGTCGAGCAAGCTGTCGGTGATGAAGATGCTGTAGTAAGCAACGCCGCTGCCTGGGATCGTGACAGTTTCCAAAGCCTGATTCAGCAGTTGAAAAATCCCGCCGAGGCCGGGAGGGCTGGAAATATCCGAATCAAAGCCTGCTTACCGGTTTCTGCTTGTGAGGGCTTGAGTGACCTTTCTGCAGCAGAGCCGCGCCCTGAGTTCTGGCAGCAGATTCCCAGAGTACCTGTAGCCGATCAGCTTCAGCTATCAGTCAGCGAAGCCCCTGATCAGCTGGCGCTGCGTCTTGAAGGTCATCGTTGGAATCTGGTGACGCCGGAACAGAATGAGATCAGCCCGCTATTTGGTGTTTTTGCCGTGGGGCTTTTGGCGGCGGGGCTGTATCTGCTGAACCAATGGCTATCGGTGTTCTGAGCAATTTATCGCTCTGCCAATCCCAATCCCAATCCCAATCTCAATCCTCATCCCAATAAAAAACAAGCCCCGTCAGGCAACTGAACGGGGCTTGTTCGATTAGGACTATCGGTAAAAGGCTGTTTAAAGCAGTGAAGCAATAGCCTGCTGAGGAGCTGTGTTCGCCTGTGCCATTACCGTTGTCGTTGGCTGTTCGCTCATCTGCTTACCGGTGCTGGCAGCAAGGTCTGCGGCAAATTCAGCATCCTGAATTTTGCTCTGAGCCGGAATCTCTTTTTGCGCATTCTTCAGTGCGTTTTGCGCTTCTGCAGAGATATCAACTACCGCTGAAGGCGCTTTTTCAGGGCCTGTCGGAATAATGTCGTTCAGGCTTTGAAGTTTGGACGGCCCTTCAACACGGCTGGTGGATGACAGCCCAAGGTCGTTGGGAGTTCCGGTGCGCTGATTGGTATCTGCAACGACAGAGGATTCCCTGTTGGGGCGTGTCTGAACTTCAGAGGCACGAAATTCGTTTTGTTTGTTGGAATCCAGGTTTCGAGGGGTAAAAACCGCAGTAATGGTGGTGTTGGATGTCACGATCGGCATAACGCTACCCTGATTCTGTTCCGAAGATAGATGTATTTTATTAGTGCTTTATTCCGTGATCAAGGTTGTTGTAACTCAATGTTGTCTTTTGTAAGTTTTGGGCGGCATTAAAAGTAAAGCTTACAATTTCCCCGATTCTTACAATTCATACTTGTCTGGTACAAAAAGCAGATCTTTCTATACTGAGGTTAAAGAGTATTCTGTCGGTCGCTTATTAGCAGGCATAACATAGCCTCAGGTAAGTGACCGATAATGATCAGGAAATATGCCCGCAAAGGATTTGCACAACAAGATTGGAGTGTGTGTGGATCACTTGCGGCGTCAATTCAGTTCAGAAGCATTCAACCCTCCGGCGCTGACACCAAGTCTGGTGCAGCTGCTGATCTTTATTCTGATTCCAATCTTTGCTTTGTCCTTGTTGGGGATTTTTTCCCGTCCGGTGGGTTCACTGGCATCGGTCTGGCCGGCGAATGCTTTACTGCTGGGGATAATGGCGCGCCAACCAGGTTTTACCCGACCAGCGGGCTGGCTTGCCGCCTTCTCAGGATATCTTCTGGCGGATTGGATAACCGGTTCTAGTTGGGATAAAAACCTGCTGCTAAACCTTGGTAATCTTTTAGGTGTAGCAGGTGGTCTGGCTCTGGTTCGGTTGCTGCCCGGCGGCTTGTTTCCCATCACCCAGAAACTTGGAATTTTGCGTCTGATCGGCGTTGCCCTTATCGCATCACTCTCGGCATCTATCGCGGGGATTTTTGTTTATCCCTACTTCTGGAATGGTACACCGCTTGAAGGGGCAATCTTCTGGAGTGTCTCAGAATTCGTCAACTATATCGCTTTTCTGCCGTTGGTGCTGACAGCTCCTGGCTCAATGCAGGAGTTTCGAAGCTCCTATCGTAATCGCCGTCAGGCTGATCATTCTATGCTCTATGATCTGCTGCCCTTTATTGCTTTCGTGCTGCTTTGTATTCTGGTTTCAGTTGTGGATGGCCCCGGGTCTCTGGCAATTCCTATTGTGGCGCTGCTCTGGTGTGGCCTGACGTACAGTTTGTTTACCACAGCTGTTCTGACGCTGATCTACTGCTTCTGGACACTCTTGTTTGTGGCACAGGGTTATATCTCTGCCTATGCCCATCTGGTGTCGTGGGATAATCTGATGTCCCTTCGTCTCAGTGTCTCCATGATTGCACTGGCACCGCTGATGAATGCCATTATGGCTCATAAGCGCCTACAGCAGATCGACAAGCTCACCTATCTGGCATCCCACGATGGTCTCACCGGAGCCTTAAACCGGGGTGGGTTTTACAAAGCAATCAGTGATCAGGTACGCCGGAAGAAGCCTCACAGTTTTGCTTTTATGATGATAGATCTGGATCACTTTAAGCAGATCAACGATACCCGTGGCCATGCTGCAGGAGACAAGGTACTGGCAACTTTCGTGAGCAGGGTGCAGGAGAAGCTGCCATCAAACGCGATATTAGGGCGTTTAGGGGGGGAGGAGTTTGCCGTTTTACTCTGGAATCTTCCGGTAAGTGACTATCATCGCTGTGCAGAGGCGATCAGGTATTCTCTTGAGGAAGAGATCAAACTTGATCTGAACTCTGACGCCAGTGTCAAAGCGTCGGTCAGTATCGGCATGATCCATGGTTCACTTGATGAGGAGTCCAATTGCGACTTCGAACTGATCACTGGAGAAGCGGACCGTGCCCTCTATCAGGCTAAAGAGCAGGGACGAAACTGTGTAGTAGAGGTTTCCTGCTCTTTCTAATAACAGTCTGCTTGCAGAAGAGTAACCATCTCCTGCAGCCAGCTCATTTTCTGATCTTTTCGGTAGGGGCTGGCAAAGCGGTACCAGGGATATTCCAGTGCCAGTCCGACCGGTTTGCGCCGTTTAACCAATTTCAGAAATGCTTCTGCATCAGCCTGCTGAACCGGATTACTGCCCCAGGCAAGGATCAACTGATCTGCTTTTAACAACCGTTTCAGTTCCTTTTCCCGGCTTGGGTGAAGCAGGCTATGGGGGATAGCTTCAGCTTGGCTATCGTCATTCAGCTCACGATATAGACGGGCGAAAGAATCACTATTGGCATCACAAAGATCAGACAGGTTGATCAGGCGAAGTCGTGCCCAGCCCATCTGACGCATTAAGCGCATCAGCTGATACTGAGTATTATCCGGCTTAAGGGTCTTCAGATGGGTGTCGCGCAGCGACAGCTGAGCAGCATTTGTTATCAGAGGAAGACTGGTTTCTTCAACGGAGTCAGCAAAGCGAATACTGCCGGGATTCATCAGTACGGCAACGGCATCCGGCTGAGTGTTATGACCTGTTGCACCTTTCAGGCTGATTTCCACCCGCCGGCGGCAGATAAGGGAATTTTCTTCATCCTGAGTCAGGCGGTAAAACTCACCTTTAATCTCAAAATCATTTTTCAGACTGTCGGCATATTCAAATTCTATTTTGGCCATAAAAACTGTCGGCTGGCGCTACTTTCCGGATGTTGATTGGCAGTACAATAAAGCTATAAAAAGAGCGTTAAAACGCTGAAAGGGCATGGATTGTAACCCTTATCGGAGATCTTTGCGTTATCCGACCGGAAACACTCCTGCCCACCATCCAGCGACCCTGTAAGAGAAGGACAGCCTGTTGAACAACCTGAAAATCAGAGATATTGCCCAGAAAAACGTCATTAAGATTGCGGATACGTGCTCAATTCAGAGTGCAATCGATCTGATGTATCAGGAAAACCACCGGAATATCATTGTTACCTCAGACAACGAGTACCACCGATTTGGCCTTTTGACCGCCAACGACCTGATCCGGCTGCGTTTAGCAAAAATCGATTTTAGCCTGCCGATCAACACCATTAAATATGATCGCCTGTTTGCGGTGAGCGAAGAGGCACTGCTGTCGGATATTCTCGATGAGGTCAGTCACGATATCGAATGTCTCTGTGTTACCGATGAAAACGACAGTCTGAGCGGTGTGGTTTTTTACACTGAAATTATCTCCAGCGTTGATCCTCAGCTGCTGCTGGAGAAGCGCTCCATCGGTGAGATTATCCATAGTCAGCACTTAAAGTGTGCTCAGGCGACTGATGCTGCTATCGATGTGATCGGACTGATGGATCACATGCTGAATGATTGCGTGATGATTTTTGATGTGGCGGAGCCCGTCGGCATTATCACCACCAAAGAGGTGGTTCGACTGTTTGGTGAGGGCAAAGATCTTCAGCTGCCGGTTTCCAGTTATATGAGTTCGCCTATCGAAACAATTGCCTACGATGCCTCCATCAAAGAAGCGCTGGATTTTATTCAGGCCCGTCAGTTTAAGCGTCTGATTGTGGAAGATCATGAAGGCATGATCGTGGGGCAGATTACTCAGGGTGAACTTATCTCCCGTATCTATACCCGTTGGTCGGAGCTGGTGCGCCACAACGATGCCCGTCTGAAAGAGATGAATCGTGCCCTTAAGGTTCGCGCCACCAAGTTTGAAGAGCTGTCCGTGGTGGATCATCTGACCGGTGTTTATAACAGGGTCAAGTTTGAGCTGGAACTGCAGAAAGAGATCGACCGGGTGCGTCGCTACAAGTCTCAGTCGTTTTCCATCATCTTTTTCGATGTTGATCACTTCAAAAAGGTGAACGATACCTACGGCCACGCTGCCGGTGATCTGGTGCTGCAGAAGATCAGTCACTGTATCAGCAAGCAGATGCGTATTACCGATATTTTCGCCCGCTGGGGCGGGGAAGAGTTTGTTGCTATTCTGCCTTCGACTGCGCTTGAAGATTCAATCACCGTCGCGGATAAGCTGAGATCCAGTATCAGTGAACTGGTGTTAAATGAGGTTGGTCATGCCACCTGTAGCTTTGGAGTCGCGGAGTATCGTCCTGAAGATACCTTCCACTCCATTATCCTGCGAGCGGACAAAGCTATGTATCAGGCGAAGGCCAATGGTCGCAACCGGGTCGAAATCGCCGAATAGGTTGAAATAACCGATCTGAAACGGCCTCTGTCACTCATGGTGAAGTGACAGAGGCCGTTTTGTTTTGCTTGGTTTATTTTTCAGAACTCAAGCAACAGGAAACGAACAGCAGAAATTGAACTTAGCTGGCAGCTCCTAATACCTGTGCTTTAAAACGCAGTTTCCAGTCAAATTTCACCGCACAGACCGCGAGCAGAATCAGCACCACACCCACTCCCTGAGCCAGCGTTATTGCATGATCGAAAGCGGCATAATCCACAAACAGCGCGACCACAGGATAGATGAAAGAGAGAATCGCAATCAGCGAGGTACTCAGGCGCTGGAAGGCATCGTACATAATCACATACATAAAGCCGGTATTGATCAGACCCAGAAAGGCCAGATAACCCCAGGCAGGTAGTTCTGTCGGCAGATCACCAAACTCCACAAAAGGCAGCAGGAATGCACCGCCTAACAGCACCTGTACAAAGGCGATCACCCCGGAAGGAATATCGCTGACTTTCTTGGTCAGCAGAGTCGTGATGGTGTACAACAAGGCCGAGCCCAGTGCCAATAGCAGGCCTGTCATGACAGATTCTGTGGCGGACTGGCCGTCAAACAGCGCCGTCAGCTGAGTTGAATCCAGACCCACCACCAGCCATAAGCCACCTAAAGCTACCGCCAGCCAAAACAGAATATGCAGCCCCGGCAGCTGACGAGCCAGCAGAGCACCGGCAATCACCAGCATAATAGGCTGCAGATGATAAGCGATGGTCGCGATAGAGAAGGGGATATGATCGAAGGAGGCAAACAGCAGCACCCAGTTACCCACTAAGGTGATACCGCCTGCGATAATCAATCCCAGCACTTTCAGATCGAACTGTTCCCGACGGAACTGACCGTTTAAAGCGATATAGCCCCCCAGAAATAGCGCGCCGATCAGGCAGCGAAAAAACACCACATTCCAGAACGACTGACCTGACTCGATCACAAAAAAACCTATGGTGCCGGAGAGCACCATTGCGGTGACCATCTCCAGCGTGCCTTTTTTATCAGATTGCATCATTTCTTAAATCCTTTGCTAACCGTTTTGATTAGACATAGATTAATAGTCACTGAGCCAGACTCTAATGGCAAAAATAAGGCTGTGAAAGCTTCGGGCTTTAAAAAAGAGAGAGAAAATGCGGAAAATCCTTAAAAACGAAAATTGGTCTCCGGATGCCATCGACAGCCGCCTGCTGGCGCTGCTGGATGACAATGCCCGCATCTCCGTCGCAGAGATGGCGCGAGCGGTGAATATGTCCTCGCCCAGCATTAACGAACGTCTGAAACGGATGGAAGAGCTGGGCGTGATCAACAAATACACCCTGGAACTTGATCCGGAAAGTCTTGGCTACCCGCTAACGGCGCTGGTACGTATGCGCCAGTACCCCGGCAAACTCAAACAGCTTGAAGCCCTGATCGCGGATATCCCCGAGATTATCGAATGTGACAAAGTTACTGGCGAGGACTGCTTCTATGCCCGTATCTGCTTCCAGAGCATGCCGCAGTTGGATGATATTCTCGATCAGGTCTCCGCGCTGGCAGATACCAATACCTCTATCGTCAAATCCACACCGGTGAAACGCCGCAACGTGCCTTATGGGTTTAAGCGGGATTGAGTTGTAGTGGCTCGACACTCCCGCGCGGAGCATAGGAGCGAGTCGTGCGATTGTACCCGGCTTAATACACCACACAGCAACTGGTTCCCACGCTCTGCGTGGTAACCCACCGTTTTTAACTCAATCTGAAGTATTGCAAGCACGATGCCTTGGAATGCATTCCCACGCGGAGCATGGGAACGAGCCTTTACTGTTGCTTCAATGCCCCAACGCTCGTTTGGTCTTATGAGTTGCTTCTGCAGTTAACGGGTCTTCCGGCCAGGGATGTTTCGGGTAGCGACCTCGCATCTCCTTACGTACTTCCGGATAAACTTCCCGCCAGAAGGTGGCGAGGTTGGACGTTACTGCTAACGGCCGCCCCGCAGGGGAGAGCAGATGAATACTGACGGGAACTCCTGCGATAGCCGGGACATTTTCCGTGCCGAACATCTCCTGCAGTTTGGTGCTGACGGTGGGCGGATTCTGGCTGTAATCGATCTTCACTGTGCGCCCAGAGGCTACTTTAAGTGCCGCCGGTGCCAAACTGTCCAGAGCCTGCTGTTGCGGCCAGCTAAGCAGGCTTTTCAGCATCTCGCTGACCGGCAACTGTTGCCACTGACGCTGATTGTTTACGCCGCTCAGAAACGGCACCAGCCATTCTTCCACTGAAGCGAGCAAACCCTGATCAGACAGATCCGGCCACTGCTCCTCGTCATTCTGATTCGTACCATTCAGGCGCAAAAACTCTATGCGTTGGCGCAGGGCGATATCATTTTCCTGCCAGGGCAGGGCATCAACCCCTTGTTGTTGAACCCGCAGAATACCCGCCTGATTCAGTGCGTCCTGATCCGGTTTCTCACCCTGTTTTTCATCCAACACCAGCTGCCCAAGTCGGGTTTGTACGCTGTTAATCAGGCGGTCAGCCTGCCAGTGACAGAAAGGCTTTTGCTCAATCTGATCTGCTAAGTGAGTAGTCACTGTTTTTTTATCCAGTACCAGCCATAGGGTCAGGGTTTCCCGACTGTCCTGGCTGAAAGAGCGGGCGTGCAGGGCGATCACAAATTCCGGCTGCTGATGGCTTTTCAGCTGCGCCTGTCGGCCATTACTCAGTTTGTAGATACCTGCATCGCCGGAAGGGGTATTAGCAGAGCTCTGCTTTAAACCCACCTTGTCAGGATAAGTATGACACAACCCTTCAATCATCAGGTCGATAAAGGCGGCATTCTGCAGCTGAGTTATCAGGCTGGTGGCAGGCTTGTGGGCTGCACTTAACAGCGATAGTAAGTCTTTACTGTTTTTATATACAGTGTCTATGTTTGGATTCGGATTTGCGGCATCGCTTTGATCGTTTTGAATCAGTTGCTGGCTCTCTTTCAGCAGACGAAGCGCACCCTGTTCGATGCGTTTACACAGGGCTTTATGGCCGGTATCGCGGGACTGAATCAGTTGCTCGCAGGCGGCCAGCAGCTCATTTTCCGGCAGGTGCGCGCCTTCCTGTAACAAACTGAAGATAAAGGCACAGGCGGCCAGCTGATCAGCATTCAGTTGTTGTGCTGCGTGATCCGCCGCTTTTAACAGGCTGAGCCAGCCCCGTCCCAGATGGGCAGAAAGCACCAGTTGTCGGGAGGCCTGGCCCCATTCTGTCAGCTGCAGACTGCTGCTGCCCTGAGCTTTATCGACCAGCTTCAGCTGCTGCAGACGGGCGAGGGCGCTTTGCCAGCGCGCTTTCGGTGGCGGTGTCACCCAATCGAACTCCTGGGGATCATCTGAGCCCCACTGAATCAGCTGCAGCGCCAGTTCCGACAGATCCTGCCGGTTGATCTCAGGTTCCGGCTGGGCAGAGAGTGCACCCTGCTGATCTTCGCTCCAGCAGCGGAACACCGTACCCGCCTGAGTACGACCGGCACGACCGGCGCGCTGTTTTGCCTCGGCACGGGTGACGGATCGGGTATGCAGGCGCACCACACCGGCTTCTTTATCAAAACGCGCCTCACGGGCAAGGCCGGAATCCACCACTAAGGTGATGCCATCAATGGTCAGACTGGTTTCCGCAATGGCGGTAGCGAGAATGCAGCGACGCAGGCCGTTTTGCGCCGGTGCCAGCGCCGCCTGCTGTTCCGCAAGTTTCTGCTGACCGTGCAGCTGGCGCAGGTCGATATTGGTTTGCTGACAGCGGGCAGAAAGGGCTTCCGCTACTCTGTTAATTTCACCAACACCGGGCAGAAAACAGAGGATGTCGCCGTCTTGTGTATCGATAACCTCTAAACAGGTGTCTATGGTTGCCTGCACCCGCTCGGAGACCGGCACACTGGTACGGTTGTAATGGTGTTCCAGCGGGTAGGTGCGACCTTCGCAGAAGAGGATCGGCACCTGCAGCGTTGCTTCTAGCGCCTCCTGAGCCAGGGTTGCCGACATCACCAGCAGCCCCGCCGGATCATCATCACGATAGAGCAGATTCATCTGACGGCACAGCGCCAGAATCAGATCGCTGTCCACGGTACGCTCGTGAAACTCATCCAGAATCACAAGGCTCACACCCTCCAGCGTCGGATCGTTCTGCAACATGCGCAGCAGCACACCGGAAGTCACCAGTTCCAGACGGGTATTGCGGCTCACCTTATGATCGCCCTTCACCCGATAACCGATGCTGTCACCCACGGATTCCCCGATCAGTCCCGCCATATAGGAGGCCGCCGCCTGCGCTGCCACCCGACGGGGCGCGGTCATAATGATCTTTCCGTTTTGGAATGCAGGGTGCTGCATCAGCGCGATGGGCAAACGTGTGGTCTTACCGGCACCCGGCTCCGCCGACAGCAACGCCAGCTCCTGAGATTGCAGCTGAGATACCAGCTCCGGCACCTGCGCCAGAATCGGCAGATCGTTAGGGTTGGTCGAGGAGCTGTTAGCGGATGAAGCAGGGGATGTCATGGGTAAAGCACCGGTAGCAAAGCGTGAAAAACAGGGTGCTAAGGATAACGGGAAATATGTGTTTGGGGGAATCGCCTTTAATAACAGAAATTTAAGTTGTTAAAGGCGAAGTGTTTTGTTGTGATTACGTTTTTAATTAGTAATTAGTGAACTATCTTAATTGAGATATCGAAAGAACAATTTGAGAATACCTGTGCTCGCCCCCTTTCTTATTAATTGTTCTTATATCAAAGGATGTATTTGTATCAGATAGATGACTTGAAAATTTATCTGCTACAGAGTACGCGCGAATTGCTGATAGTTCAGCATTGGTCACAGTTCCGCCAGACTGGATATTGATTGACTCTTTACCTCTGGCTGTTTTATTAGCTGCTATTGAAATATCACCTAGTTCACCTTTATATGGAACACCTCCTGGTCTTGTGGCGACACCATTTGATGAGCCGATAATCAGGGTGTTGATTTGGTATTTGGTTCCATATTTATTTTCATGGTCTTGTATCTGGTTTTTCAAATCAGCCAGATTGTCTTTTATCCAGTTTTCTAGCTCAAATCTGGTTTTGTCATCAGGGATCATATATTGCCCTGGCTTGAAGAAGAATTGAGGAGAGACTCTATCCTCAATTACTAAAGGCAGGTTTTCTATATTAGTTTTTTTAGGGTTGTTCAGAGTAATGTTATTTTCAGGTGATTGTTGTAGTTCAGAGTATCGGCTTCTCATCTGCTGATACTCTGTTTCGAAAGGCACTGAAGGTTTTTGGGTGGCAGGCTCAGCCGTCACAGTGAGGCTTTCAGGAACTATGTCTTGAGGAGAGGTGTTGGAGCAGCCCTGTAAGCCTGTAGCTGTAAGTATGAGTAAAAGATAAAGTTTTGTTTGTTGCATTCGGGTTAGCTCCAGAGAAATGTAGTACGAAAAAAGCAAATAGTTCCGTGTTTGTTTTTGTCAGAATTGTATTGCTGACATTGGGTTACATTGGTTTGAGTATGTATCCCGCATTAATAGGGCTATCGCTTTGATTCTGTATTAGTTTGTATACGTCATTTTCAGAAAATTAACTTTGGAAAGCAACTGTAACAGATGGTAAACGATAGGTCGTTTTTGATATATTTACCAAATATGTATATTGCCACTGCTCTGTCCACCCTGAGCTGCTTCTGAAAGGATTGCTACATGTTTTTCAAGCGTCGTAAATTGTCTGAACTAATCCGTAACGCATTCAAAGTTGAGTCTTTGGAGCCGAGGATTCTGCTTTCTGCAGATCCTGTTTTTGCAGGTGTGCAGGTGGCTTCTGCAAACCTCTTGGATGATAAGGATAATTTGAATGCCTTTCATGAGCGCTACACTCTGGATGACTTTCAACAGCTAAATCAGCTCAATCAGCAGGTTTCGGCGTATGACAGGCCTGAGGCTGACTCAGACTTCGTGGTGGATGATGTAGCTTTTGATATGGCCAATATCGCATCAAGCGATTACCAGGTTGGTGGAGACCTGATTATCAGAGCGGGTGAAATTCTGGGTGGCAGTGGCAATGTACAGCTCAATCTGATTAATGAGGGAACGCTCAGTCCGGGATATTCTCCTGGTTTAGTTACATATGACAGTTTTAGCACTATAGATGAGGCAGAGGTCCTTATTGAGTTGGAGGGGACTGAAGCTGGAACTGAGTATGATCAAATAAATGTTATTAATAATGTTGAATTTGGCGGTGCTCTAAAAATTAATCTTTTGAATGGTTATGTGCCGAGTGAAGGTGATGTCTTTACTATTATGACCTTTGGATCTTCATCGGGTGCATTTGATTCTATTAGTGGTTTAGCAATTGAAGGTACTGACCTTTATTTTGATTTAGAGCAAAACGCGGGCGAACTAAAACTTATCACTCGATCAATTGATGAGAGTTTTAATTTTATCGGAGATGTTTTTGGCTCTGAACAGAGGGATCAATTCGGACAGTTTCTTAACGTAGATTATTTTGGTTCGACTGTAGGATATAGCTTCACTGGTGATCTAAGTTTCTCAGGTATAAATCTGACGGGTGATGTTCAGGTAACCTATGATCTGAATTATTCATTGACTGATGCTGGCGGTGTTCTGACCGATTACTCAGTTTGGAATCTGTACGTTGATAATGCCAGTGCAACAGTTGATGTGCCGGGCAATTTATCACTTTCTCTGAATGATTTTGATCTGGCTCTGAGCTATATCACGACAGATAAATCCGATGATGACCACGCATGGTTGTTTGCAAAAGGGGCGGCTGCAGGAGCATCCAGCGGGCTATCTGATTCTTTCAATTTTTCCGCAACAGATATCAGCTTTGATTTTGCCAAGACCCTCGGTACTAATAATGATCAAACACTGAATCTGAGTCTCAACCCTATCAGCAATGGTGATTTTCACTTCTCTGATGGTGTTAGTGGGGATCGTTTTCAAATTTCGGGCAAAGGTGAGCTTGATCTTAGCGGGCAAGCTTTAACTGCGGATGTAGATCTTGTTGTTGATGGGGCTGCAGATTCTGTTCGCTTTGAGGTTGAAAATGGCGCGCTGGATCTGAACGTCGGTGCCGACGGCACAGGTCTGTCTCTGTCTATGAACGACATCGCGGGCGGCTTCCTGCTGGATGAGTTTGGTGTTGCGGGCGTACTCCGTGCAGGTGACCTAGCCCTGACTCAGCTCGATGGTTCTGCATTGCCGGGTCTGGCCATTAATAAAGTTAACTCTGTTAACGTTGGCTTTAATACCCGAGGTCAGGCAGTGACAGAGACACTGGGTTCTCTGTATTTCGATTATTCTGAAGACCGTTACCATGACTTCTTTGCTGTAAACGCGGATCTTGATCTTGGCCTGTCTGTTGAGGCTCTGGCTTACAACCTATCCGGTCAGTTTGGCTTTACTAAAACACAGATGGAGCTGGTTGAGGGTGAGGCGGCTCAGGATGTGCTGCTGATGTCTGTCCTGAATGGCGAAACATCACTGGCTGTGGGTGGCGATGTGTCCGCTGAAGGTGAGAAGTCCGGTGGCGCCATGGTGACCTTCTCCGGTCTGCAAGGTGCGGGTTTAATCGCTAATATTGCAGGTGAGTATGGCGCAGCAGGCTTGATGACGGTGGGATCTGTTGCTTTGACAGAGACCGATGGCGTAACACCGTTAGTGGCTGATCTGAGTCTGTTACCAGTTAATCTGCCGTTCAATTTTAACCTGTTTGATCTTGACCCAAATCTTAATCTGTCCCTGAATCTTCCGACGATTGATCTTTCTCTGGCGGCGTTCCCTTATGTGGATATGAGTTTGCCGGGTATGCCAAGCCTGAATCTGCCAGACCTGGATATCAGCAGTCTGCTGCCTAATGTGGATCTGCCGAATCTATCCCTTCCGGAGCTGGGTTTTGCATTGCCGGAACTGGGGCTGCCAGAGATGAATATCAGCTTCCCGGATGTGGATCTGGGCTGGCCTTACTTGTCGTTGGCTGAGCTGAATCTGGCTTATCCTGACCTGAATCTTGACTGGCCAAGTCTGAGTTTCCCGCAGCTGATGTTTGCGCTGCCGCGTCTTAACCTGCCTGGCCTGAAATTTGACTTCAATATTGAAGGACTTAGCCCGGATTGGCCGACGATGGGCTGGGATGAGCTTAACCTTCATCTGGCAACGCTGGATCTGCCTTGGCCTGATGTTGCCTGGTCAGACTTCAATCTGGATGCGATTAAGCTGGCTCTACCGGATCTGGATCTACCGGATCTGGACTTTGATTGGGCGGATATGAAGCTTCCGGATCTGCTGTTGAGCATTAAAATGCTGCAGTTACCGGGTATGGATATCTCCTTCCCGGAGATCAGTCTTTCCTGGCCGGATTTCAATACCGCATTCCCAGCCTGGCCGGAAGTAGGCTTCCCGGAGTGGACGCTGCCAGAGTTCATTTTTGCTCTGGATCAGCTCAATCTACCGGGTCTGAATATTGACTTCCCGGGACTGGATCTGCCTTGGCCAACGTTGAACTTGCCAGAGCTGAGTGCCGCTTTCCCGGATCTGAACATTGATTGGCCGAACCTGACGCTGCCAGAGCTGATGTTCGCCCTGCCACGCCTGAA
>NZ_MTBA01000006.1 GCF_002150805.1 Oceanospirillum sanctuarii
CCAGAGCCAACTCCTGAGCCGGAACCAACTCCTGAGCCGGAACCAACTCCTGAGCCTGAGCCAACGCCTGAGCCAGAGCCAACGCCTGAGCCAGAGCCAACTCCAGAGCCGGAACCAACTCCTGAGCAGGCAGCAGGTGAATATCGTGTAGCTGTTGCTACTCCATCATTACGCAGAAAATTTAATATTACATCTGAGAGTAATAAAGATGTGTCTTTGCAGATGTTGGATGGGAAGGTTTACCGAATTGAAGATAAGAACTCGAATAGCAGTGAACTTCTGATTGCTACCAGTGAGATCACTCAAACCACTAAAACAGATGATCACAACACGTATGGCTGGGGTTATTGGACAAGTTTTACTCATAACAACAGCAACATTGAAGGCAATCTGTTCTACTTTTTTGTAGATAGCCTCAATACACCTGATTTGACCTCCCAGGCTTTTGTCAATCAGGTCGCTGAGTTCTCTTTTGCTGGTGGTTATGCGATCGATGCCTCAGGAAGTTCTGCATACGATTTAAGTGAGTCCACCATGAGTGTTAACTTCAGCAGTGGCGGTTTCTCTACAACATTGAGCGCAGTATCAGAGGCTGCAGAGTGGAGTGCGTTGGGTAGCGGAAATTTATCAGACCTTTCCAACCTCAATTTGTCAGGTTCAGTGATTTATTCTGATCAATCCAATGCAGACGTTGCTGGTCTTTGGGATTTGATGTGGGGAGGAGATGAAGGCCAGCTTCTGGGAGGGAGTTTTAAACTGAGCGGTGGCAAAGGGAGATCCAGCGATTACATTGAAGGGGTTGCGGCTTTTGATTCTGATTTAATTGTTTTCGATACTGCAGCAGAGCAGAACAATGCCACCACTTTCGGCCTGATCTCCACTCAATGGGGTGATGCTGGTTCACAGGGAACTGACCTGTTTGCAATAACCTCGCAGACCACTTCTTCAATCACTGAAGAGTTGTATATTAATTCAAATGGCGCTTTACAGTCTTTTGAAACCGGAAGCTCCTGGATCACTTTGACCAATGATCAGCTTGCATTGGTCGAGTCCGGATCCACAACACTGTCAGATGGTTCAGAGGTTAACTGGGGGCGCTGGGGAAGTCTTCAGGCAGCAGACTATGAGGGCACAACAGAGAACCTGCAGCAGCTTCACTATATGTTAGCATCTAATCTGACATCATCTGATGTGCTGGCAGCCAAAACAGGTACTGTCAGTTACAGTCTGATTGATGGAACAACGCCGACAATGATCGCATCGGATGGCACAGTAAGTTTGGCTAGTCTTGATTCAATGACGATCGGTGTTGATTTTGATAATGACTCTATGAATGTTTCGATGCAGGTATCTTCCGAAACACTGGGTGGTGTGCTTTCTGCATCAGGTTCCGGGCATTTAGACAGCTTTACCGGTTCCGGTGTCAGTTTGGATGTATCCGGAGCGACCACCGGCACGGGTAATATTCAGGGGCAGTTTGTTGGAGCCGATGCGGAAGGGATTATGAGCCTGTATGAACTGAATACTGCTGCAGGTGATATCAGTGGAACCTCTTTGTTGGAACAAGCTCGCTAAAGAGGCGGGGGTACATCGTCGCATTGTTCGATTAAGTGAATAGGGTGATCCTGAAACAACAAAAAGCCGGAGAAATTACTCCGGCTTTTTCGTTTCTGTCGCTTAGTCTTGCAGGGCTATTTACTTGTGTGGGTAAAAACGCCATCCCAGTCTGCGCCGGGAGGGTTCTCGCGGTAGAGTTCGATGCGCTCCAGATATACTTCGTAAATCATGCGAGAATCCGCTGCTAACAGCTCTTTAAAGATACGCTCTGCGTAGCCCCACTCCTGTTGTCGGAAGTGTGTTAGTGCCTGACTGTAGCGCTCCAGCAGTTGTTTGGTTTCTGCTTCAACCTCTTCCTTCAGCGCAATCGGCTCAAAAATAGCCACAGGCTCGTGTTTACCTTTCACTTTAACAAGATCAAGCTCACGGTAGAGATAGTCGTCAGCAGCCGCTGCTGTGGTCTCACTGACCATGAGATCCACACCATATTGTTTCGTGAGTCCTTCCAGTCGAGAGCCAAGGTTAACGGCATCACCCAGAACGGTGTAAGCCATACGGAATTCAGATCCCATGTTGCCGACGTTCATCGGGCCGGTATTCAGACCTACGCCGATCTTTAATTCGGGCCAGCCGCGTTTCTTAAACTCTGGTCCCAGCTCCTTCATGATCTGAATCATTCGAAGACCTGCTTCAACCCCGTGTTTGGCATGCATAGGATCTTTCAGGGGAGCTCCCCAGAAGGCCATGATGGCATCTCCCATATACTTGTCGATGGTGCCCCGGTATTCATGAATCACACCTGTCATCGGCGTCAGGAAGGCGTTCATCAGGCGGGTCAGCTCTTCAGGGTTGAGTCCTTCTGAAATTGTTGTGAAGCCACGAACATCAGAAAAGAGCACGGTCATTTCCCGGCTTTCACCCTCCAGAGAGATGCTGCCAGGATCATCATTCATCTCATCAACCAGCTCCGGCGGTACATATTGTCCGAACAGGCGGGTCAGTTGGCGTTTACCTCTGGACTCAACAAGATAACCATAAGCCAGTTGGTAGGCGATAATCAGAGCGCTGAGCAGGACAGGCGTTGCCAGTGGGAATACCCACTTATAATCTGTCCAAAGTAGCAGGTTGCCATACCAGATACCGGTAAAGATCAGAGATGAGCCGATCAGAATCGGAAGTGGGTTGAGTTTCGGCAGGGCGAACGTCAATAATAGTCCCAGAATGGTTAGTACCAGAATTTCACCACCAATGGTGTAGGTGGGCTGGTGTTTAAAGGACTGGTGGAGAATACCTGCAATCAGGTTCGCGTGTACTTCTACCCCGGGATAAACACTCTGGACTGGCGTGGTTCGCAGGTCCAGGAGGCCCGGAGCACTTGCGCCAAGGAGGACGATAGCCCCCTGAAGCTTTTCTTTTGGCACCGTTTGTTTAAAGACATCGATGACAGAGATGTACTCAAAAGTTCCCCGACCGCCGTAGTAGGGCACGAGCGCGCCGGTTTGGTTATCCACAGGAATGCGGAAACCACCAACATCGAGTGCTTCCAGAATGGGGTTCGTCTCATCCCCACTCATAATAAATTCTACCGGCGGCATTCCCAGCACGCTTCGGACAACGCCCAGTGACAGAGACTGGTAATAGTTACCTTTGTACTCCTGAATCATAGGCACACGGCGGAATACCCCGTCCTGATCAACGAGGGGGTTATCAAAAAATCCTGCCGACAGGGCATTGGCCTGGTGAATAGGTTGATTACCGGAAAAGCGCTCAGCTTTGGGTATCGGTAGCAGTGTTGGCGGAAGAGGGCTATTGATAGGTAGTGGTTCAGGCAATACGCCTACTGAGGGCGTTGCCTCCTCCGACTCGCGATCCAGATAAAACCCAAGAATGGCGGGAGTCTGGCTGAGAATTTCTGCCAACTGCCGGTCACCGTCCATTGACTCCAGTAAGGGGGAGATCGTTGGTGTCAGTTCTGGTTGCTCTTCCATTAATCGCTGGAGAACCTCCATTGCGCCACGTCGATCGGGTTCAGGAAAAACAATATCGAAGCCCAGTGCGCTGATGCCGTATTCGCCAAACAGAACATAGAGCAGTTCGGCAACATACTCCCTTGGCCAGGGGAATTGACCGATCTCCCGCAGGCTGTCCTCATCGATATCGATAATCAGAATCTGTGGGTCACCCTCTTTGGGGAGTGTCATATTGATGCGAATATCGTAGGCGATCTGTTCCAGTCGGTTGAACAAACCGATATTCCAGTAGCCAATTGAGTGAAGCAGAAAGACAGCAAGGATGGCGAGACTACCCAGAGGTCGAATCAAGGGCGCAAGAGCTTTTTTTAGCGAGTCCATGGCAGACGGGTCTTTATCATGTGATTGTTTTTTCTGAGCATACTATACAACACGGCATAATGCGGTATCGGGATGCCATTTCCTTTTCAGGTCAGTCTCTTCTTCAGGTGCGCAGATGAATGCAGAGAGGTAGTTTTCTGATCGTTTGAAAGAAAAGGGCGCGGATTACAGATAAGGAATTGCAGGCATAAAAAAAGCCGCTTCATTAGAAGCGGCTTTTCAGAATATGGTGGCTATGGCGGGACTTGAACCTGCGACCCCAGCATTATGAGTGCTGTGCTCTAACCAACTGAGCTACATAGCCAAACTTGATTGAACCTTTCGGTTCGTCAGCAAGTGGCGCAAATTATCTTTACTTCGCTGTGTTGTGTCAAGCTGAAATTAAAATAAATTCAGAAAAAACAACAAGATAGCTTTTGCAGTAAAGAAAAAAGCCGCTTCAGATGAAGCGGCTTTTTAAAATATGGTGGCTATGGCGGGACTTGAACCTGCGACCCCAGCATTATGAGTGCTGTGCTCTAACCAACTGAGCTACATAGCCATTTGCGGGAGCAGATTATACTGTAAATCACTCCCGCTGCAAGCAATAATTTGCTTGTTTTTCGCGTTACCGTTTCAATTATTAAACATTGAAGCGGAAATGCACCACATCGCCATCTTTCAGGATGTAGTCTTTACCTTCAAGACGCCATTTGCCGGCTTCTTTAGCACCCTGTTCACCTTTGAATTCGATGAAGTCATCGTAACCAACAACTTCTGCGCGAATAAAGCCGCGTTGGAAGTCGGTGTGGATAACGCCAGCGCCTTCAGGAGCGGTCGCGCCGATTTTAACGGTCCAGGCGCGAACCTCTTTAACACCTGCGGTGAAGTAGGTCTGCAGACCCAGCAGGCCATAACCGGCACGGATTACACGATCCAGACCCGCTTCTTCCATGCCCAGATCAGCCAGGAACATATCGCGTTCTTCATCATCCAGCTCAGCGATTTCTGCTTCCAGTTTGTTACAAACCGGAACGACGATTGCGCCTTCTTCTGCAGCGATGTCTTTAACCACATCCAGATACGGGTTGTCTTCGAAGCCGTCTTCATCAACATTCGCGATGTACATGGTTGGTTTAACGGTCAGGAAGTTGTACGAACGCAGCAGTTTTTTCTCATCATCGTTCAGGCCAAAGCTACGCAGCGGCTTACCTTCAGCCAGGTGCGGCTGAATTTTTTCCAGCAGGGCTTTTTGGGTCTGAGCTTCTTTGTCACCGCCTTTGGCAATCTTAGTCAGACGGTGGATCGCTTTATCCACAGAGTCCATATCTGCAAGAGCCAGTTCCATGTTGATGATCTCGATGTCCTGAGCCGGATCAACACGGTTAGCAACGTGGATTACATTTTCGTTGTCAAAGCAGCGAACAACGTGAGCGATAGCGTCAGTTTCGCGGATGTTAGCCAGGAATTTGTTACCCAAGCCTTCACCTTTGGAAGCGCCTTCTACCAAGCCTGCGATATCTACAAACTCCATAGTCGTTGGCAGAACACGCTCTGGGTTTACGATTTCAGCCAGCGCATCAAGACGGGGATCGGGCATAGGCACGATACCAGTGTTGGGCTCGATGGTGCAGAAAGGGAAGTTCTCGGCATCGATGCCGGATTTGGTCAAAGCATTAAACAGCGTCGATTTACCTACGTTTGGTAGGCCGACAATACCGCAGTTAAAACCCATGATGATGATCCTGATATGCGTGGTTGAACCGGCGCGTTTGCCTGCTCAAATAATGGCAGACAGAGTCCGGTAAGAAACCGGCAGGGGGAGATGTGATCAGGCGGATTTGAAGCTGTGCAGGCGGTTCATAGCAGCGGGCCATTGGCCTTTCACTGCATCGGGTAAGGCTCTTATGGCTTCATCGATACAGTCATCAATAGCGTGTTGCTCTGACTTAGGTGCCCGACCCAGCACATATCCGGTAACCTTATCGCTACTGCCCGGATGGCCGATTCCAAGCCGTAAACGGTTGAAACCTTTTTCATTACCAAGTTTGCTGATGATGTCCCGCAGACCATTATGGCCGCCGTGACCTCCGCCCTGTTTAAAGCGTGCTGTACCCGGAGGAATATCCAGCTCATCGTGTGCGACCAGAATCGCAGCAGGGGGGATTTTGAAGAAACCGGCAACAGCAATCGTAGACTGACCGCTACGGTTCATGAAGGTGGTGGGAATCAACAGATGAAGGCCTTTACCTTCAAAGCGGGCCTTGGCATAGAGCCCATGGTATTTCTTTTCGGGACGCAGGCTAGCACCGCAGTGTTTCGCCAGCGCCTCGACAAACCAGGCTCCGGCATTGTGACGGGTCTGCTCATACTCTGCTCCGGGATTGCCCAGACCAACGATTAGCTGAATACCTTCACTCATACCGAAACCTCGTTCAGAAAGTCAGCGTGGATTACTCCTCGCCAGCTTCCTCTGCTTCTGCAGCAGCACCTTTAGGAGCGGCAACAGTTACAACAGCTGCATCGTGATCTGCACCTTTGGTCAGCTCAACGATTTCTGCACCTGCTGGCAGTTTCAGGTCAGACAGGTGAACAGTCTGGCCTTTTTCAACTTTAGACATGTCTACGTTGATAGCAGCTGGCAGCTGGCTAGGCAGTGCGCGTACTTCAACTTCAGCTTTCTGGTGCTGAATCACGCCGCCCTGGGTTTTAACACCTTTACAGTCAGCTTCGTTCAGGAAGTGAACAGGAACGTGAACAGTCACTTTGCAGTCTTCGCTTACACGCAGGAAGTCAGCGTGCAGGATAACTTCTTTGTACGGGTGACGTTGCAGGTCTTTCAGGATAACTTGCTCGTTATCACCGCCTTCAATGTTCAGTTCCAGGATGTGAGTGAAGAAAGCTTCGTTTTCCAGCTTTTTGAACAGCTCACGTTGCTCAACTGTAATTGCTACAGGCTCTTTACCCAGACCGTAAACGATCGCAGGAGTAGTACCTTCCAGACGACGCAGGCGGCGGCTCGCACCTTTCCCCTTGTCGCTGCGAACTACAGCATTCAATACGAAATCAGACATGTTTATTTCCTCAATTTATATAAAGTCAGCGCAGGTTACCGCGACCAGAAACCTGCAGCATTTTTCAAACAGATACCTGTTTTGAAAATCGTTCAGCAAAGATGTTCAGCAATTAGCCTTGGGTTAATTAGCGAAACATGGCGCTGATGGATTCCTCGTTGCTGACACGGCGAACCGCTTCAGCCAGAAGACCGGAAAGCGTCAGTTGGCGGATCTTACCGCACTTCTGAGCTGCGTCAGTCAGAGGAATGGTGTCTGTGATGATCAGCTCATCCAGAACAGAATTACGGATATTGTCGATAGCCGGGCCAGACAGAACCGGGTGAGTTGCGTAAGCAACAACACGCTTAGCACCATGGGATTTCAGGGCTTCTGCGGCTTTGCACAGAGTACCTGCAGTATCAACCATGTCATCAACCAGTACGCAGGTACGATCCTGAACGTCACCGATGATGTGCATAACCTGAGCTTCGTTTGCTTGTGGACGACGTTTGTCGATGATCGCCAGATCCGCATCATTCAGTTGCTTCGCGATAGCGCGGGCACGAACAACACCGCCAACGTCAGGAGATACAACAACCAGATCTTCGTAGTTCTGGCGCTCGATATCGTCCAGCAGAATTGGGGAGCCGTACACGTTGTCTACAGGAACATCGAAGAAGCCCTGAATCTGGTCAGCGTGCAGGTCAACAGTCAGAACGCGGTCAACACCAACAGCTACGATCATGTCAGCAACAACTTTAGCGCTGATAGGTACACGAGCTGAGCGAACGCGGCGATCCTGACGGGCATAGCCGTAGTAAGGAATAACAGCGGTGATACGCTGTGCAGATGCACGACGCAGTGCATCAACCATCAGGATCAGTTCCATCAGGTTATCGTTGGTAGGTACACAAGTAGACTGAATAACAAAAACGTCTTTACCACGAACGTTCTCGTTGATTTCAACAGCCATCTCGCCGTCACTGAATTGACCAACCGTGGCATCGCCCAGACGAATGTCTAAACAATCAACAACTTTGCTGGCTAACTGGGGGTTTGCATTCCCCGTGAACACCATTAATTTTGACACGTGTAACTACCTTTGGATTCAGTCTGACGGGAGTAAATGCGGGCCGGGTCTGCAGTTCTTATGACTGTCATACCAGAAAACAGAAATGGCTGGGGTACCAGGATTCGAACCTGGGGATGCTGGAATCAGAATCCAGTGCCTTACCGCTTGGCGATACCCCAACTTTATACCGATTAGATGGCGAGAGTTGAATGCAGCGGGGATCTGTTTTTTCCCCAGGCTACAAAGCCCTGCCAGTGCTCCGGTAACGCTGCCAAAACAGCATCAGCTGTTTCTTTATCGTTAAATCCTGCGAAAACGCAGGCACCGGTGCCGGTCATCTGTGATTTGCCATGCTGACTGAGCCAATCGAGTGCTTCCGCAACCTCTTTATAAGCTGCTTTAGCGATCGGTTCACAGTCGTTATGGCCGCCCTGATCAAGTGCGCGCGTAATTGTCATGATTTCGGTATCTCTTGTCAATTCGGGATGACAAAAAATTTCCTGAGTGGAGATATGACAATCGGGGCAAATCACCACATAACACAGCTCTTTCGGCTCAATAGGGCTTAGTTTTTCACCGACACCTTCTGCCCAGGCGGCAAAGCCACGGACAAAAACAGGTACATCGGCACCAAGAGCCAAACCTATTTCAGCCAGTTCATCAATTGAGCAGCCTAACTGCCAGAGGTGATTCAGGCCGATAAGCGCCGTAGATGCATCTGAGCTGCCGCCTCCTAAACCGCCACCCATAGGGATTTTTTTATCCAGTTCGATGGTTACATCGTTTAGCGGTGTGGTGTTGCCTTTTTCTCGACAGTAGCTGATCAGGCGAAGGCCTGCTTTAACAATCAGATTATCTTCATTGGCAACGCCTGGAATCTCGGGGGTTAAGACGATCACAGGATCTGATGAACTCTTATCGCCCGGGCTGAATGTCAGCTGATCGCAGAAATCAAGAAACTGAAACTGAGTCTGAAGCAGGTGATAGCCATCGTCACGACGACCAATAATATGAAGCATAAGGTTCAGTTTGGCAGGAGCAGGCAGAGTCAGCATTGTTCAGATAACCGCTTTTCAGTTGTCGGTGGCAGGCTGCAGATTAAGGCTGGAGCAGATTAGCAGCGCTGAAAATAATGGGGAGCGATTATAGCGGATGCTGAGATTAGGGAAACAGGCTCGGTGAGCAGGAGCTTATTAAAAAACTCCTGCTTATAGCTAGTGATTGCTGGGGCTGGCTTTAATAGGGGGAGTCGCTATTTCAGTAAAGAGATCTGATGTTCCGGCAGTGACCACTGGTTAATGATAAAGGTCAGCTCCAGCTTTCCCTTAGCGATCTTCATTCGGCCGGGAAGTTTAGGCGCAGCGGAGTCAGAGTTGTTAACAGTGCGATAGCGATCATAGCGAATATCCCAGCCATCCTGTTTCAGGCGGGCTACCTGCTGTTCGTTATTCAGTTCAGATTGATAATCAGATCCGGGGGCGGGCAAGGTGCGAACCCAGTAGAAAAGGCTGCTTAGTGGCAGATCCCAGCCAAAGTGATTATATAGCAGGCTTTCCGGTGAACGATCTGCGAAGCTGCCTTCATCAGGAATCGTCAGTACAACCTGATAAGGCGTACCTTCCAGCATTGCACCGGTCTGGCCAAAAGGGCCGCTTAACGTCAGAGTGTAACTATCCCCTCTCTGTAGCCATTGGATATTAGCGCTGTCGGAACTTTCGGCGGTTTTCAGGCGGATTTTTCCGGCAATTTGCCAGTGGGTCAGTTGCGACAGGTTACGGGTATGCTCATCCATAAAAGGTGAGGAAGCCTGTTGCAGCTTGTCTGTGGTGGTGCAGCCAGCAAGCCCCAGCAGCATAGCCAGAACGAAAGTGGTTAGCAGGTGGCGTTTGGATAAAAGGCGTGATGGCACGTTTACTGGGCTTAGCATAAAGCTCTTCATAATGAGGTTGTTTAATTATTCGTTACGGGAGTCAGCGGTTTCCGCCGGATCGGCAGTATTAGTCTGGCTGTCTGTATTGGCGCGGTCGGTAGGAAGTTGCTCAGCCTGGCTTTTGTCCTGTGCATCCTGAATTTCAGCTTCGGTGACAAGTTCAGGGTAGCGCTGTTCAAGATCTTTAAGCAGTTGGTTATCCTGGAACAGCTGGCGGGATTCCAGTAGCAGAGCGATCGCTTCTTCCTGATGCTGAGACACCCAGTACACCTCAATCAGATGGCTGGCTACTTCCGGATCCTGCAGCTGGTTGTAGGCTTGCTGCAGAAAAAGAATCGCTTCATTCAGCTGACCCAGTTTGTAGTAAACCCAGCCAAGGCTGTCAGTAATCGCGGGATCACCGGGTTTAAGCGCCGCCGCTTTACGGATCAGCAACAGGGCTTCTGAGTAGCGATCTGTGTATTCGGTCAGGGTGTAGCCCAGCGTATTCAGCACCATGGCATTGTTGGGTTCGTTCTCCAGAATCTCCCGAAGATCACGCTCCATGGCATCAATGTCCTTCTGTTGCAGGGAGATCATGGCGCGACTGTAGAGTAACTCGTAATCCGGACCTTCTGAGCTGATCGCTTCTGTCAGCAGCTGGTACGCTTCGTCAGTACGATCCAGTGATTGCAAAAGCTCACTTTCCAGCAGATACAGACGCACGCGATATTCCGGCAGTGTCAGGCGCAAGGTGGCCAGATGTGCGCGGGCTTCATCGATATCACCATTTGCGATCAGCAAACGAGCCGCACGTGCCTGAGCCTGCAGAAAGTCTTTACCACCTTTAACCATGCGATAGTGATCGATGGCGGATTGGGTATCACCTTCCTGCTCCTCAAGACGACCGAGATAATAGTGCGCGGCATCTTCTTCAAAGCCTTTTTCCAGCAGCTTGTTCAGCTCCTGACGTGCCTGATCCGGCAGGCCGTTTTCCATCAGAATTAACGCCAGTGACAGAGTCAGTTGTCCGTTCTCCGGATGATTGTCTGCCATGTTGGCAAAGACTTTCTGTGCCTGATCGATATCACCATCTTTTACCAGGGTTCGTGCCAGTGCTAACTGCAGGCGCAGATTGTCCGGTTGTTTGCGGATCGCCTGCTTCAGTACCTTGATTCCTGCCTGAGGGCCTTCCAGTGTAATCACCAGATCAGCCTTCAGCAGAATGCTGCGTACATTAAGTGGTGAGATCGCAAGGGAGGTTTCAATGGCTTCGCTGGCTTCCTGATGCAAACCGGAGAAATAAAGCAGTTGCGCGGTTGCGGTGAGCAGATCCGGATTATTCGGGTGTGTGCTACGCAAACTGTTCAGGGCGATCAGCAGTTCATTGCGCGTATAGTCATCGGCCTGAGCACTTTGAGCGGCAAGGTAGCTGAAGTGGGTTTCTTCACCCATCGCCAGCAGGTCACTCTGGAAGTCAAAGGCTTCCAGAAAATCACCCTGTTGGATCAGCAAGGTGCTGCTGATGCGGCGCGATTCTACGTTATTGGGATCGGTTTCGCTCCAGATAGCAGCCGCTTCCAGAGTGGTTTGGTTATCCCCTGCATATTGAGCAATATAGGTTGCCCGACGAGCCAGCTCCGCACTTTGCAGGCGTGAAGCCTGTTCCATATAGAGTTGAAGGGCATAGCCCACCTGATTTCGCTGACCTGCAATCTCGGCGGCTAAAAGCTCACGCACCGCTTCACCATCAAGGCCTCTGATCGGTGGTTGTTGGGCGTGGGTTTCGTTAGCGGCCAGAGAGCTTTGCATCTCAGGGCGTTGGTAATTGTTATCAAAGGCGGCGTCGCCACTTTGCTTAACCTGCTGGCAGCCGGAAAGCCAGATCAGTGGCAGCAGCAGACTGGCTCTGATAAGGCGGGATGAAGAGATAAGTGCTGGCTTGCCTTGCATGGTGTCACCCTGAAACCGGTCAATAAGAGTGTGGCGAGGCTGATGAAAGCCGGTGCGTCAGACGGAAACGATACAGGTATCCGGATGTTGTCCGCTTCTTTGCTATCCGTAAGAAGCGGGAGCGGTACGCAAAAACTACCCACAATAAAAACAGAACGAACAACAAATACAGAGCCGATCCTGCAGAAAGTATGAATCAAAACACAGACTCTGGCCGCTCAAATTCTTTCAACAGAGCTTAACCTGTTGCTACTACAGAAAAAACCGTCTTTTTTAATCGGTTTGTGTATATCTGTTTTTGATGAAATTCTGACCGCTAGTCCTGGTAGATAATAACCCGGTTTCTTCCCTGATCTTTAGCTTCGTAGAGTGCTTTGTCCGCCTCTTTCAGTCGGTGACTTAATGTCGAATTCTCATTGGGGGTACTGATCCGGCAACCAATACTGATGGTAATTCTGAAAGCATCTCCTTTGGTTGCAATATCATTTTCGGCTACGGCCTGACGAAGTTGGTGGAGTCTGAGTTCAATATTGTCCGCAGAGATATCTGAGGTGAGTACGATAAACTCTTCGCCGCCGAATCGGATCAGATGATCCTGAGGCTGGTTGAACATTAGACGCATATTCTCAGCCAGACTTTTCAGACAATTATCACCTATGTCGTGGCCATAGGTGTCATTGACCTGTTTGAAGTGATCCGCATCTATCAGAGCCAGACACACAACCTTGGATTGTTTTCGGCACTCTTCCAGATAGGGCTGGAAAGTCTGGTTCAGATAGTTCCTGTTGCCGAGCTCGGTCAGTTGATCTGTGATGCTCAGATAGGCCAGCTTTTCATTAGCGGATTTCAACTGATTGTTGAGTGAACCGAGTTTTCGGTTCCAGAAAAAAAGTGCGAAAAACAGCAAAGCAAATCCGGCGCTTAGCTGCCACAGCAAGCGGTAATTCGCATGCTGTTCTAGTTTGACGGAAAGCCACTCTTGTTCAATATGCCCAAGGTCCTGCGGTGAAATGTTTTTCAGGAGTTTGTTCATTAGCTCAAGTAGCTGGGGGTACTGTGGGTTGACTGCAATAGAGAAATTGCTGTCGATAGGTAATCGCCCGAGCACACGAACATCCCCAAAGCTCTCTTTTTGCAGCAGGTAACTGGTATGGGCTAAACCGCCAATAAAGCCATACAGCTTGCGTTGTCTTAGAAGCTGAATGCCGGAAAGTGTGTCTTCAACTTCAACAAGATTCAGCTGTGGATACTGTCTCTGCAGCAAAACCTGCAAAGCATTATCTTTTGTGATGCCGACAGGCTTATCTCCAAGCTGGCTAACCCTGCTGATAAACGGGGCATCTAAGTTACCCAGTATGACGTTAGACGAGTTATACCAAGGGGCGGTCAGCAGATAATCCTGTTGCAGTTTATGGCTTTGGCTCATCATGGGAATAAAGGCGCAGTCACCCTGCTGAAGGGCTTGCAGACTTTCCTGCCAGCTGTCAGTTGGGTAAAGATCAAAGCCCAGAGTATCCATCCTACTTTGCAGTAGGGTGATAAGGCTGGCGGACATCCCCTCATGCTGATCCTGTCTGCTGATCTGCTCCAGCGGATACCGGTCGGGATTTACACAATATGTCAGACGACCATTCCAGCTGAGAAGCAACTCTTTTTCTTTCTGGCTGAGCTCGATCTGTGCGCTTTGGGACTGGCTTCCTGTTCCCAGCCAACGATTTTCTATGGTGCGCTTTTCCGTCTGGGATAATGTATTAAGCGCCTGATCCAAAATGTCCCGTAACGGCTCCAGCTCCGGTTGTAAGCCTAATCTCAGGTCTTCTCCTGCAAGTCCCGGCAGCTGAAGTTCACCGGCAATTCTGATGTTGGTTAGCCCAAGCTCCCGTATTAAATGATTACCATTGGGCAGTGCAGCCAGTACAACATCAACCTGATTTTCAGCCAGAGCTTTAAACATGAGGGATTGTTCGCTGTAGCTGAATACCTGATCGTTAAATAATGCCCGGACCGCATCCTCGTAGAAAACATCCTCACCAAGTGCGATTCGCAGCCCTTTGAGGTCTGAGGGTTTCTTCACCCTTAGCAGTTTGTCCCGTGTGTAAATAACATTTGGGATACGATGGTAAGGCTGTGTGAAGAGCGTATATTCCCGACGTTCCGGCAGGTCTGAGATATTAGCGATCAGATCCAGATCACCCTGCTTGAAAAGGGTGTAGAGATTGCTCCACTGATCAACAACCGGGATGAACTCGACGCCGATGATATCCTGTAGCCGGTACGATATATCCACGCTAAGTCCCTGAATTATACCGTTTTCAGAGAAGCTGAAAGGCGCGTAATCTCTCATCATTCCGATTCGTAATGGTGGCAGACGTTTCAGGTAGCGCGCTTGTTCAGGCTTGAGTTTTAGCAGGTGGGGGCGCATTGGTGCCTGACCGCCATACTCCATCCATCGCTCGCTCAGGCCATTGAGCCAGTCTTCGGGTAGTGATTGTAATGCCTGCTGTAGCTTCTGGTGCAGCTCGGGACGGCTTTTCAAAACACCCAAACGAAAGTCTTCGCTTTCCATACCGTTAAGGGGAATAACGGCATTTTTGGTCATTTGCAGAAAGCCCTCTTTTTTTGCCAGATAGGTAAGGGTAACTTCGGCGCCAACAATGACATCCACCCAACCAAAAGAGAGTGCCTGTACCAGATCGGTCTGAAGATCGTATTCGATGACCTCCACACCCTCATTTACGAGGACATCCCGGTAATAGATATCCCGGAGAACACCCACCCGATAGCCCTGAAGATCTTTAACAGAAGATATTTTCGGTAGCGGTGTAGCCGCATGATGCATGACGGCAGTCTGGCGAATGTGATACGGATCTGTGAACAGGATCATCTCTGCCCGGTCTTTGCGCCATGATATTTCATCAATGGCATCCAGATCCCCTCTCAAAAAGGCGGCATAAATGTTACTCCAGCTGCCTACCCGATACTCAAAATCAAGTTGGGAGATCTCACTGATTCGGTTAAGAACATCGACGGAAAAGCCTTTTGGGGTTTGGTTTTCGGTGCTGGAATAGGGCTCATTGTTAGCCACAATACCGATGGTGATTTTGGAGTTTGCCGAGTTGACGGATTCTGATGCCTGTGCATGAGTGACAAGTTCAACCAGAAAAAGGAAAAACAGAGCGCACAGCGTTTTGATAGCTGCAAAGCCGGCATCTTTATGGCAAAGGGCTTTTACTGGGTGAAGGTTTGTAGGTGGTAAACAGCAGGTGTTCATTAGAGTTCCCATCGGTAAATCCATACCGCAGCGTGATCGGTTTACAAGGTTCCTAAACCTGTCAGATCAACTCATTGATAATACAGGTCTTTGTAATACGCTATGTGGGGATTTCCATAGTGCAGTTCTCTGTCGGGCAGTACAAGTAAAGTTTGATAAAAGACGACCTTTTTAATGACCTGAATGATTAAAAAACGCCTTACCTTCCATGTGGTTGGAGTGCCACCTTCAACTCTGTTGTGCTATTATCCCCAGCCTTAAAAATGCCGGAACCGTGACAGAATAGTTATCTATGAGCCTGCTTGCCTTTGGAATCAATCATAAAACTGCCCCCGTGGAGATCCGCGAACGGGTAGCTTTTACCCCTGAACAACTGGATGGGGCATTCCAGCAATTAAAGCAGCACCCGCAGATCAGTGAAGTCACCGTCGTTTCCACCTGCAACCGCACCGAGCTTTATTGCGTCGTAGACGGTGATCAGGAAAATCAGCAAGCCACACCCGTACTGGAATGGATGAGCCAGTTCCACAATCTGGATCTGTCGGATCTTGCCCGTTACAGCTACGAATATGTGGATGAAGACGCGGCCCGTCACCTGATGCGTGTTTCCTGCGGTCTGGATTCTATGGTTCTGGGTGAGCCTCAGATTCTGGGTCAGATCAAAGATGCTTACCTGAATGCGCAGGATAAAGGTCTGGTGGGACGTGAGCTGAATCAGCTGTTCCAGCAATCCTTTGCCGTTGCCAAGCAGGTACGTACCCAAACTGCTATCGGTGAAAACCCGGTTTCAGTTGCCTATGCTGCTGTCAGCATGGCTCAGCGCATTTTTGCTGATTTGAGTAAAAGCCGTGCCCTCCTGATTGGTGCCGGTGAAACCATCGAACTGGTCGCCCGTCATTTGCGTAATGCCGGTGTCAGCAAAATGGTGGTTGCCAACCGTACCCTGAGTCGTGCTCAGGCGGTTGCAGAAGAATTTAACGGCGAAGCCGTTGTGCTGAGTGAGATTCCTCATCAGCTCGAAAAGTCCGATATCGTGATCGCGTCTACTGCCAGCCAGTTACCTATTCTGGGTAAAGGTGCGGTAGAGCGCGCCCTGAAAGTCCGTAAGCACAAACCTATCTTTATGGTGGATATCGCGGTTCCCCGTGATATTGAGCCCCAGGTTGGCGAGCTGGACGACGTTTACCTGTACAGCGTTGATGACCTGAAAGAGGTTATCGAAGAGAACATGCGTAGCCGTCAGGAAGCCGCTGAGCAGGCCGAGCAATTAGTGCTGACCGGTGTTGGCAGCTTTATGCAATCCCGACGTGAGCGCGGTGCAGGTCAGGTGATTGGCAGTTTGCGTCAGCAGGTTGAAAGTGTGCGTTCCAGCGAGCTGGAAAAAGCCCTGCAACAGCTGCAAAAGGGTCAGGATCCGGAAGAAGTTCTGAAGCGATTTTCCCAGTCGCTGACCAATAAAGTATTACACGAGCCTATGGTGCAGCTGCGTCAGGCTTCAGCCGATAACCGCCATGACCTGCTGAACAGCGCCCGCACCCTTTTTGCCCTGGATTAGCGACGCTTAATCCCTCTCTTCTGTTACAGACCGCTGCGCTATTTTTGAGGCAGCCTGTCTTATAATTCCGACGAATAATAATCCGAGTTCCACGCCTTCATTAAGGCCCAGCCGGGAAGATAAAAATGAAACCATCCATCCACGCCAAACTGGATCTGCTGAAAGATCGTTTTGAAGAGCTGCAGGCTCTGTTGAGCGATGCTGAAGTGATCTCTGATCAGAAGAAATTCCGCAGCTATTCCCAGGAATATTCCGAACTGGAAGGTGTTGTAGAAACCTTCAACCAGTACGAGCAGGTCAAAAGCGATATGGCGGAAGCCGAGCTGATGCTGCAGGACGGCGATGCTGATCTTCGTGAAATGGCCCGGGAAGAGATCGAGGCCGGTAAAGATGAGCTGGAGCGCCTGGAGCTTGAGCTGCAGAAACTGCTGCTGCCAAAAGATCCGAATGACGAGCGTAACGTCTTCCTTGAAGTGCGTGCGGGAACCGGTGGTGACGAAGCGGCGATTTTTGCCGGTGATCTGTTCCGCATGTACTCCCGCTTTGCTGAGAAAAAGCGCTGGAAGGTGGAAGTGATCAGCGCTAACGAAGGCGAGCATGGCGGTTATAAAGAGATCATCACCCGTATTACCGGTGATCGCGTATATTCCCAGCTGAAGTTTGAATCCGGCGCACACCGTGTACAGCGTGTCCCTGCGACTGAATCTCAGGGCCGTATCCACACCTCTGCCTGTACTGTTGCGGTGATGGCGGAAGCGGATGAAGTCGGTACCATCGATATCAATCCGGCGGATCTGAAGATCGATACCTTCCGTGCTTCCGGTGCCGGTGGTCAGCACGTAAACACCACGGATTCTGCGATCCGTATTACTCACCTGCCAACCGGTACAGTGGTTGAGTGTCAGGATGAGCGTTCTCAGCACAAAAACAAAGCGAAAGCGATGTCGCTGCTGGCCTCCCGTATTCAGCAGGCGGCGGATGACAAAGCTGCGAAAGAGCAGTCCGATGCCCGTCGTAGTCTGGTGGGTAGTGGTGACCGTTCTGAGCGTATCCGTACCTATAACTATCCACAGGGCCGCGTTACCGATCACCGCATCAACCTGACGCTGTATAAGCTGGATGAGATTATGGAAGGCGGTGCCCTGTCTGAAGTGGTTGATCCTCTGGTGTCAGAGCATCAGGCGGATCAGCTGGCGGCACTGAGCGACTAATCTGATGAGCCAGGCGTTCGACCTCTCCGTTTTACCTGATGTGCAGACCGCCCTTAACTGGGCGGTCAGTCAACTGACGGCCAGCGATACTGCACGTCTCGATAGTGAGTGTCTGCTGGCGGAGTGTGTCGGGCAAAACCGAACCTGGTTGTTTACCTGGTCGGATAAGCTGCTGACAGAAGAGCAGTGGCAGCGTTTTCAGGCTTTGATCGCCGAGCGTGCCTCCGGCCAGCCAGTGGCTTATCTGCTGGGCTATCGGGAGTTTTGGGGACTGAGCTTAAAAGTCAGCCCGGATACTCTGATTCCCCGTCCGGATACCGAAGATCTGGTGGCTAAGGTGCTGGAGCTGATACCTCAGGCAGAAGCAAAAGTGGCTGATCTTGGCACAGGCACTGGTGCTATCGCACTGGCGCTGGCATCCGAGAAGCCGGGCTGGCAGATCACCGCCTGTGACTTTAACCCCGGTGCTGTTGCATTGGCGGAAGAGAACCGTAAAACACTGGGCTTTAATCAGGTCAGGGTGCTGCATTCGGATTGGTGTCAGGCACTTGAGGCTGATGCTATCGCCAAGGGTGGCTTTGACCTGATTGCCAGTAACCCGCCTTATATTGAAGATGATGATCCGCATCTGTCTCAGGGTGATGTGCGTTTTGAGCCGTTAAGTGCGCTGACGTCGGGGGCCGATGGCCTGGATGATATTCGTGTGATTACGCAACAGGCGAAAACCTGCCTCAAATCCGGTGGCTGGCTGATTTTTGAGCACGGCTACAATCAGGGAGAGGCTGTGCGGGATATTCTGACGGCTGCGGGTTATCAGGGAGCACAAACCGGTCAGGATATGGCGGGTGTAGACCGGATCAGTTTTGCCCGTTTGCCTTAGTTTTTTATCCTCTATTTTTCCTGACTTGCCTCCGGCCCTTCTTATCCTCTTGTGGATCCGTCTCTACGGCGGGTTGCTTTCAGGCGTTTGTTTCAAGATACCATGCTTGGTTAGTCGCGTGAGTTGGTCATAGAACGTGCTTTCAATTCCCATGTATCTTTTTCTTTGCCCGGCGAAATACAGTTTATTTTGCTGAGCAGCATCAAAGACTGTTTTTCACTGAAGCGGTTAACCTGTGTCCTCAGAGTGAAAATGATCTCAGGCTGCTGAACTTTTTCTCCGGCGGCAGAAAAAACGACTTTCAGAAAGATTTGCTGTCACTGAGCTTTTGATCTGTTTTTATCTGGTCTAAATCGCTAAATCAGGTGGTTTTTTTAAGAAAAAAACCGAACAGAGCTTTTGCACTAGGGATAAAGTCTAATTCAATTAATCCCCTCAGCCCTTGAATTTTGCTACCGCTTGGCGATAAGCTCTGATCAGCAATAATTGCTGGAAGACAGATAATAACTAGCAAAACCTTCTGATTATTGAGACGTTGTTTCCCCTATGAAAGCTTCTAAACCTCGCGCACTAGACCGCATCGACCTGAAAATTCTCGCCTGCCTGCAGGATAACGCCCGTATCTCCTATGTAGATCTGGCAAATCAGGTTGGCCTTTCAACCACACCTTGTCTGGAGCGTGTGAAGCGCCTGGAGCGAAACGGGGTTATTAAGGGCTATAAAGCACTGCTGAACCCTAAGTACCTGCGGGCAAATCTGCTGGTATTTGTAGAGATCAGTCTGGAAACCCAATCCTCCGCCGTATTTGATGAGTTCCGTCGTGCGGTATCCAAACAGCCGCAGATCCAGGAATGTCATCTGGTATCCGGCCAGTTTGACTATATTCTGAAATGCCGTATTCCTGAGATGTCTGCATACCGTCAGCTGCTGGAAGATGTAGTTCTGACTCTGCCGGGTGTTAAAGAATCCAAGAGTTACGTGGTGATGGAAGAAGTTAAAGAAGATGCTTCTATCTACGTACCTGAGCTGAATGAGTTTGATGAGCATCAGCTGACCTAGTCAGAAAATACCGCTGACCTGATAGTCAGCGTTTTCTTGCTCGGGTTAAAATACCCTATAGGGCTTTTGGCATGCGCCGAAGCCCTATTTTTTTACTTATTCCACCATTGCCAGTGATAGAGAGCATTACCATGCAGGATCAGCAGTTATTACGCTACAGCCGTCAGATTATGTTGCCGGAAGTGGATATCGCCGGGCAGCAGGCTTTGCTGGATGCCCGCGTGCTGATTATCGGAATGGGCGGCTTAGGTAGTCCCGCGGCGCTCTATTGTGCGGCAGCTGGCGTGGGAACTCTGGCGATCAGTGATTTTGATGAGGTGGACCTTTCCAACCTGCAGCGCCAGATTGTGCATCGTCAGAGCACGATAGGTCAGCCAAAGGTGGAGTCTGCTAAGACAGCGTTGAATGAACTGAACCCGGAATGCCAGATTGTCACCCTGCCGGAAAAGCTGGAAGGTGACGCACTGCAGGAACAGATACGTCTTGCGGATGTGGTGTTGGATTGCAGTGACCGTTTTTCCACCCGCTTTGCGATTAATGCAGCCTGTATCGCAGAAAAGACGCCCTTGGTTTCCGGCGCGGCGATTCAGTTCGGTGGTCAGTTGGCGGTGTTTGACCCCCGTCAGCCAGAGAATCCCTGCTATCGCTGCCTGTACGATGACAGCGATGATGAAGCGATGCGCTGCGCAGAGAACGGTGTGATTTCACCTTTGGTGGGCGTGATCGGCACAATGCAGGCGCTGGAAGCGGTGAAACTGATTTCCGGTGCAGGTAAGACCGCAACCGGACGTCTTCTGATCTTTGATGCCCTGAATACTCAGTGGCGCAGTATGAACCTGAGCAAAGATCCTGCCTGCCCTGTGTGTCACTTCTGATATGCCTCACATTTGTATACGGGCCTGACGCCACTGCATTAAAAAACCGATAGCGAAGGTTCCGGTTCCTGTCTCAACAGCTCTGCCAGAACCTTCAATCCCCGTTCCAGATGATTTTGCGACCAGGCGCTACTGGACGACAGACGGATCGCCTGAGGTGCCCGATACTGGGCGACGACAAAATTGTCCTCACCGATCACTTTCACGCTACGGCGCTCTGCCTGCAGGATAAACTCACTGCTGCGCCACTGTTCCGGTAGCTCCAGCCAGGCATGCAGGCTATGGGGATTGATCCGGCAGGCAAATTCTCCCAGATACTGACGCATCAGCTGATTACGCTGACTCAGTTCCTGCTTCTGCTCCGCCAGTAATTGCTCGGCAAGGCCGCTGTTGATCCAGCGGGTGCAGATCTCAGCCAAGAGAGGGCTGGTCATCCAATTGGAAGCCCGCAGGGCGTTAGAGATCTGAGTGCGGATCTCATCCGGTGCCACAATCCAGCCCACCCGAATCCCAGCTGCCAGAGTTTTGGAGGCACTGTTGATATAAACCACCCTATCCGGTGCGATCTCAGCCAGTGGCGGCGGGGCGTTTTCCAGCAGGTTAGCGTTTACCGAATCTTCGATAATCCAGACATGATAACGACGGGCGATCTCAGTCAGCGCTTCACGGCGCGCTTCCGACATGATGGCGTTGGTTGGGTTTTGCAGAGAAGGCGTGCAGTAAAGTACCCGTGGTGCGAACTGCTTACAGGCATCTTCAAAAGCGGAAGGGATTACACCTTCCTCATCCATCGCTACAGGTTGAGGCCGCAAACCCAGCTGATGGGTAACTGCCATAAAGCCGGGGTAGGTGATCGCTTCAGAAAGGATCATATCTCCGGAGCGGGTCAGCGCCATCAACGTCAGCAGGATTGCATTCTGGCCGCCACCGGTAATCATCAGTTGATCAGCGTGGGTGCGAAGACCGGCTAAGCCGAGCCATTTAGCGGCTGCTTCCCTGTGTTCCGGCATGCCCACATCCGGCTGATACCCCAGAATCCGGTTCATCTGCTCCGGGTCTGCTGCCAGTTCCGTCAGTGACTGACTTAAAACATCGGCTCTGTCCTTGGCGATTGGCAGGTTCAGTTGCAGATCAACACAATCCGGTTCCGACTCACCGCGAATCATAAAACGATCCCCCTGAGCATGGGGGGTGGAGATAAAAGAACCCCGTCCAACCCGTGCCGTCACCAGCCCTCTGCGCTCTGCCTCGGCATAAGCCCGGGTAATGGTGCCTACGGTCACGCCCAGCTTATCGGCCAGAGCCCTGTGAGTCGGCAGGCGATCGCCATCGCTCAGATCGCCAAGCTCAATGGATTCGGCCATTGCATCAGCAATAGCGACATAGCGGGGGCCGGGGAAGCGTTCGAGTTCTGGAGTCCACATAGTGCCGGTTGTCTCTGGTTTGGGTATTGGTTTTTCTATGATTGTAATGGTGACAATAAAAGGTTTGATTCGATTGTGCTGCTCATTTTATAGTGACAATCGAGTCGGTACAAAGGCATCTGAAGGGAGTTTATGCCAGGGATTGTATCGCGACAATAACCACTTTGGGGTGTATGAGAAGGCAGTCCTGCCTAGGGATAAGCTTTGTCAGGCATCTGTATTTTCCCGCAGGGGAAATGTTGAGGATTGATTATGGATTCGCACGGGCTTTTATTCACATTGGAAGGCTTCTATCTGCCGGTTGCACTTTTTGTGCTCAGTACCGCTGGCACTCCGGGCCCAAACAATATAATTCTGACGGCCACCAGCGCTCAGTTTGGTTACTGGAGAGCCTTGCCTGTGGTCTATGGCATTATCCTGGGGAATGCGACCCAGATTGTCCTGATTGCAGCTGGGCTTGGCATTCTGTTCCAGCAGTGGCCCGTGCTGCACATGGTGCTGAAGTTAGTGGGCGGAGCCTATCTGATCTGGCTGGCGTGGAAGATATTGCGCAGTCCCGCGCAGGCTATTGCTGAGGATGATGATCGTGAACCGGTGGGCTTTGTGCAGATGGCGCTGTTTCAGTACCTGAACCCGAAGGCCTGGGTGATGACTTTGTCGATGGTGTCGGCATTTTCGGTGACAGGAGAGGCTTACTGGCAGTCGATCGGACTTATTATGCTGGTGACCTTTATGGTGATGAATCTGACTCAGAATGCCTGGGCAGGTTTTGGCAGTGCCATTGGTCGTTTGCTGACCTCTGATCAGATTCGGGTGCGCTTTAATATGGTGATGGCAACACTAACGGCACTGTCGGTGTACTTTGTGCTCAGATAACGAGTCTTGGTATAAGTAGCCCTGAGATAAGCAGCCATAAGGTGAGTTGTTTCAGTTGATTTTCTCTTCGCTGAACAATCCTGTAAATAAAAAAAGGGTGACAATTTGATATTGTCACCCTTTTGCGTTTCGGATTAGAGTCAGGCGTAGTTTTCGCCAACACCCATGGCGATTGTACGGCTGATCGCAGCAAAGGAGCGGCCGGATTCCTGACGCCATTGGTTAAAGGCTTCCTGAGCTTCCTGCATCGCTTTTTTACTGGTCGGGCTGGTGGCGCTGACAATCTTATGGGCTTTCAGATACGCCCAGACATCATTGGAGAAGATAAAGGTATCCACACCCAGCTGGCGCAGGGCATAAGGACCGGTATTGCCGCCCAGTCGTTTGCCGTGCTTTTTCAGATATTGCCAAAGGCCGACAATATCTTCTTCCGGCCAGTTGGCGATAAAGTTAGCAAAGCTTTTGTGCTCAAACTGCAGATCGTAGATCATCTGGGCATTGTGCTTGATGGTCATCACCTTGCTCAGGTTGCGGATGATCTTGGGGTCTTTGGCTTTTTGTTCCCACTGCTCATCGCTCAGCAGCAGAAGGGTATCCGGTTCAAAGTTGAAGAAGTGCTCTTCAAAATCCGGCCATTTCTGCTCAACCACCCGCCAGACGAAACCGGACTGAAAAATCGACTTGGAAAACTGGGCCAGAAAGCGACTGTCATCCAGATTTGCCAGTACTTCCCGACTAAGGGTATCGGGTAGCAGAGCTTCAAGTGCAGCTTCGCCGCCTTTGCGTTCTGCGGCTCTCTGATAGATCTGGTCAAAGCGTTCCATATCGGTTCCTTGTTCCCCGTTCTCGGTTATTTTCGTCCGGTTTTTTCGGTTTGCAGGATTTTACGTCTTACTGTTTTTTTTTGGTTTGCTGAGCGGCAGATCAGGCTGTGCGCTTCAGGCGTGCCATATAGAAGCCATCACTGTTCAGGGCAGACGGTAAGATGGTCTTCTCTTCCAGCAGTTCAAAAGCACCGCTGCAGTTTTCAAGGAAGTGAGCAACCTGATCCTGATTCTCCATTGGCAGAATGCTGCAGGTGGCATAAACCACTTCGCCGCCAACCTTAGCCATCTTGCTGTAGCGCTGCAGGATATCCTGCTGGGTTGCGCAGAGTTGTTCAAGGTCTTCAAACAGCGGATTCCACTTAGCTTCCGGATTACGACGCAGTACACCCAGACCGGAACAAGGCACATCCAACAGCACACGGTCTGCACTGGCGCGCAGACGCTTGATCTGAGTGGAGGATTCAATAAGTCGGGTTTCCAGATTGTTCACACCGGTGCGTTTTGCGCGCTTGCGCAGCTGATCCAGCTTGCGTTGCTCTACGTCCATCGCGATGATGCGGCCTTTGTTCTGCATCAGTGCGGCGATATGCAGGGTTTTGCCGCCGGTTCCGGCACAGGCATCCACCGTCAGCATGCCCGGCTTCGGATTCAGCATACGGGCGATGTGCTGAGAGCCCAGATCCTGCTGTTCAAACCAACCGTCGTGAAAGCTTTTGCTACGGAACAGGGGAACGTCACCACGAATAATCAGGGCATCCGGCTGTTTATCCACAGCCTCATTAGGAATCTGCTCTGTTCTGAATTGCTGTTGTAACTGCTCCCGGGTGCCCTTCAACTGGTTCACGCGGATATAGCGCAAAGGAGCCTGAGCCAGAAATTCCCGTTCCAGCGGCCAGCGTTGCCCCAGCTGCTGCTGTGCGATCTTATCCAGCCATTCAGGGCAGCCATCTTTCAGCAGGGGCCATTGATTGGCTTCGGTGATACGACGCTTATCGATACTAAAGCCTGTCTTGCTGCCTTTGCCCTGTTGGCGCGGTGCCCGACCCTGTTCAGTCAGCCATGCCAGCAGCAGGCGCTCTGGAGCTTTTACATCCAGAGCATCATCCAGTTCCGCAATAAACAGATAGAAGTTCAGCCGGCGCAGAATATCGCCGGTGGCGTTCACAATTCGGCCCTGTTCAATTGGTGTCATCTCATTGCGCGAGAAATGGAAGGCGTAACTGCGATCCAGTGGTTTTTGCTCCTGCAAGACATCCTTCAGCAGTGCCATTACCAATGTATTGAATGACGAAGGTGCGGTGGCTGCTGATCGGCCACGGGCATTGCCTGAAGCTAGAGGGCGTCCACGACCTTTATGAATGCGACCGGATGCAGACGGACGGCCAGCATTTTTTGGGGAATTTCTTTTTGGGGATCGTGAAGGCTTTTTAGCAGACATGGAGATAACTCATTCAGGCAAAGGCTTAACAACAAATAAAGCACAAAGAAAACGGGCAGGCATCATAAGTATTTGATCGCCTGCCCGCAATGGTTTTACCGGAGACAAGGCCTGCGTCAGATCAGCTTCACCATAATATCGTGCAGCACATTGGCTGCGGCGTGCAGTTTTCGGGAGCCATCCATCAGGTGGTGGTAGATCTCGCGCTTTTTCAGCATCTCTGTGGTGACCTCGCCCTGAAACAGTTCTGCCAGACTGTGGCGGTAAAGGCGCTCAATCTTGCGATGAGAATGCCGTGCGTTATGAGCAGCTTCTTCTGCGGCAGCAGGATAAACCGCCAAAGCTTCAAAGCCCTGTTGAAGCGCTTCGGAACCCTGAAGCAGCTCTTTGCAGATCGCCTGCATGTGGCTGTCCGGTTCAACGTCCAGATCCAGCAGCTCGTTGATGGTGCTCTTACAGTGGGTGATGATCCAGTCGAGGGACTCAATGGCGCGGTAGATATCTTCCCGGTCGATGGGGGTGGAAAACGCCCGGTTGAGCTGGTGCAGGTTACGGATTTTCAGTGAGTCGGCAGCGTGTTCATCTTCCGACAGAATATTGGCTGTCTGGATATCACTGTGCTGCATATAGAGATCCAGATTGCGCAGGGTCTCTGTCACCATGGCGCTCTGTTCTGCCAGCAGACCAAAGAAGTCAGCGGGTGTCGGAATCATGCGATTGATCAGCCGTTGAAACAGCCCCGGTTTTTTTACCAGCTGACGGGTTTGCTGAGCCTGTTGAGGAAGAGGAGTGTTGGTTTTCTGGTCAGTCATGGTTGTTCTTCTGTCCCTGTTCAGGCGCTAAGGCCGGTAAGTTTTAAAAATCCGTACGCCAGCATGGCGACAACGGCGGAGCCCGGAATGGTGAGCAGCCAGGTAATCGCGATCTCTTTGGCTTTTTTCCAGCGTACCGCATGGGGGCGCTCGCTGGCACCAATACCCATGATAGATGAGGAGACCACGTGGGTGGTGGAAACCGGTGCGCCTATCATAGACGCCAGAAATACAACGCCACCGGAGGTGATCTGAGAGTTCAGTGCATGAAGTGGTCGAATCTTATAGATAGAGAAGGCCAGCGTGCGGACAATTTTCCAGCCCCCCATCACCGTACCTAACGTGATCGCTGTGGCGCAGATCGCGATGACCCAGAAGGGCACTTCAAAGGTGTCGATCTGCCCGCTTAACAGCAGACAAAGAGTCAGGATGCCCATGCTTTTCTGGGCATCGTTAGCGCCGTGGGCAAAGGACAGGCCTGCAGTGGAGATCCATTGTGCTGCTCTCAGTTCACGGTTGATCAGAGGGCTGGCTGCTCTCAGCAGTACCAGTGAAATCCGGTGCAGAATATAGCCAAACCAGAATCCTGCTAAGGGTGACAGAAACAGAGCCAGTAACACCTTGGTGACACCGGTAAAGTGTCCTTCGCTGAGTTGGCTGAAACCCCAGACCACGTGATCCGGTCCAACAGCAACGACGACAACGCCCGCTAAACCGCCGACTAAAGCGTGGGAGGACGAAGAGGGCAGGCCGCGCCACCAGGTGATGAAATTCCAGGCCGTTGCCGCAAATAGTCCGCAAATCACCACGGTCAGTGAGAGTTGAGCGGGTAGGTCATCCAGAGTGACAAACTTACCGATGGTATTGGCAACTGCTGTGCCCCCCAAAACCGGGCCGAGAAGGTGAAGCTACCGACAATCAGTACCGATTGTGCAGGCGTCATCGCCCGGCTGGCGATAACCGATGCCACCATATTGGAGGCATCGTGAAAGCCGTTAGTGAAGTCAAACAGCACGACGATGACAACGGCGAAGATAATAAAAAACCAAACATTTTCCATGGCTTAGCCTGTTTCGAAAACAAAGAGAGCTTGTATAAGCAATAGGTGAAAAGCAGCGCTAAGTGTAACCAAGGCGACAGATACCTGCACTGAAAACAGGGAAATGTTTTTAGACTGGATTAAAACTTTTTTCAGCAGAGAGTTTTGTTTTAGGTGGACTTCAAGGTGTCGGGAGAGTCATGCAGAGGAAAGCATAGCGGGAAAAAGAAACCCTCATCCGAAGATGAGGGTTACGGCAGGATATAAACGTGGAGGCATCTATACCCTGTTAACTGCAGCTCCTGTTTCAGTGGGGTTCAGAAACAGGCGGCAATCACTCAGATCTTATTTAGCAGCTTTTTTAGCAACCTTGATCCACTGATCAAACTTCTTCTGGTTCGCTTTGATCCACTGATCCGCGTGACGCTCGATATCTTTAACAGAATCCTGACCGTTGCTGATCATCATGTTTTCAGCACTTACCGCGTTGATCGGCAGTTTCATGATCTGGAAAAGTTTTGCTGCAGCCGGGTTAGCTTCAGCCCACTCTTTGTTCGCAACGATGCGCTCGGAGTTGATATCAAAACCGTAGTTCTTGCCGTTCGGCAGCTTGGTATCGGTGCCGTTAGGGTTTGCGGAGTAAGGTACTTCCAGCCAAACAACATCTTTACCCGGAACCAGTTTTCCGGATACCCAGTAAGGTGTCCAGGTGTAGTACAGCACCGGCTCGCCATCGTTATAACGGGCGATAGTGTCGGAGATGATCGCTGCATACTGGCCCTGTTTGTGAGTGATGGAGTCACGCAGCTTGAACTCGGTCAGCTGGTGTTCGATCACGCCTTCACAGCCCCAACCTGCCTGACAGCCGGTCAGGTCTGCTTTGCCGTCGCCATCGGTATCAAACAGCTTAGCCAGCTTAGGATCTTTCAGGTCGGTAATTTTGGTGATGCCGTATTTGTCAGCGGTTTTCTTATCGATCAGGTAGCCCTGAGCGGCACCACTGATGTAGGTGCCTTTGCGGTAGAACTTGTCATCGCCACCAGCATTGGCATACATACCGTTGTGTAGTGGGAACCAGTTCACTGCCATATAGGTGATATCACCATTGGCGATCGCGGTATAAGCCGCGCTGTAGTCCACTTCTTTAATCGGCTGAACATCGTAGCCCAGCTTTTCCAGTGCCTTGTTAACGATAACGGTCTGGAACTTTTCTTCAGCAATCGGGCTGTGCACCGCCTGAACTTTGATGCCTTTACCCGGCATGTGGCCATCTGCCATTACCGCGCCGCTGGTGATGGTGGTGCTGAGTGCCAGAGCGGTTAAAAGACTCTTCTTCATTGTTTTCATTCGTGCATCTCCATTTTTGCTTCTTATATTCATTTTCGTCTGTTCGGGGTTGGAACAGCTTCGGGATTTAATTCTCTTGGACCTAATGCTTCTGTCCCCAGGCCCTCTCGGTTGAGGCTTCGGATTAGCTACGGCCTGCCAGACGGCGTGCCATACCTACAGGGCCCGCTTCATACCAGTGGCGGACACCCCGGCTGCGGGCATCCTGACCCAAAGCCTGAGTCATGCGGTCGAGGATGATCGCCAGAATCACAATGCCGACACCACCGACGGTTGCCAGACCGATATCCAGTCGGCCGATACCGCGCAATACCATGAGACCTAAACCGCCCACTGAGATCATGGAGGCAATGACCACCATAGAAAGACACAGCATCAGAGTCTGGTTGACTCCGGCCATGATGGTGGGCATCGCCAGTGGGAGCTGAACTTTAAACAGCATCTGGCGGGGATGAGCGCCAAAGGAGTTGGCGGCTTCGATCAGATCCCCCGGCACCTGACGGATACCCAGGTTGGTCAGGCGGATAATCGGTGGCATGGCAAAGATAATGGTCACCACAACACCGGGCACATTACCGATACCAAACAGCATGACGATAGGAACCAGGTAAACGAAAGCCGGTGTGGTTTGCATCGCATCCAGTGTGGGTCGCAGGATGTGATTCACCTTCTCGCTGCGCGCCATCAGGATACCCAGAGGCAAGCCCAGCAGGGTGCAGAAGAAGACCGAGGTGATCACCAGCGATAGTGTGGTCATCGCTTCGCTCCAGGCACCGATACCGCCCAGAATGATCAGACTGATCACAGTTCCTATGGCTAGGCGTTTATTGGCGAGCTGCCAGGCCAGTAAGCCGAAGATGGCAATCATCAGAAACGGGTGTGCTGAGTTCAGCAGGGTATCGATGGAGGTCAGGGTCGCATCCACAGGTGCTTTAATGGCACTGAAGAAAGGCCGGAAGTTGCCCACAACCCATTCCAGCGCGTTTTCTACCCAGCCTTCCAATGGAATCCAGGCTTGCGCAAAAGGATCTGCGAGGGATACCTGATCCTGAACCACTTCGGCGACATCTTCATTCAGCCAGGCTTCGCTGCTGGTGACCTCTTCTGATGAGCGTTCTGCATTGCCCCAGGGGTTGTCTGCAGGCTCTGAACTTGCGAAAGGATTATCGGCATCGGTGTTTTCATTCTCTGCCGCAAAAGGATTGTTCTCTGTACTCATAATCTTGTCTCCCGATGCTCCTGCTTATATTTCCCGGTCAAGGGTTTCCAGCAGGCGAGCCTTGCTGATATTGCCCAGATACTTACTTTCTTCATCGACTACCGGAACGGCATATCCTGTCTTAGCAACTAGACCGATGAGGTCGCTGATGGAGGTATCTGCGGGAACGGGCTCCTGTTCGGTCAGAAGTGCCTGTTCAAGCTTGAGGTCGGTATGAATTACATCCTTCAGGGAGTCCACGGAGACAACGCCGATAAACTTACCGAGTTTGTCGATCACATAGCCGTAATCACGGTCGTTATCCTGCAGCAGTTTCAGGCCGGTGCGCAGGCCTTCACTGGAATCCTTGCGAACAATGGTGACCTGAGTTTTGCGGGCAATATCTTTAGCGCTGAAGACGTTGGAGACATCTACGCCCTTAAAGAAAGATCGCACATAGTCGTTGGCCGGGTTGTGGAGGATCTCATCCGGGGTTCCGATCTGAACCACTTCGCCACCCTGCATAATGGCGATGCGATCACCAATGCGCATGGCTTCATCCAGATCGTGGGAGATAAAGACGATGGTGCGCTGGTGTTCAGCCTGCAGCTTGAGGAGTTCATCCTGCATTTCGGTGCGGATCAGTGGATCGAGCGCGGAAAAAGCCTCATCCATCAGCATCACATCAGGGTTATTGGCCAGTGCGCGGGCTAGGCCAACCCGTTGCTGCATCCCGCCGGACAATTCATCCGGATAAGAATCAGCGTGGGCAGAAAGGCCAACCTGATCCAGTGCATCCCGGGCTTTGGCGTGACGGGATTCTACGGCTTCACCGGCCAGCTCCAGACCAAAGGCAGCGTTATCCAGTACGCTCATGTGAGGCATAAGAGCGAAAGACTGAAACACCATACTGATCTTTTTGCGGCGGACTTCCCGCAGCTGATCGTCATTCATGGCGGCGATATCTTCGCCATCGATCAGTACGTGTCCGCGGGTAGGTTCAATCAGGCGGTTCAGCAGGCGAACCAGAGTGGATTTGCCAGAGCCTGAGAGGCCCATGATGACAAAGATTTCACCTTCGTTGATGGAGAGACTGGCGTCTTTAACACCAACGGTTTGCCCGGTCTGGGCAAAGATCTCATCTTTGTTGACGCCCTGATCGAGCAGCTTGAGGGCTTTGGCCGGGTTTTCGCCAAAGATTTTGTAGAGATTCTGAACTTCAAGTTTTACCGACATAAATCTGTTTCGGAGTCCTGAGTCGTTTAACGTCATTCCATTAGAGGGCTAATCAAAATAGCGGGGTTTTATTCTGATTGATCCCGTTGGAGATTGGTTTTTCTTATGGCTGTATCTTGTTTTTTACCATACAAGGTTTGTCTTAAATGGTAAATGGCTGTTTTATTTCTGTTTGATGGCGGTTTTTGCACAATTTTTATGCTTTTTAGCTTTACGTTGAAATCTTGAGATCAGATTATTAACAGGTTTTGCATCTTGCTGTAATGATTTGTGGTGTATTCAAATGGGGTGGGTGCAGTTGGTTTGTGGGTAAGTCAGGACTGGCTTGAAGGATGTGTTTTAGAAGAGTGGACAAAAAGCAGACATAAAAAAAGCACCGATGCCTGAGCATCGGTGCTTTTCGGGCAAAGCTAAAGGGTTAAATTAACCCAGCTTCTCTTTCAGCAGTTGGTTAACCATCTGAGGGTTTGCTGTGCCTTTGGAGGCCTTCATCACCTGGCCAACAAAGAAACCAACCATCTTGCCGCGTTTGTCTTCAGGGGCAGCCTGATACTGCTCAACCTGTTGCGGGTTGTTGGCCAGAACCTCATCAACCACCGCTGCGATCGCACCGGTATCGGTAACCTGTTTCAGGCCTTTGGCTTCGATGATTTCATCAGCAGAAGCACCTTCGCCCGACCACAGAGCAGCAAACACCTGCTTGGCGGCCTTACCGTTGATGGTGTCATCCATCACGCGCTTGATCAGGTCACCCAGTTGGGCGGCAGAAACCGGGCTTTGCTCGATCTCAACACCGTCTTTGTTCATCTGGCCGGACAGTTCGCCCATTACCCAGTTAGCAGCCAGTTTGGCGTCGCCGCAACGCTCTTTAACCTGCTCGAAGTACTCAGCCATCGGGCGGGTTGCAGACAGAACACCGGCATCGTAAGAAGACAGGCCCAGCTCGTCGATAAAGCGTTGCTTCTTCTGTTTAGGCAGTTCCGGCATTTCAGCGCGGATGTGCTCGATATAAGCTTCATCCAGTTCAACTGGCAGCAGATCCGGGCAAGGGAAGTAGCGGTAATCGTTCGCTTCTTCTTTGCTGCGCATGGAGCGGGTTTCGTTCTTGTCGGCGTCGTACAGGCGGGTTTCCTGAACCACTTTGCCGCCATCTTCGATCAGTTCGATCTGGCGCTCAATCTCATGATTGATCGCTTTTTCGATGAACTTGAACGAGTTGATGTTCTTAATCTCAGCTCGGGTGCCGTATTTCTCTTCACCTTTCAGACGAACAGAAACGTTGGCGTCGCAGCGCATGGAGCCTTCGGCCATGTTGCCGTCAGAAATGCCCAGATAGGTCACGATGCTGTGAATCGCCTTGATGTAGGCGATCGCTTCTTTGGCAGAGCGCATATCCGGCTCGGAAACGATCTCCAGCAGCGGCGTACCGGCACGGTTCAGGTCGATTCCTGTCATGCCATGGAAGTCTTCGTGCAGAGATTTACCGGCATCTTCTTCCAGGTGCGCGTGGTGGATGCGGATCTGGCGGATTTTGCCCTCTTCCGGTTCCACTTCGATGATGCCGGGACCTACGATTGGCAGATCGTTCTGAGTGGTCTGGTAACCTTTTGGCAGATCCGGGTAGAAGTAGTTTTTACGCTCAAAAACAGACTTCATGCCGATCTCGGCTTCAACGCCCAGACCGAACTTAACCGCCATCTCAACGGCTTTTTCGTTCAGTACCGGCAGAATGCCCGGCAGGCCCAGGTCAACGGCGCAGGCCTGGGTGTTTGGCTCAGCACCAAAAGCGATGCTGGCGCCGGAGAAAATCTTAGACTGGGTGGCGAGCTGAACGTGAATCTCAAGCCCGATGACTGCTTCCCATTCCATAATACTTTTACCTCTATATACAGGTCTGAATACGGTTCGCTTTTAGCGTGATGTCACTGTTTGTTGTGAGCGATCACTGACCGGCGTTGGGTGCCAGCTGGTGCCAGTTGGTTGCAGTCTGGAACTGGTGTGCTGCGTTCAGCAACTGGGACTCTTTAAAGTGTCCCGCCAGAATCTGCAGACCTACCGGACGACCGTTGATCAGTCCTGCAGGTACCGAGATACCCGGCAGACCGGCAAGGTTAACCGCCAGGGTGTAAATATCTTCCATGTACATCTGTACCGGATCGTCGGTGTTGCTGCCCAGATCGAATGCGGCTGTTGGCGTTGTTGGGCCCATAATCAGGTCAACTTCGTTAAACGCATTCAGGAAATCCTGCTGGATCAGGCGGCGGATACGTTGAGCCTTTCGGTAGTAAGCGTCGTAGTAGCCTTCAGAAAGTGCGTAAGTGCCCACCAGAATACGGCGCTGAACTTCTTTACCGAAGCCTTCACCACGGGAGCGCTTGTACAGATCTTCCAGATTTTCCGGGTTGTCACAGCGATAACCATAACGAACACCGTCAAAACGAGACAGGTTAGAGGAGGCTTCAGCAGGAGCAATAATGTAGTAGGACGGGATCGCCAGCATGGTGTTCGGCAGGCTGATCTCCTGTACCGTTGCGCCCAGTTTTTCAAACTCTTTTACTGCAGCCATGATGGCTTCTGACATCTCGGCAGACAGCTCTTTACCGAAGTACTCTTTTGGCAGACCGATACGCAGGCCACTTAACGGTTGGTTCAGATCGGCGGTGTAATCCGGAACGGCTTTCTTCAGGGAGGTAGAGTCTTTTGGATCGAAACCTGCCATCTCGTTCAGAAGCAGAGCGCAGTCTTCAGCAGTGCGCGCCATAGGGCCGCCCTGATCCAGACTGGATGCGTAAGCGATCATGCCCCAGCGGGAAACGCGGCCATAAGTTGGCTTAAGGCCTGTGATACCGCAGAACGCTGCAGGCTGGCGGATAGAGCCGCCGGTGTCGGTGCCGGTTGCGCCCGGAGCCAGGCGTGCAGCAACAGCTGCTGCGGAACCACCGGATGAACCACCGGGAACTGCATTGGTATCCCAAGGGTTTTTCACCGCGCCGAAGAAGCTGTTCTCGTTGGAGGAGCCCATCGCGAACTCGTCCATGTTGGTTTTACCCAGAGAAACCATGCCGGTGGCATTAAATTTTTCAACCACGGTGGCATCGTAAGGTGCGATAAAGTTAGACAGCATTTTCGATGCGCAAGTGGTCAGCACGCCGTTGGTGCAGAAGATATCTTTGTGTGCAATCGGGATGCCGGTCAGGGTTTTGGCGTTACCGGCAGCGCGTGTAGCATCAGCTGCTTCGGCCTGTGCCAGTGCCTGTTCGGGGGTCACAGTAATAAAGCTGTTGTACTGGCTGTCCAGAGCATCAATGCGGCCCAGGAAGTGGCGGGTCAGTTCGACGCTGGAAAATTCACCGTCGGCAAGACCTTTGGCAAGTTCAGCGATAGTCTTGTTATGCATGGGGGATAAAATCCTTTGCTACGGTTTTCTATACCGCTCTTCCGGAGTCCTGGCGTCGGGTTGCCATTTTTATAATGACTTCAGAAGAAAGAGTCGTATTTCAGAGTTGTCGAGAGAGCTGTGTCTCCGGACAAGGATCACTCAATAACTTTCGGTACCAGGAACAGGCCGGCTTCTTTCGCTGGCGCATTCTGCTGGAAGTGCTCGCGCTGGTCGCTTTCAGTCACTTCGTCATGGCGCAGGCGCTGGGTTGCATCCAACGGGTGTGCCAGAGGATCTGTACCTTCGATATCAACCGCTTGCATCTGGTTAACCAGTTCTAAAATGCTGGTCAGATTACGGGTATATTCCGGGATATCGTTTTCTTCGATTTTGAGTCGCGCCAGGTGCGCTACTTTTTCAACATCGGATCTTTCTAGAGCCATGATGTTTCTTCCTGCCCTGATTGAACCATTAATCAGCCTAGGCTCTTTGTTTTGCCGCAGGGATAAAAGTGCTGCAGAAGACAAAGTGGCGATGGCGTGATTTTGATTGGGTTAAATAACAAAATAGGCGCGCAATTTAACATATTTCCGCACCGCTGACACATTTGTATCTTGCCGTAGGGGGCTGCGGTTGATAGAGTTCTGCCAGCACAGGGTAAATCGGATTTAGGTGAAAAAAATCACATGTTTAAACGACTCAGAGGACTGTTTTCGAGCGATCTGTCCATCGACTTGGGTACAGCAAATACTTTGATCTACGTTCGCGGTCGCGGTGTAGTTCTGGATGAGCCATCAGTTGTGGCAATCCGTCATCATGGAAATCAGCGCACTGTCGCTGCAGTTGGCCTGGACGCCAAGCGCATGCTGGGTCGTACACCCGGTAACATCACCGCCATCCGTCCGATGAAAGATGGTGTGATTGCAGACTTCCACGTCACTGAGAAGATGCTGCAGCACTTTATCAATAAAGTGCATGAAAATAGCTTTCTGACTCCTAGCCCTCGTGTTCTGGTTTGTGTGCCTTGCATGTCAACTCAGGTTGAGCGTCGTGCGATTCGTGAATCGGCGATGGGTGCGGGTGCCCGTGAAGTGTTCCTGATTGAAGAGCCTATGGCTGCTGCAATCGGTGCCGGTCTTCCTGTTGAGGAAGCGAACGGTTCCATGGTTGTTGATATCGGTGGTGGTACCACAGAGATCGCGATTATCTCCCTGAATGGTGTGGTATACGCACAGTCTGTTCGTGTGGGCGGTGACCGTTTTGATGAGGCGATCGTATCTTATGTGCGTCGTCACTATGGTAGCCTGATTGGTGAAGCGACGGCTGAGCGCATCAAAGAAGAGATCGGTTGCGCGTATCCGGGCAGCGAGCTGCGTGAGATCGATGTGCGTGGTCGTAATCTGGCGGAAGGTATTCCGCGTAGCTTTACCCTGAACTCTAATGAGATTCTTGAAGCGCTGCAGGAGCCTCTGTCTGCTATTGTTCAGGCAGTGAAGAGTGCCCTTGAGCAGTCTCCGCCGGAACTGGCTTCTGATATCGCTGAGCGTGGTCTGGTTCTGACCGGTGGTGGTGCTCTGCTGCGTGATATCGATAAGCTGATCGCAGAAGAGACTGGTTTGCCAGTTATCATTGCTGAAGAGCCTCTGACCTGTGTGGCCCGTGGTGGTGGTCGTGCTCTTGAAATGATCGATCAGCATACGTTTGACCTGCTTTCTACAGAAGGTTAAACACCGGCAAGTGACCTAAATCACAGCTGAAGAGAATGGCGGTTTGAATACCGCCATTTTTTTGTTTACTCTTCCCTAAATTTAACTCCCACCCTTACATTGAACTGGCGCTTATATCGGTCATTCAATGCCGGACCAGACTGCTTTGGACAAGTAACAGGCTTAAGGAGGCTGCGATTAACCCTTTGTTTGTTAAGGGCCCTTCATTAGGGCTTCGATTATTGGCTTGTCTTGTACTGTCACTGGTGCTGATGTTCTCTGATTATCGTTATCAGCACATGGATCAGGTTCGTTCCGTTCTTACCGTTGCTGTGACACCTTTGCAGTGGGCGGTAGATCTTCCCAGCAGGCTTTGGTCCTGGGGCGCAACAACCTTTTCAGATCGTAACGCGCTTCTCGATGAAAATGCTTTGCTGAAAGAGCAGGCGCTTCAGCTATCCAGCAAGAACCAGCGTATGGCTTACCTGATCGCAGAAAACCTGCGTTTACGCGAATTGCTCAATGCGCAGAAACCTTTCAAAGATAGTTTCCTGCTTGGTGAAGTAATCGGACTTGATGCGGATGCTTTTACTCATCAGGTGCTGGTTAACCGTGGCCGCAATGATGGTGTCTATGAAGGTCAGGCGGTTGTGGATGCATTGGGGCTGATGGGACAGGTGGTATCGGTCAGCGCTTATACCTGTCGCGTTCTTCTGGCAGCGGATACTGCTCATGCTGTGCCGGTTCTTATTAACCGCAATGGTTTCAGAGTGATTGCTATCGGCTCGGGCAATATCGATGAGCTGACATTAAGTCATGTTCCGGACACTGCAGATATCAAAGAAGGTGATCTGCTGGTGACCTCAGGTCTTGCGGATCGCTTCCCTAAAGGCTATCCGGTTGCGGAAGTAAGTCGTGTTCGACATGAGCCGGGCAAGCCTTTCGCATCGGTGTCTGCCAGACCGTTGGCTCAGTTGGAAAGAAGCCGCTATGTGCTGATGCTGAACCCTCAGGATGTAACAGAAGATCCGGGTTCGGAAGAAAACGCAGCCGTTGTCGATGGGGATAAAAAAGAGGAGCAAAACTGATATGGGGATCATTCTTTTTACCTTCGTATTTGCTCTTTTATTGGCTGCGATGCCTCTGCCGGATGCTTTTCTCTGGGTCCAGCCTGAATGGGCGACCATGGTTTTGATCTACTGGTGTATCGCTCTTCCTCACCGTATTGGTGTGTTAGCCGGTTTTTTCCTTGGCTTGTGCATGGACCTGCTTGATGGTTCTCTGCTGGGGCAGAATGCTCTGGCAATGTCCGTCATCGCCTATATTTCGCTGCTGCTTTTTCAGAGAATGCGAAACTATGGCGCTTTGCAGCAGGCCATGATGGTAGGGCTTTTGATCAGTATCAGCCTGCTTATTTTCCAGTGGGTTCAGAATCTGACCAGTGTGGCTGCGGATACCCTGGCGTTTTTGCTGCCCGCGATTACGAGTATGGTGCTTTGGCCATGGTTCTTTATCGGCATGCGTACGATAAGACGTCGCTTCCAGATTCATTAAGTGGCTTCGGTTTTACCGACAATAAGTCTGTAACTTCGATGCACTCAGCCTGCGCTATATTAGGCTGATTAAGATATTCAATTAAAAGAAAAGTCTAATAGATGCAAAATAACGATATCTCTTATGATCTTTGTCTGGCCTCTGCATCTCCGCGCCGGGAAGCCCTGCTGAAACAAATTGGTTTGGATTGTCTGAAGTATCCGGTTGACCTAGATGAAAGTGTTTTACCCGGTGAGTCAGCCCCTTCCTATGTGATGCGTTTGGCTGAACAGAAGGCCTTAGCAGGACAGAAGCGATCTGGAACAGATCTGCCTGTATTGGGCTCAGACACCTCGGTTGTCTTTAATGGGAAGATTTTAGGTAAACCCCGGGATCGTCGCCAGGCTGTTGATATGCTGATGCAGCTTTCCGGTAAGACTCATCAGGTGATGACAGGTGTTGCTGTTTGTCAGCACAACCGTGTCCGGTCAATTATCAGTGTGACTGATGTTTCTTTCAGAGCCCTGAGTGAAGCAGAGTGTCACGCCTATTGTGATACCGGAGAGCCGTTCGATAAAGCAGGTGGATATGGCATTCAGGGGTTAGCTGCTGTCTTTGTTCGCTCCGTTTCCGGTAGTTACAGCAATGTTGTCGGTTTGCCTCTGTTTGAAACGGCGGACCTTTTGAAACAATTTGGTATTCGAGTGCTCGAACCTTCATAGCCAGAATTTTTACTAAAGAGTCATCGGTTCGGGCCGGATTAGATTTATCGCAGGGGGAGAGGCGATGAGCGAAGAGATTTTGATCAATATTACACCGATGGAAACCCGTGTTGCCGTTGTGGAAAACGGTGTGCTTCAGGAAGTGTATATTGAGCGTACCCGCCGCCGTGGCATCGTCGGTAATATCTACAAGGGTAAGGTTGTGCGTGTTCTTCCGGGCATGCAGGCGGCATTTGTTGATATTGGACTTGAACGGGCGGCTTTTATCCATGCCGCCGATGTCGTTCCCGCGAATCGTCCGAATGGTGCAGAAGTTGAAAGCATTAGCTCGTTACTGCATGAAGGCCAGTCGCTGATTGTTCAGGTAACCAAAGAGCCTATCGGTACCAAAGGCGCTCGCCTGACCACACATCTATCGATCCCTTCTCGTTATCTGGTTTATATGCCTCATACGCCTCACACAGGTGTTTCTCAGCGTATTGAAGATGAAGTGGAGCGTGAGCGTCTGCGAAATATTGTAGAAAGTGTTGAGCCCGAGGGAGCTGATAAGCAAGGTGGATTTATTATCCGAACCGCAGCGGAAGGTTTTGGTGAGGAGGAGATTCTTGCTGATACTCACTTTCTTTATCGTCTCTGGGGAGCTGTTGAACGTCGCTGTAAGGGGGCAAAAAATAAGAGCATCATTTATGAAGATTTGCCGCTCTTTATGCGTACCATGCGGGACTTTGTCCGTCCGGAAATTGAAAAGATCCGTATCGACTCCCGTGAGAACTTCACCAAGCTGAAAGAGTTTGTTCAGGAGTTTGTTCCCAGCCTTGAGAATAAGGTGGAGTATTACCCGGGGGAGCGGCCGATTTTTGATCTTTACGGCGTTGAGGATGAGATCCAGAAGGCGCTGGGCCGTAAGGTTCAGCTGAAATCCGGCGGTTATCTGGTGATAGATCAGACCGAAGCCATGACTACAATCGATGTGAATACAGGTGCATTTGTTGGTCATCGGAATCTGGAAGAAACCATCTTCAAGACAAACCTTGAGGCAGCTACAGCAATTGTTCGTCAGCTTCGTCTGCGTAATCTGGGTGGTATTATCATTCTGGATTTCATTGATATGGAAGATCCGGAGCATCAGCGTCAGGTTCTGCGCCTGCTGGAGAAAAACCTGGAGCGCGATCACGCCAAAACCAAACTCACCGGCGTGACTGAGTTGGGTTTGGTCCAGATGACCCGTAAGCGTACTCGGGAAAGTCTTGAGCAGGTGATGTGTGAGCCGTGCCCGACTTGTGAAGCCCGAGGCACACTAAAGACACCGGAGACGGTGTGTTATGAAATTTTCCGTGAAATTCTGCGGGAAGAGCGGGCTTACGGTTCGGATACCTATCTGGTGCTTGCTGCTCAGCCGGTTGTTGATCGTCTGCTTGATGAGGAGTCGGCCAGTGTTGCTGATTTGGAACTCTTTATTAACAAAACCATTAAGTTTCAGGTGGAAACCCTCTATAGTCAGGAACAGTTCGATATTGTTCTGCTCTAATTTGTAACGCTATCCCTGTGGCTTTGTGCAGAGCTCTGTCCGAAGCTCGGGGGGATGTTTCAGGTTGATCTGCTTCAGAGTGACGTGCGTGTTTCTATTTTCTGCTTTAATTGATTGCCGGATACGGTTTTATTAATGTCTTTGCCCCGGCATATCTTTAACCACAGTATTATCTGGTTGGTTCTTCCTATCGTGGTTGTGCTGGCGATGTATGTCAGTATTGGCCGCTACTTCTTTCCATTACTCGAAAACTATCGTGATGATCTGGTGCTGTGGGCAAATGATCAGTTGGCGATCAATTTACAAATTGATCAGCTTGATGGTCAGTGGAATGATTTTGATCCATATATCCGTTTAGATCAGATCGAAGTTTATGCACCGCAAGTTGATCCATCAGATGATATTAAACCCGCTATTGAAGTTCGGAATTTCAGCCTTGAGCTGGATAGTTTCAGTTCTTTTCGCTACCAATTCCCGGTTATTCGTCAGGCTTCTATCCAGGGGGTAACATTGCGTCTGCAGCAGGACGCAGACTCTTCCTGGTATATGAATGGCTGGAATTCAGCTGTCTCAGAGGTAACCCCTGCAGATAAGGGAGAGGATACTCCGTCAATTTCTCGTAGAAGCCGGGATAAAATCCGCGAGGATGTGGCACCTATTACCCGTCTGCTGCAGTTTCTGTTAAGACAGCAACACCTCAAGATGGAACATGTCTGGCTGGAACTTAACGACCAGTACGGCCGTGAATATCGCGCTTATAGTCGACGTCTGGAAGTGTATGAAGTCGGTGGACGTCAGCGACTTCAGGGACAGTTGCAACTGGATCCAAGTTCACCACAGCAGATTGCATTTATTATGGAAGTCAGCGGTGATCCCTTTGATCAGTCATCTCTGAAAGTTGACCTTTATCTGCAGGCTGATTCGCAATCTTTAAGCTCTTGGCTGGAAAAAGTGGCTCATCTGATGCCTTTTGAGCTGCCTGAGCTAAGTGCTGGTATCGAGATCTGGAGCAGTTGGCAGGGTGGCAGGCTAAAAAGTTTAAAGGGTGACCTGAAAGATGCGTCTTTAAAACTGACCTTGCCGAATCAGCCAGAGGTTCGTGTCTCTGATCTTAATTCGACACTTTTCTGGCAACGTGGCACAGAGGGTTGGGAGTTAATCGCTGATCGTTTGCTATTCACTCTTCAGGAGCGGCCTTTTGAATTTGAGCAAATTACCGCGAAATCATCTGATCATGATTGGCAGGTACAGGTCTCTAATCTTGAACTAAAGCAGCTCAGTGAGACCTTGCTTGAATGGCCGGGGTTGCCTGAAAAAGCCCGCGACGCTCTGGTTCGTTTAAAACCCATTGGTCAACTTCATAATGTGACAGCCACAAAATCGGTCAAAGATGGCTTTCTTCTTAAGACAGAGCTGGAATCGGTCAGTGTTGATGCTTATTACGGTGCTCCAATACTGCGTAATGTTAGTGGCTATGTACAAAGTAATGCTGAAGCTGGCTTTATTCGCTTTCATTCCGACGAGTTCTTTATGGGGTATCCGGAACTCTATAGCGGGGGCTGGTGGTTCGATAAAGCATTGGGTGAAGTGCATTGGCAGATTGGCGAAGCTCTCAGAGTTTATGGGGTCGGTCTACAACTGAATCAGGGTGACACTGAAATTGCTGGTGAGTTTGATCTGCTTCAGCCTCCTGATAGTGATGACATCTTTTATCTTAATGTCGGTTTGACACAGGCTGAGGAAGCATTTGGTCTTCAGTTAGTACCTGATCTGATTGTACCGGAGAACCTTACCGAGTGGCTGGGTCAGAGCATTCAGCAGGCTAACGTCGAGCGGGGGGGCTTCGTCTATGACGGTACGCTAAATCTTGAGGCTGAATCCCCTGAGCGACAGATTGCGACGCTCTTATTGCTTGACGTAAAAGAAGGCGAGCTGAAGTTTCTACCGGACTGGCCTCAGGCAGAGGCACTGGATGCTCAGGTAAGACTGGATGGTACCGAGCTTGATGTCACCCTGAACTCCGGTAGCTATCTTGCTAATGGGCGATTAAAAGGTGAAGTTACACTTCGAGATGATGGTGTCGGCAGTGTTGTCGGTTTGAATTTGTTGGGCAATGTTTTCCCTGAGTGGGGATGGCAGATTTTCACCGAAACTCCGCTAAAGGGTCTTGTACCGGGCTCCCTTCACGACTGGCAACTTACCGGAAAGCCTTTGTCGGTTAAAACTGATTTGAGTTTTCCTGTTGATGGCAGGAAGGGGTATGGGCAGGTTTCCGTATTAACAAACGGTAATCAGCTTTTAATTCCAGAGCTATCAACGCCCCTTGCTAACATTCAGGGTAAGGTTATCTATGATGTCGATAAAGGTTTATCCGTGGAGCGAGGCAATGCTGAGTTCCTTGGCGGTAAAGCTGACTTTTCTATTCATACGGATATTACCCGTGGCGCTGTGATTGTGTCCGGTATTGGAAAGGCCAATATGTCCGACATTAATCGTTGGCAGCCGATGCCCTTTTCTTCGTGGTTAAGCGGATTGCTCAGCTATGAGTTTAGTGTCGATCTTGATCGGATAAGCCGGTTGCAGCTTCGTTCTGATCTGAATGGGGTTGGGGTCAGTCTACCTGAACCTATTGGCAAGACGCTTGATTCACAGAAGAACCTGATGCTGGAAATGAGCTTTGCACCCGAGGCGAATCGTTTTTCAGTAGCCTACGATGATTCAGGTTCTGAGGGACAAATTCTGAGTCATGGTATCTGGGGTGGTAGTGAGTCAGGTTATGGCGTTGGCGTTTGGTATGGTGATGCAACGAAGGATGCCAAACCATTGTTAACCTCAAGTAATAGGACTGATCTTTATATTCGACGCGATCAGTTTGAAGCTGCGCCTTGGCTCGATTTTGCTGCGAAGGAAGTTGCTCGGCAATCTCTGGCAAACTCAGTTTCAATCTCTGGAAAAACCGCTGACTCAGACTCAAAAAAGGAAGACCAGGGTTTAAGACTTCACTTGTTCACGCATCTGCTTAAATACAATAGTGTAGGTATTAAAGATCTGACCGTAGATGCTGAAGTTAGCAACAGCTCTGTAGAAGCTCAGTTCGTTAGCCAACAGTTCGAAGGAAAAATTTCTTTGAAACCGGAGCTGGCTAAGCTTGATATGAAGCGGGTCTTCCTCGATTCATCAGATACCGCCGATGCATCGAAGAGCATGAGCAAAGCAGACAAGAAAGAGCTATATGAAAAGATTTTTATGTCTCCCTTGTTAAACTTTGACCTCACTGTTGACGAGTTTGTCCTGTATGGTGTTTCCGGGAAAAAATTGGATGCCAGCTATCGGTTTGATAGAGCATCTCGACGGATGAGCTTGAGAAATTTATCGCAGGGCAGCGTTCATTTTTCAGGTGCTTTGGATTGGTTGGTTCCGGGGCAGTATGAAAATACACAAGCTCAAACTTCGCTAATATTAAATGTGAAGGGCGGAAACCTGAAAGATGTACAGGATGCTTTTGGTGTTCCGGCTGCGGTAACCAGTTCAAAATCAGACTCCTTTTTAAGGTTGAACTGGCAAGGGTTACCCCATGATGTCGCTTCAGAGACCTTGAATGGCCAAGTCAGTGTCAGTCTCGAAAAAGGGGCGTTTGAACAGGTGCAATCGGTGCCAGCATTAAAACTGTTGTCCCTGTTTAATTTCGAATCTTTAGTTCGTCGCCTTCAGCTTGATTTTTCCGACCTTTCCGGTAAAGGCTTATCCTACGACAAAGTAACCGGTCTGGTTGTGATTAAAGAAGGCATAGGCACAATTGAGCAGCCTATCAAGGTTGAAGGAACGGCAACTAAGTTTGAGATGACAGGGCAACTGGACTTCGTCGATGAACAATTTGACCAGGAAATGGTTGTAACTCTTCCTGTTGGAGAAACTTTGCCACTGGCTGCGATCTTGGCTGGTGCACCTCAGATAGGCGGTACGATATATATCGTCCAGAAGGTGTTTGGTAATCTGTTTGATAAGTTTACACAGGCGACGTATACCATTAAGGGTGATTGGGATAAACCTCAAATTGAGCTGAAGCGGGTGTTCTGATCCGCTCTGAGAGAGAAGATATGATTGAACAGGTATCCCGGGAGTTATTGTTGCCCGGTCAGGTAGATATCAACCAGCTGGATCATTTTCTGGCTGAAGCGATGGGACCGGGTATCGACTTTGCTGATCTCTACTTTCAGCAATCGATGAGTGAAAGTTGGGTCCTGGAAGAGGGCATTGTGAAGGATGCCGGTTACAGTGCTGATCGCGGAGTTGGTGTTCGCTCGGTTTCCGGTGAAAAAACAGGATTTTCTTATAGCGGTGACATCAGCGGTCTGGCGATTTCTCAGGCGGCAGAAGCCGCTAGAAGCATCGTGCGCCAAGGTAAGTCCGGTAAAGTAGAAGCACTTCGAAAAGTGGACTTTAAGCCGCTTTATGTACCGGATAATCCGATTCTGGCGCTCAGTTCCGAAGAGAAATTGGCAATTCTTCAGCAGGCGGACACCATTGCGCGGGAAACGGATTCTCGGGTTAAAGAAGTAACGGCTTCGCTTTCTGCTAATTTTGAGCAGGTTCTTGTCGTTGCCAGTGATGGCACACTGGCAGCGGATATCCGCCCGTTGGTTCGGGTAAATGTCAGCGTCATTGTTGAACAGAATGGCCGTAAGGAACGTGGTGCTGCAGGTGCTGGTGGGCGCTACAGCCTAAAGACCCTGATGGATAAATCATTGGCGGAATCTGCAGCAAAAGAAGCAGTCCGTCAGGCTTTGGTTAACCTTGAAGCGGTTGATGCACCTGCCGGTAATATGCCGGTTGTTCTGGGTTCAGGCTGGCCGGGAGTACTTCTTCATGAAGCCGTAGGTCATGGTCTTGAAGGTGACTTTAACCGCAAGGGCTCTTCTGCTTTCTCAGGACGGATTGGTGAACAGGTCGCATCTTCGCTGTGTACTATTGTTGATGATGGCACGATAGCGGATCGTCGGGGTTCTCTGTCGGTTGATGATGAAGGTACACCAACACAAAACACCACCCTGATCGAGAATGGACGTCTTGTCGGTTATATGCAGGATAAGATGAATGCTCGGTTGATGAATCAGTCCGTGACAGGTAACGGCCGTCGGGAATCATTTGCCCACCTGCCGATGCCGCGTATGACAAACACCTACATGCTACCGGGTGAACATAATCCGGAAGAGCTGATCGCCAGTGTGAAGAAAGGCATTTATGCGGTTAATTTTGGCGGCGGTCAGGTTGATATTACGTCCGGTAAGTTTGTTTTTTCTGCCAGTGAGGCTTACCTGATCGAAGACGGTAAGGTAACTGCCCCGATTAAGGGGGCAACGCTTATTGGCAATGGACCCGAAACTATGCAAAAAGTCTCTATGGTCGGTAATGATCTGAGATTGGATGATGGTGTAGGTGTTTGCGGTAAAGACGGTCAGAGCGTACCTGTGGGCGTCGGGCAGCCATCTCTGAAGATTGATGAGCTGACTGTTGGTGGTACGGGTCAGTGATTCAAAGCGCTGGGGCTTGCTTTAAAGTAGCTTCAAGCTCTGAAACCAGGAGTTCAGCAGGCCACTTTTGGCCTGCTGATTCTTCATCTGAGAGAAGGGATTTTATAGTCCGTAAATATCCCGCAGGCTGCGGAAAATCTTACGGGCAGCAGCAGGTGGCTTGCCGTTCTTCAGTTCTTTCTGAGCGGTTCGGATCAGCTGGCGCATCATCTGACGGTCCGTCTCCGGTTTCTCCGCGATCAGAGCATTCAGCGCATCATCACCTTCCGCAATCAGGCGATCACGCCAATGCTCCAGCATGTGGAACTGGCGGTTGTAAGCCTCACTTGTGGTATCGAACAGAGCGATCTTTTCTGCAATCGCTTCAGTATCTTCACGGCGCATTATCTTGCCGACATACTGAAGGTGACGGCGTTGCGCTTCATGAGAGCGAATACGACGGGACTCGTCGATGGCTGACAGCATTTCGTCGGACAGCGGCAGTTGTTTTATCTGCTCTGCATTCAGAGACAGAATCTTCGCTCCCATCTCCTGCAGTGCCTTCATCTCGCGTTTTATCTGGGTTTTACTGGGGCCTTCTTCGTACTCTTCGTAGCCTTCTTGAATATCGTCAGTCATCTTCTTCACTTGTGCAGTTGTTACTTGCGACAAGTTTAACACAGAACCACTTGAAGACAGGCGCGGGTTAGGCATGTACGGCAGGCTAATTACAAATCTGAATTTTATGTTTAATGAATTACAGGAGTATCTGCAATGAATCAGGTGCCATCCTCACAATCCAATGATGCACTCAGTGAGCAGATGCAGGCTTGGAAAGAACAACTGCCTCGTTGTGCTGATCAGGTGCTGGGGCTTGCTAAACAAAAAAGCGCAACCAGTGCGGAGCTTTCTATTGGTGCTAGTAGAGGTTTATCTGTTAATGCCCGTATGGGGGAAGTGGAGACGGTTGAGTTTAATCAGGATCAAAGCCTTTCCCTGACCGTTTATAAAGGCCAGAGAAAGGGGCATGTATCCGTTACTGATCTGACCGATAAAGCTCTGGAACAAGCAGTTGAGATGGCTCTGGCATTTGCCGAACATACCGCAGAAGACCCTTTTGCAGGATTGGCATCTGCCGAGTTGATGGCAAAATCCTGGCAGGATCCTGAGCTTTATTATCCGAAGCCTTTTGATGTTGAGCAGCTGGTTGATTTGTCCCTAGCCTGTGAAAGTGTAGGCAGAGAAGATAGTCGCATCACAAACTCTGATGGCGCAGGCTTTCATGCGAGTGAGCGAACCACTTTGTACGCCAACAGCCATGGTTTTCAGGGACAGCTTTGGGGCACTAACTACTCTGCAAGCTGTGTATTGATTGCCGGTGAAGGTGATCAGATGCAGCGGGACTATTGGTACGACAGTCAGCGTCAGTGGGACCTGTTAAGTTCTCCTGAAGCGATAGGACAGAAGGCTGCGGAACGTACTCTAATGCGAATGAATCCGCAAAAGATTTCTACCCGTAAAGTACCTGTGCTCTTTGCGGCAGAAATCGCTTCCGGGTTGCTCGGGCACCTGATGGGAGCCATTAGTGGTGGTAGTCTCTACCGTAACGCTTCTTTTCTGAAAGACCGACTGGGTAAGCAGCTTTTCCCTGAATTTGTTTCTGTTTTTGAAAACCCACATCTGAAAGCAGGTGTTGCCAGTGCGCCTTTTGATCAGGAAGGTGTTGCGACACGGGATAATATCTTTGTGGCAGATGGTGTTCTCCAGCAGTACATGCTGGGCTCATATTCTGCTCGTAAGCTTGGACTTGAAACCACAGCTAATGCTGGTGGTGCTCGTAACCTCAGGGTTTCGTCCACCGGAGAGAGCTATGAACAGATGCTTCAGACGTTGGGAACCGGTTTACTGGTGACTGAACTTATGGGGCAAGGGGTTAATATGGTAACGGGCGACTATTCCCGTGGCGCAGCAGGTTATTGGGTTGAGAATGGCGTGATCCAGTATCCTGTTCACGAAATTACCATTGCCGGAAACCTGCAGGATATGTTCAAGAATATTCTGGCGATTGGCTCTGATGTGGATACCCGCGGTAATACACAAACAGGGTCGATTCTGATCGAAGAGATGTCTATTGCTGGAGCTTAACCCTTAACTTAACCTGGCGGATGCCGATGGGATTATTGCTGTCAGATGGGCCAGAACACCCTTGAGCAGGCTCGGTAAAATAAAAGGCCGGATAGATATCTATCCGGCCTTTTATGTTTAAAGATGATGGATTTCTATGCAGTCAGGAAGGCATGGGGCTCAAAGATAGAAAGCGGTTGCCAGTCCGAGAAAGGCCATAAAACCGATGACATCTGTTACTGTCGTCAGCAGTACGCTACCGGCTAGCGCGGGATCAATCTTCATCCATTTCAGAGCCAGAGGTAATGCTGCCCCGGCAAGTACTGCGACCAGAAGGTTGATAATAATCGCTGAGCCGATAATAAAGCCCAGTATCAGGTCGTCAAACCAGAGAATAGCCACTCCTGCGACGACCAGGGCCCAGATGGTGCCGTTAATCAGGCCGACGATAAACTCTCTGTTTAACAGCCAGGGGGTGTTACTGGAGGAGATATGACCAAGGGCCATACCGCGAATCACAACGGTGAGTGTCTGACTACCGGCAATCCCGCCCATACTGGCTACGATAGGCATCAGTACTGCTAACGCGACCACTTTCTCGATGGTAGCGTCAAACAATCCGATAACTGCTGATGCCAGAAAAGCAGTTAGCAGGTTAATACCCAGCCACACAGCCCGACGTTTTGCCGTGATCAGTACTGGCGAGAAGGTATCTTCATCTTCATCCAGACCGGCCATACTCATCAGAGAGTGGTCCGCATCTTCCCGGATAACGTCAACCACGTCATCAATGGTGATACGACCCAGCAGGGTACCTTCATCATCAACAACGGGGGCAGAAATAAGGTCGAACTTCTCAAACAGGTTGGCAACGTCGCTGTCCGGCATATCTGCAGGAATAACAATGGTGTCTGTATCCATGACCTCACGAACAGTGATTGAAGGATCGGATACCAGAAGGCGGATAATCGGCAGGGTGCCAATAAAATGATCACCCCGGCTGACGACGAGAACCGAGTCAGTTGAGTCTGGCAGAGACTCGTGACGGCGCAGATAACGCATCACAACGTCGAGGCTGATGTCCGGACGTACCGTAATGGTGTCCGTATTCATCAGGCCACCGGCGGTGTCCTCCGGATAGGAAAGTACGGCTTCAACGCGATGCCGGTCCTGAGCATCCATAGAGACCAGAACTTCCTGAATCAGAGTATCCGGTAGTTGCTGCAGGAGGTCGGCAATGTCATCGGTATCCAGACCTTCAGTTGCGGTCAGGAACTCTTCCGGATTCATCCGCTTCAGGTAGATCGCCTGAATATCATCGACCAGGTGCTGAAGCACTTCACCCTGAAACTCAGGTTCAATCAGGTTCCAGAGTACGTCCCGCTCTTTTGGCGGAGAGGATTCCAGTAGGTGAGCAACATCCTGAGCCGGTAAACCACGGTTAAGCATCCTGCGCACTTGCGCAAAAGAGCCTGAATCCATCGCGTTGGTCAGGCGTTCAAGCATTGGAGGAATATCCTGATTTTCGCTGGCCATAGGTTACCGTGCTGCTAAAGGTTTCGTGAGGGTGCGTCTTGCTGAGCCTGTATTTCGTGGTCTAATGCTTTGATATTAACCAGATTTTATCAGGATGACCAAACAGGTGACATCGTTCGTTAGACGGAGCGTTAGGTTTCGTCGCCAAACCCCTGATCAAAAAGGTCTGAAATGGCTTTTGTAATCACATCTTTCTGGGAGCTCTCGGCATCGATCTCAACTCGAAATACTGTACCCTGAGGAGAGCTCATCATCATCAGAGCCATCATATTACGGCAATCTGCAGACCGGCCGGACTCATCGTGATGTATCACAATTTGAGCATCGGCGAACTCTGACACCAGCTGCAGAAGTTTAGACGCAGGGCGTAGATGAAAGCCTTTGTTATTACTTACCGTCACTGTGAACTCTGCCATAACCGGTGTTTGCCTTAATCTTTGTTCGCCAGGCTCAGGTCTCTATGTCGAACCAGAGTTTGTGGATGTTGATGCTTGAATTTGGTCGCCATTTGTTCGGCAACAAATACCGAGCGATGTTGACCGCCGGTACAGCCAATACCTACTGTAATATAGCTGCGACTGCTGGCAATAATACTGGGTAGCCATTTATCCAGGAAACTTGCTATATCTGAAATCATAGCCCGCACGCTGAAGTCCTGTTCCAGGAAGTCGATTACGGGTTGATCCTGACCCGTGTAGCCCCTGAGGTGTGCTTCCCAGTATGGATTTGGCAAACAACGGACATCAAAAACGAAGTCACAGTCCTTAGGAATACCGCGCTTAAAGCCAAAAGATTGAAACTGAATCGCAACATTTTTTTTGGCAGAGGAGCTTTCCAGTTGTTGAGTGATAATCTCCCTCAGGTCGTAGATGCTGAGGTTACTGGTATCGACTCTCAGATCTGACTGCTCAGCAATCTGCTCCAGAAGGTTTGCTTCCTGCACCAAGGCTTCAGCTAAAGAAACTTTTTCGGAAGACAATGGGTGTTTACGTCTGGTTGCGTTAAAGCGGTCAATCAGGGTGCCATCATCGGAATCGAGATAAATGATTTGGGCATCGTACCCGTCCGCTTTCAGCTTTTCAAAATGAGGCTGAATACCCTGGGGATCAGTGACAATATTTCTGGCATCGATACTCACGGCAACCAGACTATTTGAACCGGGAAGGTTGGCGGGAAGCTGGCTGAGGAGACCAATCGGAAGGTTGTCGATAGCGAAGTAGCCCAGGTCTTCAAGGACATGAAGGGCGATACTTTTACCGGAACCGGATCTGCCACTAATAATAACCAGCTTCATTTTTCATCCCTTTGTTTGTTCTGGCGTGCTCAATACTCTACTCACTAATTGATGCAATCATCGCAAAATGAGTGAGATGCGGACATATATATACTGAGTTTAGCCCCCGATAAGGTCTTGCGTATGACACAGATACCTTATCGATCTACTAAAATAGAGGGTTTGTGTTATCTGGAGGATAAACCGGAAATTAACCCCGTGTCCAAAGCTCGTAAAGGGCTTCAGAGCTGGGAGCTTCTCTCAGTTGACGACAAAAGTCAGGATCAGAGAACTTCTCTGCTAACCCTGAAAGGAGTTGCAGATGCGTATCTGTAGCTTCTTCCGGCACTAAAAGAATAAACAGCAGATCGACAGGGCGGCCGTCAATAGCATCAAAATCAACTTTGTCTTTTAGACGGATGAAAGTGCCCAGGCTTTCAGAACAGTTTTTTACCCGGCAGTGAGGGATTGCAATACCTTCACCGACACCAGTACTTCCCAGCCGCTCTCTGGCAATAAGGCTGTCAAAAACCTCAGTGCTTTCAAGGGTCGGAATCTGCTGGGAGATAAACTTACTGAAGAACTCTAGGAGACGTTTTTTACTGCCTCCGGGAACCCCATCAAGGGTTCTCGGAGGAGTCAGAACTGAATTGAGTAACATGGATATCAGTTATGCTCAATAATTAGCGGGCTGCCGCACCCTGTTTACGGGCTTGGGCTTTTTCTTTGTGCTTGATCAGCTGACGATCAATTTTGTCTGTCAGCATATCAATCGACGCGTACATATCTTCAGCTTCTGCGGTGGCATGCAGATCTGCGCCAGCAACGTGCAGAGTTGCTTCAGCAATCTGGCGCTCTTTTTCCAGCTTAAGAACAACCTGTACGTTAGTGATGTTATCGACGTGACGCTCAAGACGTTCAAACTTGGTAGAAACGTACTCTTGAAGAGCTTCAGTTAATTCCAGGTGTTGACCGGTAATATTTAATTGCATAAATAGCTCCTTATTATTCGCGGTCTTGCAATTTGATTGTATCGCTTTTCAGGTATTTGCAAAGCGTTTTTTGTAAATTGATTTTAAATCAATTTCTTACGTTCGTTTGACGGAGGAATATTCATCGCCTCGCGATACTTGGCGACGGTCCGTCTGGCGACCTTAATTCCCTGCTCAGCTAACATATTAGCCAGCTTGCTGTCGCTGAAAGGTTTCCTCGGTGGCTCATCGGCGATCATCTTCTTAATCATAGCCCGAATCGCAGTAGAGGAAGCTTCACCGCCTGCAGTTGTTCCCACATGGCTGGAGAAAAAGTACTTAAGCTCAAAAATACCTCTTGGAGTATGGATATATTTTTGAGTGGTTACCCGTGAGATGGTGGATTCATGCATACCAATTGCATCCGCGATGTCATGCAGTACCAGAGGTTTCATGCCCTCTTCACCAATCTCAAGAAAAGCCTGTTGGCGCTTCACAATTTCAATGCCTACTTTGAGCAGGGTTTCATTGCGGCTGTGCAGGCTTTTCAGGAACCAGCGTGCTTCCTGAAGCTGGTTTTTCATAAAAGTGTTGTCGCGACTATTATCTGCCCGTTTAATTAGGCCGGAGTATGCGCCGTGGATACGAATTTTCGGAGCAATATCCGGGTTCAGATCCACTTTCCAGTGATCTTCTTCCCTAGTGACAAAAAGGTCGGGAGTAATATATTCCGCATGTTCTGTAGAGATAGAAGCGCCGGGTTTAGGATTCAGACTGCGGATGAGCTCGATGATCTCCTGAAGTTCGGGCTCTTTAACGCGCAGACGGCGCATCAGCTGTGTGAAATCACGACTGCCTAAAAGATCGAGGTACAGCGTGATCAGCTTGCGGGTCTTTTCCATCAGGAAGGCATTGGCATCCAGCGTTTCCAGCTGAACAAGAAGGCATTCCTGAAGGTCTTTTACCGCACAACCAATAGGGTCAAGATGCTGGATAAAGCCCTGAACAGCCTGAACGTCTTCTATCTCAAGCTCGTACTCTTTGTTCTGGAACTCCGGGCGACTCTGCAGCCCCTCATAAATCTCTTCAATGGCTGAGGACAGATAACCATCAGGATCGATACTGTCGATAATAGCTTCAGCAATAATCCGGTCACCTTCAGGAAGGCCGGATAGATTCAGCTGCCAGAGCAGGTGATCCTGCAGGGTTTCGGTGATGGTGCCTCGTTGCTCCAGATAGGATCCATCATCATCACTTGGAGCAGATGACTGGGTGTAGAGGCTTTCCTGATAAACGTCATCCCAGCCGCTGTCTACGGGCAGGTCTTCAGGAATCGATTCCTGCCAGCTGTCTTCGGCGGTAGCGGTGTAGCTTTCCAGTTCCGCATCCTGAGTTTCGGAATTGCTGCCGGAATCACTTTCGGATTTGCCTGGTTCCTCTTTATTGCCCTCGGAATCTGAGTTTGATTCAGCTTCATTGGCTGAGTTGAACTCGTCTTCAAGTTCCAGCATAGGATTCGATTCAAGGGCTTCCTGAATCTCCTGCTGTAAATCAAGAGTCGATAGCTGCAGCAGGCGAATTGCCTGTTGCAGTTGAGGTGTCATGGTCAGGCTCTGACCAATTTTAAGCTGTAAGGCCGGCTTCATAGATTACGGCTTATTCCCAAAGTGGTTATAACTTGAACTCATGGCCGAGATAAACATCCCGAACCTGTTGGTTGTCCATGATATTGGCAGCGTCACCTTCAGCGATGATCTGTCCTGCACTGACGATATAGGCTTTTTCACAGATATCCAAGGTTTCACGAACATTGTGGTCTGTGATCAGGACACCGATATTGCGTGCTTTTAGCTGACGGATAATCGACTTAATCTCGTTGACAGAGATAGGATCAACACCGGCAAAAGGCTCATCCAGCAAAATAAAGGATGGCTCGGTTGCCAGAGCCCGTGCAATCTCAACCCGGCGACGTTCACCGCCGGACAGACTCATACCAAGGCTTTTCCGGATATGAGTGATGCTGAATTCGTTCAGAAGGCGCTCAAGGTGTTCTTTGCGCTCTTTTTTGCTGAGTTCTTTGCGGGTTTCCAGGATGCCCAGAATATTATCTTCCACAGATAGCTTCCGGAAAATAGAGGCTTCCTGAGGCAGGTAACCAACACCCTTTTGTGCTCTGCCGTGCATCGGCAGCGGAGTGATATCCTCATCATCCAGTGTTACAAAGCCGGCATCAGAACGAACGAGGCCAACAATCATGTAGAAAGAGGTCGTTTTACCGGCCCCGTTGGGACCGAGAAGACCAACAACCTGACCCTGATTCACTTCAAGGCTGATATCTTTAACGACCTGTCGTTTCTTATAGGTCTTGGCAAGATGCCCCGCTTTCAGGGTTTTCATTGCGGCTCCTTGTTTTCGGTCGGGAACAGAATGATCTTAACCCTGCCATCATTGGATGGGCTTGTCTGATTATTTCCCTGTCCCCAGGCCTGAATGCGCTTGTTCTGCAGATGGTAACGAATGCGTTCCCCACTGAATTTATCTTTTCCGTTCTCCAGTTCAGCCTGTCGGGTAAGTTCGACTTCCTGGGCTGTAGCCTGATAGATAATGGACATGGCGAAGGCATGAACAACGGCATCTTCGGGATTGGGTTGCTGTTGCATATGGACGCGCTGGTCTTTGCCTTCGGCGATAATTTTGTCAATTTCGCCGTCAGTATTGCGATAGACGGTCACTTTATGGGCTTTGACTTTCAGGCTGCCCTGTTCAATTTCCACACTGCCGCTGTAGATGGCAATCCCCTGATCCGGGTTAAATTCGGCGCTGTCAGCTAAAACGCTAATGGGTTGGCTGGCATCACTTTCAAGTGCAGAGGCAGTACGAAGTGTTAGCAGCGCTGAAAACAAGCCTGCAGCACAAAGCAGCACATATTTTCGAAAACCGGATAGATTGCTGAGACTATTGGTCATTGGGTTATTCCTGCTTCAGAAAAGCTTCATTTCCGGAGTCTTGTGGTCTGACGGATTCGGTATTTTGTTCTGGAAGCTGCAAGGGTGTGGCTCTGGGCTGGTATAACCCCTGAACCTGGCTTTTCAGCTGAATCCTGTTGGTCGTCATATCAGCGAAAAGACCCACGGCGCGAGTATCGCCTTCAGAGTTACTGATCAGTACCGGCTGTTCAGTCGATACTTTGTCATTGTCCAGATCAATATTCAGTTGTTCTGTGGTCAGGCGCAGTTGAACGTTTTGAGATTCTTTGAAGTCTTCAGCTTCGCTTGCAGTCATTTGCCAGACTATAACATTTTGATTTAATTGGAAATGACTGCCATCACCTTCTACTAAACCTGTGCTGGCAGATGCCTGCCACTGAGGGTTGCCATCTGGGGTATAGGTAGTGATCCGGGGCTTTTCCAGTGATGTCTGTTCGGTATCCGGGTAGTGCAACAGGCGCTCGGATTCAAGAGATCGGCTCAGGTTGCCATTGGCATCGTATTCAAGGAACTGACTGTTTACAGTGTAATAGTCCGGTTCAGACTGGGTTTCCGGGATGTCAGAGAAGAGATCAAAGGATTGAGGGCGCTGTACATCAAGAAAGTGCACAGCAAGCCCCAGAATAATTAGTCCAATCAGGCTGATAAAGCGCTTTTTAAGGCGGCTTCCGAATAGCATGCTTTAGCAACCCAGCAGATAGTGGTCGATGGCATCTTGCAGAGTGCCTTGTGCCTGCATGATAAAGTCGCACACCTCACGAACGGCGCCCTGACCGCCCTCGCGATTGGTGCACATATCAGCATGTTGCACCATATACTCAGGAGCATTAGGCACTGTGATGCCCAGTCCCGAGGCTTTGATTGCAGACAGATCGGGAAGATCATCGCCACAGTATGCGATTTGTGACCACTCCAGTTGCTTGCTTTCCTGAATACTTTTCAGAGCAACCAGCTTGTCTTCACGTCCCTGGAACAGGATCTTAATACCCAGAGCTTTGGCTCTCTGTTCAACCATTTTGGAGCGTCGCCCTGTAATAATGGCAACTTCCACACCGCTCGCCTGTAGCATTTTGATGCCGTGTCCATCCAGACTGTTAAAGGCCTTACTTTCACTACCATCTGCGTGAAAGTAGAGGCTGCCATCCGTGAGCACACCATCCACGTCCAGAGCCAGCAGGCGAATAGAACGGGCCTTGTCTTTTGGTGTGTCAGTGCGTGACATAGTTAACTCCAGAGTATGTTGAATATCAGATGTTCGGTGGTTCACATGCGATCAGGTTTGTCGCTTCAGATAACGCCAGCTCTCAGCAGATCGTGCATATTAAGCGCACCAACAGGGGTGTTGTTATCACCGGTGACTAGTAGTGCATTGATCTTCTTTTGCTGCATGATTTCAACGGCTTCAGCAGCCAGTTGATCGGCTGAGACTGTGATTGGCGCTGATGTCATTACATCATCTACCTGAACCTTATGGATATCTAAACCTTGGTCTAGCGTACGGCGAAGATCGCCATCGGTATAGATGCCTAAAAGGGTGCCTTGTTCGGAGACAATACCTGCCATTCCAAGACCTTTCTGGGTGATCTCAAGTAAAACGGCTTGTAATGGAGTACCAGACTGAACCAGTGGCAAGCGATCACCGGAGTGCATAATGTCAGAGACTTTAAGCAGTAGTCGGCGCCCAAGGCTTCCACCCGGATGGGAAAAGGCAAAGTCTTCAGCACTAAAGCCACGGGCTTCAAGAAGGGCTATGGCCAAAGCATCACCCATTACCAGAGCCGCTGTGGTACTGGAGGTTGGCGCCAGATCCAGAGGGCAGGCTTCCTGTTGGATATCGATCAGCAGGTGAGCATCGGAAAACTTAGCCAATGTTGATGTCGTTGAACCTGTGATGCTGATCAGTGGAATTGCCTGACGCTTCAGAAGAGGCAAAAGCGTAGTAACTTCAGAGGTTTCACCGGAATTAGACAGAGCAATAACCACATCACCCCGGGTAATCATACCCAGATCACCGTGGCTGGCTTCGCCGGGATGAACAAAGAAAGCAGGCGTACCCGTGGAAGCCAGTGTCGCAGCAATTTTATTGCCGATATGTCCTGATTTGCCCATGCCGGTGACAACCACACGGCCTTCACAGTTGAGCATCAGCTCGCAAGCGCGACTGAAGTTGTCATCAAGATGTTTGACCTGAGCGGTTACCGCTTTAGCTTCCAGTTCAATGGTGCGTTTGGCAGAGGCGATGTAATCGTGCATTGGAGACTCCATCAAACGGTGGCCAGATAAATAACATAAAGATAGCCGATATAGATAAGGCCAAGCAGACCACCTTCAACCCGGTTGAGCTTCCCTTTCTTACGCATCAGAACAATAAGAGCTGCAACAAGGAACGTCAGGCCCGCCATCGTCAGGTAGTCACGGCTCATCACTTCAGGATCAATAGCAACGGTGGCAAAGAAGCCCGGTACAGGAAGTACTGCCAGCAGATTGAAGATGTTGGAACCTACCACGTTACCCAGAGCGATCTCATGATGGCGTTTTAATGCACTGGCAACACTGGCTGCCAATTCCGGCAGGCTGGTGCCAATGGCGACAATCGTCAGACCGATAATGACATCGCTGACACCAAAGGAGGTTGCGATATTAACGGCACCCCAGACCAGCATACGGGAACTGCCAATCAGGATAGCAAGACCAATCAGTAACCAGAAAATTGCTTTGCCTTGTGGCATGTCAGGAATCTCTTCCTCCTGATCTGCCATAGATTCGGCGTCACCTTTAAATAGCCATAACAGGCTGATCACCAGAGCGGTAACCAGAATCAGCGAGTCAACCAAAGTGATTTGGCCATCCAGCATTACTGCGCCTGCCAACAGGGTGACACCCAGCAGAAGCGGGATCTCTTTACGCATCAGCTTCATATTAATTGGCAGAGGCGCGATCAAAGCGGTAACACCCAGTACCAGACCAATATTGGCGATATTGGAGCCCAGAGCATTACCCACTGCCAAGCCTGGGTTGCCGCCGATGGCCGCGATTGCAGACACCAGAATTTCAGGCGCAGAGGTGCCGATGGATACAATGGTCATTCCGATCAGAAGAGGGGACATGCCGAAGTTACGGGCTGTAGCGGCGGCTCCGGCGATAAATCGATCGGCACTCCACACCAGAAGTGCTAAACCGATAATCAGAGCTGCAATCGAAAAGGGGATGGTATCGGGAATCATAAGGCCTGTTTAAATCTGTTGAATGTCGGGGGGCAATTAAAGAAGTTACCGTGTACGAATGCAAGTCTGAAAGTGTGAATTGCGAGTATAAGGTTTGTAGATAGCTGGCTTTGAAATCAATAAAGCGATCAATTAAAACGCGTTGATTAATATGAAAGCTGTTTTTTTGGTTCCTCTAAGGTAAAGTTCGCCATTCCTAGGATTGTTCAATTTTCACAGGGTTCCCTCTCCGTTATGTCTGATACTGACAATCTGGTTGAGATCAGGTCGATGACTTTCCTTCGGGAAAAGCGCGCTATTTTTTCTGATCTGAGTCTGCGTATCCCTAAAGGCAAAATTACTGCCATTATGGGCCCCAGCGGTACCGGTAAGACAACACTGCTGCGTCTGATTGGTGGCCAGCTCAAGCCAGATCAGGGTGATGTCGTTGTTGATGGCCATTCTGTTCCATCGCTAAGCCGGAAACAGCTTTTCGAATTGCGTCAGCGCATGGGCATGCTATTTCAGAGTGGTGCTTTGTTCTCTGAGTTGACGGTATTTGAGAATGTCGCCTTCCCCTTAAGAGTTCATACCAAGCTTCCGGAAGATATGATTCGGGATCTGGTTCTTATTAAGCTGGAGTCGGTTGGCCTTCGTGGTGCCCGTGACCTGATGCCTTCTGAGCTTTCCGGGGGGATGAGCCGACGTGTCGCTCTGGCTCGTGCGATTGCCCTTGATCCTGAACTTATGATGTATGACGAACCTTTTGTCGGTCAGGACCCCATTACATTGGGGGTTCTGGTGAAGCTGATTCGACAGCTGAATGATGCCCTCAATATGACAACGGTTCTGGTCTCCCACGATATTGATGAATGTCTGAGTATTGCTGACCATGTCTGTGTCTTAAGCGGTGGTAAGGTGCTCGTGCAGGGCTCTCCGGAAGAGATCCTGCAGAGCGATCTCTCGGAAGTGAAACAGTTTATTCAGGGCTTGCCAGATGGCCCGGTTCCTTTCCGTTATCCCGCCAATGATTTTGCTGAAGATATTCTCTTTGCCGGTAAAGATGGAGTTGCAGGTTAATGTTCGGATGGTTGCAACAGATAGGTCATAGAGTTCTTTCTATTGTCGCAGGCCTGGGGCGTTCAGCGCAGCTTCTGCTGGCGGCTCTCATGGGACTGGGATATGTACTAAAAAACTTTCGCCTTTTGATCAAGCAGGTCTACGTTACTGGCGTGCTTTCCATCGCAATTATTGGTGTGTCCGGGCTTTTTATCGGAATGGTGCTGGGGCTGCAGGGCTATTCCATTCTGGTGGATTTTGGCGCAGAAGACGCCTTGGGCCAGATGGTGGCTCTGACACTCTTAAGAGAACTTAGCCCGGTTGTAGCGGCTCTACTATTTGCCGGTCGTGCTGGTTCTGCTCTAACGGCCGAGATTGGCCTGATGAAGGCGACAGAACAGTTGGCGAGTATGGAGATGATTGGCGTTGATCCTGTTAAACGTGTGATTGCTCCCCGCCTTTATGCTGGCATCATAGCCTTACCCCTTCTGTGTATCCTCTTCAGCATTATTGGTGTCTGGGGCGGTATGCTGGTTGGGGTTGAGTGGCTTGGTGTGTTTGATGGTTCCTACTGGGGCAATATGCAGGCTTCTGTCAGCTTCACCCATGATGTCATGAATGGCGTTATTAAGAGTATCGTCTTTGCCTTTGTCGTGACCTGGATCGCCGTATTTCAGGGATACGATCTGGAGCCGACTTCTGAGGGCATAAGCCGTGCAACGACCAAAACTGTTGTGCATGGTTCGCTGGCGGTCCTTGGGCTGGATTTCGTTTTGACTGCGTTAATGTTTGGGGATTTTTGATATGACAACTCGTTGGATCGAGATCAGTGTGGGCGGTTTTGTGATCGCTGGTGCTTTAGCCTTGTTACTGTTGGCTTTTAAGGTCAGTGGTCTAGACATTAATGGCGATGATGAAGACACCTATGTGGTCTATGCACATTTCAACAACATTGGCGGCCTTAAACCTCGCGCCAAAGTAACCATGGCAGGCGTAACCATTGGCCGTGTTGCTGCTGTGGAGATTGACCCGCAATGGTATGACGCCAAGGTGACGCTGAGAATTGATAACAGCATGAAAGATAAGCTATCAACGGATACCACGGCGATGATTCTGACTTCCGGGCTTTTGGGTGAAAACTACATCGGTCTGGTTGTTGGCGCAGAGGAAGATATGCTGGCTGATGGCGGTGAAATCCGTGATACCCAACCGGCTCTGGTTCTGGAAGATCTGATTGGTAAGTTCCTTTCCAGTATGGGTAAAGAGTAGGTTTTCACAGCTATACTGGCTTAACAAGTCTGTAACGAAGCGCTGAAATTTAAAGGACATCATATATGGGCATCAAGGGGAGCATTATGGGTATGCAGCGATCGGTTTTTGGTTTCATTTCATTACTCGTTTTATCTTTGACTTTGTCTGTATCGGTATCTGCTCGGGCGGAAGTTGAAACCCCGAAAGAGGTCATTACCCGTACGGCCAATGAGCTGCTGGGTATTATCTCAGAAGCGCGTGCCTACTATGACGAAGATCCGCAACGCTTCTACGATAATGTCGAGCAGATTCTAGAGCCTGCCGTTGATATGCGTCGTTTCTCTGCCGGTGTGATGGCTAAGTATTATCGCGTTGCCACCAGCGATCAGCGTCGACGCTTTCTTGATGTATTCAAAAGCAGCATGATCCGTACTTATGCGAAAGGTTTGCTGGCCTTCTCGAATGAAGAAATTCGTGTGCTGGATCCGAAAGGGCCATCGCGGGATCCGGAGCGGGATACGGTAGAGATGGAAGTGATTGCTGTGGATGGAACGGTTTATCCGATCATCTATTCGATGCGAAAGGGTAAAGATGATCTCTGGCGTATTACCAATGTCACTGTTAACGGTATTAACCTGGGGCTGACCTTCCGCAACCAGTTCGACAGTGCTATGCAGGCTCACAACCGTGATTTTGATTATGTGATTGAGAACTGGCTGAAAAGCGAATCCGCCTCTGTAATCACCGAAGAGAAATCAGGAGAGTAATCACTTGGCTGCCGATATCATTGCTTCCGAGTCTGGGCTGCTGAAAGTCAGCGGTGATCTGAATTTTTCAACCATCCTTCCGCTTCGTCGAAAAGGAGAGCAACTGATCGCTCAGGGACCGGATGTAATTGAAGTAGACTTTTCCGGAGTACATGCTTCCGGCAGTGCTGCTGTTTCCCTGATGATGTGCTGGCTCAGGGCTGCCTGTCGCTCAAATAAAGCGATCCATTTCACTGCAGTACCTGACCTGCTTGAACGCATTATTGCCGTTTCCGGTCTTGCCGGTCACCTTTCCTTCGAACGTCCTCACCACTGCTGCGAATAAAACTTAACGAATTGATTAGGGGCAAAAATCGCCTTTTGCCCTCATTTCTAATAATATTGTCCTCTTAGCTTTAGTAAGCGTGTTTCATTACCAAAGTGTGCCTTTTTTCAGGAACGCTTAACCCAAACGCGGAGACAAAAATGCAAGCCAGCGAATTGCAAAACATCCTAGAAAGCAAACTGACTGATTGCGAAGTAATGGTTCAGGGTGATGATGGCCGTCATTTTGAAATTATTGTTATCGGTGAGGTTTTTGCCTCTCTGACCCCCGTTAAAAAGCAGCAATATGTATATTCCGGTCTGAATGACCTGATTGCGTCCGGCGACGTTCACGCGGTACAGATTCGCACGTTTACGCCTGATCAATGGAAAGATGCCGCTCAACTCCGCGTAGGCTAATCGCACATTTAATAATTACGGATCGCAGATGGATAAACTACTTATTACCGGAGGTCGCCCACTGGATGGCGACATCCGTATTTCCGGCGCAAAAAACTCAGCACTACCTATTTTGGCGGCAACCCTGCTTGCAGAAGGCCCGGTACGTATTGGTAACCTGCCACACCTGCATGACATCACCACCATGATTGAGCTGTTAAGCTGCATGGGTATCGAACCGGTTGTCGATGAAAAAATGCGTATTGAGGTGGATGCCCGTACGATCCGCAACTGTCATGCTCCTTATGATCTGGTTCGCACCATGCGTGCTTCCATTCTGGTATTGGGCCCACTGCTGGCGCACTTTGGTGAAGCTCAGGTTTCCCTGCCGGGTGGTTGTGCCATTGGTAGTCGTCCTGTTGATCTGCATATCCGTGGCCTTGAAGCCATGGGTGCCGATATTCTGGTTGAAGACGGCTACATCAAAGCTAAGGTTAATGGTCGCCTGAAAGGTGCCAATATCCTGTTTGATACCGTAACGGTAACCGGTACAGAAAACATTCTGATGGCGGCCTGTCTTGCAGAAGGTACCAGTATTATTGAAAACGCAGCCCGTGAGCCTGAAGTTACTGATCTGGCTGAATGTCTGATTGCGATGGGCGCGAACATCACAGGTCTTGGTACTGATCGTCTGGTGGTTGAAGGTGTTGAGAAACTGCACGGTTGCCAGCACGATGTTGTAGCCGACCGTATTGAAACCGGTACTTATCTGGTTGCAGCCGCAGCATCCCGTGGTCGTATTCTGGTTAAAGATACCCGCGCTGATATTCAGGATGCGGTACTTCTTAAGCTTCAGGAAGCTGGCGCTCATATCTCGACTGGTGAAGGTTTTATCGAATTGGACATGAAGGGTAATCGCCCTAAAGCGGTTAACCTGCGTACTGCGCCATATCCTGCTTTCCCAACGGATATGCAGGCGCAGTTTGTTGCGATGAACGCCGTCGCGGAAGGTACCTCCAGTGTGACGGAAACCATCTTCGAGAACCGCTATATGCACGTTCAGGAAATGCTGCGTATGGGGGCTAAAATCGATGTTCAGGGCAATACCGCGATTATTCAGGGTGTTGAACGCCTGAAAGGTGCTCCGGTAATGGCTACCGATCTGCGTGCTTCGGCCAGTCTTGTAATCGCAGGTCTTGTGGCCGATGGCGATACACTGGTTGATCGCATCTACCATATTGACCGTGGTTATGAGTGCATTGAAGAAAAGATGCAACTTTTAGGTGCTAAGATCCGTCGAATCCCAAGCTAACAGGTTTTATTCGTTACTATGAGTCAATCGCAAGAGCCACAACAACTGATTATCGCCCTGTCTAAAGGGCGTATTCTGGATGAGACCCTGCCGCTGTTTGAGCAGGCGGGGATCTACCCTCTGGAAGATGTTCGTAAAAGCCGTAAGCTGATTTTTGATACCAATCTGGATCACGTCAAACTCATCATTATCCGTGCTACTGATGTGCCGACTTACGTTGAACTGGGCGCAGCTGATATGGGCGTGTCCGGTAAAGACGTACTGATGGAGCACGGTGCTAAAGGTATCTATGAGCCTCTGGATCTGAATATTGCCCGCTGTCGTCTGATGACTGCAGGCATGAAAGGTCAGGAGCGTCCGGATGGCCGTATCCGTGTGGCGACCAAGTTTATCAACGTCGCGAAGCGCTACTATGCTGAGCAGGGTGTTCAGGTTGACCTGATTAAGCTCTATGGTGGTATGGAGCTTGCGCCTATCATGGATCTTGCAGACGAGATCGTTGATATCGTTGATACCGGTAATACGCTGAAAGCCAATGGTCTGGAAGCCCGGGAAGATATCGCTCATATCAGTACCCGTTTAGTTGTCAGTCAGGGTGCTATGAAAATGAAGCATCAGCTGATTCAGCCGATTATCGAGCAACTGCGTTCTGCGGTTAGCTGATAAGACGCAGGCGGAACGACTTACCCTAGGTGGTTTCGCTTTCTGTCCGGAGGTTACGTTCTGCCTCCGGTCACTTTTCCTTTAGTCTCTTTTGAACCGGAAAATCCCTATGTCATCGAACGTTTCTGTAAAACGACTTGTTTCTTCACAAGCTGATTTTTCCCAACAGCTTGATACCCTGCTTGCCTGGGAATCTGTATCCGATACTGCGGTAAACCAAGCGGTTACCGATATCCTGCATCAGGTTAAAAGCCATGGCGACAAAGCAGTTATGGAATTTACAGAGCGCTTCGACCATCTGCATACGGATGACTTCTCTCAGCTTGAGATGAGCAAAGAGCGTCTTCAGGAAGCTCTTGATGGTCTGCCTGCCGATCAGTGTACGGCACTTGAACAGGCTGCTGAGCGCGTTCGTCGCTACCACGAAAAACAGGCTCAGGGCTCCTGGGAATACACCGAGGAAGATGGCACTCTGCTGGGCCAACAAGTGATGCCAATGGATCGGGTTGGTGTTTACGTACCTGGTGGTAAAGCCTCATACCCATCCTCTGTACTGATGAATGTTATTCCGGCTAAGGTTGCCGGTGTTAAAGAGATCATCATGGTGGTTCCTACTCCTCGTGGTGAACTGAATGAGCTGGTACTGGCAGCAGCCTGCATTTCCGGGGTTGACCGTGTATTCACGATCGGTGGTGCTCAGGCGGTAGCTGCACTGGCTTACGGTACTGAAACCGTACCGCGTGTGGATAAGATCGTCGGTCCGGGTAACATCTTTGTGGCGACAGCCAAGCGTATGGTATTCGGTGCCGTGGGTATCGATATGATCGCAGGTCCGTCTGAGATTCTGGTGGTGTGCGATGGCAAAACCGATCCGGACTGGATTGCCATGGATCTCTTCTCTCAGGCTGAGCACGATGAAGACGCCCAGCCTATCCTGCTGAGCTGGGATAAAGACTTTATTGATCAGGTTGAAGCGAGTATTGAAAAGCTGATGCCAACCATGGAGCGTGAGCCGATTATTCGCGTCTCTATGGCAGAGCGTGCTGCCCTGATTCAGGTGAAAGATCTGGCTGAAGCGATTGAAGTAACCAACCGTATCGCCCCGGAGCACCTTGAACTGTCTATTGAAGATCCTCAGGCGATTGTTGGTCAGATTCGCCATGCCGGTGCGATCTTTATGGGTCGTTATACAGCTGAGGCTCTGGGTGATTACTGCGCGGGACCTAACCACGTATTGCCGACCTCAGGAACGGCTCGTTTCTCATCACCGCTGGGTGTTTACGACTTCCAGAAGCGCTCTTCACTGATTATGTGTTCGGCTGAAGGTGCGTCAGAGATGGGTAAAATTGCTTCGATTCTGGCTCGGGGTGAAAGCCTGACGGCTCACGCCCGTTCTGCCGAGTACCGCATTAAAGATTAAGCGTCTTCACAGGGCTTAAACAAAACGGCGCAGTGTGAATTCACCTGTGCCGTTTTTTTATATCCCGAGTTTATAGGTCATAGCCTATAGCTCAGATGAAATATGACATCTCCAACATTTGCTATGATGCAGGGGTTTCTGCGGCCGTTTTTATTTTGGGAGGGTTTGCGATGAGACCTCCTGTGAGCACCAAAATCAGAGCGGTCAAAAGAATCAGACTCCACTCACTAATACCTGCGAGAACCAGACTGACAGCGGTGATCAAAGGCGCAGCAAAGCTTGATATGGCGAGTAGTGATCGGTTGCCATGTTTCATACCGCTATCCCACAGATAGAAGGCGCCACCGACAGGGCCTAAACCTAACAGTAAAGCACCAATGAACTCTTTTGAACTGAGAGGCCAATAGCTGGTTTCCAGAGTCAGATGAGCAGCAAGAGATAACAGGGCTACCGCTAAGGAAAGCCAGCCGATATCGTCAGAATGGCCTGCTGTTTTCGAAAGCGACCAGGAATAGGTCGACCAGATCAGCGCACAGCAGATAGCTAATGCATACCCACTGATATATTCGGCTGCTATAGCAGATGTTCCACTATCGTTCTGTGTGATTACCAAACTAACGCCAATAAAGCCCAATACACCGCCTAGCATGGCACGTTTTCTATGGCCCGGGGTTGCGACCAGTAAGGTGAGCAGTAGGGGCCACAGATAGACAATCAGGCTGACCTGAATGGCCGGTGCGAACCTCAGGGCCATAAAGTAACAAAAGTGGAAGCCAAAAAGTCCTGCTATGCCAATCAGCCATTGGCGCTTGGTCATATCCGGTTTTTGTAAGGCAGGGCGCTTTTGCAGTAAACGATTAAGGAGCATAAGTCCGGCTGAAATAGAGAAACAGAGAAACAGCAGCTGAAACGCTGGTATCTCAGTGGTCATAGTGCCAAGAAGTGCGAGAGAACCCCACAGGGTGATAGCGGATAAGCCCAAAAAAGTTGGCATCATTCTTTTCCTGCGATGACGTTAAATTGGAATGTAGAGGCTTATTCTACGGGCGGATAAATATCTTAATGTGCTGAAAAGCTGGTTTGATGTTCTGCAAAGACGTTGTAACAGCCGGTATCAGGATGAACGACATGCTTTTGGGGATTGCCCCCAGTAGCTCAGGAAGCGGCGGCTGAAGGCCGAGGCATCGTTGTAACCCACCTGCTGAGCGATCAGGGCAATAGGGGTATCGCTGTGACTCAATAAGGCTCTGGCTTTTTTCATCCGAAGCTGCAGCAGATACTGTAAAGGTGCAACTCCGGTAACTTCTCGAAACCTCTGTTTGAACTGGCTCAGACTAAGACAGGCTATCGCGGCCAACTCTTTGAGTTCCGGGGTGTGGCTCAGGTCTGTTTCAAGTGCCATTAGAACCCGCTCAATTCGTTTATCCGTCAGATTATAAGCCGTTTGTTGTGCCAGCAGTCGAATAAAAATAGCAGCCATGGAGGCTTCAATAACCGGATCAAACTGACTGTTTAGCTGATTTTCAGTGAAGAGACAAAACTCAAGAAAGTGTTCATTTACACTCAGAAGAGGAGAAGTTTCGGCGCTTAATGGTTTTGGCAAATCAGGCAGATCCGCAACCAAGAAGCGGGCATTTTCGTGTGATGAGAACCGATGGGTTAAACCCTTTTGAATCAGAACCGCTTGTCGTACACCGAGTTGAGCTTCCAGTAGGGGAGTGCCAGCCGCGGTATCAGTAAGCAGATCCAGTGTGATTTTGCCCTGCAGAGGAACCACCACCTGGGCATGATCATGGTGATGCCTTCTGGGGTGTTGGGTATAGGACCGAATAGATAGCTTGGCTTGCACGTTAGCTTAGCTGCCGACAGACAGTGTTTCCGGCAGTGGTGGTAGCTGAATTTTAATTTTAAGACCCTGTCCCGGTTCGGATTCAGCCTGAATGCTGCCGGTTAATGCCTGAGAGACCTGATTATAAACAATGTGCATTCCTAAGCCGGTACAGCCTGTATTGCGTTTGGTGGTGTGGAAAGGCTCGAAGATTTTATTCAGCGCATCCTTTGGCATACCCGCGCCGTTATCTTCATAACACACCGTCAGCCCCTGAGTGGTTTCGATAATAGAGATGCGGATCAGATTATCCGGATTGGCCTCTTCAAAGCCGTGGATAATACTGTTGTCGATCATCTGATGGAAAATCTGCACCCAGCTCTGAGTAATCGTTGGCCAGTTGAGATTATCTTCGCACTCCAGCTGAACACTGATCTGCTTTTTCTGCAGCTTCTGTTGTAAGCCAACAATCACATCGCTTAACAGTTGCTTCACATAAACAGATTCAACACGGTTCTGACCGTTTTGGGCTGCGGTCTGTTTGAATACCTGAACCAGTCGCACAACACGCTGCAGATTATCCTGCATCAGCTTGTAGGCTTCGTAGTTGTAATCACTCTTTGATGTCGGTTCCAGCATGCTACCAGCGGTTATGGCAACACCAAGGGGAGTGTTGATCTCGTGAGCAATGCCTGAAATTAACGAGGCCAGCGAAGCCATCTTTTCCCGTTCGATCAGCTGGTTCTGGGTGATTTCCAGCTCGTGCAGAGATTTCTCAAGTTGTAGGGTGCGCTGAACAACCCGTTTTTCCAGAGTTTCATTGAGATCCTGCAGAGCCTGCTCAGCACGTTTCTGGGAGGTGATCTCAATGGCTGAACCGCGCATAACGGCACTTTGCGATTCAGATTTGACCACTTTGCCATTAAAGACAAAGATGCGTTCGGTTTCAGCGATGGAGAGTTTTACCTCTAGCCCTTTAAAGTCATGGCGATTTTCAATCGCTTCAATCAGAGCTTGATTGGGAATCAACTCAATAAAGTTACGGTTGTATGCCTGAATATCGATCAAGCCCATCTGTAGCAGCATCTGTTCAGAAGCAAAGATGAGCTTGTCGTCTTCATCGGTTTCCCATAGCCAGTCAGAAGCAGCATTGGCAAAGTCGGTAAAGCGGTCACGTTCAGTTTCGATTTCTTCGTAGAGACGATTCAGGGTATGGCTTAATTGGTTGATCGAGAGTGCCAGAACACTGATTTCATCCCGCTCAGAGGTGACAAAAGGTGTCTGTTCCAGCTCCAGAGGCAGATGGCGCTGATTCGGGCGGAAGTGATCCAGATAACCAAGGATCCCTGTGATGCGACGGTTAACGCTGAGCTGGAAAACCCAAAGAATCAGAGCCGATACAATAAAGGTTTTAATCCCATTGGTGATCAGCAGCGAAAGGAAGGTTTCAAGCAGTTGCTGGTAGATGCGGTCGCTGGAGGATTCCACATAGAGCTGACCCAGCATAAAACTGGAGTCACTATCCTGATTGCTGTATTCGAGCGGGATCAGTTGGCTGATCTTATCCCCCTCAACCTGACTACCGGCCTGCCAGAATTGGCTGCCTGTGGCTGAGGTAACTTTAATAAAAGAGATGTCGGGCAGCTTCACCAGACCTTCAAGTCGAATATTGAGTTGGCGCTCATTAAATTCCCAGAGATTGATGGTCAGGGATTCGACGTGAACATCTTTCAGTTCCTGAAAGCGTGTCTCAACGGCACTCACCTCGTGACGGTAATCGCCATAAAGTTGAATGATGGTGGAGATGAAAGTGATCAGGCTGCTGATAATTACCAGAATGATAATAATCCGGCGCCCGATAATACTGGCAAAAGGATGTCGTGAGAGTTTATTGGCGTTCGACAGCTGCATAGAGACTACCGGTCTCCCAACGAAGAAATCTTCTATAAATAATTGTTTTTTTCAGCATAAAGGCTGAACACAAGGCTGGCAACTTTATTCGGTGCTAATAGCCTGATCAAAAAAACAAAACCCCGGAATTGCTTCCGGGGTTTTGTCAGACAGGCTGCCTTTTTGAGTAAAAGACACTGTGCTTTATTGCGTTCAGAGATGCGGTATTAGTGACGGAAGTGACGCATTCCGGTAAATACCATCGCCATGCCGTGTTCGTCAGCTGCATCGATCACTTCCTGATCGCGCATAGATCCACCCGGCTGGATCACAGCAGAAATACCTGCTTTCGCTGCGGCATCGATACCATCCCTGAACGGGAAGAAGGCATCAGATGCCATTACAGAGCCCGGTACTTCAAGACCTTCGTCTTCCGCTTTGATACCGGCAATTTTCGCGCTGTAAACACGGCTCATCTGGCCTGCGCCCACACCGATCGTCTGGCCATTTTTCACGTAAACAATAGCGTTAGACTTAACGAATTTAGCGACTTTCCACGCGAAGGCCAGATCGCGCATCTGTTCTTCAGTCGGTGCTTTCTTAGTCACAACTTTCAGGTCTTCGTCAGTTACCATGCCCAGGTCACGATCCTGAACCAGCAGACCACCGTTCACACGCTTGTAATCCAGACCGTGATCACGCTCACCTGGCCAGTTGTCACCGCAATCCAGCAGACGAACATTGGCTTTAGTCGCAACGATAGCGCTGGCTTCTTCGGATACTCCCGGTGCAATGATCACTTCAACAAACTGACGGTCAACGATCGCTTTAGCCGTTTCAGCATCCAGAGGACGGTTGAAAGCAATGATGCCGCCAAAAGCAGACGTTGGATCAGTCTGGAAAGCCAGCTCGTAAGCCTGCAGTGGGTTGTCAGCAATTGCCACACCACATGGGTTAGCGTGCTTAACGATCACACAGGCTGGTTCAATGAAGGATTTAACGCATTCGAAGGCTGCATCGGTATCAGCAACATTGTTGAAGGACAGCTCTTTGCCCTGCAGCTGCTTGGCGGTGGATACGCTGGCTTCAACCGGGTTCTTCTCCACATAGAAAGCGGCTTTCTGGTGTGGGTTCTCGCCATAACGCATCTCTTGCTTCTTCTCGTACTGAACATTGTAAGTACGGGCGAAGTTCTCGCTGCCACCTTCAACCAGACGGCCGAAGTAGTTAGCAATCATGCCGTCATAAGCAGCAGTGTGTTCAAAGGCTTTGATCGCCAGATCAAAGCGGGTCGCCTGTGCTACAGCGCCTTCGTTGGCATCCATATCCGCCAGAATACGGCTGTAGTCGTTGACATCAACAACGATAGTAACAAATGCGTGGTTTTTTGCTGTGGAGCGAACCATGGTCGGGCCACCGATATCGATGTTTTCCACAGCCATTTCCAGGGTGCAGTCGTCACGGGCAACAGTCGCTTCGAACGGGTACAGGTTTACTGCAACCAGGTCGATACCCTGAATACCGTTTTCAGCCATTACTGCATCGTCCATGCCGCGACGGGCCAGGATGCCGCCGTGGATTTTCGGGTGCAGGGTTTTCACACGGCCATCCATCATTTCAGGGAAGCCGGTGTAATCAGAAACTTCAACTGCTGGTACGCCCTGCTCTTTAAGCAGTTTGTACGTGCCGCCGGTGGACAGAATTTCAACACCGCGCTCGTTCAGAGCCTGGGCGAATTCAACAACACCTGTTTTGTCCGAAACGCTGATAAGCGCGCGGCGAACAGGCAGGTTTTGTGCTTTGGCAGACGTTGTGGCTGACATAGTTTGCTCTTCTTTCTCAAAGGGTGATAAGAAAACAGAAAGCGGCAGAGGTTATCTGCCGCTTTCATTAAAAAGTCGGTTTCGGGTTACAGCATGCCGTAGGTCTTGAGCTTTTTACGCAAGGTGCCACGGTTCAGGCCGAGAATCTCGGATGCCTGGCTCTGGTTATCCTTGGTGTAAGCCATAACAGCTTCCAGCAAGGGAGCTTCTACTTCCGCCAGTACCATCTGATAGAGATCGGTTACCGGTTGACCATCGAGATGGGCGAAGTAGTTCGACATCGCTTCTTCAACACTGCTACGCAGTGTGCGCGGGTTGATTTCCGCTTGGCTCATCATCTCGGGTGTGTTCTCGGAGATATCCATATTGCTCATGTTCTTATTGGTTATTGCTGTCATAACAGGGCGTCCGCTTCTGACGGTTCATGCCGGAGGTTAAGCTGCTCCGGCTGAAGAATAAATTGGCGGATCGCTTCATGCTGTTCTGTAGGCTGCTCAAGCCGATTGAAAAAGCGTCGGAAGTCAGTTCCGTTTTCCTGGGTGCCCAGATACCAGTTCACGTGTTTACGGGCGATACGGACCCCCATCAGCTCACCGTAAAAATCGTAAAGTTCGTCCAGATGACGGCTGAGAATATCGTGTCTTGTTTGCTCGTCCGGTTCAGGCAGATGTTCGCCAGTGGCCAGGTAATGGCTGATTTGGCGGAAAATCCAGGGGCGTCCCTGAGCTCCACGGCCAATCATCACGGCATCGGCACCGGTATAGTCCATAACATAGCGGGCTTTTTCCGGAGATGTAATATCACCATTGGCGAATACCGGAATGGAAATTTCCTGCTTAATGCGGGCGATGGTGTCGTATTCGGCTTCGCCTTTATAGGCATCTGCCCGGGTTCGGCCGTGAACGGCCAGCGCCTGAATACCGCTTTGTTCCGCGATTTTGGCAATCGTCACGCCATTACGGTTTTCGGGATTCCAGCCTGTGCGTATCTTGAGGGTAACCGGGATATCCACAGCCCCAACAACGGCTTCCAGAATATCCGCAACCAGCTTTTCATCTTTCAGTAAGGCGGAACCTGCGGCTTTATTGCAGACTTTTTTTGCCGGGCAGCCCATGTTGATGTCGATAATCTGAGCGCCGTGTTCGGCATTAAGTCGGGCAGCTTCGGCCAGCATCTCGGGATCACCACCTGCAATCTGCACAGAACGGGGTTCATCTTCACCGCTGTGATCCATACGCAGACGGGATTTACGGGTGTTCCAGAGGCTGACATCAGAGGTCACCATTTCGGACACCACAAGACCTGCCCCCATTTCACGACAAAGCTGTCGGAAAGGGCGATCTGTTACGCCAGCCATAGGGGCAAGAATAACCGGTGACGCTAGGGTGTATGAACCGATCTGAACCATGGTTAACCGTAAAATTTATCGCTGTCAGAAAGACAGTTACAAAATGGCAAACGGCATGCGAAGAAATCGCTCAAAGCCGTGCCAATCGGGCGTATCGAGGGGCGCTAATGATACTAGGAATCCTGAGCGTGTAAAGCTGAAGCGGGGATATTTGATTAAAAAATAGCCAGAAAATAACGCCTCCCGATCAAGGAGGCAGGTTATCTGTTTGTTTTGCTGAAATTAAAGCTCTGCAGCAGGGTAATAGCGAACGGAAAGGTTCTCAATATCGCTGACTTTCGCCTGTATTGGGAAGGAGAGTGCAACAGGTAATTCTGGCGGCAGAATATGATCAGCGAAAGGTTTGCCTTTCAGATAACTATCCGGCTGATAAAGTACCTCGGCGATAATTTTACCGCTGCGATCTCTTAGCTCCAGCAAAATAGCAGGAAAAGGCAGAGGGTTCGCCGTTGGGTTGTTCAGAACCAGTTCTGCGGTCAGCTGGTTGTTGATCTCAAAAATAGCCAGTTGTGACGCTTTCAGTTCCTCAAAATCTGAGGGCAGATAGTGATCGCAACTGCTCAATCCGCAGATCGCTTCGGCAAAACCGGATAGCCCCGGTGATTCGCTCAAGGTGCGGGTGTTGCCCCAAAGCAGAACCAGTATCAAGAGGATAAGACTTGCGGCCAGTGTTGCCGGAATCCAGGGCAGACCTGTTGCGGCCTTAGTTGGTGTGCTTTCCTTCGGCTTCTGTTCTACGTGGTCATTGTCCGGTTCTGCTCCAAAATGCAGGTCAGGCGCAAAATCAGGTGCTTCCTCATTACGGTTGGCGGACAGAGAAACTTCAAGTTGGTGATGGCGCAATTCGGGAGCCAGGCGGGCTTGGCGAATATCTGAGAGATCTTCGTCATCCAGCATCATATCCGGGGTGTCAGGCAGCATTTGCAGAAAATCTTCTGCGTTTTCCGGTACTTTTTTTGTTGCCGGTACTTTCTTGGCTTCCGGTGCTTGTTCTGCTTCAGGCTTAATCTCTGCTGGCTTTTGAGGTGCAGGTGCTTTTTCTGATTGCGAAGCAAGCTTTGTCTCAGTTTCAGCAGTAACGGCTACATCTGAGGAATAAGCAGAGAGATCGGGGGTATCTGAATCGGTATCAGCTGGAATTGAGGTCGATATAGCCTCGCTTTTTCCCACTGAGTGAGTTTCTTGCTCGGATGCAGACTTTTGACTTTGTGCCAGAGCCTGTGATTGCTCAGAAGAGAGGGGCTGGAGAGATTCTACCGGTGATGAGCTTTCATCCGCTTCCAGCTCAAAAAGGTGGTTTGCAGCATTGAAAATTTTCTTGCAGCGGCCACAGCGGGCAACGCCAAAAGCCTGTTGCAGGTCAGCATCAGAAACAGCAAAACAGGTTGAGCAGTGGGGGCAGCGGGTTAGCCGGTCATCCATCATCGGTCAGTCATTCTTCCAACAAGAGTCTGAGTTACATCATAAGATTATGAAAGCAAACAGGCAATCCCGTTCAAATGGGACCACCTGTTTATAACAGCTTCAAGTTATTGAGGAAAGTATGCTTTTTGACCGCCAGGGCTAGTGTCTGACAAGGATCAGGACTGTACTTTAACGGCGCTCAGGCAAACCCACTCTTCCTTCTGTTTAACCGGATCAAAGTTAAACCAAGGGGCGTAAGCTGCCATAACATCATCCGCCTGATGGGAAAGAATACCGGAAAGTACCAGCTTACCCTGATCCTTAACCAGAGCTGAAATGGTCGGTGCCAGGTCGATCAGTGGTCCGGCCAGAATATTGGCCAGCATCAGGTCTGCTTTAACATCACCAATTTTGCCGGGATAGAAAACATCAAAGCTTTCAGCAGGCAGGCCATTTCGATCGGTATTTTCCCGGGTAGCAACCAGTGCCTGTGGATCGTTATCAACACCATAGGCTTTTTCGGCTCCCAGTAGCAGAGCAGCCACGCCTAAAATGCCGGAGCCACAGCCGTAATCCACAACGGTCTGACCAGCGACATCATTCTCATCCAGCCATTGCAGGCACATAAAGGTGGTTGGGTGCGTGCCTGTTCCGAAGGCAAGACCCGGATCCAGCTGAAGGTTAGTTGCTTCCGGGTTAGGTGCTTCTTTCCAGCTTGGGCAGATCCAGAGGCGGTTGCCGACCTGAATTGGGTGGAAGTTTTCCATCCACTCGCGTTCCCAGTCTTTATCTTCCAGAATCTCAATGCGTGGCGAAGGGAAAGCCTGATCCGGAAATACTGATGCCCAGCCCAGTTGCAGACCCTGAAGCATCGCTTCGCTGTCCTGTTCGGCATCAAACAGGCCGGTGATACGGGTCTGTGTCCATAAAGGTGTAGTGCCCCGGATAGGCTCGAACAGGGGTTGATCAGCACCATCTTCCAGAGTGACCGCATTAGCACCTGCGGCCAGCAGAAACTCTTCCAGTACTTCAGCGTGAGCTGGATTGGTGTCCATTTTAATTTGAAGCCAAGGCATCTTTGTCTCCGGGGTGTATTCAGCCTGTGATTCTGAGCCGTAAGGCTCGCTTGGGGCTATTGTACACCGAATTATTATCCGGTGTGCTGTTACGTCCTGGGTTGGGTTTAAGGAAAAGGATTGCTTTATAGCGGGGGGGCTTTAGACAGGCGAAAAAAAACCGGAAGCGATGCTTCCGGTTTTTTTAGGTTCTGTAAGCAAGCTTACAGAGACAGTTTCTTCTCAAGGTAGTGAATGTTCACACCACCTTCCATAAAGCCACTGTCACGAACCAGATCCTGCTGCAGGCCAATGTTGGACTTGATGCCTTCAATAACAATTTCGTCCAGAGCATTACGCATACGGGTCAGCGCGATCTCACGGGTTTCACCCCAGGTGATCAGCTTACCGATCAGGGAATCGTAGTAAGGCGGTACGGTGTAACCATCATACAGGTGGCTGTCCATACGCACGCCCAGACCGCCAGGAGCGTGGAAGTGATCCACTTTACCCGGAGACGGCAGGAAGGTTTTTGCATCTTCCGCGTTGATACGACACTCAAAAGAGTGACCACGGATAACGATGTCTTCCTGTTTGATAGTCAGAGGCAGGCCGCTGGCGATGCGCAGCTGCTCTTTAACAATATCAACACCGGTTACCATCTCAGATACCGGGTGCTCAACCTGAACACGGGTATTCATTTCGATGAAGTAGAAGCCGCCGTCTTCATACAGGAATTCGAAAGTACCGGCACCACGGTAGCCGATTTCGATACAAGCCTGTACACAACGCTCCTGAACTTCGCGACGTACGTCTTCAGGAATGCCTGGTGCTGGTGCTTCTTCCAGAACTTTCTGGTGACGACGCTGCAGAGAGCAGTCACGGTCGCCCAGATGGATCGCATTGCCCTGACCATCGGCCAGAACCTGGATCTCAACGTGGCGTGGGTTCTGCAGGAATTTTTCCATGTAAACGGTGTCGTCACCGAAAGCTGCTTTTGCTTCAGCTTTGGTTACCTGAACAGCGTTTACCAGGTGTGCTTCAGTGTGAACAACGCGCATACCACGACCACCGCCACCGGCAGCCGCTTTGATGATCACTGGCAGGCCGATACGGCGTGCAGTCTGAACCACAAACTCAGGGTCGTCCGGCAGCGGGCCGTCAGAACCCGGAACCGTAGGAACGCCTGCTTTCTTCATCGCGTCAATTGCAGATACTTTGTCACCCATCAGGCGGATAACGTCTGCTTTAGGACCGATGAATTTGAAACCGCAACGCTCCACCTGTTCGGCGAAGTCGGCGTTTTCAGCCAGGAAGCCGTAGCCCGGGTGGATGCCTTCTGCATCGGTAACTTCAGCAGCGCTGATAATTGCCGGAATGTTCAGATAGCTATCGGTAGAAGAAGCCGGACCGATACATACAGATTCGTCTGCCAGACGAACATGCATCAGATCACGGTCTGCTGCAGAGTGAACGGCTACAGTCTTGATGCCCAGTTCTTTACAGGCACGCAGAATACGCAGCGCAATTTCACCCCGGTTTGCAATAAGTACTTTATCAAGCATGATCGAGCCTTATGAATTCTGGAGTCAAAAAAGGGTTATCTGTCGTAAGCGGTTGCTTAAACGATAGAAACCAGCGGCTGATCGAATTCAACCGGCTGACCATCTTCAACCAGAATTTCACCGATAGTACCGTCTTTGTCTGCTTCGATCTGGTTCATCATCTTCATCGCTTCAACGATGCAGATAGTGTCGCCTTTCTTAACCTTCTGACCTACTTCAACGAACACTTTAGCGCCCGGAGCCGGAGAGCGGTAGAAAGTACCAACCATTGGAGATTTAACCAGGTGACCTGCAGGAGCTGCCGCCGCAGGAGCTGCTTCTGCAGCAGGTGCCGCTGCTGGTGCAGCAACAGGAGCCGGAGCTGCAACAGGAGCCGGCGCGTACTGAACCTGAGCACCGCTCATGTTACGGCTGATGCGTACAGACTCTTCGCCTTCCTGAATTTCGATTTCAGCGATGTTGGATTCTTCCAGCAGCTCAATCAGTTTTTTAACTTTACGAATATCCATGATTAATCTCTTTCACTTGTGTGTGGAACATGAGCCCAAGCGATGCATAGGCTATTGTGAGTTTTCTGCCGAAGCAGAGAAAAAGAACCGGCGGATCAGCACTAAAAGGTTTAATCCGTCAGACTAATTTGGGCTTTTTGTCGCTGATAAATTTCAAAGCTGCCGTTAAAGCAAAGTCATAACCCTGAGCGCCAAGTCCACAGATTACTCCCACTGCGACATCAGACAGATAAGAATGATGACGGAAGGCTTCACGGGCATGGACATTAGACAGATGCACTTCGATAAAAGGGATCTGAACACCCAGTAACGCATCGCGAATAGCAACACTGGTATGGGTAAAAGCTGCAGGATTGATGATGATAAAGTCGACAGACTCATCACGGGCGGCATGGATACGATCGATCAGAGCATGTTCAGCATTGCTCTGGAAGCATTCCAGTTGATGTCCCTGGCTTGAGGCTGTTACCGCAAGATGTTCTGAAATATCAGCCAAAGTCTGACTGCCATAAATTTCAGGCTCGCGGGTGCCGAGCAGGTTCAGATTGGGGCCGTTTAACACCAGAATGGAAGCCATAATCAACAGAGTATCCGGGTGACAAAAAAGCAAAAATAAAAAGCAAACAGTTGTTTGACTCTGTTTGCTGCGAAAATCGTTAAAAAGAAGTTTAACTGCATTTAATATCGGTTAAATGATGATGAAACTGCAGTTTTTACTTCGCAAGCCAGTGTAGTTTGCCGAATTTGACAGTTCTTGTCCAGTTTTCGTCTGTTCCGCTTTGTTTGGCTGCTTTTTACTGCGTGTTACTGAATTTTACCTGTTTGTACTCTGTCGGGTGAAATTTGTATTTCAGTGATCTGAATCAGGCAAAAATCAGTTGATAATGATGTGATTTATCAGCCTCTTTTAAGGCTGAAACATGCAGGCTGTTGAACAGCCCGCGATGTGGGTGCTTTTGGCGACTTAAACAAGAGTCTGTACATCATGGATTTGTGATGTTTTTCAAAAAAGCTTTGCGAAAATCTACTTCTGAGTCAGGTTTAACCGCTGGCGATGAGGGGGATAACAAAGTCCCGCTTCCGCACATCCCTGAAAAACCACTTCAACAACGACCCCTTGTTTAAGCTCAGTGGCTGAGGTTTCAAACTGATAGCTCAGCTCGGCTTTATGACGCAGGATTTCCACCCGTCCCTGAAACTCATCATCAACCTTCTCTCCCTTTGGCATGCTAAGAGGATTAAGTGCCGTACTTTCGGGAAGCAGGCTTGTGACCTGAAATCGCGACAAGTAGAGATAGTGACCGGGTTCGATATCCCATGTCAGAGTCAGTGTAGTTCCTTTCAGCTCTCCTTCAAGGTGAAAGGCTTCCTCGACAGGAAGAAAGCCATCGGCAGAAGCGCTGCCGAAGCCTGCTGGTTTGGTGTCGAAAAATCCTGCTTCAGTTGCTGGCGGGTAAACAGCAAAGGCTAAAAGGCACAAGGTAAACATAAATATAGTAGCCAGACGGCGAAGTAAGACTGTAGATGGGCTTTTCAAGAACGTGCTTCCTGTAATGTGTTTCGGTGATTCTGCTCTGAACATAATTTTCTGACCTGCTTATTTCAGGCCTCAGACCTAGGCGTCTGCAAGTCTAGGTGCCTTCAAGCTTAAATGTCTTCAAGCTTAGGTATCTTCAATCTTAGATGACTCAAGCTTGGGTATCTTCAGGCGGAGCCAGGTGCTGCATTGGGTTTTCCACTAAGAAGCCCCATAATACAGAGTAAAGACAGTTATATAAGATGCTGTCAGTATCACAGGGTTCCGGCCTAAGTGAAATTATCAGCACGCATGAGGAATATAGAATGTTAAAGCAGCTAGGAGCGAAAGTCGCTGACCAGTGGGATAACCTCAGAGATCGTTTACCCGGCGGTTTAATGGGTAAAGCCGTGGGCGGCGGTCTTGCGGTTTACCTGATCGGTGCTGCCGGTGTGGGTTGGTACTGGAGTCAGGAACCTGAGCCTTTTTCAGTGGCTGAACATGTTCGTGTGACTGCTGAGATGAATGGTCAGGCGTCGGATGCCACCAAGGTAGGTTATGCAACAACAACGACGATGATACGTATCGCAGAAACTCTGTTAGATAAACCGGGCGGTTATCTTTCTAATGATCGTTTTCCGCCGGGGCTTTGGCTGGATAACATCCCGAACTGGGAATATGGCGTATTGATTCAGCTTAGGGATATGAGTCGCTCTCTGCGCAAAGATATCTCCCGCTCCCAGTCTCAATCGACCGAAGACAAGGATCTGACCATTGTTGAGCCTCAGTTCAACTTTGACAGTAACAGCTGGATTCTGCCTTCTACAGAGGGAGAATACCGTCAGGGTATCAAAGCCCTGATCCGTTACCGTGATCGTCTGGTGGATGACAACCAGAACGATGCGCAGTTTTATGCCCGTTCCGATAACCTGAGAAACTGGCTGATGGATGTGGAAACACGTCTGGGTAGCTTGTCTCAGCGTCTGAGTGCCAGTGTGGGTAAGTCACAGGTGAATATCGATCTGGCAGGCGATCCTTCTGCCGAGCAATCGACCCGCAAGCCGGATCTGCAACAGGTTAAGACTCCCTGGTCTGAAATCGACGATGTTTTCTACGAAGCGCGCGGTACCGCATGGGCACTGATTCATATTCTGAAAGCGGTGGAGACCGATTTTCAGGGCGTGTTGAAGGATAAAAATGCCGAGGTCAGCCTGCGTCAGATTATTCGTGAGCTGGAGGCGACTCAGGAGCCTCTGTGGAGCCCTATGATTCTGAATGGCAGTGGCTTTGGCATGTTTGCTAACCACTCTTTAGTAATGGCGTCTTATATCTCCCGTGCCAATGCAGCCATTATTGATCTGCGGGAGCTATTGTCACGGGGTTGATACCAACGATTGTTACGGTTTCAGCGGGCAGGTGGAAATATCCCTATGATCTGACTCAAATTAATGGTTAATAGTCTTTGGCTTACAACAGAAACCGGCTTTGCTTGCTTTGCAACAGCCGGTTTTTTTGTCACTCTCAAGCAGCGTTTTAGCCAATAAAACAAAGAATAAAGGATTAATAAAATGAATACGGAGCATTTTAAAATTGCTGTTATCGGCGCAGGACATGCCGGTATTGAGTTGCTGCAGAAGCTGTTTGAAGCGGAATTTGTCGATATTGTGGGTGTTGCTGATACCAAGCAGGATGCACCGGGCATGCTGTTAGCCCGTGAGCATCAGATCCCGACAACAACCGATATGAATAGCCTGTTGGTGAATAGTTCTGAAATCGACATCATCATTGATGTAACAGGTGTTAAAGCGGTACGTGATGCCCTTCGCAGCCACATGCAGGAAAGTGGCAACTACCATACCGTGATTATGCATGAGCGTATTTCTGCACTTCTGCTATCACTCTTTAACGGTGAAATGGTACAAACCAAAGCCAGTGATGATTTCTATTAAGTTCTGTTGCGCTCAGTGATTCAGGTTTTTACCTGACCTTAAAAAGGCTCCCTCGGGAGCCTTTTTGCGCATTGGTGTTAACCTGAGTTGAGCGAGTGGTTTTTAACGCTCAATCAGCATAGCGATACCCTGACCACCACCGATACACAGACTGATTACCGCGTATTTACCTTGTACACGCTCCAGCTCATAAAGCGCCTTCACCGTGATAATGGCACCGGTTGCGCCAACCGGGTGACCCAAAGAGATACCACTACCATTTGGATTCAGCTTTTCTTCCGGAAGCCCCAGATCTTTGGCCACAGCCAGTGCCTGAGCCGCGAATGCCTCGTTCACTTCCCAGACATCGATATCGTCAACGGATAGTTCGTGTTTTTCCAGCAGTTGGCGGATCGCAGGAACCGGACCGATACCCATATATTTAGGTTCAACTGCTGCAAAGCTATAGCCCACCAGCTTCGCCATTGGCGTCAGGCCAAGTTTTTGCGCTTCTGCTTCAGACATCATAGTGACCGCTGCAGCCGCGTCATTGAGGCCGGAGGCATTACCCGCAGTTACTGAGCCTTCTTTCTGGAAAACAGGACGCAGTTTGCCCATATCATCAGCGCTGCAGTCAAAACGGATGTGCTCATCGGTTGCGAATTCTGTGGTGCCTTTACGGGTTTTCAGCTCAACCGGCATGATCTGATCTTTGAAGCGACCCTGTTCTGTTGCAGCCTGAGCGCGTTGATGGCTCAAAGCGGCCAGTGCATCCTGTTGTTCGCGACTGATCTCCCATTTTTCTGCTACGTTCTCGGCGGTAACGCCCATGTGGTAGTTTTCCATCGGACAGGTCAGAGCGCCTGTCATGGAATCCACGATCTGGCCATCACCCATGCGCTGACCAAAACGGGCAGCGGGAACCCAGTACTGAGCGCGACTCATGGACTCAGCGCCACCGGCAACTGCGGCATCGCAAACACCCAGCTCAATCTGCTGAGCGGCAGTCACAATCGCCTGCAGACCACTACCGCACAAGCGGTTTACGGTTAGTGCTGGAGTGTTGACCGGCAGGCCAGCCTCAAGGGCTGCCACGCGGCTGATATACATATCACGACGATCTGTGTGCAGTACGTTACCAAACACGACATGGCCAATCTGCTCCGGTTGCAGGTTGGCTCGGGCAACTGCTTCACGGGTTACCGATGCCGCCAGAGTGGTTGCCGGAACATCCTTCAGGCTGCCACCAAAACCGCCGATTGCTGTACGAACACCACTGAGAAAAACTACCTTCTGTGTCATGCCTTGCTCCTGAGTCCCGCGATTCAGTCTGATCGGGGATGAGTTATTGGGGAATAAAATTAAATCGGGCAGTTTGCTGCCTGAGCCTCTCAGCCTCCTGTCTCTGTTTTAGGAGAAGGCTGAAAGGCTGGGCCCGTTTTACAGGCTGGAAAGCTTGCGCTTATGCCAGCTGCGCACGGATCTCTTTTTTGTTGATCTTGCCGACCGACGTTTTCGGAATATCGTCCACCATGCGGATCTGATCCGGAATCGCCCATTTGGAGATATGACCGGTTTCAACGTACTGGCTCAGATGCTGCTGAAGATCTTCCTGAGTCAGATCTGGTGTTTTAGGTACGACCATAGCGAAAGGACGCTCACCCCATTTTTCATCCGGCACGCCGACCACAGCCACAGCAGCAACATCTGCGTGCTGGCTGATCAGGTTTTCCAGTTCGATAGATGAGAGCCATTCGCCACCGGTTTTGATCACATCCTTGATTCGGTCTTTGATTTCGACAAAACCGTTCTCATGAATACTGGCAACATCGCCAGTATGCAGACGACCGCCTTCCCAAAGTTCTTCCTGCTTTTCGTTCTCTTTAAAGTAGCCCTGAGTCAGCCAGGGTGCCTGTACGGTAATTTCACCAACCGCCTGGCCATCATGGGCCGCCAGATCACCGTTTGGCTCGGTAATCGTCAGGTCAACCATGTTCGATGCGACACCGGTCAGGGTGCGGTATTTCAGTTGTTTCTCGATTGGCAGCGCCCGTTGTTCCTGATTCAGGTGCGTCACTGTCAGTAGTGGGCAGGTCTCGGACATGCCATACGCGGAATAGATGTCAGCACCCTTATCGATAGCTGCTTGTGCCAGACCTTGTGGCAGAGCGCTACCACCGATCAGAATTTTCCAGTTATCAAAGCGCGCCTGCTTGCCGGACTCACAACCCAGCAGCATCTGCAGAATAGTCGGTACACAATGAGAGAAGGTCACCTTGTGCTCACGAATCAGGTTCACCAGCATGTCCGGCTCATAACGTCCCGGATAGATCTGGGTACAGTTCAGCATCACTGCAGCGTAAGGCACACCCCAGGCGTGAACGTGGAACATAGGTGTGATCGGCATATAAACCGAATCCGAACGCAGTAGCGGCAGGCCGGCATAGCTGCCCAGCATGCCCACCATATTCAGAGTGTGTAGTACCAGCTGGCGATGGCTGAAGAACACGCCTTTTGGATTGCCTGTGGTTCCTGTGGTGTAGAAGGTAGTCGCAATACTGTCTTCGTCAAAATCCGGGAACTCACAAACCAGCTCTTCGGCACGCAGCAGCGCTTCGTATTCACCGATAAAGTCCACATCACCAACCGCTTCACTGTTGGCCTGATCGGTCAGACGGATATAGCCATCAACTGTTTTCAGGTGTCCATCCAGCTGCTGAATCAGAGGCACAAAGTCATCATGTACCAGAACCAGCTTATCTTCCGCATGGTTCATGGTGTAGGCGATCTGCTCTGGAGACAGGCGAATGTTTACATGGTGCAGAACCGCACCGAGCATAGGCACAGCAAAATAACATTCTAGATAACGGTGACTGTCCCAGTCCATTACGGCAACGGTATCGCCAGCTTGTACACCGGCAGCTTTCAGAGCATTAGCCAGTTGCTGAACACGCTGATGAAAATCACGGTAGCTGAAGCGGGTTTCTCCGCGATAGATAATCTCATTGTCCGGCTCAAAGCGTCCTGCTGAAGCAAAGATCTGTTTAATCAGCAGGGGATAGGATTTTGCTGCTTTAGCACCTGGCAAAATTTTAGTTGGCATACTGCATCTCCGATTGTTTTTGTTATGAGATTGAAAGTGGCCCCAACCTGCATTGGTTGAGATAGCTTCCAAAGTGATCCGAGAGTCTTTGTAAGTTGTGCCCAGAAACTGCGTTAAATGAACTGCTGAGCGTTTGCTCTCAAATCAGCTGATCCTGATTTTTGAGCGAAACTCTGTTTATCAACAAGGTGTTGACGCTTATAGAATGGTTAATGGCGTGAAATGATAATTTATTTGCCCTAATATGGAGCTTCTTTTAAAGGCAAAATAGCGACTTATGAGTCACTGAAATAGCGCACTTGCAACCGGATCAGTTCATGCTCAGACAGACAGAACGCTATCAAAGTACAGTTATTGGTAGTTGGCCGTTGGTGATCAGCCGGGCGTTGGATCATTACCATATTGATGGCGGCTCTTTGCTGGCTCGTGTGGGAATTGATCAGAGTATGGCGAACCAGCCGGAAACCCGTTATCCCCTGGCTACGATTGACCGGCTGTGGCGACTGGCCCGAAATCTGACCGATGATGAAGCGGTCGGGCTGACGGTTGCACGGTTCGTAAGACCGACATCCTGGCATGCGTTGGGCTTTGCGATCTGGGCCAGTGATACCCTGATGGAATGCTTCAGAAGACTGGGGGAAAACCTGCGCATGTTCGCTGATTATGGCGAGATAACGATTACACCTTTTGGTTCTGATGTTGAGATCAGTGTTTATCGTCGTCAGGGGCTGAGCCGGGAGCAGTTGGCGCCGGAAGAGATGGATGCTTTTATCGGTACCTCGGTGCTGACCGCACGACATATTTACCGGCCTGGTTTTTCCCCGAAGAGTGTCTGGCTCAGCCGGCCTCAACCCCTTGATCCTACTCCCTGGCAGCGGCTGTTTAAGTGTCCGGTATTCTTCAATGCCGCTCATGACAAAATTATCTTTGAAGCAGCAGCTATGTATCAGCCTCTTCTGACGGCGAGTCCCGAATTAGCGGAGCAGAATGATGCTCTCGTTGCCGAGTATCTGGCGCGATTGGATCGGAGTGACCTGAGAACCCGGCTGGAATCTTTGCTGCTAAACCATCTGCCGCTGGGAAGTCTTTCGATTGATGAGGTGGCTGGATCACTTAATCTCAGCCCACGAACCTTGCAGCGACGTTTGCAGGAAAAAGACATCAGTTATCAGCAGGTACTGGATGAATTGCGTCAGAAGCAGGCGCTGCATTGGGTGAGGCTGAATTATCTGACGATTGGTGAGATCAGTTACCGACTGGGTTTTAATCACCCTGCCAACTTTACGCGTGCTTTTAAGCGTTGGTTTGATGAAACGCCTAAGAAGTTACGTCAGAGTCTTGTGAACTGAGATATGGCTTTTCTGAGCATATTGTACGGGCATAAAAAACGCCGGATTAACCGGCGTTTTTTTCGACTCATAAAACGTAAGCTTATTTGCTTGCGTTGAATGCTTCGATAGATTTAACGATTGCGTCACGTGCTTCAGCAGCGTTGCCCCAACCTTCAACCTTAACCCACTTACCTTCTTCCAGATCTTTGTAGTTCTCGAAGAAGTGAGTGATCTGCTCGCGCAGCAGAGTAGGGATATCGTCTACATCCTGAACTTCTTTGTAAACAGTAGTCAGTTTGTCGTGAGGAACTGCAACCAGTTTCGCATCAGGACCTGCTTCGTCAGACATGTTCAGAACGCCAACAGGACGGCAGCGGATTACTGAACCCGGCAGTACTGGGTATGGAGTGATAACCAGCACGTCCAGAGCATCGCCATCTTCAGACAGAGTGTTCGGGATGAAACCGTAGTTTGCAGGGTAGAACATAGGGGTTGCCATGAAGCGGTCAACCATGATCGCACTGTAGTCTTTCTCAATCTCGTATTTGATTGGAGAGCTTTGTGCCGGAATTTCAATAGCTACATAGATATCGTTAGGAGCATCTTTGCCCGCTGGAATTTTATCAAAATCCATAATTCTGACCCCGGAAATAGGAAATTGTGAATAGAAAAGTAGGGACTGGCCCCTTTAAAAGCTGGCAGGATTATATAGTCAGTGCCTTTTGATTGCTATTCTCACGCCTTCGATTCCTACTAAAGAACACACTGTGCGCGGCATTAACATTGGAATGGGGCAGGTGCTCAGGTACAAAAAATTACCTGAGTTTTAACAACTTCGTCAGGGACGGGGATAGGCAGGCTGGCAGGCACTATTGCATAATATTTGCATAGTCTGGGATGAGTTAATCTACCCCGGATTAATCTCTAAGCAAGGCTGCTTTTTGGCGCAGAAAAGCAGTGTTAAAACTGTGCAGTTAATGGAAAACGACCCGAGTTGGTGCAATGACCCGAGACAGTCAACTAAAAATCAGTTATGGCCAGGCCTTTATTGCGCCGGACAGAAGCTCTATCCGCTCCACCATGTCTGTCAGAATCCCGGAAGGCTCAGGTCTTGCGGCGAAAGGCATCTCTGCGGTAGTTGCTGACTCAACCTGGCGAAATGTGATTGCCAAGCAGGCCGCTGAAACCTGTGTGCGCGGCTTTTTGGCAGATTACTACGCTACGCCGGATAACTGGGATGTTAAAACCTCAGCCACTAAGGTGCTGAGTGCACTCAATGGCTGGCTGTTCAGTCAGGGTAAAAATGTCACCAACGGCAACTACATCAGCTCCTTCAGCGGTGTGGTACTTAAGGGGCGTCATGGGCATCTGTTCCACATGGGTGACACTTTGGTTTACCGTCTGCGGGGCGGTGAATTTGAGCAGTTAAACCGTGAACATACCAACTTTATTGGTGGCTACCGTTATCCATCACGCGCCCTGGGGCTCGATCCCAGTGTCGATATCGATTATCACCAGTTCTCAATTAAGCAGGGCGATATCCTGCTATTCACCACTCAGGCCAGTAAGGGCACCCTGGTTGCCTCGGATTATGTACAGCAGATCCGCCATAACGCCTCTGATCTGAACGAGGCCTGTGATCAGCTGCTGAATATCGCTATGGAAAAAGCCAGCGCCCGGGGTTACAGCAGTACTCATTTCTGCTTCCAGCTGGTGCGTATCGATTTACTACCGGAAGAATCCGGAGACACAATCGGAGAAGCTTTTGGCGCGCTTCCGGTTCCACGGGAGCTCAATGTCGGTGATGATCTGGATGGTTATCGGGTGCTTGAAGTGCTCAACAAGAGCAATATGAGCTGCATCTATCGGGTCGAAGATAAACATACCGGGCGTGAGATGGTGCTGAAAGCGCCTTCTCCACAGCTTGAGAGCCGTAAGGATTTTCTGCGTCAGTTCATCATGCAGCAGTGGGTCGTGGAGCGGGTCAACTCTCCCTACGTTGCTAAGATTGTTGATGCCTCCCGGCCGCGTAACCATCTCTATTATCTGAGGGAGTATGTTGACGGCCGTACTTTGACCGAGTGGATGGCGCAGAACCCCCATGCCGAACTGCGTCGTTTGATCGACCTGATCGAGCAGATGGTAAAGGCGATTCGTGCACTGCATCGACGGGATATTCTCTGCCAGGGGCTGCATCCGGATAATATTCTGGTGGATCAGCAGGGCATGATTAAGCTGATCGATTTTGCTTCCTGTGCCGTTCCGGGCACCGATGATCTGCCATCGCCCTTGTCTATTCAGCGGATGGTGGGGTTAACGCCATACAGCGCACCGGAATATCGATTGAACCGTGAACCGGGACCGAATGCGGATCAGTTCTCGCTGGCGGTGATCGCCTACTGGATGCTGACTGGCCAGCAGCCTTATGCCGATCAGATGGAAAATTTCCATAGCCGGGCAGATTTCTCCCGGCTGGAATATCTGCCGAGTTACCAGTTTAACCCTATGGTGCCAGTCTGGCTGGATGGTGCGCTTCGTCGGGCTCTGCAGCCAAACCCTGAGCTGCGTTATCGCCGGTTGTCGGAGTTTATCTACGATCTGAAAAAGCCTAACCCTCACTATATGAAAGAGGGGAATATGCCTCTGGTGGAGCGCAATCCACTGATGTTCTGGAAGGCCTTATCGGGTATCCTGCTACTCTTACTGATAGGCAGTATGATTATTTAGATGAGTTGTTAACTTTATCTGCATCGAAATAAAAAGGAGCTGATATGGCTCCTTTTTATTTTCCGGATTCAGACTGTCTTACAGCCGCTGCATATCCGCAATAGTTTAAACATCCCTTCGACAAATGAGTTTCTCAATGACCGACAAAGCACAACCGGGTTCATCAGCTAAGAATCCTTCTCGTCAGGACAACTCTCCTCAAAGAAACTTTCCTCAAAGCAACAAGGACCCTTTGCATGGTGTTAAGTTGGAGCAGATTCTGAAGGAATTGGTTGCTGAGTACGACTGGGCTGGTTTGTATCAGAGAGTTGCGGTGAATTGTTTTAAATCTGATCCAAGTATCAAGTCCAGCCTTAAGTTTCTGCGTAAAACTCCTTGGGCAAGACAAAAAGTTGAGAGCCTTTATCTTAAGATGAAAGGTTTTTCCACAGCTAAGAGAGCGACTAAGACAGAGGCTCAGCTGGTCGCTGAGGTGAAGAAAAGTATTCGACAGAACAAAGGCGCTTCGCCAGATTCCGGTAAAGGTAAGGCGGAGGGAATCTGGGCTGCTGCCCGTAAAAATCTGGCGGATAAGGATTAAAAAGAGCTTTATAAAAAGGCCTTTAAAGGTACTACGAGAAGTGTTTTTAAAGACAAGACATGATCTGAAGTATTGAGAGAAAAAGTGAGGCGTCCTGCCTCGCCGTCATCCGTTACGGCTATTCCATACAAGCTTTCCTGAAAACGAAACCGGCCTGCAATATGACAGGCCGGTATCCAGATTGGCTAAACCCTAAGATCCACCGCTATTGGATCTCAGATTGAAGAGGACCTGTTTCCCTTCAACCTGAGCACACCCTAACGGCTGGCTATGACACTCTGATGACAGTTTAAGCGGGTTTAAACTCAGCTTGTGCGAAGCGCTTTGGCGTTAGCGGTAAGTGGACCAGAGCCGCCAGTAAACCAAGGCCAGCACTCAGGCTCAGGGCAATGCTGTAATCCCCGTACCATTCAAATAGCAAACCACCCCACCAGCTGCCAAAGAAGGCGCCGATCTGATGACTGAACATCACGATGCCAAATAATGAAGCCAGATTTTTGGTGCCGAAAAGATGGGCTACACAGCCACTGGTCAGAGGGACTGTCGAGAGCCAAAGCATTCCCATCACCACAGAGAAGGCATAAAACACTTCATAACTCGGTGGCAGTATCATCAGCATAATGATCAGGAGGGTTCTCAGGCCGTAGATGAGTGTCAGCAGGTAGGGTTTGTGCCAGCGATCTCCTGCCCAGCCAACGGTTACCGCTCCGATTACATTGATCAGGCCAATCAGAGCAATAGAGTTTGAGGCAACGCTGGATGGCAGTCCGCAGAAATTCACAAACCCTGCCATGTGAACTGTGATAAAGGCGACATGAAACCCGCAGACAAAGAAGCCGATATTTAGCAGCTGATATTCCGGAACCTTCATCGCTTGTCCGATCGCCTGCCAATCAAAAAGCCGCTTGGGAGCGGAGATCTGAGCCTCTCGACGCTCTTCGCGTAGTTGTTTGCTCTCCGCCAGTAGCCAGGCCAGTGCAAAGATCACCAGTGTGGAACCGGCAAACCACATAAAGGTATCGGACCAACCGATAACAGGACTGATTTTGCCGAGTATAAAGGCATAGCCAAACTGTCCCAGTGAGCCACCGGCACTGGCGATACCAAGAGCCAGCGTGCGTTTATGGGCGGGGAATTTCTGGCCTACAGCCGCGAGAACAATCGGGAAGGTAGTCGCGCCAACGCCAATGCCGACCAGCAGAGCATTACCGATAAAGAACAGAGCGTTGTCCTGGGCAATAGCAGCCAGCACCATACCCAGTCCATAGAGTACCGCACCGATAAGCAGCACTCTGACCGTGCCGAATCTTTCCGCCAGCAAACCAGCAACCGGTGATACAGCACCCCAGAGTAGATTCTGTACCGCAAAACCAAAGGCAAGGTCGGCCTGACTGATACCTATATCGCGATTGATATCCGGAATCAGCAAACCCGTTGAGAGGCGAACGCCCATGTTGTAGGCCAGAATAATTCCGGCTGCCAGAACAACCCACCAGGGGTTAATACGTGTGGTGTTCATATTCAGTCCTTTTCAGCAGAGCCTCTTAGACGAGGATCGAATATGTTCCTGCAAAAAAGGAATTAAGGGAAATGAGTTTTCTGAATGAGGGTTATTCGCCAGAAGTGTAGCTTCTGGTATCAGAGCGGGTGAGGTTGGTCATTTGGGTATTCAAAATGAAAAAGCCCCGATGAATTTATCGGGGCTTTTTATTGTCGGTTCTAAAGCAAGATATCTAAGGGATATTAAGCTTTAAACTCCGGCAGTTTTTTCTCAGCCAGAGTGTGGCTCAGACGCACGTAACGTGGCAGTCCGGTTTTCTCGTCGTAAGGCAGTTCTGCTTCACCACGGATCAGCGGTTCCAGATATTCGCGGCAAGCTTCGGTGATACCGAAACCGTCTTCGGTGATGAAGTCGCGTGGCATGAACTTCTCAACGTTAGCCACTTTATCCAGAGGTGCTTCTTCGATAACCCACTCGAACGGTGCATTGCTCTTACGGATGATCGCTGGCATTACCGCGTTTTTGCCTTCAACTGCCATTTCAACAGCAGCCTGACCTACGGCGTAAGCCTGCTCAACGTCAGTTTTGGAAGAGATGTGACGGGCTGCACGCTGCAGGTAGTCAGCAACTGCCCAGTGGTATTTGTAACCCAGATCTTCACGAACCATGTTCGCCAGAGTTGGTGCTACGCCGCCCAGCTGAGTGTGGCCGAAAGCATCTTTGGTACCGGCATCAGCCAGGAAAGTACCGTCTTCATAGTGAGCGCCTTCGGAAACCACGATTACGCAGTAGCCATTGTCTTTAACGCTCTGATCCACTTTCTTCATGAAGGCTTCACGGTCGAAAGCGATCTCAGGGAAGATGATGATGTGTGGTGGCTGACCTTCAGCCTGCTGTGCCAGACCACCGGCTGCTGCGATCCAGCCAGCGTGACGACCCATTACCTCAAGGATAAATACCTTGGTAGAGGTTTCGCACATGGATTGGATATCCAGACCCGCTTCCATAGTGGACAGCGCAATGTACTTAGCCACAGAACCAAAACCCGGGCAGGTATCAGTGATCGGCAGGTCGTTGTCCACAGTCTTAGGAACGTGGATCGCTTTGATCGGGTAACCCAGTTTCTCAGAGATCTGAGACACTTTCAGACAGGTATCCGCAGAGTCGTTACCGCCGTTGTAGAAGAAGTAGCCGATATCGTGGGCTTTGAATACTTCGATCAGGCGCTCGTACTGCTCGCGGTGAGTCTCGATATCTTTCAGCTTGTAACGGCAGGAACCGAAAGCACCACCCGGAGTGTGACGCAGAGCGGCTACATCCTGCTCAGAGATCGCATTAGTATCGATCAGCTCTTCAACCAGCGCACCAATGATGCCGTTCTGACCTGCATATACGGTACCGATTTTGTCGCTGTGTTTACGTGCGGTTTCGATGACACCACAGGCACTGGCATTGATAACTGAGGTAACACCACCTGACTGGGCATAAAACGCGTTTTGCTTGCTCATCTCTGAACTGGCTCCTGAGAGTCGTTGAGGTCTATAAATATGCGGCCTAAGCGAATGAGGTTTTATTCTCAAACGAAACTTTTTCGGCCCCGAAAAATGTCGGCAATACTACTCGAAATTGCCCTCTTTTGCATGACCGGAGGCAGCTTTTTTCATGCTTTATTAGCATGGGCTGTGTAAGCGTCTGTTTTATGGTTGATATTCTGTTACTCAAGCAGATTTATCCGATGTCTGAGTTTGGGCGAAAAGCCTTCTCATGCTAATCTTCTGGCATTTTTTCAGGCTCGCACCGGATGCCTTATTACAACGGCTGCGTGATCAAAATGCTTTAGGGAGTTTTTATGCATCTGCATATTCTGGGTATCTGCGGAACCTTTATGGGCAGTCTGGCGATTCTTGCCCGTGAGTTGGGCTATAAGGTCACAGGCTCCGACGCTAACGTCTATCCGCCGATGAGTACTCAGCTGAAAGAGCAGGGCATAGCGATCACGCAGGGTTTTGATCCTGATCAGCTTGAACCGGCACCTGATCTGGTGATTGTCGGTAACGCCATGAGTCGGGGTAATCCTGCAGTTGAGTATGTACTGAATAAAGGCATCCCTTATACCTCAGGTCCGCAGTGGCTGGCCGAGCATGTGCTGAAGGATAAGTGGGTGATGGCGGTTTCCGGTACTCACGGTAAAACCACAACCACCAGTATGCTGGCGCAGATATTAGATTATGCCAAGATGGCACCGGGTTTTCTGGTGGGTGGTGTTCCGGAAAACTTCGGTATCTCCGCCCGTTTAGGTGAAACCCCTTTCTTTGTTATCGAAGCCGATGAGTATGACTCGGCATTTTTCGATAAGCGCTCCAAGTTTGTTCACTATCACCCGCGCACTCTGATTATGAATAATCTGGAGTTTGATCACGCGGATATCTTCCCGGATCTGGCGGCGATCCAGCGTCAGTTCCACCATCTGGTTCGCACCGTGCCTTCTGAAGGTCTGATTGTCTATTCAGATTGTGAGCCGCTTAAAGGTGTTCTGGAGCAAGGCTGCTGGACACCAACTCAGGCGATCCAGGCGGGTGCGATCAAAAGTGCTGAATCGGGTAAGGGGCGCTGGTCTACGCAGATGCTGCGTGAAGATGGTAGTCGCTTTAAGGTGTTGTTAAATGATGAAGCAGTGGCGGAAGTGAACTGGTCGCTGTCCGGTCAGCATAATGTGGCGAATGCTGTAGCTGCGATTGCTGCCGCACGCCATGTTGGTGTGACACCTGAGATTGCGGCACAGGGACTGGCAGAATTCCGGAATGTGAAACGTCGTATGGAGCTTCGTGGCGAAGTTGATGGCGTTAAGGTTTATGATGACTTTGCCCATCACCCGACAGCGATCAATACCACTCTTGATGGTGCAAAAGCCCAGTTGGCGCTGGATCCTCATCTGCAGGAGGGAGAGGGGCGTATTATCGCGGTCATTGAGCCCCGCTCGAATACCATGCGTTTAGGAACGCTTCAGGCGCAGCTGATCGACTGTACCCAGCATGCCGATGAAGCCTTCTGGTATCAGCCGCCGGGCCTGGACTGGAATCTGGGGTCAGTCGTGGCAAACGCTCCTGTACCTTCTGAGCTGGTCGGTGATCTGGAACACCTGATTGTTCGGCTGGTCGAAGTGAGTCGTCCCGGTGATCGTATTGTCGTGATGAGCAATGGCGGTTTTGGTGGGATTCATCAGAAATTGCTGGATGCTTTGGCCTGTAAGCCCTGAGTCAGCTGATAACTTCTCTTTAAGCTCCAAAGCCCGGATATGTACGTAAATGCATCTGCGCTTTGGAGTGCAGTCTAATTCGGGGATGGCTTGAATAGACTATCCTGAATAAGTTTTTTCCCTTTCTTTCTTTGCTAAGAGCCCTGCATGAGTCACTCAGAAACAACGCTTGCTTCTTCAAAAGCTCCTTCATCTTTAAGCGCTGATCAGCGTGTGACTGTTGCTCTGACCGGAGCCTCCGGCGCTCAGTACGGTATCCGCCTGATTGAGTGCCTGGTGGCATTGGGTTGTGAAGTGTCTGTCATGGTTTCAAAGGCAGCTCAGGTCGTGATCGCAACTGAGACGGAAGAGAGCTTCCCGTCTGCCAGCGATAAGCTTCAGGCTTATCTGGTTGAGCGTTTTAAAGCTGAGTCCTGGCAGATTAAGGTTTATGGTCGGGAGAACTGGATGGCACCGGTTGCTTCTGGTTCTGGTGCACCCCACAAGATGGTGGTTTGCCCTTGTTCAACAGGAACACTGTCCGCAATCGCTACCGCAGCCAGTAATAATCTGATTGAACGGGCAGCTGATGTTGCTCTTAAAGAGCGTCGTCAGCTGATTCTGGTGCATAGGGAAGCGCCCTATCACGAGGTTCATTTGCAGCACATGCTGACTCTCACCCGTATGGGGGCTCTGGTGATGCCGGCAAGTCCTGGCTTTTATCACAATCCGCAAAGCATTGAGGATATGGTGGACTTTATCGTCGCCCGTATTCTGGATCAGCTGGGTTTTGAACAGAAGCTGATGCCTAAATGGGGTGAGTAGCCCCTGATAGATCCAACGAAACAAGGATGTTTATGTATAAACAATCAGGTCTAGCATCTGTTATGGCGTTATCGGTTCTGTTGCTTTCCGGCTGCGTTGGTTATATTGGAGGCGATCTGGAAAATATCGAAACAGAGCATTCCGTTTCCTATTGCTGGAACGAGCCTAAGCGTTATCAGTTAAGGGTGCACACCGATGCGCCCTACGACTACGCCAGTGAAAACCCCTCTGGCTATATCTCCTCATGGACCTTTGGAGTTATTCCTACCTATTGGCTCGACTTTGAAGAGAGTCAGGTTGAAATTCTTGATACAGAAACTGACTTGGAGCCGGTTTTTCAGCGGGAAGATCACAGCCGAATTCACAAATTTTACGGCATTCTCTGGATGTTGATTCTGCCTGATACTGAAGATGCGCTGGCGTCGGATGAAGGAGCTGGCATTCGTGTGCCTGAGGGGATCAGAAGAAGGGCTATCGATAAAACGCTGAATCAATTACCTGACGATATCGACAGAGATCAGCTTTGTGTTCAATCTGGTGACCGGTACTGAGTGTTAGCAGATTTCGGCTTAAATCAGTTTTCCTGCTCAAGCCTTCTTCTTTCACAATCCTTCATTGTCTTACTTAAGCTTTCTTCTTGCTCAGAGTCTCATTTACCGCTGCTGCGATAATCAGGCTGCCACCGATCAGCGTCATGGTTTCTGCCTGTTCACCTAAAATCAGGAAAGCGAGAAGAGCACCGTAAACCGGTTGCAGGCAGGAGATAAGGCTGATACTGGCGGCTTTCAGATAACGAAGGCTGTTAGCCAAAAGCGTGTGAGGTGCAGCAGTAAACACGGTCGCCAGCAGGAAGAGCTGGAACCACTGCTCACCGGGTAGAGTGAAGAGCTTGCCTGTGACAAATGGCAGCAGCATCAGCGCAACTAATAACGATTGCCAGCCCATGGTCAGAAGAGGGCTGTACTGGCTGTAATACTTCTTCATAAAGAGGTTGCGCAGTGTAAATAGAAAAGCGGAAATCACACCCCAGAAGACGCCCAAAGCGATAGGGTCATCCGGATTTAAAGAGGGTGTCATCAGGGTGATACCTGATACAACAAGCAGCGCCGCGAACAGATCTTTACCCTTGAGACGCACCCGATCAAAGACAGGTTCTAACAGAACCGTCATCACCGGAAAGGTAAACAGAGCCAGAATCCCCACCGTTACTCCGGCAATCTGCATGGAGTGGAAGTAAGTCACCCAATGCAGCCCCATAAGAACTGATAAGCCGAGAATGCCGATGTTGTGCTGTTTCAGGCTGAAGCCAAGGGGCTTACCTCTTAGCTTCAGCCAGCCGAGCAAAAGAACGCCTGCAATCAGGCAGCGCCAGGCGGTCATATCCAGTGCATTAAGATTCAGAGTCTGAGAAAAGAGGGCGGTGCCACCAAACAGCAGTAAGCCTCCATGCAGACTGGCAAGGCCTTTCAGGCGATCAGACTGCATGGGATTTCTGTTTGGTTAGCATAGGGATATTGGCAGGCATCAGAGAGCATTCTGGCTATGCAGGTCAGGGTCGCCCAGCGCCCGTTCCAGAAATTGCTGGGCATCTTCACTGGCTTGGAGAGTAACCGGGTTTAGTCCCAGATCCTGAGTAATGGCTGAAAGCTCCAAATGATCGGCAATCTGTTGAATCAGTCGTTCCTTCAGGACAATACAACCGTTAATCGAGGTGTTGGGCAGTAATAGCAGAAAACTGTTGTCACTCATGCGGTAGATCTCATCACCGGTACGGCTGACATCTTTCATAGTATTTGAGACTTTGAGCAGCAAGTGACGTGTTTTGTATTCGCCCTGACGCAGGGTGATATCTTCCATGTTGTGGATGGTAAACAGCAGAGCGGACAGTGGACGGCGGGTCGCTTTTGCCCGGGCAACTTCAGCCAGTAAGCGCTTGTTCACCTGATTCGAGGAGAACGCACCTGTGAGGCTGTCCTTTCCGCTCAGACGTTCCAGAGTTCGAGTCTGACTCTCCTGGGTGTAAGCAAAGATAAAGCTGATGCCTGAGAAGAGACTTAGGTTAATCGCCAGATCGCCAAGAATCAGAGGGTTGATCTGCTCTACCGCGAAAATCACGAACAGCGAGAAAAATAGCAGCAGGCTGATAGAAGCCTGACGCACCGGCAAAATAAAGTAGGTCAATACCGGAATCATATAGAGCCACTGACGGTACAGAGGGTCAAATAAGGGGCCGCTGTTAAGAACAACCAAGCCGATAATGATCAGAAGTGGGTAAGGTGTCAGATCCCGCCCTTCTTTGCTCTGAAAGAAACGGATCAGAGCCAGTACTAGAACAAAGGGGCTGGATAACGCAGGCCAAAGGATCTGTGTGTAGTGGCCCAGCATGTAGTGATACCAGGCGATTACGGCCAGTGCGACGGCTAAGGATAGATAGAGTCCAGCGGTGACGTTATCCCGCATCTTGGAGAGGTTCTGGCCCAGATCAATCATAGAGTTCCTGCTCATTCTGGATATCAATAAAGTCACTCTTCAGATAGAGCGGAGCGTTTACATCCTGCTGAGATGCAAAAGTGATGGCTGCCGCTGCTTTATCCAGCAGTTCCTGCTCGGTTTCATGCTCACCGGGAACTACAGCTGCCAGATGCATACGTTCATTAAAATCGTTGTAGTACTGGTAACAGATACTCAAACTGTCCCGGAATGACCCCGATGGCGTCAGTGCAATCAGGTAGTCATCAACCCGGTACAGGCGATCAAAAGGGCGAAGAGCTTTGTGGAGGTGTTGGGCGCTTTTTCGCAGTGTCAGCTCAGGATGTTCTTCCCGTCCTTTAAAACAAAGCAGAGCCAGACTGGTGTTTTCACGATCTGCGCGCGCCAGTTCCCGTGGCAGGTCGTCCATCAGCTGCTGTGTGTTGTAGGCTGAGCTTTCTGCATCAAGACTGACAAGTTGCTGAAGGTGTTGCTGCTTTTCACGGTTGGTAAAAATGAAAATGCAGGCAACGGAGGTTGCTGACCAGAACAGATACAGCACCTGAAGTCGCTCAATTCCACCTAGCTGAACAGTCGTTGAAAGATTGAAAACCAGTGCGTAACCCAAGGTCAGCGAGAGTGCTGTTCTGAAAGGCAGAAGGCTGAACAGGTACAGTGGCAGAATATAGGCCCAGTGAGCCGTCAGCACGACAGGTACCCAAAAACCGGCAATGGTCAGTGTTGCCACAACGGCCAGAACCAGTAATGGCAACAGGCGGGAGGGTTTATGGGTAAACCAGAAATTATAGATACCTGTGGTTAGCAAGGTGACACTGACCAGCATGAGAGCCTGACCGGCCTCCGGTAATTGATTCAGGTACTGAGTCCAGCCCAGCAGAAGGGTAAATGCACCTGCCAGGATAAAGTAAACCGCATTCAGGCGTGCTTTGTACTTGGTGTCCATTCGCGTATAGTTGCCTGTTCTGGAAATGATTACAGCGAATTATAACGGTTAAAGTCCTTAAAGGTAGGGGCGTTCCGGATATATTTGCTGTTCAGATCAAGAGTTTAGGCTTTCTTTTATCGTCACTGTTTGGCTTCTGTTACCCACTGAGCTTTTTGACAGGCTGATCCCGGAAAACCGATTGAACTCTCTCCGGATAAACTGGCTGAGATTTTGGCCATTTAACTTCAGGCACACATCGTCTAACAAACTCGTTTCACGCTGTTTCGTGAAGGCTTAATCGGTAACGGATTGATGTGACAGCCAAAAAATAAAGTGTGTTCCCATCAGAGATTTATCTTTGCATTGAACACGGGGTATGACAGTGAATGTCTGCCCACGAATAATGAGAGCATCAGGGTTTAACACCATGAATATCAAAGAGTACATGCAGGAGATGGGGCAGAAAGCCCGTCTTGCTTCCCGCGCCATTGCAAAAGCTGATACCGGACTGAAAAACAAGGCCCTTCTGGCCACCGCAGATGCCCTGGATGCGGCCCGACCGGTACTGACAGAAGCTAATGAAAAAGATCTGGAAAATGGTCGCAATAATGGTCTGGACAGTGCGCTGCTGGATCGTCTGGCACTGACGCCTAAGGTGATCGATACCATGATCGAAGGTCTGCGTCAGGTAGCCGCCCTGCCGGACCCTGTGGGTGAAATTACCGATATGAACTACCGCCCAAGCGGTATTCAGCTGGGTAAAATGCGTGTACCTCTGGGTGTGATCGGCATTATTTATGAGTCCCGCCCGAATGTAACGGTAGAAGCTGCCAGCCTGTGTCTGAAGTCTGGTAACGCTGTGATCCTGCGTGGTGGCTCTGAAGCGATTCACTCCAATCAGGCGATCGCCAAGTGTCTGGCTCAGGGGCTTGAGGCTGCGGGTCTGCCGGCGGCAACGGTTCAGGTGGTTGAGACCACGGATCGTGCTGCGGTGGGTGAGCTGATCACCATGCCTGAGTTTGTTGATGTTATTGTGCCTCGTGGTGGTAAAGGTCTGATCGAACGCATCAGTAAAGAAGCTTCTGTTCCAGTGATTAAACATCTGGACGGCATCTGCCACGTTTATATTGATGATCAGGCGGATCTGGAAAAAGCCGTTAAGATTGCTGTTAACGCCAAGACCCATCGCTATGGCACCTGTAATACCATGGAAACGCTGCTGGTAGCTGAGTCAGTTGCTGCTAAAGTGCTGCCGCTGCTGGCGGAAGAGTATGCTGCCAAAGGTGTTGAGCTGCGTGGTTGTGAGAAAACTCGCGCCATTCTGGCTGATGCTGTACCTGCGACCGATGAGGACTGGAGCACGGAATATCTTGCACCTGTTCTGGCGATTAAAGTGGTAGCAACCATGGATGAGGCGATTGATCATATTAATGATTATGGCTCGCAACATACAGATGCCATTGTCACCGAAAACTACACGCTGGCGCGCCGTTTCCTGGCGGAGGTGGATTCCAGCTCTGTGATGGTGAATGCATCGACCCGTTTTGCCGATGGCTTTGAGTATGGCCTGGGTGCGGAGATCGGTATCTCCACCGATAAGATCCATGCCCGTGGGCCTGTAGGGTTGGAAGGTCTGACCTCTCAGAAGTATGTTGTCTTCGGGGATGGCCACATTCGCCAGTAAGCGCTTTTGCTCTCAAGGCGAACAAGAGCCGTACAAATATTCTGAAACAGCAACGGCAGACCTCTGAGTCTGCCGTTGCTGTTTCAGGGATTTACCTTCTCAGGTAATGGTATAAGCGAATCAACTCGCGACATATTTTAAGTTGCGACATACCCGAAAGCAGAATGTATGACTGAAAAAGCAAATGTTATCGCTGTAATGGGGGGGACGTTTGATCCTGTTCATAATGGCCACCTTCGCTCAGCTCTGGAACTGAAAGAGTTGCTGGCGCTGGATGAAGTGCATCTTGTTCCCTGTCATCAGACGCCTCATCGCAAACAGCCCGGCAGAACCAGTCAGCAGCGGCTGGATATGCTGAAACTGGCCGTTAAGGGTGAAGAAGGGCTCTGTATCGATGACAGAGAACTGCGCCTTGATCAGCCGTCATATTCGGTGTTGACCCTGCAAAGTCTGAGGGATGAGTTGGGCGATAACGCCGTAATCTGCTGGGTGATGGGTGTGGATGCGTTTGCTCACTTTACCCGTTGGCATCAATGGCAACGTATTCTCGAACTTGCCAATCTGGTGGTGATGACACGTCCGGGCTTTGAGCTTGATCCTGATTCTGAAGAGGCCAGACTTTGGCGCGATCTGCAGCTGGACCCTGTGAAATTAGAGGGGCAGTCTCAAGGCCGAATTATTCCTGTTCGCCTGCCCTCTCAGTTGGAAATTTCAGCCACTTACATTCGTGATCAGCTGGCTGTGAAGCGATCAGTTCGTTATTTACTGCCGGAATCGGTGGTGGATTACATCGCCGAAAATCGTCTCTATGCCGGAACACTCGCCTGAGTTTTGGCGACCTTTCTCGTTAATCTTGCTTTGTTTAGAGCTTCTTTGGCTTGCTGTGCTGGTATTTCATCGGTAAATGACGAGTTTTTACAGTCAAATGAACATTAAGGCTACAAAGCTGCTCTAAGTTGTAAGACAATTACGCCCTTATTCGATTAATCCTGAATATGTCTGGTTAATCCTGGAAATCTGAGGTCCTATGCAAACAGAACAACTCAAGCAGCTGGTAATTGACTCGCTGGAAGAGATGAAAGGTAACGAAATTGTCGTGCTTGATGTCAGCGCCAATACCAGTGTTACTGATTTTATGATTATCGCCAGCGGTACATCCAGCCGCCATGTGGCCTCTCTGGCTAACAATGTTGTGGTGAATGTGAAAGAACAGGGTGTGCGTCCTCTGGGTGTCGAAGGTCAAGCCGGCAGCGAGTGGGTTCTGGTGGATCTGGGTGACATCGTTGTTCACATCATGCAGCCTGCTACCCGTCAGTTCTATGATCTGGAACGTCTGTGGAGCGATCTGCCGGATGATGCTGAGCAGGCTCCTGATACTCAGGAATCGGCGGAGAGCCATTCTTGAAGATCAAGCTAATTGCGGTGGGCACCAAAATGCCCAAGTGGGTGGAGCAGGGCTACGACGAGTATGCCAAGCGTCTGCCCCGGGAGTTTTCTCTTGAGTTGATTGAGATCGCTCCCGGCAATCGCGGAAAAAATGCTGATATTGAGCGTGCGATCCGCAAAGAGGGTGAGCTGATGATGTCAAAAATCAGCCCATCCGATCATGTGGTTGCCCTCGAAGTGCTCGGTAAGCCCTGGTCAACGGAGCAGTTGGCTAAAGAAGCGGAAGGCTGGCAGATGTTGGGTAGTGATGTGTGTTTGCTAGTGGGTGGTCCTGAAGGACTGGCTCCGGAATGTAAGCAACGTGCAAATCAGCAGTGGTCTTTGTCCCCTCTAACGCTACCGCACCCCATGGTAAGAATTCTTCTGGCTGAGCAGGTTTATCGCGCCTGGAGCGTGATTCAGGGCCATCCCTACCATCGCTAACAATCTCTTCTTTTCAAGAACGGTGACAACCGGATGTCAGAAAAACGCACACTGAAAAACCTCGACCTTGAGTATCGCCTCTTCAAGGAAAGGATCTTTGTTGCTTTTGCCATCGTTATCCTTCTTGTAATGGTGCTGATCTCCCGTATGGTTTACCTGCAGGTTTACCAATACGATGTCTACAGCACCAAGTCTGATAAAAACCGTATGCACGTGCGCGCGATTCCCCCTACCCGAGGCCTTATCTTTGATGGTAAAGGTCGGGTTCTGGCGGAAAACCTGCCCAGTTACAACCTTATGTTTGTCCGTGAACAGGCCAAAGACATTCAGGGCGTGCTGAACACACTCGCAGAAATTCTTGAGCTGGATGAAGAGCAGCGTGAAGAGATCGCGACTCAGGCGTACAGTCAGCGCCGACCTTTCCATTCGGCACTGTTATTGAGCCAGTTGACCGAAGAGCAGATCGCCAAGATCTCGGTGAACCGTTATCGCTTACCGGGTGTTGAGATTGAAGCACAGCTGATTCGTCACTACCCCTATGGCCCGATGACGGCCCATGTTCTGGGTTATGTGTCCCGTATCAGTGAGCGGGATCTGGAAAAAGTCGATCGCTCCCAGTATGCAGGTACTTACTATATCGGTAAGAGTGGTATCGAGCGTCAGTACGAAGAAACCCTGCACGGTAAAGTGGGCGTGCAGACCGTTGAGACGAATGCACGAGGCCGTGTGCTGAGTGTTCTGGATGAAAGCCTGCCTCAACCGGGTAAGTCGCTGAAGCTTCATCTGGATACGGATCTGCAATATGCCGCCATGCGTGCGCTGTCCGGATTCCGTGGGGCGATTGTGGCTATTGATCCTAAAACCGGTGGCATTCTGGCGATTGTCAGTACCCCAAGCTTTGATCCCAACCTGTTTGTATCCGGCATTGACAGCAAAACCTATAAAGAGCTGATCACCTCCCGTGATCTGCCGATGTTTAACCGCAGCATTCGTGGTAACTATCCTCCGGCTTCAACGATTAAGTCCTTTATGGCGATCGCAGGTCTTGAAGAGGGTGTCATTACTGAAGGCCACACCATCGAAGATCCCGGCTGGTATCAGCTGCCTAACGATGATCGTTATTATCGTAACTGGAAGCGCAGCGGCCATGGTACCGTCGATATGAAAAAGGCGATTGTTGTGTCCAACGATACCTATTTCTACGATCTGGCGTTTAATCTGGGTATCGACCGGATTCATCCCTTTATGCAGCGCTTTGGCTTTGGTCTGAACACCTCGCTGGATATGCCTCAGGCATCACCGGGTCTTATGCCCAGCCGGGACTGGAAACGTATTAAGCGTAAATCCTCTTGGTTCCCGGGTGAGACCCTGAGCGTTGGTATTGGTCAGGGTTACTGGCAGGCAACCCCTTTGCAGATCGCGACTTCTATGGCAGTACTGGCGAACAAGGGGAAATGGATTCAGCCGCGAATGGTGAAAAGCATCGGAGGGGAAGATATTCCGTTGAAAACCCCCGAAACACCGGCTGATATTGTTTTGTCCGATGAAAAGTACTGGGATGAGGTCATCGATGCCATGGTGGCGGTTGTACACAGTAACCGGGGTACTGCCCGTAAAGTCGGTGACAAGATTGACTACATCATGGCGGGTAAAACCGGTACCGCTCAGGTGAAAAGTATTAAGCAGGATGAAGTTTACGATGAAAGTAAACTGGCAGAGCGACACCGTGACCATGCTATGTTTGCGGGATTTGCTCCTGTTGAAAATCCAACGATTGCATTGGCGGTTATTGTTGAAAATGCCGGTAGTGGTAGTGCAACGGCGGCACCCATTGCTCAGATGGTGTTCGATGCTTATCTGAAAAAAGGTGACAAAACAGTGAGTATGTCTGAAGCGGAGGGTCGGCAGCAGTGAGTACCAGAGACTTTCTTCACCGTCTTCCGGGAGCGACCCATGCGTTCCAAAGACCTGCTGGCTGGCTGGAGCGGGTGCATATCGATTTTTGGCTGTTGATGATTCTTTTTGTTCTGATCGGCAGTGGTTTGTTTGTGCTTTACAGTGCATCCGGTGAAAGTGCCCATGATGTTCAGCGTCAGGGAATGCGCTTTCTGGTCGCTCTGGTTGGCATGTGTGTGATTGCGCAGATAGAGCCACGACATCTGCAGCGCTGGTCGCCAGTGTTCTATTTTGGCGGAGCTGTTCTTCTGCTTTGTGTGCTGCTATTTGGTGTCGGAGCCAAGGGCGCTCAGCGCTGGATTCAGGTTCCCGGTGTTGGTTTTCGTTTTCAGCCTTCGGAAATTATGAAGCTGGCAATGCCGATGATGGTTGCCTGGTTTCTGGCAAACAGACCTTTGCCACCGAGTTGGAAACATTTGTTTATTTCTGCGGTCATTATTGGTGTTCCGGTTCTGATGATTGCCCGTCAGCCCGATCTGGGAACCTCGCTGCTGGTAGCAGCCGCTGCCTTGTTTGTTGTTTTGCTGGCAGGTCTGAGCTGGAGGCTGATTGGCGGTTTTATCGCTCTTGGCATCTCAGCGTTACCGGCGCTTTGGTACGTTATGCATGACTATCAGCGTCAGCGGGTACTGACGTTCCTGAATCCGGAGAGTGATCCCTTGGGATCGGGCTGGAATATCATCCAGTCAAAAACAGCTATCGGTTCTGGCGGTCTGGATGGTAAAGGCTGGCTTGAGGGGACTCAGTCTCAGCTGGAGTTTCTCCCTGAGCGCCACACGGACTTTATTATTGCGGTTTTGGCTGAAGAGTTCGGTCTGATCGGAGTTTGCCTGATTCTGATGGTCTATCTGGCAATTATCGGTCGGGGACTCTTTGTTGCGCTGAATGCTCAGGATACATACGGGCGTTTGGTTGCTGGCAGCATCACGCTGACCTTCTTTGTTTATGTGTTTGTGAATATCGGTATGGTAAGCGGTTTGTTGCCGGTGGTTGGGGTTCCATTACCACTGGTCAGTTTTGGGGGGACATCCATTGTAACCCTGATGGCAGGCTTCGGTATCTTAATGTCGATTCATACACACCGAAGTCTGGTTAGGAAGTAGCCTCAGGCTTCTGAATATTAATGTTTTTAATTTGCCTGTTTGATAGAGTGCTGACTCTTAAACAGGTGAATTCAGTTTTGGAAATTACAGCATGGGATATCTGATGAGTATCAAAGCCACTCTTCGTCGCTGGTTAGGGCGTGGTACCGTAGTAACGCTGGCCGTTGTACCCGTAGGTTGTGCTACAGCAAATACACCTGAGCAACCCGCGCAGACTGAATATGAGCGAAATGTCCTGATTGAGGATTTTGTCACCGAGATGGTGCGGGATCATGGCTTTACCCCGTCACCGCTGAAGGCGGTACTGGATCAGGCTGAGAAAAAGCAGAGCATTCTGGATGCTATCTCCCGCCCGGCAGAGAAGACGCTGGAGTGGAAGGATTACCGTAAGATCTTTATCACCCAGAAGCGCATTGATGGTGGTGTACGCTTTATGCGTAAGCACCGTGCTGTGCTTGAGCGTGCGGAAATGGTTTACGGTGTCCCGAAAGAGATGGTTACCGCCATTATTGGTGTGGAAACCTATTACGGCCGTATGGCGGGTAACTATCGTGTTGTTGATGCGCTGAGCACCCTGGCGTTTGATTATCCTCCACGTGCTGAGTTCTTCCGAGGTCAGTTAAAAGAGTATTTCATTCTGGCCCGTGAAGAGGGTATCGATCCTTTATCCATTAAAGGCTCTTATGCCGGTGCCATGGGCTATGGGCAGTTTATCCCGAGCAGCTACCGCCACTATGCCGTTGATTTCGACGGTGATAAAAAGCGTGATATCTGGACAAACCCGAAAGATGCGATCGGTAGTGTCGCTAACTACTTCAAAGAGCATGGCTGGGGCTCCGGCGAGCCGGTTGTTGTTCCTGCCAGTGTCAATGGCGAAGCTATCAATGAATTTCTGAATGTTAGCCTCAAGCCTGAACTATCCGTTGAAGAGCTTGCCGCTAAGGGTTTCACGCCTCTGGATCGTCGTCGTTACACCGGTTTAGCTACCGCGATGGAGCTTCAGGGTGAAAAGGGTGTGGAGCATTGGTTAGGGTTGAAGAACTTCTACGTTATCACTCGCTATAACCACAGTAAGCTTTATGCCATGGCTGTTTATCAGCTGAGTCAGGAAATCAAAAAAGCTGATCAGCAGGGATAGGTGAAAAAGAACGATGCCGGCGACATTCTCTGGTGCAGCGATGCTGACTTCAACTAATGGTGTGTTCAGTCAGAACTGGCTTGGACGTTTCTCCTGCTATGGTGTTTTGCTGGCATTTTTTGCTTTGCTGAGCGGTTGCTCATCGGCGCCTTCAGATTCCCGATACGAAATGCAGCACGATGCGGCCCCGGATGAAGTCTTTGATATGAGCAAGATCAAGGAGCTGAATCCTGTATATGAGCCACCAAGCCGTGCCGGTAATAAGTCTCCTTATACGGTTTGGGGCAAAAGCTATTCGGTAATGCCTTCCAGTAAGGGATACAAAGCGGAAGGTGTTGCTTCCTGGTACGGAAAGAAATTTCATGGTTATCACACTTCAAACGGTGAGATCTATGATATGTACCAGCTATCTGCTGCTCACAAGAGTTTACCGCTTCCCTCTTATGTTCTGGTTACCCATCTCGGCAATGGAAAGCAGGTTCTGGTTCGGGTCAATGATCGCGGTCCTTTCCATGATGGGCGTGTGATTGACCTTTCCTACGCGGCAGCTGCCCGACTGGATATGTTGGGTACGGGTACGGCACCTGTCCGTATTGAAGCAATAGACCCTGTAACCTGGAAAGGTGGAATGGATCTGGCTGTTAATCAGTTACAACCACCGGTTCTGGTTCAGGTTGCTGCGATGAGTCAGGAGGCTTCGGCACGACAGCTGGGCTCACGCCTTGAGAAAAACACCGGTCAGAAGATGACAGTTGTGCCGGCGACGGTGAATAGTCGTTTACTGCATAAAGTGCAATTGGGGCCGGTTGAATCCCGCTCAGATCTTCAGCGTCTGATTGATCAGTTGGCCAATGATGGTTTTGTTCGCCCTATCATTATTCCATTGGCGCATTAATTTTCGCCGTGAAACCCGAAACTGAATGATGGTCATAAAAAGCGCATCGGCAGCACTAAGTTGCTCAGGTGCGCTTTTGGTTCGGCATGATATACTTGCCGGTTTTAACAGCTTTGCCCTCCTTTTGGGCAATGGACACACACGCAGTACCCTGCTGCACACATAAAGGTTAAGAGTTAGTCATCATGAGGATTTTCCGACAAATTCGAGCAAAAGCTGTAGTCATCTTCTCGATTCTGGGCCTTTTTCTATCGGTAACCGCCCAGGCTGCGCTGATACCTGCGCCTCCAAAACTGGCAGCAAAATCCTACATCCTGATTGATGCTGACAGCGGCCGCATTCTGGTAAACCATAATGCAGATAAGCGCTTGCCACCTGCCAGTCTGACCAAGATGATGACCGCTTATCTGGTTGAGTCGGAAATCTCCAAGCATAACCTTAGCCCTGAAGATAAAGTACGTGTCAGCGTTAAAGCCTGGAAGGCTCCGGGTTCCCGTATGTTTATCAAAGAAGGGGACTTCGTTGCGATTCAGGACTTGCTGAAAGGCATTATCATCCAGTCCGGTAATGATGCGAGTATCGCCGTTGCAGAACATATTGGTGGTAGTGAAGCGGCTTTTGCTGATCTGATGACTCAGCATGCTCAGATGATGGGTATGGAGAATACCCAGTTCCTGAATGCTACCGGTCTGCCAAAAGAGGGTCATTACTCTTCAGCCCATGATCTTGCGATTCTGGCGAATCACATCATTAATGATTTTCCGGATCTGTACAGTGTCTATTCTCAGCAGTACTTCACCTATAACGGCATTCGTCAGGCTAACCGTAACCGTTTGTTGTGGCGTGATAAGTCTGTTGATGGCCTGAAAACCGGTCATACTGATGAAGCTGGATACTGCCTGGTGTCTTCTGCGAAGCGTGGGGATATGCGTCTGATCTCTGTGGTTATGGGAACCAGTAGTGAAGAAGCCCGTGCCCGTGAGAGTCAGAAACTGCTGGCCTATGGATTCCGTTATTTTGAGACTCTGAAGCCGTACTCTGCCGGTGATGTACTGAATGAACCAAAAGTTTGGGGCGGCCAGCAGGAAGATGTGAAGCTGGGTATTCGTGATGATCTGGATATTACGATTCCTCGTGGCCAGGCTAAGCGCCTTACCGCCAAGCTGAATGTGAATAAAGTGATTAAGGCTCCGATCAGCGAAGGCCAGAAGATGGGTGTTCTGCAAATTAGCCTGGATGATGAAATTCTGGCTGAGCGCCCGCTGATTGCTCTGGAGTCTGTGGAGCAAGGTGGTTTCTTCAAGCGTCTGTGGGATAGCATCGTGCTCTTCTTTATGGGGCTTCTGGACTAGAAATTTGCCTGAGTAACCCCTATATCGCTTTTATAGCGGGTTATAGCATTAAAAGATAAAGACCAACTGGATTAGTTGGTTAAAACCAAAGACAATACCGAGCACTTTGGTTAATTGCTTGCCGGCTACTTCACCGGCAAAGAGGACGGGGCCTGAGGCCCCGTTTTGCTATTTGTAAGCCTGATTTGGCTTGGTTTTTGACTGATCAGTCTCGGTTAATGGTTTCAAAGGTTGTACAGAATGAGTAATCAAGAAGCGCCGAAAATTGAATTTCCCTGCGACTATCCTTTAAAAGTAGTGGGGCGTTCTGGTGATGATTTCCAGAAAGTTGTGCTGGATGTTATCGAGGTTCATGCCCCCGGTTTTGATCAGACAACAGTCAGTATTCAGGAAAGCAGTGGCGGTAAGTTCCAGTCAGTACGGGTTACCATTACTGCGACCGGTGAGCCTCAGCTGAAATCCATCTTTGAAGATCTGAAAGCCACTGGCCGTGTCCAGATGGTAATCTAAGGGGCTGCTTTGACTGAACAACAGAAGTCGGCACCAGCGCTGAAGGTATGCTACCTGGGTCAGGTTCCTTATGAGGAAACCTGGCAACGGATGCAGGAATACACCAATGTCCGGACACCTGATGATGCGGATCAGATCTGGATGCTGGAGCATCCACCGGTATTTACTCAGGGATTGGCAGGTAAAGAAGAACATCTGCTGGCACCCGGAGGTATTCCAGTGGTTCAGGTTGACCGAGGTGGGCAGGTGACTTTTCATGGACCCGGACAGTTGGTGGTTTACCTGTTGCTGGATGTGAAGCGTCTGGGGACTGGAGTGCGTCAGCTGGTCACGCTGATGGAAACCGCTGTGGTTGAGTCTCTCAAGCAGGCGGGAGTGAACGCCTATCCCAAGCCTGATGCACCAGGCGTTTATGTTCGGATTGAAGGTGAGGAGTGTAAGATCGCCTCTCTTGGGCTTCGAATTCGCCGCGGTTGTTCCTTCCATGGCCTGGCGTTCAATCTGGATATGGATACGTCTCCGTTTTTAAGAATCAATCCCTGTGGTTATCAGGGATTGCGAATGACACAGCTTAAAGAAGTTGCCCCTCAGGTTACCCCTGAGCAAGCAACACAATGGGTTCTGAATCACCTTATCGAGGGATTGGGGAATCCGACTATCACAGAACAGAAGGGGCTGGATTAGTCTATGAGTGATACGCGCTCACAATTCGTTGATGCAATGGCCGATGTGAATGAGAACAACGGTCAGAAAGTGGTGAAAAAAACCGGTAAAGTTGAGCAGGGTGTCAAACTGCGCGGTGCCGATAAAACGGACCGTATCCCGGTAAAAATCATTCCGACGGTAGAGATTCCCCGTAAGCCTGAATGGCTGAAAGTTCGTATGTACGCCACACCTGAAGTACGACGTATCAAAGATACCCTGCGTACCCGCAAGCTTCACACGGTTTGTGAAGAGGCGGCTTGCCCTAATCTGGGTGAATGCTTCAATGGTGGTACTGCGACCTTTATGATCATGGGTGATATCTGCACCCGTCGTTGTCCATTCTGCGATGTGGCTCATGGCCGTCCGAATGCGTTGAATCAGGATGAGCCTCGTGAGTTGGCTGAAGCGATTGCCGATATGCGTCTTAAATATGTGGTGATCACTTCCGTTGATCGTGATGATCTGCGTGACGGTGGTGCTCAGCATTTTGCCGACTGTATCTCCGAAACCCGTAAGCGCATGGACAGTATTGAGATTGAAGTGCTGGTGCCGGATTTCCGTGGTCGTATGGATGTTGCTCTGGATATCCTGGAGCAGACGCCTCCAGATGTGTTTAACCACAATCTGGAAACTGTACCGGCTCTATACCGAAAGGTGCGCCCGGGTGCCGATTATCAATGGTCTCTTGATTTGCTGAAGCAGTACAAAGATCGCTGTCCTGATGTTCTGACCAAGTCTGGTCTTATGCTGGGTGTTGGCGAGACCAAAGAAGAAGTAGTTGAAGTGATGAAGGATCTGCGTGCCCATAACGTCGATATGCTGACGCTTGGTCAATATATGCAGCCTTCCAAAAATCACCTGCCAATCGATCGCTGGGTTCATCCTGACGAGTTTGATGAACTTCGTGTCATCGCTGAAGAGATGGGCTTTAAGCATGTTGCCTCAGGTCCTCTGGTTCGCTCGTCATATCATGCGGACAAGCAGGCTCACGGCGAGACTGTGAAGTAATGAATGAAAAGCCTTTTGTAATATGCAAAAGGCTTTTTTTATTGCCGTGCCGGAAATTCTTGTCTAAGCTGATAATGAAAAGGTAGCTGGGACGTCTCTATGTATCGTTTTTCATTGACCTTATCCGTATTAGGCTTTTTCCTGTTACTGCTTCTCCAAGGAAACAGTATTCAGGCTTATGAGCCGTCGGAAGATATGTTGGCTGTTGTGGTCGATGTAGCTTGTGATACTGATAATGGCTCTGATGATCCTGTTTTACCGTCTAAAAAAACGAATTCAACTGCAGAGCCTGTATCTGCCGTTGTTTTTGCTCCTTTGTTATCTTCTGAATTAGAGCATTCTGCCTCTAACTCTCCTATTCGTGCTCCTCCTGCAGTGACCGTCTGATCTAACTATTTTTTTTCATTTTTAAAAGGTCATTGTCATGAAAGCACTACAACTATTACCTGTGGGTAACGACTATCATCTGGTTCACCCTGAAGAGTTCAATCATCTGGACCCGAGTGCACCCGCATTAGCCATCTTCACTGATTTCAAAAAGCATGTTCCTCAGTCTGTTATGGCAGATCTGGCTGCTGTTCATGCTGAATCTTTAATGCGAAAAGCGCACGTTCGAATGAAAGTCGTGCTAGATAAAGATGGTGAGTTGGTGGGGATTGTCAGTCTGAATGAACTGGATGATCAGAACTTTTTTAAGATTCAGCACGAAGAGCGGATTAAACACGATGAGGTGCTGGTGCAGCACCTGATGATTCCTCGGCAGGATTTGATGGCTCTGGATTATTCAGAACTGGCTGAAGCGAATATCAATCAGGTTCTGGAAACACTTAAGCAGAACCGGCAGCAGCACTGCTTGGTGGTTGATAGTGAGCATGAGCAGATCAGAGGGCTTATCTCTGCAACCGATATCGCCCGTCGCTTGCACATTCCATTAGAAATTGAGAAGCCTACGACCTTCTTCGATATTTTTATGGCGATTAAGCATTAACAGAGTTTTGTAGATATTCTGGAAATAAAAAGCAGCCCTCGGGCTGCTTTTTTGATCTGCGAAAAGCGGGAGCTTGAGATTACCCTGCGAAGCGCTCATCCATCGCTTCACATAGCCAATGGCCGATAACCATATGGGCTTCCTGAATACGAGCTGTTTCTGCAGAAGGCATGCGAAGTGTGCTATTAGCAATATCAAGAAGCTTGCCGCCGCTTTCACCGGTCCAAGCGTAGGTATAACAGCCAATTTCTTTGGCCACTTTGATCGCATCAATTACGTTTGCGCTGTTACCGGAAGTGGAAAGACCTATCACGATATCTTCCGGGCGGGCCAGAGCTTCCATCTGACGGCTGAAAACAGTGTCATAACTATAGTCGTTCGAGTGAGCGGTCAGGATAGATGTATCAGTGGTAAGAGCAATTGAGGCTAATGTTGGGCGCTCTTTCTTATAGCGCACAACAAATTCAGCAGCCAGGTGTTGGCTGTCAGCTGCGCTGCCACCGTTGCCCATAAAGATAACTTTGCCGCCCTTGCGAATCGAATCTTCTACTTTGTCAGCAAGTTGCTGGATTTGACTCTCAAGCCCTTTCAACTGGCTAAGGGCGTCCATGTGGCGTTGTAAGGCAGCCAAAAAGCTCATAACGTATACCTGAGTAAGAAAATTCAGAGTGATGAATTGTACAATAGATTAAAGCCTGCAGCAGTTAGTTGCTGGCATTGAGGCGCAACAAAATGTATCTGGGAATCGATCTTGGTGGAACAAAAGTTGAAGCGGCGGTGTTGCGTGGCAGAAGTACGGCAAGTTCAGGCGAGATTCTGTTTCGGGAGCGTATAGATACACCGAAAGATGATTATCTAGCCACTCTGGATGCGATAACTCAGTTGGTGGAGAGAGCTGAGAGTCAATTTGGTACTTTCAATGCATTTGGTCTGGGTACTCCGGGAGCTGTTTCTGCAAAGACAGGTGCAATGAAGAACTGCAACTCGACCTGTTTAAATGGTCAAAGGCTGGTTGAAGACCTTGAGTTGCGGCTTGGTAAACAGGTTGTTCAGGCTAATGATGCCAACTGTTTTGCGCTCTCAGAAGCGGTTGATGGCAGTGCTGATATCGACGGGGTAGTCTTTGGTGTCATTCTGGGCACAGGTGTCGGCGGAGGCATTGTTGTTGATAAGAAAGCTCTGCGTGGGATAAACCGTATTGCAGGTGAGTGGGGGCATAACCCTTTGCCTGTATCGGTACTGTCTGAAGGTAAAAAACGAGCCTGTTATTGCGGTAAAGACAACTGTGTTGAGACTTATTTATCTGGCCCTGGTTTTGCGAGAAGCTATCTGGAGTTGAAAGCTGAACGGGGAGTTGTCACTGATGCTGAGGTCAGTGCCCGTGATATTGCTCTGCTATTGGATCAGAAAGATGATGTCGCTCTTAAGGCGATTGATATCTACAGTCGCCAGCTGGCCGCAGCTTTGTCGGTTGTGATCAATATTCTTGATCCTGACTCCGTAGTACTCGGTGGCGGTATGAGTAACGTCAGTGGGCTTCGTGAGAAAGTTGAACAATATCTGCCTGAGTTTGTCTTTTCAGACTCAGTGGAAACGCGAATTAAACTTCCCATGTATGGCGATTCCAGTGGAGTGAGAGGGGCGGCTTGGCTAACGATACGCTAAAACTATACCTGATTACCCTTTGTAGTGAGTTGCCGGTCAGATAGTGGTGAATTCGCCTAACTGTCTTTTTTTCTGCTACCTTTGTCTTAAGAGTGACCAATTAGGTGGGTCTTATCCACTCTAATTTTTGTCTTTAATTTTTTTTTGTAGTATTTTTACAAAACTGACTGGCCGGCCACAAAATTGCTGGCTTCAGTGTGATTAAAGACAGACCGGCTATCGTGGGTCTGCAGTTCTTTAAATCATTTCGCACTCGCGATATGAAATGGTCGCAAAACTTCAGTTAAAAGCCTGAATTTTTTGCTTCAGATTAAAAAGTCCGAAATGTTCCTGGTGTAAATAAACTACAAGTGCTGTACAAAGCATGAGGACAGGAACCGTCACATGATCTGTGACTCGGCTGAATCGGAAAAATGCGGAGAGTTGATAATATGAGTCTGGATACACGAGCAGATCTTGATCCGATAGAAACCCAGGAATGGCTAGATTCGCTGGATTCTGTGATGGATCGCGAGGGAGAAGATCGTGCTCAGTTTCTATTGAGCGAACTGGGTAACCGTTTACGTCGTGAGGGTGCTCAGCCCCCTTTCTCTATCACTACACCACACCGCAACACTATCCCGGTTCACCGTGAAGCTCGTATGCCGGGTGATCTGTTCATGGAGCGTCGTATCCGCTCTGTGATTCGTTGGAACGCTATCGCTATGGTGATGCGCGCGAACAAGAAGAACCCTGGTATTGGTGGTCACATCTCAAGTTTCATGTCCAGCGCTACGCTGTATGACGTGGGCTTTAACTATTTCTTCCGTGCACCTAAAGATGATTTCGAAGGTGATCTGGTTTACATCCAGGGTCATACCGCACCGGGAATCTATTCCCGTTCTTTCCTGGAAGGTCGTCTGAGTGAAGATCAGCTGGATAAATTCCGTCAGGAAGTAGATGGTGATGGCCTGTCATCTTATCCTCACCCTTGGTTGATGCCGGACTACTGGCAGTTCCCAACAGTATCTATGGGTCTTGGCCCTCTGGGCGCGATTTATCAGGCCCACGTCATGAAGTATCTGGACAGCCGCGGCAAGAAGCCGATGGATGACCGTAAGATCTGGGCTTTCCTGGGTGATGGTGAGTGTGATGAGCCGGAAACTCTGGGTGCCATCTCTCTGGCTGGTCGTGAAAAGCTGGATAACCTGATCTTCGTGATTAACTGTAACCTGCAGCGTCTGGATGGTCCGGTTCGTGGTAACGGCCGTATTATGGATGAGCTGGAAGGCGTATTCCGCGGTGCTGGCTGGAACGTTATCAAGGTTGTTTGGGGGCGTTTCTGGGATCCACTGTTTGAGCGCGACAACAAAGGCATCATGCAGAAGCGCATGGATGAAGCTGTTGACGGCGAATACCAGAACTACAAGCAGAAAGGTGGCGCGTATACGCGTGAACACTTCTTCGGCAAATACCCAGAACTGGCTGATATGGTTAAGGATATGTCTGATGAAGACATCTATCGTCTGAACCGTGGTGGTCACGATCCGTACAAGGTTTACGCCGCATATCATGAAGCGGTTAACACCACAGGTAAGCCAACCGTGATTCTGGCCCATACCGTTAAAGGTTACGGTATCGGTGAAGATGGTGAAGCGAAGAACGATACCCACTCTGTGAAGTCTCTGCAGATGGCGGGCCTGAAGAAGTTCCGTGATCGTTTCGGTATCCCTCTGACGGATGAGCAGCTGGAAGAAGTTCCTTACTACAAGCCAGCATCTGACAGTCCTGAAATGCAGTACATGCAGGCCCAGCGCGAGCGTCTGGGTGGTTATCTGCCTGCACGCCGTAAGAGCTTTGAGCCACTTCAAATCCCGGGTCTGGATGACAAGATTTTTGATGCTCAGCTGAAAGGCTCCAACGGTCGTGAAATCTCTACGACAATGGCCTTTGTTCGTATTCTGTCCGGTCTGGTAAAAGACAAGCAGATTGGTGAGCGTGTTGTTCCTATCGTACCTGACGAAGCCCGTACCTTTGGTATGGAAGGTATGTTCCGTCAGCTGGGTATCTACACCTCTGAAGGCCAGAAATATAAGCCTGAAGATGCTGACCAGATCATGTACTACAAGGAAGACAAGAAAGGTCAGATCCTTGAAGAAGGTATTTCTGAAGCAGGTGCTATGTCTGCATGGGTTGCAGCAGGTTCCAGCTATAGCAACCATAACTATGCTCTGATTCCTTTCTACATCTACTACTCGATGTTTGGTTTCCAGCGTATCGGCGATATCGCCTGGCTGGCAGGTGACATTCAGGCGAAAGGCTTCCTGGTAGGTGGTACTGCTGGTCGTACAACGCTGAATGGTGAAGGTCTGCAGCACCAGGATGGTCACAGCCATATTCTGGCGGGCACTATTCCGAACTGTATTACTTATGATCCGGCTTACGCTTATGAGATGGCCGTGATCATTCAGGATGGTCTGCGTCGCATGTATCAGGATCAGGAGAACTGCTTCTACTACCTGACAGCGATGAACGAGAACTATGAGCAGCCAGCAATGCCGGAAGGTGCTGCTGAAGGTATCCTGAAAGGTATGTACCTGTTGCAGGAAGGTGGCGAGAGCAAGCTGAAGGTTCAGCTGATGGGCTCCGGTACTATTCTGCGTGAAGTAATTGCAGGTGCTGAACTGCTGAAAGCTGACTTCGGTGTAGATGCGGATATCTGGAGCGTAACCAGCTTCAACGAGCTGCGTCGCGATGGTCTGTCTGTTGATCGTCATAACTTCCTGAACCCGGAAGCTGATGAGAAAGAAGCGTACATCACGTCTTGCCTGAAAGGCCGTAAGGGTCCTGTTATCGCATCGACTGACTACATGAAACTGCACGCTGATCAGGTTCGTAGCTTTATCCCGACCGATTACCGTGTACTGGGTACCGATGGCTTTGGTCGTTCTGATACCCGTGAGAAGCTGCGTCACTTCTTCGAAGTTGACCGCTACTTTGTCGCTGTAGCAGCACTGAAAGCGTTGGCAGATCGTGGTGAAGTTGAGCGTAAAGTGGTTGCTGAAGCGATCAAGAAGTACAACATCAACCCGGAAAAATGTGACCCACTGACCTGTTAATAGCCGTCAGTTTGAGGCTGGGGCGGTAAGCAAATCCGCCCTGATTTAACAGCCAAGCGTTATTAACAGGTAATAGTGTTGGCCCGGATTCATCCCTTTATTACCGGGCCAAACCAATCGAATAGGAGCGAGAGCTTTGAGTACTGAAATCATCAAAGTGCCGGATATTGGCGGAGATTCTGATGTTGAGGTCATCGAGGTCTGTGTTGCAGTGGGCGACCGTGTTGAAGCAGAAGACTCTCTGATCGTACTGGAATCTGATAAAGCATCTATGGACGTACCGAGTCCTAAATCCGGTGTTGTGAAAGCGATCAAACTGAATGTTGGTGATCAGGTATCTGAAGGTCACGATATTCTTGAGCTGGAAATTGAAGGTGGTGCAACTGAAGCACCAGCAGAGCCAGCACCGGTATCTGAGCCGGTAGCGGAAGCCCCTGTTCAGGCGGCACCTCAGGCTGCTCCTGCAGCTGCATCGGTAGCCCCTTCTGTGCAGACCGTTAATGTGCCGGATATCGGTGATGACGGTGAAGTAGAAGTTATTGAGATCAGCGTTTCTGTTGGTGATGAAATCGCTGAAGAAGACTCCATCATCGTACTGGAGTCGGATAAGGCTTCAATGGAAGTACCTTCTCCGGTAGCGGGTAAGGTGGTTGAGATTCTGGTGGAAACCGGAGCCAAAGTATCTGAAGGTACTCCGGTTCTGCGCGTGGAAACCGCAGGGGACGCTGTTGTTGAAGCGGCTCCTGTCGCAGCCGCTCCGGCAGAACCAGCAGCTCCGGTAGCTGCACCAACCCCTGCTCCTGTTGCAGCAGGTCCTGTGCGCAAAGAAATTTTTGTTCCGGATCTGAGTGGTAACAATGATGTACCTGTTATCGAAGTGTCTGTTGCTGCAGGTGCAGATCTGCAGGAAGAAGACGCGCTCTTCGTTCTGGAAACGGATAAAGCAACGATGGAAATTCCGGCTCCTTTCGAAGGCAAGCTGGTCGAGTTCTTTATCACTGAAGGTCAGACGGTAAATCAGGGTGATCTGGTTGGTGTGATGGAAGTTATGGAGGCGGCTCCTGCTCAGGCAGCAGCACCTGCAGCGGCATCTGCTCCTACTCAGACGGCTGCGGCAGTAGCGCCTGCGGCTTCTGCTCCGGTAGCTGCACCAGTTGCATCCGCTGAGAGTGGCCGTAAAACCGGTAAAGTACACGCCGGCCCTGCGGTACGCATGATTGCCCGTGAGTTTGGTGTAGACCTATTAGATGTTACCCCGAGCGGCCCTCGCTCCCGTATCCTGAAAGAAGACGTTCAGGCTTACGTAAAACAGGTGATGCAACAGGCTAAATCTGCACCTAAAGCAGCGCCTGCGGCGGCAGGTGGTGCCGGTATTCCTCCGATCCCAGCGGTTGATTTCAGCCAGTTTGGTGAGATCGAAGAGAAGCCGATGGGGCGTCTGCTGAAAGCGGGTGCGATGAATCTGCATCGCTCTTGGCTGAATGTTCCACATGTGACTCAGTTTGATGAAGCGGATATCACTGAGCTGGAGAAGTTCCGTAAGTCGATGAAGGCTGAAGCGGAAAAACGTGGTTCTAAACTGACGCCGCTGCCGTTCATCCTGAAAGCTTGTGCTTATGCAATGCAGAAATACCCACAGTTCAATGTGTCTCTGCATCCGGATGGCGACAAGCTGATTCAGAAGAAATATATTCATATCGGTTTTGCGGTAGATACGCCTGACGGACTGCTAGTGCCAGTAGTTCGTGATGTTGACCAGAAGTCTCTCTGGGAACTGGCGGATGCTACTGCAGATCTGGCTTCACGAGCTCAGAAAAAGCAGCTGAAAGCGGATGACATGAAGGGTGGCTGTTTCACCATTTCGAGCCTTGGCTCGATCGGTGGTACTGCATTTACTCCGATTGTTAATGCGCCGGAAGTGGCCATTCTGGGTGTATCGAAAGCCAGCATTAAGCCTGTGTGGAATGGAAGTGACTTTGTGCCACGGCAAATGCTGCCGTTGTCGCTTTCGTACGACCACCGGGCGATCAACGGGGCTGATGCCGCGCGCTTTACCGCGTTTATCGCAACGGTTCTCGCTGATATTCGTCAGATACTGATGTAAGAGCTGTGCCGGCTCTGTAGCTGACGAAACTCCATTATTAACCTTCGGGTTAGTTGTGCCTGTAGGCGGTATTCTTCGGAATACCGCCTTTTTGTTTTTTTACCTCAACGAAATGCTTCCTCGGTATTTTTTGTACTCGTCAGTCATACGGGATCTCAGCTAATATCGCTTTTAATCGCAAACAGGCTGAGGAAAAAATATGTTGGATTTATTGCTATCAATAGGAATTAGTCTGGATGGCGGCTTTATTGCCTTTCTGATCGCGATCACCCTGCTAACGATGTCGCCAGGGGTTGATACCCTTGTTGTGATCCGCAATACCTTGCGTGGTGGTTTCAGGGATGGTGCAGTTACCAGCTTTGCGATTTGTCTTGGCCTCTTTGTTCATGCAGTGATTTCAGCAGGCGGGATCTCGCTCATACTTCTGCAGTCAGCCTATTTGTTTACAGCACTGAAATTAGTCGGTGCGCTTTATCTGATTTGGTTGGGTTATAAGAGTCTAAGTTCGGCGCTCGCCCGAAATCACAGCTCATCGTTGGGACAAGCGTTAGAAGAATCGACTTCTGAAGCTCAGGTCTCTGTATGGAGGTCATTCCGCGAAGGTTTTCTGAGTAATGTACTGAACCCTAAAACCATTGTGTTTTATATGGCTTTTTTGCCTCAGTTTATTCAGCACGGAGAGCCTGCAATGGTAAAATCCCTTTTCTTAGCAGGTGTTCATTTTGCTATAGCAAATGTGTGGCAGTTGCTGATCGTTCTGATGGTTGGCAGAGCATCGGTATGGCTGCTAAAGGGCTCTGTAATGCGGGCTGTTGATGGTGTTATTGGCGGTGTTATGGTTGCATTTGGGCTTAAACTGGCTATGGATCGTAGCTAGAAATAAATCAAACGAATGTATGTCGGCTACAACGAATGTATCCTTGTCTTTGCACTTGTGGACGGGTATTGTCGTTCCTCAATTTGCCAGAGTTTTGACTGATGAGTCTGCTACCTTCTGGTGGTTCAGGTTGTTTTATCGTGATCAAAGCCTTGGTCGTGGTTCAGGCAAAGTAGCAATCTGACCGATAAAGATTACAGATCAGATGTAGGATGCAGGACATCTGATTAAAAAGAATAAACGATTTAATAATTACATTAAGGGAGCATTACTCCATGCGTTTAATTTTGTTGGGCGCTCCAGGCGCTGGTAAAGGTACTCAGGCTCAGTTTATCTGTGAGAAATTTGGTATTCCTCAGATCTCTACCGGTGACATGCTGCGTGCAGCGGTTAAAGAAGGTTCTGAGCTGGGTCTTAAAGTAAAAGAGATCATGGAAACCGGTGGTCTGGTATCCGACGATCTGATTATCTCCCTGGTAAAAGAGCGTATCGCCCAGGATGACTGTAAAGCAGGTTTCCTGTTTGACGGTTTCCCGCGCACCATTCCTCAGGCTGATGCTATGAAGGAAGCCGGTGTTCAGCTGGATCATGTTGTAGAGATCGCCGTTGAAGACGAAGAGATCATTAAGCGTATGAGTGGCCGTCGCGTTCACCCTGCTTCCGGTCGTACTTACCACGTTGTGTTCAATCCGCCAAAAGTGGAAGGCAAAGATGATGCAACTGGTGAAGATCTGATTCAGCGTGAAGATGATAAAGAAGAAACTGTTCGTCACCGTCTGGGCGTATATCACGATCAAACAGCTCCTCTGGTTGATTACTACAAGTCCTGGGAAGCAACTGGCGCTGCAGAAGCTCCGAAATATACTCACATTGCTGGTGTAGGCAGTGTTGATGATATTCGTGAAAAAGTATTCGCAGCTCTGTCTTAAGAGTTGTTGATCTGCGATCTGATACTTTGCTTATGATTCCTTAATTGGGGGGTAAGAAGTACAAGTATTAGAGAGCCTTAAAGAAATCCGGTATTCTCTGATTATTATCAGCGAGCCGGATTTTTTTATGGGCGAAGTTTCATTCCCCCTAAATCTGTTATTGGCAGCTGAATCATGGGCTAACAAACAGGTTTCATCATGAATCACACCATTGAGACTATTCTTGCACACCGCTCCATTCGTAAGTTTACCGATCAGTCCATTGCAGCCGAAACATTAACAACTCTGATTGATTGTGCTCGGGCAGCATCTTCATCAAGCAATATTCAGTGTGTCAGTATTCTTCGTATCGTTGATTCAAACAAACGAGAGTTATTGGCTGAGTACGCAGGTGGGCAAGCTTATGTGTCATCTGCTGCAGAGTTTCTGATTTTCTGCGCTGATTTTAATCGTCACCAGCAAATTAAACCTGATGCCAAGCTCGGGTTTGCTGAGCAAACACTAATTGGCGCTGTTGATTCTGCTCTTATGGCGCAAAACTGTTTGTTGGCGGCTGAGTCGCTGGGGCTTGGTGGCGTGTATATCGGCGGGCTTCGGAATAATCCGGATAAGGTCTGTGAATTATTGAATCTGCCGGAAAATGTGTTTCCGATGTTTGGTATGTGCTTAGGCTACCCCGATCAGGATCCTACGCTGAAACCACGCTTGCCTGCTGACATTGTTTTGCATACAGATGGTTATCAGGAATTAGATCAGAATAAGTTGGCGGATTATGACGCGACCATGCGTGATTATTACGATGTGCGAACTGGCGGCAAGTTGGAGCAGTCGTGGTCAGATCAAATCTCAAACATTCTGAGTAAAGAAGCACGCCCGTTTATGTTGAGTTCGCTGAATAAGCAGGGGTTTGCTAAGAAATGAGTTTTCGGAGTTAACCGAAAAGCCCGACACCGTTAGGTGTCGGGCTTTTTTGTGCCTGTCGTTTGTTGTGTTGTGAGCCCCCGTGTTTACAGGGGCTTGGCTGCATCGTTCTGAAAATATTCAGTTTTTTTGAAACTTTTTTACTTTATTTTCAG
>NZ_MTBA01000007.1 GCF_002150805.1 Oceanospirillum sanctuarii
TTCAATGCTGGAGCGTGATGGTATCGATCCAACAACGGTAACGGATGTTGTGGTTAAACGGGTTGTCGTGGAATCTGAGCAGGATGGGTTGTTACTGGAGTCTTCCATAGACTTGACAGTTATACCTTAAACGGTTTCTTCGGTTCAGAGGATCCGTAGAATTACTGTTCTGTTAATTTGGTAGAATTAAAGCCCGGCAATAAGCCGGGCTTTTCTATTCATTATGAAAAACGGGATAATATAACCATGCAGATCTGGGTCGATGCTGACGCTTGTCCAAAAGTGATTAAAGAGATTTTGTTCCGGGCTTCCCAGCGCTTGGATTTGCCGATGATTCTTGTGGCTAACCAGCCATTATCTGTGCCGCCTAATTCCAAAATTAAGGCCATTCAGGTGCCGCCGGGTTTTGATGTTGCCGATAACTATATTGTGCAGAATCTGACCGCCGGTGATCTGGTGATTACTGCGGATATTCCTCTGGCCGCTGAGGTGATCGAAGAAGGTGCCCATGCCCTGAATCCCCGTGGTGAGCTGTACACCAAAAACAATATTCGAGAACGCCTGATGATACGGGACTTTATGTCCGATCTGCGTAGCAGTGGTGTTCAGACCGGTGGCCCTGCAGCCCTGAATCAGCGTGATCGTCAGGAGTTTGGCAATGCGCTGGATCGTTTTTTGGCCAAGCATGTAAAGCCTGCCAGCTGATATGTCAGGCAGTAAACATGAATCGGATTTTCAGTGTTGGCAGGGGGTGATTGCAGAGCCGCCTTTGCAGTCGATTTCTCATCCGCTGTTGATAGAAAAAGAGATCGAACTGAAGGTATTGAGAACCGATCTGGTTCACCCGATTATCTCCGGCAACAAAGCCTATAAGCTGAAATACAATCTTGAGGCAGCGATTCAGCAAGGGGCAAGAGGCGTGCTGTCCTTTGGTGGTGCTTGGTCTAATCACCTGCATGCATTGGCGTATTCCTGTTATCAGCTGAAACTACCCTGCGTTGCTGTAATCCGTGGTGAGCCAGAGCTGATTCCAAAAAGCGCCATGCTTCAGGATCTTAAGCAGTGGGGTTGCCAGCTGCACTTTGTTACCCGCAAAGAGTATCGTTTGCGGAATGATCCTGATTGGCTTCGGTCTCTTGCAGAGACCTTCCCTGACTATTTTATGGTGCCGGAGGGCGGCAGTAGTCCCTTGGCTGCACCGGGTGTAGCAGAGCTTGCGATCCAGCTGGAGCAAAGCTGCAAAGAGGCAAATTGGCAGCCGGATCAGATCTGGTGTGCAGTAGGTACTGGCGGCACCTTGGCTGGGTTAATTGCTGGGCGAACACTGGATTACCAGCTGATCGGCGTTCCCGTGTTAAAAGGCGCGGATTTTCTCAATCAGGAAATTACGGATCGTCTGGCTTTTGATTCCGCCGGTAATGGCAGCGTGCAGGACAAGCAGAGCTGGAGCTTGCTGCTGGATGGTCATGGCGGCGGCTACGGTAAGGTCTCAAATACCCTTCTGGAACAGATGGCGTATTTCGAAGAGTGTTTAAGTGGCGATGCTTTCCCTCTATCGCTCGATCCCATCTATACCGGAAAACTATTTTGCCGATTCTGGCAAGCAGTCGAGCAGGGTGATATTCCACAGGGTAGCCGTATTCTTCTTATTCACACTGGTGGGCTTCAGGGCCGCAGAGGTTATGGCCTTGATTGGCAATTACCCGTCTGAACGGGCAAAGGTTTCATTAGCGACTAAAAAATCCTCGCTCTGATCGCTTTCCACTCAGCAGTCTAATCTAAGAGATGGCATAATAGGCCGCATCAGATTTCAGGAGACCGATGGGTTATGCAGGATCATACGTTAAAGAATGTTCAGTCTGGCATTCTGGCCGAATCAAATCAGTTTGGTTATTACATCACTTACACACTGAGCCCCGATGATGACCTGCTGCCTTTGGTTCGGGATATGGTGGCGCGCTTCCCATCGATGATCGACGAGTGCGGTCGTGTGTTTGATGTGCCATCACTGAATGGTGTGGTCGCCATCAGCTCTGATGCCTGGGATCGCCTCTATCCGGAAGGTCGCCCGGCTGCGCTGAAATCCTTCCCGGAAATGAAACAGGGTGCCCGGGTAGCGCCGGAAACACCTTGTGATCTTTATTTCCAGATTCGCTCTGACCGTCACGATATCAACTTTATTGTTGCCCGCCGAATTGATGGCATGCTGGGTGAAATTGCCAATCTGCAGGAAGCGATTCCTACTTTCCGTTATCTGGACAGCCGTGACCTGACAGGTTTTGTTGATGGTACCGAGAACCCACAGGGTGAAGACCGGGCCAAGGTTGCTTTGGTGGGTAATGAAGATCAGGCCTTTGCCGGTGGCAGTTATGTTCACCTGCAGCGTTATGTTCACAACATGCCGGTTTGGAACGGTGTTCCTGTCAAAGAACAGGAGCAGGTGATAGGCCGAACCAAAGCAGAAAATATCGAGTTTGAAGGTGAAGAAAAACCTCTGACTTCCCATATCAAGCGGGCTGGCATCAAAGATGAAGAAGGCTCTGCCATTGAGATTCTGCGTCAGAGTATGCCATACGGTAACCTGAGCGCTCAGGGACTCTACTTTGTCTCCTATTGTCGTTTCGCGGATAACTTTACCCGTATGCTGGCCAGCATGATTTATAGCGATACCGATGGTCATTACGATCACATGCTGAAGTACACCGAAGCGGTGACCGGTGCCGCTCTGTTTGCGCCATCCCGTGAGTTTCTTGCCAAGTATGTGGGTGCCGCAGCGGAAGCCGAGCAGCTGAAGAAAGAAAAAGCGGAAGCAGAGGCCAAGCGTCTCGCGGAAGAGGAAGCGGAACTGAACTCTACCCGCTCTGAGCTGGCATACACTCCTTTAAGTGAAGCCTTTGCTAACCCTGATGCGGTAAATCCTGTTGAGCCGGAAGTTGACCCGGACGCTGAAACTGAGAAAAAGGTTTCTGACCAGGTGCAAACTCCGGAAGTGGCTCCGGAAGCCGCGCCTGAAGTTAAGAGTGTGACACCGACCAACACCGGTGGTCGCCGCTATTCTGCCAGTTTCTATCAGGCGATGCTGGAGGATGACGAAGAACAGCGTCAGTCTCAGCAAGAGACACCTGATAATGAAAGTAAGAACCTGAAACAACAGCCTGGTCTGCCCTGGACGCTGACCGAAGAAGGCAAAAAGGGACTGAAAGACGATTAACCTGCAAACAAGGTTTTTCCAACAGAGGCTGTTCGCAGCCTCGTTTTGTTTTCCCGAAGAGGTTGTTAAAACGACCCGCTAATTCCAGAGAGCCCTATGTTTTCCATCTCCCGAACCGATAAACGCATTGCCTCCCAGCTGCAGGAAAAGATCGACACCAAAACCAAGCCGCTGGGCGCCCTTGGGCAGCTGGAAGCTGTTGCCCTGAAAGTAGGTTTAATTCAGCAGAGCCTTACCCCTGAACTGAAAAAGCCGCACATGCTGGTTTTTGCCGGTGATCACGGCATTGTCAGTGAAGGTGTCAGCCCTTATCCGCAGGAAGTCACCCCTCAGATGGTGCTTAACTTTCTGGGTGGTGGTGCGGCGATCAATGTTTTTTGCCGTCAGCACGGTATCGATCTGGAAGTTGTGAACGCAGGTGTAGCTGCTGATCTGCCGGAACATCCTAAACTGTTTGATGCCTGTGTTGCGCGGAGCACCGCCAGCTATCTGAATGCGGCGGCGATGACCGATGATGAGGTTAAGCTGGCGCTTCAGCGTGGTGCCGATCAGGTTACCCGTGTTGCGGCTGGTGGTAGCAATGTCATCGGTTTTGGTGAGATGGGGATCGGTAATACCTCATCTGCTGCTTTGCTGATGCACCATCTGACCGGCATTCCGCTGGCAGAATGTGTGGGTCGCGGAACAGGTCTTGATGAAAAAGGCGTGCTGAAAAAGCTGGCCATTCTGCAGCAGGCTTCGGCGAATTATATTGAGTCCAATGGCGGGCATCCGGATCATAATCCACTGCGTATTCTGGCGCGCTTTGGTGGTTTCGAAATTGCCATGATCTGTGGTGCCATGCTCAAAGCTGCAGAACTGAAGATGCTGGTACTGGTGGATGGCTTTATTGCGACCAGCGCTCTGCTGGTAGCTCATGCGCTGTTCCCGGAAGTGCTGGATTACACTGTGTTTACCCACCAGTCTGATGAAAGCGGTCATCGCAAGATGCTGAGCTATCTGAAGGTTCAGCCCCTTCTGAAGCTGGATCTGCGTTTAGGTGAGGGCAGCGGTGTCGCGGTTGCTTATCCGTTGGTGGTTTCTTCCGTTGCTTTCCTGAATGAGATGGCTTCTTTTGCTGATGCGGGTGTCAGTGGTGAAGAGCTGGTATCCGGTGCTGACGATGCGGGGAATGAGAGCAGCGATGCCAGCTGATTGGTCCGGAAAAAGCTTCTGCCAGCAACAGGGCTATCTGCTGCTGGCGGCGATCATCTTTTTTACCCGTATCCCGGTGAAAAAACGGGTGCCGGATGAGGCGCTACAGCTGAATCGTGCCGCGCGCTTTTTGCCTGTTGTCGGGCTGATGGTTGGTGCGGTTTGTGCGCTGTCTTTTGTTGTCTTTTACGGAATCTGGCAAAACCTCTGGCTAGCGCTCTTGTTGAGCACAACGGTTGGTATTCTGACGACCGGCGCATTTCACGAAGACGGCTTTGCGGATTCCTGCGATGGCTTTGGCGGCGGCTGGCAGAAGGAACAGGTGCTGCGCATCATGAAGGACTCCCGATTGGGAACCTATGGTGCGGTTGGTTTAGGCCTGATGCTGGCAATTAAACTCTCGGCCCTTGCGCTCTTGCCAGTGGATCTGATTCCCTGGGTGTTACTTCTTGGTCATGGGTTAAGCCGAAGCTTCTCTGCCAGTTTTATGTTTACCCTCAATTATGTGCGTGATGAGGTGGATCGTAAGTTCTCGGGACATAGCGATCGTATGACGGCTGGAGAGCTGAGCTTTATTACCGCTGTCGGTACTCTTGGCTTGCTGTTTCTTTCTCTGGCAACGGCGCTGCTTCTGATCGCTGGCCTTTTTCTGCTGCACCGTCTTCTGAGCTGGTATTGGCTAAAACGAATCGGTGGTTATACCGGTGATTGTCTGGGCGGTGCTCAACAACTGGCGGAAGTTCTGATTTATCTGATCTTGTCTGCTGCGCTTGTTTAAGCCGAAAACTACAAGTTATGAACCATGTCCCAAGAAACCGCATCAAGTCCTAACGCTTTGCAACGCAAAACCTGTGATTACCTGCTGGTACGTCATCTTAAGCCGGAGGTCGAAGCCGGTATCTGTTACGGTCAGAGCGATCTGCCTGCAGCCGAAGTCCCCGATTCGGCTTGGCAGGAACTGATGGCTTTCCGTTCTGATCTGCCTTTGCTTTCCAGTCCGCTGCTTTCCAGTCCTCTACAGCGCGCTCGAACACTTGCGGATCATTTGTCTGCTTTGCAGAGTAAGTCTTCGGAAGCACTTGCACTGACAGGAGATGCTTCTGCACTGATAGCGGAAGATCCCCGCTGGCAGGAGATCGATTTCGGTCTCTGGGAAGGGCAGAGCTGGGCTGATATCGGGCAGGAGGCGATAGAGCAGTGGCAACAGAACCTACTGGATTTTCAGTTCCCTAATGGTGAGTCGGCCTATCAGATGCAGCAACGGGTTATTCTGGCGTGGTGCGATTGGTTACGACAGGAACGGGGGGGGATTCTGGTTTCCCATCTGGGCGTGATTCGCTTGCTGTTGGGGGAAGTGTTGCAGATACCCTTTCAGCAGCAGCTTTTGTTGCAGCTGGATTATCAGCATAGCGCCTGGCTACGCCAGACTTGGTTGGAAGATACTCAGGGTCACAGGTTGCCGGATTCAGAGCTCTGGCAACTGAAAGGTCTTAATCTGGCTCCTAAAGCTCTGCTTGAGGCATGGCGCAGCTGATTTTGACGATTGCTGATTTACGATTAAAGAAGGAGATCAGCCCATGGCTGAGCGTGAAGGTGTTATCAAATACCAACTGGATTACACCCCGTCAGTGGCCTGTGATGAGGCGCTACTGGTGTCGATTCAGCAATGGCGTCTGACACTGTTTCAGTTGGGGCTGATCGGTCAGGACCCAGCCCGATACGGTGGTCTGGGTTATGGCAATATCAGTATTCGCTACGGGAACGGCTTTATTATCAGCGGCACCCAGACCGGTGAGCTGGAACGGCTGACACCGGAGCACTACGCCATTGTTGAGCACTGTGATCCGACGACCAATCATATTGTTGCCCATGGGCCGGTGAAACCCTCATCAGAGGCGTTAACCCACGGTGCTGTTTACGCGCTGGATGACACTATTCAGGCGGTGATTCATATCCACAGCCCTGAAATCTGGCAAAAACGTGGCCAGCTGTTTCTGCCGGAAACCCCGGCTGATGTTCCCTATGGTACTCCTAAAATGGCGCAGGCGGTTAAGCAGCTCTGGCAGGAGGATGCTTTCAAACTCAGCCCTGTGTTTGCTATGGCAGGCCATGAAGATGGCATTATGAGTTTCGGCTCGGATATGACAGAAGCCGGAATGCCGCTGTTAAATACCTTTCAATGGGCAAGGGCTTTTGAGCTGACCGAAGCGATTGAATCCGGTGCCCGCGACGCGGGCGAAAAACACTTCTGATGTGCCTGCTGAAAAGGGCTCTGCAAGCTGAAGCAGTCAGGTATCTTTGCTGATGAGTATCTGGGTTGCACTGACACTGATGGCGGCTCTGATGCAGTCGGTCAGAACCGCAGGTCAGAAGTCTCTGGGGCATGGTCTGACCGCCAGTGGCGCTGCTGTGGTGCGTTATCTCTATGGCCTGCCTTTTGCGCTGATCTATCTGGTAGTACTGATTTACTGGTCCGGCTCAGATGAAGCCTCATTGGCTGTGATTCCCAATCCGGAGCTCAGGTTCTGGGGTTATGCCCTGTTCGCCGCCATCTGTCAGCTGATTGCTACGGCTCTGATGGTCTGGCTGTTCCGTTTCCGCAATTTTGCTTTGGGCAGTTTTTACGTCAAAACCGAAGCTATGCTGGCGGCGGTTTTAGGCGTACTGATCTGGTCGGAGACCTTGTCGCTTCTGGCGTGGTTGAGTATTGGTCTGGGCGCTGTTGGCATCTTCCTGATGGGGCAGGGCAAAGCTTATCTGGTCAAATCGGATCGGGGCAAGGCTCTGAGTTGGGGGCAAAGAATCAAACACTTTTTGCTCGATCCTGCCGCAGGTGTTGGGCTTTTGGCGGGGCTGCTGTTTGCCCTGACCTCACTGTCGTTGCGTCAGGCAAGCCTGAGCCTGAATCTTGATTTTCAGCTGGGTGCTGCGGTGACTTTGGTGGTGATGGTCATCCTGCAAACCTTAATCGGCGCACTTTATCTGGGCTGGCGTTCGCCAGCGGACTGGAAAGCGATGAAGCTGCAAACCGGTGTTTGCGCCTTTGTGGGACTGACCAGTGTCGTGGGTTCTGTTGGCTGGTTTACTGCGATGACCTTGCAACCTGTGGCCTATGTAAAAGCGGTCGGGCAGATCGAGTTTGTTTTCACTTTGTTGGTAGCAGTGCTCTTTTTTAAAGAGCGCCCTTCCCCCATTGAGCTGATCGGTATGGGCGCTATTCTGAGTGGCGTCCTGCTGTTACTGGTAGTGGGATAGGGCTGCCGGGATAGAAGGATTGATTCAGATAACCGCCTGCTTGCGAAGCCTGGTTTTTCCATAATAGATAATAAGCGCCGCCAGAATCATCGCGGACCCTAGCATCAGCCATTCCGGTAGCAGGTTTTCACTGGCCGCCAGTTGCGCCTGAATGTCGATGTTAAAGTAATGAACCAGCGCATTGGTTGCGAATCCGGACAGAAACGCCACGCTTAATACTCCGGTTAAGTAAGTCACAACAGCTCTGCCCCCTAATTCCCTTTTAATGATGCCAAGAGTCGCCATATTGGTGGCCGGGCCTGCCAGCATAAACACCAGAACCGCTCCGGGAGATAGTCCGGATAGCAACAAACCCGCAGCAATCGGCGTGGATGCAGTGGCACAGATATACATAGGGATACCCACCAGAGCCATCACCAACATGGCGGTAAAACCATCTCCCCACTGCGTCAGAAACTGCTCCGGAACCCAGGTCAGCGTTGCTGCCGCCAGTAAGAGCCCGACCAAAAGCCAGCCCGCCATATCATTGAAAATATCCACAAATGCGTAACGTTGGCCGGTCATAAAGCGCTGGAAGAGGCTGCTTTGGTTCTCCTGCGGGTTGGCAGCTTCCTTGGTTTGGGAGCCGGAAGAGCAGCTTTTACTGGCGCAACAGGAGGTTGTTTCTTTCGTGCTGGCTTGTTCAGATGCGGTTTTAGGCTCTGTTTCTGGGGTCGGTGCATCTTTAAAATATTGTGTCAGCAGTCCTGCGCTAATCGCACTCAGAACTGCCGCAATGGGCCTGATAATCGCCATAAAAGGTCCGAGAAGAGCATAAGAAACGGCAATGGAATCCGCTCCGGTTTCCGGTGTAGAAACCAGAAAGGAGACGGTGGCACTTTTTGAGGCGCCGTTGCGTTTCAGACTCATGGCAGCAGGGATCACGCTGCAGGAACAAAGTGGCAGGGGCGCTCCAAAGAGGGCCGCTTTAACCGTTGAGGCAAGGTTATCCTGCCCCAAATGTTTCGCCAGCGTTTCTGTTCCGACAAAGCTATGTATCAGTCCGGCAATCACCAGGCCGCCCAGAAGCCAGGGGGCTGCATCCAGAAACAGGTCGAAGAAATGTTCAGCAAGTAGCATCATGTTTTTCCTGCTTCTGATGACCATTGGCCAGGGCGCTTAAAATAGTGCAATGGCTTGCGGGCAGTGATCCGCCGCAACAGGCATCGGTAATCTGCTTTAAAGCGCCACGCATCTGCTCCAATTCCTGAATTTTGGCTTCGATCTCAGTTAGCTTCTCGTTGGCAAAATTCTTAACTGTCTGGCAGGTTTCCTGTTCACGGTTGACCTCCAGATCCAGCAGACCAGCGATATCCTTCAGGGAAAAACCCACCGCTTTGGCTCTCAGGATAAAAGCAACCTGACTAATCGCGCTTTCCGGATAAAGGCGATAACCCGCTTCCGATCTATGCGGCTCCGGCAGAAGGCCTTGTTTTTCGTAGAAGCGCAGGGTTTCGACTGTAACTCCTGAGGCTTTTGCGAGAGAACCTATCTTATAGAGGCTGCTCATTTGTCGGCTCCTGTGATTCTGGTTGATCCATTTATAATAAACCCTGTAGTAAGCTTTAGGGTCAAGGAAGTGTGATTGGTTCAGGAAAACAAAAAGTAGCGTTATAAGCTTTAAGTGACACTTAAGCTTGCCGATAAGTATGTTAATCTAAAAGCAAATCGACAGCGTGAGTGCTCGTAAGCTGTCAGGGATATAAGAATACAAACAGAGGTTCACTGATGAAGCAGCGTATCATCGCCAGCACGTTAGCCGTTGCGGCTACCCTAGCTTCCATTCCATCCGAAGCCGCTCCGGTTTATCGTCAAGCCCGTGATGCAGCTCCGAGGGTTAATATCTATCAGCAGGCTTATGCTTACGCTGGTATTGATATGCTGAATTGGAGTGATGGTACTGACTCTGGCACTGCAACCCGTTTTACCTTTGGCCAGCGTTTCGAAGAATTTGTTTCTGCAGAAGCTCAGTTTGCCCTCGGTGGCGGCAATCATAATTACACCATGGGTGTTTATGCTAAAGGTGCTTTGCCTTTGGGCCGGTTACAGATGAAAGGTTTGTTGGGTTTTGCTGCGTCCCAATATAATGAGACAACTAATTACACCAGTCTTTCTTATGGTGTAGGTGCCGAGCTGACGGTTTGGCGCGACTGGTATGCCAATGCCGATTTTATGAAGTATGTTGCTAAGAGCAGTGCTGACATTGGTGGTATCAGCATTGGTATTGGAACCCGCTTTTAAGCGAACGCTCTGTTTTTACAAAAGCCAGCTTTGCTGGCTTTTGTTGTTTTTAAAGATCAGAAATTAATTGAACAGTTAAATTCAGGAGGGACTTTCTGTGACGGAACTACTTCAGTATTGGCCGGAATTTTTGACGGTTGTAGTGGTGCATTTTTTGGCGGTAGCCAGTCCTGGTCCTGATTTTGCGGTTATTTTGCGCCAGAGTCTCTGTGCCAGCAGCCGTTCAGGTGTCTGGACAGCCATCGGTATTGGTAGCGGTATTTTAGTTCACGTGACCTACTCGCTTTTAGGCTTGGGCCTTTTGATTGCACAATCGACAACGGCATTTACCGTTCTGAAGATATTGGGGGCGGCTTACCTGTTATGGGTGGGTTGGCAGTGTCTGAAGGCGAAACCGGCAGCGAGTGCTGCTGATGTAAATGCTGAACTGGAAGAGGGTGAGAGTGCCGCAACAGCCTGGAAAGCCTGGCGGCTGGGCTTTCTGACCAATGCGCTGAACGCCAAGGCGACACTTTTCTTTGTTTCTCTGTTCTCTGTTGTGATCAGCCCAAGTACGCCGCTTTGGATTCAGGGCTTTTATGGGCTTTGGATGACAGTAATGACAGGTCTCTGGTTTACCGGGCTTGCGCTGTTTCTGTCCCGTGAGAAAGTTCGGGCTTTCTTCCGGAAAATCAGTCACTGGATTGAGCGGGTAACTGGTGTTGCCCTGATCGCTTTGGCGGGTAAGTTAGCGACCGCTTCTCAAAGCTGATTGGCTTGAGTGTTTAAGAGTTTAAACCTTTAGAAATTAAGCTGGGCTATAACCTATGCCAGGGCATAGGGAGATAGCCCGGCCAACCATCGGAAACCACAAACAGGCGTTCGCCTGACTGCCTTTCCAGCAGTAATCCTTCTGTTCCCATCTGTGGTCGCTTGTCCCACTTTCTTAGTTGGTTTTTATTGCCTCTGGCTTCATATACAGGGAGTATCAGTTCCTGTCTTAAGGTTTCTGCGATGGATGTGCCTGTTAGCCATTCTGGTTGAGCGATACTTGCCATCCAGTGCGGTTTTTTGCAGATTCGCCATTCTGGTTTTATGCCAGTCTGATAGTTATTTAGCCATTGAGAGAGTGTGATCCAGCTGCCTTTAAGATGATCCGGGTTCATCATCTCAGGAGCGGGAAGTGGTGAGCTGAGCTGTGTCGGGTAAAACAGATAACCCCGGGTCAGGGCACTGGCTCTGTCCGGAATAAGAGATTGTCCTGCCGTTTCGCCGTATTGTTCAAGCCATTGCCGAACCTCGTGCTGCTCTCCCAGTTTAAGCTGCTGAGTCAGCAGGTGTTGCCATTTATGCTCCATGCTGTCCTGGCAGGCAATACCCAGCCAGTGACTCCAGGCCTCAGGTTTCCCCCAGCCTGAATCGGTTCCCAGATAGAATTTGATCGCCAGCTCCAGATGCCAGATAAGTCCATCTCTCTGATCCTTCAGCAGGACATCAAACTCCCCCAGAGTGCGCTTTTCACCCTGTACGATCAGATTGCTGGCGAGCAGCTCTATATCGGGATGCAGGTCGAAATAAAACAGCCATAACTGTTCATGATAATGACCCAGAAGCGTGGTTTTTTTACCTTCGAGCCAGGCTTCTATAGGTCGCGGGTCGGAATCGAGTTGTACCAAGGTATCCCAGTGGGGGGCGGGTATTTGCCAGCTTTCTGCAGTACAATGGCACAGCCGGGGCGTGGTTAATAACCACACCAGATCCCTGACTGCCTGATGCTGAAATGTTTCCGGTGTCACTGGATTTTCACCTTTACTGGTTTATCTGAAACTGTGCCATTTATGTTTCGGGTCACGATTAAAACCGATAGAGTAAAGCGCAGTCGGATCAAAGATCAATTCCGGCATCTCCGGATGGTTTGGAATATTTACTTAGATTTCCTCATCGCGGATTTTACCCTGACATATAGTAAGAGCTTGGTGATAGCCGAGTCTGAACCTGCTTTTCAGCGTTTTTGGAAAGCTTACATCCACACCAACGAATCATAAGACGGCAGATGGAACAATTTAAAAATATTGGCCTGATCGGGCGACTGGGTAGCACTAAGGTTGTGGACACCATGAAGCGGTTGATCCGTTACCTTCAGGATCGCGATCTGCACATTATTATTGAAGATCAGATCGGCGAAGTGATGCCGGGGCATGGTCTTCAGGAAGTCAGCCGTAAACTGATCGGCGAAGTCAGTGATCTGGTGATTGTTGTCGGTGGTGACGGCAGCCTTCTGGGGGCGGCCCGCGCCATAGCGAAGTACAACACCCCTGTGCTGGGTGTGAACCGTGGTCGTCTGGGTTTCCTTACTGACATTTCACCAAGCGAACTGGAAGAGCGTGTGGGTGAAGTACTGGATGGCCAGTACATTACTGAAACCCGCTTTATGTTGGACGCCGAGGTGTATCGCAACGGTGAACCGGTCGGTAACGCCGTTGGTCTGAACGATGTGGTGCTGCACCCGGGTAAATCTGCCCGTATGATCGAGTTCGATCTTTATATCGAAGGTCAGTATGTTTACAACCAGCGCTCTGACGGCCTGATTGTTTCCACGCCAACGGGCTCGACAGCGTATTCCCTGTCCGGTGGTGGCCCTATTATGCATCCTAAACTGGATGCGATCGTGCTGGTTCCTATGTTCCCGCACACCCTGAGTAGCCGCCCGATTGTGGTGGATGGCAATAGCGAAGTGAAGATTATCATCGCGGAAGATAACGATGCTTATCCACACGTCAGCTGCGATGGCCAGACCCACCTGGTCACCAAGCCCGGTGATGTACTTTATGTGAAGAAGCGCCCATACAAGCTGCGTCTGATTCATCCGGTTGACCATAATTTCTATGAAATTTGCCGAACTAAGTTGGGCTGGAGTAGCAGTTTTGGTGACCAATAAATCTGATTTTACCCGTTTACCGGAAGCAGCCGGTTACGATCTGATCGGTGATATTCATGGCTGCGCTCATACCCTTGAGCGTCTGTTGCAGCAGATGGATTACCGCAAGGTCAACGGCGTCTGGCAGCATCCGGAACGTAAGGTGATCTTCCTCGGTGATATTGTGGACCGCGGTCCACGCATCCGTGAATCACTGGAACTGGTTTATAACATGGTTCAGGCGGGGGAAGCGGCCTGTATTATGGGCAACCATGAGCACAACGCGATCACCTACTGCACGCCGGCACCTGAAGGTTTTGCTGATGATTATCTGCGCAGCCACAACCCTCGCCATACCCGCCTGATCAAAGAAACACTGGATCAGTTTGAGGGTGCTCAGGATGAGTGGGATACCTATCTTCAGTGGTTCAAAACACTGCCGCTTTTTCTGGAAAACGAGCAGTTCCGTGTGGTGCATGCCAGTTGGGATGACGCTCTGATCCGAACCCTGCAGAACGAATACCAGACCGACAAGCTGAACTATGACCTGCTGATCGAATCGGTTCAGCCGGACAGTTTTGGTTTTCGTCTGATGGAACACCTGACGCGGGGCAGTCATATTCGCCTGCCGGAAGGCATTCAGATTCACGGTGGTGATGGCTTTACCCGTCGTACCTTCCGGACTCATTTCTGGGCGGAAAAACCGGAAACCTACGGCGATGTAATTTTTCAGCCGGATAACCTGCCGGGTAATCTGGAAGATCGGGCACTGAGTGATCAGGAAAAAGAAGCGCTGCTTTATTACCCGAAAGATGAGCGTCCTTTGTTTATCGGTCATTACTGGTGTGAAGGCGTACCTGCACTGGTGACACCAAATATTGCCTGTCTGGATTACAGTGCTGTGAAATACGGTAAGCTGGCCAGTTATCGCTTTAGTGGTGAGTCTCAGTTGGATGCCAGAAACTTTGTCTGGATCTCTGTAGATCGGGATGAAAGCTGATCACGTACCTGATGTGTAATCGTTACTGCTAGCGATGCCATTTAGCTGCGAAGGGAAATAACAGGGGCTAAAGACCTGAATAATCCCTGAAAGCAGTCTTTCAACTACCTTTTTTGTGAACTTTTGTCACAGAAACTTGGAACTTTGAAAAATGGACGCATACTAACAGTATGGTTATTCGTGAACGTCGGTTGTTCGTTTAACCTGTGGTTCTCAAAACTGACAGTGGTATATATGCCTGCGGTATCGATTGATGGATACGGGAGAGTGGGTTCCATCTTATCCTGTTTTATTTTGACCGGACCCGTTGTTATTAAGAGTGACAGGATGTTCCTCCCGCGAGTTAATCCGGCAGCACGTACCATGCTGCCGGATTTTTTTATGTCTGCGGAATAATCTTCCAATGTGATGCCAACATTATTCAAAGCTAAGCCAACCATAGTCGAAGTGAAGCTAACGCCATGATTAAAGTTCTGGAATTACCTGTAGATCAGGATCTGTCGGAGTTAAGCCGCGAGCTCTGGGTACGTAAAATTGGACACCAGATCCGACAGACCTCCCGTACGCAGGAGATCTTTCTGGCAAAGCCCGAAGATTACCCGCAACTGATGCAGTTGGTTCAGGACTGGCACCGAGGCGAGCTGGCTTACACGATTGAGCCAGAAAGCAGTGAGCAAACGCTGAATCTGAAAGCCGGCCTGCAGGCTGCCGGACATTGGCCGCTAACCGCTTTGATTCTGCTGATCAGCGGTCTGGTCACCGCCATGATCAGTTTTGAACCGCAGCCAAACTGGCTGGCATCTCTTACCATCGTCCCCTTCGAACAGGTCAGAAATGGTCTGGCGTATCTGCCTTTATGGCAGACATTGCAGACCGGTGAAGTCTGGCGTTTGCTGACACCGGCTTTTCTGCACTTTGGCGCACTGCATCTGATTTTTAACAGTCTTTGGGTGTGGGAGCTGGGCCGTATGATAGAGCGTCAACAGTCCACGTTTAATCTGGCGTTGTTGTTTCTGGTCAGCGGGATCAGCGCGAACCTCGCTCAGTATCTGATGGGAGATATTCTCTTTGGCGGTTTGTCAGGCGTAGTCTATGCCCTGTTAGGTTACTGCTGGTTCTGGGATCGTTTTGCCCGCCAGCCCATCTTTTATATCCGTAAGCCCGTGTTTGTTTTCCTGCTGATCTGGCTGGTGTTCTGTCTGGTCGGTGGTGCATCTATGCTGGGACTGGGTGAAATCGCCAATGCTGCCCATGTGGGAGGTTTGGTGAGCGGTAGTCTCTGGGCTTTGATCAGTGTAACCCTGTCCGGTAAGTCCCGTTTTGGTGGTCAGTAAGATTCTGGTATCAGAGTGATGCTGATGAGTGCAGGCTCTGATCCGTCACAGTTTGCGTATTTTTTAATGACTTTTTTCTAAGGTCTTTTTATCTGCCTGCAGTCACCTAGCGGGTGGAAGATGGGATATAATCCCCTGTATTCAAGTCAGGTATTGCGATTCAGTCATTGCCTGCAGTTATTTTTGATGGAGTTTCCCCATGACCCTGCAAGATATGATCAAAAACATGACCCCTGAGATTTACGCCAGCCTGCGTCAGGCGGTAGAGCTGCGCAAGTGGCCGAATGGTGTTCGTCTGACCGAAGAGCAGGTTGAGCTCTGCATGGAAGCGGTCATCCTGTTTGAATTTCAGCATGATATGCCAGCTCAGGATCGTGTGGGCTTTATGGAAGACCAGTGTGAGAGCGATAAAGAGCACACTGATATCATCAAAATTATGCAGTAATCACGGATCTGAGTTCAGGAGTAACTATGACCCTCATTTCCGGTCAGCTACATAAGATGTACACCCAGGATACCCAGCCGGTGAGTTACCAGCTGGAACTGGGGGATGAAAAAATTTCCCTGAATGAGCTTCTGGGTAAAAAGCTGAAACTCAGCTTTCACGGTGCGATCAACTGCTGTCACTGTGGCCGAAAAACCAAGAAGAGTTATTCACAGGGCTTCTGCTACCCCTGCTTTAAAAAGCTGGCGCAGTGCGATACCTGTATTATGAGCCCGGAGAAGTGCCACTACGATGCCGGCACTTGCCGTGAACCTGAGTGGGGCGAGAAGTTCTGTTTTCAGGATCATATCGTTTATCTGGCTAACTCTTCTGGTCTTAAAGTGGGCATCACTCGCGAAACTCAGGTGCCAACCCGCTGGATGGATCAGGGCGCGATCAATGCGCTGCCGATCTTTCGGGTGAAAACCCGTAAGCAGTCCGGCCTTGTGGAAGATGCCATTCGCCAGCACACCTCAGATCGCACCAACTGGCGCAATATGCTTAAAGGCATCAACCCGGAGATCGACCTGCTGGCGGAGCGTGATCGTCTGCTGGAACTGGCAAAAGATGATATCGCTGCGCTTCAGGCAGAACATGGTCTTGATGCTATCTATCCGCTGCCGGATGCGCGACCTTTCGTTTTCAGTTATCCCGTTGAAGAGCATCCTGAAAAGGTAACCGCACTGAATCTGGATAAAACTCCGGAAGTGGAAGGTGTTCTGAAGGGTATTAAGGGTCAGTATCTGATTCTGGATACCGGTGTGCTGAATATCCGTAAATTCAGCTCCTACCATGTGGATCTGGAAGTGGCTGACGCTGAATAAGCTCATCGGCTCAGGCCAGTCGCTTCTGTAATTTACCTGTTGAGTTCAATCATGAGTGCTTTTTTTGATGCTTATGCTCTTGTCGGCGGATTGCTGATCGGCCTGAGCGCAACTTTGCTACTACTGTTAAATGGCCGTATTGCCGGTATCAGTGGTATCTGTGCGAATCTGCTGAGCCTTTCCTACAGTGGTAAAAATATCCGGGGAGCTTTGTTTCTGCTGGCAATGATTCTTGCTGGCGGCATCACTTATCAGCTTATGGGAGATGCCGTAGCCATGCCTCGGGAAGGTTTTCCTGTCTGGTTGCTGGCGCTGTCCGGTTTTCTGGTAGGTGTTGGCACCCGTTTGGCCAATGGTTGTACCAGTGGCCATGGTGTTTGCGGACTGGGCCGTCGTTCCTGGCGCTCCCTGATGGCAACCCTATGCTTTATGACCACAGGTATTCTGACGGTTCTGATTCTGAGGATCAGTGGGGTGCTGGTATGAATCTGAAAGCTATTTTTGCCTCTCTGTTCTGCGGAGCTTTGTTCGGTACCGGCCTTGTGGTTTCCGGTATGACAGATCCCCTTAAGGTTCAGGGCTTTCTGGATATTACCGCTAATTGGCAGCCTGCGCTGATGTGGGTAATGGGTGGCGCAGTAGTGGTCACGGCGATCTGTTTTCCGTTGGTGCTGAAACGTCAGCAGCCGGTATTGACCTACCGCTTCCATCTGCCGGGTATGGCTCCTGTGGATCGTCGCCTGCTGATCGGTTCCGGCCTGTTTGGAATCGGCTGGGGATTGTCTGGTTATTGTCCGGGGCCAGCTCTGGTCACCGCTGCGATCAATGCTTCTGAGGCGATGATCTTTATTCCGGCGATGCTGGCAGGTTTCTGGGTTGCAGGGAGTTTCTGCGGTGAGTGTCAGCCGGGGACTGCTGATCAGGAATAGGGTTCGTCTTACAGATTAAGAGATATCGCCAATAAAAACGCCCGCATCAGCGGGCGTTTTTATTGAGAGCTTAATAGGTATTGAGAGAAGCCGCTCAATCAACTGGCTGCCGCTGACTGGGCATATTGCTGACAAAGGTGGATAAACTCCGTCATTGGTAGCGGCTGGCTGTAGAGGTATCCCTGTGCCATTTCACATTGGCTTCGGATCAGAAGCTCTGCCTGATACTCGGTCTCTACGCCTTCGGCGATAACCTCAAGATTCAGGCTGTTTGCCAGACCAATAACCGAAGAGATCAGTGCATGATCGTTTTGGTCTTCAGCGCTTTCCGGCATAAAACTGCGATCAATTTTCAGGCGATCCACCGGCAGACTCTGCAGACGACCCAGTGATGAATAGCCGGTGCCGAAGTCATCAATAGCGATCTGAATACCGATCTCCTGCAGTTGATGCAGTACCTGAACCACCTGATCATTCTCCTTCATCAGAGCGGTTTCTGTAATCTCGAGCTCTAACGCCGCCGCAGGCATCCCCGTCCGTTGCAGAATATTCAGCAGGTCTTCGTAGAAGTCACTGCGCAACAATTGCACCATCGAGACGTTTACGCAAACCCGTTCCAGCTCCATATCCAGTGATTGCCAGCGAAGGAAATCAAGACAGGACTGTTCCAGTACCTGAAGGCCCAGCGGGATAATCAGGCCGGTGGCTTCTGCCGCAGGAATAAAGAGATCCGGGCCGATGCGCTTATCACCCTGCTGCCAGCGCACCAGAGCCTCGGCGCTGCAGATTTGTCCGGTTTTCAGGTCGATCTGCGGCTGATAGAAGACTACAAACTCTTCCGGTGCTTCATTAAGAGCGCGGCGCAGTTCCAGTTCGATCTCCATTTTTTGAATCGCATTACTGGTCAGCTGGGAGGTGTAGAACTGGAAGTTATTCTTACCGATATCCTTAGCCCGATAGAGTGCAGTATCCGCGTTTCGCAGCAGAGTAGTACTGCTGGAGCCGTCTTCAGGGTAGCAGCACAGACCGATACTTGAAGTAATAAAGAGGCGGTGGCCTTCAACATCGAACGGGTTTTCAAAGGCGCTCAGCAGTCCTGTAGCAAAGGAGGTGCTGCAACGGGAGTCGCCAAGATTGCGACCCAGAATAATAAACTCGTCACCACCCTGACGGGCGATAACATCATCCTTGGAGACGATTGCAGACAGACGTTGAGCCACCGCCTGTACCAGCTGATCACCCACCTGATGACCAAAGCTGTCATTCACTGCCTGGAAATTATCCAGATCCAGATAGGCGATACAGAAGTGTTCTTTGTTCTTTTCAGCGTTAGGAATCAGGCTGTTAATACGATCTCTCAGCTGAGGCAGGTTAGGCAGCTGGGTCAGATCATCCAGCCCTGTATCTTTCAGGCTGTTGATCTCATACATCATAGAGATATATTTCTGCACATTGCCGCTGGCATCTTTCATCGCCATGATCTTCTGCCAGATATGCTGCTCTTCGCCCTGTTTATTCAGGTTGATGATCTCACCTTGCCACTGGCCTCGACTCAGAAGCTGGTTCCATAGCGCTTCGTAGAAACTGCTGTCATGTTTACCGGACTGGAACATCTCCGGCGTTTTGCCTTTAACATCTTCCAGCTCAAAGCCGGTAATTTTGGTGAAGGCCGGGTTGATATTCAGAATCCGGCTGTGCACGTCGGTAATCAGGTAGGCTTCATCGGACATCTCGAACACCAGTGCTGCCTGATCCATCGCTTCCTGATGCTTCTGCTGTTTGCTGATATCACTGACAGCAATGGTTATATTCTCCACACGCCCTTTCTCATCCAGAGTCACTGACCACTGAAAGTGAGCGGTAAAGGTGTAACCCTTATTGTGGCGCTGGGGCAGGCGAAGCTCACCTTCCAGTTCCTTTTCACTGGCAAGGGCAGTAATGCTGGTGGTCAGGTGGCGCGCATCAAAGGAGGAAAGGCAGAGCTTTTCGATATGATCCGGCAGACATCCATCAAAACCATAGATCTTACTGGCCGCCTTATTGGCAAACACGATCTCACCGGATGGGTGGTACTGAATAATGCCGTGGCTGACGCTCTGCAGCACCTGCTGTAAAAACGAGGAGTGTCGGTCCAGCTTATTCTGGATGGAATTTTTTTGTCTCAGACCCAGGCTGGTCAAGCTGAAAATCAGAAGGCCGGACAGCAGGACAAAAGCCCAGCCTTTGTAAGTCTGAATCTCAGACAGCATGACGGGATCCTGCACCATACTTTCCAGAACGCGGTCAGAAAAGTAGATCCAGAGCAGGGAAAAAACCACATAAACCGAGGCTACCTTCAAAGGCAGTGTCAGTTGTGATTGTTCTGTTTTGATCTGCGTGTGATCCATAAAAAAGGGCTGGCCTGTTTATCGTCTACCGTCGGGCTAAGGAATTATCGTCTCTGCATTACTTTCGTTTTGCTCTGCACATTCCTTTGCAGCAGTACCAAAACAGCTACGCTTTACAGTGTAGTGCTTATGTTTAAATTTCGTCTGCAGATTACTTCGCAGATAAATCGACAGCGTGTTTTAATCCCTTATATAAACAAGCTTTTTCACAAAGGGCGTACTCTAACTTGATTAGATGCTTTAGTCTAAAGCAAAGCGGCCTTTGTCTCTGTTAAATCCTGAATTTTTTTAACCCTTTTGTCCTGACGCAAGCTTTACGCGAATCCGGGCAATGTCGTGATAACCATGGGTGTGTTATGAGTGCTGACAACAACGACGTTATTTATCTGAAAGATTATCTGCCACCGGCGTTTCTGGTGCAGTCGGTAGATCTGGTATTTGATCTCTATCCCCATGAAACCCGCGTGCAAAGCCGCATCTCTTTTAACCGTAATGCCCATCGTGATGCGGGTCTTCCGTTGGAGCTGCACGGCAGTGAACTTAAGCTGATTTCCGTAGCGATTGATGGCGCTGTGCTGAGTGCCGATCAGTATCAGGTCACCGGTGAGCAGCTGATTATTCCGAATGTACCGGATCAGTTTGTGCTGGAAACCGAGGTTGAGATCGACCCGGCCAACAACACCTCGCTGGAAGGTTTGTACCGTTCCAACACCATGTTCTGCACCCAGTGTGAGGCGGAAGGTTTCCGCAAGATCACCTACTACCCGGATCGCCCGGATGTAATGGCGGCCTTTACTACTAAGGTCATCGCCGACAAAACCGAGTATCCGGTACTGCTCTCCAACGGTAACCCGATTGAAAAGGGTGATCTGGACAACAATCGCCACTTTGTTACCTGGCAGGACCCGTTTGATAAACCGGCCTACCTGTTTGCACTTGTAGCCGGTGATCTGCAGGTGGTGAAAGACACCTTCACCACCATGAGCGGCCGTAACGTCGCACTGGAGATCTGGGTTGAGCCGGAAAATATCACCAAGTGCGATCATGCCATGGCTTCCCTGAAAGCCTCTATGAAGTGGGATGAAGAGGTTTACGGCCGTGAATACGATCTGGATATCTACATGATCGTGGCAGTTAACGACTTCAACATGGGCGCGATGGAGAATAAGGGCCTTAATATCTTTAACTCCTCCTGTGTGCTGGCCCGTCCGGATACTGCAACTGATGGCGCTTTCCAGCGCATCGAAGGCGTTGTGGCACACGAGTATTTCCACAACTGGTCCGGCAACCGTGTGACCTGTCGTGACTGGTTTCAGCTGTCCCTGAAAGAGGGCTTTACCGTATACCGCGATCAGTGTTTCTCAGCGGATATGAATGATGCCGCTGTAAAACGTATCGAAGATGTTGCCATGCTGCGAACTGCTCAGTTTGCGGAAGATGCAGGCCCGACTGCGCATCCGGTGCGTCCGGATCACTTTATTGAGATCTCTAACTTCTACACCCTGACCATCTATGAGAAGGGCTCAGAGATCGTGCGTATGATCGCCAACCTTCTGGGGCCGGATCTGTTCCGCAAAGGTTCCGATCTCTACTTCGAGCGTCACGATGGTCAGGCGGTGACGGTGGAAGATTTTGTTGCTGCCATGGCGGATGCTTCCGGTATCGACTTCACCCAGTTTATGCGCTGGTACAGTCAGGCAGGTACGCCGCAACTGACCGTAAGCGGTGAATATGATGCGGCTGACAAACAGTACAAACTGACCATCAAACAGCAAACACCTCCGACCAAGGATCAGGCAGAGAAACTGCCACTGCATATCCCTGTGAAAGTGGGGCTGTTAAATGCAGCGGGTGATGATCTGCCGCTGAATCTGTCTACGGGTGAAGCATCCGGTGAACAGGGCGACGGCGATCGTGTTCTGCATCTGCGTGAAGCCGAGCAAACCTTTATCTTTGAAGGTATCGAAGAAGCACCAGTACCCTCTCTGCTTCGCGGTTTCTCAGCACCGGTGAAGCTGAGCTTTGGTTACTCACAGGCGCAGCTGCTGCACCTGATGCGTCATGACTCTGACGGCTTTAACCGTTGGGATGCCGGTCAGCGTCTGGCGATTGATGCCCTGAAAGCTATGGTAGCGCAGTTTGAAGCCGGTCAGATGCCGGAGCTGGACTCTGCCCTGATCGACGCCTACAAAGGTTTGTTTGCTGCCGGTCTTGAGCCTGCGATTCTGGCAGAAATGCTGGTACTGCCCGGTGAAGCTTATCTGGCGGAGCAGTTTGACGTAGTGCCGGTAGATGCGATTCACGCCTGTCGTAATATCGCCCGTAAAACGCTGGCGCAGGCATTAAGCTCTGAGCTGGAGCAGGCGGTTGTGGCAAACCAGCTGAGTGGTGAATACCGTCCGGTGGCAGAAGATATCGCCAAGCGTCGCCTGAAAAATATCTGTCAGTCTTACCTGATGGCGTTGGAAACCGAAGCCGCTGTCGAGCGCAGTTGGCAGCAGTTTACAACAGCAGACAATATGACTGATCAGCATGCGGCGCTTACCGCTTTGGTGCACTCCAAGCAGGATGAGAAAGCCAAAGCGGCTCTGGAAAGCTTTGAGCAGCAGTGGAAGGATGATGCACTGGTGATGGATCAGTGGTTCCAGGTTCAGGCCAGCCGTCCGCATCCGGATGCCTTAGCTCGCGTTAAGGCGCTGATGGAGCATCCCGCTTTCAGCCTGAAGAACCCGAACAAGGTGCGCTCTCTGGTCAGTGTTTACTGCAACCAGAACCGCGTGAACTTCCACAGTATCGATGGCCTGAGTTATCAGTTCCTGGCGGATGTGGTGCTGGAGCTGGATGCGATGAACCCGCAGATCGCTTCCCGCCTGATCACCCCGCTGACCCGCTGGCAGAAGATGGACAGCAAACGCCAGCAGCTGATGCAGACCGAGCTGAAGCGCATCGCAGCTGCAGAGCTGTCAAAAGATCTGTTTGAAGTGGTACAGAAAGCGCTGCCATAACGGAGTGCTTTCAGAGGTTCCCGTGGTTTTGAAAGGATCTTTATTTTGAAAGGATCTTTTTAACGGCATAAAAAAACCCAAGCCTTGGCTTGGGTTTTTTGTTTCAGTGCTCTTTTCAGAGAAAAGAAGACTGACTTGTACTGGTAAGCACTAATTAGTGCTGATGACCGCCAGCGCCATGAACGTGGCCGTGGTCCAGCTCTTCTGCAGAGGCTTCACGTACTTCTACAACTTCAACGTCGAAGTTCAGAGTAACACCAGCCAGAGGGTGGTTTGCATCGATGGTTACTTTGCCATCTTCAACCTTAGTTACGGTTACTGCGATCGGCTGACCGGTGTTGGATTCCGCGTGGAACTCCATACCAACCTGTACTTCGTCTACGCCCTGGAACATCTCGGCAGGAACTTCCTGAACCAGCTCAGCGATGTGCTCGCCGTAGCCATCTGCAGGAGCAACAGTAACATTCAGCTTGTCACCAACTGCTTTACCTACCAGAGCGTCTTCCAGACCCGGAATAATGTTAGCGGCACCGTGCAGGTATGCCAGCGGCTCTGCACCTGCAGAAGAGTCGATAGTATCGCCAGCTTCGTTGGTCAGAGTGTAATGAATGGATACAACTGCGTTGTCCTGAATTTGCATGGGGTGCCCCTTTGCTTTAACTGTATTTAGCGTTTAATGTGGCAGGATAACATGCCCCGTAGGCGTGTATGCAAGCCGGGAAGGGATTTTCCGGATCAAAGGATTAATTAAGCCTTCAGTTATTTGTGGTTTTTCTGGCACTTCCGAAAAAACGAATGTAAGATTTTGTCAGAAAAGTAAAGTTGTGTAACAAATTGTTTCAGACTTGATTGCCATCATAATAAAGTGATGAAAAGTCACTAAAACCACAAATACAGAGCCTTCTTAAAGGCCGGCGAATGGCAATTAGACGACAACCTTTATGAGCAACAGGATGCTGCGCCATGAAACAGAACTTACCTGTCACCCAGGTCGAGAAGAGCTTTCCCGATGATCTGCCTCTGGTTTCCACCACGGACCTGAAAGGTCAGATCACCTTCGTAAACGATGCCTTCGTTGATATCTCAGGTTTTACCCGCGATGAGCTGATGGGCAAAGCCCATAACATGGTGCGTCACCCGGATGTACCGCCAGCTGTATTTGCTGATATGTGGGCCACCCTGCAGAAAAACAAACCCTGGATGGGGGTGGTAAAAAACCGCTGTAAGAACGGTGATCACTACTGGGTAAATGCCTTTGTAACTCCTATTTTTGATAACGGTCAGGTGATCGGTTATCAGTCCGTTCGTTCCAAACCCAAGCAGAGTCTGGTCAAGCGTACCGAGGCGATTTATGAGCGTGTTGCCAAAGGTGGCAAGCGTTTCAGCCTTTACGACCTGAACCTGAGTTCCAGCGTACCTGTGCTTTTGTTTGCTTCCGCTCTGATTCCAAGCGGTCTGAGTTGGGCACTGGATCTGTCAGCACCTGCGACCCTTGGTGTATCGGTAGCGGTTGGTGCAACCGGGCTTCTGTTGCTGCGTACTCTTATGGCTCCACTGAAAAAGGCGACAGATCGTGCTAAGCGTTATATCGACAGTGAGCTGCTGAAAGAGATGTATGCCAACTGTACTGATGAAGCGGGGCAGATGTATCTGGCGGCGATTATGCGTGAAGCTAACGTGAATGCCATGACCACCCGAATCACGCATTCTGCGAAAGAGCTCTATGCGCTTGGTGATGAAACCACAGAGATCGCAGATCATGCTGCAGAGGCGATTAACCGTCAGGCGGCAGAAGTGGAGCAGATTGCTACCGTGATCAGCCAGCTTTCCGGTGCGATTGATGAAGTCGCTCACAACGCTAACTCAGCCTCTGATGCGACTCACCAAGCGAACGAGCTGGCGCAACAGGGTCGTAGTGTCGTAAATGATACTGCGCAATCCATTAACCGCCTGGCATCTGCTATCGAGCAGGCTTCTGTTCAGGTTGAGAGCCTGCATCAGGCCACTGACGATATCGCTAAAGCTATCTCGGTGATTACTGAGATTGCCGACCAGACTAACCTGCTGGCACTTAACGCTGCGATTGAAGCCGCTCGTGCCGGTGAACAGGGCCGTGGCTTTGCCGTGGTTGCTGACGAAGTTCGTGCACTGGCACAACGGACTCAGGATTCCACTGGTGAGATCTATGGCACGCTGGAACGTCTGAAGAAAGAAACCGAAGAAGTGGTTCGTGTGATGCGTTCCAGTCAGGAAAGCGCCAGTGGCTGTGTCGATCAGGCTCAGGTTGCCGGTGAAACACTGGATGCCATCAGCCAGACCATGCAGTCCATTACCGATATGAGCCAGATGATTGCAGCGGCAGCGACTCAGCAGAGTGCCGCCTCGGAAGAGATCCGCAACAATCTGGATTCGGTGAATGAAGCCGCTGCAGAAGCAACGGAGTCTTCGATCCGCACGAAAGAAGCCTCCAATAATCTGATCAGCAGTGTTCGTCAGATTATGCAGAGTATCGCCCGTTAGGCTGCGTACGCCTTCGTCAAATGCAGGTAGCGCCTGAACTAAAAACGCCGGATCTCTGATCCGGCGTTTTTTTATTGTCTGCAGTGCTTTATCTGTAAATTGTTATCTGTCGATTGTTATCTGGCAGATAGAAGGAAGTGCGAAGGGGCTAAACCTTTTTGCAGAAGGCTTTTACTCTGTCCCGTCCTGCAGCCTTGGCATCGTACAGGGCTTTATCAACCCGCTTCATCAGGGTGTCTTCACTATCACCGGGATGGTATTCGGTAACGCCAAAACTTGCGGTAATCACTCCAAGATGATCCAGTTGCTGAGCTTTAACCGCATTGCGCAATTTATTTGCCAGAATCACCGCCTGATCCAGATGAGTTGCCGGTGCCAGAATGACAAACTCTTCACCACCCCAGCGGCCCATAATATCCGTTGATCTCAGACTGGCCGCGACCTGATTGGTGACAAAGCAAAGGGCTTTATCACCGGCATCATGACCGAAGTTATCGTTAATCTTTTTGAAGTGATCGATATCCAGCATGATCACCGAGAAATGCCCCTCGGTCTGACGGACGTTATCAATTTCCCGTTCGATCATCAGACTGATGCGGCTGCGATTGGCAACGCCGGTCAGGGCATCGGTTGATGCCATCTTTTTCAGTTTGCGATTATGTATTCTGAGCTGTTTATTCGCTTTCCAGGTTAGCCAGAGCGCCAGAATAATAGCGACGATGATCAGCAGAAAATAAAGCGGTGTTGTAAAGTGATCGTCGGCATGAGGCTTCTTTGGCGTCCACTTCAGAATGGTTTCGTTTTTCAGTTGCTGAGGAATTTCGGCAATCGCACGGTTAAACAGAGGCAAGAGATAACTGGAATCTTTATTGACGCCAACTCTTATCTCGTTAGCGAGTTCTGTCGCACTGGCAACATGAAGATCAGAGATTCGAAGTTGCTGAACCTGAAACGGAAACATATAAAGCGCGGCAGTAGTGGCATCGGCTTTTTGCTCGGAAACCAGAGTCAGTGCCTGATCCATACTTTCCACATGGACAACTGTTATATCAGGGTAATTTTTCGCCAGAAAGCTTTCGTAGGAATAGCCTTTAACAACGGCAAGGGTTTTGCCGTTCAGCCCCTGAAAACCACCTTTAATCTTTCTATCCTCATGAGTGACCAATACCACGGGGCTTTCAAAGTACACATCAGAGAAGTTCAGATAGGAGCCGCGCTCTTCCGTTTTATTGATAAAGGGAAGCAGTTGGCAGCGGCCATCCCGGGTAAGATCCAGCGATTGCTGCCAGCTTCGGGTTTCAACCAGCTGGAATTCTATATCGAGTGCTTTGCTAAAATAGCGCATAAAGTCAGCAGAGATGCCGATGTGATTGCCTTCCTCGTCAATTTTTTCGAAAGGCATCCAGTTGGGATCAACGCAGATTCGGATCGGAGCATCAGGTCTGCCGGTCATCTGGCTGTCTGGCCTATCAGCCTTAGCCAGAGCAAGACTTCCGGGGAGGCTGGTTACCAGTAAGAAAAGTAGCACTGATAAAGATTTAAAGCTGTTTGGCAGCATGCAGATACCCAAAATGGCCGCTTCTGGTTTAATGGTAGCAGAGAGATGCCTGATTCTATCTCCTTTAGTTTAGGGCGGCAGTGTTTCTGACGAAGAAGCGTGAAATGGATCAGAAATAAAAAAAGCGATGCAGGTGCATCGCTTTTTTGTGTTGCTTATATTTTTGGCCAAATCGATAGCCGAAAATAAAATCAGTAATCACTAACGCTGGGAGAATCAACGGGGATTCGGGTTGTCCCAGCGATCTTTACGAACATGATCCGCTTTAATGCGAATCGCTTTAGGCTTCTGTGCCATCTGTTGCAGGCTCATCCATAGGCCGGTGCCAATTACCGCAGTTAAAATCAAAGAAACCATCATTTCTAAGGCCATAGGAAACTCTCCTGTACAACGAGCTGTTCGGGTTTTAAAGGTGCGAGACCTTTAATATTTTCTTTAACCCTTGCAGCGTGATCGTGTGCTACCTGTTGTCCGAAACGGGTTCGTAAACCGGTAATAAATAATGTGTACATCTTGAGACTAACCCATAGGGAAAAAGTTGCCAACTATATGCCGTTTTTTTCACCGGTCAGATGGACGAATTGACAGTGGCTGAAAATCAAAAAAGCGCCCCTCAGTTTCCTGCAGGGCGCTCAAAATTTTCGATTGGCAGAGGCCGGATCAGAAGCTTAAGTTGGCAGAGATCCAGAAGTTGCGGGATTTATCCTTGTTGTTGTAATCGTCGTAGAAGGTGACTTCGTCATCATCGTTGTAGTCGCCATCACTATTGGCATCGTCAAAGGATGCGGTATGACTGCTGAAGTCCTCATCCAGCAGATTGTTGATACGACCGGTCAGAGTCAGGTTATCCAGTGCCTGCCAGGCTGCGCCCAGATGCAGTACTTCGTAATCCTCGTAGTAGATACCACCGTCTTTACCTTCGTTCAGCGTATTGCCTCGACCAAAGCCACGGAAGCGTTTGCTGCGGGATTCCAGTGTCAGGAAGACATTCAGGCTGTCAGACGCCATCCAGTCCAGTGTGGCATTAGCCATGTGTTCCGCAGTTCCAGTCAGCGGGTAACCTTTCTGTTCGCCACTTAGCTGTTCACTGTCGGTATAGGTGTAGTTGGCGCGTACCGCCAGTACCGGCAGAATCTCATAGCTACCGGCCAGCTCCATTCCTTTGATGGTCGCTTTGTCGATATTGATTTTTTTGCTGCTACTGCTGCTGTATGAGGAGTAACCGGCGTCAACGTAGTCACCTTCGATGCCGCAGTCCGCTGCGGAGTCGCAAGCCTGTGAGCTGATTTTGTCCTTAAAGTTGTTTTCAAACAGGGTGACGTTAAAGCTGTGACGTTTCACCGGATGCTGCCAGTAAAGAGCAACTTCTGAACTGATACTGGTTTCTGCTTTCAGATCCGGGTTGCCATACAGCGGCACCGTGCCCTGACCACCAAAGCCCATGATGCCGTCATACAGATCTGTGGTTTTCGGTGTTTTATAACCTGTGCTCACGCCACCTTTAACTGTCCAGCTGTCATCCAGAGCATAAACACTGTACAGGCGGGGGCTGATCTGACTGCCAAAGGTATCGTGGTGATCGTAACGGGCACCGGCGGTCAGTGTCATGGCATCGGTGACGTACCAGTTGTCTTCACCAAATACAGACACGGTGATGAAATCCTGAATAGCACTGTCACTACCATCCTCCATACCGAATACGCCATCTTTCAGCTCGCCCTGAGTGATTTCTGCACCCACGACAGCAAAGTGATCTTCGTGGAAGGGCAGTTCCAGCTTGCTGTTCAGGCTGGTTTCCGCGCTTTGAAGCGTTCGTTTCGGGCGTGGCAGGAAGGTTTCGGCAACTTTGGCTTTACACTCCGCTTCGGTCAGACCGCCACAGGTGGTGCTCTTCATATCATCCAGCTTGGTACGATCTGCCGCACTAAGGGGAAGAGTACGTCCGTTGTTGTTGGTTTTTACATGATTCAGCGTCACAGTACTGCGGCCAAAACTCCACTGGCCTTCGTGGCTCAGGGCGAACTGATCGCGGGTAAACTCCTGCTCATCGCTGTAACCGGAACGGCTTCGACTCCAAAGATCATCAATATTGTCGGTAGTGCCGACCTGACTTTCATCGTTATCGTAAACCTGCACAGAGGTATCGTAATCGAAGGTAATGGTGTGCTGATCAGATGGGGTAAAGATCAGGCTCAGACCAGCGGCCTTATTGGTGTTATCAACGGTTTTACCACCGCTGCCAAAGCCCAGCTCACGGGTATGAGACGTGCCTGTCGGGTCGGTCACATCAGCATATTCCGGGTTCGATGCTTCACGATCATACATACTGCCGCGAAGACCCATCATCAGCTTGCCCGGCAGTACCGGCCCCATCACGGAGAAATCTACCGTGGTGTCATCACCATATTCATCATTGGTCTGAATGGTGCGGCTGGTGGTTACAGAGCCGGACCAGCGCTCGGCATCCCGTTTGGTGATTACGTTGATCACACCACCCATGGCATCAGCGCCGTAGAGTGTTGAAGCAGGACCGCGAATCACTTCGATACGCTCAATCGCATCCAGCGGTGGGATATGGTTGAACTGGTTACCGCCAAAGTTATTCGGGTAGATATCACCGTGGTTGTTCTGACGACGGCCATTGACCAGTACCAGAGTGTAATCGGAACCCATGCCGCGCATAGAGATGGTGCCCTGACCGGTCTTGTCGCGGGTTTCACCCACATCAACACCTTCCAGATCTTTCACCGCATCCAGCAAAGTCATGTAAGGGCGTGAACGTAACTGTTCTTCGGTAATAACAGAGATACTGGCCGGTGCATCCGTCAGCTTTTGCTCAAAACCTGCAGCGGTCACCACCACAGAGTCCATATTCACCTGATCATTAGCGTGAACAACAGCAGCAACCGCTGCACTCAGCCCCAGTAACACAGGACGAAAAACAGTTTTCATTCGTTAGCCCCTTATCTTGTTGTTTCGATCCGGTTGTCCCCGGATTCACAAAATTGATCTGCTCGATTAAGCGTGGGGCGAGAGGTTAGATTCTTTGTAAATAAAAAACATTATCATTTACATTCTTTACCTAGCCGGAATTGGGTGGCTATTCAAGCGAGTTAACACTTCTTAATCTTTTCTCCGATGAATCTGATTTCAGAGAGAAAACTTGCTTGGTTTTATGTAAGTAATTGTAAAAAAGTCTTAGGTCAGAAGATTGAATTGCGTGCAGGCACAGGGGACAATAGCCTCGTTTCTCCGTTTGGGCTGAACTGAGTAAACCAGCGTTTATAACCATAAATAACCAGAGACGACCCCATGCAATATGAAATTATCCCGGTGACCGGCTTTCAACAGAACTGCACGCTGGTGTGGTGTGATTCCAGTAAAGATGCTGCTGTGATCGATCCCGGTGGTGATCTGGATAAGATTCTGGCAAGGGTTGAGGCGCTGCAACTTAAGCTGAGTCAGATCTGGCTGACCCACGGTCATATTGATCATGCCGGTGGTACGGGTGAGCTGGCGGAAAAGCTGAATCTGCCGATCATCGGCCCGCACAAAGAAGATGAGTTCTGGCTGGAAGCGCTGGCACAGCAGAGCCAGATGTTTGGTTTCCCGGCGGCGCAGCCTTTTACCCCGACCCGCTGGTTAGAAGATGGTGATGAGGTGAAGCTCGGGGAAGAGAGCTTTCAGGTGATCCACTGTCCGGGACATACGCCGGGTCATGTGGTGTTCTATCACGAAGGTGCTCAGTTTGCTCAGGTCGGTGATGTACTGTTTCAGGGCTCCATTGGCCGTACCGATTTCCCGAAGGGTAACCACGGTGATCTGATCCGTTCCATCCGTGAAAAGCTGTTCCCGCTGGGTGACGATATTCGTTTTGTACCCGGTCATGGCCCTATGTCTACCTTTGGCCGTGAGCGCGAGAGTAACCCTTTCTGCAGCGACCCTAACTACGGCTGATACCGGTCTGAACCGGCATCAGAATGAAAAGGCTGCCTCTGTGCAGCCTTTTTTATTGCGTGTGATTAACTTTTGTTTTTGATAATCATTATCAATTAAATATAATGCACCCACTTTTCATGCAGCTAAAGGCCTGAATCCACAGGCCGGTTAATCAGCAACGAGGTGGGTGATGAACGCTAAATTTGATCCGGAACATTTGGATGAACTCAACAAGGGTTCAGATAAGACGGTTCCAGATGGGCGTCAGCCAGCCCGAATTTTGCTGGTGGAAGATGATGAGGAAGTCAGCAGTCTGATCGTATCTTCCCTGCAGCAACAGGGTTATACGGTTGATTTGTGCTGTGATGGTGAGTCCGGTTTGCTTACCGCGCTTTCCGGCAATCATCAGGTCATTCTGCTGGATATTATGCTGCCGGAGCTGGATGGCCTGAGCTTGCTGAACCGCCTGCGCGCTGCTGAGAAGGATACTCCGGTGATTCTTCTCTCCGCCCTTGGTGAGGAGCAGGACAGGATTCGCGGCTTTCATTCCGGGGCCGATGACTACCTGCCCAAGCCCTTCAGTGTGCCGGAGCTGGTACTGAGAATTCAGGTATTGCTGCGTCGTTGTTACGCTGCCCAGCATTCTGATGACAGTTCAGAACTGAGTGATCACTACCTGCTGTTAAGCCGAAAAGAGAAACAGGCCCGTGTTCGTTCGGCTCAGGATCAGCCCTGGAAGCTGCTGGATCTGACGCCGGTGGAGTTTGAACTGCTTTGGCAGCTGATGAAGCAGAAAGATGAAGTGCTGAGTCGGCCCTACCTTTACCAGCTGGTACTGAACCGCGCTTTCAGCCGTTACGACCGCAGTCTGGATATGCATATCAGCAATCTGCGCAACAAGATTCGCCGCTACCTGCCGGAAGCCGGTCTGATTCAGACCATTCGTGGTCAGGGATACCGCTACTGATGAGTCGTCGCCTCTACATCCTGTTGGTACTGGGCATCTGTCTGGGCAGTTTGGTTTTATTCAGCCTCATGCACAAGGCCGAGGACTCTCTGTCCCGTCATCTGACCCGTATTGACCCTGTTGATCAGCAGGTGCTCAAGGATTATGCCCTTCGGGCTGAGGTCTTTTATCGCCAGCAGGATCAGGCCGGTATGCATCAGCTGATAGATGAGATTGAGGCGAAACATCAAACCTGGGCTGCGGTGCTGACCCCCGAGCTGCATACCGCTTTGGGCACCCGGGTGCCGGAGGCTTATCAGTCCCGCCTCAGCTTTCAGCGCAAGCTGGCCTGGCCGGTACATGGCGTCTGGAAAGAGGTGCTGATCGGCATTCCTTTTCAGGAGCATGCTGCCAGTCTGGTTATTCGCCTGCCATCGGCAATGCACCCCCGACCGAATCTGATGTTCTGGCATGTGGCGCTGGTCTGGCTGCTGCCCTTAAGTGTGCTTTTTATCTTTACCCACTGGCTTTATCGCCATCTGATCCGTCCGATCAATATCCTGAAAGACGCCACTAAGGATCTGGCTTACAAAGAGTTTGCCCAGCCGGTTAGACCGCAGCTGGGTAATCGACAGGATGAGCTGGCGCAGCTGGCGACCTCTTTCGATGAGATGGCTGAGCGCATTCAGCTGCTGGTCAGCTCTCAGCGTCAGTTGATTGGTGATCTGTCCCATGAGCTGCGTACCCCGCTGGCGCGGATGAAACTGGTACAGGACAGTGACTGGCCGGAGACGCGGCGCAGAGAAAAGCTGGATCGGGAGATCAATCTGATCAATCAGCTGATCGATGATGCCATGACCCTTGCCTGGCTGGACAATGAACAGCGCCGTTACCTGCCGGAGCATCTGCAGGAAGAGGTTCAGCTGGATCGGTTGTTGGATGTGATCTGTGATGATGCCGAGTTTGAGTTCAGCGGTCGTCAGATCGTCCGGGACTATCCTGATGATTTGCTGCTGAAGCAGAGCAATGCTTTGGCTCTGAGTCAGAGTCTGGAAAATATTATCCGCAATGGTCTGATCCATAGCCCTGAGGGCGGAGCACTGAAAGTCAGTGTTTGCTTACAACCCACGCAATCCTCACAAGCCGCGGGCTCAACAGAATCAGACGAAGCGGGCACACTGCTTCAGATTCAGATCAGTATTACGGATCAGGGTAGGGGAGTACCTGAGGCTCAGCTGGATAAAATCTTTCACCCCTTCTTCCGGTTGGATAAAGCCCGCGCCCGCAAACGCGGTGGTTTTGGTCTGGGGCTGGCGATTGCCCGTAAACAGGTGCTGCGTTTAGGCGGCCATCTGCAGGCGGAGAATGTTCCCGGTGCCGGTCTGAAAGTGACCGTCACGTTGCCCTGTTGCTGATCAATAATCGCTAAAGTAAAGAGTGTAAATTTCATTTTCCCGTGACCGCTTTCACCCCACAATAGCCTTTAATTGATAATTGTTATCAATCGCATATTTGACGTTATAGGCTATTCCGTGCTCGACAAAATCGCTGCCCTCTTTCCTGCCCGCACCGTTCGGGTGATTCATATCTACAGCTCCATGGTGATGCTTTTCATCATGCTGTTTTTCACCCTGACCGGCATCACGCTGAATCACCCGGATTGGTTTCGTTCCTCCGAGCCTGCTCTGCTTATTGAAGCGGATGTTCCTGAGGCTTTATTGGATCAGGTGCAGCACCTGCTGGATCTGGAGGCGGAGAAGAATCCGCAAGGGGCTAAAACAGCACAGCCGTTACAGCTTGCGATACCGCTTTTGCAGTGGATTCGGGACGCTTATCAGGTTCAGGGGCAGGAGTTGCGTCTGGAATGGGATGCCGAGGAGCAGTTTCTGATTGCTGATATTCAGCAGCCGGGAGGCTACAGCATTGCCGAGTTTGATCTGGCCGCAGGCACGCTGATGCTGGAGCGCAAAGACGCCAGCCTTATTCATCAGCTCAATGACCTGCACAAAGGCCGTCATACCGGGGATCTCTGGCGCGGCTTTATCGACTTTTCTGCATTGGTGTTACTCCTGTTTACCCTCAGCGGCTTCTGGTTACTGCTGCCGCAGAAGAAACGCCGTCGCAGAGCTTTTTCTGTCAGCGGTGTCGGGTTGGTTCTCTTTCTCTTTCTCTACTGGCACACGCTTTAAACCGAAGAGGATATTGCATTTTATGACACACAAGGGTTTTCAGAATAAAGGTTGGCGTGCCGGTTTCGCAGGCATCGTGGCAGGTATTTCACTCCTGTCTCTGACTGCGCAGCCCCTTCATGCCGCAGAGGCTAACAGCCCGGAAGCGCTGTCGATCACCTTTAGTTTGCCGGAGATTCAGACCGGTCAGTACCAGCGGCCTTATACCGCCGTCTGGGTTGAAGATGCATCCGGCAAGGCGGTGAAAACCCTGGCGGTCTGGCATGGCGATAAAAAATGGCTGAAAGACCTGCGCCGCTGGTGGCGTAAAACCGGCCGTTATCAGGACGGTGATATTGATGGAGCAACCGGCGCTACCAAGGGGCCGGGGCAGTATTCCCTGAGCTGGGATGGCACCGACAGCACCGGTAACCCTGTTGCTGAAGGTGAGTATCAGCTGGTGTTGGAAGCTTCCCGCGAGCATGGCAGCCGATCCCTGCTGAAGCAGAAATTCACGCTGCCGGACATCAATAAAACCTATCGCATTAAAGCGGGCAAAGAGTTAGGCCCGGTATCTATTGAACAAGCCGATTAAGCGCAAAGGAAGAATCACCATGTTTCATACACGTCTGAAGAAGTGGAGCAAAAAAGCTGCTCTGGCAACCCTGATGACTTTGGGTGCCAGCAGTCTGGCCAACGCCCACCCTATGTGGTTGCTGCCCCATGAGTACAACCTGTCCGGTGAAAAAGCGGAATGGATTACGGTCGATGCTTCTGCATCCCACACCATTTTCAGTCCTGATAAGGCGCTGGGTCTGGATCGTCTTTCAATCTATACGCCGGAAGGCGGCAAGCAGCGTCTGGGCAGTTACTACAAAGGTCAGCGTCGCAGTGTGTTTGATCTTGAGATCGACCAGCCCGGCACCTGGAAGCTTGAGCTTGCCCGTCCAACGGTTTACTTCACCTTCTATACCAATAAGCGTGGCGCTACCAAGCGTATCTTTGCCGATAAGCAAGAGGCAGCGAGTCAGTTACCGGATGGCGCACAGGATGTGATTACCCGTCAGTTTAACGTCAGCACCGTGAGTTACATCACCTGGCAGGCACCGGATAACAAGGTGTTGGAGCTGACCGGAAAAGGTCTTGAGCTGGCAGGCCCAACTCACCCAAGCGATGTGGTTGCCGGAGAAGCGGTGAGCTTTCAGTTTTTTGTTGATGGCAAACCTGCCGAGGGTGTTGAGGTGGAGCTGACTCCGAACAGCACCAAATACCGCAACGATCGCATGATGCAGAAACTGAAAACCGACAGTAATGGCATGCTGACCTTTACTCCGGAGATTGTAGGCCCCTGGTATCTGGCGGCCAAGATTGAACATGACCGCAAGTCAGACCGTGCTGACAGCGAAAGCTCGCTGCTTTACCTGACCTTTGACGCCCAGCTGCCATAAACAGGAGACGGAGCGATGAGATCTCTAAGTCAGAATATCAGGTTAAGCCTAAGCCGCTTTATTGGGGCTTTGACTCTGCTGTCGGCGCTGTTTGCCAGTCTGCTTGTCAGCCCTCTGGCACAGGCACACTTTCCCATTATGACCTGCGAACAGCAGTCGGGTAGTGTGCACTGCGAGACAGGCTTCAGTGATGGCAGTCTGAGTGTAAATAAGCCGGTGACTGTGCTGGATTACGATGATCAGGTCTTGCTGAAACTGACTACAGATGCCGCATCCTCCGTCACCTTCAGCGCCCCTGCCGGCGAGTACTACATACGTTTTGATTCCGGCCACGAACAACCGGTTGAGATCGACTATGACGAGCTCTGATTCCGGTATGCAAAGCGCCCGCATGAGATCGCAACGGGTTCGACCGAATAACGGCCAACAGGAAAGCCTTTGGGCTTTCCTGACGCTGGCGCTGATTCTGCTGATCAGCGCCGGCGGCGTCTGGCTGAATCAGGCACCCGTGCCCAAGGCCGCAGCGCATCTTGAACTGAATACTGAACAGAAAGCCCTGCTGACTCAGCTCAGTACCGCCGCCAGCGAGATACGCTTTTTGGCAGAGGGTGTTTCAGGAGAGAGTGTTTCAGTAGAGGGTGCTTTGGATGAGGGAGACGTGGCAGCGGAAGAGAGGATGATAAGTGCGGAAGAAAATCCGCAATGGCCAAGTCTGGCCACCCTTGAATCCTATGGTATTCCGCCCTTTGCCGGTTCTTCTCTGAATCGCAGTGGCAACGTCAGTTTCCGCTGGCTGAACCCGGAGCCCGGCTGCTTTATCGGTGAAAATGTTTCCGGAAACTCCGGCCATTTTTTGTTGCTGATGGGGGAGCATCTGAGCCAACCCGCGCAACTGTTCAGTCGTCATTCCGCTATCGCCAGTAACCCATCGGTTGACAGTAATTCCACGAACGACAGCAACCTCTCTACCGAAAGCGACCCCTGCCATCCGGGTTCTCATTGGCAACATCAACTTTCAGAATTTTAGTCGGCCTCGTCCGGCAGGAGCCTCTTGTGTACTTTGTAAACGCTTCCCGATTGTCTTATCTACTGATGTCTGCGTTGACCCTGTTTGTTCTGGTGGCAGCAGCCATTTTTTCTCCTGCAGCCGTAGCCAGCGATAAACGTCTGCAGGTGGGTATCGCGCTGCATCCCTACTATAGCTATGTGGCGGAAATTGTCGGTGATCGGGCGGATATCCTGCCGCTGGTGGAATCCGGCTTTAACCCGCACAGCTACGAGTTGCAGCCATCGGATCTGAATCGTCTGATGAAGATGGATGCCCTGGTACTGAACGGCATTGGCCATGACGAATTTGCGGTTCACGCGGTAGAAAAGCTGGTCTCCAGCCAACCCGCACTGGCCGACAAGCTGACGCTGATCTACGCCAACAAAGATGTACCTCTGCTGGCCGCAGCCAATACCCGTAACGCCTGGAACCCGCACAGTTTTGTTTCTATTGATGCGGCTATCCGCCAGATCTACACCATCGCCCGTGAACTGGGGCAACTGGATCAGGCTAATGCCCGTTTCTATCAGAAGAATGCCATGGGCTTTGCCCGTAAGCTGCGTCAGCTGAAAAACCAGCATCTGAAAGCTTTTCAGGGTAAAGATCTGAGCGGTATCCGAATCGCCAGTACCCACAACGCTTATGGCTACTTTCTGCAGGAGTTCGGTATCAGCATCGATACCGTGATCGAACCCGCCCATGGGGTTGAACCCAGTGCGACTCAGCTGCAGAAAACCATCGAACGCATCCGCGAAGCCAACGTGAATCTGCTGTTCACCGAGCTGGATATGGATAACCGTTATGTGAAAACCATTGAAGCGTCCACTGGTGTGCGTCTTTATCACTTCTCCCACATGACCTTTGGTGAATTCGAAAAAGATAAGGTCTACCGGGAGATGGAGCAGAACCTGATCACCTTAACCCAGGCACTGAATCAGGCCTTGTCTGATGCCGGTAAAGAAAGCGGTAAGGAGGGCTGATGAACGCTTATGCATCCACTGATGCCGGTTTTATGGTCGAAGGGCATGAAGTTAAAGGCCCATCCATTGAACTGGATCAGCTCAGTCTCAGCTTTGGTGAGCATCAATTGTTCCAACCGGTCAGCATGACGTTGGCAGCGGGTAAGCTACACATGCTGACCGGAGCCAACGGTGCCGGTAAGTCATCACTGCTGAAATGTATGGCGGGGCTGATGCCTCATCAGGGGGATATCTTCTGGCATTGGCCTGTTGGTTTGGATAGCGGTTTGGATAGTAGTTCGGAACGTGACCTGCGTGAGGCTCAGCAGGAATCGCAGAAGGTTGCTTATATTCCTCAGCTGGAAGCCTTTGATGCCACGCTGCCGATCACGGTGGAAGATTATTTGCTGGCGAGCATTCAGCCTAAGGTCTTTTTCCGTCGCCCAGCGGACAAGGAGCAGCAGCGTCTGGCTCTTTTGCTATCTACCGTTGGGCTGGATCAGAAGAGCCAGCGCAAAATTGGTCAGTTGTCCGGTGGAGAACGCCAGCGTCTGCTGTTCGCCCGCGCACTGGCTCAGGGAGCCAGCCTCTGGTTTCTGGATGAGCCCATGAACGGTCTTGACCAGAAAGCACAGCAGCAGATTCTGCAACTGATTCTCCAACTGAAAGCGGATGGCTGCACTCTGGTGATGGTGCATCACGATCCGGCTTTTGTAGAAGCCTATGCGGATCATGAGGTTCGGGTTGTTGATGGACACGTGATTGATGGGCGGGTTGTTGGTGGCCCTGAGGTTGAAGGTGCTGAGGTTGAAGGTGCTGAGGTTGAAGGTGCTGTACTTGATGGTCGAATGACGGTTTCCGGTGTTGATAAGAAAGCCGATCAGAAAAAGAAGGTGACCCTATGAGCCTACAGCAATTACTGGCCGATGCTGTGGCCGCAGGCTGGCTGCCGGAAGTATTTCAGTACCCCTTTGTCACCTACGCCCTGATCGCTGCGGTGATGGTGGGGCCTTTATTGGGTGCATTAGGCACGCTGGTTGTTGTAAAGCGGCTGGCCTTTTTCTCCGAAGCGGTTGGCCATGGTGCGCTTACCGGTGTTGCCGTTGGTATTCTGCTGGGAGAGCCCGCGACTCAGCCTGTGGCCGCACTGTTCGGTTTCTGTATGAGTTTTGCCCTGATTCTGCACTGGGTAAAAAGCCGTACTCAGGTGCCTTACGATGCTTTGGTGGGTGTATTTCTTGCCTTTGCTATCGCCCTGGGTGCTGCGCTTCTGCTTTATGTCGCCAAGAAGGTGAACGTGCATATTCTGGAGAATGTGCTCTTTGGTTCCATTCTGACCGTCACACCAGCTGACCTGATGTTGCTGGGTGGTATCAGTGTTATCAGCTGGGTGCTGATCTGGCGCTACGGCAATCAGGCGCTGATGTCGGCACTTCAGCCTGACTTGGCGCGGGTTCAGGGAGCCGGTGGCCGCAAAACCAACGTCACCCTGCTGGATTACGGCTTTGTGCTGCTGATCGCGCTGATTACCGTTGCTGCCGTGAAAATTATCGGGGCGGTTCTGGTGGGGGCACTGCTGTTGATTCCGGCAACCACAGCTCGTCTGATCAGTTCGAATCTGCGCAGTTTCTTTATCCGCACGCTGATGATCTCAACCGGTTGCTGCGTGGCAGGTGTGGTTCTGCCGATGGCGCTGGAGATACCGATTCCATCCGGAGCGGCCATTGTGCTGCTGGCCAGTAGTGTGTTTCTGCTGGTAGTGCTGTTTCGTCAGCTGGGCTGGAGTCAGCGACTTGCCTGAGTGTTTTTTTCGAGCCTTTTTTAAGTTTTTCGAGAGCTTTTGAATCTTTTACTGAGCTTTTTTAATCGTACCGATACGCCCATTTTGTAGCGGAGTCCTTATGTTTGAACACGCATCTACATCTCATCGCACAAAAGAAACTCTGCTGCCTGACGCCCGGGAAAAATCCCTGTGGCAGCAGATCCAGCGTCATCTGCCTTCGCTGTTGCTGGCGGTATTGGTGCTGGGTTCTGCTTCTCTGTTGATGAGTCGTCAATCATGGGCTGCAGAGGCCCGAACCCTCACCCAAACAGAACAAACCGAGAATCTGGCAACGGTTTTGCCGGTTGCGCATCTGTTAAGTCGTGCTCTCTTGGCCGATACCGGTGTGCAGGTGGATTACCTGCCGTCCAAACGCTATCCCGTCAGCCGTATCGGTTACTGGATCGATAAAAAACTGCCGGAGGAGTTATCTGCTCTGCCCGCCTATCAGGCGGTTGCTGAAGTGGCTTCGGTCTGGCCGCAGGGTGCGGTTTATCCCACTCTGCGCCAGCGCAATATTGGTGTGATTCCGGTGGACTTTGCTGTGCAGATCAAACCGGAGGGGGCACGAATCAGCCGTTCCGTCGATGAGCAGGCACTGGATTTCTTCTGGCTGAACAGTGCCAACCTTAAGATGATGACGGCGATTCTGGCGGATGATTATGCCCGCATCTGGCCTCAGCATCAGGCGGTGATTCAGCGAAATCAGCAGCAGGCTTTGAATGCCATTACCGCCTATGCGCTCAAACTGGATGAAACCTTATGGCAGCAAGGCTGGGATGGTGTCTGCAGTGAGGATGAAGCGTTGCAGCCGATGTTGCAGAGTTTAAGTCTGCCGTTGCTCGCTAAGGACAAGACTGAAGATCTGACAGGGTTCCGTTGTCTCTGGATTGAAGAGGGCAAAAAGCAGGAGGCTGACAAGGCAAAAGATACCTGGACACTGAACGGCTTAAACCGTTTTGAGAAGGCGAATCTGGCGCTCTGGTTAGAGGATAACCTGAAGCGACTGGAGCGGGTGTCCGGTTAATTCAACGCATTTAATGAGCTATATGTGCTAACCGGTTCCAATAGCCCTCAAAGCCAGCCATGTGCTGGCTTTGTTTTTATCAGGGGTTACATGTCTTATTGAAGACGAACGCCCTGCTGTATCTCACCAAGACCGGCAATGCTGAACTCCGAAAAACAGATACCGGCAGGAGTTTCAAACTGCATCATCAGCTTTGGGTCGTGGCTGGCGTGGTGAATCCGCTGGCGGAAACCCTGAAACACCTGAGGCGCAGTCAGCATAAAGTGCGCTTCTTTATCCTGCATATACTGGCGGGCTTCGCTGCAGACCAGATAAGTCAGGCGACCGGCAACATTCAGTACAGTGTTATCGATATGGCGTACCTGATGATGACTGAGTTCCGATGCGATATGCAGAATCAGATCACGGCTGAAGCTTAAAGCCAATGAGCCAACATGGTTGTTGATCTGCATATTCACCAGACCGGTAACAGCGCCCTGAGCCAGTTCGTGCTTTTTAAGCTTAATACGGCCCGGATGAGGTTTGTGGTGAGTGATACGGTTGAGCGTTTCCATCACCGAGTAGAGCACAGGGTTGATATAGTCCGCACGCATAATATCCACCTGCTAATCCATTTTTGGGGGTTCCGTTCTCTCCGCCTTTTGAGCGGTCAAACGGGTGGCTGAGTCAAATAATAGAATAATGACTTTATGATGTATCTATTAAATTACAATTAAAAAACATTTGCTCTAAACCGTTACAAAGACGCTGTTTTTGTAGCGAAATACATCTGCTTTTGCCCTCGTTATACCGGTATTTTTCGTCAGCATAATTTCGGGGTAACCGTTTGAATCAACAGGTATTTATTTTGATCTGTGACGGGTTTTGACGGGGTTGTACTCAGAGATAGGTCGTAGGTTTTGGCCTTGCGGCACAGATCCCGCATCATTTTCTGAGCACGCGCTTTTTCGTCAAATTCAGTGGCTTGGGGAGCAAAAGCGGATCAGGTTTGCCGGTGGCTGACTAACCTGTGACAAAGTGCTCCTTAGGGAGGCTGGTAACCCGCTAGTTAATTAATAGAAAGCGGTTAACAGTCATTCGGTGAACAGTAGACATTTGCTGGCTTGATAAGTGGGAGCAGGGCTACCCCTGCTCGTAAATTTCATCGGTACGGGCGGCCATAATAAAGTCGTTTTTGTGCAGCCCCATAATCTTATGAGTCCACCAGCGGACGGTAACCTTACCCCATTCGGTGACGATTTCGGGGTGGTGGTTTTCTGCTTCCGCTAAGTCACCAACAGCATTGGTGAAGTTCAGGGCGGTTCGGAAATCCTTAAAGGTGTAAACGCGACAGATCTGGCGGATATCCTCATCCACCATCAGGTGCCATTCCGGAATTTCGTTTAGCAGATGCTCCAGCTCATCGCCGGTAACCCGGGGTGCATCGGCCCGGCAGGCCTCGCAGGAAAATTGGCTCAACTCGCTCATCGGCAGATCCTTCGGTGGTTGTTTTACTCAGGCCGCCTGCTGGTTACGATGAGTGCAGCGGGTGCCGTTTTATTTTCAAGATTAGTCGATTTTTCTCTGGGAGCAGGGAAAACAAAAAAAGCCATGCCGTTTCCGGCATGGCTGAGTGTTGAAAAGGAAAGTGGGATAGCCCCTGAGATACCAGCGCTTTGGTAAGGAGCCCGGGGTCAGAAGCTGTAATGCGCCTTCAGCCACAGGCTGCGCCCCGGCTCCATCACCTGAACCGGATCAGGGTTAAAGCTGTCATTGCGGCTTTCATGCAGGGTGTAGGCTTTGTCGAACAGGTTGTTGATACCGGCATCCAGCGTCAGGCTATCCAGCACCTGATAGCGGGCATCCAGATTCGCTACCCAGTAGGAAGGTGTTTCACGCACATCCTGACCGCCGCAGTCCGTGTCATCATAAAGGCAGACATCAGTCTGTTTGGCTGCGGATACCAGCTCCAGTCCTGCCTGCCAGTTGTTTTGCAGATAGCGTGCTTTAGCCCGCAGCTCCAGTGGTGAGATCTGTGACAGGGCTTCGCCGTTGTCATCGTTTTCACCCTGAATCCAGGCCAGTTGGGTACTAAACAGCCACTTCGCGTTGATGCGATGGCTGGCCTCCGCTTCAATGCCCATCAGGGTGGCATCCACATTGGTATAGCGATCTTTACCGGTCACATTAGAGCGCAGAATATAATCATCGACCTTATTCATCCAACCGCTGACCGAGCCTTTGGCGGCTCCCATATTGACCGAGAGAATACCTTCCAGCTGGTGATGCTTTTCCGGCTCCAGTTCAGGATTACCGATCCATTTTGAGGTAGCAATGTAGCGTTCAGTGGCATCAGCGGTGCGCACGCTGCGGGAGACGATGGTGTCCCACTGGAACAGAGCGTTGATGTTGTGACTCCACTGAGCAAAGCCGCCGATATTGGTTTCTGTCTGCTTCACCTTGCTGGTGCCGTAGAGATCTTCCGGTGTTTTGCCTGCTAAACCGCCTCCGGTAAAGGCTTCATCAGAGCGGCTGGCACTGGCTTCAACCTGATCGACCCGCAGACCACCTTTGAGTCGGTTGCTGCCGTTAATGGCTTTTTCTGCTTCAGCAAAGACTCCGATCTGGCGGATATTGGCATCCGGCCACTGAATCCCTGCGATCTTATCCATCATGGTTGGCAGTTGCTGGTTGGCGTTTCGGGTGTTGTCCTGCAGATCGAAACCCGCGAGCCAGTCGATACGGTTGGTCACGCCGGTCAGTACCAGACGACCACCCTGAGTGTCGGACGTTGAAGGGGCATCCATCTTCATGCTGGCGGTAAATTCACGCAGGCTGTAGTTGTCCATCATGTGTTCAACATCGCTGCGGTAGAGCTCGGCCTTCAGGGTCTTCAGACTACCTTCAGTAAAGGTATGATCCAGCTTCAGGCGAATGTTTTCTGCGCGGGCATAGGGGCTGTCCATACCGGCACCGGCGAAGAGCACATCGGTTTCCTCGGTTTTTTCAAAACTACCCTGCAGACGGGTGTTATTGCTGATGGCGTAACCGGCCATCAGGGTGCCGGACTGGCTCTGATACGCGGAACGGACTTCGTCGCCGTTACCATCGTCATAGTTATCGCCTTCTGCGGTATGACCGATCACGCGGATATAACCCTGATCACTCCCTGCGGCAACATCCGCTGCCAGTTCCCATTTCTCGCCATTGGTTTCGTAGCTGCTGCTGACGGAGCCTGTAACCGGTTTGTCAGAGAAGCTTGGCCATTTTCGCTCAAACAGCACCGTACCGCCGGAGCCGCCAGAGCCGTACTGAACCGTGCGGTTGCCTTTGATCACGGTGATCCAGTCATAACTGTCCACTGCGGTATAAGTGGTGGGCGGGTCCATACGGTTAGGGCAGCCGCCGTGCAGATAAGCACCATCAAGTAAAACATTCACCGCCGTTTGTTTCTGGCCGCGAATAATCGGATCGATTGCGCGCCCGCCCATACGGGTGCCGGAGATACCATTGATACTCTTCAGCAGTTCGCCGCCATCGGTCACTGGAGCTGGTTGCACACTTTCCAGAGACTGACTCAGGATCTCCTGCTGTTGACCTTTGGTGATCTCGATAACAAGACCGGATTCCGAGGCCTTAACAGGAGATGTTTGCGGAGTGGTTTCAGCGTAAGCCAGAGAGAAAGATGTACCGGTCAGAGCGGCAGTGATCGCCAGAGAAAGCAGGGAACGTGCGGGAGTCATGAAACAAATATCCTTACCAGATCTTATTATGAAGTCGCGCTAATTCCGCCGATACGAACACAGGTTAGATTTGCGGATTGTGCATCCGTATCGGGAGGAATCGGAATTAGCAACTGCTAATGGTTGGCGAGGATTTTAGAGATCGGAGTAAGAATGAAAATGTGGCCTGATGTCACATTAGGCAGAGTGTCGCAGCGACAATTTGCCGCAAAAAAAAGCAGGATCTGGTGCTCAACGCATCATAAAAGATGCTAACTGAACAGGATCCTGCCAAATGGTTTTTTGCGAGTAAAACGGGTAAATCTTTGAAGCGGGTATAGCGTTAGGGATCAGTACAGTGGCTGTTCAGGCCAAACTAACCAGATCGCCAACAGACCCGGAATCACACTGGCAACCACAGTTTCTGCCAGCGCTTTCCACCAGGGCTGTTTGTTGTCCTGAGCGGAAGGCCATTTCATCAGCAGCGGCAGAGCCAGCAGCAGAAGTGCCCAGATGCTCACGTCAGCGTAGTAGTGGGCGTAAGCCAGTACCATCAGCCAAACCGCCATCGCGCCCTGTGCAATGACCAGCTGAGTACGCTGTTCTGCTTTAACCACGCGGGTCAGCAACCAGACTGCACCCAGTGCGGCACAGATACCGCCAACCATTTGCGCCAGCGACAGTGAGCTTGAGATGCCAATCACCAGTGCAGACATGGTCATCATGCCAATCAGACTGACCGGGAAGCGGAAGCTGTTGTTCTGACGTTCAGAGCCCATCACAGCGATACCGGCCACCAGCAGGCCACCAATAGCATGGCTGATCATCTCAATCAGAGACATACGGCCGACAATCGGTTGAGCGACTACAGCAAAGCTCAGCACCAGAGCAACGCCAAAGCCTGCCATACGGATATTTCGTGGCGTGCGAATCGCCAGCGCCGGAATCAGAGGCATCAGCAGCAACCAGTCCATCGCCTGACGAGGTGGGAAGTTCCAGCGGGTATGAATACCCTGAGCGGCTGCTAACCAGGCCAGCCAGATCACCAGAGGTGCCAGCCAGTAAGCGATTTTACCTTTGCCGGATTGTTCCAGCTTAAAAACGCCAAAGCTGATCACCAGAGCTGCCAGCATGGGATAAACCACAATCGGCAGCAGCATCATCAGCGGAGAAACGGATTCACCATACATACTTGGGTGTCCTTAACAGAGGCGCAGGTTTTGCGCTTAAGATCGTATTCCTGAGACAGCTTCAGTGCCTCTAAACAGAGAAAGCGCCCGTGGGCGCTTTCTTAAGGCAAGGTAATCAGTGATTACCCATGTCCGAAATTACTTGCGGATGCCTTCGATGAACAGCTCAACTTTGATCTCATCACCGATACCGCCCAGCATCTGATCAACACCAAAGTCAGAACGCTTGATGGTTACAGTGCCGTTGAAACCGCTGCGGTAGTTACCCCAAGGATCCTGACCTTCACCGATTTTTACGATGTTCAGATCAACTTTCTTGGTTACGCCGTGCAGAGTCAGGTCGCCACTCAGAACGCCTTCAGTTGCAGAGCCTTTGTAAGCCGTAGAGGTGAAGGTGATTTCCGGGAACTGTTTAGTATCCAGGAAGTCCGGGCTCTTAATGTGCTTGTCACGAGCTTCGTGGTTAGAGTCCAGGCTGTCTGCATCGATAGTCACAGAGATCTTGGATGCAGTCGGGTTTTTCTCATCGTAGCTGTACTCGCCTTCCATTGTGTTGAAACGCGCTACAGTTTCACTGAAACCCAGGTGGTTAATTTTGAACAGGATAGCCGTGTGGGATGGATCTACTTTGTAGTCAGCAGCAAAAGCGGTGCTTGAGATCAGCGCAGCAGACAGCAGAGCAGGTTTAATCAGAGATTTAATCATGGTCGTCTATTCCGGTAGTAACCCTTAACGCTATTAAGCTAAACAGGTTAAGGCTGATAAGTAACAGGCAGCGATCGGAATGGGCCGGGCTGCGATTGATGATGCCATTGTAGGTAACAAGTATTGCTATGATAATGGCTCATAAAAGGTATTCACTGTTTCTTTTTGGTTAATAATGTTTCGGCAAAGTAAGTGTCCTACTCTCGTTTGCCTGTTTTTTGAGCCAGGTCGCGTCTTTACTTAAAAGACTCATGGTGATGATTAAAGACGCTACAGGCCGCATCATGCAGGCTCTCGAGGCTTTTGCTCTGTTTCGTTGGGGTAAAGTTTTTACCGGTCAGGAATAATATATGGATAAATATACAGCTATGCAGGTTTATTGCCGTGTGGTCGAGCTGGAAAGCTTTGCCGCCACCGGTCGTAGTCTGGGTATATCCACCGCGATGGTGAGTAAACATATTGCAGCCCTTGAGAAGGAGCTGGGTATCCGGCTGCTCAACCGTACCACCCGAAGGGTCAATCCCACCGATGAAGGCCTCTATTACTACAATCGTTGTCGTAGCCTGTTAAGCGAGATTGAGGAACTGGAATCTTCCGTGACGCAACAGGGGCATGATCCCCGTGGGTTGTTGCGTCTGACTGCGCCCATGGACTTTACCCTGTTGCACCTGATCGAACCGATTCAGGCGTTTCAGAAAGCTTATCCGCTGGTGCGTATCGAGCTGGAACTGGATGACCGTCAGCGCAATCTCACAGCGGATAACTTTGATGTTGCGATCCGCATCGCTAATCTGTCGGACTCCAGTCTGGTCGCGCGTAAGCTGACCCAATGTCAGGGCGGGGTTTACGCCTCACCGGAGTATCTGAAAGAGCACGGCACGCCGAAATCCCCACAGGATCTGCAGCAGCATCGTTGCCTGCTCTACACCTATCTCACTCAGGACAGAAACTATTGGGTATTCCATGACAAAGACGGCCAGCGTCAGAAGGTACGGATCAACTGGACGCTGGCGGCGAATAACGGCCGTGCTCTTTGCGAAGCTGCAGCGCAGGGGATGGGCGTGATTCAGCAGCCGGACTTTATCGCTTCACCTTTTGTCAAAGAGGGGCGATTAGTTCAGCTGTTTCCGGATTACCCCGGTCATGACTTTAATGTCTACGCGGTCTATCAGCACCGGCAGTTTCTGCCTGCGCGTATTGTGGCGTTTGTGGATTTTCTGCGGGATTACTTCACAGCCAATAAGCGTTGGTAAGTCAATTATATGTCCTGCCAGCTGTCCCGCTTGATATGGTCAGACTGATCCTGCCAGCGATCATCCGACGGCTGAAATAAATTTCCGCAAAGTTTTTTCCATATAAGTCTGATCACATTCAACATCTTCTTTCTCCTGAAATCGTGGCTTGGTTTTCAGGAGCAGGCGCGCTTGCTCTGTTTGTCCGGCTACTTTAATTTATGCGTTTACGCATGAATAGCCGATAAAAAAGCAGTAGGGTGCTGCAAATATGCATGATATGAATTGGGATGATCTCAGGATTTTGCTGGCAGTGGCCGATACCGGTAGCCAGTCTGCGGCAGCCTCACAACTGGGTGTGAATCAGACGACTATCTCCCGCCGTCTGCGTCAGCTGGAAGAGGATTATGGTGTCCCGCTTCTGGAGCGCCAGCGTACCGGATATACCTTTACTCCCGAGGCACAGCTGCTGATCGATCAGGCCAGAAAGATAGAACAGCATGTACTGGATATCGCCCGAAAGCGGGCTAACCGAAGCCGGGATACCTTGCAGGGACGGGTGGTTATTCATTCCACCGATATGGTGCTGCGTTATCTGATTGCCCCTATGCTGGAGCGCTTCTATCAGCAATATCCCGGTATCGAGCTGGTATTGTTAACCGGCGATGACCTGATCAGTCTGTCGCACATGGAAGCGGATATTGCGATTCGCTATGTCCGCTCGGAACAGCTGGATATTGTGCAGAAGCGGCTCTTCACCTTTCAGTATCACTACTTTGCCAGCTCGGATTATCTGGAACGTTATCCCCTTGACCCCTCGGTGCCTCTTAAGGGACATAAACTGCTGAAGTTTGAACATCCGGCTTACCGTACCAGCCCGGAACAGCTGCGCCACTTTGAAGATAATGAGGTTGCACTGCGCAGTAACTATATCGAGTTTATGATCGATGCCTGTCGACGGGGTCATGGTCTGATGAGTTTGCAGCGTCAGTTTGGTCTTCGTATAGAGGGCTTGCAGGAGGTTGGATTACCCGCCCACAGGGAAGTGCCGCTTTGGTTGGCTTGTCACAGGGATAACCGCAAGTTACCCGCTATTCGTGCTGTGCTGGATTTTATTAGTGAGTTTACGGAAGTCTGGCTTCAAGAGAGCGAGATAAAAAGTGCGTAACGCATCTGCGAAAAGCTGTTACCAAATCGTTCAATACACTTACCCATAAGCCTTTTATGCTTGTGCTATCTTTAAAGCAATCACTCAAAGATGGGTTTAAACCTGTTTGATATCACGCATAAGGAAGCAGCATGAGCAGATCCAATAGCAAGAAATCTAATAATAAAATTATCGGTATTGTTCTGATTATTGTCGGCGTTGCACTGGCATTCTGGGGATACGATGTTTACGACTCGGCAAGTTCACAAGTGACTCGTGCTCTGAGTGGCGATACGCCAATTGAAGCCTATGCGGCCATGGGCGGCGGACTGCTTTGTGTACTGTTAGGCATTATGAAGGTGAAATAAGCTGACCTTCTGATCCGGCCATTGAATCAAAACCACAGGCTGAGCATTGCCGTCAGTCTGTGGTGTTCACTCTTTCCGCTAGAGTCAGTGCATGCACAGGGATGACCCTGATGAATCTTCTGCTTCGACCTTTTTTGTTGTTCGTTTTTCTGTTCCCGCTTTTGCCAGACTTATCTCAGGCGGGACAGCCCACGGTACTTACCCGTTTTTCAGATAATGACACGATCTCCAAACCGGATGACCGACTGCCGATAGTACTGGTTTCCGCCCATCAGAAACACGACTACTTTGGCGTGCTGGCCGAACTTATCTATCAGGATGCGTTTCAGCGACTGGGGCGAAAACTGGAGATCCGATATGCCCCCCTTCGACGGGCAGAGGTACTGCACCGAAATGCTATGGTGGATGGCGATGTAGGGCGCACCGATGCTTTTCATCAACAGTTTCCAGAGATGATTCGGGTGTCCGAGGCCACGGTTTCGGTGCGTTATAACGCATACAGCCAACTACCCAATATCAAGGTAAATAGCTGGGATAGCCTGCGCTGGAGTTCACTACGAATCGAATATCAGCGTGGCGATCTGATGGCCTCGTATAGGCTGAAAGATATCGGTCCCTCAGCTCAGCTGACGCAGGTTGATAATCTGACTTTGGGCTTACGCAAGCTGTTTGCCGGTCGTACCGATCTCTTTATCGGTATGGAACGAGGCATCAATCACGTGATGGCCAAGAGTGAGTTCCGCGGGAAGAAGTTGTACCGGGCTGGATTTATGGAAGCTTTTGAAGGTCATGTCTACCTTCAGCCCAAGCATCGGGAGTTAGCTGCAGAGTTATCTGATGTTCTTAAGGCAATGGCTCAGGAAGGTGTGATTGAGCGCTACCAACAGGAAGCGTTGCACATATTAGATTAACCGGACAGTTCTCAGGCCTGTGCTATGTTTAATCAGATTAGCGATAGGACAGGCCGTCAATCTCATGCGGCCTTTTAGGTGCCAATCGGAAGGGGGAGACTGCATGAAATCTTTCCGGCATTCGGTATTTCTGACTCTGTTAGCTGCTTTAGTTCTTGCTTTTCTGTTTCAGTCCGGTGGTAAGGTCGCTGCAGAACAACCGGTGGTGATGGGGATTATTCAGAGCAAATCTGATTATTACGGCCGCCTGGTAAGCCTGATCTATGATGAAGCCTTTCGGCGCATTGGTCGTAAACTGGAAATAAATTATTACCCGGCCAAGCGCAGCAGTCTTTTGGTTAAAGAGGGAGAGATTGATGGCGATCTGGCCCGAACCAAGAGCTTTCTTCAGGAACATCCTCATCTTATACCTGTGACAGAATCCCCGCTGACAATCCGTATTATGGCCTTTACCAACAGCCCAACTCTGAAAATTTCCGGCTGGCAGGATCTGAAACAGACGGGGTATCGGGTGGACTACCTGAGAGGTAGTGCGCTGATTGAGCAGAAGCTGGAAAAGGGGGAGTTATTGGCTCCCATCTCTCTGGTGAACGATTGGACGCTTGGCTTACGAAAACTCTTTGCTGATCGCTCGGATATTTTTGTCGAGTTCGAAGGCGGCGTCCGTTTTGCCATGACCCGTTCCGAGTTTCAGGGCAAGAAGCTTTTTGTAGCAGGGCAGCTGGATGAGTTTACCGTGCATGCTTTTCTGCAGCCGGAGCATAAAGAGCTGGCGGCTAAATTATCCCTCGTGCTGAAGAAAATGAAGCAGGAGGGGCTGATTGCTCAGTTTGAACAGCAGGCCTTCAGTTCCGGTTACGCCCATCGTAATCCCTGAGCATTCTGGCCGTCACTTCAGAGCAGACCTCCTTTTTTAGCTGCTGCAGCGCCTGTTGGCATTTTTCCCGTAACAGATCCCGTAACATCAGCACCGCAGGTGTGACCTGCTTTCGGCTGGGGCAGACCAGGCATAAAGGTACTGATTCTGATCTGTAACCCGGCAGTACCTGAACCAGCCTTCCTGCCAGAAGATCCGGTTGCAGATCCAGATTGGATTTAAAGCCGATTCCCTTCCCATTCAGCGCCCAACGGCGTACCACTTCGGCATCGTTGCTCACCCGATTGCTCTGTACCTGAACTCGGTACTGACTGTTTTCATCCGCCAGCTGCCAGAGATCAAATACCCGATTACCCAGTCGGTAGAGCAGGCAGTTATGGGCTTTAAGGTCTTCCGGTGTTTGTGGTGTGCCGTGTTGGGTCAGATACTCAGGGGACGCAAACAGAATCCGCTCAACCTCTATAATAGGAAACGCGATAGCGCTGGAGTCTTCCAGCTCGCCATAGCGCAGCGCGACATCGATCCGGTCGAGATAAAAGTCCGACAGGTTATCGCCAATATTCAGCTGCAGAGACAGATTCGGATAGTGCTCCATCGCCTCATCCAGCCAGGGCAGAATCAGGTTCCGTCCCAGATCGGAGGGTACGGACAACCTCAGCTCACCTGCGATCTCACCCCGCATCTCTGTTAGGGATGCTTTACCCGCTTCCAGATTATCCAGTGCCTGTCGGCAGTAAACCAGAAAGCGCTCGCCCTCTGCCGTCAGGCGCAGCTGGCGGGTGGAGCGAACAAAAAGAGTCGTCTCCAGCTGTTTTTCCAGTCGCTTAAGGGCGGCACTGGCAGCAGCAGGTGTCATCTCCAGCTGATTGGCGGAAGCGGTAATACTTAGAGTGTCTGCGGTGCGGGCAAACAGCAGAAGATCCTGAGTGTTCATTATCAAATTTATTTTGAAAGTGATTAAAGGTTTGTCCTGTTTTTAGTTTATTTAAGCCCGCGCACAATGTCCCGAGTTTTGTTAACCCCTACAAGATTTGTACATAGAACGGAGGACAACCCCATGAAAGCGATCGGTTATCAGCAGACCCACGATATCAGCCATCCTGAATCCCTGTTAAATATTGAGCTGCCTGTACCGGAAGCCACAGGCCATGATCTGCTGGTGCAGGTGGCTGCTATCTCGGTGAATCCGGTGGATACCAAAATCCGCACCCGGGTTGCACCTGAAAGCGGTTATAAGGTTCTGGGTTGGGATGCTGTCGGTGAAGTGGTTGCCGTTGGCGATGAGGTTACCGCCTATAAAGCAGGTGATATTGTCTGGTATGCCGGAGACCTGACCCGCCCCGGCAGTAATGCCGAGTTTCAGCTGGTGGATGAGCGTATCGCCGGACGTAAACCGGCCAAACTGACGAACGCCCAGGCGGCAGCCGTGCCTTTAACAGCAATTACCGCGTGGGAGCTGCTGTTTGATCGTCTGGGTTTTGCAAAAGACTATGCCGCTAGCAGTAAGACGGCCTCCGCCAAGCCCGACTCAGCCCGGCAGCAGATTCTGATTATTGGTGCCGCCGGTGGTGTTGGTTCGATTCTGGTTCAGCTGGCGGCAAAGCTGACCGGTGCGCTGGTGATAGGTACGGCATCACGCCGCGAAAGCCAGCAATGGGTGAGTGCACTGGGGGCTGATTATGTGATTGATCACAGCAAACCGCTTAGTGAAGAGTTGGCGCGTATTGGTGTGTCGGAGGTGAGCCATGTGATCAGTCTGAATGCTACCGAACAGCATTTCGCTGAGATCGCCAAGGTAGTCGCCCCGCAGGGTAAATTTGCTCTGATTGATGATCCGGCTGAACCTTTGGATATCGGTCTGCTGAAAACCAAATCGGTCTCTCTGCACTGGGAGTTTATGTACACCCGCTCCATGTATCAGACCGCAGATATGCACAAGCAGCGGGAGCTGCTGAATGAGGTTGCTGAACTGATCGATAACGGCGTGCTGAACACCACGCTGGGCGAGCACTATGGCGCAATCAATGCGGATAATCTGAAGCGTGCTCATGCGGATCTGGAAGCAGGGCGAACCATCGGCAAGATCGTACTGGAAGGTTTCTGACCGATCGCTGATACGGTGCAAACAAAAAGCCCCTTGTCACGTTCGGTGACAAGGGGCTTTGTTGTTGGGGCTAAACAGGTTTATCGAGCGGCTTATTCCTCGATCTACTCTTCTCCCTACTCTTCACCCAAAAAGCCACCAGTCTGGTGCGCCCAAAGCTGAGCGTAGATACCATCCTGCCGGATCAGCTCAGCATGGCTGCCCTGTTCCACAATCTCGCCTTTATCCAGTACCACCAGACGATCAAGGGCGGCGATGGTGGAGAGGCGGTGGGCGATAGCGATCACGGTTTTGCCTTCCATCAGGGTGTAGAGGCTGGCCTGAATGGCGGCTTCCACTTCGGAATCCAGTGCGGAGGTGGCTTCATCCAGCAGCAGAATCGGCGCATCTTTCAGCAGCACCCGGGCGATGGCGATACGCTGGCGCTGACCACCGGAGAGCTTTACGCCCCGTTCACCCACATGGGCATCGTAACCTTTGCGGCCGTTCGGGTCGGTAAGTCCCAGAATAAACTCATGGGCTTCGGCCTTCTTGGCCGCAGCGATCATCTCTTCTTCGGTGGCATCCGGGCGGCCGTAGAGAATGTTATCCCGCACGGAGCGGTGCAGCAGAGAGGTATCCTGCGTCACCATACCGATCTGGGCGCGCAGGCTATCCTGAGTCACTTCACGCACATCCTGACCATCCACTTTGATCTGGCCTGACTCCACATCGAAGAAGCGCATCAGCAGGTTTACCAATGTCGATTTACCGGCACCGGAACGGCCGACTAGACCGACTTTTTCACCGGGCTGAATATTCAGATTCAGCTGCGGGATCACAGGTTTGTCTTCGCCGTAGTGGAAGATCACATCCTGATAATCGATGCCGCCTTTATCCACGGTTAGCTGTTTGGCTTCCGGTTCGTCCTGCACCTGCAGTGGCTTGGACAGGGTGTTCATGCCATCGACAGCGGTACCGATATTCTCGAACAGCGCGCTGATCTCCCACATTACCCAGTGGGACATGCCGTTAAGACGCAGCGCCAGCGCAATAGAGATAGCAATCGCGCCCACGCCCACCAGCTCTTCCATCCACAGCCAGATCGACAGTGCGGCAATGGAGAAGGCCAGCAGGTGGTTGATGCCCTGCACGCAGAAGTTCAGCCAGGTCACCAGACGCATCTGTACGTACACGGTGTCCATAAACTGATCCATCCCTTCGCGGGCAAAATCCGCTTCACGATTGGTATGGGAGAAAAGTTTTACCGTGGCGATATTGGTGTAGGAGTCGACAATACGACCGCTCATGATGGAGCGCGCATCCGCCTGCTCGGTGGAGATCGCCTTCAGTTTAGGCACGAAATAAACCTGAATGGCGATATAGAGAACCAGCCAGACCAGTACCGGCATCATCAGACGCCAGTCCGCCTGTGCCACCAGTACCAGCATGGCGATAAAGGAGACCGCGATATAAACCAGCACGTTCAGCAGCTTCATGACCGATTCGCGTACGGCAAGTGCGGTCTGCATCACCTTGGTGGCGATACGGCCGGCAAAATCGTTGGAGTAGAAAGAAACACTCTGCTTCAGCAGATAGCGGTGTGCCTGCCAGCGGATCGCCATCGGGAAGTTACCCAAAAGACTCTGATGCACAACCAGAGAGTGCAGCAACCCGGTTAGCGGCAGCGCAACCAAAGGCACCAGCGCCATCCAGAACAGCGTTGAGGCTTCCTTCTCCAGAAAGGTTTTCGGATCCTGTGCCGACAGCCAGTCCACCAGCTGACCCATAAAGCCAAACAGGGTCACTTCAAGCACCGCAACACCTGCAGTCAGTACCGCCATCAGAATCAGCGGCAGACCCATGCCTTTGGTGTAATGCAGTACAAACTGCAGCAGTTTTGCCGGTGGTTGTTGGGGCTCTTCCTTGGGAAAAGCGGCAATCAGGCGTTCGAAAAATGCAAACATAGCCGTACTCGTATTGAACTGTCTGTTGGATTCTTTTTGAGTCGTCGCCGACACAGGAGGGAGGCGAGAATGATAGAGCAATCACACAGACATACCAGCCTAAAAAGGTGAATCCTTTTGCCTGAAAGTCAGAAAAATTAATCGGTACGGCTTCTGAAAGCGCATGGCAAAAATGCGGTACAGCTAAACTGGGTGGTTGAGAGAAAAAGCGAAAAAAGATTCGATTAAGACTTTTGTCTCAGGCTCACTTCTGTATAATGCGCGGCCGTTATAGCCGAAGGCAGAACTGAACAGCCATGGGCGCTGCAGGGTAAATGATGACTTATCAACAGCCCCGCAAGCGATACCTGTTATGCACAACCTGATCAGGTTAGCCGAGTTCTTTCTGTCCGGTACAAGTTCACTTGGGTTCCCTCACCCCAACTAATAAAAAGGTGTCACTGATGAGTGCATTCACATCTGCTCAACAGCGCAAAGCGCTGACCTGGCTGGTGGGTTTCCACCTGCTGATCATTACCTCAAGTAACTATCTGGTGCAGCTGCCGTTCACCCTGTTTGGTTTTCACACCACCTGGGGTGCGTTCAGTTTTCCCTTTATCTTTCTGGCAACTGACTTAACCGTCCGCATCTTTGGTGCTCAGATGGCACGTAAGATCATCTTCAAAGTGATGCTGCCTGCGCTGCTGGTCTCTTATGGTTTGTCGGTACTCTTCTTTGAAGGCGCGTTTCAGGGCTTTGCTCAGCTGACCGAGTTCAACCTGTTTGTTGCCCGAATCGCCATCGCAAGCTTTATGGCTTATGTGCTGGGACAGATTCTGGACGTTCACGTTTTCAATCGCCTGCGTCAGGCGGGCCCTTGGTGGGTGGCACCAACCCTGTCCACCATTCTGGGTAACGCATTGGATACACTGGCCTTCTTCGCCATCGCCTTCTACAACAGCCCGGACGCCTTTATGGCTGAGCACTGGACTGAGATCGCCATGGTGGATTACGTGTTCAAGATCCTGATCTCCCTATTCCTGTTTGTGCCTATGTACGGCGTACTGCTGAATTACCTCAGCGGTAAACTGACTCAGGTACGTGACGAGCTGAAAACACAGCAGGCGCTTTAAGTACCCGTTACTTACAGCGAAAGAACTGAGGGGTTCTAAAAGCGGCTTAACGCAAGTTAAGCCGCTTTTTTTTGTGGTTTGGGAATGGTGGAGGATCGGTTTTTGGATCTGCTAATTACCTTCACCTCTCCACTGGCTAGGTTAAAATGCCTGAACACCTCAAGGCACTGTCACTAAGGACATAACTATGCCCGATATTCTGTTAGTACTTTTCATCGTTTCGCTGTTGCCGATTGTTCTGGCCGGAGTGGCTATTCACTTTCGTGTGGCTGAATTAGGTAAGTTTGATAACCACAACCCAAGGATGCAGCAGGCGGCGGTCACCGGAGCTGGTGCGCGGGTCGTGGCAGCCCAGAAAAATGCCTGGGAAGCACTTCTGGTATTTGCCGTTGTGACCCTGATCGCGGTGGCTTCTCCGTTGGATCTGAACTCCCTTACGGTGCCTGCTTACCTGTTCCTGGCTGCCCGAATCCTGCACTCCATTTTTTATATCGCTAACTTTGCTATGCCACGTAGTTTGGCTTTTGCCGCAGGCTGGTTTTCCTGTGTTTATGTTTTCTGGCTGGCCTATTCAGCGTTTTGAGGCCTCTGATATGGCCTATAGAATTAAAATTCGAAAATAGCTAAAACCTATCAGCCCCATCGAAACTATCGAGTGTCGCAAATAAGAAGCTTTATCAATAATACACTTGTATTCAATGATAGCTCCGGTTCACCGGGCAAGGCGGGCGACATGAAAAAGGCACTGAATTTTGCGGCGATTCACTTCACGATTGCGTTCACCGTGGCGTTTGTGCTGACCGGTGACATCATCATCGGTAGTTTAATTGCTTTGCTGGAACCGGCTGTTAACACGGTTGCTTTCTACTTCCACGAAAAGGTCTGGAGCCGTTTTCAGATGTTAAAGCTGGCAGCATCAGCCCGTATCAAAACCGGTAGTTTTGCCGTGGTTCACTTTGGCGTAGCTTTCACTGTGGGTTACCTGTTGTCCGGTGACTTTTTGGTGGGTGGTTTGGTTGCTGCTGTGGAGCCTTGTTTTAATACCGTGGCCTACTACTTCTTTGAGCGTAACTGGCAGCGTAAATGTCACCAGAGCCAACTTCAGAGCCCGGAACTGGCTTTCTGATTGCTCGGTTTTCACTCTTTCTTTCCATCTCCCTCGGTTTGTTTTGGCGCACCCTAAGCGAGCATTTCTGGTCTCGCTTAGGGTGTCTACTGGTAGGTAGAATTTGCCGAATAAACCGCTTTTCAATGTGTTACCGATAGACGGCTTTACTGAAGGCTTCCGCTTCTTCTGTGACAGATTTTGGTGCGGCATTGCGCTCTTCCGGCAGGTCGCTCAGGTATTGCACAAACTCGATTTCGTAACCATCCGGGTCGAGAAAGTAGACATTGCGTCGGTGAGGTTCATCAGCGCCATCTTTACTGATCTCGAAACCAGCCTCTGCTAGCCGTGCGATGACGGCATCGATATTTGAGGTCACAAAGGCTATATGAGCCAGCCCCAGTTCGTGTCCGGTCAGATTCCTGTTCTGACCGGTGCCGGAGTCATTCAGTGCCAGATACTGATAATCATCGCCGTAGTGCAGCCAGTTTCTGATCTTGCCATACCAGTTACTTTCGCCTTTAGCGCGAACTTTCCATTGGGGAAATGCCGCCCGATAAAACTTCAGTGATGCCACTAAATCGGTAACGACCAAATTAACGTGTTCTAAGTGAATCATCTTCTGCTTCCTTCTTTTGATCTGTCTTGTTTTGTAGAATGAGTGCAGCTTAAAACCTCAAGTTAGGTTGAGGTAAAGACCCTGTTTCAACTTTTTTCCTTTTAGTTTTCGGTTTGTGCTTGAGGTTGAAGTTGGAGTGGTAGCTGCAGCTGCAGGGGGCGTTACAGAGGAAAAAGCAACAGGAGGAATCAATATGACGACTCGGGATAACTGGTCGGTAGGGCGGGTGGCAGAGCGCTCCGGGGTTAAGGTCAGCACGCTGCATTTTTATGAGCAGCGGGGGCTGATCAGCAGCCATCGCAACCCCGGCAATCAGCGAAGATACACACCGGATGTGCTGCGTCGTATCTCTGTTATCAAGGCGGCGCAGAAGCTGGGTATCACCTTAAGTGAGATCGAGCAGGCGTTTTCGACTCTGCCGGATAACCGAACACCCACCCAGAAGGATTGGGAGCGACTCTCCGCCGGTTGGCAGGAGAAACTCGACCAGCGCATTCGCTATCTGGAACGGCTGCGGGATCACATGACAGGCTGTATCGGTTGCGGTTGCCTCTCGATGAAAAGCTGTCCGTTGTACAATGCCGGGGATGAGTTAGCCTCAGAAGGGGCGGGGCCTGTGATTCTGGATCGCAACGGTGTTCCCGATTGAGATTCAGGTGTTAGCACGTCGACATTAATAAGGTAAAGGGTGAAAAAATGCAGGCCATTGAACAGGTTTTAAGTTTTATTGTTGAGATCGAAAAACTGAAAGACGTTTACCGCAAAACAAAGCCTGTGGGTCTGGATCGGTTTGAGAATTCCGCCGAGCACAGCTGGCATGTTTGTCTGTCAGCACTGATGCTGAAAGAGTTTGCCAACGAACCTGTGAACATCGACCGGGTGATCAAGATGCTGCTGATCCATGACCTGGGTGAGATCGATGCGGGAGATACCATTATCTACGCCAGTGAAACGCCGGAGCTGAAAGATGAAGAAGCCGAAGGCGTTGCCCGTCTGTTAGCGCTTTTGCCTGAAGGGCAGGGGGACGAATATATGCAGCTCTGGTATGAGTTTGAAGCCGGTGAAACACCCGATGCCCGCTACGCCAAGGCGATAGATCGGGTGCCCCCTTTGCTGCATAACCTGCACGGTAAAGGTGAGAATCATGGCCACAGCTGGCGCACGCACAATATCAGCCGTGAGCAGGTTCTGGGGCTGAATTCCCGAATAGACAAGGGCAGTAGCGAACTCTGGCAAACCCTGAAAGGTCAGCTGGAAGAGGCCTTTGATTCCGGTATTCTCAATCGTGATGCCAAATAAACAGCGGTCTGAAACAACACGCTGCTACGAATTACAAACAGCTACTAACAACAAACTGCTACTAACAACAAGAAACGAGGACGACGCCATGAGTGGTAACGAATGGGATGATTACGCAGAAGGCTGGGACAGCGACAGTTCTGTCGATGCCTATGCCGAGCAGGCTTTTAACGGCCTGAAGGCTCTGGGTGATCTGAGTGGCCTAAAGGTCTTTGATTTCGGCTGCGGCACAGGTTCTCTTACCAAACGGATGAGCCCTCTGGCGGATCAGATCGTGGCGCTGGATGCGTCCTCTGAGATGGTACGTTTTCTGGATCAGAAGCAGCTGGCCAATGTGGAAAGCCATGCCGCCTTTTTGACGAAAGAGCTGCTGCAGCAACATCCCGAATGGTTGGGCAGCTTTGACCGGGTAACGGCTTCTTCGGTCTGCAGCTTTCTGCCGGACTACGACGACACGCTCGCGTTGTTAAAAAAACTGCTCAAACCCGGTGGTCTTCTGGTGCAGTGGGACTGGCTGGCGGAAGATGACGCAACCCCGATGGGTTTTACCCTGAGTCGTGTTGAACAGGCCTTAACAGATCAGGGCTTCAAGGAATGTCAGGTGAGCAAGGCGTTTGATTTCGAAAGCCCCAAGGGCACTCTGCCGGTACTGATGGCGGTGGCGAAGGCCTGATAAAAGCGATCAATGATGACTAAAGCATTATTACTGAAAGATCTGCCGGGGCTTGGGCCTAAGTCCCAACAGATGTTGGTTGAAGCCGGTATCGATTCGGTTGAGACCCTGAGAACCCTTGGCCCTATTGCGGCTTTTATGCAGGTTAAACGATATCAGGCACAGCTTGATCCCCCGAAAAATGCCAGCCTGAATCTTTTGTATGCTCTGGTGGGGGCGGTTGAAGGCGAGCATTGGCTGAGTGTTGCTCAGGAGCAGAAGGCTCAGCTGATTATGCAGCTGGAGGGTTACGCTGAACTGGAAAAACTGTTTCAGCAAGAGGGTAAAAAGCTCTGACAGGCGTGCAGCTTCGTAAAGCTTTGCGTAGCTAAATGACTTTTTATGGCCTTGTATTTATGACCGGCTTTTAACGCCCTGTGCTGAAAAGAGAACTAACTGAAATATGAAAATCCTGACGAGCCTGAAAGCCTGGCTATTACTGAGCCTGGTTACGCTAACCGCCTGTACCGGCATGCCGGAGAAGGTCACTCCGGTCTCCGGTTTCGAGCTGGATCGCTATCTTGGCAAATGGTACGAGATCGCCCGGCTGGATCACTCCTTTGAGCGAGGCTTAAGTCATATCAGTGCCAGCTATTCTCTGCGGGATGATGGCGGTGTGCGGGTGATCAATCAGGGTTTTAATACCGAAGATGGCGAGTGGCAACAGGCGGAAGGTAAAGCGTATTTTGTTGAATCTGCTGATCAGGGTTACCTGAAAGTCTCCTTCTTTGGTCCTTTCTACGGCTCCTATATCGTCTTTGAACTGGATCAGGACAATTATCAGTACGCCTTTATCTCAGGGCCGGATACCGATTATCTCTGGTTACTGGCGCGCACGCCGGAAGTGTCTGATGAACTGAAACAGCGCTTTATTACCGAGGCGGCCAAACGAGGATTTGCTACCGATGAGCTGATCTTTCCGGATCAACAGGCAGCGACCCGTCCTGCCGGTGAGCCGGTTCAATAGCCGGAGAATGGGTTTAATAGGGAGCGCATTATGAGTTACACCACACCGAAAAATCAGATCAATCCTCGCAAGTTACTGCACAGTAAATGGACGGCGACAGAACCCCTTAATCGGGAAAAACACTTTCTGGTAACGGAGGTGGAGTTTGATGAAGAGGGCGTGGTGGTCCACTGCGAACTGGAAGCGGTGATCTCCCACAATCTATACCCGATCAACTGGCGGGATCTGAAAGATGCCAGCCGCTGGAAACAGGGCTGGCAGTAATCCTTTATTCGGGCGACAAACTCTCGCCATTATCTGCCTTTCAATAGCTCAATGGCCTGCTCCGGCCCGGACATATCCTGCGCCACGTAGGCTTGCGTGATCACCCCTTCTTTCAGCAGACAGATCCTTTCCAATAACGTCTCATCCGGCTGATCGGCATAAGTGGCCATCTGCTGGCGAATCACTTGTTTGATGTCCGATTTATGCTGTCGGCAATATCGGCTGATCTCGCTTTCGGAATCCCGAAACTCTGCGGCTGTGTTGATAAAAAAGCAGCCACGAAACTCTCCCAAGACTTCTACACGGTCTTCAAACCAGCCTTTCAGGCTCTGAAACAGGTGCTCAACCAACTCCTGATTATTCTTCGCAGGTGCTATCTGTACCGTCAGCCATTGGCTAAAACGCTGGTTTCGGGTTTCCAGTGTGGCAAGTACCAGGGCTTCTTTACTGGTGAAGTGATGGTAGAGGGTTTTTTTCGCCACTCCTGAAACTTTAAGTACCTCATTGATACCGATACTTTGCACACCCTCCTGATAGAAGAGCTCCAGTGCGGTTTCGATCAGTTGCTGACGTTTATCACTCATAACGCTTCCGGTGTTTTGTTTTTATTCCAATACCTTGTTCTTGTTGGCGCTCATATTGACAAGAGTAGACCGACTTGTCTACTCTTGCTTTTATGGGTAGACAGGTCGGTCTACTTGGTCGTGTGGCCGTTAGAAATACCGTGTTTATGCCGTGATGTTTGAGCGGCGATAAGGGATTAAAGGAGTCGATAATGAAAGCTAAACAGACAAGCAAAGATAAACAGATAGCCCTGGCGCTGTTTTCCGGTCTGGGTGCCATGCTGGCGATTGGTGGTTTAGGCTATGCTCAGCAGCTTGTTACTGAAGGTTCTGCGCTCGCTTTTGGTAAGTTCAATAGCAGTGAGATCATGCTGTTGATGGCGGCTTTTGGTGCCAGTGCCGTACTGGTTTTTGGCGTGCCGGAAAGTCCGCTCGCGCAACCCCGAAATGTGATTTTTGGTCACCTGCTGACGGCAAGCATCGGACTTATTTTTGTTCATCTGGAGCTGGTTAATACCGCCACTCTGGCTCTGGCAACAGGTCTTGCGGTAAGTGGCATGTTGCTGACCAAAACAACTCATCCACCGGCAGGCGCTAACCCGCTGTTTATTATGCTCACCGGCCAAAGCTGGAGTTTTCTGGTGACACCGGTTCTTTTAGGAGCGCTGACAATCGTGCTGTTGGGCAAGCTTATGCTGATGATTCGTCAGCGTTATCTGGTTTCTTAGCTGTAAGCGTATTTGTCATCTGAAGCTTCAGAACTCTGCATTCGTTGATAGGGTTCTCAATTTTCTGCAAAGAGTCTGCGGATAGGATAAAAGCGCTTGCGATGTGGCTGGGGTCTTAATATATTAGTTAAAATTAATTTAATCAGAGGATTAAAAATGAAAAAGCTAAGTATGATTCTGGCCGGTCTGGCGCTGACCTCACTGTCGACTCTGTCCCTGGCAGATGATCAGGATGGCCAGGAGCTGGAGAAGACAGAGCGTGAACGTCAGGAAATTCGTGCTGAAGATGATAGAGCCGATGGAGAGCAGCGCAAGGCTCGTGAGCGTGAAGAAAAAAACCGTGAAGAGCGCAAGCGTAAGGATAAAGAGCGGGATCGTGATGACGATGATCGCGACGAAGATGAAGACGGCGAGAAGAAAGACAAAGGCGATAAAAAAGCAAAAGGTGAAGGCAAAGGTAAAAAGCCTGACGATAAAGGCCGCGAGTTTGGTCAGCAAACCTCTCAGGAAGCCCGTGAAAAAGCTAAAGCCGAGCAGGAAGCCCGCAAGTTACGTTTAGAAGAAGAGAAAGCGGAACGTGAAGCGCGCAAAGAAGAAAAGCGCAAGTCTAAAGACCGGGACAGCAAAGGCGGCTCTGGTGGTAACGGCGGCTCAGGTGGCAATGGTGGTGGTAAAGGTAAAAACTGATTCGCTGTTTTCCCCTAAGCGTTGAAAACCCATGCATTGAAAAAAGACCGGTTCTGAGCCGGTCTTTTTTATTGCCCGATCTTTATGCTCACAACCAATTTTTACCGCTGCCGGCGACCCGCAAGGTAGCAGGCCATTAGAATCAGGCCTCCGCCGAGCAGCTGTATCCCTCTCAGACTTTCCCCCAGCCAGACGATGGCAAAGAGTGCACCAAAGGCAGGTTCTGATCCGGTCAGCAGGGCAACCCGTGAGGAACTGGTATGGCGTACGCCGTAGTTCTGGGCAAACAGCGCAAACAGGGTGCAGAAGAAGGCCAGATAAAATGCCGCCAGCCAGAACGCCACTGACTGAGGCAGCAGCTGGGCAACCGGGTAATCGCTGCAGGCAAAAATAATCAGCGCTCCCACCGCCACCACATTGGACTGAATGCTGGTGGTACTGATTGCTGACAGCGTGCTGTTTTTCGACAGACGTTCTGTGGTCACCACCATAATTGCCCGCAGCAGGGCCGCCAGAAGAATCAGCTGATCACCCAGGTTTAAGCTGAATCCGCTATCAGCTGTCGCTGTCTGCCCGGTTTGAGTCAGCAGGAAGACGCCAAAAAGCGATAACAGCGCACAGCCGAGGATCAGTGGTTCCGGCCGCTGGCGTTTCATAAGAGCTTCGACAAAGGGTGTCATCAGCACACACAGGCTAATGAGGAATGCCGCTCGTGAGGCGCTGGTATGAAAGATACCGTAGGTCTCCGCCAGAAAGATCATCAGCAGGATGATGCCTGTGGGCAGTGCCCGATAGAAATCCCCGGTTTTGCCCTGTCGCATCTCCCGCAAAAACAGCGGCAGCAGCATCACAGAGGTCAGACAGAAGCGGATCGCGATAAACGCCAGCGCGCTGGTAAACAGCAGGGCTTCTTTGGTAACGCCATAACTGGTGCCCCAGAAAAACGCCACCAGCAGCAAAGACAGTTCCGGAACCGGAAGGCGGTTTTGGTAGTGTAAAAGGGATTGCCGGGTCAATGGCAGACCAAAAAGTGAACGGGTGCTTTCAGTTTGCATGTGGAGCCTGTTTCAGATGAGTGCTGCAAACCCTAAGGCTTGCAGCGGAGTGTTCCTGTCTATGCAATCAGACGTGATAAACAGCGCTGTTTGTTTATAGGTGTGCATGCTAACTTCAAAGCATTGGTGTGATAATCGTGCTTTAACTCATAAGACTTGTGACTCATGGACACAAATAAACTGATTCCTCTGTTGCCGGATATGGCCGCTTATGTGGCGGTGGTGGAAACCGGAAGTTTTACCCGGGCGGCTGAAAAGCTGGGGATTACCCCTTCCGGTGTCAGCCGTCAGGTCTCCCGACTGGAGACCGCCTTATCTGCCGTACTGATCGAACGTACCACTCGCAGGCAAACCACCACTCAGCTCGGGCAGGAGGTGTATGAGCAGTGCCGCAATATGCTCGACAGTGCCCGTGAAGCGGTCTCCGCCACAGAAAGCGAGGCTACTGAGGTACGTGGGCGCTTGCGGATTGCCGCACCTAAGGCTTTTGCCCGCCAAGTGCTGGAACCGCATTTGCGCTGGTTTATGCAGCAGCATCCGGCGATCTCCCTGCATGTGCAGGTGACCGATCAGCGTCTTGATCCCGGTTATCACGATGTGGATATCGTTTTTGTGGTAGCGGCGGAGCCCCATGAGCATCTGGTGAGCAAAGGCATAGGCCAGGTACGCTCGGTTCTGTGCGCCAGCCCGCACTATCTTGAGAGCCGTGGCGAACCGCAACAACCGGCAGATCTTATGGCCCACGACTGTATTCCCCTTGGCTTGTTTGAACGGGATAACCATTGGCTGCTGACTCAGGGGGAGCGTCGGGAAAAAATCACGGTTGATGGCCGCTATCTGAATAACCATTCCGAGATGCGTCTACTGGCGGTCAAAGATGGTCTGGGGATCGGTATTTTTCCGGATTTTGTCGTGCGTAACGCACTGGCCGAAGGTGAGGTGGTACAGGTGCTGCCAGAGTGGAAACTGCACAGCGATTTTCAGGGTGGGGTTTATATGCAGTATCTGCCGATGCGCTTTATGCCGGGCAAAATGCGCGCCTTTATCGACTTTATTGCAGAGCTTAATCTGCTGGATTGAGCCCGCTTAGCGTGCTTTCAGTTTGATAGCCTGATTAATTAAGCCCAGGCTTTCAGGCTTAGTTTGCCCTGCGCTTGCACTACAATCAGCGCCTTTAACGCTTTTCGAAGCGTGCATTGATTGAGATAAATTGAAGAGAAAGGATAGGGATATGTTTTCCATCAAACGATTTCTGCTGACGGGTGTTTTGTCTGCCTTGTTGACCGCCTGCTCCGGCACCGGCTTGCAATCGACGGAGCAAGCTATGAAAGATGCTGCCGACAAAGCCACGCCAGAAGTGCAGGCTCAGCTGTTTTTTTATTACAGCTGCATTCACTGCAATAACTTCTATTTCGATCAGCTGAAAGCCTATCGGGAACAGCATCCGGACGTTGAAGTGAAGGAAGTGGCGATTGCTGTTTTTCAGTTCCAGTACCCCATGGCAAAGGCTTTTTATGCAGCAGAGCTGGCGGGTATTAATCCGGCTTTTCATGAAGCGGCTTTCAAAGCACACAGAGCTGATCGTCTGATGCGACCGGATGCTGCCTATTACGCGGACATGGCAGCAACCTGCTGTAATCTGCCGAAAGAACGTTTTCTGACGCTCTATAACTCCAGAGAGGTGGAGGCGAAGTTTCAGGAAGCTCAGGGTCTGAAAGAGCTGCTGCAGATTAATGCCGTACCTGCCGTAATGCAGAACGGACAGCGAACCACTCTTGAAAAGCTGGATCCCTGAACCGGTTTCGGTAAGTGCTGAAAAAAGGCTATGCTGTTCAGGTGGATAAACATGGGTTCGATCTGACACAAAAATGACAATAAGAAGGATCTCAACGATGACACAGCATTCAGGTTCCTGCCTTTGCGGCTCGGTGAAATACCAGCTGGAAGGCGAGTTTCATAACTTTTTTCTCTGTCACTGCAGTTATTGCCAGAAGGGTACCGGCAGTGCCCATGCGGCTAACCTGTTCAGTAAAAATGCTCAGCTGAACTGGTTGCAGGGGCAGGACAAGGTCACTTTTTATAATCTGCCGGAAACCCGTCATGGCCGTAGTTTCTGCAGCACCTGCGGCTCACCGGTGCCTACCAGTCTTGGCGGCGGCAAACTGATAATGGTACCTGCGGGCAGTATGGATTCACCGGTAACGATTAAACCTACGGCGCATCTGTTTATCGCCAGTAAAGCAGACTGGGAACAGGAGCTGGATCAGGTGCATCAGTTTCAGGGTTTTCCGGAATAAGCCCGATTCGAAATCATCATCTCCGGTTATTCAGCAAACCCCGGGATCGAGAGATCCCGGGGTTTTCTTTTATCCGGATTCGACCTTCTCAGGACAGGTCAGATCAGCGCAGGTCGGGCGCGGTGATCTCCTCTAAGCCGATCAATGGTCAGTTTTGAACAATTATCCGCCTTGAACAGTAAAATACGTTTAATATACGATTCGTATATTAAACGTATTTATTTTGTTCTGTTTCAGCAGACACAACCAGCCCGGAGTAGTCAGTGGGAATCGTAAAAATCAGTGATGAGCTGCATGATGAGGTGCGTAAAGCCAGCAGCGCCATGGTGCGTTCAATCAATGCTCAGGCGGAGTTCTGGATCAAGGTGGGGATGTTGGCGGAGACCAATCCGACAAAGACCTTTACCGAACTGATGCGGGAACAGATGAAACAGGCGGAGCTGAGCGGTTTGCGTGAGGAGCCTGAAGCAGAAAAAACAGCAGCCGGAGTGAGTGAAAGTCATGAGTAAGATCAGCCTTAAATCCCCTGAAGAAATGGCGCTGATGCGTGAATCCGGTCGCCTTTTGGCCAAGGTGTTTGCCTACCTGGATACTCAGGTGAAAGAGGGCGTGACCACCATGCAGATCAACGATTGGGTAGAGCGTTATATTGTTGATGAACTCAAGGCCCGCCCTGCCAGCAAAGGTCAGTACGGTTATCAGTATTCCCTGAATACCTCGGTGAATGAGGTGGTTTGTCACGGCATTCCTTCGGATCAGAAGGTGCTGAAATCCGGCGATATCGTTAACGTCGATATCACCCTTGAGAAAGGTGGCTTTATCTCCGATTCCAGCAAGATGTTCTGCATCGGTGTTGTTGCGCCACTGGCAAAAAAACTGGTGGATAAAACCTATGAAGCGATGTGGCAGGGCATTAAGCAGGTAAAACCGGGTGCAACCCTGGGTGATGTGGGCAGTGCCATTGAGCGTTTCGCCAAGGCTAACGGCTACTCTGTTGTGCGTGATTACTGTGGCCACGGTATCGGCCGGGAAATGCATGAAGAACCGGAAGTGCTGCACTACGGTACGCCGGGCAAAGGCCTGACTTTGAAAGAAGGCATGACCTTTACCATCGAACCCATGATCAATCAGGGCAAAGCGAAAATTAAAACCAAGCGAGATGGCTGGACGGTAGTTACTGCGGATAAAAAACTCTCTGCCCAGTGGGAGCACACCATTGCGGTCACCGCAGATGGCTTTGAGGTGCTGACTCTGAGAGAAGAAGAGACGATTCCGGCATAGGAATTTCTCCCTGCTGAATATGATCTGAAACGGCCTTAGGGCCGTTTTTTTGTGTCCTTGAGGCGCATATCAATCAGTTGTTTGTTTCTTAAGACTGAGCTGTATGAGGGAAGTATGTTAAAATGCTGCCTTTCCGAAATATCTTAATGCTATTAGTAAGTTAGCTTTTCAGAAGTAGTTAGTTAGCTTGTCACAAGCGGCTGATATGACCTGACGCAGTTAACGCGGCAAACACTCAGGAACTCCTTTTATGGATCTTTCACAGGAATCCTGCCCTTACTGCGGGCACACAGGTCTGACTCTGGGATACTGGCAGGAGACTGCGCACTTTATCCAATGTGAAGGCTGTGGTGCTCAGGGACCCCGTTCGCCGCTGGCTGAAAAGCCGACCTCAATTTCTCCCCTGACCGATGAAAGTCTGCTGCGCACGGTGATTGATGAATCACCGGATATCATCCTGATGAAGGATTTTGACGGTGACTTCCTGCTCTGTAATGAATCTCTGGCGCGGCTTTATGGCTCGACTCCCACCAAGATGATTGGTAAGAGCGATGCGGATTTTAATCCCAATACCGAACAAGTGGAGTTCTACAAAGAGAATATCCGCCAGGTGATGCGCTCCGGTAAGTTACAGATCGTGGAAGAAGCTTCTACCGACAGTGACACCGGTGAAGTTCGCTATTTTCAGTCGATCAAAAAGCCACTTAAAGGTCCGGATGGCAGTGACCGTATTCTGGTTATTGCCCATGATATCACCGAACTCAAGCGTGCCCATCAGCTGATTGAAGAGAAAGAGCGCCGCTATGCTTACGCCATGGCGGCCGCCGGAGAAGGGATCTGGGACTGGGATATTCCGGGCAACCGCGTGTATCACAATCGAAAATGGTGTGATCTTCTGGGGCTCGACAGTTCCCATGCCAGTCACGAAATGAGCGTGCTTTCCCGGCTGATCCATCCGGAAGATCACGACGCTATGATGGAGTCTCTGAATCAGGCTCTGGTGGGTGATGGTGTGTATAGCCATGAGCACCGAATGCTGCGGGGTGATGGTGAAGTCTTCTGGGGTTTCGACCGTGGCCGCGTGGTTGAGTGGGATGAGACCGGGCGTCCGGTTCGTATGGTGGGGAGTATCACGGATATTACCGATCGTAAGCGGGCAGAGCAGAAGCTGGCGGAAGCAAAAGCTGAGCTGGAAAAAAGTAATCAGCTACTGGAACATCTGGTCAGTGAACGTACTGAAGAGCTGGCTAATGCCAACCGTGAGTTGCAGCGTATGGCCAGAATCGATCCTTTGACCGGCACCGGAAACCGCTTTCAGCTGGAATCCTGGCTGTCCGCTAAATCCGGTGATCTGCCGATTGCGGTTCTGATGCTGGATATTGACCACTTCAAAAAGATCAACGACACCTATGGTCATAAGCTTGGCGATACCGTGCTTAAGCAGGTTGCTTCGGCACTGCGGGAGCAGCTCCGGGATCAGGATCTGATTATCCGCTTTGGCGGTGAAGAGTTTCTGCTGGTACTGGCCGGTGCTAATGAGCAGCAGGCAACTCAGACTGCAGAGCGACTTCGGGCTTATGTTGAGCAGTTGGCAGGCCTGCCGATTCACCATGCAGTGACAGTGAGTATCGGTATGTGTGCCGGAACGTTGAATGGCTTTGAACAGCTGCAGCAAACTGCAGATGAGTATCTGTATGCCGCTAAAGCCGGAGGCCGCAATCAGGTGGTTTCCAGCCACTCTTACCTTCCTGAAAACCCTCTTATCTGATTGGGAAACTAATCAGTCATCAGATTTTTTACTGAGCAAAAAACAAACTAAGTCAGTAAGATAGCTCCCTTTTTCTCAACCTCAGGATCAGAAAGGGAGCCTGTTCTATGAAACCGGAAACGATGAAAATAGCTGTCTATTGTGGCTCTGCCAGTGGCAATAAACCTGAATATATCGAGGCCGCTAAACGTCTGGGGCATTACTTTGCTGAACAGGGTATTGATCTGGTCTATGGTGGCGGCAAGGTTGGCCTGATGGGCACCATTGCGGATTCGGTTCTGGAAGCAGGCGGCAAGGTCTATGGCTTTATTCCTAAGGCGCTGGAAGAGAAAGAGATCGCCCATACCGGTCTTACCGAGCTGACTGTCGTACCGGATATGCACACCCGTAAAGCCGCGATGGCGGATATGGCCGATGCCTTTGTCGCCATGCCGGGCGGTGTAGGCACCTTCGAAGAGATCTTTGAAGCCTGGACTTGGGCACAGTTGGGATATCACGGTAAACCCTGTGCGTTTTATAACGTAGCCGGTTTCTACGATCCTCTGTTTGCCATGGTTGATTCCGTGGCTGAATCCGGTTTTATGAAAGCGGAATATATCGACATGCTGATCAAAACCGATCAACCGGAAACTCTGATTGAACGTATCCGTAGCTACCAGCCGCCGAGGAAAAAGTGGACCTGATACTCATTAAAAAGCCACTGCATCTTAGATACAGTGGCTTTTTTTGATCTGTCTTTTTGACGATGGGTCAGAGGTTTATTTTGGTCTTAAGGGTTTGATAACGGCTGCTGAGAGCTGAAGCGTAAGAGCTTGGCGTGTCCTGATCAGGAAAGTCCAGAGACCACATAAAACTGTTGGCTGCGACTTTGCTGACTGACTCGCTGACTGAGACACCCATCAATTCAAGCTGTAGTGCCCGGACTTCGGATAGATCCAAAACCGGATAATCTCCCGTTGGCTTTGAATAAATTCGGGTGCCATTCAGGTCGGTATCCTCATCGAATTTTGATGAAAAGTACTTACCATAATGATTCATCATGCCAGCACCTCCTGCAATCAACATGACCTGATGGTCACCGTGATCCCAGCCGTTGGAGTCGTTATAACGATAGTTACGGCCAAAGTCCCCGCGAAGAACAATCACAATTGGCAAGCCTGACTGGTCAATCATCTCGGAAGCGGTGTGCACTCCCCTCAAGAGGCTGCTCATACGGGTTGTGTATTGATCATCGGAGTTAGAGTGCATATCCCAGCCACCATAGGGCATGGAAATATAATGGGTTTTATTCTGGCTCTGGATCAGGGCAACGGCAGCTCTTAGCTGGTTGCCGATATCATTATTTTGAAAGAAACTGTTGGCTTGGCTGTTCTCGTAATTTTCTTTGATTGTTCTTGCCTGATCCAGTTGAGCACCCGCTGCGGTAAAGTCTGTATGAATTTGACTACCCTGAGCAGCGTACAGGTCTAATAACGGAGAAAACTCATTCTGAGTTGTATCATCAGGATTATCTTTTACTTCATAACGCCAACCTGAGCGAGTGAATACATTTTGCAGGTTGGCATCAAAAGGGAAATAGCCGGACTTACGGCCTGCAAAAGCCTTAGCGCCATCACCGGTTGCTGCAAGTGCAATACTATCAGGGATATCGCTGGCCTGGCCTAGGGTGCCATAGCTTTGGGAAAAGTCATGGGCTTTAGAGGAGTGAAGCGGCACAACAGACAGTTGAGTCAGTCTGTTCCTTGTGAGCAGGTCTTCCAGCACATCACCACCTGACTCTTGCCAGAAGCCGTTAGTCGTTGCCGTTTTACTGTTAACATTAAACCCCGGTACTTCTGATGCTTTCAGCATACCCAGCTCAGATACAGCGGAGCTGGCTCCGCCATAGAGAAAAACCTCAATAACAGAGTAAGTCTGGCTTGCAGCCAATACTTTACTGGAGAATGACCAGGGCAGTAGACCTGCGCCAATTACGCCAGCCGTCCCTTTCAGGAAACTTCTTCTACTGATGCTCATGCACTTCTCCATCATTGATAGTTGTATTGGCGATAATCCATCGCAACGATCTGGATGGCTAAAAGAATGAGAGCCTTCCCTGTTTTACCAGAGTTATTCAGATAATCGACAAAGCTCTGGTCGTATTGAATATCATCTGTACCCCATATTTTCCGGTGTGCTTCTGTCAGCAGTTCGCTTGGAGATTCTGAAAATTGGTAGAGTTTCAGGAATTCAGTTTGTGATATTCCCCAGCTGTAATCGTTGCCTGTGTCCCACATCTCTTTTGGAATTCTTGAGTCAACAAAAGCAGACATCAGAGCGGTGTTTAGCGAGTTCCAGTCCGGAGCCCTTCTTTCCAGCTTAGAAAATAATGGTTGAGAACCTATCTGAGCGGAGATATTAGCCAGTTCCCGGATATCATCTCTGCGCAAGTGAGCGTTAAATGATTTCAGTGCCGGAAAGAGAATCTCTTCAGGGAACTTAGCACGTTTAACTTTTTCCAGAGACGTGTGGGTCAGAGCTTCGATATAGATATCCCGAAACGTCGACAGACCCTTACTGCTCATCGAATTGATCACATCTGACGCTTCGTACCCATATAGTGCTTTAACGATGTGCTTGTAAATATGAGTCATAAACTCGCCGTGATTAACGACGTAGCTGTAGAGTTGGTAGGGCGTTGTCAGCTGTGCACCATCAATATGCTGTAGCTCTGAATTTCGGTTGAAGCTGTCAATTTCCAGAGTTCCCTGATCTTCGTTGAAGCTATAGTTCTGAAGAATTTTGGCTGCCGGAGGCACTATCTCATCACGAAAATCACCCAGATAGATTTCAAATACTTCCCGACCGTTATCCTCTGGACTCCGGAATCTGGCCCAGAAGATATCGGCCATAAAATAGTCCAGCATGATCTCTTTAACAGATCGGTTTTGTTCGACAGCTGTTCTGATTTTTTCAATGTGAGTATTGATACGAGCTGATGACACGGTATCTAACTCGTCACCCATTGCCAGAACAAAAGAGTTCAGGAGCTGATAGGTGATCCAGAGATCGAAGTATTCTTTGGAAAAATCAGTGCTATCAGGTCTTGCATTAAACAACAGATGAAACAGAAGGTTATGTTCGGGGCGATTGCTATCCAGATAGTAACGGTTTTTTTCGTAACTATGCTCGTTAAAGCCTGCGACGGATCGTGATGATTGGCTTTTAAGATCGTAAACATCCATATCAGCAGGTAAGTACAACATCTGCTTTGCTTTTTTCGTTAATGGCGCGGATGTGCCATCACTGGTACCACAAGCCTGCAGAAGGCTTGCTCCTGCTATGAGTCCCAGTGTTGTAGCTACCTGTTTCATGTCTTCACCTGAATACCGATATTTCAAAAACTATTTAACGCTAAAGAGGGTAGAGACTCCGCTCTAATTTTGTGTGTTTTTTGTTAAATGAATACTACCTGATTGAATAGATTTTTCGCTGAGTAACATCACAATTCAATATTTAAGGCAGGTCATGTTTCCATCAATAGTCGCTTTTCGCTACTTCTTCGGTACTGTTTTAGCACTATTTAGCTGGTATCGGGATTGCTGAAAGCAGTGCAATGGTTAACTCTCAAGGTCATACGTCAATTGAGGCGAGACACAAGGGAGTTACTGAGATGGATCTATACGCTACGCCACCGTCACCCCAGCAAGCATCAGCTAACAAGAAAAAGCCTGTTGTGGGTTTTATGTCTGCAGCTCTGATCACTCTGGGGACTTCTTTTCTGACCTGGGAAACCGCAAAAGCCGATCTCAGTTATGAGGCTTATATCGATTCCGATAAGCGCATCAAATGCCTGTACGGTTATGCGGCGGATAAGACCGGAGATCACGCAGCAGCTATTAAGATCTTTGAGGATTGCATCAACCGTTGGGAGGATGTGTATTCGATGATCTGGCTGGCGCAGATTTATGAAGCCGGTGTTGCAGTGCCTCAGGATCTGGCCTATTCAACGGCGCTGATGAAGCGCGGTGCCCATGCGAATGATGCTGCCGGTTACTCGTCAATTGCCCGTTATCATTATGGCGTGGCGCTTTATGAAGGTATTGGTACCGATCAGGATAAGCAGGAAGGTCTGTATTGGTTAAAACAGGCGGCGGATGAAGGTGTTGCCGAGGCAGCAGGTTATCTGCAACAGCAGGGGCACTGATCTGCCCCGATATTACCGGTTTACTGTCGGGAATCAGGATCGGGCTGGCCAGCCGGTTTTATCGATCATTCTCAGATAGCGGCGGTATTGAATAGCAGAGATATAGTTCGACTGACGCATGCCCTGCAGAATGTTCTGGTATTTACGCTTCAGAGCCGGAGTGACATTCCGGTTCTGGTACAGGGTGTAGTGATAACGGCGGGGACTTGGCAGCATCAGCGCCAGCCAGGCACCTTCGGCGGCGTTCAGATCCGCAGGTTTCTTGTTGAAGTAATACAGTGAGGCATCTTTGACGCCGTACAGATCCGGCCCGAACTCCGCCATATTCAGGTAGAGCTCAATAATCTCATTCTTGCTGAAGTGGCGTTCCAGATCCCGGGTGATGACCGCTTCCTGCAGTTTTCGGAAATAACTTTGCTGCTGGGTCAGAAACAGGTTTTTAACCGTTTGCTGACTCAGGGTACTGCCGCCAAAACGGGTTTCCCCTTTCTTGATATTGGCCACCATGGCATCCAGCAGGGCGTTATAGTCGATGCCCTGATGCTGATAAAAACGGGCATCTTCCGCCATCACCACCGCATACAGCAGATCACGGTTAACATCCTTCAGCTCAACCCAGTGGTGTTTGTTTTTGCTCTTTCTGAGCTTGTCATCCACCCGCACTTCCGCCTGATGGCGTAGCTGGCTGAAACTCATCTGATCCACATCCGGCAGGCTGCTGAAAAAGAGCCAGAGGCCGCCGCTGATCATCAGGATAATGGAGAGGAAGACCCAGCCGAGGAAATAAACCAGTCGGTTCAGATGACGCATCGGCCAGGCAAGAAAAGGGGCCAGCCAGAGTTTGATTTTTTCGAAGCGGGTAGGGACTTTTTTCTTACGTGCAGCCATGCAGGCTTCCTCGGGATTCCGGTTCCATCAGTTTGAGGCTAAAGAGAATATCAGACTTTCAGGAAAAAACCGGAGCAGGAACAAGGGATTATTACATAAATTCAACCATCAAAACGTATCGTAACGGTTTTAATCCAAACGCTGGTTTGAAGCGCGGAGAGTGAATGGTGTAATGCAGATCGAAACGGATACGCCTTTAGCCCCTGAATCTGGTTGGTACTCTGAGGCCGTGCTAGAATCGCCATCTTCCTGAAACTTCGATGAACTGAACCCCTATCTTGAAGCCAGCAACCGATATCAACATTCAACCCCATGCTCCCGTTCTGGTGATGGATTCCGGTGTGGGCGGCTTGTCGATTGCTGAGCATATCCGCAAGACCTGTCCGGATACGCCGCTGTTTTATCTGGCGGATAACGGTGCCTTTCCCTATGGCGATAAAGATGAAAGCTGGCTGGTAGCGCGTGTGGTTCAGCTTGCTGAGACCTTGGTGTCACAGTATCCGATTAAGCTACTGGTTTTGGGCTGTAACACAGCAAGTACCGTGGTTTTACCAGCACTCAGAGAGGCTTTGTCTATTCCCGTTGTTGGTGTGGTTCCTGCAATCAAACCCGCGGCTGCTTTGAGTCAGAATGCGCATATCGGGCTTCTGGCGACTCCTGGAACTGTAAGCCGCAGTTATACCAATCAGCTGATTTCTGATCATGCGCCCCATTGTGAAGTAACTCGTGTCGGTTCGACCGAAGTGGTGCGTATCGCAGAAGAAAAGCTGGAAGGTAAAAGTGTCGACCTGAACCGCTTACAGCAGGCGGTAGCCCCTCTGTTTGAGACCGAATCACTGGATACCGTGGTGCTTGGTTGTACCCATTTTCCTTTGCTCTTGGATGAGCTGAAAGAGATTCAGCCAAGACCGATTCTCTGGGTGGATTCTGGCGCTGCCATCGCCCGAAGAGTTGCTATGTTGCTCAGCCAGAAAGGTGTAAATTCAGCATCACCTGAGGCTCAGGATCCGACTGACCACAATATTGTTTTTCTGACCCGAGAGGTCAGTCCTGACAGTGCGCTGATGCGCTCGTTCAATCGAAGCGGCTTTGATCAGCTGCGTATTCTTTCCCCAGCCGATGCTTAATTTCTGAATCCGGCTGATCGCAAACAGACCGGAATCTGAGGCATAAAAGCCCGTTTGCATCATTTTGTCCCGCCTTCTGTGTCCTTATGTTCTGTAATGTTTTGTTTGTCGGATTATCTCTGCGCCTGTGTCGTTCTGACGGTGTTTTCAGGATTTCTTTATTTTGGCTTTGTGCATCATTTTTGAATAACTCCTGAGTTGCACAAAAACTAATTCCCGAAAAACCTTCTGTTATTGGTCTTCATCAGTTGCCCTATCTGATCGGACAAATAACCAGCTCTCAAAGGTAGTTTGATGACTCCAAGATTCCTATGCCCGGATCACACCGGTTGCCGGAACCACAGAAAAGGAATTTCACAACCATGCTGAATTATTTCCAGAACAAATCCCTGGCGGCTCAGCTGTCGATGGTGATCGCTGTATTGATGATTCTGGCTAACACTCTGATGACGGGTATTCTGACGGAACAATCCCGTGAGAATCTGGAAGCCGAAGCGGAGGATGCGCTGACGCAACAGAGTGAACTCGTTTCAGATATGCTGGAATTTTACTATCAGGACAGTTTCCTGAATGCCCAGCGTTTGTCCGATATCTTCTTCAATATGTTCCCTCAGGGCGTCAGCCTTTCCGGGCAGGAAGTGCAGGTTGCCAAGTATCGTACGCTGGCTTTAACCGATGAAGCCGGTGTGATCAATGGTGACTTTACCAAGCCTGATCAGTTCACCCGTATGACGGGTGGAACCGCAACGGTTTTTGCCCGTCATGGTGACGACTTTCTGCGTATCAGCACCTCGCTGAAAAAACAGAGTGGTGAGCGTGCTTTTGGCACGCTGCTGGGCACTGGTCACCCGGGCTACAAAGCTCTGATCGCGGGTAAAACCTACCACGGTGTAGCGCACCTTTTTGGCCGTGATTACATGACCATCTATCGTCCGGTGCAGGAAGCAGGCAAAACTATCGCCGTACTCTATATCGGTTTTGATCTGACAAACGGTCTGGCGGAGCTGAAAAATACGCTGGCTAAAGTGCGTGTTGGGGAAACCGGTTACGCCACGATTATTGCCGGTGCAGGCAGCAAGGTTCCGGGTAAAGTGCTGATGCATCCTGAGCTTGCCGGCAGCAATATTCTGGATATCAAAGCAGTTGATGGCAGTACTCCTTTCAATGCTCTGTTGCAGCAGGAGGCGGGTGTTTTACGTTACAGCTATCAGGATTCCGGCGATGATGCCCGTGAAAAACTGGCTGCCTTCAGCGCGGTTGAAGGTTGGGGCTGGGTTGTGATGCTGGGCAGTTACAGCGATGAGTTCGCCGCCACCAGCGTATTGCTGCGTAATACCATGATAGGTCTGATGTTGGTTTCGACACTGGTGATCATTCTGATCAGCGGCATCATGCTGTACCGTCGTTTGGCGCCTTTGCATCGAGTGACGCAGGATCTGGTGACCATAGGTCAGGGGGATCTGAATGTTCAGCCTGCATATATTGCCATTGATGCTGACTGTGACAATGAAACCCGATTGCTGCGTAAAGCGACGTACGACATGCATGCTGGGCTGAAAGATCTTGTTGTGCAGCTGAGTCAGGCCTCTGATGCGCTGCGTGGCAGTGTTGGTCAGGTACAAGAGGCCAGTGCCAATACCGAAAATGCCGTCGACCAGCAGTCTCTTGAAATTCAGCAGGTTGTGTCTGCCATGGAAGAGATGGCGGCGACCACGGCGGATGTGGCCGATAACGCCCGTAATGCCGCAGACACGACTGCTCAGGGGCAGGATAAAGCGTCCAAAGGTCATGATGCATCCAATATGATCTACAGCAGTATCGAAACTTTGGTGGCTGAGATGGAGCGTGCCTCAACTCTGATTCAGGAAGTGTCCAGGGAAAGTAATAACATCAGCGACTTTATGACCACCATTAGTGAGGTTGCGGAACAGACCAATCTGCTGGCACTGAATGCGGCCATTGAAGCGGCCCGTGCCGGTGAATCCGGTCGGGGCTTTGCCGTGGTTGCTGATGAGGTGCGTACTCTTGCGGGTCGTACTCAGGGCGCTACGGCAGAAATTACCCAGTTGGTTGAACGCCTGCAGAGCAAGATCGATCAGGCGGTTAACGCGATCAGCACCAGTAATGATGCTTCCCGTGAAAGCCGTGAGCGTACTGGTGAAGCCCGTGGCGCGCTGGAAGAGATTCGCAGCTACATGACCCATATCGCGGATATGGGGAACAACATTGCGGCGGCTGCTGAACAGCAGGCAGCGGTGGCTGAGACAGTTACCCAAAGTCTGCACAGTATTCACCAGCTTTCGGGCCATACCCGAAGCCAAAGTGATTCCTGTGTTTCTGCCAGCGAAGACCTGCAACAGGTAGCTGGTGATATTGGTCAGAAGCTGTCCCGTTTCAGACTCTGATCGGGCTATCAGCTGTTGATAAAAAAGCCCCGGGAGCGTTCGCTCTCGGGGCTTTTTCGTGTGGGCTGCAAAGTGAGGGTTTAGCAAACAAGCGTATTGCTTTTATCCGGCAGTCGGACACCGGCTTTGCCATCATCTTTTACCTGATACATCAACTGATCTGCGGTGGATATCAGCTCATCAGCACTCATCGCATGTTGTGGATAGGCGGCAATACCGATACTGGCAGAAAGGGATACACTGCCCTGAATACAGAGGTAAGCCTTACTCAGTTCTTTGACCAGAAGCTGTGCCTCTGCCGCAAGTTTTGGCAGATGAGTTGCGTTCTCAAACAGCACCACAAATTCATCACCGCCAAGGCGTGCGATCATACGACTTTCCGGCAGTGCCTGCTGCAGGCGTTGGGCGGTTTCGATCAGCACTTCATCGCCTTTTTTATGTCCCAGGGTGTCATTAACCGCTTTAAAGCCATCCATATCGATAAAGAACAGCTGAGCTTTGCCGGTTTCTGCAATCTGCTGACTCAGGGTCTGCATAAAGAGTGAACGGTTAGGCAACCCGGTCAGGCTGTCGTGATGTGCCTGCCACCAGATCTCCTGCTCAGCTTTTTTACGATCGGTGATATCGCTGAAGATGGCGACATAGTTACGGGCTTTTTCCCCGGACTGGTCGAACACAGTGCGGATCGACAGCCACTCATGAAAGTTACTGCCATCTTTGCGCTGGTTGATGATCTCCCCCTGCCAGCTGCCCTTTTCAGTGATGTCCTGCCACATATCACGATAGAAGCGCTCTCCCTGACAACCGGATTGCAGCAGCGCCGGGTCCTGCCCGATCACTTCATTGGCACTGTAGCCGGTAATATCGGTAAACGAAGGGTTAACGGCGATTACCTCATTGTTGGCATCAGTAATCATGATGCCTTCGTTACAGAAGTTGAAAACGGTAGCTGCCAGTCGCTGCTCCTGCTCATGGCGTTTGCGCTCGCTGATATCGTGCAGCATAACTGTTGTCAGGCGTTCATCCACCGGGTCGCTGTGGGACAGGGTGATCTCGATGGCAAAGTTATCTCCCTGACGGTTAATACCCAGAGACTCGTATCGGTTATCGCGATTTTTGTCCTCAGAAGAGTCCAGTAGCTTCTGTTCCAGCTGATGGTATTCCGGCAGCAGGTGACTGATCTTAATTTTGCTGCAGGCTTCGGCTTTACTGTAACCAAACAGGGATACCGCTGCGGGATTAAACTCCTGAATCCGCCCCTCGCTATCCACACTGATAATGGCATCTGCGGCGTTCTGAATCAGAGCCGCTTTGCGGGATTCGCTGATGGTGAGAGCCTTCTGGTTTTTTCTGGCTTTAAGCAGGTAATGAACCCTGTTTCTCAGAACCGCCCAGTTGATCGGCTTGGAAACATAGTCCATCGCTCCGCAATCAAAAGCCCGGTCGATGGAGGCTTCGTCATCCAGAGCGGTCACAATCAGAATCGGCAGCTGTCCCTGATAGCTGTGGTTCAGGGTTCGGGCGCAGTCGAAGCCATTGATCACCGGCATATCGGCATCGATAAGAGCCAGGTCGATATTGCTGGCTTTCTCAAGGGCTTCCTGCCCATTGGCAGCACATACCGCTTCAGCATTCAGCTGTTCCACAAAACGCGATAGCATCATGCGGGTAGCGATATCGTCTTCTGCAATCAGAATCCGTGGTCGTAATTCGGCCATGGTGAAGCTGTGTCCTTACAAAGAGAAATGTTGTTGAAGTTCTGACAGAGTCTGTCGGTAACTGGAAGCCAGCTGGTTGAGCTGATGCATCTGAGTATTTATGGCCTCACCGGCCATCTGCTCCATCGCCTGGGCATTATCTCCAAGCAGATCCAGGCCCAGATTACGACTGCTGCCCTTAATGCGATGACTGACACTTTTTACCGCGTCGGCATCCTGTTGCGCGATAGCTTCACCCAGCTCATCGATATAGCCTTCCAGTGCCGGAATAAACTCTTTGTAGATGGGCGATATATCGCCACCAAGTTCACGTTCCAGACGGGCGAGGGTGGCCATATTCAGTCGGGGTGTTTCGTGATTCTCTTCATCGGCACTGGCACCTGAGTTTGCCTGAGCAGAGGATGGCAAGGATTCCTCTGCAGGCATCCCTGTGGCATTTTCTGCCAGCGAGCCAGTTCGGCTGGATGCATCCAGCCAGTGATCCAGCGCAGCTTTCAGTTTGTCGCCACTGATGGGTTTGGTCAGGTAGTCGTTCATACCGGCATCAAAACAGCGCTCCATATCGCCTTTCATAGCGTGAGCTGTGAGGGCGATAATCGGTGTTTGCGGTAGCAGGTTCTCTTCCTGAAAGGCACGGATCTGGCGTGATGCTTCGTAGCCATCCATAACCGGCATCTGAATATCCATCAGGATAAGGTCATAGAAACCCTCGGTGACTTTTTCCACCGCGATCTGGCCGTTCTCTGCCCAGTCTGCAGATAGCCCCATATTGGCCAGCATGCCGTTGACCACCATCTGATTCACTTCCACATCTTCTACCAGAAGAATCTGCAGCTGATCACGGGTGTTCAGAGGCGTTGGAGTCTGAACCGACTCAGAGGCTTTGCCAGATTCTGGAATATCGGCTTCCGGCTGCTCTTTTTGCAGCAGGCGATACACTTCCTGAAGCAGGCGTTTCTGTCTGACCGGTTTCTCCAGCATCGCATCCGGTTTGCAGGCTGGGGTGTCGCACTCAGGCGGTTGCTCCTTATCAGAGGAGAGCATAAGAATCTTAGGTTTCTGCAGCCATTCACCTTGTAGAATCTTGCAGATCAGCTGATAGCCGCTCATTTCCGGCATCAGATGGTCGGTGATCAGTAGCTGATAGGGTTGGCCGCTATCATGGCTCTGATCGAGCTTTTCAAAGGCTTCAAGCGGCGAACTGACAAAGTCACATTCCAGATGAGGCTGATTCGCCATAAAGGCGCGCAGTAACTCAAGGTTGGTTTCAATATCGTCAACCACAAGAATCTTGCTGACCTGATCGATGGTCTCTTTTGGCAGATCCTGTTCAATCGGCAGCGTTTTATCCAGTGTCAGATCAAACCAAACGGTTGTGCCGATACCGGGCTGACTCTTAATGCCGATTTCACCGCCCATCAGCTCGACCAGTTGTTTACAGATCGCAAGGCCAAGGCCGGTTCCACCAAATTTACGGGTGGTGGTTTCATCCGCCTGAACAAAGCTGCGGAACAGCTTTTTCTGAGCTTCTTCGGTAATGCCGATACCGGTATCGATCACTTCAAAGCGCAGGCGACAGTTGCTGTCGTTGCTTTCCTGCAGGCTGACCCTCAGATCCACCCGACCCTGCTCAGTAAACTTGATGGCGTTGCTGACCAGATTGGACAGAATCTGCTCCAGACGACCACTGTCGACCAGTACGTGATGCTTGAGTACAGAGGTCGGCAGCGGGATAACTTCCAGTCCTTTCTTACGGGCATTACTGGCAAACAGCTGGCAAACCTGTTCAACCAGCAGGTCGATATTGCAGTCAGTGGGTGACAGGGTGAGCTGACCGGCTTCGATTTTGGAGAAGTCGAGAATATCGTTCAGGATATTGAGCAGAGATTCGCCGGAGCTGCGGATAATATCCAGCTGCTGGCGCTGCTGATCATCCAGCGAGCTGTTTTTCAGGATATCCGCCATGCCCAGAACACCATTCATCGGTGTGCGGATCTCGTGGCTCATCATGGCAAGGAACTGACTTTTAGCTTTGGCAGCGGCTTCAGCCTGAATCAGAGCTTCCTGCAGTTCCCGGTTTTTCTCTTCAATGGCGGCATTGGCCTGCTGCAGACGCTCGTTGTCTCTTTGGGAGCTGATCTGGGCTTCTTTCAAAGCTGCCCGCATTCGGTCGAAGGTTTGGTTGAGCTCACCCAGCTCATCGTTACTGACCGGAGGCAGAGGGGCATCAAAGTTACCCTTTTTCAGGGCATTTGCCGCTTTAACCAGACCGGTAACCGGCTTGATAACGGTTTTTCGGTTCCAGAACATCCCGATCAGAGACAGAAGAACCACAACGCCCAGAATCAGGGCTTCAAACTGTCTGATCTGGTTGTTGATGCGTCGTTTAACGTCCGATGTATCCATCTCCAGAATCAGTTTGCCCATGGGCTCACCGGACCAGAGAATCTGATGCTCCAGACGGCCGTAATCTATCCCCCGTGGAGGTTCGGGTGTGTCGAAGGGATAAAGCATAAAATCTTCTTTATCGTACAGGCTGATCGCTGCCCACAGGGAGTGGCCCTGTTCTTCGTTTTCCAGAATCTCATGGATACGGGCGATATCACCGGAGAGCATCTCTTCAGCAATGATAGGCGCAAGCACTCCCAGCTGGCGCTGCTGTTCCTGCATCGCCATGGCGGTTTGTTGCTCTACTTCTGCGGGCATAATGAACCAACGAAGGATCAGTGCCAGAGACGCAAACGCGATCAGAGAAGGCAGCAAAATTTTGCGCTGCAGTTTCATAGATCTTCTGTCCTGTATTGTTCCCAGCTGGCCGTGTTATTGCTGGCCGGGAAGTGGGGTAGCAGTAGGTGTCTCAAAAATCAGTTATGTTTTTCGAAGAAAGGATCAAGATTCAGTGCGCGAACATCGTCGTAATCGGAAATTTGCGCCACACCCAACTTCTTCATCGGGATCTTGCTCAGCAGTTCACGGCCTTCTTCGGTCGAAGCGATCTTGATAAAGGCTGCCTGAATTTTTTGTCCGACCTCTTCCGGCAAACGCTTGTTGATCACCACCGGATGCGGGGAAACTTTCTTGGTCTGATACAGCACCCGCAGGCGATCTTTAATGCGCTGAGGTTGCTGGTTAAAGGTTTTCTGAACACCACCGCCTGCAGCTGCTTTACCCAGCGCGACATTCAGATAAACAGATGAGTGGGTCTTCACGTACTTGGTGTAGTAGTTGATACCAAACTCATTGGTCATAGCCGCGCGTGTCATCAGGGATGCGCCCAGTGCGTTAGGAGCCGGCAGAGCAATCATTTTGCCATCCAGGTCGGCCAGAGATTTAAACTCACTGTCCTTGGGTACAACCACAATGCCGTACAGCTGACGGCCGGTATCGCGTACCAAGGGACGATAAATGTTTTCAGCCACCAGATAATGGTAAGGATTCATGTAAGCCAGATCGAACTGACCCGCCAGAAACTCTTTCTCATAGGTTGGAATATCCGGTGCGCCCCGGAAAACAAAGTCGTAGCCGGTTTCTTTATGCAGCTCATCCAGAATAGGTTGCCAGATACCGTGCAGCTTTTTCACCGCAAACTGAGGCACGATACCTACCGTAATCGTTTGGGCAGTTGCGTTCAGAGATAGCAGAAGCAGAAGCGAGGCCAGAAAAGTGCGCATGATTTAAACCTTATATTTTATATGCATAATTAATTGTCCCCCTCTGAGGAAACAGATTCAAGCACCCAAAAGACTAGATTGAGAACTGGTGCTTCAAAACTCACAACTCTTTGATCAGGCTCTATTAAATTAGGTTTTACCCCGGCTTTCATCCCTAAAGAAAAAGTGGCTATAGCGTTTTAGGAAACCGCTGTGTTTGATAGCCGCTGCGTATGTTCTTCAGCGACTAGCCAACATTAAGCTTAAAGCACTCGTTCAACAGCCATTGTCCGCCCTTGCCCAGAGGCTTGTGTCGGCTCCAGACCACATCAACCCCCTGCAGGGAAGCATCCTGCTGATAGGTTCGCTTAAGGGCGACCAGAGAACCCTGTTCCAGCTGTTCTTTCACAATGGCTTCATGCAGAGACGCCCAGCCCAGACCTGCGGACAAAACCTCAGCGATCACAAAGGGGCTTTCTGCATACCAGACCTTAGGACTGAGAATCTGGGCTTCGTGACTTTTATCTTCAAGATCCAGACTGCGGGGCACCAGCTGGCGATAGCGCCTTAGATCACTATGGCTGACCTGTTCCAGCTTCGCCAGCGGATGATGCTTGCTGCAAACGGGAATTTTCCGCGAGTGGCCTATGCCCCGGAACATAAAGCCCTTGGGGTAATGTTCCTGCTCCATCATCAGTCCCAGATCAGCACGACCGCTTCTTAACAGGCTGGCGACATCGCTGGTGCCGGGGTCGAGCAGTTCCAGCTCGATATGGGGAAACTTCTCTTCAAACACGACCAACAACTCCACCAGAGGTTGAGCGGAGACGTTTTGCTCAATAGCCAGACAAAGGTGGCTCTCTTCACCGGCGTTCAGCGCCATGGCGTGGCTCATAAAATCGTGATGGCTTTCCATAATGGCATAGGCCGAGCGGAGCAGGGTTTCCCCCTCTTCCGTCAGTACGGGGTTGCGCTTGCTGCGGTCGAAAAGCTCAACGCCGGTTTCGATCTCCAGATTGATAATGGCGTTACTGACTGCGGACTGCGCTTTCTTCAGGCGACGGGAGGCGGCGGAAAAAGAACCGGTCTCGGCGGCAGCAATAAAAGCATTGAGTTGGTCGGGATTGGGCATGATGGTTTGCCTTTTGGATCATCAGACAATCTATCTCTAAATCAGATAGAAACTAACTTTGTTTTATCATAATAATCCATAGAATGCCCATCCATCGAGAACATCTTCTACAGGGCTATAAAGCGTTAGCCGGGGTGTTTTCGGAACAGACAAATGATGTAGCGCCAGGGCGCTGATGAGATTTTGATCTGCCTGTAAGTCGATAGGGCAGAGCGATGGAGGGTAAGTTGATGGCTGATAAAAAAATTGTGATTCGTTCAGGTCTTGACCGGATTCGTTACGTTCTGGCTTTTGAAGCGCTGTTGCTGCTGTTTCTGGCTCCGGCGATCGCCTTTGTCTTTGATAAAGAAACGGCAGATACAGCTGCATTGACGCTGATTCTGGCGGCCAAGGCGATGATCATCAACATGATCTACAACTACTTCTTCGACAAATTTGATGCCAAGCGTGGTGTTGTGCCAACGGAGCGTACCGGTGGTCAGCGTGTGATGCATGCGATTGGTCTGGAAATTGCGCTGACCGCGACTTCTTTGCCGATTGTGACCTGGTGGCTGGATATTGCTATCTGGCAGGCGCTGGCGATGGATGCTCTGGTAATGGCCTTTATCGTGTTCTACACCATGGGCTTCACCTGGGTTTATGACCGCGTGTTCCCGGTTACTCAGCCTGAAGATGACGTTTTTGTCAGCGGTGAAGCTGCCTGAATATCACGTAATCAGAAGACACTCTGTACTACTGAACCGAGGCAGAGATAAGGTTGAAGGTTCTTGTTGTTCCCATTTCTTTACCGATTTTGTTACTGCTTTCTCAAGTGTAACGGTTGCCTCGGATAACTTTGTTATCCGGGGCTTTTTTTTGACGTGAATCAGTACATAAAGCTACAGGAGGCGTAGTCTGGAGTTAAAGCAGAGATTCCTAAATAACCCGTTAACTCAAGAGGTTAGGGCTTCAGATTCGAAGTGTGACATTGAATTTTTTCTTTGAATCTCAAGTTAAATAAACAGGGACTCTGAAAACAACCAAGGAGAACGATTATGCCTATTGAACATCATGACCTGCTAAGCGAGCTGCCTGAATTCAAAGAACAGATTCACGAGCTGAAAGTTGGCAACGCGCACTTCCGTAAACTGTTTGATGAGTACCATGATCTGACTAAAGATGTTGAAAACATGGAGTCTGAGCAGAAGCCGGTCGCCACTGAAGTGGAAGAAGCTGCCAAGCTGCGCCGCCTGAAACTGAAAGATGAAATGTTTGCTATGCTGAAAAAGGCCTAACCGGTTCTTTGGTTAGCCTGTGAGTGAATCCTCTGCTTATTAGATGATTCACTCAGCCAGAATAGATCGAGGGTCGCAGCTTCATTGTTACGAAGTCTGCGACCTTTTTGTTTTTAGCATCGGCTTGGATGGATTGTGTTTTTGGAAAGTCTGAGTCGAAGCCCGATCAACAAGGTGGTTGTGTTTATGGATATTCAAGCGATTAAAGACAAACTGAGCGCGGAGCTGGAGGGATTAACCTCCCGACTGAATCATATTGAGCGCGATGTGTCTCAGGCGCATTCCAGTGATTCTGCAGAACAGGCGCAGGAGCGGGAAAATGATGAAGTGCTGGAAGAGATCGGTAACGAAACCCTGCACAGCATTGAGCAGATCAAAGCCGCGCTGAAACGTATTGAAGAAGGTGAATACGGTATTTGCGAAAGCTGCGGTGATGAGATCGCACCGGAGCGCCTTCAGATCCTGCCGGAGACCACATTCTGCGTGAAATGCGCGGACTGATTCTTCCCCCCCCAAAAAAATTTACCCGTTTTCTAAAAAGGTGTTGTCGTTCTGACAGCACCTTTTTTATTTTGGTTGGCTATCTACAGGCTTGCTATAGCGGGTTGTAGTTATAAGGAGGGAGTTATAGAGGATTGTAATACCAGAGAGACGCACTGGTGATCAGCCACATAATCACACCGTAATGCAGGTTGTTTCTGAGGGCTTGTTTGGCACTGATAAAGTAGCGTCCCCGCAAAGACAGATTCATGCCGGACATAGGGCTGCAGGCTGTGCCAATCGCCCAGCTGGCCAGGAATATCATCGCCAGCAGATCCATCGGGGGCTGGGTCGGAAGCATCAGCCCGCTGATGGTCGCGATACTGATTACAGGGTGCACGCCAAGCAGTGACAGCACCAGCATGGTCAGAAGCAGTAACGAGGTAACCAAAGGCGTCAGTTGAGGAATCGGTAGCTGATCCGCATACAGCGTAAACAGAGTTCCCAGCCCTGCCGCCATCGTGCCCGCCGCCAGAAAAAGCGCCAGTTCATTGCCCATACGGGCAAGGCGATTATTGGTGTGATTTCTCAGTTTCTTTACTACCGACTTACGCTTAAACAGCAGCACGCCAATGGCGGTAAGCGGCGACAGAATACTGATAATCTGCAGGACAGAAAGTGTCGGGAACAGGTAGTGAGCGCTGATCACCGCAAGGGCGAGAAATGCCGGTAAGGCAAGACTGCCGATCTGCATCGGGTAGCCGGTAAAGGACTCCGCCTTGGGGCGCAGTTCAAAGTAGGTGATAAGCACACCGGTAATCGCCAGTGGAATACCCGCCTGCATCAGGGTTAACAGGTTGGCTCCCGGCGCATAGGTAAGCGCCACTGCGACTGCCGCAAAGAAAGGCGACCAGAAAGCTCCTGCACAAAATGCCCGGGACAAAACCTGATGCTGGGTATTCTTCAGCGTGTTGCCGTCATGGCTTGCGAAGGCAAAGCGATCCGCCATGATAAAAACAATCGACATATTGATCACAGCGCCAAACAGATGAACTCCCGCAAGGGTCTGTTTAAGAGCTGAGCGGCCTTCCGGCAGAGCCTCAGGTTCTTCATTGGGTTCTTTTGCGGCAACCATGGAGAGAAAACTCACCGCCATCAGCATCGCCAAGAGATTACCGTTGGAGCTGATCGCCGTTTGCCAGGGCAGATCAGCCCCCTGAAAAACACCCCAGCCCATACCGCCAACACCCACCAGCATCAGAAGACCTGCCTGACGACGGGTTGCAATCGCCAGCTGACTCCAGCTGAGCGCCAAAGCACTCCAGAGCAGCAGCCCCGGCCAGATCAGCGATAAATGAGTAATGGGATTAGTGGCGGTCAGCAGCAACGCCAATGCCATACAGCCACCGATCAGCTGATAGCGTAAAGAAGGCTTATCCTCTGGACTAACCGGAGGCTGTGGCTGCGACAGCTCAGGTTCGTGAGGCTGCCCGGATTGGGAAGAAAGCGAGGTTTGAATGCTGCAATCGGTAGTCTGAGACACAGAGACCTGCCAGCTGAAAATTGAGTTGGTGTTAGAACTGACCATTAGATAGGCGCATCATACGCTGATGGCAGGGCTTTTTCGAGCGGTGGCAGAGGGGCAAATTGAGAAATAATCAATCAGCCTTGGGCCTGCTGGACTTGAGCTGTGGGGATTTCCTGTTATGCTCTGCGCCCTTGTAAAACACTGTCCTTCAGCCAGTGATCACTCTACCGAACGTTGAGGTTATTCCGTGGCCCTACCTGTTGTTGAACCTGAAAACTATACCGCTCTGCTTGAAGAGAAAGCCAACCGGATTCGTGAGCAATTCGCAGCTTTTAATCCGCCAGAGCTGGAAGTCTTTGAGTCGCCAGCCAGCCACTACCGTATGCGTGCCGAGTTTCGTGTTTGGCACAAGGGTGATGACCTCTTCTATGTAATGTTCGATATCGGTGAAGATCCGAAAACCGACCGCAAAACTGTGCGTATGGATCAGTACCCGGTGGCGAATGAACGTATTAACGAGCTGATGCCTGCGCTGCTGGACGAGATCCGCGATGTGCCGGAACTGCGCCGTCGTCTGTTTCAGGTAGAGTTTCTGACCAGCCAATCCGGTGAAGCCCTGATCACTATGATCTATCACCGCGCTCTGGGTGATGAGTGGGAAGTACTGGCCCGTGAGCTGCAAACCAAACTGGGCGTGTGCATCATTGGCCGTAGCCGTAAACAGCGTCTGGTGCTGGATGTGGATTACGTGATTGAAACCATGCAGGTTGGTGAGCGTACGCTGGAATACCAACAGGTGGAGAACAGTTTCACCCAGCCAAACGCAGCGCTGTGTGAAAAGATGCTTAACTGGGCGGTGGATGTCAGCAAAGGCGTTGGCGGTGACTTAGTGGAGCTTTACTGCGGTAACGGTAACTTCACCCTGGCGCTGGCAGAAAACTTTGATCATGTGGTGGCGACCGAGATCTCCAAGACTTCTGTTCGTTCTGCGCACTTTAACATCGAGCGTAACGGCATCAAAAATGTGCAGGTGGCCCGTGTTTCCAGTGAAGAGTTCAGCGAGGCGCTGGCGGGTAAAACTGAGATGCGCCGTCTGGAAGGTTTTGATCTGGAAAACCGCAACTTCAGCACCGTACTGGTTGATCCACCACGTGCCGGTCTGGATGACAATACCGTGCAGCAGATCGCTCAGTACGACAACATCATCTATATTTCCTGCAACCCGGATACCCTGCACGACAATCTGGTTGAGCTGAATAAAACCCACAAAGTGGTTCGCTTTGCCATGTTTGACCAGTTCCCGTACACCCACCACATCGAAAGCGGTGTCTTTATGGTGCGCCGCTGATTTTCTGACTTGTCCTTAGCTTTCCCGGAGCAGGCCGGAAAGTCCTGTTCCCGAAGCAAAAAAAGCCCGATGAATAGCCAAGGTTAAAGGGGGTTCATCGGGCTTTGTCTTTTCTGGCTTTAAGGGAGCAGGCTTTTAAGGGGCTGGCGCTACTGGCTGGGATAAAGCTCCGGCAGCGGCTGATCTTTCGATTTGGCAGCACGTTTAACACCTTCACTGGCGTTTGCCAGATCTTTACCCTGCCAGTTTTCCGGCTGAGCATCCGGACCAAATAGCGCCATCTGCAACTGGTGCAGTGCCTGATCAAACTCCGGTGTGGTTTGGGGAGCTTCAAGACGCTGCCACTTCTGCCACGCATCCCATGCGGCTCTGGCCTGATTCTGCTGACAGGCGTTGAGCAGTGCCTGCCGGAAGATAGGATTCTCTTCCACAGCAGCGGCATTACTTTGAGAAGCGATTGCACCACCCACTGTCATGCCATGGAACAGCTGCTGTCGGGCAAAGGTAAGTTGTTGTTTGCTCTGCCAGAGGAAGGTGGCAAGTACCGCACTTAAGGTAGCAAAGATCAGGGTGCAGATCTGCCAGATAAAGCTGTTGTCTTCACCTTGCGGCACAAGCAGAGCTTGCTGGTTCGGGTTATTAGCAGGGGCAACAGGCTGGGGTTCTTTTACCTTGTTCGGGTCGGCACTGATGGTCAGTGGCAGAGCATCAAGAGTCGCGTATTCCAGCTGGTCGGTTTCGGTATTCCACCAGGGCACCCGAATCTCCGGCAGATTGAGATCACCGGACTCTGTTGGAATCAGGGCAATACTCAGGGTTTTCTCGCCCACCATACCGGCACCTTTCTGATTCAGATTTTCCGGCCGCTCATTCAGCTGAGGTTGTTCCGGATACTGACGCACACCCTGCATGGGTGACATCACCAGAGGTGGTAGTTGTGCTGCGGTCAGCCCCTGAGCTTCAAGGGTGAGCTTACGGGTCAGAGGCGTGCCTTCCTGCCATTGTGCGTAGTTGCCACTCCACTCCTGACTGAGCGTTAAGTCTTTAGCGGGTAGCCATTGGGCGTTGGCGGGGAAAGCATCCGGAACCGGCAGGACATTGATCTTGTGTTCCGGGCTTTGAATACGGATATGTTTCAGACCGCCCAGAGAGTAGCGATTCTGAATCCTCACCCGTCCGCTGAAGGTTTGTGGTGGAATCACCAGTTCGCCGCTACTTTGCGGATAAAGCGCAAACTGCCACTCGGCAACATTGTAGAGGCGGCCATCGATTCGGGCTTCAAAGTCTTTGCGGTTACCCAGTTGTACCAGCAACACGTTATCCAGATCCAGATCCGTCAGGCCGTGATCTGAGATGCTGGTGGCATAGTAGAGGCGCAGGGTGTAGATCAGCTGCTGCTGCACATAAATGGTGTCGCTGTGGTCGATCTCGCTGTGCAGAAAGACATCGGCACTGGCCTGGGTGTTGGCCGGTTCCGGTTGCACCTCAAGGGTAATCGGTTGACTGCTGGCATCGCCAATGGTGATTGCAGGAATGATCAGAGTGCCGGTGCGGCGGGGTAACAGGGATATTTCCCAGACGCGCTCGGAAAGGTTCTGACCGTTGGCGATCTGTATATTAGTGCGTACCTGCTGTGCCAGAACCTCAAAGTCCTGATGCAGCTCACTGAGTTCCGGTTCACCGGTCAGTTGCAGCCCCGGTGCTTTCAGAAACAGGGTGACGCTTTCGTTCTCTGTCAGCCGGTTACGGTCAACGCTGGCTTCCAGTTCGCTGGCCGCTGAGATGCCTGCAAATAGCAGGCAGCTGGACAACAGACAAAATACGGTTAGCAGGTGGATGAACGATAATCGGTTTTGAATCGGGCTTACCATGGTGCTCGTCCTTCAGGCAGCGGTTCACGGCGCTGATTGGCTTCATATTCAAATTTTCGGCGCAGCAGACCTGCAGGATCGTCGGGAATCCGCCGCAGCCACTGCTCAAGAGAGAGTTCTTCCTCGCTCATGCCTTCGCTGGCACCCGGCACTCCTGCAGCTGATGAGTTCTGGTCTGCCTGCTGTTGTTTTTGCAGCAGCTGTTTTTTCTGTTGTTCAGCCAGTTTATCCAGCACCGACTGATCCAGTGTTTCATCCTTGCTGGCATAATTTTCGTTGGGATTACCAAACATGGCAGAGTCATCATCGGGACCAAAATCTTCATTCTGGCCATCAACAAGGTTTTGGCTGTCTGCACTCTGGTTTGGTGACATTCCGGAGCCATTGAATGAATCGTTATCAGGGGCTTGCTGGTTTTGGGCCGATTGCTGAGAGTTGGGCTGCTGCGAGCTGTTCTCACCTGACTGGCCATTTTGCCGGCTTTGGTCAGACTGGCCCTGCTGTTCGGAAGACGGTTGTTCGGAAGACGCTTGTTCAGAAGAAGGTTGACCGGAAGATTGCTGGTTTTGGCTTTCGTTACTCTGATCCTGCTGCTGGTTTTGTTGGTCTTGCTGCTGTTTCAGGAGTTCTTCCACCAGAGAGCGGTTGTGCTCGGCATCTTTCAGAGCAGGATTCTGTTCCAGCGCTTTGCTGTAGGCGCTCATGGCTTCATCTAGGCGGCCAAGTTTGGCTAGGGCGTTGCCCCGGTTGTAGTGCGCCTGTGGTGTGTCGCTCTTGGCAAACTCGTTAATCGCCTGCTGATAGTCCTTCTGGCGGTAGTAGGCGCTTCCTCGCCAAAGTGGATCTTCCAGTAACGCTTCTGCCTGATCGTAGTGACCTTCCTGAAAGGCTTCTTCACCTTCGCTTTGCGGGTCAGCAGGCCAAAAGGCGAATACCGGTTTCGGGGCTGATATCAGAATCAATAACGGCAGCATCAGCAACCAGTTGCGGCGGAATGCCAATGCCACCAAAGGCAGTACCGGCAGCAGGAACCAGTGTCCCTGTTCGATCCAGAGGGGTAATTGCGCCTGAGTCTCTTTAATCTGTTGCTGGTCGATCTCTACCGGTAGCAGGTAATTGAGGTCTTCCTCGTCCAGCGTGATCGGGTGTATCAGTGCCTGTACCGAATCGGCAAAGCTATCTAACGCGCTCTGTTCCAGCTGGCTGATAATCACGTTACCTTTCTGGTCTTTGACAAACCCCTGATCATCCAGCGGAATCGGTGCTCCCGCTTCGGTTCCCACTGACATAATGCTGAGGCTCATGCTTTTCGGCAGCTGTTTTCGGATGCCCTGCTGAGCCGCCTGATCCAGTCCGTCAGTGATCAGTAACAGTCGGGCTTTCTGAAAGCCGGACTGGCGAACCAGTTCTACTGCCTTACTGATGCCCACTTCGGCAGCACTGCCCAGTTTCGGCATCATCAGAGGGTCAAGGGCAGGCAAAAGGTTGCGAATGGTGGCGGTGTCCTGGGTCAGAGGCGTTACTGTGTGAGCATCGCCACTATAGACCACCAGCGCGGTCATACCTTCTTTACGCTGTCTGAGCAGATCCTGCAGCTTCTGTTTACTGCGGGTAATCCGGTTGGGCGGCAGATCCTCAGCCAGCATCGACAGAGACAGATCCAGCACTATGACCAGATTATCCTGTTTGATCAGAGCGGGTCGTGATTGCTGGCTCCAGCTGGGGCCGGCCAAAGCGATGCCGGTCAGACTCAAAGCAAGCATTGTCCAGAGCAGGTAACTGGGTTGTTTCTCAGGTTTTGCCAGCAGCTGTTGCTGCAGGTCTGGGCGCATCCGATCCTGCCACGGATTGCTGGCATGACGGAATCTCAGATACCAGAGCACCTGAATAATGACCACAGGTATCAGTATCAGCGCCCATGGGCGGGAAAAATGAAAGCTATCCAGTAGTTCCAAGGTCAGTCCTTACCCTGCAAATTATTTGCTACCTGATCGGCTTCGCTGGCTTGTTGTCGCCAGTAGATCAGGAACCAACGACCGGCGAAGGCAGAGATCAGGGACGCGAAAATCAGCAGCAGCGGCCAGTGCATCAGGCTGTGTCGCGGACGAAATACCTGCGCCTGTTGTTCGATCGGTTCCAGACGATCCAGTTCCTTGTAGATCGCGTCCAGCTCTTCGGTACTACGGGCGCGGAAGTAATTACCGCCGGTTGCCCGGGCGATATTGCGCAGGGTGATCTCATCCAGATCCTGAGAAGGGTTGATCCGGCGACTCAGACCGAAGAGGGTTTCCACCTCCAGTTCATCGGCACCGATACCTATGGTATAGATTTTCAGCTTCTGTCCTGCTGCCAGTTGCGCAGCCTGAATCGGATCGATGGCACCGGCAGTGTTAGCACCATCGGTCAGAAGAATCAAAATACGGCCATCTTCCGGCTGCTCTTTCAGGCGTTTTACCCCAAGACCTATAGCATCGCCGATGGCAGTCTGATCTCCGGCCATACGCAGCTGGATCTCATTTAACTGGGCAGAAACGGTTTTACGGTCATGGGACATAGGAACGTGCAGGTAGGCCTGAGTACCAAAAACGATCAGCCCCAAACGATCGCCTTCACGACGCAGCACAAAGTCCGAAACGATATTTTTGACCGCTGTCAGGCGGTCGATACGCTGCTTATTCAGCACCATATCGTCCATCTGCATACTGCCGGAGATATCCACCGCCAGCATCAGATCACGCCCTTTGTTAGGTAATGGCTGAGGCTCACCGATCCATTGCGGATGGGCAGTCGCGACAATCAGTAGTAACCAGAGCCAGCTGCCGACCAATAAGCGCAGGGTTTTGCGCTGATTGCGCAGGGTGCCGCTTTTAACGCTTTGCTGGGAGCTGAGCCAGGCCACCCTGAGACGGTAATGGCGTGGGGCGGCCGGTTGCATAAAGCGATAAACCAGCCAGGGCAGGGGCAGCATAAGGAAAACCCAGGGCCAGATAAAAGAGATCTGCTCCAGGAATGCCAGAGGGCCGGAGAAAATCTCCAGCTGGGTGAGGGTACTTAAAGCTGACGCTTGATCCACCGTTTCACCACCTCGATCAGGGCGTTCTCATCGAAAGCCTCAGGGGAGGGTTCATAAGCCTGAATCAGCACCCGACCTTCGCCGTTGCTGAAATCTTTGGTGCGGCCGCTGCGATCCAGAAACTCCAGCCAGTGTTTACCAGCCAGAGGAGAGATCTTTTCCCGCTCATAGTTGATCATCGCCATACGGCGCAGCAGCATATTCAGTTCATTAAGAAGACGTTGGTTCTGGCCGTGTTCACCAAAACGTGTGCGCATTAGCTCCAGCTCATTCAGAGCGTAACGGCGGGTACGGGTACGCAGGTAGTAACGGCGAATCAGAAAACCGAGGACCAGAACGGTAATGATACTGGCAACCGAGATCCACCAGGCGTTCAGACTGGGTGTCCAGCCTCCGGTTGGCTCCGGAATATGGATATCTCTTAGTTGCTCCAGCAGTCTGGAGGCCTCTTGGGTAACTTGTGCGGTGCTCATTAAGCGGGGCTCCTGCCGAGCTCTGATTATCTGTGATGAATCTTGTTGTAATGATCAGATGATTCTGACGGTGTTTATCTGTTTCGACAATTTATCTGATGTTCAGATATCTGTTTGTTGTATCAGGCTTTTTATACCAAAACAGGGTTCGGGATTATACCGGTTTAAAGCGGATTTTACCGGGAACCTTTGGCAAAAAACTGTTTCAGTTTGTCAGCCGGTTTCTCCTGTGTGGAGAGAGATATAAAGTGCCCCCGTGCCTTTTGCACGCGCTGCTTCAGCGCTGCTTGATGCAGGTCAAACTCTTTTCGGTAGCGCTCCTGCTCTTCAGAGCGGGTGCCGTCGTAGTAATAATCCTGTTTGCCATCGGTGAGAAAACAGGAGCCGCCGGGCAGTTCACGTTCCAGTGGGTCGCTGATCTGAACCGCCACCAGATTGTGATTTCGGCTGAGCTGGCTCAATGCTGATGCTTCTTCCAGATCCAGTGACCAGAAGTCGCTGATCAGTACGATCAGGCTGCCGTGCCCCGGTTGGGCGGCAATCTGGCGCAAAACCTGGTTCATACGGCCGGGTTTGGCGCGACTGGCTTTGTCAGTGATCTGCTGACCAAGATCGCAGCTGCTTTTCAATAGTGGCAGCAAACCTTTATGGCGGGCTTTGGGTTTGATCAGTCGGGTCTCATGGCCGTTAAAAACCAGGCCACCGCAACGGTCACCCTGATAACTTAATGCCCAGCCAAGAATGGCGGCGGTATTGGCAGCCTGCTCCGCTTTACTGCGGTCGCTGCCAAAGAGCATGGATGCGGAGAGATCCACTACCAGATGGACTGGGCGTTCCCGCTCTTCCATAAAGACCTTTGTGTGCGGTCGCCGGGTGCGGGCGGTAACTTTCCAGTCCATCAGACGGATATCATCGCCGGGCTGGTAGTTGCGGATCTCACTCAGTTCCATACCACGACCCTGTTGTCGTGATCTGTGCTGACCGGCAAGTGTAGAACCTGTCGGCGAGCGCAAATTCAGCCCCAACAGGTTTTTATGTTCCTGCAGAAGGGTAAGCTGATCCAGCCGGAGTTCCGGCAAAAAGGGGGCAGAGCCCTGCAGCTGATGTTCCGGCTGCAGGCTTTTTCGGATCTGTTGCCAGGCCGACTGCAGCATTAACTCACCGGAACCTGTTGCAGCAGATGGGCAACAATCTGATCAGCACTGAAACCAGCGGCTTCTGCTTCATAACGCAGCAGCAGGCGGTGACGGAATACATCCGGCACCATCGCCTGAACATCTTCAGGTGTCACGAAGTCACGACCTTCCAGCCAGGCATGAGCGCGGGCGCATCGATCCAGTGCCAGAGTGGCACGGGGGCTGACGCCGTATTCGATCCACTGCGCCAGATCTTTGTTGTAGCGATCCGGACGGCGGGTGGCATCGACAAGATGCACGATATATTGCTCGATACTTTCTGCCATGTAGATCTCCAGCACCTCTTTACGGCCCTGAATAATTTGCTGCTGGCTGACGGTGGGTACTTCGTCGGCGTTGTGATCGCTATCGAGACGATTTTTCTCTTCGTTACGGATCAGGCGAAGGATCTCAAGTTCGGCTTCGGCGCTGGGGTAGTTCAGGTTGGTATGCAGCAGAAAGCGATCCAGCTGAGCTTCTGGCAGCGGGTAGGTGCCTTCCTGCTCGATCGGGTTTTGGGTCGCCATCACCAGAAAGGTTTCCGGCAGTGGATAGCTGGTATTACCCACGGTTACCTGACGTTCTGCCATCGCCTCCAGTAGTGCAGCCTGAACTTTGGCTGGCGCACGGTTGATCTCATCCGCCAGTACAAAGTGGTTAAACACGGGGCCTTGTTGGAAGCTGAAACTGTTGTGCTCCGGTCGATAGATATCTGTGCCTGTGATATCCGCAGGCAAAAGATCAGGAGTGAACTGAATACGTTGGAAATCACCTTCAAGGCAATCCGACAGGGATTTAATCGCCTTGGTTTTTGCCAGTCCCGGTGGGCCTTCGACTAACAGGTGGCCATCAGCCAGCAATGCAATTAACAGGCGACTGAGCAGAGTTTCCTGCCCGATGATCTGGCTTTTTAAGTGGTCATTCAGTGACTGAAACGCGTCGCGAACACTCATGGTCATCCTTACATTGTCTGGTGGCTTGTCGGGGCAAACAGGACTCAGCTGCTGTTCAACACTTGTTCAGCTGATAGACCGGTCAGTAAGACAGTCCGCGAGTATAGCGAGATTGCTTTCTGGCTGGCTAGGGTTCTGATCAAGGAATTGGGATGGGGTTCCGTGAAAAGTAATCGGCTGATTTTTAAACTAAACTTTGATCGGGAATGAACAATAAGCACCACAAAAGGTCGCTCCTGTGCAGTTTTTGGCCTGATAAAGCGACCTCTTATGTTGTTCGCTTCTTCCCCTATGCTTTTTTGTAATACATGGTCGGTACGGTGGTTGATTTGTACTATGTTTTCATCAAAGCTATTCCAAATGAGACAGGCGGTTATGCCTGTTTTTTATGGATTAAAGTCACATAAAGTCATCCCGGTATCATCTCTGAGGTTATTTGACGATGTATCAAGCCAGTGAAGGTCATAAACAGTTCCTCGGTCTTCTGGAAGACCAGCTCGCACAAAAGTTTTCCGATAAGCAGGCAAAAGATATCTCTACCTTTGCTAGCCTGTACTACGCATCCGCTTCTCTGGAAGAGCTGGCTGAACGTCGTTCGGACGATCTGTACGGTGCAACGGTTTCTGCGTGGAACTTCGTACAGAAGCACGACAATAAAGAGCCTAAGATCCGTGTTTACAACCCGGATTTCGAACAGCACGGCTGGCAGTCAACGCACACCGTTATTGAAGTGCTGCAACGTGACATGGCTTTCCTGGTGGACTCCGTTCGTATCGAACTGAACCGTCGTGGCTTAACGGTTCACTCTATCCACAACGCTGTTCTGAACTTCCTGCGTGATGACAAAGGTCAGATGCAGGAACTGAAAGGCCGTAGCGAAAGCTTCGAAAAAGGCGGCAGCGCTGAGTCTCTGATCTACGTTGAAGTGGATCGTCACACCGATCAGGCTGAACTGGATGAGCTAAGCGCAAGTCTGGCAGAGGTTCTGGGTGAGGTTTCCACCGCCGTTGAAGATTTTGACCACATGGAGCAGAAATGCTTCGAGTTGGTTGATGCTCTGGCGGCAAGCCGTCCGGCGCACCTGGCAGAAGAAGATGTCAACGAGGCGGTTGATTTCCTGAAGTGGCTGAACGACGAACACTTCACCTTCCTGGGTTATGACGAATATGAAGTTGCCGACGAAGATGGCAAGAAGGTTCTGAAGCTGGTTCCGGGTTCTGAAATGGGTGTCCTGAAACTGGATGATCCTCGTTACAATCCTCAGGACCGTAACGAGCTGGCGCTGGATGGCCGTCAGTTTGTACTGATCCCTGAACTTCTGACCTTTGCAAAAGCTCCTGAGCACGCACGTGTTCACCGTCCTGCGTACCCGGATTACATCCGTATCAAGCGTTTTGATGACAAGGGCAACCTGGTTGGCGAAAGCCGTTTCCTGGGTCTGTACACTGCTTCTGTGTACAACGAAACCCCGCGTAATGTTCCTATTCTGCGTAAGAAAATTCAGGCGGTTCTGCAGGCTTCCGGTCTGGATCCGAACGGCCACAACGGTAAGCAGCTGATTCAGATTCTGGAAGTGTATCCTCGCGATGACCTGTTCCAGATCGGTCTGCACGAGCTGACCGAGACAGCTGTTGCCATCATGAATATCCGTGAGCGCCGCAAAGTACGTCTATTCATCCGTGAAGACCGCTTCGGTAAGCTGTTCTCCTGCCTGGTTTACGTACCGCGTGACATCTTCAGCACGGAGCTGCGCCACAAGCTGCGTGACCTGCTGTGTGAAGAGCTGGATGCCCACGGTAATGAATTCCACACCTACTTCTCCGAGTCCGTTCTGGCTCGTTCTCAGCTGATTCTGCGTTTCAATGGCGATACTCCGCCTAAGTACGATATTCGCGCGATTGAGAAGAAAGTGATTCAGGTGGTTCGCTCCTGGAGTGACGATCTGGCAGAAGCGCTGGTTGAAGGTTATGGCGAAGAGAAAGCCAACCAGTACCTGCGTCTGTACCGTGATGCTTTCCCTGCAAGCTACCGTGAAGACTACAGCCCACGTACTGCGGTATTCGATATCGGTTACATCGATGAGCTGAACGAACAGCGTTCTGTGACCATGTCTTTCTACCGTCAGCTGGAAGCAGAAAACAACCACCTGCAGTTCAAGCTGTTCCACAAGAACGAGCAGCTGCCACTGTCTGATGTGATTCCGGTTCTGGAAAATCTGGGCATGCGTGTTGTGGGTGAGCACCCATACGAGATTACCCGTAGCGATGGTGAAGTGATCTGGGTTCACGATTTTGCTCTGGAGCCATCTTCCGGTCAGCTGGATGCACCTCTGGTTGAAGTTCGTGATGTTTTCCAGGAAGCCTTTGAACAGATCTGGAACGGTTCTGCAGAAAACGACAGCTTTAACCGTCTGGTACTGACTTCCCGTCTGAACTGGCGTCAGGTAACGGTTCTGCGTGCTTACGCTAAGTACATGAAGCAGATTCGTTTCAGCTTCGATCAGGGCTATATCGCAACCACTCTGGGCAACCACGCTGATATCACCAGCATGCTGCTTGAGCTGTTCACCCTGCGCTTTGATCCGACGGCGACTTATACCGATGCGGCTCAGGAAGCTCTGGTTAACCGCATCAAAGAGTCTCTGGATCAGGTTCAGTCTCTGACTGAAGATATGATTCTGCGTCGCTACATGCAGCTGATGCTGGCGACCCTGCGTACTAACTTCTACCAGCTGGATAACGAAGGCGGCATCAAGTCCTACGTTTCCTTCAAGCTGGATACCAAGCAGATTCCGGATGTACCGCTGCCGCGTCCTATGTTCGAGATCTTCGTATACTCTCCACGGGTGGAAGGTGTTCACCTGCGTGGCGGTAAAGTGGCCCGTGGTGGTCTGCGTTGGTCTGACCGTCACGAAGACTTCCGTACTGAAGTTCTGGGTCTGGTTAAAGCCCAGCAGGTTAAGAACTCTGTGATCGTGCCTGTGGGTGCGAAAGGTGGTTTCGTCAGTAAGTGTCCTCCGGCCAGTGGTGATCGTGACGATATCCTGCAGGAAGGTATCGCTTGCTATAAAACCTTTATCAACGCTCTGCTGGATGTGACCGATAACCTGGTTGACGGTGACGTGGTTCCACCCAAGCAGGTTGTGCGTCACGATGAAGACGATCCGTACCTGGTTGTTGCTGCGGATAAAGGTACTGCGACCTTCTCCGATATCGCTAACAGCATCTCTGAAGAGCACGGTTTCTGGCTGAAAGATGCGTTCGCATCCGGTGGTGCTAACGGTTACGACCACAAGAAAATGGGTATTACTGCCCGTGGTGCGTGGGTTTCTGTACAGCGTCACTTCCGTGAATTCGGTCATGATGTACAGAACGAAGACTTCACCGTTGTGGGTATCGGTGATATGAGCGGTGACGTATTCGGTAACGGCATGCTGCTGTCTGAGCATATTCAGCTGGTTTGTGCCTTTAACCACCTGCACATCTTCGTTGATCCGAATCCGGATGCTCTGAGCAGCTTCCGTGAGCGTAAGCGTATGTTTGATCTGCCACGCTCCAGCTGGGCAGACTACAACGCAAAACTGATCTCTGAAGGCGGCGGTATCTTTGCCCGTTCGGCGAAGTCCATCGTGATCACGCCTCAGATGAAAGAGCGTTTTGATATTCAGGAAGATCACCTGTCACCAAACGATCTGATCTCTGCGGTTCTGAAAGCACCGGTTGATCTGGTCTGGAACGGTGGTATCGGTACTTACGTGAAAGCGACCAGCGAAACCCATGCGGATGCTGGTGATAAGGCGAATGATGGCCTGCGTATCAACGGTAACCAGATGCGTGCCCGTGTACTGGGTGAGGGTGGTAACCTGGGTGTGACTCAGCGTGCCCGTATCGAATACGGTCTGCATGGCGGTGCATCCAACACTGACTTTATCGATAACGCAGGTGGTGTGGACTGTTCCGACCACGAGGTAAATATCAAGATTCTGCTGGCTGAACTGGTTGAGCAGGGTGATATGACCGAGAAGCAGCGTAACCAGCTGCTGGAAGCGATGACCGAAGAAGTTGGTGATCTGGTTCTGAAGAACAACTACAGCCAGTCTCAGGCGCTGAGCTTGGCTAAGATTATGGCGAAAGAAGGCATCGGCCAGTTCCGTCGCTTTATCAACGCGCTGGAAAGTGAAGGCAAACTGAACCGTGAGCTGGAATTTATCCCGGGTGATGATGAGCTGCTGGAGCGTTTCAATCAGGGCGAAGGTTTGACCCGTGCAGAGCTGTCTGTACTCATCTCTTACGCGAAGTCTGATCTGAAACAGGCGCTGCTGGCGACTGAAGTACCGGATGACAGCTTTATCGAGCGTGAAGTGGAGCGTGCCTTCCCTCAGGTTCTGGTCGAGAAGTACAAGCCGGCGATGTACAACCACCGTCTGAAGCGTGAAATCGTTTCGACTCAGCTGGCGAACGATCTGGTGGATTACGGCGGTATCGCCTTCATTCACCGTCTGATCGACTCTTCCGGTGCAGAAGCTGCTGAGATTGCACGTGCTTACGTGGTAACCCGTGAAGTGTTCGGTATCCACAACCTGTGGAAACAGATCGAGCAGCTGGATAACCGCGTAGACAGCTCGGTTCAGTACGACATGATGCTGGAACTGATGCGTCTGATCCGCCGTGCAACCCGTTGGTTCCTGCGTCCGCATCTGGCGAACCTGCCGGTACGTGATGTGATCGAACTGTACGAGCCGAAAGTACGCATGCTGAGCGAAGGTATCGGTGAGCGTCTGCGTGGTGCGCAGCTGGAGAACTGGAACAAGCGTCGTGAAGAACTGATCAGCAAAGGTGTTCCTGAAGCGCTGGCGGATCAGGTTGCGGCAACCTCCGGTCTGTACTCTCTGCTGGGTATTGTTGAAGCAGAGCGCGCAACCGGTGAGAAACTGCAGCGCGTTGCTGAAGTGTACTTCGAACTGGGTCATCAGCTGGATCTGCAGTGGATCAGCCAGAAGATCACTCAACTGCACGTTCACGACAGCTGGGAAGCTCTGGCCCGTGAAACCTTCCGTGACGATCTGGATTGGCAGAGCCGCGCTCTGGCGATCAGTGTGATTCAGATGGAAGACGGTGCACTGGAAGTTGAAGGTCGTGTGACTCAGTGGATGAAGCGTCACCAGCATCAGGTTAACCGCTGGCAGACTATTCTGCGTGAGATCGAGTCTGGCAACAAAGCTGACTTCCCGATCTACTCGGTAGCGATGCGTGAGCTGTTTGACTTGGCACAGATGCAAATGGAGGCATAATATGCCCCCATGCAGGAAGTCATCATTTCACTAAGCTTAAGTGCTGAAAAATATCTGGAGTATTACCGCGGTTACGCCACTGGCGTAATCGCCTACGATACCCTCGGCAGGCGGATTCAGTTACCCGCCTCCGTGTTGCGGCCGTTTGTCACCCATCAGGGGATACATGGTCGTTTCAGGGTAAAGTTCGGAGCCGGTAATAAATTCCAGAGCATAGAAAGGGTAGCCTGAAAGGGCTGCCCTTTTTTGTTTGTGCTGCTTGTTTTACTCCTCATTCGCCTTTCACACCTTTTAACCACTTTGCCGTTAATGCTTTTAGTGTGCTGTCAGCGTATAATCCGGCCGTTTTTCATCCGCTTTGATGCATCGCTTTCGGGAGTCCTGTCATGTACGGTTTAGCGCGCAATATTCTGTTCCGTTTTTCTGGTGAAACGGCCCATGAACTGGCTTTGGATGGCCTGAATGCCGCCAATCGTCTGGGCGTATTATCTCCATTTGTGGCCAAGCCGGTTCAGGCTCCGGTTGAAGTGATGGGTATTACCTTCCCGAATGCTGTAGGTATGGCTGCGGGGCTGGATAAAAATGCGGATTATCTGGATGCGCTGGGTACGCTGGGTTTTGGTTTTGTCGAAGTGGGCACGGTTACCCCTAAGCCTCAGCCGGGTAACGACAAGCCTCGTCTGTTCCGAATTCCGGAGAAAGACGCCATCATCAACCGTATGGGCTTCAACAACAAAGGTGTGCACCACCTGGTTGAGCAGGTTAAGCAGCGTAAGTTTCAGGGTATTGTTGGTATCAACATCGGTAAGAACCTGACCACTTCAGTGGAAGATGCTGAAAAAGATTACCTGTACTGCCTGAAGGAAGTTTATCCACACGCAGACTATGTGACGGTAAACATCTCTTCTCCTAATACTCCGGGGCTGCGTACCCTGCAGTTTGGTGAAACTCTGGAAGCGCTGCTGCGCTCTCTGAAAGAAGAGCAGACCCGTCTGGCTGAACAGCATCAGCGTTATGTACCGATCGCCGTTAAAATTGCGCCGGATATGACCGATGAAGAGATCCGCATGGTGGCAGACAATATCCGTAATCAGAAAATGGATGCGGTCATTGCTACCAATACCACCCTGGATCGTGATGCGGTTCTGGGACTGGATAATGCTGATGAAGCGGGTGGCCTGAGTGGTAAGCCGGTGCGTGATAAGTCCACACACGTGATTAAAGTGCTGGCGGAAACCCTGCAAGGTGAGCTGCCGATTATCGGTGTTGGCGGTATTGATAGCGCTGAAGCTGCCTGTGAAAAAATCGAAGCGGGTGCGAGTCTGGTTCAGGTTTATACCGGCTTTATCTATCAGGGTCCTAAGCTTGTGAAAGAGGCTGCTGAAGCGGTTGCAGCGCTTCAGGCGTCCCGTAAGTAAGGCTTTCTGACTTTACTGGCAGGTATTAAAAAGGCTCGCATTTGCGAGCCTTAGAATTTTGAGGGATATGATCCTGATGAGCCCGTCGACTTATCAGCGATCAGAAACAGTTTAAGACAGTACTGCTGGGTTCTTGTGGATCCCTGAGACGCCTGTCATACCCGCCCAGGAATCAGCGCGGCCTTCTCGCCATCCGCTCATCCAATATTGTCGGGTATCTATGTTGTTATTTGGGCAAAGATCACGGGATTTTCCGGATACGCCCGCTTGGTAACCACGTAAAAAAGCTCGTTGGGCAGGGTCTCTTTTTTGTCTTTTCATAGTGAGTAACGCCTCGTAGCTATCTGTGGAGTTTGCCGGGACACCGTCGCTCTGTTCGAGGTTATACGGTGGGCCGATGTGTACGGCCTCTGGCAAACGCTCCCTAAATGTAAAGTCCTGTGGCACTTGGATGCCGTTTTTTTCAGGTCTGGCTTCAGTTTCCTTCGGAATCTGAAATTACATCAGGTTTCTTTAACCTCCGGTCTGATGTTAGGTACAGAATCTTGGAAAAATCTTTTAAAAGAGTCTGTACTGTCAAAGACCTGTTTAGGGGTTTAGAGTTCACTCTTGTTTTTCGACATATAAGTCTTTAGACGTTTGCGCAAGATGTGCGACAACAGTTAAGTTGTAGTTGAATTGTCATACTTTGTCGAACACCTTTTTTTCATAATCCTGCTGCTGCTTAGTCGGGGCAGGAATAACGAAACATGCTAATAAAGTTAGCCTGTTGAATTGGCTGGGAAATAATGGCGTTACTAGATCTTTTTTTAACCTGTCCGAAAAGCCTTGAAGGCCTGTTAGCACAGGAATGTGCAGAACTGGGTGCAGAGAATGTTAAGGAAAAAGTGGCTGGTGTTGAGTGTCGGGCAACGCTGGAAGTGGCCTATCGCCTCTGCCTGTGGTCACGTCTGGCAAACCGGGTGCTGCTCCGTCTTTATACCGGCCCTGCGGAAACCGCTGATGAACTGTATGACACGGTTCAGTGGGTGAACTGGCAGGAGCACATGCAGGATCAGGGTACGCTGGCGGTGGATTTCACCGGTAGTAACCGAGAGATTCGCAATACCCACTTTGCGGCGCAACGGGTTAAAGATGCCATTGTTGATCAGCTGAAAGAGAAAACCGGTTTCCGTCATTCGGTGGATAAAGAGCGTCCGTCGATGCGGGTTAACGCGCGTCTGAACCGTGGTGAAGTGGTGCTGAGTCTGGATCTGTCCGGCAGCAGTCTGCATCAACGTGGCTACCGTTTGGATGGTGCTATGGCACCTCTGAAAGAGAACCTGGCGGCAGCGATTCTGATTCGTTCCGGCTGGCCTGCTCTGGCGAAAGAGGGTAAACCTCTGATCGATCCTATGTGTGGTTCCGGTACCCTGCTGATTGAAGGTGCGCTGATCGCGATGGATCAGGCTCCGGGTCTGAACCGCAGTCACTTCGGTTTCTTCACCTGGAAGCAGCACGACTTTGATCTCTGGCGCGAAATTGAGCATGAAGCAGAAGCCCGTGCTTCTCTCGGCCGTAGCCGCTGGAAGGGCCTGATTTATGGCTATGATGCCAGCGGTAAAGCACTGGTTGCAGCACAGAAGAATATCCGTCGTGCAGGTCTGGATAAGATTGTAAACGTCACCAAAAAAGAGCTGGCCTATTTTGTTCAGCCAACCCACGCCGGTAATCTGGAGGCGGGTCTTGTGGCGACTAACCCGCCTTACGGTGAGCGTATCAGTGATATGCCGTCTCTGATTCACCTGTACCGTCATCTGGGTGATCGCCTGAAGGAGTCTTTCCCAGGCTGGCAGGTTTCTGTCTTTACCGGCAACGGTGATCTGTGCCACAAGATGGGGCTGCGCAGTCATAAGCAGTACAACATGTTTAACGGCGCGCTGCCGTGTAAGTTGCTGTTGTTTGCGGTGGCGGCAGACTCGGATCAGAAAGAGCGTCCGGCGAAGCCAACTCAAAGCACCGAAGAACTGATGCGGGATGAAACCACCTGGAGTGAAGGCGGCCGTATGTTCGCCAACCGGGTACGTAAAAACCTGAAGAATCTGAAGAAGTGGCTGAAAAAAGAGAAGGTCGAGTGCTACCGCGCTTACGACTCTGATATTCCGGAATATGCCGTTGCTGTTGATGTCTATGGCGATCATCTGCACGTTCAGGAATACGCGCCACCTAAGACAATTGATCCGGCTAAAGCGGAACGTCGTCTGATGGATGTGCTGCAGGTGTTACCAGCGGTGTTTGATATCAGCCCGTCCAACATTCACCTGAAACAGCGTAAACGTCAGTCTGGGCGTGCTCAGTACGAAAAACTGGGTAAAAAGCGCGAGATGATGACCGTCACCGAAGGGCCATGCAAATTGCTGGTCAATCTGGAAGATTATCTGGATACCGGTCTGTTTCTGGATCACCGCCCGATTCGTACTTACATCGGCGAGCAGTCCAAAGACCTGCGTGTGCTGAATTTGTTCTGTTACACCGCAACGGCTACGGTTCACGCTGCTGTGGGTGGTGCCCGCAGTACGGTCAGTGTTGACCTGTCCAATACCTATCTGGACTGGGGCAAAAAGAACATGCGTCTGAACGGTTTTTACGGTGAAGAGCATGAATTCATTCAGGCGGACTGCAAGCAGTGGCTGCAGGAAAATACCCGCCTGTTTGATCTGATCTTTATGGATCCGCCAACCTTCTCCAACTCCAAGCGGATGAAGGATGTGCTGGATATCCAGCGCGATCATGGGCGTATGATCCGTGATGCGATGCGGGTTGTGGCTCCGGGTGGTGCTCTGATCTTCTCCAATAACCTGCGCAGTTTTAAAATGGATGAATCCATTCTGGAAGAGTTTGATGTGCAGGATATTTCTAAAGAATCGGTGCCAACGGACTTTGCCCGAAACCAGAAGATTCACCAGTGTTATGAGATCCGCTATTTCGACTGATCAGCGGTGATATAAGAGAGTACAAACAGCCTGCAACTGCAGGCTGTTTGCTATCGGAATAGCGACCATCCCAACGGCCATTAGGTCTCAACAACCATTAGGTCTCAACAACCATTAGGTCTCAACAACCATTAGGTCTCAACAACCATTAGATCTCAACAACTATTAGATTGAGGAAAAACGATGAGTCAGGTGTTAAATCTTTACACCACGCTGGGCTGTCATCTGTGCGAGCAGGCGCTGGCGATTGTACATCCGTTAGTAGCGGAAAAAGGCATTGAGCTTAAGCTGGTGGAAATCAGTGAATCGGAAGCTCTGGTGGAAAAATACGGAATTCGGATTCCTGTGATTCGACTGGAAAATCGGGAAGAAGAACTGGGCTGGCCATTTGATAGCCAAGCCGCCGAGGCTTATCTTGAGCTGGCGGCAGCCTGATACTCAAAAGGCTTGCGGAGACGTGTTAGCCGGTAGGCAGTTCGCCGGCTTTCATCAGGTCTGAAAACAGATCCGCAGCTTCTTCGCTGTCATCCAGCTGCAGTACCCGCTTCATACCCCGGCTTTCCTGAACGGTACCGATGCTTTCCATCAGGGTTACCGCTTCATCATAAGATTCCATCAGAGAATGGGTCAGTCCACCAAACTGGGTGCCAATCTGTCCCCAGGCTTTGGTCAATAGCCAGTCGCCGAACATATCCTGATGGATATGAACCAGACAGTAATCATGTTCGTTTTGCCAGCGAACAATCACTTGTGCAACTCCTGCGGACTGATATGATTCCCAACTACTTCTTCAGGTTTTATCACCTGATCGTAGTCCCTGTTGTGTACCCATTAAAGTGTACCAGTAAGTACCTGATTTAAGCAGATACGTGGTCTTTAATAAGCCATTTATGACCACTGGCAGGAATTGAGCCTGAATCCCACGCATTTGTAAAGTGTTGATATGAAAAGCCCTTTCCATCGCAGAAGCGATTAACTGTAAAAAAGGGCTGAATAAGAACAGAGGAAAACCGATGCACATTATTGCCGATGAAAATATCCCCCTTGTTCAGGAGTTTTTCTCCGAGCTGGGCTCTATTGAAACCCTGCCGGGACGCTCCATGACCCGGGAGCAGATTCAGAAGGCCGATGTGCTGCTTGTGCGCTCTATCACCAATGTTAATCAGGAACTGCTGGATGGCACCAAGGTACGTTTTGTTGCCACCGCCACCATCGGTTGTGACCATATCGATCAGGATTATCTGACGGCCAATAATATCGGCTTTGCCAATGCGCCTGGCTGTAATGCCAACTCTGTCGTGGAGTATGTGTTAAGCGTGCTCTCGCTGCTTTCTGATCAGGAAGACTTTATCCTGAAAGAGAAAACCATCGGTATCATCGGTGCAGGTAACGTCGGTGGTCGCCTGAAAGAGCGTTTGGAAGAGATCGGTATTAATGTTCTGGTCAATGACCCTCCAAGGGCTGAAGCGGAAGGCGAAGAAGGTTTCACTGATCTGGATGAGCTGCTGGAACAGGCCGATATCATCAGCATGCATACTCCGCTGATTAAACAGGGCCCTCATCCGACCCTGCACCTGCTGAATGAAGCCCGTATTAACAAGCTGAAGCCAGATACCGTTCTGATCAACAGTGGCCGTGGTGCTGCAATCGATACACAGGCGCTGAAAGCCCGTCTGCAGGAGAAAGGCGACCTTTACACGGTTCTGGATGTCTGGGAGTCAGAGCCGAATATTGATCATGAACTGCTGGAACTGGTGGATGTGGGCACACCGCATATTGCCGGTTACAGCCTTGATGGCAAGCTGGGGGGCACTGAGATGGTTTATGTCTCGGTATGTCAGCATTTTGGTCTGCCTGCCCGGAAGAAGCTCGGACAGCTGATTCCTGAGCCGCCACTGCGTAAACTCTCTTTCTCCAATCAGGCACACCGCTGGCAGTCTACGCTGACTGCAATCCGAGCCTGTTACGATGTTCGTAACGATGATATGGCGATGCGCCGGGCTTTCACTAAGGCTCATAAGAAAGGTATTACCCTGGGGAAAGCTTTTGATGAGTTGCGCCGTACTTATCCGGTGCGCCGCGAATTCCATACTTTGAAAGTGCAGCTGAAAACTAGCCAGAAGAAACTGGGTGATCAGCTGGAGAAGTTTGGTTTCTCCGTTCGTCTGGGTAAGTAAGCCGACGATATCCGGACCGGCTACAGACTGAATAAAAAAATGCCCGCTACCGGTCTTGCGTATCAGCAAGCAGGTAGCGGGCATTTTGTTTTAGTGCGGCCGGGATTTGTTTAGCACGGATAAGAAATACTGCGATCAGGCGTTGATCGCACTGACATACTGCAGCAGAGCTTTTCCGGTCAGGGGCGGTGAGTAGTAGTAGCCCTGAATCAGTTCGCAGTTAAGCTGTTTCAGAATTTCCAGTTGCTCTTCATTCTCCACCCCTTCTGCCACTGTGATAAAACCGAAGTTTTCACACAACTGCATAACGGTCTCGACCAGTTTTTTGTCCTTGGTGTTTTCGTGCATATCCTTAATAAAAGCCCGGTCGATCTTAAGGACAGAAACCGGCATATCTTTCAGATATGCCATTGAGGAATAACCGGTACCAAAGTCATCAATGGCGATAGAAATACCGGCATCGGCCAGTTGGCGCAGTTGTAGTAGGGCTTCTGCCATATCATCCATCAGACCGGATTCGGTAACTTCGATCTCTAGTACGGAAGCAGGAAGCTCATACTGATTTAAAATCTTCAGACAGGTACGGGCGAAATCCTGCTGCGTCAGCTGCTGGCTGGCGACGTTAACCGCGAGCATAAAATTCTCTGGCACCTGTTGTTGATCCCGCCACTGCTTCAGCTGGCGACAGCTCGCATCCAGTACCCAATGCCCGATATCAAGAATCTGGCCGGTTTTCTCCGCCAGCGGAATAAACTCAACCGGAGAGATACGCCCAAGAGTTGGGTGTGACCAGCGCAAAAGTGCTTCCGCACTCAGGCATTCTTCGTTAGGCAGGCTGATCTTTGGCTGAAAATACAGTTCCAGCTCGCCGCGCTCTGCCGCATGGTTCAGGGCTTCCTGCAGGGTGAGTTTGCGCTGCAGCTGGGACTCAAGCTCTGGCGTGTAATCTCGCCAGCTATTGGGTGTTTCAGGTACAGCCAATGCGGCCAGACGAATCAGGTTTTCAGCACTTCGGCTTTGATCTGAGGTGCTTATACCGGCACGGGCGTTCAGTCGCAGACGAAACTCCTGATAATCGATAGGCTGACGCACGGTCCCCAGCAACGGCAGTACGCGATCTGCTAGCTGATCGCAGCTCGGTTGCCCTTCAATCTGAGTCCGGCGCGCCAACACCCATTCTGTGCTACTCCAGAGACCCAGAATATCGCCTTCCTGACGATGTTTCAGGGCGCGATCTTTTAAAGCCAATGCCAGATTTTCGGCCACTTCAAGGCCGTGCAGACGTGCCATCTCATCAAGGCCATCTACCGCGAAGAAGTAAATCAGAAGCTTCTGATCTTTTTCGATCTGTTCCTGCAGCTGGCTTAGTAAACCGGTTCGGTTAGGTAGGCCGGTTAAGGGATCTTCCACCGCCATGCGTTTTAGCTCGCAGGTACGTTCAGCGACAAGGGATTCCAGCTCATCGGCACGAAACATCTGCTGTTGCAGCCTCAGGTGCTCCTGCAGGATATTTTCCAGTCGGCGCAGAACTTCCTGATTATCAAACGGCTTGGTGAGGAAATCACGGGCACCCAACTCCAGAGCCTGATAGCGGGTAGTCTGATCGGTGTTGGCCGTCAGAATAATAACCGCAGGCAGGTTATCTCCAAGACTTTCTCTTAGCTGTTCCAGTAGCTCCAGACCTGAGATATGGGGCATGCGGATATCAAGAAAGATCAGATCCGGCTGTTTTTGCGCCACTCGAGGCATCAGCTGGCGCGGGTCTGTCATACACTCGACCTGAGTAAAACCCTCGTCTTCCAGCAGGCTGGCGAGAAGATCGACATTTACTTCATTGTCGTCGAGGATCAGGATGTCGGCTTCAGTATTCAATGAGCTTTGGCTGTCCATATTAGTGCTCCAGTTGAGCCTGCAGGACCTGATGCAGAGCGCCCAGATCCAGCGGTTTATTCAGATAATCGACAAAGCCTGCCTTCAGGAGTTCCGTTCGCCCATGGTCTGTGCCTGAAGCAGAAACAGCGATAACGGGAATGTTTCGGGTCAGGGGATTTCGGGACAGCATCTGCTGTGCCTGATGCCCGCTGATGCCGGGCAGATCCAGATCCATCAGAATCAGATCCGGTGTATCCGAGGCTGCAATTTCAAGAGCCAGTTCCGCCGATGCTGCAAGGGTCAGACGATATTCCGCAAGTTCGTCGACAAAGGCCTGCAGCAGGCGCTGATTCGCCGGATTGTCTTCCACATAGAGCAGATGACGACAGCCTTCCTGCGCTTCGGGCGTATCTTCTGTTAACTGGTGTTCGCTGTCGTGCTCTGCTGACAGCGGCAAGGTAAACCAGAAACAGCTACCTTTATGCTCTTCGCTTTCAACGCCGATCTCACCCTGCATCAGCTCCACCAATTCCCGGCTTAAAGCCAGACCGATACCCGTGCCTTCGATAGCAGAGTTTTCAGCCCCTAAACGGCTGAATGGCTGAAAGAGCTGGCTGAGTTGGTCGGTGGAAATGCCGGAGCCTGTGTCTTCTACCTCAATACGCAACATATCGTTAGCAGATGTTTTCTGCAGCGAGCAGCGGATAAAGACTTCGCCCTCTGTACGATTGTATTTGATCGCATTGGTAACCAGATTGATCAGCACTTGCTGACAGCGGGTATAGTCCGCTACCACCCAAAGGTTACGGGTATTGTTGTCCAGCGGATGCAGTTTAATCTGGTACTGGTCTGCGATCGGCTGCAGACCTTCCAGGGCATCCTGCATCATCTCCTGAACATTCAGGGATTCCAGAGAGACACTGATACGTCCGGCTTCGATACGGGCCAGATCCAGTACATCGTTGATCAGGGTGAGTAGGTGCTGACCACTCTTATAGATCTGTTTGACGTGGCGCTGCTGACGGTCGGTGAGGGGGTGTTTACCGGATTGCAGCAGTTGCGCAAAGCCCAGAATCGCATTCATGGGAGTGCGTAGCTCATGGCTCATGGAGGAGAGGAACTCACTTTTCGCCTGACTGGCGTGTTGCGCGGCATCTCTTGCCTGACGAAGCTGCTCGTTAATCTGCTCTCGTTCATGCATCTGGCGATAAAGTCGAATCAGCAGGGCACAGGTACTGGTGAAGGGGTTCAGCCATTCGGCCAGTTCAGGATGATAATCTTCCTCGGAGTTTGCAATGGCAAACATGCCGATCACTTCATCCTGATCGAAAATGGGTACGCCCATATAGCGATAGAGTTCCGGGTGCCCCGGTGGCAGGTGACTGTTGCCATATCGGTCCTGCATCTGGTTATTGATAATGAGTTTCTCACCGGCAAAAACTTGTCCGATCAGGGTGTCCGGATTGGTCAACAGCATATCGCCAGCCACCAGACGCTGCATCAGCTGCTTGGATTCCTCGCTCCAGGACAGGTCGGTAATCGCATGCAGCTTGAGTGCTTTCTTGCCTTCAATGGTCAGTACCTCACCGATAAAGGCATAGTCACTGTCGGTCAGCTCTTTGAGGGCTTCCATCAGGAAGGCCCAGAGCTTGTCCTGAGACAGTAAGGCCTGATAGTCAGTCAGACCCTGATGCAGAATTTTTAACAGGGTTTTTTCCTGCTGCTCGGCATGCTGAGCGGCACGCACATCCCTAAGGTCAGACAGGATGCCGATAAACTGACGTTCATTGGGCTGATTGCTGTGGACTTCACTGACTCCCAGATGGATCGGGATCTGAGTGCCATCTTTACGGCGGGCTTCAACTTCTCGGCCCTTACCAATAATTTTGGCCTGTCCGCTGTGCATAAAACGACGCAGGTAGTCATCGTGCTCCTTTGCCCAGGGAGCCGGCATAATCACTTTTACGTTTTTGCCTTTGAGTTCTTCTTCGCTGTAGTTCAGCAGCTCCTGGGCGAAGGGATTAACTTCAAGAATGGTACCGCAGTGGTTGATGCGGATGATCCCTGCAGCCGCGGAATCGACAATGGCGCGGTAGCGGGCCCGGCTGATATCGACTTCATTCTTTTCCCGTTCAAGGGCAACTCTCTGTTGATGCAGGCGAATCAGTTCCTCTGCCTGCCGGGCAAGCTGCTCAAGGCGGATCAGCTCCTGAGCGGAAAGTTCTTTGGGCTGAGTACCGAGAATACAGAAACTGCCGAGGTGCAGGCCGTCACGAATACTGATGGGAATACCGGCATAAAAGCGGATAGCGTGCTCGCCAGTTACCAGAGGATTATCCCGAAAGCGTTCATCTTTCAGGGTGTCCGGAATAATCAGGTTTTCACCGTGATAGACCGCATGGGAGCAGAAGGAGATATCCCTGTGGGTTTCGCAGCTGTTAAACCCCTGTTCTGCTTTGAACCACTGACGGTTCTGATCCACCAGAGAAACCAGCGCCACTGGCACATCGAAAAGGTCTCTTGCCAGTTCTGTCAGACGATCAAAGCCCGGATCCCGGCCTGTGTCTAGAATGGCCAGATCATGCAGATGCTGCAGGCGTTCCGTCTCATTGGGGGGCAGAAGTTTGTCTGGCAGAGCACTGGGGGGCATAGAAAAGCCTTTTTCTGAGTAGGGTTTTATAGATGTATTTTCAACACCGGATTCAATGATTATACGGAATTCGTAATATTGTGGATGCTTATTTGTGTTACCAAAGGTGGGATTTCTGCGTTTTCCGTAACGAAAAAACCGGCCACGGGGGCCGGTTTTTGGTGTTCTGCTGGAGCAAAGCCGTTGTGATTAACGACCGCGCTGCAGGGCTTCGATACGCTCATCCAGTGGAGGGTGAGAAGCAAACATGGCAGACATCTTACCGCCTGAGATACCCAGAGCGGTCATAGAGCCACGCATCATGCTTTCTTCACCGGATTCTGCTTTCAGGCGTTGCAGAGCCGAGATCATCGCCTGACGATCCGCCAAAGTTGCACCGGCATGATCCGCACGGAACTCACGTTGACGGCTGAACCAGGCCACAACAGCAGAAGCCAGAATACCGAACAGGATGTCCAGAATGATGGTCAGAACCATTTCGGCAACCCAACCCAGACCACCTTCACCGTTTTCATCGGCAGTGAACTGGTCAATAGCGTAAACCACTACACGGGTTACAAACATAACGAAGGTGTTTACTACACCCTGAATCAGAGCCAGAGTCACCATGTCACCGTTCGCTACGTGGCCGATTTCGTGAGCCAGAACCGCACGTACTTCATCAGGACTCATACGCTGCAGCAGACCAGCACTTACCGAAACCAGAGCATCGTTTTTGTTCCAACCGGTCGCGAAGGCATTAGATTCCATCGCCGGGAAGATACCCACTGTCGGCATTTTGATGCCGGCTTTCTGGGACAGCTCAGCCACTGTTTGCAGCAGCCAGGCTTCTGTTTCGTTACGAGGCTGATCGATCACCTGAGTACGGGTACTCATTTTGGCAATGCTTTTCGACATAAACAGAGAGACCAGTGAGCCGGTAAAACCGAACACAGCACAGAAGATCAGCAGGCTGGTCAGGTTAAGGCCACCGCCTTCGCGATAACTGCCTACCCCCAGTACGCTAAGGGCGATACCTGCAATAACAAGCACAGCCAGGTTCGTTAAAAGGAATAGTCCGATACGCATCATGTTTGCGAATTCTCCATCAAGTTAATCTGATACCTTTTTAATTGGGCTGAACATATCCGCTTACAAGGGCTGGCGCTGTTTTCTCTGTTCGCTGACCTGAAACCGGTATGTTTTCGTCATTGTGATCCAATAAGGTGACCATTTGATAACGGTCAAATTTTTTGGTTCCGTGAAAGTTCCCCAATAAACGAAAAAAGTTTAAAAAAATGCCCCGGACATTGCGGGGCATTTCGAACTTCCGGTTTTACAGCCGTTACTGGCTGTATTTGCTCAGGAAGCGGGCGATGCGGTTAATCGCATCTTCTAACTGGTCGACATAAGGCAGGGAGACAATGCGGAAGTGATCCGGCTCCGGCCAGTTAAAGGCGGTGCCCTGAACCACCAACATCTTCTCCTGTTTCAGCAGGTCGTAGGCGAACTTTTCATCATCATGGATGTTGAAGCGTTTCACATCCAGTTTCGGGAACAGATAAAGCGCGCCCTTAGGCTTAACGCAGCTGATACCCGGAATATTGTCCAGCATCTCCCAGGCCAGATCACGCTGCTCTTTCAGGCGACCGCCGGGAAGAATCAGGTCGTTAATGCTCTGGTAACCGCCAAGAGCGGTCTGAACTGCATGCTGAGCCGGTACGTTGGCGCACAGACGCATGGAAGACAGCATATTCAGACCTTCAATAAAGTCTGTCGCTTTATGCTTGTTACCGCTGACGATCATCCAGCCGGAGCGGAAGCCTGCCACACGGTAAGACTTCGACAGGCCGTTAAAGGTCAGGAAGAGTACATCATCAGCAAGGCTTGCGATGGAGGTGTGAACTTCTCCGTCGTAAAGAATCTTGTCGTAGATCTCATCGGCCAGAACCACCAGATTGTGTTCCCGGGCAACCTCGATAATCTCTTGCAGCAGAGATTCCGGATACAGAGCACCGGTTGGGTTGTTCGGGTTAATGATCACAATGCCTTTGGTGCGCTCTGTGATCTTGCTGCGGATATCATTGATATCCGGATACCAGTCGGACTGCTCATCGCAGATGTAGTGAACCGCTTTGCCGCCAGCCAGTCGGGTCGCTGCTGTCCAAAGCGGGTAATCCGGTGCCGGAATCAGCAGCTCGTCATCATCATTCAGAAGACCCTGAGTGGCCATGGCGATCAGCTCGCTGACCCCGTTACCCAGATAGATATCTTCGATAGATACGTTGTCGATTTTTTTGCGCTGACACTCCTGCATCACCGCCTTACGGGCCGAGTACAAACCTTTGGATTCGCAGTAGCCCTGGGCATTGGGCAGGTTATAGAGTACATCCTGCAGAATCTCTTCCGGTGCCTCAAAGCCGAATGGGGCCGGGTTGCCGATATTCAGTTTAAGAATACGGTGACCTTCCTCTTCCATTCGTTTGGCTTCTTCAAGGACAGGTCCACGGATGTCATAACATACATTGTTCAGTTTTGTGGACTTTTTGATGGTTTGCATACGGGTTCCGTTGTGCGGTAAGGGTATAGGGTGGGGCAGTGCTTGCCTCATTTTTTTGGAAACGAACCATATTAAATAATTTATCGGCCTTTGGTAAGCCGATAAATAGATGAATAGTCTGACTTATGGGTTTTTTTCACTGGGGTGATATGCTGTTTTTCTGATAAACCTAATTCAAACAATAAAAAGGACCGTAGCAATGTCCAAGGAACAACCCCAAATGGCTCAGAATGCAGGCTCGGAGTCTGATGTATCAGTGGTATATGAAGATCTGGTGCTTCGCGAAGATCGTGGAGGTGTCAGCTATCTTACCCTTAACCGTCCTAAGGCATATAACGCTCTTTCACTGGGCTGTATGCAGGCGCTTATTAATGAGCTTAATGGTGTCGCTGACGATAAGTCGATAAAGGTTGTCGTGCTTGCTGGTAGTGGGAAGGGCTTCTGCGCCGGGCATGATCTTAAAGAGATGAAAGAGGGCGCTACGGAGGCTTTCTATCAGGAAACCTTCGCCACCTGTGCCGAGCTGATGGCGAAGATTCAATCCATTCCCCAGCCTGTGATTGCCAAGGTTCATGGTATTGCCACTGCGGCGGGCTGTCAGTTGGTAGCGACCTGTGATCTGGCTTACGCAGCTTCTGATTCCAGGTTTGCGACTCCGGGGGTGAATATCGGGCTGTTTTGTTCGACACCTATGGTGGCGCTGACCCGAGCTGTACATCCTAAGCAGGCGATGGCAATGCTGCTCACCGGTGAGATGGTGTCTGCAGATAAGGCGGAAAAGGTCGGGCTGATCAATGAGGCGGTTGCGCCCAACGAGCTTGATGAGAGGGTCGATCAGGTGGCACAGCTGATTGCAGCCAAGTCATCTTACACACTTAAGGTGGGTAAAGAGGCTTTCTACCAGCAGAGAGATATGAGTCAAAGCGAGGCTTACAGTTATTGTAGTCGAGTGATGACGGAGAATATGTTGGCTCATGATGCTCAGGAGGGGGTTGATGCTTTCCTGAATAAGCGTTCCCCTTGCTGGCAGGGGAGATAGTTTCTCCTGACCGGATTGTTATCCGGTGAGACGAATTAAGGTGGCTCAGTTGGCCTGAACCACCTTATTACGGCCTGTCTTTTTCGCTTCATAGAGTGAGTTGTCGACTCTGTGAAGGGCTTCATTAAAACCTTCATCCTGCAGAAGTTCACCCACGCCAATACTTACCGTGAAGCGAACCGGCTCATTATCTTTTGAGGTTACCCAGGATTGCTCGCAGCGCATGCGGATGCGTTCTGCGGCTTTCAGAGCATTATCCATACTGCTACCAGGAAGAATGGCGGCAAACTCTTCGCCACCGTAGCGGGTCAGAATATCGGTGCTGCGCAGTTCATCTTTCATGATCTGACTGAATGCCTGAAGTACCCGGTCGCCGGTCAGATGGCCATGGGTGTCGTTAATACGCTTAAAGCGATCCAGATCCAGCATCAATACACTGACCTGAGGGCGTTCCGACTTCTTCCAGTTTTTGCTCAGCTCTTTAACCCGTTCCATCATAATTCTGCGGTTAAGCAGGCCGGTGAGAGGGTCACGGGTTGCCTGACGGTAGAGCCGAAGCAGCATGTGCAGCTGCGCCTGATTTGCCCAGAGCGCGATCACAAGTAATGTCGAGATTAACCAGAGATCTTTAAAGCCTTCCAGTGTAAACAGGGTGCCGGCAAAGAAGTCGTTATAGAGCAGGGTGATGATCAGCCCTGCCCCTAGTACACTGGCTTCCAGTATGGTCAGAGGGAAAACACTAAGCATGGCGACCAGAAGGAAAGGGATAAAGCTGTAACCGATCAGTGCTGCATCTCCCCCTAATAGCTGGAACAGGCTGGCGGTATAGAAGATAGCCGGAAAGGCGATCATCAGAGTCAGGCAGAGCAGAGAGTGCTGCAGGTTGCGCTTGCGAGCGTTGTTAACCAGCAGAAGAATCAGCATAGAGCTGAACAGCATCAGTCGATAGAAGGCGATAGTGCCCAGATCTTCAGAATCCAAGAGCAGGTAATCCAGTGGAATCCAGAGAGGGGCAAAAATAGCAAAAACGATACTGAGGATATTGACGCGGGTGCGGATGTATTCGCTTCGGGCCGCGTTAAAGTCATCGGAATGGTAGCGATTTGTCAGGGTGTCAAACAGATTGAGTTCTGACAGCTTGCGATAGAGTCCGCCGGTTGCTTCATCCAGAGCTGTTGCGGCCGACGGGTTCTGACGTCGTTCGACCACCGGACGATCAGTGTCCGGGCTGGAGGCAGAAGGGTTTGGCATAAGCGGGCTGTTACCTTGTTGCGTGTTGAAGCCTGAAAAAGCTTATCGTCAGGCTTTGAGTAAAATGCTGCTTAGGGTATCGAAAGTAGCCGTGGTATCTCTTGATGTATATCACTTCAAGAAATATTCGACCGGCTACTTTAGCAGGGTAGGCAACGCCTTGAGATGGTTTGGACTAGCTTAGTCTTCAGTCGCTTCCGGATCATCCTCTTCGATCACAGGCTCCGGAATATCCTCAGGAACTTCCAGAGACAGGCGACCCATGTGGCCTCCTCTGAGGTCGTTCAGCAGAACTTCAGAGGCTTTGTGCCAGTCAATTTCTCCACCGGCGCGCAGACCGCCACGCTTGCTGGCAATGAGTTCCAGAACTGCTTCCGGTGTTTCCGGTAGCTCTTTCATCTTGTAGCGGGTTTCCAGTGGTTTCGGATAGCGCACCATCAGCTCTCCGGCAGCAAACATGGCGATGTCCAGATAGTCGATAGCGGTATTACGAATCGCCCCGGAGGTTGCCAGACGGTACGCGCTGTTCTGATCTTCAATGCGAGGCCAGAGCACCCCTGGTGTATCGATAATCGCGATTCCGGATGGCAGGGTGATTTTCTGCTGACGTTTGGTCACTGCTGGTTCATCACCGACCTTGGCGACCTTTTTGCCAGCAAGGCTGTTGATCAGGGTCGATTTACCCACGTTCGGAATACCCATCACCATGACGCGAACAGTCCGGTCTTTACGTACCTGGCCCGCCATCTCTTTAACGATCTTAGGGATCTGTTTCAGGGTGCGGGATTCTGTGGTGGTAACGGTAATCGCCCGGGTTTCATCCTGTTCTTCAAAATGTTTAATCCAGCGCTTGGTAATCGCAGGATCCGCCAGATCGTCACGGCTAAGAATCTTCAGGCAGGGTTTTTTGCCGCGCAACTCATTCAGCATAGGGTTCGCGCTGGAGTATGGCAGTCTGGCATCCAGTACTTCAATAATGACATCAATTTCAGGCAGAGCGTCTTTGATCTGGCGACGTGCCTTATTCATGTGTCCCGGATACCAACCTAACATCGCCATGGGGCTCTCCTGTTTTCTGAACGAACTCGAAGCGGAACGGGAAAACGTAACGCTGTTAACAAAACAAGCCGCTGAAGCTTAGGGCTAAAGCGGCTTAACAAAGGCAAAAATTATATCAAGGAGGGCAGATTTAATCAGCAGTTTAATGCTTGAGGTTATTCCTTGATCTCTGCTGGAGCGAAATCCAGAGAGGCGGAGTTAACGCAATAACGCAGGCCGGTTGGTTGAGGGCCATCGGGGAAAACGTGTCCCAGATGTGCATCACAGTGTTGGCAGAGGATCTCGGTGCGTATCATGCCGTGGCTTTGGTCGGTGCGTTCAGCAACTGCTTTGTCACTAATAGCTTGCCAGAAACTGGGCCAGCCACTGCCTGACTCATATTTGGTTTCAGAGTCAAAAAGTGGCGTCTTGCAGCAAACACAGAGATAAGTGCCGGATTCGTGATGGTTGTAATATCGACCAGTGAAAGGAGGCTCGGTGCCACCACAGCGGCAGATATCGTATTGTTCCGGGGAGAGTTGTTGCTGCCACTCCTGCTCATTGGCAGGTAGTGGCTTGTTGGTATTGTCAGGCATGGTAAGAGACATCATTTACAGGTTTTTGGAGAAGCTTATCAATCATAGACCTGTTTTTTCTTCCATTGATCCTCTTCTTCCATCATTTTTTCAAACTCTTTGGTCAGCTGGTCACCATTCTGCTGTCCTTCAAGACGTTGCTGCTGTTCCTGTTTAGCTGCAGTTTCTTCCAATTCATCAATACGCTTCTTCGTAGCAAGAATCTGATCCGTATAATCACCACCCTGATTGTTTTTGCCCATCTCGCTGATCACGCGGCGATAGTGAATGGCAGCAATTTTGGGCTTCATTTCACGTTCTGATTTCTTAGCAGCAGAAACATAAACTTCAATAATGGTTTGAGCGAAAGCTTTACGGAGTTGTTTCAGAAAGGCCTGAGCCATACCGTGAGAGATTTTTTTCTCCTGGTATTGTACGGAGATATGTTTGTGCAGAAGTTTCAGGTTACGACGTACATTGTTTGCGGTCTGAATATCGGTAACAGGCACCACAGAGACGTTCTTGTTCTTGGTAGCGAATTCCAGCATCTGTTTGGCGTTTTCAAGATGCTTGGAAACTTTATCATCGGGGTCTGCTTCATATTGTTGCTGGAAGAGTTCAACAACACTGCGCGAAAGGAAGATGCGCATATTCTGATCAAGGTAGTGAGCCGGGACTTCTTCCATGAGAAACATCAGGTTTCTGGCACGATCACCCAAAGAACGCAGATAGCGGATATGGTCGATGCGCTTTTTCTCCGCAGCCTGCTTTGAATAGACAATAAAAATGAGGCCCAGTGCTAACGAAAGCACAACGCCAAGAATGATCACTGATGACATTCCAGGTTCCCTTTATCCTGAGCTTTGTAGTTTTGGTGTCCGACAAGTGTTTCACTATGTATCTAGTGTTCACTATATATGAAGATAAGCCTTCATATCTATTGCCTATCGGCATGATCCTTTAAAACTTAAAAAGGCGCTTGTTATACACCTTGATGAATAATAAGAGAAAATCCCGAAGGGTGCGAATTATAACGGGCTGTTTCCTATAGGGTTTGACCTGCGTTAAGGCCGCAAAGCAAAGTGCCGGAAGTTTTTGATAAGAAAAGAAAAAAAGGTGTTGACACCCTTTGAATCGCTCTATAAAATGCGCGCCATCCTTCGATGAGGGGTTATTTGCAAGACCACGTCCCATTCGTCTAGTGGCCTAGGACACCGCCCTTTCACGGCGGTAACAGGGGTTCGAACCCCCTATGGGACGCCATATCTTGCGCTGTTAAGCTTAGCTTGCAGCATTGTGATGCGGGAATAGCTCAGTTGGTAGAGCACAACCTTGCCAAGGTTGGGGTCGCGAGTTCGAGTCTCGTTTCCCGCTCCAATTTCAAATAACCAAAATCGGCTGCGTCCCATTCGTCTAGTGGCCTAGGACACCGCCCTTTCACGGCGGTAACAGGGGTTCGAACCCCCTATGGGACGCCATTCTTTCTTCTGACTTTGATGTCAGAGCAGGCATGCGATGCGGGAATAGCTCAGTTGGTAGAGCACAACCTTGCCAAGGTTGGGGTCGCGAGTTCGAGTCTCGTTTCCCGCTCCAATTTAACTCTGATGAAGAGTTTGCCTAGAAAGAATTAAAACATGTTATACGTCCCATTCGTCTAGTGGCCTAGGACACCGCCCTTTCACGGCGGTAACAGGGGTTCGAACCCCCTATGGGACGCCATTTTCTGCTTTGAAGCAGTGTGATGCGGGAATAGCTCAGTTGGTAGAGCACAACCTTGCCAAGGTTGGGGTCGCGAGTTCGAGTCTCGTTTCCCGCTCCAATTTACGCTTCAAAAGAAGAAAAACATGTTGCCGGACTTATCAGGTGTTTGCCTTTATGGCATCTGCGTCCCATTCGTCTAGTGGCCTAGGACACCGCCCTTTCACGGCGGTAACAGGGGTTCGAACCCCCTATGGGACGCCATTGCGGGAATAGCTCAGTTGGTAGAGCACAACCTTGCCAAGGTTGGGGTCGCGAGTTCGAGTCTCGTTTCCCGCTCCAAATTCTAAAAGCCAGTCGTTAACACGACTGGCTTTTTTCGTTTTTGACGCATGAAAACTCTTGTTGGTTATCTTTTCGGGCGTTACGAGCTACCTAGTTTCTTGTACTGCTAAGGATTTTATCAGGCAAAGATCCCTTCCCTGATTCTTAGCGTCATAGAGCAGTCCGTCGGCCACAGCGATTGCTGTATCCAGATCCGGGCAATTCTGAGATGGCATAATTACCGCCCCGACCGAAATGGTGATGTTTCGGGTGTGGTGCAGCGTTTGTTGGCTGATATGGTGCTGAAAGCTCTGAATTGTCTCAGTTAGTAATAGCCGGTCTTTATGGCAGATAATGATGCCAAACTCTTCACCGCCGAAGCGGAACAGATCTGCTTGCCATTCCAGCCAAAATGCCATCATGCATTCTGTCAGTTTTACCAGAACCTCATCGCCGTCCTGGTGGCCGAACTTGTCGTTAATCTGCTTGAAGTGGTCAATATCCAGCAGGATAAAGCCGATAAATTCATCGTGCTGGCTACAGTGCTCCAGTCTTTTTTCGTAGAGGCGGGGCAGGCGTCTGCGATTGAAGAGTCCGGTTAAGGCATCTGTGATGGCATCGTGTTCCAGCTGTTTGTTCAGAGCTGTTAGCTGGGCTGTTTTTTCCGCGACCAGCTGTTCCAGCTCGATATTGTTTTCCTGCTGAATAATAAGATTCGCTTTCAGGGCTTTAGCCTGATCCTGTTTCATCTGATTGATCTTATCGACCATCGCCAAAGCCAGTACCAGCATCTCGATCAAAGAGCCGATATTCAGAATATTTGAGGTCAGACTGTTTGCCGGAATCGCTCCGAGAACCTGTGCAAAATAGATCAGAACAGAGGCGATAAGCACACCCCAGGCAAGGGTAAAGATCTGGGCGGGTTGGCTTTTTTTATAAGACAGATAGATAGCAGCGCTCAGTATGGCCAGCAGGTGCATTGAGGCAATCGGCATCAGGGTTGTGAAAAACAGGGTGTAATAGCTGCCAAGGGTTAGAAAAATAGGAACCAACTGCAGGCCGGTTAAAACAAGAATTAAACGATGCAGTCTGGGGGCTTGCCTTTTCAGATCCAGAAAGACCGCTGTAAAGGCGGTTAACGTGATAAAAATAAAGGAGACAGATATCGAGAGAATCTGGTTAGCAAACCATGGGTTATCCGGCCAGAGATGCTGATAACCATAACCCCGAAATAAAAGATTCCAGATAAAAAAGGTAGCCAGATACAGGCTGTACAGATAGAAATCACGCTCTTTGGTGAGAAAACCTATAATCAGGTTGTAGGCCAGCAGTATCGTGAGTGCGCCATAGTAAAAGCCGTACCAGAGGGAGTCCTGAATAATCCATTGGCGGAACTCATCATGTGACTGAATATAAACGGGGATAGCTTCATAGAGACCGTCGTAGGTATCGAAGCGAAAGAAAACGTCAACGGATGAAGTGGCCGGGAGTTCGACCGGGAAGGCAAAGCCTCTGAAGTCCATTGGTCTGCTGTTGAAGGGGAGGCGATCACCGGTTTTATAGTGTTGTTGAAGTTTGCCTGTGTTGCCGACCAACCAGAAATCGATGTAATCCTGAATCGGTTGATCCAGAAGAATGGTCAGATGCTTCTGCTCAGTATCTGCATTTTTTAGAGTGATCTTCAGCCAGTGCTCACGCTTATCCAGGGCGAAGTTCAGCACATCAACTGACGTACTTTGCCATTGATCTTCAGGAAGACCCCGTACCGTATCAAAATCACGTTTGTTTTCTGATGGCTCCAGAAGGGAGTAGCGTTGTTCTACACCTGTTATTACCTCTGGTGTCGATGCAAAGACCTGAGGTGAAAGCACAACAAATAGCAGGGTCGTAAAAGCGGCCCAAAAGGCTGTCATCCTGAAAGCGGTGTACATGAAGTTCCCTTTAACTTATTCGGTTAACTCTTTCTGATGAATACTGGCTATTTTTATGTGGGTATTAGCAGTATATGGATTATTTCTTAAGGGAACACTCTTTTATTTGTCTAATGGTTGCAATTGGGCTTAGCGCCCCTATATCTCTGCCATCCTCTATACGGTAAAGCCGTATCCTGTCTGGCTACGAACTTTGTTGGTTGCCAGCTGCACTGAATCTTTCAAAAGGTGTTTTTAATGACCGAAGCACACTCCAGCCAAGGGCAGTCTGCTAAGGCACTGTCCATTCGAGGCCTGAAGAAGGTCTACGCTAATGGTTTTGTCGCCCTGAAAGGGATCGATCTTGATGTTGAGCAAGGCGATTTTTTTGCACTGTTAGGTCCCAATGGTGCAGGTAAATCAACCACTCTGGGTATCGTCAGCTCTCTGGTAAATAAATCAGAAGGCAGCGTTTCTATTTTTGGTGTCGATATCGATAAAGATTTCTCCAAAGCGAAGCGTTTTCTGGGGGTTGTGCCTCAGGAGTTTAACTTTAACCAGTTTGAGAAAGTGAAGGACATCGTCCTCAGCCAGGCGGGTTATTACGGTATTCCCCGTGAAGAAGCCAAAGCCCGTACCGAGCAGTTTCTGAAAGAACTGGGCCTGTGGGATAAGCGCGATAACGCGGCCCGCATGCTGTCCGGTGGTATGAAGCGCCGTTTGATGATCGCCCGTGCTCTGATCCATAAGCCTCGTCTTTTGATTCTGGATGAGCCGACGGCGGGGGTTGATATCGAACTGCGTCGTTCCATGTGGGAGTTCATCAAGAAGATCAACCGCGAGGAAGGCACCACGATCATCCTTACCACCCATTATCTGGAAGAAGCTGAAAGCCTGTGCCGCAATATCGCCATTATTGATCAGGGCGAGATCGTGAAAAACACCACGATCAAGGCGTTGCTGCAGCAACTGAATACCGAGGTTTTCATTATGGATACCTCTGAAACGCTGACCCAGGCACCTCAAATCGAAGGTTTTGAAACCCAGCTGCTTGATGAGCACAGTTTTGAAGTGGTGATGCAGCGTGGTCAGCACCTTAACGAAGTGTTTGCCCAGCTGAATGCCGTGGGTGTGAGTATCAGCTCCATGCGTACCAAGTCGAATCGTCTGGAAGAGCTGTTTGTTGAGCTGGTGGAGCAGGATCGTAAGAAACACGATGCTGCAAACAAGGAATCCGATCAAAAAGATAAGGTGTCTGCATAAATGAGTGTTCAGGAATATTGGATTGCGTTTACCACCATTATCCATAAAGAGATCAATCGCTTTACCCGCATCTGGGCGCAGACTCTGTTACCACCTGCGATCACGATGACGCTCTATTTCGTCATCTTCGGTAACCTGATCGGCAGCCGGATTGGTGAAATGGGTGGCTTCACCTACATGCAGTTTATTGTGCCGGGTCTGATCATGATGTCGGTGATCACTAACTCTTACTCTAACGTTGTGTCGTCTTTTTACGGCGCGCGTTTTCAGAAGAGTATTGAGGAACTGCTGGTTTCGCCGACGCCAAACTGGATCATTCTGAGCGGTTTCGTGCTGGGTGGTGTTGCCCGTGGCCTGACAGTTGGTTTTATCGTTACCGTGCTGTCGCTCTTCTTTACCGACCTGCATCTGCACAATCTAGGCATCACCATTCTGGTGGTACTGATGACTTCGATTCTGTTTGCACTGGGCGGTTTTGTGAACGCCATGTTTGCCCGCAGCTTCGATGATATCTCCATCGTGCCGACCTTTATTCTGACCCCGCTGACCTATCTGGGCGGTGTGTTTTACTCCATCTCCCTGCTGCCGGATTTCTGGCAGGGTGTGTCCATGTTGAACCCGATTCTCTACATGGTGAACACTTTCCGTTACGGCATTCTGGGTGTGTCGGATATTGATGTGGTTTATGCCCTGTCGGCCGTTGCCTTCTTTATTGTTGCAATGTTTACCCTTTGTCTGACCCTGTTAAACAAGGGTAAAGGAATCCGGAGTTAAGTGATGAGTCATTCCCCTATGGATAACGCTGGCCAGGCTCAGGCTGCCAGCGCTGAAACCTCACAGCTGGGTAAAGAAACTCAGTACGTGGATCAGTACGATGCCAGCCTTCTGTTTCCGATTCCCCGTCAGCCCAAGCGTGACGAGATCGGCCTTGAGCAGCTGGGTGCTGAAGCGGGGCGTTTGCCTTTCTTCGGTCAGGATATCTGGAACGCATTTGAGCTGTCCTGGCTGAATGCCAAGGGCAAACCGGAAGTGGCGGTTGCGGTATTCCGTATTCCTGCGGATTCCGAAAATATTATTGAGTCCAAATCCTTTAAGCTGTACCTGAACTCTTTTAATCAGACTCAGTTATCCGGCCGTCAGGAGCTTCAGGCGACCCTGGAAAAGGATCTGTCGGCAGCGGCAGGTGCGCCCGTGATTGTTGAGCTGAATGATCTGGATGGTGCGACTGCACTGCAGGTGGTAGAGCCAAAAGGCCGCTGTATTGATGGTCTGGATATCGAGGTAAACCACTACCATCCGGAGCCGGCACTGCTGAAAAATCAGAGTGATCTGATCGTTGAAGAGACGCTGTACAGTCACTTGCTGCGTTCCAACTGTCCGGTTACCGGTCAGCCGGATTGGGCGACCGTAGAGATCAGTTATACCGGTAAGAAGATCGATAAAGCGGGCTTGCTGGCTTATATCATCTCTTTCCGCCAGCATAACGATTTCCATGAGCAGTGTGTTGAGCGCATGTTTGTGGATCTGAGCCTACGCTGCAAGCCGGAAGAGCTGACGGTTGTTGCCCGTTACACCCGTCGTGGTGGTCTGGATATTAACCCGTGGCGCTCTTCAAACCGTCCGGATCTGGAAAACCGACGTTTTGTCCGCCAGTAGGGTTCAGTTCGGTTAAGGTGACGCTCTGAAAGGCGTGGCTTTAAATAGCGGAAACAAAAAAGCCGATGAAACCAAGCTCATTATGAGAGGTTTCACCGGCTTTTTAGCATTCTGCAAGTTGAGATAGATGCGCTTGGTGTCAGATGAGTACAGAGCCTGATGACTAAGCTATTCCGATTTAGGTGCGTCGGTGTTTTCAGATACTGCTGCTTCCGGTGCTGAATCAGCTTTCTGGCCGTCTGTTTTCTGTTCCGTTTCTATCTGTTTTACATCGTGCTCGTGCTGCTCTTTATAACGATTCAGCAGTTTCTTGGCTTTAGCTAATTGCTCACGATAGTGAGTGATCTTCTCTTCCACTGCCGCACCTTCTTTGCGGCTCATCTTGATGTACTCCTCAAGATGCAGCAAAGAGCTTTTCTGCTGTTCTGCCACTTCAGGTGCAGAGTCCGGATTTTGCTCCAAGGCTTCGATCAGTTTGCGTAAGTTCGCGGTCAGCAGGAGCTTCTCATCCAGCATTTTGCGCAATTCTGAGATTTCACCGGTTACCTTTTCAGGATCAAGTTCACCGGCATCAACCTGATCGGTATTGATGTTTTCTTCGGGAGCAGCTTCAGAGCCCTCTGTCATTGCTGTCATCGGAGGAGGAACATCCTCAGTTTCTGGCGAGGTTTCACCACGCAGTTCACGGATCTGTTTTTTCAGAAAACGAGTGTGTAAAAAGAGAAAAAAGATACCGCCCGCTAACAGCAGGAAGAGCTGTATAATGCCTACAAGTGCCAGTGTGGACAAAACCATGTCGCGATTTCCTTAAAGACTCAGGTTTGGGCATCATACCCCGTAATCCTGTTGATCTCTATGGCTTTTTTGCGGAGCAGGAAGTGCGTTTAAAGCCTGTAAAAGTAGTTAAATAAAGGCTCTTTTGACGATATTCACCGTTTTTTCAAACAAGGCTGGCGCGTACTTTTTGGTCTGGACAGAGCCCAGATTCAGTTAATAACCGGAGTTGATATGCAAGCTGAAGCGTTACTGTTGAACCGTAATTCCCACCCGAAACTTTCCGGTGATGTACCCAGTGCCGACACCCTTGAATTTATCTATCAGGCCGCGTTACGTGCGCCGGATCATGGCTGTATCCGACCTTGGCGTTTTATCGAGTTTACCGGTGCGGGTCGTGAGCGTTTGGGCGAGATCTTTTACAAAGGCCTGATGAGCCGCAAGCCGGATGCCGATGAAGCTCAGCAGAATAAAATGCGCATTATGACTCTGCGTGCACCACTGGTCATCGCAGTAATCGCCAAAGTTACTGAAGACCACCCTAAGGTGCCTGTTGTTGAGCAGGTTCTGTCAGCAGGTGCAGCAGCCCAGAATATGATGCTGGCGGCTCATGCTAAAGGTCTGGGTGCCATCTGGCGTACCGGTGATGTCGCTTTTGATCCAGTAGTGAACCACGAGCTTGGCCTTGAAGGTGAAGACCAGATCGTAGGTTTTCTTTATATCGGTGACGTTGAAGGCCGTAATAAGCCGCTGCCGGAACATAATACTGACGACTTTGTAGAGCGCTGGGTGTAACGCGTCTTTCGAGGTTGGGTCAGAGTACTCAAAAGAGCAGAGCCGGAAAACGAATAATCAGAAAGTGAATCATTGGAAGTAAGGAGTTGATTGTGCAACAGGCACGGGTTGATCAGTTTTTAGAGCACGTTAAAGCTTCTATCCCTCTGGTAAATCACATGGGGCTTGATCGGGTAACCTTTGAGAACAATGAAGTGTGTTTTCATGTTTCCTTAGAACCTAACCTGAATGATAAGGGCACAGGTTTTGGCGGATCGATCAGCGGCCTGTGTACGTTGGCGGGGTGGGCGCTGACAACACTGCTTCTGATCGAAGAAGATCTGGAGCGCAGTGCTGTAGTCAAAACCGGAACCATCGACTTTTTTGCTCCTGTCACTTCTGATTTTGTGGTGCGTTGCTTCTGTCCTGACGCAGCAGGGGAGGCGGCTCTGATCGATAAGGTTCGCACAAAAGGACGTGGTCGCCTGCCGATTGTTGCTGAAATCAGTCAGGGCGATAAAGTCGCTGTTCGCTACAGTGGTGATTATGTCGCTCTGGATGTCTGAGACCGGCTTAATCTCGAGCTGAATACCCTTGAAAGCAGGGTAAGTACTTGAGAATTATAAAAAAGTTAGAAAAAATTCCAAAAAAGACTTGCTCTGGATAAAACCTCTCCATATAATACGCGCCATCTGTTGAGCAGCAAGTGTTGTTCAGGTCAGATATTGCGGAGAGGTGGCCGAGTGGTCGAAGGCGCACGCCTGGAAAGTGTGTATATCGAAAGGTATCGAGGGTTCGAATCCCTCCTTCTCCGCCACAAATTCTAAAGCCCGCTAACTCAATGAGTTAGCGGGCTTTTTCGTTTCTGAACGAAAAGTCTATCTTGTCCTCAGTTTCAGCTGTCTTTCCTGTTCTTCATCTACCCCTCCGGTTATAGATAGCCGGTTTCCTCTGTTTGCTAATATCGGGCTGCTTGTCCTGCTCGTGTCGGGCAATTTCTGTATTCGTTGCTACGCTGATAGTGACCGCTTCGGAAATGATTTTCGGCGTATATCTTGTCATGCTTATGTAAAGTTATGTATCGTAGACTGACCAGCTACAGTCAAGCCTCAGCTAATACAAACCTGCGTGAACAATAATGATAAGGACAACCCGGTAAGGATGAACCGGATAAGAGCAGCCAAAGCTGCCGAGGTGCAGGGAACGCTCAATCTGTTAGTTGATGAGACCCCTATCTATGAAAACATGGTCGTTAAGAAACAAGCTTCTGTTGTTCTCTTTGCTTCTTCTGGTTGTTGCTCTGGGCGGTATGTCCTGGGTGGGCACCAATGCAATGAAACACACCTCTGAGGAGGTGATCAGCCAGATATCCGTCTCCAGTCGTGAGCGGGTTTTCGATATTCTGGAACAGGCCTCCTACCGCGTTGCCAGTGATGTTGGCAGCTATATGAACCGGGCGTTTGATACTCCGGTTAATATGAATCATGCGGTCACTTTTGGTATGCATGAACCCGAGAAACGCCTGAGCCGCGACGAAGTGCAGGCGCTGGTTCGTCAGGCCGTGGCGGCTAATCCTCTGGTCAGCTCCGGTTATATCCAGTTTGAGAAAAATGGTTATGGCGATAATGACGCCGTGATGATCGGCTCGGGTGAGCACACCACATTTATAGGCACGTTAGAAACCTACTGGGTGCGTGAAAATGGCACTCTGAATCACTATCCTACCGAAGATCCAAATTCCAAATATTCTGAAACTCCTAATGATCTGGGAGATCGGGAATCTGAGTGGTATCTCTGCAGTTATGAGACCGGTAAAACTTGTATTGTTGAGCCTTATCTCTATGAGATTGAGCCGGGCAATGAAGTGCTGATGACCAGTCTGGTAACGCCGATCAAGAAAGATGGACGCTTTGTGGGGGTTGCCGGTTCCGATATTAATCTTCCGGTACTGCAAAAGCGGATGAAAGAGATGTCTGCCAAGCTGTTTGAGGGTAAAGCTCAGCTTCACCTGATTACCGCTAAAGGCCGCATTGTCGCCAGCAGTCAGTATGCAAAGAAACTTTCCCGCCCGTTAAGCGAGGCTGATCAGGGCTTTGCTCAGGCACTGCAAGGCAAGAATGGCGAGATTTTTGAGTTTAATCAGCTACTGGTCGCTGAGCGTCCCATTCATATTGAAGCACCGGATACCTATTGGCGACTGGTGATGACGGTGCCCGAGTCGGTTGCTTTTGCCGGGGTTAATCAGTTGAAAGCGGATCTGCAAACGGATGTCCGTAATACCATGGGTACACAGTTTGTCTTTTCACTGGTGATTATCGGTGTTGCAGCTGCAGCCATTGTGATCTTTGTTGGCACCATTACCCGACCTCTGAACCAGATGCGCGAACGTGTGTTCAACCTGAGCAGTGCCGATGGCGACCTGACTCAGACCCTTAATATTGAGAACCACCGAGAGCTGATTGAGATCAGTCAGGGTATCAACCAGTTTATCGCCAAGCTTAGGGAGATGATTCTGGCGCTGCAGGAACAAAGTCTGCAGGTGCAGAAACAGACTAATCTGTTGAGTGAAGCCACCACCATCACTACAGAAACCATTGCCCGTCAGACCGCTGAGACTGATAGTGTGGCAACGGCTATGGAAGAGATGGCATCCACCAGCGCTGAAGTGGCCCGTCTGGCATCCACCAGTGCAGAAGGTACTCAGGTTTCTGAGAAGATTTTGCGTAACACTCAGGCCAGTTTTGATCACAGTGTTGAGCAGGTGCAGGCGATTGCTCAGGCAATGGCGGAAAACAGTGAGCGAATTGCCAAGGTTTCAGCCCGTAGTGATGACATTAACCAGATCGTCAGCACTATTTCTGATATTGCCGAGCAAACTAACCTGCTGGCTTTGAATGCGGCCATTGAGGCTGCCCGTGCCGGTGAGCAGGGACGTGGTTTTGCCGTGGTTGCGGATGAAGTTCGCACGCTGGCGGCTAACACGCAAAAATCCACAGAAGAGATCAACGAGCTGGTTAAGCGACTGCAAAGCAACGTGCGGGAAGCTGTCGAACAGATTGAAGCTAACCGCAGCCGTTCTGAAGAAACGACTCAGAGCATCGCTGAAAGTGTTGAGAGCCTGAAAGAGCTGGCTGGACAGGTTAACCTGATTGCGGATAACACGGTTCAGGTGGCATCTGCCGCGGAAGAGCAAAGTCAGGTCAATGCTGAGATCAGTCAGAGTGTTGTCGGTATCGGTGATACTGCTAAAGAGCTGAATGATCAGGCCCATACCATTGATGGTGTTCGTCAGGAACTGACTCAGGTTGTCGGGCTTCTGGACGATCAGCTCAGCCGCCTGAAGGTATAGGCTCTGAAGGTTTTAGCTCTGAAAGCTTAGGCTTAGGCCACATGACAGGAAAGGAAAACGGGGCGAATAAGCCCCGTTTTTGCATCATAGGAGAAGCCGCTTTAATCAGATCGAATAGCTGATGCTGTGCTCTGCTTTATGGCGTTTACGCAGTTCGGCAAAGTCTTTGATCGGAATTGGTTTGCTCAGCAGATAGCCCTGATAGCGATCGCACTTGAGATCAGCCAGAGCATGCAGCTGCTTTTTGGTCTCTACACCCTCGGCTAGCACTTTCAGTCCCAGAGCCTGCCCCATCGCCGTGATGGCAGCCACAATCTCAAAGTCATCCTGATTCTGGTCAATCTCATCGATAAAGCTCTTATCAATTTTCAGCAGATCCAGCGGTAGTTGCTTCAGCTGTGTGAAGGAGGAGTAGCCGGTACCAAAATCGTCCATCGCCAGTTTGATGCCGATATCTTTCAGTTGCTGGAGCAGTTTCAGAGGCTGCTCCGGATTGCCCATCAGACTGCTTTCGGTCAGTTCCAGTTCCAGCTGCTGCGGCGGGAAGCCGGTTTCCAGCAGAATACGGGTGATATGGACATAAAGCTCCGGATTACGCAGTTGTACTGCTGACAGGTTCACTGCCAGTTGAATAGGCTCAAAACCTTCATCCAGCCAGGCTTTACCCTGACGACAGGTTTGCTCCAGTACTTTAAGGCCGATCTCGTGAATCAGACCGTTCTCTTCACACTGAGGAATAAAGTCATTGGGTGGAATCATGCCATCGGTCGGATGGTTCCAGCGTACCAGAGCTTCGGCCCCGATAATTTCCTGGCTCAGAATATCCACCTGGGGTTGGAAATAAACTTCCAGCTCATCCTGCAATAACGCCTGGTGCATACGGGTTTCCAGCTCCAGACGATTACGGGCGTTTTGCGTCAGCTCATCGGAGAAAAAGCGCAGTCGGGAACGACCTTCGTTTTTCGCCTGAAACAGTGCCGCATCGGCATGCTGCAGCAGGGTATCCGCATCCAGACCGTTCTGAGGAGCCAGACTCACCCCCATACTGGCACCCAGCTTCACGGTGCGGTTATCGGATAGTTTCCACGGCTGACTGATACGACGAATCAGATTGTTGGCGATGCGGATCAGCTCATCCGTGTCCGAAAGGTGATCAAACAGCAGAGCAAACTCATCGCCACCCAGACGACAGATGGTATCCGCTTCCGGTACATCCTGATCGAGCATGCTGGCGATATGGCGCAGCAGCTCGTCGCCGCTACTGTGGCCGTAACTGTCGTTTACGTTTTTAAAGCGATCCAGCCCGATCACAATCAGAGCCACCTGATGTTTCTCTTTCGGTAGCTGGCGAATGGCGTGATCGGTACGCATCATCAGGTTCTTGCGGTTGGCAAGGCCGGTGAGGGGGTCGTGATAATCCAGAAACATCAGCCGGCTTTCGGATTCACGTTGTTCGGAAAGATCGGCAAAAACCCCGACATAGTGATTGATATCGCCGTTATGATCCCTGACCACACTGATGTTCAGCAGCTCCGGATAGGTACTGCCATCGGCGCGGCGGCTGATCAGTTCACCCTGCCAGTGGCCATAGGTGCGGATGTTGTGCCACATCGCTTTATAGAAACGGCGATCCTGTTCACCGGACTGAAGAATAGCCGGTGAACGACCCAGAACCTCTTCTTCCGAGTAACCTGTCATATTGCAGAAGGCTTTATTAACCCGCTGGATCTTACGCTGAGCACTGACCACCATAACGGCTTCATTGGTGTTCTCAAAAACCGCTGCAGCCTGTTTCAGGCGCAGTTCATTCTGTTTGCGCTGGGTAATATCTTTCAGGTGAATAAAGAGACGGCCACCACGGTGGGGCCAGAAGGAGGCTTTAACCTCAACATCGATGATGCTGCCATCCTTACAGCGGTGGCGGCTTTCGAACAGATCTTTACCGTTACGGAAGACGTTGCCGATATGTGCTTTAACCTGAACCTCATTTTCGTTGCAGTCCAGATCATGGATGCCCAGTTCAAGGATCTCTTCCTCGGTATAACCGACCATCTCACAGTAGGCTTTATTCACTTCCAGAATCTTGCCTTCGGTGTCGATAATCCAGAAACCATCCATTGAGGTTTCGATAACGCTGCGGTAGGTTTCTTCCCGCTCTTTCAGGTTCTCTTCAATGCGCAGACGTTCGGAAATATCCCGGGCAGAGGCGACAAAGTAATCATCATCTCCCAGACGAACCAGAGTGGTATTGATCTCGACCGGCAGGGTGCCACCCTGTTTGATTTTGTGTTCAGTATGGAAGAAGAGAGATGGTCGTTGCTTCATCTGCTCTTTCATCATGTCTGCAGTGATATGCACCGCATAGGTAGATATATCTGTCAGCTGCTTGCCGATCAGCTCTTCCCGGCTGAAGCCGGTTTGGCGGCAAGCCTGTTTATTGACATCCACCACGCTCAGATCGACTGCAGACAGAATATAGATACCGTCCCGGACCTGATCCATCAGGGTGGTCAGCAGGTCATTCTGATCCGCCTTTTCCAGCTGGTCTTTCAGAGAGCTGAAAGCCGCCTCTCTGTTCTGCAGTTCCGCTTCCAGATAATCCACATAGCTCATCTGAATTGCACGGCTGATATCGTGATGGGTGATGATGCCGCAAACTTTTTTCTCGGTATCGGAGACGATAAAACGGCGAACCTGGTGGTGTTCCATACGTTGCAGGGCGGTCAGGATCAGGCAGTCGCTGTCGATACTCAGAACCGGTGTGTGCATCACATCGTATAGCGGGAGGTGTGCCAGATTGTGACGTTCCAGAGCCAGCTGAACCAGATCCCGTTCGCTGAGAATACCGACAGCTTTGCCTTCATCGGTCACTACAATGGAGCTGATATGGGCTTTATCCATCTCGGATAAAGCCTGCTGCAGAGTGTCTTTAGGGCTCAGGGTAACAACCTGTCGACTCATCACCTGACTGACTTTCAGGTTGATCGCCACCGGCAGGTGCAGAAAGTGATCGGTAAAGTCTTTATTACACACCACGCCCACAATCAGGCCATCGGCATTGGTCACCACCAGATGACTGACCTGACGATCATTCATCAGAATAAAGGCGTCGTTACGGTGCATCGCTTCATCAACCACTACCGCCTCCCGGGCGAACTGACTGATCGGGCCGGTAAGTTGCTGGTGATTGAGAGCAAGCTGATGGAGCAGGTCGTGTTCGGTGAATATTGCGGCAGGTTTCTGATCTTCGGAGGTGATAACGATACAGCTGCACTTTTCCTGCTGCATCAGCTGGAGGACGGCTGCAATCTCTTTTTCCGGTGGAACCGTAATCAGCTGAGGCGATAACATCTGGCTGATTTTTAGTGATTCCATGATGGCTCCTCGTTGGATCAGAGGCTGCTGCATTTCTGACAGCAGCCCTACAGGCAACTTATCGGCGAAAATGCCATTTCCTGCAAGTGCTAAGTTGGTAAAGCACAGAGTTTGTAAGGGCCTGGTCTTTAAAGTACTGGGTCTTTAAATGTACTGCCTCTATTTAAAGTCTGGCTCTTTAAATTAAAGTTCTGGCCCTGCGGCTTGATGCAGAGGTTAACATTTATTATTTATGTATCAAAATGTAACTGCTGCCCTTTTGAGTCAGATCATTAACTGCTAAATCAGTAAGTTATGAATGATGCTGCTCATACGTTATTCAGGCTTTAGTTGGGTGTTATGAAGAGCAGCTCAGACAAATGCCTGCGCTCCACTCTGGAGCCGGGCCCGCATATTGTGGAAGCTTTGGATGATACTCGAATGGCCGCTGCAACAGAGTGAGCAGCTCGTTAACGCGACTCATATCCCCCTGATGAGCAAGCTCTATCGCTTCCTGTGCCATATAGTTTCTCAACAGATAAACCGGGTTCACCCTCTGCATATTGGTCAGTCGCTTCTCTTCCGTCAGATCCCCTGATGCCATCCGCTGATGATATTGCTTCAGCCAAAGCTCAAAGGCTGCAGGGTAGGTGCAGATACCTGCCAGTTTATGCTGTTGCTCGCTGACCGGTGTTTCGCTCAATAAGCGGAAGAAGAGGGTGATATCGGTTTTCTGGACTTCTAACAGTCGCCAAAGATCTTCGATCAGCTGACGGTCAGTTTCAGCGGTTTTGTCTGGGTTGGTATTGTCTGAACTGGTTTGATCGGATTCCAACCCCAGTCGCTGGCGCATCAGTGTCAGATATTCCTGCTGATAGATTCCAGTGAAGTGCACCAGTTCTTCTTCTAACAGGCTTTGCGCTGTTTTGGCATCATCGGATACCAGTGGCATAAAACACTGCGCCAGGCAGTAAAGATTCCACAGCATCGCATCCGGCTGTTTTTTGAAGGCATAGCGTCCCTGATGATCAGAGTGATTACTGACCTGATCTGCCTTGTAGCTGTCCATAAACTGGAAGGGGCCGTAGTCGAAGGTCTCACCGATAATCGACATGTTGTCGGTATTCATCACTCCATGGACAAAACCGTAAGCCTGCCAGCGGGCAACCAGTCCGGCACTACGATGAATGACCTCCCGGATCAGTGCCAGCGGCGGGTTATCGGTTTCGCTAAGCGTCGGGTAGTAACGCTCAATCACGTAGTGGGTCAGCTTGTTCAGATCATCGTGCTGGCGGCTGTGGTAGAGGTATTCAAAATGGCCAAAGCGGATATGACAGGGGGTGACCCGCAAAAGGGTAGCACAGGGTTCGGGAAAGTTTTCCCGCAGCACGGTATCGGTTGAACCAATAATGCAGAGCGCTTCTGTGGTCGGGATACCAAGACCCGCCATAGCGGCACTGGCCAGATATTCCCGGATACTGGATCGTAATACAGCTCGCCCATCACCAAAGCGGGAATAAGCGGTTTTACCCGCGCCTTTCAGATAGAGATCCCGAAGGATACCGTCAGGCCCTAAATGTTCACCCAGTAAAAGCCCGCGACCATCTCCCAATTGCGGGTTGTAGGTACCGAACTGATGGCCGGTGTACTTCATCGCTAACGGATCACTACCGGTAAAGAGTCTCTGGCCGCTGGCAAACTCTGCTAATTCCTGACGGTCAATCAAGTCAGGATTCAGCCCCAGTTTTTGGGCAACATCAGCATTCATACTGACCAGATAAGGATCATTCAACGGAGCAGGGGGGATAAGCTGGAAATGTTGTTCCGGCAGCAGCTGGTAGTGGCGGGTCAGTTGCAGAGCCTTCAGGCGGAGATTTCCGGTGGTCAAAGCGCAGCTCTCTTATTGCGGCGGAATGAATTTATATCATAGTGTTTTGGTCGGGATTGTCTATCAGTAGTCTCAATGGCTTTGGCAGAGGCGTAGGCAGAGGTAGTTAATTGGAAAGGTCGCCTCAGTTAAAAAATACCTCGCAAGGCCTATACCGGTTGCTTGGTTTTTAGGCCTATAATCTCAGCCTTAAATTTTGCCGCACTGCATCATAGACCGCTGTTTAGCCTGTCTTACAGACATCCGATTCAGGGTGCGCGCAATCGGCGGTCGTGGCTGCAGATGATAATAAGATAACAATCAAGAAGGCCCCCGATGACCGAACTGCTGCATACCGTCCTGCTGGCGCTGGCTTTTTTAGCGCTGTTAGGTGTTGTTTTTGAAGAAGTAATCCATATCAACAAAGCCAAGGTGACCCTGTTTCTGGGGACTGTCTCCTGGCTTTTGATGTTTATCTTTCCTGAAAGTGAAGCGGGTCTTGTCCGCATCGAAGAAGGCTTGTCTGAGAGTATCTCTGAGATCGCCGAGCTTTGGTTGTTTCTGGTAGCGGCGATGACCTTCGTTGCCTATCTGAACAAGAAAGGCCTGATTCAGAACCTGATCTACCTCTTTCTTCCCTCACGCATCTCCGAGAAGATGCTGCTGGTGCTGACCGGCCTGTTCTGTTTTGTTTTCTCTTCGATTGCCGACAACATCACCGCAACGCTGGTGTCTGCGGCGCTGATTCTGTCTCTGAATCTGGAAGCCAAAAAGACCCTGCGTTTTGCGGCTCTGGTGGTGTTTGCGGTGAACTCCGGTGGTGTGGCGCTGATTACCGGTGACGTAACTACTCTGATGATCTTCCTCTCTGGTCATGTCGGCGTACTGCAGCTGCTGTACCTGTCGCTGCCAGCACTGATCGGTGTTGTTGCTCTGACCCTGATGCTCTCCTTTGGCCTGAAAGGGGATGTAGTGATCGAGAAGAAGATCACGCCGATTCGTCGGGTGGATCTGATCATCGCTGTGGTGTTCCTGAGCACCATTCTGCTGACCATCGCCTTTAACGCCCTGTTCCATATTCCGCCGATGCTGACCTTCCTGGCGGGTATGTCTCTGATGTTTCTGGTGGCGCGTTTCTTCGATGATGATAACGAAGATCCCATCATGGATTACATTCGGGTGATTGAGTTTGAAACCCTGCTCTTCTTCCTCGGTATCCTGCTGTTGGTGGGTATGCTGAAAGAGATCGGTGTGCTGGAAAGTCTGGTGAGTCTCTACGAGATGATGCCGCCACTGCTGGCTAACTATCTGATGGGTGTTCTTTCCGCCGGTATTGATAACGTACCTCTGACTGCAGCGGTACTGAAAGCGGGTATCGAGATGAGCACGCAGGAGTGGATGGGCCTGACTTACGCCGTAGGTGTGGGTGGTTCCCTGCTGGTGATCGGTTCAGCTGCCGGTATTGTGATGATGAGCAAAATCGGTGCCCTGACTTTTGGCCGTTATGTGCGTTTTATTCTGCCGTTGCTGATCGCCTACACCATAGGTTATGCCGGTGCCTGGGTACTGGGACACTGGATGTTCTGATCCCTGTTTAACGACCCCGGAAAGGCCAGCATTGCTGGCCTTTTTGTTGTCCGCCTTTCCCGTTAACTTTCTGTCATACTTGGATTATTCCGAGTCCTTATTTACTCGTCATAACCTATTCATTGAATGACAGGAGCCACCCGTGTCTTCCATCGCCCGTCTTTCTCTTTCCCGCTCTCTGAGCTTCTCGTTCCGGCTGAATCTGCAGGCACGTATGCTGATTCTGCTGGGTGGCTTTGCTCTCCTGCTGACACTGGCGATGGGGGCTGTGTCCCTCAACTTTATCGCCAGCACGCTGGAAACTCAGATGGGTCAGCAGGCGCTGGATGTTGCCAGGGCCGTTGCCCGTTTGCCGCAGATACGGGAAGGACTGCAGGAGGAAGACAGCCGGAAAATTCAGCCCCTGGTGGAAGAGATACGCTCGGCTATCGGTGCGCGTTTTATCGTGGTCGGTGATGAAAACGGGGTTCGCTATGCCCACCCGATACCGGATCGGATCGGTAAAAAGATGGTCGGTGGCGACAACGCACGGGCCCTTGAACTAGGTGAGGAGTATGTCTCTACCGCTATCGGCAGTTTGGGGCCATCGGTGCGCGGCAAAGTACCTGTTTTCTCAGAAGGCCGAGATGGTGATCAGGAGGTGATTGGCATTATCTCCGTGGGCTACATGCTTAATCAGGTTGATCAGGTGGTGGGGCATTATCAGACCGGCATCTGGTGGTTTTCGGCGGCCACGGTACTGGTGAGCCTTTTTATCGCCAAGCTGATCAGTGATTATTTCAAACGGGCGATTTTTGGCTTTGAGCCGGAAGAGATCGCCCGTCTTTATCAGGAACGAAATGCTACTCTGCAATCGGTCAGGGAAGGGGTTATCGCCATTAACCCCAAAGGGGATATCACCACCTTTAACGAGGCTGCACTGAACATCTTCGGGCTGAATCCCAATGAGAGTATGCATGGGCGCAATATTCGAGATTTGCAGACCAACGGCGATCTTTTGCAGGTGATGCAGACCGGGAAACCGATTCTAGATAAAGAGGATATTATCGGTGGCCAGCGGGTGGTGGTAAACCGTATTCCTCTGTTCCAGAGTGGTGTGGGGCATGAGTCGAAAAAAGTGATTGGAGCGGTATCCAGTTTCCGTCTGAAAGATGAGCTGGATCGTATGACCGATCAGCTGAACCGTATGCAGATCTACGCCGATACCCTGAGAAGTCAGGCTCACGAATACTCCAATAAACTGCACACGATTGCTGGTCTGATTCAGATTGGAGCAACCGATCAGGCGATTGAAGTGATCGGGCAGGAAACCCGTGATCACCAGACCCTGCTGCACTTCTTGCTAAGTGCGGTGCCTGATCCTGTGCTCTCCGGTTGTATTCTGGGTAAATACAACCGCGCCCGTGAACTGGGGCTGACCCTTGAGATTGACCCCGAAAGTCAGATGCAGGATCTGCCGGATGATCTGCCAAGGGAGTTACTGGTAACTATTCTGGCTAACCTGTTAGATAACGCTATGGATGCCTCATTAGCTGCAGGTAATGCCAAGCATATTCGCTTGTCGATGACAGATCTGGGGAATGACCTGATCTTCGAAGTAGAAGATGAAGGGCAGGGTGTTGATCCGGCGCAGACCGAAGCGTTGTTTGCAAAAGGGGTCAGCAGCAAATCGGGGCAGAATCATGGCTACGGCTTGTATCTGGTGGCTCAGGCTCTGAATCGTCTCCATGGCGAGATCGCTCTGGAACCTGTTGAACCTAAGGGTACCCGGGCAGTGGTTTATATTCCTAAAGAAGCGGTTAAAACAGAAGCTTAGGGCGGTACAGGGTATAATCGGAACGCATACAGGCACTCATTGCCAATCAATCAAGCAACCAACGAAACGAATAACGAAATCAATAACCAGATCAATAAACAGACCAATAACCAAGCCAATAAAAAGAGTGCGCCTTACCTGATCTGCACCTGATCAACATGGGTCAGACGGGGTCAAAGGCAGTACAGACAAAAAAAGGTTACCGAGACGTATGACACAGGTTTTGCCATCGGCAGACGTACCCGTAAACGACACGCCGTTTCGCATTGTGATTGCGGAAGATGATCGTCGCATTGCAGAGATTCAGCAGCGTTTTATCGAGAAGATTCCCGGTTTTGTGGTTGAGGGTATCGCGCTGACATTAGATGAAGCGCGGGATCTGACCGAGATTCTGCAGCCGGATCTGATTCTGTTAGACATCCACTTTCCGGAAGGCACGGGTCTGGAACTGCTGCAGGAATTGCGCGGACGCAATCAGGCTACGGATGTGATACTGGTTACTGCCGCTAAAGAAGCCTCTACGTTGCAGGCGGCGCTTCGTGGCGGCGTGTTTGATTATATCCTCAAGCCACTGGTGTTTGATCGCTTACAGGCGGCATTGCAGAACTACAGTCGCCATCGCCAGCAGTTAGAAGCTCTGGTGCAGCAGGAGTCTCATCTGGCGCAACAGGATGTGGATCAGCTGTTACCGCGCAGTGAGATGGGGCATACCGCCGAAGCGGATTCAGACGTTGAAAATACCGATCGGAGCCAAAGCCCTGCCGTCCCTAAAAATCTGCCTAAAGGGATTGATGCGCTGACGCTGGATAAGATCACCGCAGCTTTTAACTCTGAGCTGAGCGAAGCGGTAAATGCTGAAACGCTGGGACAGATGGTTGGTGTAAGCCGAACTACCGCACGACGTTATCTGGAATATCTGGTGAGTTGTGAGGTGCTGCAGGCGGATATCAGTTACGGTACGGTTGGCCGACCTGAGCGTCGCTATCGGTTGAAATAACAATCGATAATCTTTTTTGGGGCACGAAAAAAACGGGTGCTTAAAACAAAAAAAGCCGGTATTCCCCTATAGGATACCGGCTAAAAAGTGAGCACGAATGCTCGACCCATTCCGAATGTGTACCCACCCGATGAGAGATCCGTTCAGGTGGGCAACGATGTTTTAGATTCTCTGTGTGACAAAAGTTCCTGAGCTTTTGTAAAACATCATCAAATTAGTGTCGGTTTTCTTCTTTCTTTGTACTTTCTTTCTGTCAGGACGACCCGATGAGGTTAACGTCCTGACTTTTCTCTGTTTTTGATCCAATCAGGCGGTTTCGCCGTTGCTGTTTTCGCTGTCAGCCTGACCTGCCTTCTGTGCAGCCTTAGAGCGTTTCTTCTGCAGCAGGCTCTGAACAATCGGTGCCGCCAGAACCAGGACGGTAATGCAGACAATCACCAGCGTAATCGGACGCTCCCACAGGAAGGAGAGGCTGCCGTCAGAGATCATCAGAGCGCGACGCAGGTTGTTCTCCATCAGACCGCCCAGCACAAAGCCCAGCAGCAGCGGTGCCATCGGGAAGTTCAGCATGCGCAGGCCAATCGCTGCGATACAGAACGCCACCATCATGTAGATATCAAAGGTGTTGAAGGACACCAGATACACACCGGTAATCGCGAAGAAGAGAATCATCGGCACCAGCACGGTACGTGGAATCATCAGCAGCTTAGAGATGTACGGGATCAGCGGCAGGTTCAGGATCAGCAGTACGATGTTGCCGATGTACATGGACACAATCACTGACCAGAACACGTCCGGATTGTCGATCATCATGCGAGGGCCCGGCTGAATACCGTAAGCGATCAGAGCGCCCAGCATGATGGCAGTAGTACCGGAACCCGGAATACCCAGTGTCAGCAGAGGTACAAAAGAACCGGATGATGACGCGTTGTTAGCCGCTTCAGGGGCAACCAGACCGCGCAGAGAACCAAAACCAAACTTTAGCTTCTCTTTCGCACTGGCCAGATTACGTTCCATACCGTAAGCCAGGAAGGCGGCGATGGTCGCACCGGCACCCGGCAGAACACCCACAATAAAGCCCAGAACCGAAGAGCGCAGAGCCGTTGGTGCAACCTCTTTCACTTCTTCTTTGGTTACCGCCATGCTGCCAATCTGGCTGGAGTCGGTTTCGTTTTCTTCCTCTTTCAGGTGATCACGCTTCAGTACGGCCATCACCACTTCTGCCAGAGCAAAGGTGGCCATCGCCAGCAGCAGGAAGCTGATACCGTCCATCAGGTCGATATTGCCGAAGGTGAAGCGTTCAACACCGGTTGAGCGGTCGGTACCTACGGTTGAGATCATCAGACCCAGAACCGTCATCAAAAGTGCTTTAAGTACCTGACCTTTGCCAGAAAAGGCCGCAACAGCGGTCAGGCCAAGAACCATCAGAGCAAAGTAATCTGCTGACTGAAAGCTCAGGGACACGCTGGCCAGAGCCGGTGCTGCGACTAAAAGGAACACGGCAGAAATAGTACCGCCGGTGAATGATGCATAAGCCGCCAGAGCCAGTGCTTTACCCGCCTGACCTTTCTGAGCCAGCGGGTAACCGTCAAAAGCGGTTACAACGGTACTGGAACAACCCGGTGCGTTGATCAGGATCGAAGAGGTTGATCCGCCAAAAATTGCACCGTAGTAAACACCCGCCATCAGAATGATGCCTGAGGAAGGTTCCAGACCATAAGTAATAGGAATCATCAGGGCGATGGCCGAAATAGGACCAAGACCCGGTAACATGCCGATAAAGGTTCCGACAAAACAGCCAATGAAAACCATCAGCAGATTCATGGGCATTACGGCGGTGCCCAGACCCGTTAAGATACCGTCTAACATGAGCTTATCCTCCGAAACCCAGAGCCGCGAACAGTTGGCCTGGTGCCAGATAGATATCCAGCAGTTGTGTCAGTGCAAACCAAAAAGCAAGAACAAAAGGCAAAGACGCACCAAACAGCACCTTCTTACGGCGCTCACCCAGTACCCAGAAGCCTGCAAACAGGAAGAAGGTGGTGGAGATCACAAAGCCCATCCACTTAAGACCCATGGCGTAGATCACCATGATCGCCAGTAGCTTGATCACAGTTGACCAGTCGTAGCCTAAAGCAGGTTGCAGCTGTGGCAGATCCAGACCTTGCTGTTGTGCTTTTTCCTGTTTCTTTTGTTGCTGCTCTCGCAGCGCGCTGATAACCAGTGATAGAGACAGCACCGTACCCAGAACAGACAGAACATAAGGAAGGGTACGGGCTGTAAACGGTTCATATTCATCGCCGGGGAAGTAAGGAATCATCTGTGCAGATAATCCATAGCCGATCGACAGCGCCAGAAAAATCAGGCCGCCGATCAGATCCTTATTCAGGCTTAAAGATGGTTTGCTTGTACCTGAAGCAGGTTGTGTAGGTGTCTGATGGTTAGACATGACGAACTCCAGCCGAAGACGAAAGCCCCCGGAAAAGATATTGAATTCAGTTCAGATAGTACTCACCTGAGCAGCCCTAAATGGGAGAAGGGGACAGGTGTTATGTTGAATTTGATAGCGTTGTCTGAGCAAACTTGCTGACTGAGAACCGGTGGTGACCGTAACCTCAGGCTCGGTTACCACCGGTATGCACTCTCAGATTCAGAGTTGACTCAGAGTGATCCTGACTTACTTCAGGAAGCCCAGTTCACGCATCAGGCTGCCAACCTGCTCTTCCTGTGCTTCCAGGAAGGTCACAAACTCAGTGGTTGGCTTGTAGTCATTTACCCAACCGTTACGGGAGCGTACGGTTTCCCAGGCTTCAGTGTCGTACATAGCGCCCAGTACTTTCGCCATCTGATCACGCTTCTCGTCGCTCATACCCGGAGCACCGAAGAAACCACGCCAGTTAGCAAATACGGTGTTGTTACCCATCTCTTTCAGAGTCGGTACGTTTGGCGCATCAGGAGTACGTTTTGGTGCAGTGGTTGCCAGAATACGAACCTGACCGGCTTTCGCCATTTCCAGTGCTTCACCCAGACCGGTAGACAGCAGATCCGCTTCACCGGACAGCAGGCCAGCCATCGCTTTACCGCCTGCATCGTATGCGATGTAGCGCAGAGAGCGTGGGTCAAAACCTTCTTCTTTAATCGCTGCAGCAGGAACCAGGTGATCCATGCTGCCACGGGTAGAACCACCGGCAAATTTCACCTGACGTGGGTTTTTGCGGTAATCCGCTACAACCTGATCCCAATGGGTGTATGGGCTGTCGTTACGTACCACCAGAGCACCGTAGTCGGCGATGGTGCCGGCAACCGGAGTCAGATCACGGAAAGACTGAGGGAATACACCCGTCAGAGAACGGATAACGATAGGTGTTGAGTTCACCATCAGAGTATCTTTTTGCTGTTCAGCAGTTTCGATCAGGTAAGCAATTGCTTTACCGCCGCCACCGCCGGACAGGTTCTGGAAAGAAACCTTGTTCACCAGCCCGGATTTTTTCAGCGCTTCACCGGTACCACGTGCAGTACCGTCCCAGCCACCACCAGCGCCACCAGGCACCAGAAAGTGAATGCTTTCTACCTGAGCCTGAGCTGCATTAACGGATAACGGAAGGGAGATCGCACCTGTGAAAGCAACGGCTGCAGCCATTTTTAACAGAGTACGGCGAGTGAACGAGTGTGTGGTTTTCATGATAGTGACCTCGTTGATTATTGTTATCGGGGTTCTTTTTTGGTTGTTACCGGTGGTGCTGTCCACCGGCGATCTTGTTCAGATCTGTTCATGGCAAGTTGAACATGTGTTGAACCTTAGTTAACGAGGTGAAAAAGCAGAAGTTTATGAACTTAAAGGCTTTTTATTTCTTAAAGGGCATTTTGTTCATAAAAACCACGGTAGATTAAAAGCCTGTAAAAGAGGTGTTCGGTATGGGATCTGTCTTCAAAAAGTGCAATGCTGATCAATACTTAGCGCTCAGTTTCCTAGTCGGCACTGTGTCAGCCCGTTATAATGATCAGCAATAGCGCTTTAATTGCGGCTTTAACGACCAGAACCCAATCTAGAGATCACCGAACCGGTCCAAGCGACTTATCGAGGCTTTTATGGAACCCCTTTTTGTACCTGACAGCGATCAGGTCAAACGCTGGTTAAACGAAGGTTCAACCACCAACTACATCTGTGAGCATTGCGACGGTTTGCATCTGACCGATCTGCAACAGTTGGATGGTGTTCTGGACAGCCGGATTTTTGTGGAATCGGATCATCTGGTACTGACCACAGAAGTGGAGCTGAGACCCACGGCACTGCTGCCCCTGACCATCGAAATGGGGCGCATCAATATGGCTTTCCCACACCTAAAGGTGTTTGTGGAGGTCTCTGATGAAGCCCTGCCGAAACTTGTGATGATGGATACTCTGCACACTCGGGCGGGCGTGTCTTTCAGTCAGTTCCGTCACTTCCTGCTGAATGTGATGGAATACACCCGCCAGCTGGTGAGTGACTGTCAGAACATGGGCGTGATTACCTATCCGGAAGGCCCTGAGGGTGACGACAGCGAGAGTGAAGGCGAATATCTGCACTGATTGTCTGTATCAGCAAAATCCCGCTCATAAAAACTACCCGGTCAGCAATATTCTGCTGATCGGGTATTTTTTTGTCTGCTGAAAGCCACTAAAATCAGGCGCTTAGCGGCTTTTGGATTTTGGCCTGTGCTTTGCAATTGTCATGTTTGCGTGATGCTTCCTCAGAGGCTACGCAGGACTAAAACAAGAAAGATAAGGAACACATGACAATGAAACACTTGATGCAAGGTACTGTTTTGAAAGATTCCATTTTTAAAAGCACGTTTGTTAAAACCACTGCGATGGCCGCTGCGCTGACCGCTTCTGTTTTTGCTTCTGGCGTTCAGGCGCAGGACAGTAAGTCGTATATTTTTGCGACGGCGACAACCGGTGGCACCTATTACCCTGTAGGCGTTGCGGTAAGCACCTTGACTAAGGTGAAGCTGGAGCCAACCCATAAAATCTCACTGTCTGCGATCAGCTCGGCGGGATCCGGTGAGAACATTAAGCTGTTGCGTGAAAATCAGGCGCAGTTTGCGATCCTGATGGGGCTTTACGGCAGCTGGGCGAAAACCGGTGAAGGTCCTTTGACCAATGCAGGCCCTCAAAAACACCTGCGTTCTGTGACCATGCTGTGGCCTCAGGTTGAGCACTTTCTGGTATCAAAAGATAAGGTAAAAACCGGAACTCTGGATGATCTTCAGAATCTGCAGGGCGCAGGCTTTTCCATTGGTAAGCGCAACTCAGGCACTGAAGGCGCCAACCGTTATATCTTCGGTCAGCTGGGCATCAACCCAGATGAGACCTTTGATCTGTCATTCCTAGGTTATGGCGCTTCAGCGGATGCCTTCAGCAACCGCAAAATTAACGGTATGAATACCTCGGGTGGTATGCCGGTTTCTGCGGTAACCCGTGCGATGGCAGATACCAATACAGAGACTTCTCTGTTGGCGGTGACTGATGAGCAGTTGGCCAAAGTGAATGCTAAGTACCCACTGTGGGTGCCTTACACCATTCCGGCGAACACCTATCCGAATCAGTCTCAGCCGGTTCAGTCGATGGCTCAGTCTAACTTCCTGGCGGTTCGTGATGACGTTAGTGAAGAAGACGTGTATCAGCTGACAAAAGCGATTTATGAAAACTTAGGTTTCCTGAAAAATATCCACAAGGCAACGTCTGAAATGTCGCTGCAAACTGCGATTAACGGTCTTCCGGTTCCGCTGCACCCGGGTGCGCTGCGTTACTACCGTGAGCAGGGTGTAAAGGTTCCGGACGCGTTGCTTTAACCCTTTCAGGGCAAGACCTTTCTGAATTCAGCAGGGTGTCACTTTCCCGTTGTCTGAACTGAGCCGGTTACCGTGCTCACTCGGTTGCCGGTCATGGCATCAATCAGCAGCGGATTGTCTTGCTTATTACGGTCTTGCCCTTTTTCGTTTTCCCTATTGTTTTACTGACCTTACGGGTGATTTTCACTCTGAAGGTCAGTTGTCGCTTTTGCGCTGTCAGCGTTTTAAAAGGACCCTGTTATGAGTCAACAGTCACTGAGTCATGAGGCCCTTCAGGAGCCTCAAAGCACTCCTACGCCTGAAGAGCTGGATGCTCATCTGTCATCTGATCCGGAATCGGCAGTGCCAGCCCCGGAAACCCAGGGTTGGTTTGGTAAGTTTGCTTTTGTTTTCTGCATTTTTGTCGCGGTTAGCCATATCTATTTCAACACGCTCGGCAATATGTCCGAGCTGTGGTTGTCGGCGATGCACTTTGGCATGTTCGGTTTTCTTTGTGCGTTGCTCTACCGTACAGGGAAGAGTAAATCCGGTACTGCTAAGACCTTCCATTGGGGGATCAATATCCTGCTGGGCGGCTTGAGCCTTGTCGTTGTGGCTTATCTGATGCTGGGTGAGTCGGCACTTTATGCCCGTGGGGTTACCTTTATCACTACCGACTGGTTAGCTGCGATTGTTGCGGTCATTCTGGTGGTTGAATTTGCCCGCCGTACCAGTGGCTGGGTGATTCCTGTGATGATTCTGATCGCTCTGTCCTATGTTGCCTGGTGGGGTAAGTATCTGACGGGTGTATTCCACTTTCCGGGGCTGACGGCAGAGACGCTATTATTCCGCAGTTACTTCTCTAACGAGGGGATGTTCGGTTCCATCGCCCGTATCAGCTCAACCTACGTTTATATGTTTATCCTGTTCGGAGCCTTTCTGGTTCGCTCCGGTGCCGGTGAATTTATTATTGAGCTGGCGCGTTGCGTAGCGGGGCGTATGATCGGTGGGCCGGGTCTGGTGGCTGTACTGGGATCTTCTCTGATGGGCTCAATATCCGGTTCTGCGGTTGCGAATACGGTATCCACCGGTGTGATCACCATTCCTATGATGAAGCGCGCAGGCTTTCGTCCAGTCTATGCCGGCGGTATTGAAGCGGCTGCCTCAACCGGTGGTCAGCTGATGCCGCCTGTTATGGGGGCGGGCGCTTTTATCATGGCTTCTTACACTCAGGTGCCTTATCTGGAAATTATCACTCTGGCGTTTCTACCAGCGATGATCTATTTCCTGTCAGTGGCTTTCTTTGTCCGTATCGAAGCAAAGCGTCTGAATATTCAGGTGGTTGAGGAAGAGACGCCCCGTGCGCGGGATATTCTGAAGCGCGGCTGGCACTCTCTGGTTCCTATCGTTGTGCTGGTGGCACTGCTCATCTACGGCTTTACTCCGACCTATGCGGCAGGCTTCAGTATTCTGAGTGTGGTATTCGCCTCCTGGTTATCTCCTAAACCGATGGGGCTGCGGGATATCGCGGAATCCATGGTGCAAGGTACTTACAATATGATCCCGACCGCAGTGCTGCTGATCGCTGTAGGCTTGGTAATCAATGTGGTGACCACAACCGGTGTTGGTAATACCTTCTCGCTGATGATCAGTCAGTGGAGTGGCGGTAGTTTGCTGATCAGTCTGGTGCTGGTTGCTCTGGCTTCTCTGATTGTTGGCATGGGGCTTCCGGTGACGGCGTCTTATATCGTACTGGGTACGCTTTCGGCTCCGGCACTGTATAGCCTCATGAACGAGTCTCACCTGATCGATTATCTGATGAGCGGTCAGGTTGAAGGCATGGCCAGTGCCATGATTACTCTGAGTCTGCCAAGTCTTGCTGAAGCACTGCCGCAGGGGTTAACACTGGCTCAGGCGCAGCAGGTGATCGCAACCCTGCCATCGGATTCGCTGGATATGGTGATTGAGCAGGGGCTGTCCGCAGAAACCCTGACCATCAGTCTGATCTCTGCTCACATGATTATCTTCTGGCTGTCTCAGGACAGTAATGTCACACCGCCGGTGTGTCTGGCTGCCTTTGCAGCAGCAGCGGTTGCCCGTGCCAATCCAATGCGTACCGGCTTTATGGCTTGGCGTTTTGCTAAGGCGCTTTATGTGGTGCCTTTGCTGTTTGCTTATACGCCTTTGATTGGCGGGACGCTGCCGGAGGTCATTCAGATTTTCATCTTTGCCTGTCTGGGGATGTATGCTCTTGCAGGGTTCTTTGAGAATCACCTTGAAGGGCCGCTTCAGGTTTGGCAGCGAATCCTGTTGGTGCCATCAGCGGGTCTGATGCTCTGGCCGGATCTTGGCCTGATTGCCCAGCTGGCAGGTTTCGCGATTCTGCTGGCGCTTTTTGTGATGAGCCGTCGTGCAGAGCCGGTGAACCCTCATCAGGTTGTTAGTGCTGAGGCTGCTTAACACTGAAAGCTGCCACTTGGAAAGTGGCAGCTTTTTCTTTTTATGAAGGTGCTGGCGCTTTAATATGCCAGGCTCTTGTCGCTGTTTTCCCTGACAGTTTTATTGAACTGCCGTTATGAATTTCCCCGGGGCTGACTTTGAATAATGCGGTAGTGTCCGCTGGCCGGACCTCTCTGATCTCTTATCCCGTTGCCATCACGCTTCTGGTGCTCTGTTGCCTGCTGTTAACGGCAGGTGTGAGCCATTACTCCTACTACAACACCCTGTCTCAGCTGGAACAGGAGAGCCATTTTAAGCTCAACCTTTACAAGAAGGTGGTGCTGAGTGAGCTGAAACGTCACGCCTATCTGCCACTGATGTTATCGAAGGATGATCAGGTGCTGGAGTTTCTGCATGACTCCGAGTTGAAGATGAAAGGGCAGGCATTGAATGCTCATCTGGAATCGTTAAGCGAAGGTACAGATGCCCTTAATATCTATCTGATGAACCCCGAAGGCACCACTATTGCCACCAGTAACTGGCAGGATAAGACCAGTTATCTTGGGGTGAACTATCGTTACCGTCCCTACTTTCTCAATGCACTGGCGGGTCAGCCCGGCATCTTCTTTGCCATTGGCGTTACCACTAAAATCCCAGGTCTTTTTCTGTCTCATCCGGTTTATCTGAATGATGAGGTTGCCGGTGTGGTAGTGGTGAAGGTCAGTATGCAGCCACTGGAAAAGCTCTGGGCCGAGCAGGGCGCGGAGAAGGTTTTTCTGACCGATGCTAACGATATTATTTTCAGCAGCACGGAGTCTGATTGGCGGTTTAATGCCTTATCCAGCCTGACACCCTCTCAACGAGAATCCCTGAAAGCAGACCGGAAATATCTGGATTACCCGATACGGTCTTTGCCCATTCGTGAGGATAGTGATGTTCAGGACTATCGGCTGATTCGAATTGCTGAAGGTCCGCGTAAGGGCAAGCACTACCTCTGGCTGACGCAGGCGCTGCCCAATAGTCCCTGGAAACTTCATGCTATGGCGAGTGCCCACGGAGCCAGAGAAGCGGCCATTAATGCCTTTTTCCTCGGTATGCTGCTTTCCAGTCTTGTAGGTCTGTTGGCTTACGTGCTGATGAAGCGGAAAAAGGTTGCAGACCGGTTAAGAGAGGCTCATGACCTGCTGGAGCAAAGGGTTGAGTCCCGAACCCGTGAGCTTTCCGAAAGTAACCTGCAGCTGACCTATGAGATTGAGCAACGACAGAGGGCGCACGAAGCCTTGCGACGGGCTCAGGATGATCTGATTCAAAGCAGTAAGCTGGCGGCATTGGGGCAGATGTCTGCAGGTATTACCCATGAACTCAATCAACCCTTATCCGCGATTCAGACTTTTGCCCGTAATGGTGAAAAGCTGGTGCAGCGACAGCGCTATGATGCTGCGGAAGAAAACTTCAGTCGTATCTTTGCCCTCACCAGCCGAATGGGGGAAATCATTAATCACCTGAAGACCTTCGGCCGTAAAAGTCGAAAGCGTACTGAGTCGGTGGATCTGGTGCAATGTGTTGAGAATGCGCTACTGCTGGTGGATCACATGAGCCAACGGGATCAGGTTGAGATCTCTTTTGATGTTGAAAAGGATGCCTCTCTGGTAGTTACCGGCGATCCGGTTCGATTGGAGCAGGTATTCGTTAACCTGCTGAGCAATGGTATTCAGGCACTGCACAGCTCGGATAACCCGGATAAGCGTATGGAGATCAGCCTGAAGGCTCTGGCAGAAAGTGCAGAGGTGATCATCCATGACAATGGCCCGGGTTTTGATGATCAGGTGCTGGAATCAATTTTTGACCCCTTCTTCACCACCAAAGAGGTTGGTGAAGGCATGGGGCTTGGGCTGTCCATCGTTTACGGTATTCTGATGGAGCACAATGGTGAGATCGATGCCCGCAACAATAAGGGGGCGGAGATTCGGGTTTGTCTGCCGCTCTATCAACCGCCCGCTGTACCCTTAGACAATCCTGCAGCTGAGGAGATTAATTTGTGACGTTTGATGCGATGAGCCCCCAATCAATTAACCCTCATACTGAACTGACGGTTCTCTTTGTTGATGATGAAGAGAATATGCGCCTGTCGGCGGAGCAATGCCTGCAGTTGGAAGATTTTAAGGTCATCACCTGCGCGGATGCCAGAGAAGCTCTGAAGCATCTTAAGCCGGGATACCCCGGAATTCTGGTGACAGATATCCGTATGCCGGGTATGACGGGGCTTGAGTTGATGGAACAGGCGCTGGCGCTGGATTCTGAGCTGCCCGTGATTCTTCTGACCGGCCATGGTGATATTGATATGGCAGTAAGCGCTATGCATAAAGGTGCCTATGATTTTCAGCAGAAGCCTTTCGATCCGGATCACTTTATCCGAATAGTTGGTCACGCCCTACGCCAGCGAGCTTTAGTGCTGGATAATCGCCAACTTAGGAAAAGCATTGAATCTCCTAATCTGCTCGACACCTTATTAGTGGGTAAAAGCCCGCAGATGCAGATGCTTAGGGAGACCGTTCTTGATCTGGCGGATCTGCCGGTCAATGTCCTGATTCACGGAGAGACAGGTAGCGGAAAGGAACAGGTTGCGTCCAGCCTGCATCAACTCAGTCATCGTAAATCGTCGCCTTATGTTGCTCTGAACTGCGCTGCCATGCCGGAGCATCTGTTTGAGAGTGAAGTTTTTGGCTTTGAGAAAGGGGCATTTACCGGAGCGGATCGTCAACGAATCGGTAAGCTCGAATATGCCAAGGGTGGAACGGTCTTTTTGGATGAGATCGAAACCATGCCCCTTAGCCTGCAGGTAAAACTCTTGCGGGTTTTGCAGGAAATGAAGGTAGAGCGATTGGGCTCGAATCAGTTGATTGATCTGGATTTTCGCTTGGTAGCCGCAACCAAGACTGACCTTTTAATCGCCAGTGAAAACGGTGAGTTTCGGGAAGATCTCTATTTCAGGCTGAATGTTGCCGAAATTCATATTCCACCGCTCAGAGAGCGACGGGAAGATATCCCTCTCCTGTTCAGTCACTTCATCTATCAGCTTGCCCATGATTATGGCCGAGAGCCCTTTGAGCCGGATCTGAATGATATTCAGGAACTGATGCAGCACAACTGGCCGGGAAATGTACGCGAGTTGAAAAACATCGCTCAGCGTTTTGTTTTTGGGCGACAGGGGCAGAAGCTGGCAATCGCTGAGTTGATGAAATCACCTGCAGCGAAAAGTGGCGTTAGTCTGCAATGCCAGATGAGAAGTTTTGAGCGAACCTTGCTGGAAAATGCCCTTCGCCGACACAAAGGCCAGGTACAGCCCCTATTGGACGAGCTTGAGCTGCCCCGCAGGACGTTCAACGAACTGATGAAAAAGCATGGGATTGAGAGAAAGGAGTTTTCAGAGTAACTGACAAATTACCCCTACGGTTTTATTTAAAGACCGTAGGGGCTTTCAGACGCATTAGGTAATAATCGGTGCGGTATCCGGTTGCTCCGGTGGTTCCATTGGCGTATCCGGTTCCAGTTCTCCGGTAAAGGCTTCTACCTGATCCACAATATCGCTGGTGTCTTCTCTGAAGCGCGCGACGTGGAACAGGGCTTCACCTTCGTGAACCAGTGGCAGGTTAACCCGTCCGATGACGATACCATCGCAGGGTGCGATGACTTCCACTTCAAACTCGCCCATAGGGTCGGCTACCAGCGCGATAACACTGCCTTTTGTGGTTCTGGCGCCCAGTGGTAACAGGGTACGCAAAATCCCGCTGGTGGGTGAACGTACCCAGATGGAGTTCAGGGCAACGGTGGTTTCCTGAGGCTCTTTCTTGCGGCGTACGCGACGTATCATGCCCAGCTGGCGCATGACATTGACGATGCCGTTCATACCGGCGCGGATACATACCTCATCAAAGCGCAGTGCTTCACCGGCTTCATAGAGAATAATCGGGATGCCTTTGTCGGCGGCAGCCTTACGGAAGGTACCCTCCTTGCTTTCGGAATGCAGAATCACCGGCAGACCGAAGGCTCTGGCCATTTCTGTGCAGACTTCATTATTCGGATCGAAGCGGATCTGAGGCAGATTCGCACGGTGGCGCGCACCGGTATGCAGGTCGATACCGTGGGTGGCGTGGCTGACCACTTGCTCCATAAAGCTGTACGCCATACGGCCAGCCAGTGAGCCTTTTGGTGAGCCTGGGAAGCTACGGTTCAGGTCGCGGCCATCGGGCAGATAGCGGCTGTGGGCGACAAAACCGTGAATGTTAACGATCGGCACAACAATCAGAGTGCCGGACATACTGGAGAGTTGGCGCAGTTTCAGCAAACGGCGGATGATCTCAACACCGTTAATTTCATCACCGTGAATAGCGGCTGAAACCAGCAGAACAGGGCCCGGTTTTTTACCGTGAATCACCTGAATGGTCAGGTTGACATCGGCATTGGTGACCATGGCTGCAACTGGGATTTTCAGTGTGCGGCGTTGGCCGGGAAGAATGGTCACTCCATTGATTTCCAGAGGTGTCGCTTTCATGCATTGGGCTCCGATGAGCGTTTTCCGGCAGGCTTTTGACCTGATTCTTCTTATTTAAAACGGTCTTGCGATTTTGCAATGGTGCAGTTTTTCAATCAGTCAGATCACTCAGACCGTGGGGTTTAAGCTGAGTACTCTAACTCTTTTCTGATTCTAAGGTGTTTTTTGCAAACAGACCATTATCCCAACTGCCTGTTTATTCGGTTGTGTTTTCCCTGACCCGATAAAGAAATCGCCCTAAAGAAAGTCTGAAGGGCGATAACGGAACACTTCTGCCTCGGACTAACCCTTAGCCTTTGCCACGGGTTTTAGTGTTGTTTGGCTTGGCGTTCAGCTCGATAAACTCAATGATCAGTGTTGCCACATCTTTCTTGGTAGCGTTTTCGATACCTTCCAGACCCGGAGAGGAGTTTACCTCCATCACCAGAGGGCCACGGTTAGAGCGCAGCAGGTCAACACCCGCCACATTCAGCCCCATGCACTGAGCAGCTTTAATCGCTGTTGCACGCTCAGCAGGAGTCAGCTTGGTCAGTTGAGCGGTACCGCCACGGTGCAGGTTAGAGCGGAACTCACCTTCAGCAGCAGTACGTTCCATGGCCGCTACGACCTTCTTGCCGATAACCAGACAACGTACATCGGAACCACCGGCTTCTTTAATGAACTCCTGTACCAGAATGTCGGCTTCCAGTTCACGGAAGGCATCGATAACACTCTCTGCTGCTTTGCGGGTTTCTGCCAGAACAACGCCCTTGCCCTGAGTACCTTCGGTCAGTTTGATAACCAGAGGTGCCCCCCCAACCAGGTCGATCAGCTCTTTGGTGTTATCCACGCTGTGGGCAAAACCGGTTTTCGGCATGCCGACACCCTTACGGGACAGCAGCTGCAGAGAGCGCAGTTTGTCGCGGGAACGACCCAGTGCGATGGATTCGGTCAGGGTATAAGCACCCATCATCTCAAACTGACGGATCACCGACAGACCGTATTGAGTTACGGATGCGCCAATACGGGGAATGATGGCGTCAAAGCCTTCCAGCTTCTCACCGTGGTACCAGACCGCAGGAGAAGAAGATGTGATGTCCATGTAGCACTTCAGGGTGTCGATCACCTGAACTTCGTGACCACGTTGTTCACAGGCTTCTACCAGGCGGCGGGTAGAGTAGAGTTTTGAATTACGGGACAAGATGCCGATTTTCATGGGGCTTCCTTTTTTAAAATTGGGTATCGCGTTTGTCATCGCCCTTTGATTAACGAGGTCTTAATTGGCTAAAGGACGTTTTGTGACAGCCGGATGGGGAGAAATCCCCTTTGTTCTTTCCGGCTGGGGCAGGTTGTTTATTCGTGACTAAGGACTGTTTAATGACTGAGGCAGGTTTTTATCTGCAGCAGGCTTAGTCCTTAGGGTGTAACTTAGGTTCTGAACAAGCGTAGGAGAGATCTGAATCCACAATAAAGTGACCTCTCAGCGCCGTGCGACCCAGAAGCATACGATATGCCATGGTTTCACGGTCGGTCAGGGTCACTTCAGCGGTGACTTTGACATCACCCACATGCAGTTCAGTCTCAATCACGTAGCGTTCTTCAGTATGACCACCGGAATCGCTCACATTGCGACGATCTTTTATCGGTGCTTCAACGATCAGTTCCGGTTCCTGCTTTTTCCTCAGGGGGTGCAGCCCGAAGCGAACCCAGTCACGGCCATCTTCACCAGTGAAGGGTTCAACAAAAAAAGCGTGGATTGCAGATGTGCGGGCACCGGTATCCACTTTGGCGATCACTTCTTCTACGCCCAAAGCCGGAATTGCGATCGCTTCACGCCAACCCACGATACGTTTTTTTGTTTGATGTTCTGTCATGTTTTTTCCTTACAGCGGGAGTTCATCCTGAATTACAGATTAGATGACTCTACGGTTTAATGCGCCGGAGATAAATAGACTAAGTCAAAACAATTACCGAGTGTACGAAATGTTTATGACAGGGAGGGGCGCAAAAAAGATGCGGCATTCTATGTCGGCAAAACCGAACGTCAACAAAAAAAACAGGGAAAGCTAAAAAAAGATAAATTCCCTGTTTTGATTGGCAAAAAAGCCGATCAGTCTGTCATTTTCAGTGAAAATTCACGACCGGCAGATCAATTGGTTACGCCCCTGATGTTTAGCGTCATAAAGAGCATCGTCGACCCGTTTGATCCAGCTATCCAGAACCTGGTCGGTTTCTTTGTAGGCGCTGACTCCCATACTGATGGTTACCTGCAACCTGTGCTCTTCATAGGGGACGACCAGTTGACTGATACGCAGACCCAGACGTTGCCCGATCACACAGGCTCCGTCCAGATCAGTATGAGGCAGCATGATCAGAAACTCTTCACCTCCGAAGCGGCCGCAAAAATCGGTTTTTCTCAGCAGTTCTTTGCAAACCTCTGCAATACCTTTTAAGACTTCATCTCCTGCCAGATGGCCGTATTTGTCGTTAATCTCTTTGAAGAAGTCGATATCCAACATCAGCAGGCTGGATGTGTAGCGATAGCGACGGCATACATTGAACTCTCGCTCTGCCAGCTCCATAAAATAGCGGCGGTTAGCCATCCCCGTCAGGGCATCCATGGTCGCCAGTTCAGAAAGGCGACGATTGCTGGCCTCCAGCTCGATATTTTTTTGGGTCAGTTGCTGATTCTTAAACTGCAGCTTCTCCACTCGGGTAAAACCTTCTTTTTCGGTCAGCGTCTGGAGTTCTGCCTGCAACGTGATATTGCTGGGGATCACCTGAATACGGGCAATACACTCGTCCCCTAAGATTTCAAGATGTGAAACCCGTGCCCGCATATTGCGTTGCAGGTGCAGGCTAAAGATTCCGGAGAGCTTTCCGCAGAGAAAGGGCAGGGCGTGTTCTTCTTTCATGTCCGGGAACAGCTGGTGCTCCCAGGGATTTTTAACCACCAGCTGGGCAGAAGGCAGCGAGTCATCAAAGCCTGCACCGGTAATTTCACCCCAGCCTGCGGTTGCGATCTTCTCTCCCCAGTGCAGCAGGCCGTTAACGAAGGATTCGTCATCGTAGCGGGTAATCACTTCATAGTCGGTTTCGGAATGATGGCTGGCGGAATAAGCAACCAGAAGTGAGAAATAGGTTTCACCCAGTTCCTCATAAAGAGGCACCATCATGGAAGCCAGCGAAGGTTGCTGCCAGAAAAGAGTAGCTGGTTGTCCTAAAAAGAGCAGCCGGTGATGCTGATCATCCCAGTGGAGCCATTCCGGTAAAGCCATTCAGGTATCCTGCCCGCCGTTTCGATCAGCCAAGAGACTGTACGGCCTGTTATCAGTGGAGAGTTTCAGTTGAGCCGACTGAAGCCAAAATTGCTATGGCGTAAACTTTACAAGTATAGATGGGATTTTTCGGAAAAGAGCAAAATCTAAGGTTGTGCCTAACTAATTGATAGTGCTAGAATTACGCCCGTTGTTTGGCACAGCAAAGTGTTTTCGAAAATGCCTAGTTAACTGTCAGACAAAAATTGTGGTGGCCCTGTCGGTCCCCCCGCAATGATACCCTGTGAACCTGGTCAGGTCCGGAAGGAAGCAGCCACAGCAGGTGACTCATGTGCCGGGGTGTGGCTGGCGGGGCCATCTCCATTTCAGATCCCTGAAATGTCTGCACTCCCTCATCGGTTTGTCCTCTTTTTGCCTACTTATACACAGACTCTTTTTCTGAGAGGGGTTGTGGATAAAGGTATGGAGCGTCCTTGCTCATATGTCACCGGTGTTCCTAAGTATCAGTACAAGTTCCGGTGTAACCCGCTGTACTTAAATCTGAACAGGTTATGGCTACTCCAGCAACTTTAGTTCCGATAATTCTGAGTTGATTCAGATTACTTAAACCTTTAAGAGCAGTGGCAAATGCTGAAACAGTTGTATCGGAAAGATTGGAGTTGGAGACTCTCAGTCGTTCCAGAGAAGAAAAATCACTGAGAGTGAAGTTATTGATGTCTCCATTTTCTAAATAGAGTCTCGTAATTTTAGATGCTGTCAATGTACTGCCTACAGCCATGTCGTAATCTGCTTTGGCTGCTTTAGTTCTAAATTGCAGTCGTTCTAAATTAAAGACTTTAAGCTTTCCTCCAAAGTCATAATCAGTAGCCGTATCAGGGTCCATAATATTTAGGCGTTTTAGTGCTGAGCTAGTACCTATTTTTTCACCTAGTGTCAGCAGATCTGCGTCTGAGAGCGTTGTATTTGCCAGAGATAAGTACTCTAGTTGGTTAAAGTTCAGCTTGCCATTTGTTAGAAAGGTATTGATGTCAAATGTTGCAGCTGTATTGCCGCCATTCCAACCAAGTTCAAGCCTATTAAGCCCAGATAGGTCATTATTACTTGCTAAAGCATTCAGACTTGTTACCGAAGTTGCTTCTTCTATTGCCAGACGCTCAAGGTTATTGATTCCAGAAATAGCGTTGACGTCGTTCTGGTCTAGAGGCAAAGAATAAAAGCGTAATCTTTTTATTTTAGATTTATCGGTATGGGCTGATAGATAGGTGTCCAGCTCGAACTTGGTTGGAGTGGATGATGTGGCGTATTCCGAAAGTGCAAGTCTTGCTAGGCTTGTCATCTTGTATATCGGGGCATAATCCGCCAGATTAATGTCATCTCCACTTGTGCTGTTGGTTTGATAGCTAAGGTCGAAGTACTGCATTCCCGTGAAGTTATCAAAAGGGCTGATATCAGAAATATGATTATCGTATAACCAGACTTTATTTAGTCCAGTGAATTGCTCTACACCTGCCAAGCTTGCGATAGACCAATTGCCCGCATATAGAAGTTTGGCTTGTTCTGCGAAGTCATATTCAGACTCTTCAAAATATTTTTTTAGGTTAGCGTCAGTTATCTTCGAGAGGTCAACAGCGGTTCCACTTGTGGCATTGGTTAGACTCGCGGCATAAGTCTTTGCCTGGGCTTTATCGGTATACCAGCGGGTTTTGTAATCATCCGTACAGTCAGCCGTACCTCCTGTGGTGTACTCGCACACGGTCATAAAGTCGGACTCAGAGGCTAGTTTTTTGAAACTGGTATTGAGGCTGCTCATCACAAGTTCATTCGAGGAAATACTCCAGCTGCTATTAAGATAATCAGTGGAATTGAGTTTGTCGCTGGGGTCGATATATCCAGGACCTCCATTCAAGCTGCTGCTACTGAAGATAAGCGTCATAACTTCTCCGTTTGGATGAAGCGTATAAAAACGCTTTCCTGATACATCTGCTGAACCAAATGTCGTACTAGTTCCCGTTGATCCTGTTGAATTATCTGTTGTGCTCTCATCTGATTCTCCTTGGCAGGCGGTCAAAGAGATGGCTACTGACATAATTGCCAATGATTTTAAGTATTTGATTCCCATGTTAGCTCCATATCCTTAGGAAATTACTCTCACAAAATAAAATGTAGAGTAAAAGTTTTAGATGTCGAATAAAGCTATTAACCGTATTTTTATTAATGAATAATATTTCTGTTTAGATATAAGCTTTTGATAATAAATGATATTTTTTGTTGTTATTTTTTTGTTGTTATTTTTTGCAGGTATTTGAAAGGTGATTAAAGGTTCAATAGCTAAGTTTTGGGATATATCTTCAGTCTGCTTTGGTTTTTTGCTGACTGGATTGTAGGATATTTCTTACGTCTACATTTGATTAATCTCTTCAACAATCGCCCGAAACAGTTTGAATCCCACAGGGATAAGTTCATCCGGGAAATCATAGTCCGGGTTATGCAGCTGCGGGCTGTTATCACCTGCACCGAGGGCGAACATTGCACCCTCTGCAACTTCGGTGAATATGCCGAAGTCCTCTGACCATCTGAATCCTTCCTCTGGCGTGACCAGCGGTGTACCTGTGGCTTGGCAGGCGTTTCGAACCCTCTGATAGCCGCTGTCACTGTTGACGCTGGCGCGGAAGACATCATCCCATTCCAGAGAAAAGCTCAGTTGGTGGTCATCGGTCTGTTGCTGAACAAGCTCGGTTGCCTGTTCGATCAGTTGGTTCATGGCTTCGTTGGTTGATGTACGCAGGGTGGCCATGACAGTGGCTTCGCCGGGAGCTGTGCCGAAGGCGATCTCCCCAAGGTGGGCATAAACCACGGTGACCAGATTAAAGCCGGTCATCTGCCCTTGTAATTGGGACTGTTGGGGAAGCTGGGTCAGTTGCTGAATGATATTGCTCATGGCGAGAGCAGGACTCACGCCATCTTCCGGATGGGCCGCGTGGGAGGTTTTGCCTTTCAGGCGAATAATCATGCCCCGTGAGGCGCAGTTAAAGGCACCGGGCTTGCAGTAAACCGTGCCCAGAGGTTTACCGGGCAGATTATGCAAGGCAAAGCAGTAATCCGGTTTCAGCTGCTCAAACTGGCTGTCGCGTACCACGTTGACGGCTCCGGCTCCCGTCTCTTCTGCGGGCTGAAATAAACAGATGACACGACCTTTATCGGGGCGGTTTTGTGCCAGATAACTGCCAAGGGCTGTGACGATTGCCATGTGACCATCATGTCCGCATTTGTGGGAAATACCATCGCATACTGAGCGATAGGGCAGGTCGTTAATCTCCTGAATCGGAAGGGCATCCAGCTCGCAGCGGATCAGGGTTGTTGGACCTGATTCTTTGCCATCAAAACAGAAAGCGAGTCCGTTGCCGCCGATATTTTCGAGGGTTTCATCAGGGGCAAAACCGGCGAAGAGATTTTTGATGCGTGCTGCGGTGGCGACTTCCTGATCAGAAAGTTCCGGGTGCTGATGTAGTGTTTGGCGAAAACGAATAAGAGCCTGATCGGACAGCATACAAGAACTCCATGATGAGTAGAGAGGCTGTCAGTCAGGGTAGAGCAAATGGAAGGTCGGTTGAAGTGCCGTTAAGCCGGATGATTTCGCTGTTACCGATAAAGAAGGCTTATTCAGCCTTCTGATCATTCTCTTCAAGGTGGTGCAGAAGATCTTCGCGGATATCCATGTACTCGATGTCAGGAATTCCCAGATAACTGAGCACTTTGAGGATTTCAGGTGGCGATTCGTTGGAGTCGTAAATTCGCCAGAAACGTCGGTAGCGGGCGCTGACATCTTTCGCCAGCACCAGAATGCAGAGCAGGGATTTGGTTTGATCCGAAAGCTGATCCTGTGTGTCCAGAATTTCGGTGTAACGCGCCTGTCCTTCGATAGCATCGGCAATACGATCCGGCATAAACCAGTGACGGGCGATATCTGCACCCAGAGCAAAGTGGTTAATGCCAAAGAGTTTTTCTTCCTGAGCCGTCAGGCCGAACAGATCGGCACCATTGATATCCCTCAGAAAAGCTTTGTACTCAGGGTGGGATTCCAGCATCAGTGGAATGGCACAATCGTGCATCATGCCGAGGGTATAGCTGTCATGGGGATCAAGGTCTGATACCCGGGCTGCGATATCTGCCGAGAGTTGAGCCACTTCTGTGGCGGTATCCCAGAAGCGATCCAGCCGACCCAGCTTGCCCATAGAGTTCTGCAGTGCAGCCAGTCGGATAACCGCAAAAAGTTTATCCAGCCCCAGCAGGGTAATGGCGTGGGTCAGGTCGGTAATCTTCTTACTGAGTCGAAACAGAGGTGTGTTCACCGCCGCCAGTACGCTGGTGTAGAGGAAGACATCCTGTTTCAGAATCTCTGCGATCTCAGATGCTGCCGGGTTTTTTGCTTTCATCAGCTCGGCAATGGCGATAACGGCCTCAGGACGAGCGGGGATTTTATAGCGTTGGCTGGCAGCTGAGTTGGGTTCGGACGATGCCATGGTGAGATCCTGTTTCAAAAGTGTAATAGCAAAGAATCTTTGGGGTCAGTCTATCAAAAATAGAGTCAGTAACAGCGATTAAAACTGATATTTTTTATCTGGATCAAGGGACTAGGTCAGCCCAACACCAAATTATGCTTTGTGATATCCAGTAAGTTTACGTTAGAAGATGTAATTTTTCTGCATTTAAACTAAGCTGAAAGGGTTAATCCTGCTTTAGGGAGTGCCCCATGTCTGCCCATCCCGCGAAATCGTATCTCTCTACCTATCTCTCTGTATTGGGCGGCCTGATTTTTACGGCCTGTATGCTTTACCTTCCGCCGACTTTTGCTCAGTCGGCATTGAGTAGCAAAAACAATTTCGAACAACTGCCACAAGCGGACTTTAGTGGCGGTCACTGCTCCCGTCCTCTAATTATGGCTCATTCCGGTGATTACGCGCCCTATCAGTATCAAGGTGCTAACGGCGAATTGATTGGTCTGGATGTTGAGTTAGCCCGACTCTTTGTCGAGACGATGGGGTGCCAGCTGGAGGTGGTGTTATTACCGCCAAAACGGGGGCAGAAAATGCTGGCGGAAGGCCGGATCGATATGATGGCTGCGGCTTCGGTCACTGAGGCCCGTAAGAAGTTTTCCCGCTTCTCGCTGCCTTATCGGGCTGAAACCAGCGTTATGTTTGTCCGAAAAGAAAATGCGCCCTTTATGGCTTCCATGAGCCTTCTGGAGCTGGTGCGTTCCGGCATGAGTTTTACCACAGGTCTTGGGGGGTGGTACGGTGAGCCATGGGAAGATATCAAACCCTATCTGGATGAAGGTCAGTTATCCCTGACCAATAGTACGTTGGGGCAGGTCAACATGGTGCTGATGAGCCGTGCGGATGTGGCTGTTGTGGATCGCTATGTGGGCTTTTATCACGCTAAAACTCTGGGGCGTGCGGATGGTTTAGCAGAGCATCCTCAGGTACTGAGCGATGCTCCTGCACACTTTATGTTGAGTAAAGTGGCGGTTAGCGAGGCTTTACTGAAGCGCTTTAATGATGTGATTCAGGCTAAAAAACCATCATCGGATTACAGTGATATTCTGAAGAAATACCTGCCGGAATAGGCGGCAGGTATTCATTGACTGTATGGGTTTTAAAATAAGGCTACACCGGATGGTGTTGCAGAAAATCGGAAACTTTCTGCAGAATCAGAGCCGGATTTTCACGATGGGGCACATGGTGGATGTCCGGTAGCAGCTCCAGCTTAACCTCTCCTGCCACACCTTCAGCGATTCGTTTTGGCTGATCGGCAGACCCGTATTCATCCATCTCACCATGCAGTACCAGCGTCGGGCAGATGACTTCTGGCAGTGCTTCATCCAGCGACCAGTGATCAAACCCCGGCGAAAGCCAGCTATTAATCCAGGAATCGAGTACCCAGCGGGTACGTTCCCCGTGATAGCGTGCCAGACGATCCAGTTGCTTCTGGTCTGTAAAGAGTTCCTCAGCTTCACGAATACCATCGCGGGTCAGCTGTTCAACAAAAGCCTGAGCCGATTCTGTAATCAGCAACGCGCATTTATCAGGGTGCTGTGCAGCAGTATGCACCGCCATACCACCGCCTACGCTGTGACCGAAGGCGATAAAGCGCTCCAGCCTGAAGTAATCGCAAATCAGCGGGATATAGCGCTCTGCTTCCTGAACAATAAAATTGATATCAATCGGCTCCAGCACCGGATCGGACTGACCAAAGCCCAGGCGGTCATAGGCGATCACAGGTCGTCCGGTTGCCTGAGCCAGGGCTTCCGGAAAATCCCGCCATAAACCCACTGAACCCAGAGAATCGTGAAACAGCAAAAAAGGGATGCAGCCTTGTTCAGCGGTTTCTGGCTGCCAGCGGCGGGCAAAAAGATTGCCGTAAGGTGTTACCAGTGTGAAGGCTTCAGTGGTGATAGTGTGGGGCGTCTGCAATGCGGAATCCGTCATGGTGTCGATCCTGTTATTTTTGTTGTGATACTTCTGTTCTGGCCTGTTCGGGTAAACCCGTAATAGGGATCATAATGCCAAGGAATGGACAGGATTACTGCGTCTGCACCCCGATTGGGGGAGACTTGTGGGTCACAGATTAATAGATAAAGAAGTCTGGCTCTGGTATTTCACCAGAGCTAGTGATTCAAGAAGTCAAACTACAAGGGCACAATATGAACAGGGATGTGGCTGTGATTAAGAATACTATGGGCAATGGAACCTAACGTATTTAGTTTATGGTGTCTGCGACATCCCATCACGATAAGATCCGCACTCACCTCTTCAACAGTATCCTGAACCTCTTCCCATACGATTCCTTCATGCACACGGTAATCCAGATTAGCTGGTGAAAGAGGCTGGCCGTCAGGTAGGGATTCTTCTTTCCAGAAGCGGTCAATACGTTCTCTCATAGTGGCTTTGATGTGCTCTAAACCTTCCTGGTGAAGAGCATGTAGTTCATCTCTACCAATGATATTTCGAACTATGTTTACAGCATTGGTATGAAGAGGCTCAACGACATGCAGAAAGACAATTCTTGCCTGATGAGCTGTTGCTAATGAGACCGCTGATCGAAATGCAGGGCGAGATCCCTTTTCAATATCTGAGATATAGAGAATGGTTTTGATTTCTGGAACCATGATGGAATGCTCCTAGCGGTAGAGCAGCTCTGGTAAAAACAGAGCGATGCTGCTGAAGAAAGTTATCAGGGCCAGACGAACAATATCTGCAACCCAGAAAGGAGTGACACCTTTGAAAATAGTGCTGGCTTTGACGTCCCGTAGTACTGCACCAAGAACAAAGACGTTCATACCTACTGGTGGAGTGATCAGGCTGATTTCGGTCACTACAACGACAACAATACCGAACCAGACGAGATCAAAGCCGAGGCTGGCGACCAGTGGAAAAAAGATGGGCACGGTCAGCAGCAACATGGAGAGGCTCTCAAACACCATACCCAGCAAAATGTAGATCCCTAGGATGACCAGAATCACCATCATGGGGCTGACATCTAGACTCTGTACAAACATCAGCAGCTCGTCCGGTAGCCCGGCACGGGTAATAAAGTTGGAGAAAATCAGAGCTCCAATCACAACGCTGAACAGCATAGCCGTGGTCCGGGCGGTGTCGGTCAGAATATCAAATAGCGCCCAGCCGTTCAGGGTTTTGCGGCTCAGTGCGATCAGGAAAGCACCTCCGGCACCGATACCGGCCGCTTCAGTCGGCGTGAAAATACCCAGATAGATACCACCCATCACGACGGCAAACAGAATAAGCACTCCCTGAACACTGCGCAGAGCTTTCAGGCGTTCCGGCCAGTCCATTTTATCACCCGCGGGCCCTGCTTCCGGGGTACGCCATACCACATAGCGCACAGCCACCAGATAGAGGGCAATACCCAGAAAACCGGGAATAAAACCTGCAGCGAACAGTTCGCGGATACTGGTTTCTGTCAGCAGGCCATAGATCACCAGAATCACGCTGGGGGGAATCAGGATCCCGAGAGTGCCGCCTGCAGCGATGGAGGCGGTGGCTAAAGAATCGGCATAGCCATACTTACGCATCGGCGGCATAGCCACTTTGGCCATCGTCGCAGAGGTCGCAAGGCTGGAGCCGCAGATGGCAGAGAAACCTCCGCAGGCGACAACGGTTGCCATCGACAAACCGCCTTTACGATGGCCCAGAAAAGCATAAGACGCCTGATAGAGTTCCTGCGACAGGCCGGACTTCGTCACCAGATTGCCCATCAGAATAAACAGCGGAATGACCGACAAGCTGTACTCCTGCGCGGTGTCGATGACCCGGCGAGCAGCCATGGAAAGAGCTCCGTTCCAGCGGAATTCCAGCAGGTTGTCGAAGGTCAGCCCCTGCAACACGGCAAAACCAAAGAAACCAACTAATCCCATCGCAAAGGCAATCGGAACTCGAATGACGATAATTATAAAAAGCAAAATGGCAAAGCCGATCATTGCGGTCAGCATAAGTGTTGCTCCGTGGGGATTTTCAGGGGTTAGAATTCAGGCACGACGAGAGTTTGAGAGCTGTTGATAGACCCCGTAAGAGATCATTGTGGCTGCAGTTAGCCAGCTCATAATGGCAATAAATGTAATGATGTAGCCTGTAGGTAGTTGCAGAAGCTCGGTTATTTCATCCCTGCGCAGAGATCGTTCCGCCAGCTTGTAAATCTGGATACCAAGAACGGAAAATGAACCGGAGATAATCAGAGCTGAAAGTAGCCCCAGAATACGTATTGCAACTGAAGAAAGCATACGATCCAGTATATCCACGATCACATGACCGCTGCGCCAGGTGATCACGGGCATCTCGGCAAACACCAGAATCGCCAGACCTATCTCGGTCAGTTCGGTGGCACCGTCGAGGGCGTTGCCCAGAAAATAGCGTCCGCCCACATCAAAGCAGGTAACCAACATAAGTCCGAAAAGTGTGAGGGCTGCTACTGACTCAAGAAAAAAGGCCAACCATACGATTGGCCCCTTTTCGTCGTAGTGAGCCGCTACAGAGCGACTGAATGACATAGTAAAAGTGCCTTGCTGAAGAGGGTGAATGACTGCGTAGATGTATTACTGGTGCTCGAACTCTTTGCTGATGCGGCGCATCTCATCCAGAGCTGCTTTGGCATTCACACCACTGTCGGCAACACTGTTCAGCCATTCCTGATCCATACCTGAAACCAGCTTGGCGAATTCGATCGCCAGTGGGTCGTTATCCTTCAGGCGAAGTACCTGCACACCGGCTTGTTCAGCGGTACGGATACCCTCTAGATCGGCATTGTCCCAGGCTGCGCCTGTCATGCGGGAGAGTTTTTCACCGGAAACCGCCAGAATTGCCGCACGGTCTTTCGGATCAAGGTTGTCGAGGAAATCTTCATTGATGAAGTAGGAGAGGCTGCCGGAGTACAGGCCGTGCGGGAAGAGCACCAGATAGGGAGCCACTTCGCTCAGGCGCATGGATTTCTGCTCCATCGCTGGCAGGAAGATGCCATCTACCACGCCCTGCTGCAGCAGCTCATAGGCTTTGGGTGCCGGTGCACTTACCGGTGTGATGTGCATCCGCTCACCGATCATTCCCGGCAGACCGCCCGGTACGCGGATTTTTTTACCTTCCAGATCTTTCAGGCTGGAGATAGGTACTTTCAGATGCATCTGCGCAGGACCGTGGGCGAACACGCCCAGAACCCGCAGGCCACGGTGCTCATTGGCTTTGGCAAAATACTTTTCATGCACACGCCAGTAAGCCACAGAGGCTGCCTCGCCACTGGATGCCAGCAGGGGTTGCTCGATACCCAGTGCCAGTTTGAAGCGGCCCGGTACATAACCGTGGTAGCTGAAGGCGGCATCGACAACACCATCTTCAACCATGTCATACAGGGACTTGGGATGTCCCATACCGTATTCCAGTTCGACCTTCACACGGCCTTCAGTTGCTTCTTCCACCCATTTGGCCCAGGTCGGCCAGACAACGGCGTTCTGAACATGAGTCGGAGGCAGCCAGGTAGCCACTTTCATGACGGTTTCTGCCAGTGATACAGGTGAATACAGTGCTGCGATTAAACCGGATCCAAACAGAAGTTTTGTTGTTATTTTCTTTAAGCACATAGCAATAGCCTTCTTATAAGTTTCAGGGTTTTTATCCGTTTTTATTTCCCATTTATTGAATAAATTCATGGGCTTTATTAGGGCAGTCTGAGGCTATCTCATGGCTAACTGATAACCAATGAAAAATCGGCTCTATGTGCACATAGTGCACTATTTGTTGGCTTGATGGGTTGGATTGAGTATTTGTTCAATATCAGTAGCTTTATCTGTCTGATTTTTGCTCGTGCACTAGGTGCACCCTCTGTTTTCTTTGTCTTGAGCACTATCTCTCTCGTGCCTAGTATGCGTTCAAAATGAATCAGCAATTACTGTATTTGAAAATACAAGAGGTCATTTTTATTAATGCATCTGCTGATTTTTTTATAAGCAATTCTAACAATAATGATATGAGGATGTGCTTATGAGCACTCTATTAAAGTGTTTGTCTCATACTCCGCTCAGGGGACTGAACGATCCTTCGCAGTCTATTGTGGACGAGGTGAATACGGTTCTGGCGGATGCCCGTGCAGAGGTTGAGGCCTTTGATCCTGAACTCATCATCCTGTTTGCCCCGGATCACTACAACGGTCTCTTTTATGACCTGATGCCGCCCTTTGTGATCGCAACAGATGCCGATTCCGTGGCGGATTACACCAGTCTGCCGGGCAAGCTGTCCGTGGATGTGGATACGGCGAATGCGCTGGCCAAACACATTCTGAACAATGATGTGGATATTGCCATTTCTCATCGTTTACAGGTGGATCATGGCTGCACACAAACACTGGAAGAGATGACGGGCACTCTGACCCGATATCCGGTTGTCCCTATCATTATTAACTCCGTTGCACCGCCATTTTGCCCGTACCGCCGTATCCGCAAACTGGGGGAGGCGGTGGGTGAGTTCGCAGCAAAACTGAATAAACGTGTGCTGATTCTTGGCACCGGCGGTTTATCCCATGAGCCGCCGGTTCCGCTGCTGAATGAATCCCCGGAAGAGGTGCGCGAATTTCTGATCGCAGGTCGTAACCCGACCCCGGAAGCCCGCCAGTTGCGTCAACAGCGCACCATAGAAACAGCCAAGGTGTATGGCCGTGAAAACTGCACGCAGACACCTCTGAATGAGCATTGGGATCTGGCATTTATTGACACCCTGATCTCAGGCCGCGTGGCAGAGGTGGATGACTACACCATCGAAGATATTTCCCGTCAGGCCGGTCGATCGGCTCACGAAGTACGCACCTGGGTTGCGGCCTTTGCCGCCATGGGGCAGATGGGGACTTTCGATGCCCGTAAAGACTATTACCGCGCAATCAATGAATGGATTGCCGGTTATGGGGTGGTCAGCGCCAGAAGCGCCTGATTCCGGGTTTTGCCTGCACCCTAGGGAACAGCGTCGTGATCAGACCTATCCCGTTTTAAGACCCATACCGTTTTCAGAGAAAGACAGCGAGCGGAAAGCGGCCGCTGTCAGACAGCTCCAACTTAACAATGATAATTCCGGAGAAGATTATGAATTCTTATGCTCAGGTCATTCCGTCAGAAGAAGAAATTGTACAACGCGCCCGTGACATGATCCCGACTCTGCGTGAGCGTGCAGAAGCCTGCGAAAAAGCGCGTATGGTTTCCACACAAACCATCAAAGAGTTTCAGGAAGCCGGTTTCTTTAAAATTCTGCAGCCAAAGCGTTGGGGCGGATATGAAATGAACCCGAACGTTCTGAACCGTGTTCTGATCGAACTGGCACGCGGCTGTCCTTCCAGTGCCTGGAACGTTATGGTGCTGGGGGTTCACCCGTTTGAAGTGGGCCTGCTGCCTGCAGAAGTGGGTGATGAACTCTGGGGTGAAGACAACAGCAAACTGGTGTCCTCCTCTTATGCTCCTTTTGGAACGGTAGAAGCGGTTGATGGCGGCTATCGTCTGAACGGTGAGTGGTTGACCTCCAGCGGCTGTGATCATGCTGAAGGTGGTGCTTTTGTCGGCGGTCGTGTTCAGGAGAACGGCACTACGGTATTCCGCTCCTTCTGGTTACAGCGTGACCAGATTGCCGAGATTGTTGATGACTGGTTTGTTGTAGGTTTGGCAGGCACCGGCAGTAAAAAACTGGTTATCAGAGATGTTTTTGTTCCGGCCTACCGCAGCCACGAAATTGGTGCTTATGGGGATGAGTCACATGCAGACGTTAATAACCTCTACAAAGTCCCCTTCTTCTTTGTCTTCTACGCAGCCGTCTCCTCCGTGCTGGTGGGTATGGCCCGGGGTATGGCCGACCTTTACATTGAGCACATGATTCCCCGTCAGAATATCAATCAGGCAGTGGGTTCTGCGGTAAAAGATCCTTTTATCAAAGGCAAGCTGGGTGAAGCGATGGCGAAAATTATCGCAGCGGAAGCCCGTTTGTTGAATAACGTGGATGAAGCCTGGAGCTATGCCTCTGCAGGTCAGCTGGTGCCTCTGGATGTTCGTGTGCGTCACTTCGCGACCAACCAGTTTACCGGTGGTGACTGTTTCGAAGCGGCCCACATGATTTTCAAGAAAACCTCGACCCGGGGAATCTGGATGGACAGCCCGATGCAGCGTCAGCTGCGTGACCTTCTTGTTGGTGCAAACCACATTACTCAGAACCAGGACAACATCGGTGAGTTGCTGGGTGGCCATCTGTTGGGTTGCGAATTGCCTCAGCCAAACCCGTTCGGTGCCAAGACGTCCTGATCGGTTGGTTCGCCGTTAAGTCCCTGACTCCGTTAAGCCCAAGGGAACAGCGCGCTGAAGCGCACTGTTCCCTTCACTGCAGAGCAATACCCCATGAATACAAAAACACTCGACCCAAATAACCTGCCAAACGGCAGCATCAATCAGTTGCTGGACTGGCAGCCGAATGAGCGACTGGCTGCGATGCCCACGGTAAGCTCCGACGACCATAAATACGGCATGCGTCATTTTGCTGTTGGCGTCACCATTATCAGTGCCGCCCATGAAGGCCAGAAAGCAGGTCTGACGGCTACAGCCGTTTGTTCTGTAACCGCTGAACCACCCCGTCTGGTGGTTTTTGTGAACAAAAATGTTCAGGCCAGCGACATTATTCTGAGCAGCGGCGCCTTGTGCGTAAACGTACTGGCCAGCGATCAGGAAGAGGTCGCTAAAGCTTTTGCCGGTATGGTGAAAGACGTACAGGGTGAAGCCCGCTTTGAATACGGCCAGTGGCGTGAGCTGGTTACCGGTGCGCCAACGCTGGATGGCTCTCTGGCTAATTTTGATTGCCGGGTGGTGAAGGTATTTGACGAGAGTACCCATCACGCCTTCCTGTGCGAAGTGATGTCCACCTGTGAGCGCAATGATGGCGAAGCTCTGATCTATCTGAATGGCGGCTTCCGCAGCGTCCCTCAGTAAGGTTTAGCATGAGGCCCTGCCGTTGTGGCGGGGCTTTGTTTTTCCGATGGCTATGTTTTTTTCACTGACAGTGCCTTTTTCGGTGGCTGTGCATTGCTCAGGTGCAGCCCGATTTTCAGATGTTTGTTTTCAGTTTTTCGGGGCGCGGTTCAGGTTATCGGCGTGCCCCGAATCCTTTGGAGTCGTTTTATGTCTACCCAATATACGGCGGAGAATACGTCACACATGATCCATGTGGATGTTGATGGCACCGGCATGGATCTGCACTACAACGCTATAGGTGAGGGCAGTCAGACCCTGATCATGATGCACGGTTCAGGACCGGGGGCCAGTGGTTGGGCCAACTTCAATCGTAACATCACTCCCTTTGTTGATGCGGGTTATCGGGTATTGCTGCTGGACAGTCCCGGCTGGAGTAAGAGCTCACCGGTTGTGTGCTCGGGTTCCCGTTCTGATCTGAATGCCAGTGCTTTGCTGGCCTTTATGGATAAGCTGGATATTGCCAAAGCACATCTGGTGGGGAACTCCATGGGCGGCCATTCGGTGGTCGCCTTTGCTCTGCGCTATCCGGAGCGGGTAGGCAAGCTGGTACTGATGGGGGGCGGCACCGGTGGCCCAAGTCAGTTTGTGCCTATGCCGACGGAAGGGATTAAGCTGATCCAGAAGCTCTATCGTGAGCCAACGATTGAGAACCTGAAGGCGATGATGCAGATCTTTGTTTTTGACACCAGCCACCTGACCGAAGAGCTGTTTCAGGCCCGTCTGGATAATATGCTGCGTAACCGTGAGCATCTGGAAAATTTTGTCAAAAGTGCAGAGCTGAACCCGAAACAGTTCCCGGATTTTGGCCATCGGCTGCATGAGATTCAGGCTGAAACGCTGGTGGTCTGGGGACGGGATGACCGCTTTGTGCCAATGGATATCGGCCTGCGACTTATTCGCGGTATTCCTAACGCTCAGCTGCATATCTTTAATCAATGCGGTCACTGGGTGCAGTGGGAGCATGCGGATACCTTCAATCGCATGACATTGGATTTTCTGGCGCACTGATCTGAGTGCGGCAGTATGGCTGCCGGAGCGGATGCATGTAAAAACGAATGAAGCAGCGGTTACGCTGCTTCATTCGTTGTATGCTTTATCAGAATGCATACAAGATTAGTTATATACAGGGCGAGTTGTATTCAGGGTTTAATACTTTTTTAGTTAAACCTTTGATTCAATCGCAGTAACAGTTTCGATCATTTTTTGCAGATATTTCTTTTCGGCCTCTTCAATTGTCATCGCCTGCTTAATATAAATCAGATTAAGGCAACCTAAGACACGGCCCTTGCTTTTAATTGGTAAGGCGATTGCTGCAATTTTACCTTCTTCACCCCAGTCGCCGTAGTTGTAGCCATATCCTCTATGTCGAGTTCTGCTGAGCACAGAGTGCACGTAGTTTCTGTCTCTGGCCAGCTCTCCTTGCTCATCATCCCGGCTTTGCAGCAGTGTCAGAATGCTCTGGCGTTCATTCTCAGGACAAAAGGCCAGATAGGCCCGGCCCGTAGCAGAACGCAGCATCGGCAGTCGGCGTCCTACCATATTGCGATGGAACGAGAGGCGGCTGAACTTGTGGGTAGTTTCCCGGACGACCATCGCATCCACATCAAAGGTACAGATGTCCGTTGGCCAGACCACCGCTTGCATCAGCTCCCCGAGCAGAGGTGCGGCCAGCTGTGAAATCCATTGCTCATCACGGAAACCTTCACTTAGTTCACGAACCTTGAGTGTCAGCTGGTAACTGTCATCCGAAAAACTCTGGCGCACATAACCCGCTTCGATCAGGGTCTCAAGCAGGCGCTTCACGGTGGTTCGGTGGATACCGCTCTGTTCTGCCAGCTCCCGGATGCGGGCTCCACCATCCGAACGGTTCATCAGATTGAGCAGTGACAGCCCTCGAACAAGTCCGCGAACGGTTTTGTACTCGGTTTCTGATTTTTGATCTTGAGGCATAACTCTAACTCCGTGCACTTGGTGCACTTGCGGGGCGTTAAGCGTTGAGGTGATTATTTGACCAATTTTATACTCATATAACGCTGTGAAAAACCAGTAAACGCTGCAATAAAGCGCTGGCATCACTATTCACCTAATAATAAAGATATAAAAATATGGCTAATGATGAATCCCTGTATCAGCTTGCAGAGATGATACGTAATGCTGAGTCTGGCTCGGGCCCGATTGCTCCGATCCGACATCAATTAAATCCGCTGGATATTGAAAGTGCATATCAGATCCAGAGGATCAATACGGACTTTTATCTCGACAAGGGCCGCCGTCTGGTGGGTAAAAAAATCGGCCTGACCAATCCTGCCGTTCAGCAGCAGCTGGGTGTGGATCAGCCGGACTACGGTGTTCTCTTTGCCGATATGTGTTTTGGTGACAATGAGACTGTTCCTTACTCACGACTGCAACAGCCGAAAATTGAAGCTGAGCTGGGTTTTGTCCTGAAAAAAGACCTGTCGCATCCGGATACCACCTTTGATGAAGTGCTGGCAGCTATCGACTTTGTGGTTCCTGCTCTGGAGATTGTGGGCAGCCGTATTGCGGGGTGGGATATCCAGTTTGTGGATACGGTAGCGGATAACGCTTCAAGTTCTGCCTATGTGATCGGTGGCCCGGCGCGACCGGTGCAGGGATTGGATATGCGGGCAGTGACCATGGAAATGACCCGCAATGGTGAGCTGGTTTCCAGTGGTAGTGGTGACAAGTGTCTGGGGCATCCGGTGAATGCCGCAGTCTGGCTGGCGCGGATTATGGCCCGGCACGGATCGCCGCTGAAAGCCGGGGAGCTGATTCTGACCGGTGCACTTGGCCCTATGGTGAATGTCGAGCCGGGCGACCGTTTTGAGGCTTCTATTTCAGGTGTCGGACAGGTTTCGGTGCAGTTCTCCGCTTCCTGATGGCCTACTCAATCACTGCTGCAAAAGGTAGAAACAGATGAGCAATAAACTCAAGGCGGTCATTATCGGCCCCGGTAACATCGGCACCGATTTGCTGATGAAAATGAAGCGCTCCGAATGGATTGAGCCAGTATGGATGGTGGGTATTGATCCTGAATCTGAAGGCCTGAAACGTGCTGAACAGATGGGCATCAAAACCTGCGCCACAGGTGTTGACGGTATTCTCGAGCATGTGATTGCTGACGATATCCGTGTGACCTTTGATGCGACCTCGGCTTATGTACATGCCGAAAACTCCCGTAAGCTTAACGAGCTGGGTGTGATCATGGTCGACCTGACGCCTGCGGCGATTGGCCCTTATTGCGTGCCGCCAGTGAATCTGGAGGCCCACGCCAAAAACCTCGAAATGAACGTCAACATGGTGACCTGTGGTGGCCAGGCGACCATTCCGATGGTGGCGGCGGTTTCCCGTGTTCAGTCAGTAGATTACGGCGAAATCATCGCCACAGTGTCGTCCAAATCCGTTGGCCCGGGCACCCGTCAGAACATTGATGAATTCACCCGTACCACAGCTGGTGCGGTAGAAAAAGTCGGCGGTGCCAAACAGGGCAAGGCCATCATCATCATCAACCCCGCTGAACCACCGCTGATCATGCGCGACACCGTTCACTGCCTGACAGCTGAAGAACCAAATCGTGATGCTATCACCGAATCCGTACACCAGATGGTCGCTGAGGTGCAGAAATACGTACCAGGTTACCGTCTTGTGAATGGCCCGGTGTTCGATGGCAACCGCGTCTCCATGTTTATGGAAGTGGAAGGTCTGGGCGACTTCCTGCCGAAATACGCCGGTAACCTCGACATTATGACCGCAGCCGGTCTGCGCACCGCTGAAATGTTCGCCGAAGAAGTGGCGAATGGAACCATCTCACTGCCAGCACGCGGCGAATAAGGGGAGTATTGATATGAACTTGCAAGGTAAAAGCGTAAAGCTTCATGACATGTCCCTGCGCGATGGCATGCATGCCAAGCGTCACCAGATTAGCGTTGATGAGATGGTGAAAGTCGCCTGTGCCATGGACGAAGCCGGTATGCCGCTGATCGAAGTCACTCACGGAGATGGCTTGGGAGGTGCATCGGTAAACTACGGCTTCCCTGCTCACACGGACGAAGAATATCTGAGTGCTGTGATTCCCAAGATGAAACAGGCGAAAGTTTCTGCACTTCTACTACCGGGTATCGGCACCGTCGATCACCTGAAAATGGCCAAGGATCTGGGCGTTAGCACCATCCGTGTGGCGACCCACTGTACCGAAGCGGATGTTTCACAGCAGCACATTACTTTCGCCCGTGAACTCAACATGGACACCGTGGGCTTCCTGATGATGGCGCACATGGCGTCTGCTGAGAAAATTGTTGAGCAGGCCAAACTTATGGTCAGCTATGGTGCCAACTGCATCTACTGTACTGATTCTGCCGGTTACATGCTGCCTGATGAAGTGACGGAAAAAATTACCGCACTGCGCAACGAACTGGACAGCGGTATCGAGATCGGTTTTCACGGCCACCACAACATGGCGATGGGCGTGGCCAACTCACTGGCTGCGATCGAAGCAGGTTGTGCCTGTATCGACGGCTCTGTGGCGGGATTAGGTGCCGGTGCCGGTAACACACCGTTGGAAGTATTGTGTGCAGTACTGAACCGCATGGGCTGCGAAACCGGTATTGATCTGTACAAGATTATGGATGTGGCTGAGGACCTGATCACGCCGATGATGGACCAGCCAATCCGTGTAGACCGTGACGCACTGACACTGGGTTATGCTGGTGTTTACTCCTCATTCCTGCTATTCGCTCAGCGTGCTGAAAAGAAATACGGCGTGAGTGCTCGTGACATTCTGGTGGAGTTAGGTAAACGCGGCACTGTTGGTGGTCAGGAAGATATGATTGAAGATCTGGCGCTGACGATGGCAAAAGCCATCTAAGCCCTCATTGCTCTCAAAGTGATCAAAGAGAGTTTAGAAAGTGTCATTGTGAAGATGTTGCTCGCATCTTAAGGCTGATCTCTGTTCCCATTAACAGAAACTTGTGCCTTTAGCAGAAGTACTTTTGTACTTCTGCTTTTTTTATTCTTCTTCAGGTGTTTTGCTACTGACAGTTTTCTCAGCCTGCTTTCGCTGATACATATGCTGATCTGCAATATTCAGCAGTTCTTCGATGCTCACCGGCTCGCGGGGATCAAACAGAGCAAAGCCGATACTCAGTGATGGCGTAATTAAACGTTCTTGCTGAGATTGCCCTAGCTGATGGTTAAAACAGAACGGGTGATGACTCAGGTGAGCCTTGATCTTCTCGATTCTGTCCGCTGTTCTGGCGCTATTACTGATATCGGTCAGAACCACTAAAAACTCATCGCCGCCGATACGTGCTACTACATCCCGCTCAGTGATCGCCTGCTTCAGATATTGGGCGATATGAATCAGCAACTGATCCCCGACATCGTGGCCGAACTCATCATTCACCTTTTTAAAGTCATTCAGGTCGATGTTGAGCAGAGCAAAGTCAGACTTAGGGCTTTCAGAGGTCGCTTTTTCAAGATACGACATCATGTAGCGCCGATTGGGCAGATGGGTCAGTTCATCCTGCAGCGCTGCATTATGGGAGATACGGTAGGCCCTCAACAGCATCAGCAATGATGTATAGAAGAGGGCGATTCCGGCAAAGCCAAGGGCATAGATGAGGCTCATATCCGGAGCTTTGAGTTCAAAACGACCGGCCATTGCCCATTGCGTGTTGGGCAGCAAAATCGGCAGCACGATATCCGGCTTATCAAACACTGTGGCCTGACCATAGAAGGTGATTGGGGCTTCTGTGTAAGAGTAGCGTCGGTGCATGGCGATGCTGACATTTTCAAGCTGGTGTATCCCTGTGTCTTGCAGTAGCTGACCGTAATCCAGGACGATACTGACACTGCCCCAGTAGTCATTTTTCAGGGGAAAATCACTGAAGATCGGAAAACGAGCAATGATTGCCTGACCACCTTGAACCAGTTCTAAAGGCCCATCCAGATATACACTACCCAGCTCCTGAGCTTTCAGAACCGATGCGTATTGTTTGGGATTGGATCGGAAATCAAAGCCCAGAGCCTTTTCATTACCCTGAAGGGGATAAACATAGCGGATGATATTGTTTGGGGCAGCCCCCACGTTACGGACATAGGGTGAACTTTGCACCAGCTTGCCTGCCAGTTCATCCCAGCGTTCAAGGCCAAAGGCCGGGTCGATGGTCAGGATGGAGGCGAGGCTGTCAGCTTTATAGATGTTCTCAAAGATTCTGGCTTCAATGTTAGAGCGTACCAGTGCTATCTCCCGACGGATCTCCTGTTCCTGTTCCGAGGCCAGAAACTCGCTTCGGTTCTGAGCAAAACTTTGCAGCAAAAAGAGTCCGCAGCCCCAATACAGAATTGAGGCCAGAATGATAAAGTGTCTCTGGTAGATAAAACCTGACATAAACATTAGGTTATTATCGTGCCAGTTTTACAAACAAGTAAAGAGAATGTTTCTTCATTGTCCGTATCGGTTTTTTGTGGAGTAGGTGGCGCATTTCTTCTCAGTATGGCTGATTCATTGAGGTTTGGGTTCCTGTTGCCGAAAATATCTGTTATACCCAGATGTATTAGTAAAAAACTTAACGTAATCAAGGTGTCCAGCAGTATGGTAATTAAAGAGTTTACCCGGGATCAGCAATCGAAACTGACCTTTACCGGCCGTTTTGATTTCAGTGCCCACAAAGATTTCCGAGAGTCCTATCAGAAGCTGTTGGAAAACAAAGTAAAGCTGATCGTGCTTGATCTGAATGGTGTTGAATATCTGGACAGTTCCGCTTTGGGAATGTTGCTGCAGTTTAAAGACAAAGCAGATGCTACCCGCACCAAGATCGTGATCGAAAGCCGTAATACTTTTGTGAACGATATTCTGGCAACGGCTAACTTCCAGAAGATCTTTGAGATGAAAAAGTAAGCCCTTTTCATGTGAAAAAGCCCTCACCGGTTTTATACCAGTGAGGGCTTTTTTATCGGTTATGGATTCAGTCTGCATAGCAGGCAGAGTATCTAGCCGATCAATAGCGCCTGATAGTGCTGCAGTAACAGGAAGATGGTCGCAACAGAGATCACGGTGCTGAGCAGGATAATGGTCGAGGTGCGCTGCACATGCAGCTGGTACTGCAACGCCAGAACAAAGCTACCGGCACCGGTTGGTGTTGCTGCCATGAGTACAGCAATGGCCGTCCACAGTGGTGACAGATCAAACACCGCCATCGCCAGCCACCAGGTCAGTAGTGGCTGTACCAGCAGCTTGATGGTGGTCATCACACTCACTTCTTTAAAGCCGGATGAAACCGGTTTACCTACCAGAAACAAGCCGATCGCAAACAGCGCACAGGGGCCTGCGGCAGAACCCAGAAGCTCACAAAATTTATCAATCGAAGCGGGTAGCTCAGCCGGTTGCATCGCCCACAATATCCCCAGAACCGGTGCGATAATCATGGGGTTTTTCAGCAGTGCCTTACATACCCCCCAGACCACCTTACCGTGAGATGCACTGCCCTTCTGTAGAGAAAACTCCACCACCAGAGTCGCTGCTGCAACCACGACAGCAGAGTTCACCACTACAGTGATAATGATGGGCACGGTTGCCGCTTCGCCAAAAGCTGCCAGCGCTAATGGAATGCCTAAAAATCCGGTATTCCCGTAGATGGCATTCATACCATTGATACCAGCCTCAGCCAGCGTATTGCGGAATAGCAGCATGCCCAGCAGCATCGCCCCAAGCATGGTCAATGCCTGAGCGCCGACATAAGCCCCAAGAAAATCCGCATCAAAAACCTGCTCCAGCTCCACATTGGACATCGCCCTGAACAGCAGGGCCGGCAGGGCAACCCAGTAGACAAATTTGTTGAGTCCCTCGCTGGAACCGTCACCAAGAAGTTTAAAGCGTCCGCACAGATAGCCCGCCAGAATAATGGCGAAGATAGGAAAAACGATATTCAGCAGAATGGTCATAAAAGGTCGTCTTGTTATTGGGTTCTTATCGTTGTGGCTCTTATTTCAGAGCGTCAGTTTATCCTGAGTGAAATAGTCAGAGAAAACCAGCTCAAAAACTGCAAAGGTGTTCTGCGTTTTTTGCAACGCATTGTTTAAATTTAAAGAGGGCGTTGGCATCAGGCTTTAGAGGGGATTGGTAGTTCTTTCATCCAGTGATGATTAATTTTGCTGGGCAATCTTTCTTCCGGATGATCTTTAAATCTCACTATTCGTATCCATCTGAAGAATATCTGATCAAATGAATCAACTTTTAGGAATCACCATGACTGATCTTTTTTCACCGCTGAAACTCGGTGCAGTTGAAATCGAAAACCGTGTACTGATGGCACCTCTGACCCGCTGCCGTGCTGATGAAAACCACGTGCCGACCGACCTGATTGCGGAGCACTATGCCCAGCGCGCTTCCGGTGGTCTGCTGATCGCAGAAGCGACTATGGCGATGGAGGGTAACTCCGCTTTCTGGCGTGAGCCGGGCATCTATTCTGATGCACAGGTTGAGGGCTGGAAGAAAGTAACTGACGCTGTACATGCCAAAGGCGGCAAGATCTTCCTGCAGATCTGGCACGGTGGCCGTGCCTGTCACCCGGCGCTGAATGACGGCAAGCAGCCGGTTGCACCTAGCGCAATCGCGATTACCAATGCGGATGTGCATACTCCGGAAGGTAAACAGAACTACACTGAACCTCGCGCTCTGGACGATGCTGAAATTCCGGCCATTATTGCAGGCTTTGCAACAGCTGCAGAAAACGCCAAGCGTGCGGGTTTTGATGGTGTTGAAGTTCACGGCGCTAACGGTTACCTGCTGGATGAATTCCTGCGTGATGGTGCCAACCACCGTGAAGGCCCGTATGGTGGTTCCCTTGAAAACCGTGCCCGTCTGCTGCTGGAAGTGATCGAAGCGGTGAGCAAGGTATGGGGTTCTGACCGTGTTGGTGTACGCCTGTCGCCACTGAACACCTTTAACAGCATGAGTGATAGTGACCCGGTTGGCCTGATGACCTGGATATCCCGTAAGCTGAATGACTACGATCTGGCGTACCTGCACCTGATGCGTGCAGATTTTATGGGCACCGAACCGCTGGATGTGATCACGCCAACCCGTGAAAACTACAACGGCAAGCTGATCGTGAATATGGGTTACAGCCCGCAGGAAGCGCAGCAGGTTGTTGCTGAAGGTATTGCTGATGCTGTCGCTTTTGGTGTGCCTTTTATCGCCAACCCGGATCTGCCGCGCCGTATTAAAGAAGGTGCTGAGCTGAATCAGGCTGACCCAAAAACCTTCTACACTCAGGATCGTGAAGGTTATAACGACTACCCGTTTCTTGAAGAGCTGGCGCCGGCATAAGGCGCGGGTTCACAGAAGGAGAACCACATGACTGATAGCACAAACAACCTTTCTGACAACCCGGCCTATACACCGCCGAAGGTCTGGAAATGGGAAGCGGGTAATGGCGGGAAGTTTGCCAATATCAACCGCCCTGTTTCCGGTTCGACCCATGAGAAAGAGCTGCCGGTAGGTGAACATCCGCTGCAGGTTTATTCTCTGGCGACTCCGAATGGTGTCAAAGTCACCGTGATGCTGGAGGAGCTCCTGGCTCTGGGATTCAAGGAAGCCGAATATGATGCCTGGCTGATCGATATTATGGAAGGAGATCAGTTCAGTTCCGGTTTTGTTGCCGTTAACCCGAACTCTAAAATTCCGGCGATGATGGATCACAGCGTGAATCCACCGCAGCGGGTGTTTGAGTCCGGTTCCATCCTGCTCTATCTGGCAGAGAAGTTCGGTGCCTTTATCCCGAAAGATCCTGTGGCGAAAACCGAGTGCATGAACTGGGTGTTCTGGCAGATGGGCGCTGCGCCGATTCTGGGTGGTGGTTTTGGCCATTTCTACGCCTACGCACCGGAGAAGTTTGAGTACCCGATCAACCGCTTTACCATGGAGATCAAGCGTCAGCTGGATGTTCTGGATAAGCAGCTGGCGGATAACCCTTATCTGGCCGGTGAAGAGTATTCCATCGCTGATATGCTGGTCTGGCCGTGGTATGGCGCTTTGGTGTTGGGACGCTTGTATGATGCCGCTGAGTTTATCGAAGCAGAGAGCTATGCCAATGTGATGCGTTGGGCGAAAGCGATCGACCTGCGCCCGGCGGTTCAGCGTGGCCGTATTGTTAACCGTACTTGGGGTGAAACCTACGAGCAGTTGCGGGAACGTCACAGCGCTTCGGACTTTGACCAACTGGCATAGGCCTTCGTGTGATATGACAGCGACGGCCTGCCGTCGCTGTTTTTGTTTGTTTTGGGGTTGGATTAGTTAGTGGGCGGCCGGTAACTGTTTAAAAACCGACAGTACTTCTGCAAAGTTCAGGGCTTCCAGTTTCTGTTGAAGAGCCTCAAACTCGTCTTCTCCCAGCATCGTTCTCAGTGCTGCGGTATGGCTTTCGATAACATCCAAAGCCTCCAGATCTTTGGTGCTGAGCAAGTGCATAATTTGCTCTAACTGATCCTTTGGTACGGCCGCTTCAGCTCCTGTATCACGGCTACGGGATTGTGACTGGCTCCATGCTTCCAGCGCGGGAGTGGCGGAGAGCTGAATCACTTTCAGATCCTGAGCGATAGAGGTAATCAGATGGCGCACCGATTTCTTGCCAGACTTTAAGAGGTATTCGCACTGGGATGCGGCTTGCTGAATATTGGTTGCTCCCAGCATACCGGCGGTACTGCGCAGTTTATGCATCTGCATAGCAAACTGTTGACGCAGTTCAGGGCTCTTTTTCAGGTCGTTCTCTGTCGGCGGGGTATCAAGCAGATTGCTGTTCTCCTGCAGTAATCGGCGAAGGGTTTTGTAGAACAGCCCCTTGTCTCCCATCAGTAGCTGTTTTGAGCTTTCGGCATTTAAGCCTTCAAGCACTGGCCAGTCAGTGAGCCCGTTATCGCTTTGATGCAGGTTCTGGATCGGCAGATCCCGGCTCCGATAGTCTCGGATAGCCACCCGAAGCGCATTAATTAGCAGAGCAGGCACAATAGGTTTGGTTATAAAGTCATCCATACCGGCATCCAGTGCCCTTTTTTTCTCTTCTGAAAGCGCACCTGCGGTGAGTGCGATGATGGGCAGCTCTGTCAGATGCAGCTCATTCCTGATTTTCTGCGTGGTTTCCAAACCGTCAATATCCGGCATCTGCACATCCATAAGAACGGCATCAAACATATCCGGGTTTTCCTGTAGCAACTCTAAGGCATCATAGCCACTGGCGAGGGCGACTACGCTGGCTCCATTTTTTTTCAGAATGTGTTCGACAACCTCTAGATTGATCGTACTGTCGTCGACCGCAAGAATCCGGGTGTCGGGCAGCCAGCGGGCTTTAATCGCGTCAGACTGAGTTGCCGTCATCACCCTTGCCGGATCACCGGTTTGGGCTGTCACGGCTGAGTTTACCGCGTTAAAAAGTGCCGACGAGGTGAGCGGCATTGTCAGCTGGTTGTGGATCAGAGGATCCTGACACCAGTCCGGCAAGGCAGGGTTCTCCGTTGCCGAAATCAGGATGATCGGCGGGAACTGAGCTTTGTATGCGTGGTTGGCCAGATTCCGAACAGTCTGCCACCCCTTTTCCGACAGCAGCTGCCAGTTGATCAGAAGAATATCCGGTAATCTGCGATCGCCATCCGTGCTGGCTGACAGAGCTTCGGTCAGCTCGCTCTCATCCAACATACGCCGCAACTGCCAGCCCATGGATTTCACGACAGTTTCAAGAGCGGCTCCGCCGGATTCAGAGGACTCGGCAATCAAGACCTGCAGTCCGGAATTACTGAACTGTCTGGATTGATCCTCATCCTGCAGATAGGCGGGCAGAGGTAGCTCCACCCAGAAGGAACTGCCACCGGAAGGCTTGCTGTTAAAGCCGATATGGCCTGACATCAGATCGGTCAGTTTGCGCACAATCGATAAGCCAAGTCCTGTACCGCCAAACTGGCGGGTCGTGCTGTCATCCGCCTGAGTAAAGGGGGTAAACAGCCGGGACTGAGCGGTGGGAGGAATACCAATCCCGGTATCGCTGACTGTAAAGCGAATGGATGTTGTGGACGCTTGTAGCAGATTGTCAGAATCCAATGGGGCAACAGATAGAGTGATCTCGCCCTCTTCTGTGAACTTAACCGCATTACTCAGCAGGTTCGTCAGGATTTGCCGGATGCGGGTGCTGTCAGAAAGCACCCATTCCGGCAGTGGATCGACCCGGTTAACGATAAAATTTAAGCCCTTGTTTTTAGCCTGAAGGGCGAATATCGAGGTGATCTCTTCCAGTAGTTGTTGCAGGTTTACAGGGGCGGCTTCCAGAGTCATTTCGTTGGCCTCGATCTTTGAGAGATCCAGGACGTCATTGACGATACCTAACAGGGAGTTGCCGGAAATATCGATCTTGTGGACCAGCTTTTTGTGCTCTTCAGAAAGGGTTTCATCTTTCAGCAGCCGGGTTAAACCCAGAATTGCATTTAAAGGGGTCCGGATCTCGTGGCTGGTATTCGCCAGAAAGGCGCTTTTCGCTTCTGTGGCTCTCTCCGCTTTACTCAGTGCAACTCTCAGTTGTTCTTCAATGGCGAGGCGTTCGCTAATCTGGCGTACTGAGGCTGAAATCAGGAATTCATCATCCTGTTTTACGCTGCCGAGGCTGATCTCAACCGGAAACTCAACGCCGTCGGCACCCACGGCAAACAGGGCGCTGTTTTTCCCCATAGGACGGGTTTTAGGTGCGGCAACATAGTTTGAGAAATGTCCTTTGTGTGCCGCTCTGAGGCCACTGGGAATCAGCTTATCAATGCAGTGCCCCTCCAGTTCTTCCCGGGGGTAGCCAAAGACCCGCATGGCCTGCTCATTAGCCAGCTGGATGATGCCCTCTTTATCCACAATCAGGGTGGCATCCGGAGCGGAGTCCAGCAGGATTTTAAAGCGCAGCATCTCCTTCTCTTTTTGGGTTTGCAGTTGGGTGAGCCGTTCGTCCCGGTGTTTAATTTCGTTGGTCAGCCAGGTCCAGTAATGAATAAAGATGCTGAGCAGTGCCAGTAACAGCACAAGAAAAAGCACCAGAGTTAGCTGCAGGACCAGTTCGTAGATCGTTGGGAAGCGAGATTTGGATGCGAAAATATTGATCAGGGTTTCGTGATCGGCTCCTTCCAGATTGAGATGGGTTTGGCTGATCCACTGATCCCGTATGTCATTTTCAAACAGGGTTGCGATCAGAGGTGCTGACCCCTCAGGCTGACTTAACCGGTTGAGTTCTTGGATGAGATGCTGGTCCCGTACAACCTCAACACTAAAGGTCTTATGCTTTGTTGGATGCAATACCAGGCGGTTATCTTTATTGGTCAGAAAAAGATTGGTGTTGGCGGGAAGCAGATCGACAGCTGTTCTTAAAAGCTCATCAATGGATATATCGATAATGACCAGGCCAAAAGGAGTGCCATCGGGTTTGTTGATCAGAATTGAGAAGTGCCAAACCGGACTGGCGGAGGTGTGTTGGCTCTGTGCTGGATTGAGGCTGATATCAGAAACATGGACATGATCTTTCAGGCCATCAATCTCATGGTCTCTTGCAGCGTTGAGTGCATGACGGATATAAGGCTTGCTGTGCTCTGATCTTAAAAAGGGAGGGGAGATGTTCACCAGATCATTACTGTGACGCTCAACTTTAACCGTTTCCCGCCAGTTACGGGCGGCTTCAATCAGGCGAACCTGATGAACCGACGCGTTGGTGACCATATAGGCTTTAAAAATATCCGCTAGCCGAGCGTTCCATTGTTGAATACTGGAGCTGTCAAACTCAGTGAGATTGCGGGCATTGATGGCGTTCAGAGCAATAACCGGAGGCGTTTTACTGAGAAACAGAGCATCTCCCCGATATTTTTCCGCATCCTTTCTCAGTAATTCCAAGGTGGACTGTTTGGCTTGTGAGAGGTCGTTGCGAATCAGTTCGTTGTGGTGCTGGTAGAGAAACAGAGCACTGGTGAGCAGGACAAGGCTTGCGATAACAAAGGTGGTTTGTCCTGTTTTCCGAAACTGTACCGTGTGCAGGTACTCGTAGAATTTCCGACGGCTACCGGCGTGAAAGACGGCCTTATCCCGGTTGCCGGAGCTTGTATCGACTCTGAGCAGACTGATGCCCTGATTCACCAGAAAGGTCAGGAATAATCCTGCCAATACTATCCAGTGCAGGGGCCAGTAACGGATTGCGTTTAATGAAGCTCTGTTGGGACTGATGGTCATTACCCAATGCTGTCCCACAACCAGAATCTCCTGAGAGACTGTTGCGCTATCGAGAATGTTTTCCTGAAGGGATTGAGTTTCAAAAAATGGCGAAGGTTTTGACCGGTGAGTGAGGGTGATATGAGCCTGATCCAGTAGTAAGGGCAGATCTTGCAGAACACGATCGATATTTAATGGGGTAAAGGCCCAGCCGAGAACCTGCTGTTCTCTGTCATCTGCTGAAAACGGTGCAATCCCCTCGTTAAATACGGGAAGCAGCATTAATACCCCTTTGCCATTATCTTCTGTTCCCTGAAGCAACTGCATGGGTTCTGTCAGGAAAACACTGTTTTCTCTGGCGGCTGTCAGCGCGGCTGTCCGGCGTCGGCTTTCCGAACCGATATCCAGCCCGAGAGCCTCGTTATTGGTCTGTTGCGGGTAAAGATATTTAACGATGAAGCGATCACCGTTGTGGGGGGTTAGGGTACGGATCTGAAACTCAGGAGCGTTATCGGATCGTGTCCGGGACAGAAAATCGGCTTCCCCTGTTGGGGATACTTTTTCTATGTAGCCAAAACCCAATGCTCCGGGAAACTCTTTTTCCAGCTCACGGGAGCGGATATAGCGTTCAAACTGCTGGCGGGTGATACGTTTGGGATCCGCTGTCAGGATAGAACCCCGCGCCCCGCGCAGCCCAAACTCAAAATGCTCAAACCTGTCCTGAATGATATTCTCAGCCTGTTGCGATAAGTCATGGGCGTAGGATGAGATTTCAAAGTCGTTCTTTTGTTTGACCAACAAGGTTATCAGGGCTGTGAGCAAAAGCCCTGAAATAACAGGAAGCCAGGGTTTGATGCGGCGTTGCAGTCTTCTGCGTTGCCTCACACCAGGTACCTCGCCTGAACCTCATTGGCGGTAACGGGATGCGAGATATAAAAGCCCTGCATCTGATTTATTCCGAGAGTTTTGAGGTGTTCAAGCTGCTCCTCGGTTTCAACGCCTTCCGCAATAGCTGCCAGCTGCATATTGTTAGCCAGATTAAGGATGGTGCGTGTCAGAGTGTCATCCGGCTTCTCGCCGCGGATTTGAGTGATAAACGAGCGGTCGATTTTGAGTACATCGATGGGCAGTTCTTTCAGGTAACTCAGACTGGAGAAGCCGGTGCCAAAGTCGTCGATTGAGATGGTTATGCCCAGATTACGCAGTTGCTGCATATCCCTACACACCTGCTCCATATTTTTCAGCATCATATTTTCGGTCACTTCAAGCTCTATCTTGTCAGCTGGGACCTGATGCTCATCAAGTTTGCTCAGCAACAGGGGCACAAAGTGGGGATCAAGGAATTGTACCGGCGAGATGTTAATGCACATTTTGAGATCAAACCCACCCTGATTCCATTGCTTCAGCTGCGCCAGAGCCAGATGGATAACACCTTCACCAAGAGGGATGATCAGCTTGGTATCTTCGGCGAGGCTAATGAAGTCCACTGGTGGAATCAGTCGACCCTGTTCATCCCGGACTCTCAGCAGGGCTTCCACTGCGAGAGTCTCGCCGGAATTGGTATCGACAATTGGCTGGTAGTGCAGCTCATAGTTTTTCTGACTGATCGCATTTTTTAACTGAGAGTAGCGCTCTTTTCGTGAGACGAAGAAGGATTCCACTTCACTTGAGTAGAAACAGAGACCCGTTTGGCTCATATCGGTTTTTGCCCGATACAGGGCGGCATCTGCATGCATCACCAGAGACTGGGGATCATCCGCATCATCAGGGTAAAGGCTGAGGCCTATGCTGATGGAGAAGTTATGTAATTCCGGATAGAGACTGACAATCTGAGCCAGATTTTCCCGGATACTGATTGCGGTATGGGCAAGTTGATTGACGCTATCAATCGCAGGAACCAGCACCATAAACTGATCAGCATTGTGTCGGCTGAGGGTTTGGTTCTGTTCCAGTCGGGCACTGATTTTCTGGGCAATCTTCTTCAGCAGGGCATCACCGTAATCAAAGCCGAACTCTTCGTTGATCAGTTTAAAACGATCGACATCGATCAGAATCAAACCGAGTTTGTTTTTATTCTGTTTGCATTGCCCCATCTCGACATTGATACGTTCCATCAGCAGAAAGCGGTTAGGCAGATTTGTCAGTTGGTCGTACTGAAGGGTATGAGCCATCTTGAGAGCCATCGCTCTTGATTCATTGATATCTTCAAAGACAATGACAGCCCCGATGACCTCATCGGTATCTGACATTAAAGGGGTCGAGGAATCTTCTACTGCGATCCAGTGGCCCCGCTGGTTCAGCATCTGGCAGTTAAAGGCCATGCCGACTTCACGTTTTTCCTGCATGGCAACGTGAACCGGGTTGATATGATCCGGCCCATCATCACCCATTCTGAGAGGCATCACCTCTTCGATTGCCTGACCTAAGGCTTCACTTAACAGCATGCCGGTCATGAGTTCAGCAGAAGGGTTCATATAAGTGACCCGGCCATCCCGGTCTGTGGTGATGACGCCATCACCGATACTCTCCAGTGTAACTCTGGCGTGCCGGGATACCTGTTCAAGTCGGCGTTCTCTGTCTCTGAGACTGAGATGAGTCTGCACCCGGGCGGCAACGACTTCAGGCAGCAGGGGTTTAACAATAAAGTCCACTGCGCCCGCGGCGAGACAGCGCAACTGATCTTCTTTTGAGTCGTGAGAGGTGATAAAGATGACCGGAATATCGACTGTCACATCGTTTGATTTTAGCTGAGCCAGCACTTCATAGCCGTTCAGGCCGGGCATCTCGATATCCAGCAGGATGATATCAGGGCGGGTTGCGAGTGCCTGATTCAGCGCGGCAAGACCATCCTGCTCAAAGAAAACATGTCCTAAATCTTTTAATGCTTTATTAAGAAGGGTGATCTGGCTGGCATCGTCGTCAACCAGAAGAATGCGGTGCGTATCGTTATTATTATTGAACATACAGTGCCTCTGTTCCGGGGGCGCAGTGGTAACCCGGCTTTAGATCCCATAACTGAAATATGGAACATGGAGATTGAGGGTCAAGAAAAGACTGTACGGTTTGTGATGCTTTTGAGTAACAGAGGTTGTTTGGAACGGAAAATGATCGATGCTTTTTCGATGGAAAAGCTAGCTGAGGCAGAGTCAGATGTGAGTGAATATAGACTAGGCAGATTATAGATTGAGACGGTAATGGGGAGGTGAAACAGATATTAAAGGAGAAGGTTGAATCAGCTTCATTCTGAGGTAAAGCAAGGCACAAATCCCCATATAACCAGCTCAGATGAGCCAGTTGTAACGCGGGCGGGCGAGAAGGATCTGTGCCTTGCCGTGTTACCTCAGAGTGCGAATCAGTTCAGTTGCTTGTTAAAGCAAAAGCGCTTTCCGCTTCAGCAACGGGAGTAAGAATGACGGAATAAATGATCTGGAAAAACAGGTTTTTTCGTTTTGATTGTCTGTTTTTTTCGATGATTGGTCGGTTTTACCCGTTTGTTGTGCAGAAGCGATAAAACCCTGCGATTTTTGCGGATCTGGACTCCTTAGCTTGGTTTGCTTGCTTGTACTTCTTCCTAAAAAAAATCAAAAAGTTAGTCGAACAGAGGTTAAGTTCGGGCAATCAGCACCGGAGCTATTGAGCCGCAGGCGCTGGTTTGGCCGCTGCCAGTACCGCTTTGATACCCGGATGCATAGGGTCCGGAGTTCGGGTAACCGCGTAATGGCTGACGGATACTGACTGAATTTCACCAGCTTCTTCCACCAGATACTGACGACAGACTTCATCCACAATAACCGTTGGCGCGGTAAAGATTCCCATGCCTTCCCGGGCAAAGATCTTGATCAGGGCACTGTCGTTAATTTCTGCCTGCACCTTCATATCGATATTCTGCTGCTTAAGCCAGAAGGAAAGTTCAGAAAACCATTGTGTGCCTGTGTCGTTGGTCAGCAGCGGATGACCGTCCAGTGAGTGGGGGAAACCCCGGCGGAGATTCCAGGCAAGCCTCGGCGCAGCAAACATCGACAGGTGTGAACTGAGTAGGTGTTTCGGGTGAAGGTCGCCAACCCCGGCAGACATCTCCTGCGTAATCGGCTGGTCACTGATCACCAGATCCAGCGTCTGACGTTTCAGGCTGCGCAGCAGATCCGGCAGGTCGCCACTGACCACCTTCAGCTGCAATGGTTGGCCGCAGTTCAGTGCCGGTTGAATCAGGCGATAGGCGATCATCTTGTGCACGGAAGCGGCAAAACCCACAGAGAACTTGATCGGCTGGTTGTCATCGGGATTGCGCAACACCTGATCCAGTTCACCGGCTAAAGCGAAGATTTTGTTGGCGTAGTCTCTGACTTTTTCACCAAGAGGGGTCAGCTTCAGCCCCCGGCCTTTACGGCTGAAAAGCGCACCGGTTTTGGCTTCAAAGGCAGATAGCTGACCGCTTAAGGTCTGAGGAGCAAGATCCAGCTGGTCACTGGCGCGGGCGATGGAGCCGGTTTCTGCGATAACCCAGAAGTAATAGAGGTGTTTCAGGTTCAGATCTTTTAGCACGCCATTTGCCCGCTTAGCCGTTTGAAAAGATATTTGCGCTCACGTAATAAACGGCGCAGGCGGGCATTTTAGCAGCTTTAATCCAAATGTTTAGAGAACCTGCGGGAAGCGACTAACAAGCCGACAGCAGTAAAGCCAAGTAGCCAGAGTGCATCCGGTTGCAGATCAAGTACCCCGGCATCCCGAAGAATGATCCCCCGACTCATACGCATAAAATGAGTAGCAGGCAGCGCTTCTGCGATCCATTGGGCCGTCTCAGGCATAGCTTCGTAGGGAAACATAAAGCCGGATAGCAAAATGGAGGGCAGCAGAATAAAGACGGTCATCTGCATCGCCTGTAACTGAGTTTTAGCGATGGTGGAGATCACAAGTCCCAGTGTCAGGCTGGCGCAGATAAAGAGCATGGCGGCTCCGGCCAGATCGAACAGGTTGCCGCGAATCGGCAGGTCAAACAGCAATCGGCCTGCGGTCAGAATCAATCCGGTCTGAATAAAACCCACCAGCACATAAGGTGCGATCTTTCCCAGCATCAGTTCCAGTGGCTTTACCGGCGTGGTGATCAGAAATTCCATATTGCCCTGTTCCCGCTCCCGAACGATGGCGGCAGAGGTAAAAAGCACCATGGTCATGGTCAGAATCACGCCCAGAAGCCCGGGAATGATATTCACCACAGAACGCTGTTCCGGGTTGAAATAAAGAGCGACAGCAAAAGTATCCGCAGTCGCGGTTGCGGTAGTTGCTGGTATCTGAGGCAGATCTTCTATCTGGCTCAAAGGCATCTGACGCAGTCCCTTGATGCTGGCTGCAACCACGGTGTCCGAGCCATCCACCAGCCATTGGCCGATCGGTTGAGGTGACGGATTCTGTGCTCCGCTGGCCGGATGTTGCGTGAGACGGGATGAGAGATCTGGCGGCAGATAGAGCACCGCTTTGACCTTACCGGCGGTAATAGCCGCTTCTGCCTGTTGAAGATCCTGATACACCTGGGTGAAGCGCACTACCTGCGTCGCTTCGGTTGCCTGAATCAGGGCCCTGCTGGCTTGAGTATTGCTCTTATCCACGATACCTGCCGGCAGATTGCGGGCATCGGTATTGATCGCAAAGCCAAACAGCATCAGCTGAACCAGAGGGATCATCACGATCATGCCAAAGGTCATACGATCCCGTGACAGCTGGCGCAGTTCTTTCCAGAGAATGGCTGTAATTCTTGAAAAGGTTCCGGTCAATGGCTGAATCATCTGGTTATCCGACATGACGACCTCCTGTACAGCTGACAAAAACATCCTCAAGACTTGGGTGTACCCGATTCAGCTGGCGCTGACCAACCTGTTGGCTGAGCCAGTGTTCCGGATCGCTCAGCTCCTGTCTGACCAGAACCCGAAGACGGGTTCCTATCTGAGCCGCTGAGATCACCTCTTCCTTTTCGGTGAGGTGATTCTTCAGATTTCTCAGATCATTACCGGATACCTCGATCACCACGGCTCCCATGTTATCCATGAGCTGTTCCGGTGATCCGTCGGCACGTTTTATACCGTTTTCAAGAATCGCCAGACCGTGGCAGCGTTCCGCTTCATCCATATAGTGTGTCGATACCAGAATGGTGGTGCCGGCATTGGACAGGTCAAACAGGCGCTCCCAGAACTCCCTTCGGTTCTCCGGGTCAACCGCAGATGTCGGTTCATCCAGAAACAGCAGCTCCGGTTTATGCAGGGTGGCGGCCGCCAGTGCCAGTCGCTGTTTCTGACCGCCACTCATGGAACCTGCCATCTGCTTATGCTGACCCGTCAGATCGTAAACAGTCAGCAACTGATCGATGCGCTCTTTGGCTGCTTTGCGCTTCAGACCGAAGATCTGGCTGACAAAATGCAGGTTCTCTTTCACGGTGAGATTGTCGTACAGGGAGAATTTCTGCGTCATATAGCCGATCCGGCGGCGCAGGTGTTCTTCTGAACCCGGCAGGGTTTCTCCCAATACTGTGATCTCTCCGGCACTTGGCCGAAGCAGTCCTGTGAGCATGCGGATCGAGGTGGATTTGCCGCAGCCGTTGGGGCCGAGAAAACCGTAGATACTGCCTTTTGGAATACTCAGATTCAGATCTGAAACCGCAGGTTTATCACCAAAGACCTTACTCATGCCCCGGGTCAGAATGGCATAGTCCGATTCTGCCAGGGGGGCTGTGTCAGGTACTGGCTTACCTGTGGCTTTGTTATGGGTGACGGTGTTTTGCTCAGACATCATGGCAGCACAACTTCCAGCGCAAGTCCTGTTGGCAGTTGTTGCCCTCTATCCAGCAGGTCGATATCCACCAGCACCATCAGTCGTGAACGGTTGGCTTCGTTCAGCGCATAAAAGGGGGTGAAAGCCGGTTGCTTATGGATCAGGCGGATACGGCCCCGATACTGCTGATCCGGTTCTGCTCCGCTTTGTAGCTGAAGCTCTGTCCCCTGAGCGACTTTATCTAGCATATTCTGAGGTAAGTAAGCTCTTACATAAGGTTTGCTGTCATCCAGAACACTGGCCAGCAGAGTGCCCGCTCCGACTCTGTCGCCGGTTTGCCAGGGCTGCTGATCCACCGTACCTGCGATCTCACTTTTAACGGTCAGTTGTTCAAGCTGGTACTGCGCACTCTCAAGACGGGCTTTAGCGGCTGCTACAACTGAGGTTGCCTGTTCAATCTCTTCATGTCGGAAGCCGGATTTGAGTTCATTCAGCTTCGCCTGTGCGGCATCCAGCTGTGCTTTTTCAACACGGGCTTGGGTTTCTGCAACGTCCAGCTCGGCATCATTCACCATCTTGCCCCGATAAAGCTCGCGGGTACGTTTCAGGGTTTTCAGGGCCGACTGGTAACGTGCTTTAGCAGCGTTTAGCGTGGCAGATGCCTGTTGCAAGGTTTCCGGGCGGTTGCCGGTTTGCAGTAGGTTCAGTTGCGCTTCGGCCTGTTGCAGCTCAGCCTTGCGTTGCTGAATCAGGAACTCGGTCTGGGTGGTATCGAGTTGCAGCAGGACTTCACCTGCAGCAATAGTGTCACCCTCGGCTTTCAGAATGCGGGTGATCTTTTCACTGGCAGGAGCAGACAGTGCGGCGGAATGGCGTTCTACAACACCATAGATTCTTTCACCGTTTTCCTGGCAGGCGCTGAGCAGCGGCAGAAGCAGCAGACTGATAAGTAATGTGCAGGGTTTCATGACTTGCTTTCTTTTCATTACTCTTTCCTCCCGGTTGGCTTTAGCATGCCCTGAGTAAGCAGCTTGCTGGTGTGCTTGATGTGCTCTGAGATGGTCTCGGGAGAATGACTGATTCCCAACTGCTGACTGATAACCGGTGGCGCGATTAATGGAAAAATCATAAGACTGATAAAGCTGAACTGAGCCCGGGCAGGATCAACATCTTCTCTCAGCATATCGCTGGCTTCCAAAACATCGGTGATCCATTTTCGGGAATAGTGCACCAGCTCCTGGGTTGTCTTGAAGAAAACCGGATAGGCTTCGCTGTCCTGCTGGTGCAGAATCTGGAAAACCAGTCGCGGCAGTCCCGGTCTGCGGCTCATCACCTGATAATAGGTAGTCATCAGTTTTTGCATCAGCTCTTCACCGGAAAGCTGTGGTGTTTCCCCGTCAGGCAATTCAGAAAAACGAAACTGGTCGATAATCGGTGTGAAGGTCTCACGGATGATGGTCTCGAAGAGTCCGACTTTCGAGCCGAAGTAATAACGGATCATAGCGGCATCGACACCTGCTTCCCGGGCGATCATACGGGTTGAAACAGGTTTGTAGCCTTGCTCGGTAAAGAGTTCCAGCCCTGCATCCAGCAGCCGTTGTCGGGCTTCGGATGGTTGCGATGGTCGTCCCCTGCCTTGTTTTGGCTTTTTAGTGACCTTCTCTTTTGACAGGTTTTCCTTTGTCATGGGTTTTATCCTGAAGCTTGTATTCAACTGTTGATGAATATCCTAATGAGTCGAAGCTCGGTATGGCATCAACTTTATTCCTCAATGTTTCATCAAACGAGGAATTTGTTCGTTTTTGTTGTTGTGGTCTTTGAGTCGAGCTTTTGCTCTGTTTTTCGTGGGCTTTGCTCGTTAGTATGTGGCCGCTAAAACGCTGACACAGGGAAGGAGATATGCGGATGCTTGTTGTGGATTACACCTTACGTGAAAACGGCGATGAACTGGTCAATAAACATCGGGAACTGAAGAGTTTTCGTGATGCCTGTGAGGTGATCGATCAGTATCCCTGGATCGCCGAAATTGAAAAGACGGAAGAACTGGGTGAGGGCGGCGGTTTCTACTTCTTCAGAGATGAAGGGGATAAGCATGCAAGCTTTCAGCTGACCCCGATTGAAACAGACCGAGCTTTTTTAGACATGGAAGTGGTGCAGAAAAGTGGCTTTCTTGGACTGTTTGGCCGCAAGTCACTCCATAAGGATTTTGAAACTGTCACGATTCCGGAAGCTAAAGCTCTCATTAAAGACCTGTTTGATCACACTGTGGATAGTCTTTACGGAAAATACAGTAAAAAAGGCAAAAGTCGCTGATTTTACTGGCATAAAGTTGATTACCCATAGTCGTCAAAAGGATTTAATATGAACAGCTTATGATATTTCGGTGGGCTGTTAAGGTGTTGGCTGTGGATACTCAGTTATTACGTCTGATGTAAATGACAAGCCCACAACTCAATAAGATGCAGGCCGACAGATCAACAAGGAGAGGCTGTGGCGGTGAAACGATTTATTACAATGCTGCTGATGTTGTTTTCAGTTGTTGCTCAAGCGAGTACAGGTCAGGGAGAGACCGGAAAGGATGCGAACTATGTGGTGGCCTTTGCTCAGGATACGTTGAAAAACGACTTCCGGCGTGCCCAGCTGTTTGAAGTGAAGAATGAACTCGAACCGCATCGGGATATTCAGTTTTTGTACTCGGATGCCCAAGGCAAGACGTCACTGTTGATTCATCAGATTAAGCAGTTTATCCGTCAACGGGTAGATGTACTGATTGTCGGGACAAGCGATGCCCGAGTGGTTGTTCCGGTGATCGAAGAAGCTCATGAAAAAGGTATTAAAGTACTGATACTGGATCGGGGTGTTGAGACGAAGCGCTATACCAGTTTTCTTAATTCTGACAATGTGCTGATTGGTCGTATGGGTGGCGAATATATCGCCGAACGCCTGAATGGAGAAGGCCTTGTGCTGCTGATGGAAGGCCTGAAAACCGCGGATGTGACTCAGGATCGAACCCAGGGATTTATGGATGTAATGGCACAGTACCCCGGAATCAGAGTGATTCAACGCACGGGTAATTATCTGCGTAAAGATGCTCTGATTGAGATGGAGAAACTTTTGGCGGAAGGGGTTCAGGTCGATGCCATTTTCTCCGAAAGTGACAGTATGCTTAGTGGTATTCGTGCGGTGCTGGCGCGTCACAAAATCGATCCGGCTTCTATTGTATCTGTCGGCTGTGATTACACCAGTGAGGCTCGTGCTGCGATAATTCAGGGGAGCCAGACAGGCTCAGTGCTTTTTCCTCTTGGTGGAAAGGCCACGGTTAAGGCTGTACTGGATCTGAAAGCCGGAAAGCAGCTGCCTGCTCATATTAATATTCCCGTTAACACTCTGGTGACCCGGGGTAATGTTCATCACGTTAAACCGGTATTCTGATTTATGGCCTCTCAAGCCTCATTGTCCCGAAAAAATGGTTTAGCTACCCGCCTGGCGCTTTGGGTGGCTTTGCTGACCGTTCTGGTTATTTCTGCGCTGGGTGTGTATTTCGATAATTTTCTGCGCACCAGCTTTCTGGAGAATACCCGAACCCGGATGACCTATGGCTTTGAGCGGCTCAATTTTAATCTGGGGCAGATCGAATCCAGTCTGCGGGAAGGTGTGGCTTTCCTGCGGGTTGATGAAGTGGCTCTGGCTTCAGTTAGCCTGATTAACCTCTATGAAGACCGCAAGCGCTACAACAGTTTTCTGCTGGACGAAGAGAAAAAAGCCCTGGCGAAAGAGTTGCTCAATAAGGTCAAACTCTCCTTCAATGATGACATCACCCTCTATGGTCGCAATATGGATGTTATCGCCTACGTGGCTCGGGGAGACCGGGGCTATCACCTGAATATTGTCTCTTATAAAGAGGGTAAACCCCGTCTGCTGAGGCGTTATGAGGACGACAGTGTTTACTCAGAAGTACCGCTATCTCTGATGGATGGGGATGGTATTACCTATCAGCATATTAACTATTATGCGGATGAGGCGATTCAGGAGTCGACACAGTTAACCCTGCATCGCACTGATCGCGGGCTGGTTGTTAAGTCGCACCTGCGATTACTCAGTCTTGATAGTGGTAAGCCTGCAGCGCATATCGAGATGTCCCGGGTGCTGGACAGTGATTACTTTTTGGCGTTATCCGGCAATATGAATCTGGATATCTCGGTTTCTGATCTGCCAGCTGCGGGGGTTGAGAATGTAAAACCTCTGCGTGAAGGGAAAACGCAGTTCTCGATTCTGGAAGCGTCCGATCACTATTACAGCGCAATGTACCTGGATACTTTAGGCGGGCGAATATTCTTCAATGTCAGTATGGAGCGGGATCAGCTCACCAAAGCACTGGGGCAAAACCGGGTGCATCTGTTGATTCTTCTGTTGGTTGCTGTGTTGTTTGCACTCTTCTGGATTCGTTTTATTACCGTTCGGCGTTTGCGTAAACCTCTGGAAGCTCTGATGGCTCAGATCGGAAAAATTCAGCAGCGGGACTACTCACCGACGGAGGTGCTGGAGAGCCGGGATGAGCTGCAGGAAGTGTCCGAGAGTATCAACCAGCTGGCGCGAACAGTTCGGGAGCGGGAGCATTCGTTACAGAAGTCCCAGAAAGAGCTGGAATATCTCTCTGACCATGATGTTCTGACCGGATTGGCGAATCGTCGTTTCTGGTCGCGTTTTCTGGATCGGGCATTACAGAAAGCAGATCGTCTGCAGTGTTCTGCTGCGGTACTCTTTATCGATCTGGATCAGTTCAAACAGGTGAATGATATTCAGGGGCATGATGTCGGGGACAAGCTGCTGCAGTCTGTCGCATCGCGCTTACAGTCTGCGCTATCTCATAATGAAACGCTGGCCCGAATCGGTGGCGATGAGTTCAATCTGCTGATTGAAAATCTGTCAGATGCTCAGCAGGCAGAATCGGCGGCGCGTCGGATCATTGAGTTATTTGAGCATCCTTTCAGTGTGGCTGAACAGCAGATCAATATTTCGGCGAGTATCGGTATTACCCTGTTTCCTGATGACGGGAATGACAGTATCTCGCTGACAAAATATGCGGACCTTGCGATGTACAAAGCAAAGGAAAATGGCCGTAACAACTTCTGTTTCTTCTCAGAAGAGTTGTCCGCTCAGATGAAGGATAGAGCTGAGCTGACCTATGCGTTGCGTCGCGCACTGATTGATAAATCTGAGTTTGAGCTTTACTACCAGCCCAAGGTTTCTGCCTTTACCGGTAAGATAGTGGCTGTTGAGGCTCTGATTCGTTGGCATCATCCGGATATGGGATTAGTCTCACCGGCACGCTTTATACCTCTGGCGGAAGAGCTTGGTCTGATTATTCCTCTCGGGGAGTGGGTGCTGGAGCAGGGATGTCGTGATTACATGCGTCTTGTTGCCGCTGGGATTCAACTGGATCACATCAGTATTAATGTCTCCAGTATTCAGTTGGATAATGAGGACTTCCCGTTTGTGCTCGACCGGGTGCTGAAAGAGACGGGAATTGATGCTCATGCTCTGGAGCTTGAGATCACAGAGAGTTATATCGCTCATCAGCCGGACACCGCCCGGGAGCGTCTGCAGTATTTCCGTAATCGAGGGGTTCGTCTGGCAGTTGATGATTTTGGTACCGGTTACTCGGCGATGAATACGCTGCAGAACCTGCCGGTGACCCGCCTTAAGATCGATAAATCCTTTGTTGATGGTCTTCCCTATGACAGCAACAGCGTGGCGCTGGCCCGGGCGATAGTCAGTCTGGCAAAGAACTTTAATCTTGCTCTGACTGCTGAAGGTGTCGAAAACGCTGATCAGCTGGCCTTTCTCTCGGCAGAAGAGTGTGAAGAGATTCAGGGGTATTATTTCTCCAAACCACTGCCTTACAACGATCTGGTGAACTATTGTCTGGAAAACAGTTCTGAAAATGTGCTGTTGTTTAGTACAGACCTATAGAGAACGCCCTGAACTTCGGATGAACTTAGCGCCGGCTAGCCTATTTGTGTAAGAAATCTGCTATTTATTCTGTCATCTACTGACATAGGGGATGTAGGATAACCGGATAAAATCTGTTGTATTTCGTCAGATTGAGCGTATTTAGCTTTACTTCTCCTTTTGTTACATTCGCTAACAAAGTAATCTCTACAGCCTATACTTACAGCATGTTTTCAGGGAGGCAGTTGTTTGCCTCTTTTTTTCGTCCTAATGTTGCTGCTTGATTTAACTGCTTGGTTTTTAAAGTTTTTCTGTCAGCTGTCGACTGGTATCTATATTGCATTGAACACCTGTAAGTAATCCGGGAAAACTTCCCGGCTGAGGGATGACCGGCGTTAGCAGAGCAGGCATCTGTATCCGGACTGTGAACCACGTTTATCAAACGTTTTGGGGTTGGTTAGTGATCGTACGTAACTTTTTACTCATTTTTTTTCTGGTGCTGGCCGGCTGTGCCTCCGCACCGGATGAATTGAGTGATGATATCGTTGCAGTACCTGAGCTGGCTGATGATGTCTCATCCGTCACGAATGACGCTCCTTTCGCGAATAAAAATCCGGTTATTCATGTTCCTGATGATGAATCTTTTAATCTCTGGTGGCGTTATACCGGAAATAATGAACTGGAGCTTCTGATTGATCGTGCTTTGACCAACAGTCAGACCCTTCAGATTGCTGCCCAGCAGATCGTTCAGGCAAAAGCATTAGCGGTCCAGGCCGGTGCTGCCGGTTCTCCTTCGGTTACGGCTCAGGCTTCCTACAGTGAAGAAGCACCAACGGCTGGTATTGGCAGTGTCCCACGGGGTTCTACTGCTCAGTCACAGGGTGAGTATGAAGTTGGTCTGATTGGTCGTTATCAGCTCGATCTTTGGGGGCAGAATGCGTCTTTGGCTCAGTCCGGAGAGCTGAAACTAAAGCGTGCTATCTTCCAGTACGATGCCCAGCGCCTTGAACTCATTTCTCAGCTGGCAAAAAGTTATTTTGAATATCTCTCTCTGAATGATCGCATCCGCAATACCCGCGAAACGGAAGAGGCCCTGACCTCTATGTTGTTGGCGATGCAGGATCGATACGATCAGGGCGATGCCACTGTTGTTGAGATGCAGATTCAGCGCTCTGCTATTTTCAGTTCCCGGGTTCGTCTGCCCACCCTGCTTAAAGACCGTCAGCAGTTGGAGTTTGCTATTGCCCGTTTAGTCGGTGTTGCCCCAGGGCAGCTTAAACTGACCGATAAAGGGCTTAGCACTGTGGCTATGCCGGATGCTGTTCGGGGGCTTTCGACGGCCTATCTGTTACGGCGACCGGATATTCGGGCGATTGAGTCCGGGATGTTAGCGGCAGATGCGGATTTGGATGTAGCCCGGAAAGCTCTGCTTCCGGGTTTAACCTTGTCTGCAGGTATCAGTTCCGGTGTGCGTAATCCTGCCGATCTGTTTCAACCGAATACCCTGTTGTGGAATGCCCTGGGCACGTTGAGTGCCAGTGTGTTTGATGGTGGTGCCGGAGAGCAGAATGTGAAGTTTGCTCAGGCGGTACGCAATGAGTTGGTGGAGTCTTATGCCAACACGGTTTACAACGGCCTTTCTGCGGCACGTACTGCGATTACTGAACTGGAGTTCAGTGGTGAGCGTTTGTCTATGCAGCAGGAGTCTGCTGAAGCGGCTAAAGTGGCGCAGGATTTCGGTTTTGAGTCTTATTCCGTCGGTGGTATCGACTTCCTGACCTATCTGGATTCCATGCAGTCCTATCAGGAGCGCATGGATGTGCTGCATCAGTTTGAGCTTGAGTATTATCAGGCTTTTGTTGATTTCTACGCATCTCTCGGGGGCGGTATTCCTTATCGATCCATCAGTGAAACCAGTCCGGTTTTCAAAGCCGGAACCGACCGTTCCACTGACAGTGTAAAAGTTCTGCCTGCAGCTACGGTCTCAACACGCAGTTATGTGGTTGATGGCTGGATGGATGAACCGGAAAACTTCACCTCAAGCCCATGGATGGTGAAGTTGATGGGGGTTTACGACCACTTTGCCGTTGATGCTCTGGTTCGTGATCTGCCCCGCCGTTATGAGTCGCTGGAACCGGCTAAAGAGATTCTGATTGAAGTAGTTGATGTCAATCTGGTGGGGGCTGAAGCGGATACCCACTGGTACAGCGTGAACTTCACAGGTTTCCTGTCTGAACAGGAAGCGCAGCGCTGGTGTACTCAAATGAGAAATCAGCAGCAGCGTTGCGTGGTTTATCAGCCGGAAGAAAACTTTGATGTGATCGCTCGCTTCGATATTCCTGCCATGGAGAAGCGTGCTTATTACGCTGGTGAGTCCTATCTGGCTCGTCGTCACCGTGCAGAACAGCAGGCGAAAACGTCAGAAAATAAAACTGTTGATGGCATGAAATATGGCCAGCTTTATTCTCTGATCAAAATTGAAGGCCGTTATGCCTGGTTGATTGGCAACCGCAGTCACACGGTTCGTCGTTTCCCGGTTGGGGCTAGCCTTGCCTACAAGGGGAAGCTGAAAAGTGTGAACCGTAATCGGGCGATTATCAGCTTTGAGCATAGAGACTACCTGCTGAGACCTCTTTACCTGGTAGAAGCTGTTGAGGAAGGATCCGGAAAACAGCGGTTTGCCCGTATGCGTTGGGGCGGAAAAAGTGGAGAAGTCTATTACCATCGCTTAGGCGAGCGTCTGTATGGTGGTGGCGTTATTAAGGCCATAAATGACAAGGATGTGGTTGTCGAATGGAAAGGGCAGCGGGTCTCGCTGCCGGTCAGGAACTGATAAGGATATCGGTATGGCTAAACAGGCGCAGCGAACTGCTGAAAAAAATAATAAACAGACTGTGGCCGGTCTGACCTCCCGTCAGCAACAGATTCTTGAACTGATGCAGCAGGGTAAGGTTAATAAAGAGATTGCCCGTGATCTGGACATCAGTCTGGGCACTGTCAAGCAGCACCTTGTGGCCATTTTTAAAAAGCTGAATGTACAGAACCGTACTATGGCCGTAGCACGTCTGGCAGAGTTTAAAGATCAGTCAGGCTTTAGCGCTGCGTTTGCTAATGAAACTCTGATCGCCCGCCGCCCGGCCATTGTTCTGAGTCTGAAAACTAATGGTCGCCTGCCCAGAACTGCGCTAAAGCTGTTTCATACCCGGTTGGCGGAAGTGGCTTTTGATAGCCAGGCGCTCTTTATGAGTCGTGAACCCGGGGATGGAGACCTGATCTTTGGCTTGAAGCGTTCTTCCGCACAGGATATTCGCACGGCGATTCTGGTGGCAGATTACCTGTTTCAATCCATGAGTGAGTTTGTCCGTGAAAAGCTGGGCGATCCTAATAGTGACCAGATTCTGACCGGCGCACTTGTGGCTGGGCTTATCACAGTGAGCCAGAATCGTTTTGGCGGCTGGTCTGGTGAAACCGTTGGTAGCCATGTGCTGACCTGGGGGCATGAGCTTAGGGACAATGCTGATACTGGCTCTATCTATTTTGATGAACCGGTTAAGTCTGTCATGAAGGCATTTGATATTACGTTGCCCGATGGTATGCCCAATCAGTTGCCGTTAAATCAGGTGAAACAACTGAATACCTGGGATCAGGAGGAAAACTTCCCTCTTATCGGTCGTGAGAAGGAACTGGCCGAGATTCAGGCGCTGTTGGATGATGATTTTTCGATTCTCATCATTGAAGGTGAGAACGGTATGGGCAAGTCCCGTTTATGCCGTGAGTCGGCCAGACTGGCAGTTGAGCGGACTATGCCGTTGCACTATGTCCGTGTGGTCAGTGCCGGTTTTTTTGAGAGTGTTCGTGGCCTTTATGCTGAAAGCTGGATTGAGTTGATCGGTCTGTTGCCTGAGGAACCAAATGGGCTGGTTATTATTGATGATGCTCATCATCTGTCGGCGGATGAAAAAACTCAGTTGACGGCATATCTCACGGAGAAGCGTCATCAGGCGAAGTTTATTCTCTGTGGACGTCAGCCTCAGCAGTATGAGTTTGCAGACAACCTTTTCCCCTTCTGTCGCAAGGTGCATCTGCAGAGGATGGAAAGTGATCAGATTGAGCAGCTTGTGTCTACGGCCCCTGCAGCAGATAACACAGTCGGTTTTTCCGATATTGTGGAACGGTCAAGAGGTATTCCGCTCTTCGCCAAAGAGCTGATGCTTCAGGAGGGGAATGAGATCTCTCTGGCTTTGCTGATTACCGTCGCTTCAAGGATTGATAAGTTTAAAGTGGATTGGAAGCTACTCTATTGTGTGGCTGGACACGAGGGAGCTGTGTCTGTAGATCAGCTGGCGGCTCTGATGCGGGATGATAGCGCCTACATCGTTGCAGCCGTTGAACGGGCAGAAAGCCTTGGCGTTTTACATTATGAAGCCGGTCAGGCCTCATTTCGTCACCCTTTGGTTCAGGATGTCGTGCGATACCTTTTTCAACCCAATAATAACTCTGTCAATTCAGTAAGCGGATATCTATGAGTCAGCAGCAAAGTAAATCCTTTTCACCTTTTGGTGATCGTGACAGACGGATTCTTAGCAAGATCAAAGTTAAGGGTATCCGCTCGTTGCGCAAGGTATTGGGTACCCGGGATGTACGTCAGCTGATTCCTGTCATCGTGCTGGCATCTCTGATGAGCAACCTGCTGGCCTTGGCTCTGCCTTTGGGGATGCTACAGATCTTTGACCGGGTTCTGAAAAATGGCTCTGTTGATACTCTGATTGTACTTACTATGGGGATCGTTCTGATGATGATCCTCGAAGAGATCCTGAAAAGTGTCAACGAAACAGTCACCAACTGGTTAGGCGCAAGATTTAAGCATCGTGCGAGCATGCAGGTGCTTAATAAGTTTTTCCAGATTCCAATGCAGCTTTTCAGTAAAGAGGAAGCTGGTGCTTATGCTGAGAAAATGCAAACAGTCTCGAAGGTTGCTGACGTCTATTCCGGTAGCGCTTTACTGATTCTGCTGGACCTGCCATTTATCTTTATTTTCCTCGGTGTTATCTGGCTGATTGCCGGTGATCTGGTCTTTGTTCCTATCATTCTGATGGCTTTGTTTATTCTGGTGGTTCTGTTTTTTGGCCGCTGGATGTACCGCCAGATTCTGACCCGGGATCTGAATGATGAGCGTCGTATTAGTTTTCTGACTGAGGTGTTGTCAGGTGTGCTCTCTGTTAAGACCATGTCTGTAGAAAGCATCATGCAGCGTCGCTATGAGCGACTGAAAGAGAACAGTGCAACTCAGGGGGAGCGTCTTTTCTTCGGTAGTAGCTTTGCCAGTAACCTTGGGGCTGTTATGTCTCAGGCGATGATTGTACTGGTGATCTTTTTTGGAGCTCTTCTGGTTCTGGAAGGCGATATGACTGCCGGTGCCCTGGCAGCCTGTATGATGCTGTCGGTTCGAGCCCTGCAGCCTCTTCGTAAAGGTCTGAGCACCTGGATGCGCTATCAGGCATTTATTGCCGGTGATCGTCGTCTTTCTGCTGTGCTTTCTATGCCGGGCAGACATGAACTGGGACTGGTAGCTCTGCCTGAAATTCGTTATGGCTTGCGTCTGGACCAGATCTCGATGGGGGATAAAGGTGCAGAGAGCAATGGAGGCTCGCTGTTCAGTGACCTTTGTCTGAATATTCCAAAAGGTCGGTATATTGCCATTCGTGGTGACAGCGGTAGCGGTAAAAGTACACTGCTGGCGCTGATTAATGGAATTGACGAACCTGATTCCGGCGTTGTTCTGATTGATGGTGCGCCAATCGGCGAGTTTCTTTCAGAGAGTCTGCGCCAGAAGATTGCACTGTTGCCTCAGGAAGGCACAGTATTTGTCGGGTCTATTCTCGATAACCTGACGATGTTCGAGCCAAGCCGTGAAGCCCGTGCTCTGGAAATTTCAGAGCAGATTGGTCTTGATGTGATCGTAGCCGGTATGAAGCAGGGTTATCAGACCCCGCTTGGTGAGAATGCCAGCGAAATTCTGCCGATGGGGGTCCGTCAGCTGATCGCAATTGTGCGGGCGCTGGCATTTGATCCGGAAGTGATTCTCTTTGACGAAGCTAACAGCGCACTGGACTTTGAAGGTGATAAGCGCCTGCGTCAGTATCTGGAATCCCGTAAAGGTGAGTTAACCATGGTGATGGTGGCAAATCGCCCATCAATGGTGAAACTGGCAGATATGGTGTACAAAATTCAGGATGGCAAGCTGGTTGAAGATGATGGTGAGTTTGTCTTCGCTCGTTCTGATGCCAACGATCATGGTTCTGAAAAACCTGGCTTGGATGAGTCCCTTGAGAACGTCATTGGCACCCGTGTGTTTAATGACTCTGACCTTTCCCGTTGCCTGTTGCCCTTACTGCGCCATCTGGGCTGGAGCGGTAATTCTCGGGAGTTTGCACAGTCTCTGCCACATTTAGCGGATCATGTTGATCTTTCCTATTTCTTCGGGGCAATGGCTAATCTGGGATTTCGGGCTCGCCACTATGGCGATAGCTTCAAACATTTCGATCAGCGCCTGTTGCCCTGTATCTTTATGCCGGCATCCTCTCCGGCAGTCGCTGTGTTAGAGGTTTTGTCTGATGGTGATTTCCGCGTCTTTAACAGTCAGACGAACCGTGAAGAGATCTGGCAAAAGCTGCCTAAAGGCAAAGGCGATATTTATATCTTCCAGCCCTTGGAGTCTGATACGGATCGCAATAAACGTCCCTGGGTTCGTGAGCTGTTCTGGAAGTTCCGGAAACATCTTTCTCTGGTCTTTATCGTAACTCTGATCAGTACGGTACTGGCGGTAGCGCCTTCGCTGTTTGTGAGAACGGTATTCGATACCGTTATCCCAACTGGCGATGCTGAAATGGGCGTGTTCCTTCTGTTGGGGGTAATGTTGGCGATTGGTTTGGGCTGGTTCCTAAATACGCTCAGAGGACGTTTACTGGCTTATATTGGTGGCAGGATCGAATATGTGCTGGGTAGTGCTATTTTTGAACGGGTTTTACGCCTGCCGTCGTCCTCTTTAAATGGCGTATCCGTCAGTCGTCAGATCAGTCGTATCAAGAGTCTGGAGCGCTTGCGGGATCTTTTCCTTGGGCCTTTGGTTCTTTTGGCTTTTGATCTGCCGGCAAGCGTTATTCTGCTGATCGTTATCTTCCTGATTAACCCTTGGGCCGGTGGTATTCTTCTTGTCTCAATTTCAGCCTTCCTGTGTCTGTTGATGATCACCCGACCACTGGCAGACCGCTCCGCTGAACAATCCTCTGAGGCGTCCGGCAAAAAGACGGAGCTGATCGATGAGTCCCTCGGTAAAATGCGGGGCTTGAGAGCTCTGGGGGCTCAGTCAATGTGGATGGGGCGATTCCGCAACCTGAGTGGCACTTCGGCTTATGCAGGCTTTAAAGAGCAGCAGGCGCAGCTCAAAATCACTGCCTTTTCTCACCTGATCGGTAGCTTTACAGGGCTATCGGTATTGTCAGTATCTGCGTATATGGTTATTCAAGAATCAATTTCTCCGGGCACTGTTATGGCGACCATGATTCTGACCTGGCGCTTGATAGGTCCTATGCAGAGCTTATTTACAGCCTTAACTAGTTGGTCACGTATTTCGACCAATATTTTCCAGGTCAACCAGCTAATGAAGCTTGCTCAGGAGTCTGATGGTCACAATCTGGAAGCGAATCGTTTTGTAAATCAGGGGGCGTTGGACTTCAGTCGGGTTTCGTTCCGTTATGCAGCCCACCTTGATCCGGTTCTTCTGGGGGTTACTTTTAAAGTCCCACCGGGCAAAATTCTGGGTATTACCGGGCCTGATGGTGCCGGTAAATCGACACTGCTTACCCTGATTAGTCGTCTGCATTACCCGCAGGCGGGTTCTATCCGTATTGACTCGATTGATACCCGTCAGATAGCCGCTGACTATCTGCGTTCCATCATCAGTTATATGCCTCAGAAGTGCGATATCTTCTATGGAACTGTGGCTCAGAACCTCCGTTTAGTGCATGCCTCTGCCACAGAAGAGGAACTGAATTGGGCGATTGATATGGCGGGTTTACGAAAAGATATCGAGCGAATGGAGCACGGTATCAATACCCGGATCTCCAGTAGCGATTCTGATCAGCTTTCTAACGGTTTTAAGCAGCGGTTATCTCTGGCGAGGACAATTTTGAAGCCAGCCTCAATTGTGCTGTTGGATGAGCCTGGCAACGGCATGGATGATGCGGGTGATGAAGCTCTGATGCGTTGCATTAACTGGCTTCGTGGACGGGTGAGTCTGATTTTGGTGACCCCTAGACCAAGTCATCTGAGAATGGCCGATCATATTCTGTATATGGAAAACGGTTCGATCACTGCCCGGGGCAGTTATGCTGAAGTAGAAGGTAAAATTATGGCGGGGCTTAGTTAATGTCTGTTCAATTTCCACATAAAGGCGCCACCGAAGAGTTGGGAAATCCGGTCGACTTACCGCGTTCTGAGGTAACACTGGGATCTCGTCAGCGCCGTCTGCTATCCGAAACCATTCAGGTTGAGGATGAACTGATCCCGACTTATGCAAAGCCAGTGTTGTATCTGGTGATTGTCATGATGTTTTCGTTTGTCGTTTGGGCTGCTGTAACTCAATTGGCAGAGGTAACCTCTGCGCCCGGTGAAGTGATTCCATCTGGGCAGATCAAAGTAGTACAGCATTTAAGTGGCGGCACGGTTTCAGAGGTTATGGTGGAAGAGCGTATGGCCGTTAAAGAGGGCGATATTCTCATCAAGCTGGACGATAGCCGAACGCTCTCTGATTTGCGCCAGATTGAAGGGCGACTGGCTTCATTGCGTCTGCGTGCGGAACGTCAGGAAGCTTTTGTTATGGGGCGTGAACCTGACTTTTCTTCTTTCGAAGGCCGTTATCCATCGATGGTTATGGTTCAGCGTCAACAATTACAGAATCAGATCTCTGTGCGTGAATCGACGCTGGATGTACTTCGTCAGCAGACCCGTCAACGAGAATCGCGACTGGATCAGTTGGAGAAGTCGCTGGATTCGGCTCAGCAACATAGACAGCTGACAGAAGAGATGCTGGAGATGCGTCAGGGCATGGCGAAAAAACGCCTGATTACCCGAATCACTCTGTTGGAAACTGAGCGGGCCGCTGTTTCTGCCCGAGGTGAAGAAGAGCGCATCATCAAAGAGATGAACCTGATTCGTCAGGAGCTGGCTGAAGCTAAAAGTCGTTATTATGAGACTCAGAATCAGATCCTGCAGGACCCCCTGGATCAGATTGATCAGCTTAAAGCCCAGATTGCGGAAACAGAAGAAGAACTCAGCAAAGTTAAGAGTCGTCTGGAAGAGCTATGGGTTCGTGCACCTGCTAGTGGACTGGTCTTTAACCTTGAGGTCAATAATACCGGCCAGGTGATACAGCCTGGTTCAGTTCTGATGCAAATCGTGCCAGACCATGTTCAGCTTCAGGCTGAGGTTCGTATTTCTCCGGATGATATTGGCTACGTGCACCCGGGACAGGAAGTGAACCTCAAGGTCAGCAGTTATGACTTCTCCCGATTTGGTTATGCGACCGGCAAGCTTGAGCGTGTGTCGGCATTCAGTGCACTTGATGAGCTGAATCAGCCTTACTTTAAAGGTTGGGTGTTGCTGGATAAAAATTATCTGGGCAATGATCAGGGGCGCTTTCCTTTGATGCCGGGTATGGTGGTCTCTGCTGAGATTCTGACCGGTGAGAAAACCTTGTTGGCTTATCTTGCCGACCCTATAACCAAAGGTCTGTCGAGCAGTTTCGACGAGCGATAATCCCTTCTTAATTAGGGGCTGTCTCAGTTTTGGCGGCCCCTGATCCTTTCTAAGATGTATTTTTCAGTTATATAACTTCTGGCCAGCTGTTAACGTGACAGCATTGGTTTAATCTAGTATCCATCAAAGAATTATTTTAGTTACCTAATTATTTTTTCAAGGAGTTTGACCATGGCTGATCAAACTGGCAGTGCAGGCAGCAATCCATCACAAAACGGAGTCGATAATGCGAACTCTGATGATGCGCTGCTGTTTGATGAAGCAACGGTACTAAGCCGTAGCGATGCTGTGGATGAAGAAAAAGAAGAGTTTGATAATTCCGAAGTGAATGTCGGCTCTGAAGACTCCGGTAATGAAAATATTCAGGCTTCCATTGACGATGCTTCCGAGTTCCGCCATGCGGAATACGCTGCGGGTGCAGCTCTTCAGGAAAATGTAGCCGCTGCGGCTGCCGTTGTTTCTGAAGAAGATGAAGCAACTCGTGCTGATCCTTCGGATCGCAGTGAAGGTGCCCAGCGCCCTGTTTTTCAGGATGACACTCCTGTTCAACGAAGTGCCGCTCAGCCTCAAAATACAGAGACTACCCCTTCAGGTGGTGAGTCTGAACAACCTACCCAGGATTTTGTCACTCCGGTAAATGCATTAGATCCTCAAGATGCGTCTAGCGAGCAAGGCAGTGATGATCAGCCTCAGCCAGAAGAAACTCCTGATCCAACTCCAGAGCCAGAAGTAGACGATACTGACGCAGACGCAGACGCAGACGCAGACGCAGACGCAGACGCAGACGCAGACGCAGACGCAGACGCAGACTCCGATAGTGATTCTGACTCAGACTCGGATAGTGACTCTGACTCGGATAGTGACTCTGACTCGGATAGTGACTCTGATTCGGACAGCGATTCAGACTCCGATAGTGATTCGGACAGTGATTCCGATAGCGACTCAGACTCCGATAGTGATTCGGACAGTGACTCGGACAGCGACAGCGATTCGGATTCCGACAGCGACTCCGACTCAGACTCCGATAGTGATTCGGACTCCGACAGTGATTCTGATTCTGACAGCGACTCCGACTCAGACTCCGATAGTGATTCGGACTCCGACAGTGATTCAGACTCCGATAGTGATTCAGACTCGGACAGCGACTCGGATTCCGATAGTGATTCAGACTCGGATAGTGACTCTGACTCGGACAGTGATTCCGACTCCGACAGCGATTCTGACTCGGATAGTGACTCAGACTCCGACAGTGACTCTGACTCCGACAGTGATTCTGACTCCGACAGCGACTCAGATTCGGACAGTGATTCT
>NZ_MTBA01000008.1 GCF_002150805.1 Oceanospirillum sanctuarii
TGACAGGCCGGTATTCTAACCAACTGAACTACCGGTCCGCATATAAATCTGATCTCACTATCGCTTACGCGAAAGTGGTGGGTGGTACAGGGATCGAACCTGTGACCCCCAGCTTGTAAGGCTGGTGCTCTCCCGGCTGAGCTAACCACCCACGGGATATCTTTCGATATAGTTTTGCGCTCAACAAAGCAGCTTAATGGCGGACCGGACGGGACTCGAACCCGCGACCCCCGGCGTGACAGGCCGGTATTCTAACCAACTGAACTACCGGTCCACATATAAAGCTGTTTGCGTTGAAGCCAATTCAAATGAATTGGTGGGTGGTACAGGGATCGAACCTGTGACCCCCAGCTTGTAAGGCTGGTGCTCTCCCGGCTGAGCTAACCACCCAACGCAGCGATGAAATTGGCGGACCGGACGGGACTCGAACCCGCGACCCCCGGCGTGACAGGCCGGTATTCTAACCAACTGAACTACCGGTCCGCATATCATCAATCAAGTTACATAAGCCATTCGAAAATGGTGGGTGGTACAGGGATCGAACCTGTGACCCCCAGCTTGTAAGGCTGGTGCTCTCCCGGCTGAGCTAACCACCCCCGCAACTTGTGGCGCAAATTATAGGGAATTATCAAACCCTGTCAAATACTTTTTCAAAAAAATTTAAATTATTTTTCAGAGAGTTAGCTCACCAATAGACAGCCCTTCTAACAGCTCTTTCTAATCACTCAAAGCAAGACAGATATATAAAGCAGCAATAAAGATACTTCATCATCAGCGCCTCAAAGCGCTCTTTGCCACATTCATAAATTCACACCTTTCGTGGAACACCCGACACTCAGCCACGCCACCATCGGCATTACGACAAAGCACCAACCGAATATCCATATTCGAATTGCCCGATGAACAGCTAACCATCTACCTTCAGGTAAAAACCGGCCGCAAAGGCCAGACTAATAACAGGGTCATAATTGACGACTCAGATCAACAAACCCCTATCAGCACTAGGTTTTTACAACTTTCGGCTATGCCATCCCTATCTATTTGCTGTTAAAATCCCCCCGCCTGAAAGATTCGCTAGAGGAAGCGCTGACCTCAGGCATGACGCAAAAATATGTCTGGTTTTGCAACACAATCCAATGCCCACGGTACGGTGCGGCGGATTGTCGCGCATCCCTTGATATGCGTCATTGCCAAAAAAGCTGTTGTCCAAGAGACTTCGGCTGGATTCCTTCACTTAAACTCGCTGTTAATGGGAACCTGACATGAGCACAGCAACTGAACAACCGACCTACAATTACAAGGTGGTCCGGCAGTTCGCCATCATGACAGTAGTTTGGGGTATCGTCGGCATGGCCGTCGGTGTCCTGATTGCTGCTCAGCTGGTATGGCCGGCACTTAACTTTGATACTGCTTGGTTGAGCTTTGGTCGTCTTCGTCCACTGCACACTAACGCAGTTATTTTCGCCTTTGGTGGTAGCGCACTGTTTGCTACTTCTTACTACGTCGTACAGCGTACCTGTCAGGTTCGTCTGTTCTCCGACGGCTTAGCTTCCTTCACCTTCTGGGGTTGGCAGCTGATTATCGTTCTAGCAGCTATCTCTCTGCCACTGGGCTGGACGTCCGGTAAAGAGTACGCTGAGCTGGAATGGCCGATCGATATTCTGATCACTGTGGTGTGGGTTGCCTATGCAATCAACTTCCTGGCGACAGTTAAGATCCGTAAAACCTCGCACATCTATGTTGCGAACTGGTTCTACGCGGCATTCATTATCACTGTTGCAATCCTGCACCTTGTAAACAGCGCGGCTCTGCCAGTAAGCATGACTAAGTCTTACTCTGCATACTCCGGCGCTATCGATGCAATGGCACAGTGGTGGTACGGTCACAACGCTGTAGGTTTCTTCCTGACGGCTGGTTTCTTAGGCATGATGTACTACTTCGTTCCTAAGCAAGCAGAGCGTCCGGTTTACTCCTACCGTCTGTCTATCGTTCACTTCTGGGCTCTGATCTGTACTTATATGTGGGCTGGTCCTCACCACCTGCACTACACAGCTCTGCCTGACTGGACTCAGTCTCTGGGTATGGTTATGTCCCTGATCCTGCTGGCTCCATCCTGGGGTGGTATGATCAACGGTATGATGACTCTGTCCGGCGCATGGCACAAACTGCGTAACGATCCCGTTCTGCGCTTCCTGGTTGTATCTCTGTCTTTCTACGGTATGTCTACCTTCGAAGGCCCGATGATGGCAATCAAGACTGTGAACGCACTGTCTCACTATACTGACTGGACTATCGGCCACGTACACGCTGGTGCTCTGGGTTGGGTAGCGATGATCTCTATCGGTGCTATCTATCACCTGATTCCTCGCCTGTTTGATAAAGAGCAGATGCACAGCGTTAACCTGATTAACGTTCACTTCTGGCTGGCGACTATCGGTACTGTTCTTTATATCGCATCTATGTGGGTTAACGGCATCCTGCAAGGTCTGATGTGGCGCGCGGTTAACGCTGACGGCACCCTGACCTACAGCTTTGTTGAAGCACTGGAAGCAAGCCACCCAGGTTACCTGGTTCGCTGGTTAGGCGGTATGTTCTGGGTAGTTGGTATGCTGCTGATGGCGTACAACGTATGGGCTACTGTACGTAACGCTGAAGCCAAACCTGTTGCACAGACAGCCTGATGCTAAGGTAAGGAACGTATAGACATGAAACACGAAAATATTGAAAAGAACGTTGGCTTGATGATCGTACTGATCCTGGTAGCGGTCAGCTTTGGTGGCCTTGCCGAGATCGTGCCTCTGTTCTTCCAGAAGCAAACTACCCAACCTGTTGAAGGTCTGAAACCTCTGACTGCTCTGCAGGTTGAAGGTCGTGACATCTACATCCGTGAAGGCTGCTACGTATGTCACTCTCAAATGATTCGTCCGTTCCGTGCGGAAACTGAGCGTTATGGCCACTACTCTGTAGCTGGTGAGTCTGTATATGACCACCCGTTCCAGTGGGGTTCCAAGCGTACTGGTCCAGATCTGGCTCGTGTTGGCGGTCGTTACTCTGATGACTGGCACCGTGCTCACCTGTACAACCCACGTGACGTAGTACCTGAGTCTAAAATGCCTTCTTACCCTTGGCTGTTCAGCAACACACTGGATGGTCGCCTGACTGCAACTAAGCTGGAAACTCTGCGTTCTCTGGGTGTGCCTTACACCGATGAAGACATCGCAAATGCTAAAGCTGACGTTCAAGGTAAGACTGAAATTGAAGCAATGGTATCTTATCTGCAGCAGCTGGGTACTGTGCTGAAAGACAAACGGTAAGGGTTTATGGATATCAATGATTTACGCGGCGTTTCAACCATTTTCGTAATGGTTGGCTTCATTGGCCTGGTGATCTGGGCCTATAGCAAGCGTCAGAAGAGCAGCTTTGATGAGGCCGCCAATCTGCCTTTCGCCGACGAAGATACCCATAACTCGGGCAAATCAAAATTGGAGAATAAAGACCATGACTAGCTTTTGGAGCGCATGGATCATTGTTATCACTCTGGGTGTGATTGCAGGCTGCTGGTGGGTTCTGTTTGCCAACCGTGTCTCTGCCCCTAAGAGTGGTGATGTGAAGACTATGGGTCATAGCTTCGATGGAATCGAAGAGTATGACAACCCGATGCCACGTTGGTGGTTCATCATGTTCATCGCAACCATCATCTTCAGCCTGGTATATCTGGCGCTGTATCCTGGTCTGGGTACCTTTAAAGGTTTCCTGGGCTGGACTCAGGTGAACCAGTGGGAAGCTGAAATCAAGTATGCTGATGAGCACTACGCACCTATCTTCGACCAGTATGCAAGCATCCCAGTAACGGATCTGGCTCAGGACGAAGAAGCGATGAAAGTTGGTCAGCGTCTGTACGCGAACAACTGTGCACTGTGTCACGGTTCTGACGGTCGCGGCGCTTACGGCTTCCCGAACCTGACAGACACTGACTGGCTGTACGGCGGTTCTGCTGACGCTATCAAGCACACCATCGTTAATGGCCGTAACGGTCAGATGCCAGCTTGGGGTGAAGTACTGGGTGATGAGGGTGTAACCCAAATGACTCAATACGTACTGAGCCTGAGCGGTCAGGAAACTGACGCTGCTGCCGCTAAGACTGGCGGCGCAACCTTCACTGCGATGTGCGCTGCATGTCACGGTGCAGACGGTAAAGGCAACCAGATGCTGGGTGCCCCTAACCTGACTGACAACACTTGGCTGTACCTGAACCCTGAGTGGGGCGTAGCGAAGTCTGTTGAACAGTCTATTCGTCTGGGTCGTAACGGCCACATGCCTGCACAGGCTAAGTATATCGGTGAAGACAAAGTTCACCTGGTAGCTGCCTACGTTTACAGCCTGTCTCAAGGCAAGTAAACACCTGAAGGAATGCGACACAATGTCGCATTCCTTTTCCTCCCTCCCCCCCTAAAAATCCCGTAGAATCCCAGAAACCTGAACCTGTTATTTTTGGTTCCATCTATACCTATATTCAAAAAAAGGTTGGTTAGCGATGAAGGATAGAATTCCTACTCAGGACATCACGGACGCCGCCAAAAAGCGAGCCCACGCCGTTAAGTCTGCAAATGAGCGTAAAATCGAGAAGAAAGATGAGGGGGAAAATCTTTATCAGAAGCGTAAACACATCTATGTGCGTCGCGCGATAGGCTTTTTTACAAACCTGCGTACCTCTATTAACTGGGTTTTCCTGCTCGCCTACTTCTCTTTCTCCTGGCTGCAGTGGGATGGTAAACAGGCGATATTCTTCGACCTGCCGAACCGTCAGTTCCACGTTTTTGGTTTCACCTTCTTCCCCCATGACTTTATGCTGCTGTCGTGGGCGCTAATCATTGCCGCATTCCTGCTGTTCTTTATGACTGTTTTTGCAGGACGTGTCTGGTGCGGCTACGCCTGTCCTCAAAGTGTCTGGACCTTCTTTTATATCTGGGCAGAGCGTGTAACCGAAGGCTCCCGCAACCAGCGTGTGTCACTGGACAAAGCTCCGATGAGCGGCAATAAATTTGTCCGTAAAGCTGCCAAACACGCGATATGGCTGGTAATCGCACTGGCTACAGCTTTTGCATTTGTTGGCTATTTCTCACCGGTTCGCGACCTTGGGCCCCGCATTCTTGCAGGTGAACTAGGTCCATGGGAAACCTGGTGGCTGGTCTTCTTCACAGTAGCAACCTACGTCAATGCTGGCTGGATGCGTGAGCAGGTTTGTATGTATATGTGCCCATACGCCCGCTTCCAGAGTGTGATGTTTGACCGTGATACCCTTGTGGTCTCCTACGATGAGCAACGCGGCGAAGGCCGTGGCCCTCGTAAGAAAGGCGATGACACCTATAAAGAGCGCGGTCTTGGCGACTGTATCGATTGTGGTGTTTGTGTTCAGGTATGCCCGGTAGGTATCGATATTCGTGACGGCCTTCAGTACGAGTGCATCACCTGTGCAGCCTGTATCGACGGCTGTAACGAAATGATGGAAAAAATGGGCTATGAACGCGGTCTTGTTCGTTACACCACCGAGAATGAACTGGAAGGCAAGAAAACCCATATCATGCGTCCGCGCCTGATCGGCTACTTCGTCGCGCTAATGGCCATGATGATCGCTTTCGCCTTCGCAGTAACCGACCGTATCCCTCTGGAACTGGAAGTTCTGCGTGACCGTAACCAGCTTTACCGTATGGATGCGGAAGGCAATGTTGAAAACAGTTTCATCATTAAGCTGGCCAATATGGATCAGGTCACACGTTCCTACGAATTATCGGTAAAAGGCCTCAAAGGACTGGAACTGGTTGGCACAAAAGAAGTCTCAGTGAGCGCCGGTGAAGTGATCAACCTGCCTGTCCGTATGAAGATCAGCCGAGACGATATGTCTGTGCCAAGTGCAGATATCGAAGTCACCGTAAAATCCATCGACGGCTCAAACTATGAGCTGACTAAAGAATCACGCTTTATTGGAGCCGTACAGCGGTAATAACGATGCAGAATACCAATACAAAACCTACAGCATGGTACAAACAATTCTGGCCCTGGTTCCTTCTGGTGCCGCTGATTGTCACTGTGATCGTAGGTATGACTATGCTGACCTTCTCCATTCAGGTGTTTGACGGCACGGTTAACGACAACTACTACAAAGAGGGTCTGGCGATTAACCAGACCCTTGAGAAAGACCACAATGCAACCAAGCTGGGCATGGCTGCCGATGTAAAAGTTGATGGCGTGACCGGTGATGTGCTGGTTAGCCTGAGCGGTCAGCTGGACAGCTGGCCAGCAGAACTGAAACTGGACTTTATCAATCCGACCCGTGCGGCAAAAGACTACGGCATTACTCTGAGTCAGATTGCTGATAATCACTATCGCGGCCAGGTTGAAAAAGCACCTCTTAACCTCTGGTATCTGGATATCACAACGGAAGGTGGCAACTGGCGTCTGAAAGGCAGTGCTGAATTCCCTGTTGAAGAAAGCTTTACCCTGAAAGCTGGCCAATAATACCGGTGGATCGTTATGAGCTTATCCTGTTACCACTGTGGTGAGCCGGTTCCCGCCGGCTCTACCTTTTCTGTTGTTATTGATGATGAAAAACAATCCATGTGCTGCCTTGGCTGCGAAGCCGTAGCCCATGCGATTGTTAATGGCGGTCTTGAAAACTATTACCGCTTCCGTGAAGGTCCGGCGACACGACCTGATGATCTGACCGATGAACAACAGGCTGCTTTTGCCCTGTACGATCGTGACGATGTTCAGGAAAGTTTTGTCCGGGATCTGGGCAATGGAGTAAAAGAAGCTTCTCTTGCCATCGACGGGATCACCTGCGCTGCCTGCGTCTGGCTGATTGAACATCAGGTCAGTCAAAGCAACGGCGTCGATACCATTCGCGTGAACCTCAGTAACCACAGGGCGACCCTGCGCTGGTCTCCGGATAAGATCGCTTTAAGTAAGCTGATGGCGATGTTTGCTGCCATCGGCTTTCAGGCCTTCCCCTATCAGGCCGATGAACAACAGGAACGCCTGGTTAAGCAAGAGCGTAAAACTATACGTCGCCTGATTATCGCAGGCCTTGGCATGATGCAGGCGATGATGTTTGCCATCATGCTGTATGCAGGCGCCTTCGAAGAGATGGAAGAGCAGTATGTGCTTCTGTTCCGCTGGCTATCTCTTGTGGTTTCAGCACCTGTCATCCTCTACTCTGCACAGCCCTTTTTCAGAGCCGCCTTCCGGGATCTGAAAACCCGTCATCTGACGATGGATGTGCCGGTTTCTCTGGCGATTGGCGTAGCCTTTGCCGCCAGTGCCTGGGCAACCGTTACCAATAGTGGCGAAGTCTATTTCGACTCCGTCAGTATGTTTACCTTCTTTCTCCTCTTTGGTCGTTATCTCGAAATGCGGGCACGACATCGCATCGGCCGAAGCGGCAATGCACTGAACACTCTGATTCCGACCAGCACGACACGTCTTAAAAAAGATGGTGGTCAGGAACACGAAGAAGTTGTGCTGACACGTGAATTGCACGAAGGCGATATTCTGCTGATCAAGCCGGGTCACACCATGCCTGCAGACGGTGTCATCATTGAAGGTCAGAGCAGTCTGAATGAATCCGCCCTGACCGGTGAGTATATGCCGGTATCCAAAGCGGCTGGCGACAAGGTACTGGCTGGCACCATGAATGTGGAAAGTCCGCTGAAGATTCAGGTTGAACAAACCGGCCAGAATGCCCGGGTAGCAAATATCGTGCACCTTCTGGATCGAGCCTTTTCTGAACGCCCGAAAACCGCTGAAGTCGCTAACCGTGTCGCACACTGGTTTGTTCTGGCTGTGCTGGTATCTACCTTTGGTGTTGGCATGTACTGGTGGCAGCACAGCCCGGAAGATGCCTTCTGGATTGTACTGTCGGTTCTGGTAGTAACCTGCCCTTGTGCCTTGTCTCTGGCAACACCAACAGCGCTGACCACATCAACCAACGCTTTGCGTGAACAGGGCATTCTGGTAACCCGGGGGCATGTGGTTGAAAGTCTTGCTCAAGCGACGCGAATCGTCTTTGATAAAACAGGCACCCTGACCGAAGGCCGCCTGATTCTGACTCAGACCCGAACCCTGAATGATTCAGTTGACGAAGAAACAGCACTTAAACTGGCTGCAGCCCTTGAGCGTTCATCGGAACACCCTATTGCCCGGGCGTTTGATGAATACCGCGGCTTTTATATGGCCGAAGAGGTTCAGTCTGTACCAGGACAAGGGCTCAGCGGTGTGATTCTGGGTGAAAGCTATCGTATCGGTACGCCAGCATTTGCTACAGACGGCGATAATGCTCCGGCATTGCCTGACGATGGTCAGTGGTTACTTCTGAGTAAAAATCTGCAGCCTCTGGCCTGGTTTGCCATTGGTGACCGTATCCGACCGGGGGCAGAAGAAGCGGTTAGCGCGCTTCAGGCACTGGGACTTCAGGTTGATCTTCTCTCCGGTGACCAATCCGGCGCCGTCAATGCCGTCGCTCAGGCAACCGGTATCCGCAATATCCGCTCCGGTGCCTCTCCTGAAGATAAACTCAGCCATATCCGCAAACTGCAGGAACAAGGCGAGCGCATCATCATGGTCGGTGACGGTGTGAATGACATTCCGGTACTGGCAGGCGCTGATATCTCCATCGCTATGGGTAATGCCACCGATCTGGCGAAAACCAGCGCCGATGCCATTCTGATGTCAGGTCAGCTGCAACGCATCGCAGAAGGTATTACCCTGACCCGCAAAACACGACGGATTATTCGTCAGAACCTGGCCTGGTCAGCAGGTTATAACCTGACAGCTCTGCCACTGGCTGCAGCAGGTATTATCCCGCCTTATCTGGCAGCGATAGGAATGTCAGCAAGTTCTCTGATTGTCGTACTCAACGCACTGCGACTTAATGCTAAACTACCGCGTCTGAAATCTGCTGAGCGCCGCGAGGAGTTGCACGTATGAGTATTTTGTTTCTACTGATCCCACTGTCCCTGATTTTATTGGGCGTGGCGATCTGGGCATTCTTCTGGGCGGTAGACAGCAATCAGTTTGATGATCTGAGCGGCCCTGCTTACAGCATCCTCTACGATGATGATGTTAAGGCTGACAAAAAGCCGTCAGCTGCTGCTACCAAAGATCATCAGTCCGATGTTCAGCAGAGCACCTCAGCGGACTCTGAGGATTCAAAACAGGCGTAATGGACTCCTCTAACCTGCTTCACGTTATGGGGGCTGACTTCAGCCCCATGACTCTCCTTGCCGCTTTTGTTTTTGGCCTTATGGGCAGTGCCCATTGTCTTGGTATGTGCGGTGGCATCATGAGTACCCTGACACTGGCTCGTTCCCCCTCAGGTTCAGGATTCTCCCGACTTCTGGCCTATAATTCCGGGCGTATTTTCAGCTACACCACGGCAGGTGTCATTGTCGCATCCATTGGCTCTTTGCTCAGTGATAGCCTGCTAGTCATCGCCGATGTGATGCGGGTCGTTGCCAGCCTGATTCTGATACTGATGGCGTTTTATATTGCTAACTGGTGGAAAGGACTGGTCTATATCGAAAATGGCGGACGCTTTTTATGGCGCTATCTGCAGCCATTTGCCTCACGACTGATGCCGGTTCGGAACACCTCTCAAGCGCTGGCATTAGGATTGATCTGGGGCTGGCTGCCCTGCGGTCTGGTTTACAGTGTACTGATCTGGGCACTTTCTGTTGCACATCCGCTACAGGGCGCTGCCATTATGCTGTTTTTTGGTCTGGGAACCCTGCCCGCGATGCTGCTTACTGGCGTTTTAGCGAGCCAGATCAAAGATTTAAGCCGTTCATCTGGTGTACGCTCCCTCGCGGCTATCACGATCATAATTTTTGCGCTCTGGCAGCTCGCTCCCTTGTTTACCGGAAGCGACCATCACGGAACTCACAATGCCGGCGCAGACGTTACTTATCCGACAGGTTCGGCAACCCACGAACCTTCCGCTATGGAACAGCTATCGGATGACAGGGCACATTCAGGTGATCACGGTTCGGCAATGCCGAATGACTCAGAAGAATCATCCGCCCACCAGCATTAAGGTTCTGTTTCAGCAGCCGCTGGAACATTAGTGACGGGCCAAACCGAACTATTTTACAGATACCGCATTATCAGATGCACTGCACGGCGATGCCGAATAGGTTTTAACTATGAATACACGGACTCAGATCCAGTGGGATCACGACCTTATCCAGCGTTATAACATCTCTGGTCCCCGCTATACCTCATACCCAACGGCGGTTCAGTTTACCGATCAGTTTGGTGAAGCTGAGTACCGTGCAGCGGCACAACGTAGTGTTGAAGCAGACGGCCCGCTGTCGCTTTATTTCCATATTCCTTTCTGCGACACCATCTGCTTTTACTGTGGCTGCAACAAGATTGCCACCAAAGACACCGCCAAAGCAGAGCCTTATCTGGAACGCGTGTACAAAGAGATCGAAATGCAGGCGGCTCTGGCCAATGCTGAAAACCGTCAGGTAAAACAGCTGCACTGGGGTGGCGGTACGCCAACCTTCCTGAGCCATGACCAGATGCGTCAGCTGATGGCTAAAACCCGTGAAGCCTTCAATCTGCAAGGCAATGACGAGGGCGATTTCTCCATCGAAATCGATCCCCGTGAAGCAACCGGCGAAACCATGGAACTGCTGCGCGAGCTGGGCTTTAATCGTGTCAGCCTCGGCGTGCAGGACTTCAACCCAGCGGTACAGAAAGCGGTTAACCGCATCCAGTCTGAAGAGATGACTCAGGATATTCTGGATCACTCCCGTCGCCTGGGCTTCCGCTCCCTGAATATCGACCTGATCTACGGCCTGCCACTGCAGACTGTAGCGACTTTCAGCGAGACGCTGGAAACCATCATCAAGATGAGCCCGGATCGCATTTCGGTATTCAACTACGCTCACCTGCCAGAGCGCTTCAAGCCTCAGCGTCGCATCAAAGACGAAGAGATTCCTGAGCCAAGCGTAAAACTGCAGATTCTGGAACATACCATCAACCGTCTGGTTGAAGCAGGTTATGTTTATATCGGTATGGATCACTTCGCCAAGCCGGATGACAGCCTGTCCATCGCTCAGCGTGAAGGTAAGCTGCACCGCAACTTCCAGGGTTACACCACGCACTCTGACTGTGACCTGATCGCCATGGGCGTTTCCTCTATCAGTCAGCAGGCAAATACTTACAGCCAGAACTCCTACACTATCGACGAATACGAAGGCTTTATCGACAACGGCAAGCTGCCGGTTATTAAGGGGCTGGAACTCAGTGACGATGACCTTCTGCGCCGCAGTGTGATCAATCAGATCATCTGCCACTTTGAGCTGGATGGCGATGATTTCAGCCGTGATTTCAACATCGACTTTGACGCCTATTTCAAAGAGGAACTGGAGTTCCTGCAGCAGCATCACCGGGATGGTCTAATCGAGTTATCCGGCAACAAGCTGAAGGTGACCCCCGCTGGCCGCCTGCTGGTACGTGCCGTTTGTATGGCCTTTGATAAGTATCTGGATAAGAAGGCTCTGACTCAGTCTTACTCACGCATCATCTGATTTTTTAAATGCATAAAGACTAAAGGAGAAGGCTAAGGCTTCTCCTTTTTTTGCTTCAGATCAGATATTCTGGTAAATCTGATATGCATCAAAAAAACTTTGCGTAGTTAAGCAAAATGTTCATAATGAGCTACAGCCTTTGAATTTTAGAGGCGTCCGTGAGCCATTTCGTAAGTCATTAGCCCGGAGTTCTGATATGCCAAAGGGGCAACTTAAGGGAATATGTTTTCACCCAAGCAAGGAAACTAAGTGTGTAACCTGCAGCCTGAGTTCACTCTGCTTGCCAATCTCACTTAACTTTGAAGACATTGACCAGCTGGATAAAATCATCAAGCGACGTCAGCCGCTGAAAAAGGGTGAGCACCTGTTCCATCAGGGCGATCGCTTTGATTGTGTTTACGCAGTACGTTCCGGCAGTATCAAAAACTACGCCATGACCAATGATGGCGAAGAGCAGATCACCAATTTCCATCTGCCAAGTGAACTGGTTGGTTTAGATGGTATCGATTGCGAAACCTACCCTGTTTCAGCAAAAGCGCTGGAAACTACCACCGTTTGCGAAATTCCGTTTGCTCGCCTAGAAGAACTGGCGAAAGAACTGCCAGAGCTTCGTTCTCAGGTTCTGCGCATCATGAGCCGTGAGCTGCGTGATGATAAGCAGATGATGATGCTGTTAAGTAAGAAGAATGCTGAGCAGCGTGTTGCGACCTTCCTGACGAATCTCTCAACCCGCTTTAAGCGTCGTGGTTACTCGCCCTTTACTTTCCGTCTGCCGATGTCCCGTAACGAGATCGGTAACTATCTGGGCCTGGCGGTTGAAACGGTAAGTCGTGTCTTTACCCGTTTCCAGAACAGCGATCTGATCGCCGTAAACGGTAAAGAAGTTCATATCCTGAATATGGATGATCTGAGCGCTCTGGCCGGTTTGCCGGATCAGGAACAGAAGATTCCTCAGGAAGCGAAGTTGGCCAGCGAAGGCTAAACTGACGCAAAGAAGAGAATAAAAAAGAGAGCCTAGGCTCTCTTTTTTTATTCTATGGTCAGGTAAAACCTGATCAGCCTGCATCAACAATATCGATACGCTGCGCCATCATCTTCAGCTGCTTCTGCTCCAGATTTTTGAAATCAAACAGCTCAGTATCACCCAACTGGGAAGGCGCTACATTCTGCATCGCGCGGAACATAGTATCCAGACGCCCCGGATGCTGTTTTTCCCAGCTTTGCAGCATCTCTTTAACCACCTGACGCTGCAGACCATCCTGCGAACCACACAGATTACACGGAATAATCGGGAACTCTTTCAGCTCAGAGAAGGCTTCAATATCTTTTTCCACACAATACGCCAGTGGACGGATCACAATGTTCTTACCGTCATCGCTCAGCAGCTTCGGCGGCATCGCCTTCAAAGTACCGCCATAGAACATATTCAGGAACAGGGTTTCCAGCATGTCATCACGGTGATGGCCAAGGGCAATTTTGGTTGCGCCGATCTCTTCGGCAAAACCGTACAGAGAACCACGACGCAGGCGTGAGCACAACGCACAGGTGGTTTTACCTTCCGGCACTTTCTCCTGAACAATGCTGTAGGTATCACGCTCGAGAATATGGTATTCCACGCCGATAGACGCCAGATATTCCGGCAGCACATGCTCAGGGAAACCCGGCTGCTTCTGATCCAGATTCACCGCAACCAATTGAAAATTAACCGGCGCACTCTTCTGCAGACTCATCAGAATATCCAGCATGGTGTAAGAGTCTTTACCACCGGACAAACAGACCATCACCTTATCGCCTTCCTGGATCATGTTGTAGTCGGCAATCGCCTGTCCGACATGACGGCGTAAACGCTTTTGCAGTTTGTTAAACTCGCGTTTTTCTTTCGGTAATAGTTCCTGCATGGGGTCTCCTGTGGCATGGGAAAACTGAGGGGGTCTTTTACCCAAAATACGCAGACTTGTAAACTCGAAGCCGCGATAAAAAAGCACAAAAAATGACAACACTTTGATGTTTAAAGCGTTTATGATGATCTTTAATTTTTATACGCTTGGATAAGGTCCATCCCGGACAACAATGGATGACAGGTAAGGCGTTAGATGAACACTCTGCAGAGATCCCGTCTGCTGGATACGATTCAGCTGGTTCTTGAAGCTCACCCTCAGGGTCTGAATGAGCACGCCCTGATCAAAGCTCTGGGCGAAACCGGCGTTATTGAGGTAACTCCGGCAACTTTCTCCGATACCATGACGCTGTTCCGAACCCATTTTCTGGTCTATAACGCACTCTATGAACTGAAAGATGAGCTGATCAAAAAAGCTCACTGGATCATGGAGATCTCAGCGGTCAATATTCAGCTTCACCCCTACGAGTTCGGTCATGATCTTCTCGAAGAGAAAGATCCGATGCGCGACTATTATCTTGATCTGACAGCCCTTCAGGAAACCACTGAAGAGGAACTGGACGATATGTTGCGAAACTTCTGGAAGAAGATCGATATCGAAGAGGAAAAACAGGTCAAACGCGGCCTGAGCCAGCGGGCTCTGGAATGCCTAGAACTGTGCGAACCCATTACCTTTGCAGAAATTAAACAGCGCTATCGCAAGCTGGCGATGCAGCATCATCCTGACCGGGGCGGCGATCCGATAAAAATTCAGGAAATTAATGAAGCTATGGCGATTTTAAAGGCAGCTTTCCAATGAGAAAACTCACCGCACTGACATCATTTTTATTTGCAGGTCTGTTGCTGATTCAAAGCCCACTGAGTTTTGCAGCTAAACACGCAGTCGTACTTCAATACCAGCATATCAGTGACAGAACCCCTCCCAGCAAAAGCGCCAGTGAACGTGAGTTTTTGTCCCACCTGCGGTATCTGGAAACCAATGGCTTTAATGTCTGGCCATTAGAGAAGATTGTGGATCGCCTGAAGCGCAAGCAAACTATTCCGGATAAAACAGTGGCCATTACCTTTGACCACGCTTATATCAGTGTTTATGACACCGCCCTCAAGCATCTGTCGGCCCGCAAAATGCCCTTCACCGTTTTTGTAGCTGCAGCTCCGATCATGAAAGAACACCCTCTCTATATGAGCTGGCAACAACTACGGGAAGTACAAAAGGCTGGCGGAACCATCGGAAGTATGGGCATCACCTCCAGCAACCTCGCCAAAGGCCTGCCTGATGAGCGCCCGGAACAGCGCCAGACCCGAATCGCTAAAGAGATTGACCTGAACCAGGCCGCTCTGCAGAAATTTCTGGGGGTCTCACCAAAACTTTTTGCCTACGAAGAAGGTCAGGCCGATGAGATTGCCCGCAAAGTCATTCGCTCCAAGGGCTTAGCAGCCTTTGGCCTGCATCAGGGCCCAGTCAGTCGCTATACCAGCACCGATTACCTGCCTCGCTTTACCGCTACCGGCTCAGCCAGCAATGTGAATAATCTGTCAGTCAAACTGACCAGCCTCCCTTTGCCGGTGCGAAAGGTAAAAGCTCAACCAACCATTCTGGCAGCAGACAACAAACGACCTCAGGCACAGGTTGAGCTACTTTCCGGAAGCTATCAGCTAAGTGGCCTGCGTTGTAAAAATGGCGATGGGCTACCGGTAAGCACTTACACCAGCAGTGAAGAAGGTAAGCGTCCGGTCTTTATGATGCAGAGTAAACTCGGTGAAAAAGTGGGGCCGATCGAATACACCTGCCTGGCTCCTCACGATAAATCGACCCGTTTCTATTGGTTCTCCCACACCTGGATTCTGCCTAACCAGAAAGGCTACTGGTGATCAGAAGAGCACCTTACCTGACATTCAGAAACCGGAGTTCAGCTCCGGTTTTTTAGCTTTATCTCCAGCTGCACCTCCCCCATAACCCCTTCAAAAACCTACTCTCAAAACAAAAGAAGGCTTGGAGACTGTCAGCAACATTTCGACTTAATCGACAGAAAAACCCGGTTTCTTGTGCTTTTTATTCTCAGTTAAACGATTATTCTGTTAAGCGTTAATTTGAGAAGAAATGAGGTTGAAGATGGGCTTACTGGTTGAAGGTCAATGGCAGGACAAATGGTACGATACGAAAAAGAGCGGCGGACGCTTTGTTCGTGAAGACGCTCAGTTCCGTCATCAGCTCGGCGGGGATCAGCACTCTGCTGTAGACAACCGATACCACCTTTATATCTCTCATGCCTGTCCCTGGGCACACAGAACCATGATTGTCCGACATCTCAAGGGACTCGAAAACCTGATTCCTTTCACTGCTGTTTCACCCGATATGCTGGAAAACGGTTGGGTGTACGATACTCCGGAGCCAAACTACGGATATCAGTTCCATCACCAACTTTATACTCACGCCAAAAAGGACTATACCGGCCGTGTTACCGTGCCCGTATTATGGGATCTGAAGCAGGAAACGATCGTTAACAACGAATCCTCCGAGATCATTCGCCTGTTTAACACCGCCTATAACGCAGTTACAGGCAATCATATTGATCTTTACCCGGAGCATCTCAGGGAAGAAATCGAACAGTGGAATGAGCTGGTTTATCCCAATATTAATAACGGGGTGTATCGCTGTGGTTTCGCTACCACACAGCAAGCTTATGAAGAGGCCTTTACACCACTGTTTGAAACTCTGGATAAGCTGGAAGCCAGACTTGAAGAGACACCTTACCTGACAGGCGAATACCTTACCGAAGCAGATATACGTCTGTTTACAACGCTTATTCGCTTCGACCCTGTGTATGTCGGTCATTTTAAGTGCAATTTACGCAGAATAGCTGATTACCCGAATCTTTGGGATTACACCAAGGCGATCTACCAGTTCAAAGAAATTCGCGACACCGTGCATTTTGATGAGATTAAGCGGCACTACTATTTCAGCCATGCCAATATCAACCCAACTCAGGTTGTCCCCGCAGGGCCGGATATGACATCACTGAATACACCTGTTAAACGGCCTGCTCCCAAGCTGTTTCAGAGCTGAACAGCCAAAGTCCAGTTCACAATCTCACTCTTAAACAAAAAAGGCCTGCAATCATTATTGCAGGCCAACTCTACAGAGTAGCACTTGTCTAACGGGGAACCTGAAGCCGGGGTCGGCTTAATTCTTCATTAAAGAGGTCGGCACCTTAACTGGTTGGAACCGGCCCTTTCAGCAAACGAACGTACATCAGTGCTGTCGTGATCGCATCGCCCAAAGCACTGTGACGCTGACCGACCATAGGCACACCCAGCTTCTCAGCAATCGTTTCAAAATGCAGATCGGGTTGCAGCTCAGGATTAGCCCGCTTCACCTTAGTCAGATAGCGGTGAGACAGCTCAATGGTCTTATTCGGCAGACTGAAACCAAAACGAGGACGGATAAAACGGTTCAATACCGTAATATCGTAATCGATGTAGTACCCCATAATCGGACGATTGCCAATAAACTGCAGCAGCTGCTCCAGTGCATCCGGTAATACTTCACCGCCCCTCAGATCAACACCGCGAATACGGTGGATCTTTATAGAGTCACCAGTCAGGCTCTCAGGCTTCTGTAACTTGATATCCAGCTTGTCACTGGTCAGCACCTGAGTACCTTTAATTTTAACTGCAGCGATAGAAACCAGCTCTGCTTTTTGCGGATCAAGATCCGTCATTTCACAGTCCAGAGCGATCACTTCATCACCATCATAAGGCTCAAACATAAAGGCATAATCACCATCTTTATGAGCCCATTTATCGGTAGCAGTTCTTATTGTTTTTAAAACCATGTTGCTTACCTCACACGACGAATTTTTAAATTTTATTCTTATCTTTCAAGATGGTATCGGTGTGACATTCTCGATTTAAACTCTTTTACCATGTGCAGGGCTTCCCTGAGCAGATCCCGGTCAAGCTTGTTCAGCCCAACAGCACTGACCAGATTTCCCTCGCTCGCCGCAGCCTGACCATTAGCAACCTTAAGTTGCTGCTGAAGTCTCAGAGTGCTCAGCACCGCCAGAGCTTCAGCCAGATCATCGGCGAATTTGCGCTTCATCACACGCTTTTCTACCAGAGCCTCAATACGTTGAAAGGTATTGGTCTCTTTAATTTTGAACTGCAACGCCATCGTACGGATGCCATGAACAATCGGGAAAATCCCCCCCTTCTTGATATCCATACCATCTGAGTCTTTCAGGCCACCAAAGAAGGTCAAAGGTGTGCTGAAACGACGCAACGGCATTGCGAAGTAGGAATAAAACACTTCATTACCTTCCAGAGTCTGGAAGAGTTTATCCCTTAAATTGCTAAACAGGCGCTCATCACCGGCAACCGCATGAGCATCAACAAAGATCGCCAGATTCATCAGACCAGTGCCCTCAACGGAGCTGGTCCAGTGATTTAACGTCTTGCGCCATTCGGACTCACGCATCACCCACTCAGGGTTGGATACCATGATATTGCCCGGGCAAAGCGGATAACCAAAGTCCAGCAAGGTACTGGTGAACTTCTCCATCACCTTGCTGCATTCATCCCAATCCAGGTCGTCCGCAATAATCAGGGCATTATCCTGATCGGTTTTTAAAACCTGTTCACCGCGACCTTCACTACCCATAACAAGCAAGCAGGTCTTTTTACGTATCTCTTCCGGAACCAGTTGTTCGTAGGCCTTGGCAATAATACGGCCATTCAGTGCGGCCAGCAGGTCCATCGCGAACCGGACTTTGACCCCCTGCGCCACCAAGCCATTGATCAGCTCTGTAGTACCTTTCGCTGCTCGAGCCAGCTCTTCCAGATTACTGGCTCGCTCAATCTGCAGACCAATTACGTGAGACTGACTGGAGAAGAAACTCAGTACATCCGTCAGCTCAACCAAACCCGCCAGTTTATTGTGATCAAAGACCACAACACGCTGAATTTTGTGGCGGGTCATCAGTACCAGTGCGTTAAAGAGAAAATCATCACACTGAACCGTTAACAGGTCATAGCTGGCCAGGTCACAAATATCACTGTCCAGCCCCATATCCTGAAGTACAACACCTTCGAGAAGGTCCGTACGGGTTACCATGCCGTACTGACTGCCCTTCTGTACTAAAAGACAGTCAGAATGCTGTTCACGCATGGTACGGGTTGCTTCCAGAATTGTGGTTCCGGACTGCAGAATAACCGCTTCCCGTAAAACCGAACTCCCAACCTTCGCCAACATAAACGACGACATATCGCCGCTGCCCAGTTTTTCACTGCGGCGCTGTTCCAGCAGTCTGGCCTTTTCCGCCAACGTATTCTGAAAGTAGGCAGCAAAGGCTTCATTGGCCTCCATCAGGCCAAGAAAGACCTCTTTCGGTAACAACCAGGCTATCGTCTCTTCAAGGGTCTTGAAGGTATAGCGGCTGGAACCATTGATAATGCTGATCGCGCCAAAAAGATCTTCATGTGCATATTCGCGGATTACTCCGCCATCCGGGTCAGTATCTTTAGCTTTCGTGTCCAGCTCGACCACAGCCCCTTTAAGGACAACATACACTGACTCAGTAACCTGCCCGGCATCGATAATGACCTCATCCTGACCAAAGTAGCCAAGATCAAGACGGGATATCAGAAGTTGCTGCTCTTCCGTGGTCAGCAAATCAAAAGGCGGGTGAGAAAGATCAAACTCATTGCTCATAGATTTTTATCCTTGTTATCAGAGCTGAAGATCAGGGATGACACTTTCCGAATATGTACGCTAACAGCATTACCATTTATACGGTTAAAAAATGTTATGAAATGAATCTAGCAGACCCGCCAGTCAGCTGTAAGCCGTACTTTAGTTCAACGCTACAGCTGACGGGGATTTAAGTAATGAGGGGGGATTTATAAGCAAGCCTGAGACAACAGGCGGTCGCTTTGTAACAGTAGTTGCTTTTTATCGACTTCGAGGGCGCCTTTATCACTCACAGGTAAAAGCTCACGAGTATCACAGTTAAGTACAAAATGGTTATTTGCCACACGATCGGTGTAGTGCTTCTCAAAACGATACAGAGCAAATTCAGCAATACGCTGGTTTTCAATCACTCGGGTATTCAGAGTCTTACTGTCCAGCACAGTAAAGGCTGAAGTCATTGGAAAGATATAAGTCCATGGACGCCAGATCTTTCCCGGGGCTTCTGAAGACACAACAACAGATTCTGAAGGTAACTTTTCAAGCTTATGGCCGTACCAGCCGTAATCCATATTAATTTGATAAGCCAGCATTCCTGCACCGGCAAAAGCGGGAACAAACCACTTTGGAAGTTTTCCACGGCTAAGTTTACGTAGTATCAAAGCGATACCTGCGGCTGCCAAACCGGCCGAAAAAGCGGCTAATAAATGCCAGATCATAAAAAATCTATCCTCAAAATCTTATCCTGAAAGTAAAACGGGCTTCCTGTTATCCAGGAAGCCCGCTCTCACTTTATTTCCTTCTGTAGAAAGAGTCTACATCCGGGGAATTAGTGATCAACTGCAGCGCCAGCACCTTTAGGGTAACGAACGCTTTCTACCAGATCCTGAATCTCTTGTGGTGGCTCTTCAGTAGCAGAGGACACAACATAAGCAACTGTGAAGTTGATGATTGCACCGATTGCACCGAAGGACAGAGGAGAGATACCCATGATCCAGTTATCAGGATTATCAGGCAGGTTTGCAGTGCCTGGGATGAAGAACCAACCTTTGTACATGAAGATGTAAACCAAGGTTACGATCAGACCAGCCAGCATACCTGCAACCGCACCTTTATTGTTGATGCGCTTGGAGAAGATACCCATCATCAGCACTGGGAACATGGATGCCGCAGCAATACCGAACGCCAGAGCTACTACCTGAGCCGCGAAGCCAGGAGGGTTCATACCCAGATAAGTTGCAATGATAATAGCGACTGTCATAGAGGCACGAGCCGCCATCAGTTCGCCTTTCTCAGAAATATCAGGGTTGATAGAGTTCTTAATCAAGTCGTGACTGATTGCAGAGGAGATTGCCAGCAACAGACCTGCCGCAGTAGACAGTGCCGCAGCCAGACCACCAGCAGCGATCAGACCGATTACCCAACCCGGAAGCTGTGCAATTTCAGGGTTAGCCAGTACCAGAATGTCACGGTTATAAGTCAGCTCGTTACCGTTCCAGCCACGATCAGACATATCAGCCTTGTCGTTATAGAATTGGATACGGCCATCGCCATTCTTATCTTCAAACTTGATCAGCTTGGTTTCTTCCCAAGTCTTCATCCAGTCAGGACGGTCATCGTACTTGATGGACTCAGCCTTAACACCATCAGGGTAAACAGTGTTGATCAGGTTCAGACGTGCCATAGAAGCTACCGCAGGAGCAGTCAGGTACAGCAGAGCGATGAAGATCAGCGCCCAACCAGCAGACCAACGAGCGTCAGCAACTTTAGGTACAGTGAAGAAACGGATAATTACGTGTGGCAGACCTGCAGTACCGATCATCAGAGTCAGAGTAAACAGAACCATGTTCAGTTTATTCGGAACGTCAGCGGTATAGGCAGCAAAACCAAGATCTACAACGATCTGATCCAGTTTAGCCAGCAGAGGCATACCAGAAGCAGAGTGCTCACCGAACAGACCAAACGCAGGGATTGGGTTACCGGTCAGCTCCATAGAGATGAAGATCGCAGGAATGGTGTACGCGATGATCAGTACAACGTACTGAGCAACCTGAGTATAAGTAATACCCTTCATACCACCCAGTACGGCGTAGAAGAATACAACAACAGATGCGATAACCAGACCAGTGTCTTTATCTACTTCCAGGAAGCGCGAGAACGCGATACCAGCACCAGCCATCTGGCCGATTACGTAGGTTACAGAAGCAACGATCAGACAGGCTACTGCTACCAGACGAGCAGTTTTGCTGTAGAAACGCTCTGCGATGAAATCTGGCACAGTGAACTTACCAAACTTACGCAGATATGGAGCCAGCAGCATCGCAAGCAGTACGTAACCACCTGTCCAACCCATCAGGAAGGAAGAGTTAGCGTAACCACCAGCAGCCAGCAGACCAGCCATGGAGATGAAAGAAGCTGCCGACATCCAGTCCGCCGCAGTTGCCATACCGTTAGCAACCGGGTGAACACCACCGCCAGCTACGTAGAATTCTTTCGTTGAACCCGCACGGGCCCAAATTGCGATGCCGAAGTAAAGTGCAAAGGATGCACCTACAAACAGCAGGTTGATATAAAACTGATCCATTGCAGATTACTCCTCAAGTCCCATGTCACGATCCAGCTTATTCATTCTCCATGCGTAGTGGAAAATGATGCCGATGAAGGTAAGAATCGAACCTTGCTGAGCAAACCAGAAGCCCAGATCAGTTCCGCCTACTGTGACACCAGCAAGCATAGGACGCAGAAGGATTCCAAGGCCGTAGGACGCAATCGCCCAAACAACCAGACTGCCAACGATCAGACGAAGATTCGCCGACCAGTAAGCAGCTGCTTTGGATTTATCATCTACCATAGTGATGCTCTCCGTTTATTGTTATTAAGAGTTCAGGATAAAGCCTGAGCAATTATGAGAGGCCCGCAGCAGGTAAAGATCGACGACACTCATTGTCATCTTAAGCGATCGATACATGCCTTTCGCTTCGCCCTCACTTTATTGTTATTAATAATCCTGTTTTTCAGGCCTGATCGATTTTCAAAAATATCCCTTCCGATGTAATCCCCGACATTAGTAGTAGAAACAATACTCTTTGGTCACAAAAACAAAAAAACACTTATAAAACATAAAGATAGGATTTTATTTCGAGAGCTAAACGACTGTTTTTTTTTGCTGACTACTATAAAGGTCTAATAGTCCGCAGGCCTAAAAAGCCTGCTTCGGGACCCCTTGGTCACAGGAATGAAACCTAAGAGAGACAAAAGGCCACAAGTATTAATGCCCCTGCCTCTTTTTTGCTGCTTTGCATATAAAAAAAGGATGAGCTAAAGCCCATCCTTTTTACTATTCATACAAAGGGTATGACTTAATAACACTTCAAATTAGTGGTTCTGCGCAGCCCCCGCACCACGAGGAATTCGAATATCGTCCACCAGGGCCTGAATATCCTCAGGCGGCTCAGCAGTCGCGCTGGAGACGATAAAGGCCACCATAAAGTTCATCAGCATTCCCAAGGTACCAAAACCTTCCGGAGAGATGCCCATAAAGAGATCCTCTTTAGCGCCCCCCATAAACTTGAAGTAAACGATGTAAGCCATGGTTGAGATCAGACCAACCAACATACCGGCTATCGCCCCCTCCCTGTTCATACGCTTAACAAAGATCCCCATAAAGATCGCCGGGAAGAAGGTTGCAGCGGCCAGACCAAAGGCCAAAGCTACCGTTGCAGCGACATACCCCGGTGGATTCAGCCCGAAATACCCTGCGATACAGATCGCCGCAACAGAAGCCATGCGAGCCGCAACCAGCTCCTGCTTCTCGTTAATCTCAGGAAGCAATGTCTTCTTCAGCAGATCGTGGGAAATAGCAGTGGAAATCACCAATAGCAGACCGGCAGCAGTAGAAAGCGCTGCAGCGACGGCACCTGCGGCCACCAAAGCAATAACCCAGTCCGGCAGATTCGCAATTTCAGGATTGGCTAAAACCAGAATATCCCTATCGACAAACACCTCATTAGCGTACGGCTGCAACGCGGGATCAAAGCCAGGTGAGGCTTCTGTATCTATCATCGGATTAGCCGTCAGCCGCTGACCAAGGTCACCATACTTATCCGTCAGTACCGGCTTCCCCCCTAGGAAGGCATCGCCAGACGCATACTGAACGCGACCGTCACCATTACGATCATTCCAGGCGATCAGACCTGACTGCTCCCAGTTCTTAAACCACTGCGGCATCTGAGGATAAGGCGTCCCCTCTCCCTGCTGACCATTGATGGTATTAATCAGATTAAGCTGACCAACCGCACCCACGGCAGGAACTGTCAGATAGAGAATAGCGATAAACATCAGTGCCCAACCGGCTGATGCACGGGCATCCCTCACTTTGGGCACCGTAAAGAAGCGCACAATAACGTGTGGCAGACCCGCTGTACCCGCCATCAGGGCAGCAGTAATAAAGAACATATCAATTGTTGAACGGGTACCTGTGGTGTACTCATGAAAGCCGAGATCCTGAACAATTTCATCCAGCACAAAGAGCACCGGCTTACCCGCCCAGACAGGATTAACCGACTCCTGAATCGTCGCACCCAACCCTGTTTGAGGCAGGATATGACCCGTAACCTGCATCACCAGAAAAACGGCTGGTACGGTATAGGCAAAAATCAGAATGCAGTATTGAGCCACCTGCGTATAAGTAATCCCCTTCATACCCCCCATCACGGCATAGAAGAAAACAATCACCATACCGATCAGAACGCCGGTATCGATATCCACATGCAGGAAACGGGAGAAAACAATGCCCGTCCCCCGCATCTGTCCGGCGATATAGGTAAAGGAGATAAAGATCACACAAACCACAGCGATAGTTCGTGCGGTATTGGAGTAATAACGATCACCGATAAAGTCAGGAACAGTAAACTTACCGAACTTTCTCAGATAGGGGGCCAACAGCATTGCCAGCATCACGTAACCGCCGGTCCAGCCCATCAGATAGCCGGAGGCATCATAACCGGCAAAAGAAACAATACCGGCAAGGGAGATAAAAGAGGCTGCAGACATCCAGTCCGCAGCTGTCGCCATACCGTTTGCTGCCGGATGAACACCGCCACCTGCGACATAAAATTCCTGCGTCGACCCCGCCCGTGCCCAGATTGCGATGCCGATATAAAGAGCGAACGACAAGCCCACAAAGAGATAAGTCAGAACATCAAGGTTCATAGTGGGGATAATCCTCTGTATTGGTTCTTATTGTTTTAACGGACGTTGGTTTTCTGAAATCAAGTCTTTCCGCAGAAAGGCTTATTCATGCACGTCGTATTTGCGATCCAGCTTATTCATGCTGCGGGCGTACATCACCAGAAGGGCAAGGAAGATAAAGATAGAGCCTTGCTGCGCAAACCAGAAGCCCATCTTGAAGCCAAAGAAGTGGATTTTATTGAGTGCATCCACAAAGAGAATGCCGCAGCCATAAGAGGCCACAAACCAGATAATCAGGTAACGGATAATAAGACCGATATTTTCACGCCAATACGCGACCGCTTGATCTTCTTTCATAACACAACCTTACTTTTTTCTTGTTATTGATTTTTCTTATTATTCACAGAGAAACAGTCAATCTGACAATCTAACAAATCTGAAGGCTTTAAACCCTTAACTTTAGTCTTATCCGATTAAATCCTTCATAAAAAGCATATTTTGCCTTGATGACGACTGACAGCTACATGACAATGTTGCCTCATTTTCCATCAGGTGATCAGGTATGTTCCAAGGCTGGGTTTTAGTTGCTATCTCACTGATCTATATCGCGATTCTCTTTTCCATCGCCTGGTGGGGAGATGCTAAAGCCAAACGCAGCAAGGCACGGCTTACCTCCCGCCGCCCCTTTGTGTACAGCATCGCCCTTGGGGTGTACTGCACATCCTGGACCTTTTACGGCACGGTAGGGCAGGCAACCCATAGCAGCTGGACCTACCTCAGTATCTTCCTTGGCCCTATTATTATGTATGTACTGTTTTCCGGGCTGATCCGGAAAATTATCAGGGTCAGTAAAAAACAGAACATCACCTCCATCGCCGACTTTATCGCCTCCCGTTACGGCAAGACCCAGTCGTTGGCAATTCTGGTTACCCTGATTGCTCTCGTCGGTACTCTGCCTTATATCGCATTGCAGCTTAAAGCCGTGACCATGTCATACAATGTGATCACCAGTTACCCGGCACCCTTGACGGAAAAAAGCGTTGAGCTGTTCAGCGATACCGGCTTCTATGTCGCCATTATGATGGCAATTTTTGCCATCATCTTCGGCACCCGTAATGTTGATGCTACCGAGCACCATGATGGCCTGGTACTGGCGATCGCTTTCGAATCTATCATCAAGCTGCTGGCCTTTATGGTTGTTGGCGCTTCCATTACCTATGGCATGTTTAACGGTTTTAACGACCTCCTGACCCATGCCCGCTATTACCTTGAGATCGAAAAAGAGCTCAATAAGGACCCCATCAGCAACGGCTTCCTAGCCCAGACCCTGCTAGCGATGCTGGCGATACTCTGTCTGCCCCGACAGTTTCACATGGCGGTTGTGGAAAACACCCATGTGGAAGATGCCCGCACATCCCGCTGGGTGTTTCCGGCATACCTGGTGGCAATCTCTTTCTTCGTACTTCCCATTGCTGCAGCAGGTTTGCTGATATTCCCCGATGGTACGGTAGAGCCTGATACCTTTGTGCTGACACTACCGATGGCTGCCCAGCAGGGCGGCCTGACGCTACTGGCATTTATTGGCGGTTTCTCTGCTGCGACCAGTATGGTGATTCTGGCCACCATCGCCATCAGCATTATGGTGTCCAACGATATTGTAATTCCGTTGCTGCTTAAGTTCCGCTGGAGCGGTAACACCTCCCACCATGATTTTGGCCAGCTGGTCTTGCGCATTCGCCGGATCACCATCGTCGGTGTGTTAGCACTGGCTTACCTCACCTACCTTGCCATCGCTGAATTTAACTCTCTGGCTGCAACTGGCTTGCTCTCCTTTGCAGCGGTTGCTCAGTTCGGACCGGCAATGATCGGCGGTATGTACTGGAAACGGGGTAATCGCTTTGGCGCACTGGCAGGAATGACCAGCGGCATCCTGATCTGGGGCTACACCATGATGCTGCCAAGCCTTGCCAATGCAGGCTGGATTCAATCCAGCATCTTTGTTGACGGCCCTATGGGTATCTATTGGCTGAGACCTGAAGCACTCTTTGGAGCGGATCTGGACTTCCTTACCCACGGTGTTCTCTTCAGCCTAGGCATCAACCTGATCTGTTATATCGCGGTGTCCAACATCACCCGCCAGCGGGTAATCGACCGCATTCAGGCGTCTGCTTTTATCGACAGTATCGATACCCGTAACACAAAATCTGCGCGCCCCTGGATGGGCTCCACTTCTGTGGGTGATCTAATGGCGCTGTGTGAGCGCTTCCTTGAGCCTGATGCTGTGGATAAAGCCTTCTCGGACTACTTCCTCCGCAACGACAAAGACTCCTTTCGCCCGGATGACAGAGCCAGTATCGAGGTAATTCAGTTCACTGAGCGCTTACTCACCGGTGTTCTGGGAGCCTCCTCCGCCCGCATCGTGATCAACTCAGCACTGCAGGGTAAAGAGATTCAGATCAGTGATGTGATCTCCATTGTCGATGAAGCTTCTCAGGTACTGGAATTCAACCGGGCACTGCTACAGGCCACGATTGAGAACGTCAGCCAGGGGATTTCAGTTGTGGATCATAACCTGCGCCTGGTGGTCTGGAATCAGCACTATCTGGATCTGTTTAACTTCCCGGACAACCTGATCCGGGTTGGCGAACCGATCGAAAACATCTTCCGCTTTAACGCCCAGAATGGTGAGTACGGATTGGGCGATCCGGAAGAGCAGGTTCAGCAGTTGCTGGACAATATCCGCTATGGCGAACCTCACCGCTACGTACGTTACCGCAAAGATGGCACTGTGCTCGATGTGGAAGGTAACCCCATGCCCGGCGGTGGTTTTGTATATACCTATCAGGACATCACCCAGCAGAAGCAAACGGAAGAAGCTCTGATTCAGAGTGAAAACAACATTCGTATCTATACCGATAACGTACCGGCTCTGATCGCCTACTTTGATACGGAACTGCGCTACCTCTTTACCAACAAGGCCTATGAGGAAGCGATGAATGTCGACCGGACAACCATTATCGGCCAACCCATCTACAAGGTGCTTACCCTCAGTCAGTACGAAGCCCGCCGCCCCTACATTGAACGGGTTTTAAGTGGCGACCGAACCATCTTCGAGCTGGAACACATGCTTGATAACGGCCGCATGCGCTATGGGCTGGTGACTTACACGCCACACAAAAATGATCAGGGTGAGATTCTTGGTTTCTTCTCTCTTTATCAAGATATTACCGAGCGCCGTAAAGCGGAGATCGCCCTGAAAGAAACCAACGAGACGCTTGAAGAACGGGTAAAAGAACGTACTCAGGAACTGTCGGATCTGAACCAGGATCTGATGCAGGCCAAGCAGACGTCGGAACAGGCTAACGCGTCAAAAACCCGTTTCCTTGCAGCTGCTTCTCATGACCTGCTACAGCCTCTGAATGCAGCCCGCCTGTTCACCTCTGCCCTTGCGCATCAGGTTAAGGAAGAGAACCCGGATCAGTATCGTATGACCCGGAATATCGACAGTTCACTCAAGGCTGCCGAGGAGCTGCTCAGCACCCTGCTGGATATCTCCAAACTGGATGCCGGTGCCCTGCAACCCAACCTCAGCACCTTCCGACTGGCGGATATTCTGAAACCGCTGAAAGCCGAGTTTGGTGTCATGGCCAATGACCGGGGGCTGCAGTTTGACGCCGTCAGCAGCAAAGCGATTGTTCGCAGTGACAGCCAGATGCTGCGCCGTATCGTTCAGAACTTCCTCTCCAATGCTGCTCGCTATACCCAACACGGCAAGATTCTTTTAGGCTGTCGTCGCATTAGCGGCGGTGTCCGTATTGAGGTTTGGGATACAGGACCGGGGATTCCGGAAGAGAAGCTTTCAGAGATCTTCCAGGAGTTTAAGCGCCTCGATCACCCGGAGCGTCACAACAAAGAGGGTGAAAAAGGTCTGGGGCTTGGCCTCTCCATTGCCGAACGTATGACCCGGGTACTGGATCACAAACTGCAGGTTCGCTCCTGGCCGGGTGAAGGCACTGTATTTAGTGTCGAAGTTCCTTTCGGCAAAGAGGAAGACCTGCCTCAGGAACAAACCGAAAAGAGCACGAGCACTTCCGGTAAGCGCCAGCGGAATAATCCGCTGGCAGGGCTGCATATTCTCTGTATCGACAACGAGCCCCTGATTCTGGAAGGTATGGAAGCCATGCTTAGCAACTGGGATTGCCGGGTCAGTAAAGCCACCACTATCGGTGGCGCAAAATCCGCTCTGCGTAATTCCGGTATTCCGGATATCGTTCTGGCGGATTACCACCTGGATAACGATGTTACCGGCGTCATGGCGCTGACCGCATTGAACGAAGTCGTTGAAGAACCGATTCCGGGCATCATGATCACCGCTGACCGGACAGAAGACGTTGCGGAAGAGATTAAACGGGAAGGTTATACCCTGCTGCACAAACCGATTAAACCGGCACCGTTACGGGCAATGGTGACCCGAATTCTGAAGAGCCATAAGCTGAAGCAGTAAGCTTTTACGACTCATCTAAAAGCATTTACTCAAAACCAAAAAAGCCGCTGAGATTCAGCGGCTTTTTCTTATCATAATCGCAACAGAGCACTGCCGGATTCTGATTGGTTAGTCAGCAACCTTAGGTGGCTCAACTTCCAGCTGTTTAGCGGCAATTACAGCCTGAGTACGACTGTGTACACCCAGCTTACGCAGAATAGCAGTCACGTGCGCCTTAATGGTCGCCTCAGAAACATTCAGTTCATAAGCGATCTGCTTGTTCAGAAGACCTTCGGTCAGCATATTCAGAACGCGGAACTGCTGAGGTGTCAGGGTAGACAGCGCTTCAGCAAAACGAGCCTGCTCTTCACTTACTTCACTAAGGGTTTCAGAGATCTCTGGCGGCAACCAGACCTCACCGTTAAGTACCTCTTCAATCGCTTCCGCAATTGTCTCCAGAGAGGAGGACTTAGGAATAAAACCGGATGAACCGAAATCGATTGCGCGCTGAATAACTAGAGGCTCTTCAGTACCGGAAACTACGATCACAGGAATTGCGGGACACTGTCCGCGCAGGAAAACCAAACCGGAAAAGCCATGGGCTCCCGGCATGTGCAGATCCAACAGGATAAGGTCTGCATCGGAATTGTTACTGGCTGCGGTCTGCACAGCCTCCATATCTTCGGCCTCAACAATCTCGGCTTCAGGTGCGACCTGTTTAACCGCTTGCTGCAGCGCGGCACGAAATAATGGATGATCGTCAGCAATAATGATCTTCTGTGCTAATGCCATTAATCTCCTCCAACTCCCTGCTAGTCTTATATTTTTTACTCTTATTTGCGGGTCAATAATACCTTATTGTTGACACTTTTGCCTGCAAAAAAAAACTCCCATGTGGCATTCACACGGGAGTTTTTTATTATTCAGCTCACGTTTAACGGGAGCTTAGTCCTATCAGCGGTTCAGACGGGACTCGATCAGGTTGTCAACAACACTTGGATCAGCCAGTGTTGAGGTATCACCCAGACCGTCGCACTCGTTCGCTGCGATCTTACGCAGAATACGACGCATGATCTTACCGGAACGGGTCTTAGGCAGACCGGCAGAGAACTGGATTAGATCCGGTGTTGCGATCGGACCAATCTCTTTACGTACCCACTTAACCAGCTCAGTACGCAGATCATCAGACTCTTCTACACCATCGTTCAGAGTGATGTAGATGTAGATGCCCTGACCTTTAATGTCGTGCGGGTAGCCAACAACCGCTGCTTCAGCAACGTCTTTGTGAGCAACCATCGCGCTTTCGATCTCAGCAGTACCCATACGGTGACCGGATACGTTGATCACGTCATCAACACGACCAGTGATCCAGAAGTAACCGTCTTCGTCACGACGTGCACCGTCACCAGTGAAGTAAGTACCTGGGTAGGTGCTGAAGTAAGTCTGGAAGAAGCGCTCGTGATCACCCCAGATAGAACGAGCCTGACCAGGCCAGCTGTCTTTCAGGATCAGACCACCTTCAGTTGCACCTTCCAGCTCAGTACCCTGACCATCAACCAGCGCAGGCTGTACACCGAAGAATGGCAGCGTTGCAGAACCCGGTTTCAGATCAGTTGCACCTGGCAGTGGAGAGATCAGAATGCCTCCGGTTTCAGTCTGCCACCAGGTATCAACGATAGGGCACTTACTGTTACCGATGTTCTTGTAGTACCACTCCCAGGCTTCCGGGTTGATTGGCTCACCCACAGAACCCAACAGGCGCAGAGAATCACGCTTGGTGTCACCCATTACGTCATTGCCCTGAGCCATCAGAGCACGAACGGCAGTCGGCGCAGTGTACAGGATGTTTACGTTGTGCTTGTCTACCACGTCACCGAAACGGCTGTGGGATGGGTAAGAAGGAACACCTTCAAACATCAGAGAGGTTGCACCGTTCGCCAGAGGGCCGTAAACGATGTAGCTGTGGCCGGTAATCCAACCTACATCAGCAGTACACCAGTAGATCTCACCTTCTTTGTAATCAAATACATACTGGTGGGTCATGGATGCATAAACCATGTAACCACCGGTAGTGTGCTTCAGACCTTTAGGTGCACCAGTAGAACCAGAGGTGTACAGAATGAACAGAGGATCTTCTGCATTCATCTCTTCCGGCGGGCAAACTTCAGAAGCACCGTCGAAGATATCGTGGTACCAAACGTCACGGTGATCGTGCCATGCGATGTCGCCACCAGTGCACTTAACTACAACCACTTTCTCAACAGTTTTAACCTGTGGATTGGTCAGAGCTTCATCAACATTCTCTTTCAGAGGAACCGCTTTACCACCACGACGACCTTGGTCTGCAGTGATCACAATGCGGGAGTCAGAGTTGATGATACGACCAGCAATCGCATCCGGGGAGAAGCCACCGAATACAACAGAGTGAACTGCACCAATACGAGCACAAGCCAGCATCGCAACAGCTGCTTCAGGAATCATTGGCATGTAGATAGTTACTACATCGCCCTTACGAACACCCTGACCTTTCAGAGCGTTAGCGAACTTACATACACGGGTGTACAGGTCACGGTAAGTGATGTTTTCAGACTGCTCAGGGTTGTCACCTTCCCAGATAATCGCAACCTGGTCACCACGGGTTTCCAGATGACGGTCCAGACAGTTAGCACTGGCGTTCAGAGTGCCGTCTTCAAACCATTTGATATCTACATCGTGAGAATCAAAGCGTACGTTTTTAACTTTGCTGAACGGTTTGATCCAGTCGATACGCTGACCGTGCTCAGCCCAGAACGCATCTGGCTGCTCAACAGACTGTTTGTACATCTCTTCATACTTAGCTTTGTTGATCAAAGCGTTTGAAGCTACGTCTGCTGGTACTGGATAAACTTTTTGTTGTTCGCTCATCTAAATCTTGCCTCTGTGCCTGTGAGGGAAAGAAACCCCGGGCGCTTTATTTTTATGATGCGGAGGTTTTAAAAAAATAACCTCACCCGGAATACATATTCGATGCAAAGTTATACTGGGCTGACGACTGCGAAAACATTAGACCTTGGTAGCAGTATTTTTTCCTTTAAAATCAATAAGTTATAAAGATCTTTTATATTTATGACCAATCAGACACTTCTGGTTTCATTCTTTCGCAGATGCACAATAGCCTTTCATTCGACTTTCGGGTCATAAAATCTGCTGTATAAAAGAATAATTTTGGCTTTAATAACTGCTTATATTGAAGCGAATATAAAGCTTTATTAATTTATATCAGCGCCTCTTTCCCCTTCAAAAACTAACTCCTGCTGACAGCTGCGACATAAATATCTGATTCCCTGAGCAATTTTGTTATGACGGCGAATAGTCAGGCCATGAATTCGTTCAGGACAGCCACAACGATATAAGTAATTTTGTTTCGCTGTTGTACTGACATCATATTGATGCGTTGTTTTTGCCGGTACACCTAATACCTGCTCCATCACCCCCTGCCATTCACGACCGTGGGGCTTAATCCGATGGCCAAATTCACGAAAGGCCACCAGATGCGCCAGCTCATGGGGAACCACATTGAGCATAAAGTCCTGATAGTTCTCCGCCATTAGCGTCAGATTGAAACGCAACTTCCACTTTTGCAGATACGCCTGCCCCGCACATTTGCCTCTCAGGCTGAGATCCAGTTCAGGCACCGGGTAGGTTTTGCCAAAAAAGTCTTCGACCCGCTTCATCCAGTAAATCAGCCCAAAACGCAGCGCAACTTCAGACTGCACCTTATCGTTAGGGTCAGGACAAACCGGCATAGCATCAGGGTGCTTTTTCAGCAGAGTTTCAGTATTCACGGCGTAGTCTTCAGGCTTCTGTGTTGGCGGATCATAAAAACGAAACGGGATGGTGGCAGTTTGTCGGTAAAATCTCAATCCGGCCCTATCGCAAGCATGAAGACCAAGGTAGATTTCATCATCAAGATTACCGCGGCCACTTCTAACATCAGCGCGGGGACGCTGGTACAATGGCGACAATTTTGAACCCTGCCGCGCATATAAAGATTATGAGTATGCCGTACCCATCAGGGCGAACCTGTTGCAGGCACCTATTCAGAGGTAGTTATGAAAGAAGAATCCATCCCGGTAGCTGTGATCGACGACGAAATTCTGGATCAGCTGTATGACTTTCTGGAGTCCGATCAGGTCGATCCTGAAGCACTGGATGTTATTGGCCTGCACGGTTTTATGGTGGCGCTGGCTGTATGTCCTGAGCCGGTTCCGACTGGTGAGTGGTTACCGGTTGCTTTCAACGGTATGCCTCGTTTTACCACCGACAACTCGAATGAGTTCAGCGAAGACAGCGTTATCGGCTGGCTGGAAACCATGCTGGAGCAGACCCGCACCGTGCTGTACCGCGGCCAAACCATCGAACTGCCATTCGAGCCGGAACTGGAAGAAGATGAAGTTCTGGATGACAGCGAAGTCAGCGCCTGGTGTGCCGGTTTTATTGAAGCGGTAATGATGCGCGAAGAGATCTGGTTTGGTCAGCACGAGCAGGACGCTGCCGAACTTCTGCTGCCCTTTATGGCGATCTCCTGCCTATTCCCGGATGAAGAGCTGGATGATATCGTTGCCGATCTGGATACCACCAACCGTCTGGCGGCTCAGCTACCGGAAATTCTGGTGGATCTGTACCTGCTGTTCCACGCTCCTGCTGAAAAGCCATCCACATTCCCGGGCAAGGGTGGCCCTAAAGGCAACGCTGGAAAAGGTAGTGCAGGCAAAGGCGGCAACGGTAAAAAAGGTGGGAACAACCGCCGTGGTGGCAAGCGTAAGTAACCTTAAGCTGCCTCTATAAGTCAGACCTAAAAAGCAGGAGACCCGGAACGGGCTCCTGCTTTTTTATATTCTCTGCTTTTGCCCTCTACCCTTTTATCTCCTCAACTATTTTTCTACCGTCAGCTCTGGCGCTCTTAGTGCTCCTGCCGCTGGCCATAAAGCCTGTGGTAAACCCCTTGTTGCTCCAGCAGCTCGTCATGACGACCCTCTTCGATGATATGACCATCATCAAACACATAGACCCGATCCGCCTGCTTCACCGCGCTTAAACGGTGAGCAATGATCAGAGTCGTACGTTGTTGCAGGAACTCCGCCATCGCTTCATGCAAACGGGCTTCGGTTTCGGTATCCAGCGCAGAGGTGGCTTCATCCAGAATCACCACCTTAGGTTGCGTCAGTATCATACGGGCGATGGCCAGACGCTGTTTCTGTCCGCCGGAAAGCCTCAGCCCCTTCTGGCCAACAAGGGTATCCAACTGCTGATCCAACTCTTCGACGAAGTCTTTCAGCTGGGCAATCTCAAGAGCATGCCAGAGCTCTTCATCAGCGTGCGTCTGTCCCAGCGTCAAATTGTCCCGAACTGTGCCGTTAAAGAGAGCCGGATGCTGCAAAACCGTGGCGACATTATCCCGAACCCGCTGCAGCCCGATTCGCTCAATTGTGGCATCGCTATAAAACACCTGACCGGATTCCGGCTGATACAGCCCCAATAACGCCTGTACCAGCGTGGATTTGCCGCCACCGCTGGTGCCAACCAAGGCCACTTTTTCACCGGGGGCGATGGCAAGGTTCACCCCTCTTAATACTGGCTCATTGTCGCCGTATTTCAGGTGCAGATCCTCAATACGGATGCCTGTGGTAATACAGCCAGTAAAAGGATCTTCCTGCTCCGGATACTGGGGCTCCTGCTGCAGTTTGAGCAGATTGTTTAACCGTCCGGTAGCAGCTTTGGCGGCAAACCAGGCGTACTGGATCCCCAGTACCTCCTGCACCGGCCCCATCATAAACCAGAGATAGCCAAACACCGCCAGCATCTGTCCCACCGTCAGGTCAGAGTAAAGCACCATCAGCATCGACAGGGCGCGGAAGATATCAAAGCCAAAAAGAAAAACCAGAAAGCTGAGTCGGCTTACTGCATCACTTTTCCACTCAAAGCTGGCGGAATGCTCTTTAACGTCAGCAGCCTTGCGGATCAGACGCTTGATGTAATGCTCTTCTCTGTTGCTGGTTCTCAACTGCTGAACCACATCAAGGGTTTCACCCAATGCCATCTGAAAGGCTTCAAAAGCGGAGTTCTGGGTCTTTTTCAGGCGTTTAACATGCTTGCCCAAGCGCATGGTGGTCCAGATCACCACAGGGTTGAGCAGCAAGATAAAGAGCGCCAGCTGCCAGTGCATCCAGAACAGAATCACCGCAGCACCGATCAGGGAGAGAAACGCCACCACAAAACGGCTGACGGAACTGCTGATAAAGCGGTCGATGGTATCCACATCAGTTACCAGATGGGAGGCAACCGAACCCGCCCCCAGCTGTTCATACTCCGCCATGGAGATACGCTGCAGATGACCTAACAGCCGTTGACGGAGCTTAAAGACGATATCCTTGGAGATCAGTGTAAATTCACGGGTCTGCCAGACATTCAGTATCAGAGCCGCTCCCCGCATCAGCACAGTTGCCACCAGAACAACACCGATATAAACCGCCGGAACCTGCCACTCCACCGAAACAAAATCATTGATGAAGGCTGTTATCTGTCCCGGCTGATTCAGTAACACCTCATCCACCAATAAAGGGATCAACAGCGGCAGAGGCACGCTGAACAGAGTCGCCGCAATAGCGATCAGGTTCGCCAGAATCAGTGAGCGTTTATGTTGTTTCACCACCAGCCAGAGCGCACGGGGCGTAATCTCATCCTGCATAAAAGCACTTTGGTTAAGCCCTCCCTCAGTAGGCAAGGCTTCTCCATGGGCTTGGCTGACGTTGATCGACTCAGATTTCAAACCTTATCACTCCCAACATTTAACCAGACACTCCAACCCGAACAGGTCTGGCAAAATAAATAATTACCCACTGATGACACGCAAATTAAAATCCAAACAGGTCAATCAGTTATAATGCGTTCTAAGCTAGGTACAGATATCAGCATAAAAGAAAAAGACAACAGGAACATGCGAACCATGATCTATCCGGCCCGCGTCCGACAACGAGCAGACCGACTCAGGCACAAGATCGTCAGACTTCTGATGGTTTTGGCGGAACGCCTGATGCTACTGTTTATCCGCATCAGTTTTCACCGCAACCTGCCAGCCTTGCCTGAAACAGAAGGCCATTACTGCTATGCACTGGGCAATAAAAGTCTGACAGGTCGTTTGCTGCTAAGCCATATCAGCCGTAAACAAGGGCTGCCATGGTCTGAAGAAGCCTGTTCTGAGCTGGAAGAAAGCGCCCGCTATATCGCTTTGCACAATACTCATTACGGCCTGAAAGGGCTGGCGGAGCACAGGGTTTCTCCCCGTTTGGTACGTATGATGGCTTATCTGCTGGAACATCCGGAAGAGGATATCCGACTCGTGCCCGTGACTATCTTCTGGGGCCGTGCACCGGGACAGGAAACCCATTGGTTAAACCGTTTTTCCGATCAGCGCGGCTGGCTGCGCCAGAGCCTGCAGCGCCTGAAAGATATCCTGATTCATGGTCGTCATACCCTGGTGCATTTTGCCGAGCCGGTTTCCCTGCGGGAACTGATTGCCACCAGCCCGGAATCTACCCTGATCAATCAGCATGTGCGTAAAACAGCCCGCCTGCTTCGGGTGCATTTCCGCCAGACCCGTATCGGTGTCACAGGTCCGGAACTGCCGGATCGTAAACAGCTGATCCGCCAACTGATCCGTAGTCCACGGATTCAGGCGGCGATTCAAGAGGCGACTCAGGCTACTGATGGTCAGACTCCGATGAGCAGCCAGAAAGCCAGAGATAAAGCCGAAAAATACGCCGATGAGATCGTAGCTAACGTCTCCTACAGTACACAGAAGCTGTTTGATGTCTTGCTGAGCTGGCTGTGGAACCGCCTCTACGACGGTGTGCAGATTCACGGTATCGAACAGGTTCAGGAAACCGCCAAACACAGTACTGTGGTTTACGTGCCTTGTCACCGCAGTCACATGGATTATCTGCTGCTCTCTTATGCCCTATACAACCATGGGCTGACACCACCCCATGTGGCAGCGGGTATCAACCTCAACCTGCCAGTTGTAGGGTCGCTGCTGCGTCGCGGCGGTGCGTTTTTTATCCGCCGCAGCTTCCGGGATAACCCGCTCTATGCAGCGGTATTTTCTGAATACCTCTTCCTGCTGCTGAACAAGGGTTACGCCACGGAGTACTTCGTTGAAGGTGGTCGCAGCCGAACCGGTCGTACCCTGCAGCCCAAACCCGGCATGCTGTCGATGACCGTTCAGGGTTATCTGAGAAACCCACACCGTCAGATCCGTCTGATTCCGATTTATATCGGCTATGAGAAAGTGGTTGAAGGCCGCACCTATCTGGGCGAACTGCGTGGCAAGGCGAAAAAAGGCGAGTCGATTCTGGGCCTGCTGAAAGCGGCAAAAACATTAAAAGAGCACTTCGGTAAAGTGAGTCTGGCCTTTGGTGAGCCCATCGACTTGAAGAAAACACTGGATCAGACCATTCCTGAGTGGCAGCAGGCTGACGGCGGTATCAATGATAAACCTCAGTGGTTGCCGGATGCTGTCAGCGCCCTGTCTCAACAGGTAGCAACCGGCATCAACAACAGCGCCACACTGAACGGGGCTAACCTGTGTGCCCTCGGCCTGTTAACGGCCCCAAGCTTTACACTGGAATCCAGCAGTCTGAGCCACTTTATTCACTTCTGCCAGAAGCTGCATAACCAGCTGCGTCATGCCGGTGATGCGCCGGTCAACCACCAGACCACAGAGCAACTGATTGCAGAAGCCGAGAAACTGGAGCTGATTACCCGCCTGCCCCATACCTATGGTGATCTCTTGCAGCTGAACGAGCAGCAGGCGCTGCTGATGACCTGGTATCGAAACAACATCCTGCACCTGTTTGCACTTCCATCTCTGGTCGCCTTCTGTTTTAACCAGCAGAGCCAGTACACCCGCAAGCAGCTGCAGGATCTGGTCAGGACTCTCTACCCGTTTGTCAGCAAGGAGCTCTATCTTCCCTGGCAGGGCAAGACGCTGAACGATCAGATCGATGCCATCGTACGTTTCTTTGTTGAACAGCAGGTGCTGGTGGATGATGGTGAACATCTGGTTAGGGTCAGCCCTTATCAGGAACAGGGAGCTCTGCTGACTCTACTGGCACGCCCGATTCAGCCGAGTCTCGAACGGGGTTATCTGATGGTGGCGCTGCTGCTGCACTTTGGCAGTGGCAGCTTTACCGCAGAAGCACTGGAAAATGAATGTCAGGTATTGGCCCAACGTCTGTCGATTCTGCACGGTCTGAATGCACCAGAGTACTTCCACAAACCTCTGTTCCGGCAGCTGACCGAACTGCTATTGGAGTTGGATTATCTGCAAGTTTCTGAGGATGACCACCTCACCTTTGGCCAGACACTGGAGTGGTTCTCAGTTCAGTGCCGCCCCCTGTTTGATCCCGCGCTCAGACACAGTATCCGCTTACTGACTCATCAGCCGAAACTGGCACAACAGGAGCAGGATCAATAATTGATCTTCCTGCCAGTGCAGGACTTACAGGGAGAAACATTAAGCTGACACAGGGCTGGTTTTTTTAACACTGCCCTGTGTTAGCATCTGACCAGCTTACCGTTCTTGAGACGTCAGCTCAGGCTCTGGTTCCGGAGGGAACCCGCCAATCAGGATGACAATAAATGAGTCAATTACAGGAATTAAATATGAGTCAGAACAAAGACTGGTTTTTGGAAAATCTGGTAAACACCGTTAACAACAGCGACATCGAAATCGGTATTACCCTACAGATGGATGGCTTTCTGGTATCCGGCCATATCGTCAACGGCCGCAAATACTTTGATGGTTTCTCCGGTGAGTTTATCTCAGAAACATCCGTAGCCTTCGGCAACAAAGAAGCGCTGGAAAATATCCGCGAAGCGTTCGATAAATACGCCAGCCTGTATGACGGCGAAGCATCTGCTGACGATAATGGCGCAAGCTTTATCCATCTGGAAGGTGCCCGCTTCTTCAACACCAACGGTGCTCCAATCCCGAACAACCGTGGCATGTGGTGGCGTGGCCGTATCTCAGAAGTCAGTGGTTTTATTCTGGGTACACTGAATGCCGAAGTGGTTGAAGATTAAAGAAGCGGTTGAGGACTAGAACCAGACGGTTTAAACCTTTTCCACAAAAAACGGGAAGTCACTTTTAAGTAAGTGCTTCCCGTTTTTTTATAACTCAGCTAAATCAACTCACTCATCATCCAGCTTACGCTTGGCGTAAATATCGTAGCGGCTGGATTTGCCTTCCAGCACATAGGTCGGGGCAACACCTTCAATTGCAGGGGCTTTCCGGGGGCGTTTAACCACAACCCGGTGGCTGGCGAGCTCTAAAGCAGTCTCCAGTAAGTCGGCCTCGTCGGTATCAAAGCCCACCAGCTGGTGAAAGAGTTTCATCTCTTTTTTGACTGAAGCACTTTTCTCCCGCGCGGGGAACATAGGATCAAGGTAGATCACCTGAGGGGAAAAGCCGGTATCGGCAATCGCCTGTGCCATGCTTTCTGTCGAGTTGCCGGGTACGAGCTTCATACGGGACGCGACATCTGCAGCTTCCGGATCAGACAAAGCGCGCTCCAACCCATCCTGCAGCAGAGCTGCCACCACCGGATGGCGCTCCATCATCAACATTTCGCAGCCTAAGCCTGCCAGAACAAAAGCATCACCACCAAGTCCTGCTGTGGCATCGAGAACGCGGGGTTTTACGCCGGTTTTAAGGCCGACTGCTTTGGCGATCATCTGGCTTTTGCCACCACCATACTGACGGCGGTGAGCGGCCTTACCGGAAGCAAACTCAACCTGAATCGGCTTAGGCGCTTTCTTGCCGGTCTCACCCAACGAGATACCCTGATCATCGACATAGAGCACCAGAGCGCCAGCCTCGCGGGGCAGCTCAGAGACAATTGAAGCCGTAAGATGCTCCGGCAGATTTGCCTTCAGTTCCGCCAGTAACACCTCGGCCTGAGCCTGATAGCGCTCGCTCTGAGGATAAAGAAAAAGCGGTGTTACCACTTTTGGTTCAGACAGCGAAATAGAATCAGTCATAGCAGAACAACCTTGGCCTGAAAGAAATTGACCTTAAACGAAAAACGCCAGCAGGATAACACCCAAAAACAGACGATAGATGACAAAGGGCAGCATGCCGATCCGATCCAGCAAACGTAGGAACAGATGGATACAGGCAAGAGCAGCACCAAAGGCGATCAGACCGCCGATCAGAGTATGACTGATCTGGGCTTCGGTACCGTTCTGATACAGCTCCGCCCCTTTGAGCAGACCTGCCGCCATAATCAGCGGAATGGATAACAGAAAGCTGAAGCGGGCTGCAGCCTGACGGGTAAGCCCCAACATCAAAGCAGCAGTGATGGTGATACCGGAACGGGATGTTCCCGGAATCAGCGCCAGCGCCTGAGCCAGACCGATCCAGATCGCATCTTTCATGGTGAAGTCATCTTCACCACGGTTACGGCGACCTTTAACATCAGCCCACCAGAGCAGAGCACCAAACAGCAGCGTCGTAATCGCAATTACCAGAGAAGAGCGCAGATTACCTTCAATAAAATCATTCAGCAGAATGCCAGCCAGACCAGCAGGAATCGTCGCCAGAATCACCGACCATGCCATAAAGCTGTCCTGAGAGTGCTGACGCTTAAAGACACTGGCCAGCCAGGCCAGAATCATCTTGCGGATATCCTTGTGGAAATAGAGCATCACCGCCAGCAAAGTGCCGACATGCACAGCGACATCAAAAGCCAGTCCCTGATCTGCCCAGCCAAAAATTTGTGCCGGAAGAATAAGATGCGCTGAGCTTGAAACCGGAAGAAACTCTGTCAGGCCCTGAACCAGAGCCAGAAATGTCACCTGAAACCAATCCACCTTGTCTTTCCTTATACCAAGTCGCCTCGTAGCTGAGGTCAAAATAAAAGCTGAGGCCAAAAATAAAAGCCGAAGCCTGCCAGCTTCGGCTTAAGAGTTTATTGAGATCACCGAACGTATTTACTTCGCCTGATGCGGGCCTTCGCCCTTCTTGAAAGCAACATTGTCCCGCAGATAAACAGGGATCGCTTCTTCTGCAGAAACCGTCTTACCCTGCTGCCAGTAGAGTTCCGCCAAACGAGCGATATCACCAGCCTGAGGCAGGAGATCCGGATAGGTTTGCTGTACCAGACTCTGCATCACTGGGGAGAACTGATCCAGCAGCTGCCAGCCATTACCGGCACCAACCCAGTCTGCATCCTCAATCGGATTGATCAGAGAAACCTGATCCGGCGCGATCACCTCTGGCTGGGCGATGCAATCAAAGCCGTTGCCATTCCAGTGATAAGCCGCCCAGTAGACTTCACCCATGCGGGCATCCAGAGAGGAGATGATGTAGTGCGCAAAACGCTCGCGGAACAGCGTGAAGGCCATGGTTTCCAGTGTCGTTACCGGAATGACCGGCAGATCAGCACCAAAGGCCAGTCCCTGAGTCACACCGGTTGCGATACGCAAGCCAGTAAAGGAACCCGGACCATTGGCAAAAGCGATGGCATCCAGCTGCTGCAGTTTGACACCCGCTTCGGCCAGAATCTCTTCCACCATGGGTAACAACAGCTGGGTATGCTTACGGGGCTGAAGCTGAAAATTCTCCAGCACCTCGTCATCCAGTTTAAGCGCTACAGAACAAGCTTCTGTGGAAGTGTCTAAGGAAAGAATACGTGCCATCGATCGTCTGCCTGGAAACAAAAAAAGCGATTATACGCATTTCAGACCGACAGAACGAACCCCTGAGCACAGATAGTTTCAGGCCAGCTGCCGAAGCAGCTGACGGGTATGTCCGGAATAGCTTTCGATAGCCTCCGTTGCCTGAGAAAAAAGCTCTGCCGCAGGTACCTGAATCCGATCCATCGACAAGATCTGCTGCTCTACTCTGAGGATAAATTGCTCGGCGGCTTCCCTTGGGTAATCACCCCGGGACAGGTTCTGCATCACCTGATCAGACAGATACACCAAGCGCAGCCGCATCGCCGCACTGCAGCGCCCCTGACTGGCAGTTTGTGTACTTAAGCCGCGCATCTGCCCTAACAGTTCCACCAGCGCGGGCAGAACACGTAGCGCCTGAATGGATCGCTTCCGGTAGGCTCTGTCATGATGGGTTGCCAGCTGGAAACGCTCCGCCACGGACCAGATCTGATCCAACAGGTTTTCGATAGTTGCCGAATGCGCCTGAAAGCTTTCTGCCGGTGTTTCAAAGCGTTGAGCGATCAAAATCTCCGGCGTGCTTCCGGTCCCGTCGGAAGAAGAGACTTTCAGACCGGATCGGCTTAACTGCTGTAGCAAGAGATCCAGCTCACGATTCAGCTCATCAAGGGGCTGAGCAAACTGTTTATCTCCACTCAACAAAGACCCCATCATGCCGCGCCGTTTTTGCAGCAACAGCAAGAGATCAAAACTCTGCTGACACCAGTTAAGCGCCTGTTTTCTTAAACAGTTGGCTTTGGTCTGATCCTGCTTTCGTCCACCCCAGATCAGCAGTGCCCCTACAGCTAACAGAACAATAGGCAAATAGATCATGCGACACGCCCTCCGATGCTGTTTTTCTCATGGCTTTCCTGACTGGCCAATTTACCCGCTACCTGCTCCAGATATTCGACAATCTCCAGAGCATCGCAGACCTTGTGATGATGGTCTGCGCTGATATCGCTGATCGCCACCATACGCTGGTTGATGCTTTCGCTGGCGGCTTCGTGCTCACGACTCGCCTCTTCCACCTGTGCGATCTGCACTTCAATCTGAGAGGAGAAATCGGCGACATCCAGCATGGCAGATTTTAGCGTTGCGCTTTTGGTGACCCCATCGCCTAAACGAGCAAGACAACGCTCAAAGGAGGTTTCGGTCAGGGCGACCGCATTCTGCGTGCTTTTAATGAGTTGGGTAATCTGTTGAGAGGCTTCTGAGGTTTGAGAGGCAAGCCCCCGCACTTCATCGGCAACCACAGCAAAACCACGCCCGGATTCACCGGCTCGTGCTGCTTCAATGGCAGCATTCAGCGCCAGCAGATTAGTCTGGTTAGCCACATCATCAATGGTGGAGATAAAGTTATCGATTAGTTGAGTTTCTTCCCGAAGACGCACCATAAATCCCTGAGCCTCCTGAAAGATCTGCTGGCAAGCGGCCAGATCGTCTTCCAGTTGCCTTGCATCTTCATCACCGGAAACACTCATTGAGCGCAGCTGATTGGCCGACGTCAAAATCTCGCCAATCGAACGACCGATCTGCTGAACCGTGACCGAACTTTCTTCACTGGCAGCGGCGATGGAATCCAGCTGCGACTGTTGTTCCGAAGCACTATCCACCAACTTACGGGATACTTTATCCAGCTCCTCTGCAGTGAAATCCACTTCACTGGCGGCGGAATTTAACTGGCTCAGAAGCCTTTCCTGAAAACGCGCCAGCTCATTCATGGCAATCAATTCCGGCTGATGCTGTCCGGTCACCCAGCGGGTATCGGATCGTCCGCTCGCTAACAGCTGACAGAACCGAATCAGCTCAGCTGAACGCTGCTGATTCAGCCGATCCAACCGATAGAAAATACCCAGTGCTATCAGGGCACAAAAAATCGTACTCCCCAGCATCCATAGAAAAACCTGTGATGTGATCAACAACAGAGCAAGTGGCGCGCTGAAGCTGACAACACCTAAAAGCAGCAGCCTGCGGGTATGCTTTGTACCCCATGATTCTGCCGCAGAGATATGGACTTCATTCATGTTAACGGTCGGCATAGACACTCCCCCGTAGAAATCCCCCATATCAGCCTAAGCACAAAACCTGCCAGCAGCCGTAACTCTAAACACCAACTAGTCTAAAGACGACTGGAAACGGAATCTGCTATGGTTAGCGCCGCATTATTGATCACTAAACCATGACACTAGTCTTCAATTTCGCTCTTTTTCTGTGCACTGATGGCCATTTTTGGTTCACGCCTCCGGAGATTCCATGCTGCTAAGAGCCACCAAATATCTGCTGCTGCCACCGGCGATTAACATTCTGCTAATTCTGATCGCCTGGTTTCTGATGAAACGCTGGCCAAAACTCAGACTGGCTACGCTGCTAAGTTCGATACTGTCACTTTGGCTGCTGAGCACACCTTTAGTTGCGATCTCTTTGGCTGACCTGCTGCAAAACCGATATCCGGCACTGTCTATCAATGAATCGCTAAATCAGTCCCAGCAATTAGGCTTTGATGCTGTTGTGATTCTGGGTGCAGGTCGCGATTATCGGGCGGAAGAGTGGCAGGGCTTAACCGGAAGCGCTATCAGCGAAATTAAATCTCACACCGTGAGTAGCTATGGCCTACAGCGTTTGCATTACGGGGCAGTTCTGTCGAGAGTATCGGGCAAGCCGATGCTGCTCACCGGAGGTCGTGTTTATGGAGAACCGCTTTCAGAAGCAGAGCTAATGCAGCAGACACTGCAACGGTGGGGACAGGAAGCTCAGTGGCTGGAAACGGAAAGCCGGACCACCGCTGAAAACGCCCTCTTCTCTGCCAAAATGCTGAAAGATGAGAATATTAAACGTATCGCACTGGTTACCCATGGCTGGCATATGTCGCGTTCCGTCGCCATCTTTGAAAAAGCGGGCTTTGAGGTTGTTCCGGCTCCTACCGCGTTTTACGCCATGCCGGAGAGCCTCTGGTTACAGCTGCTACCGAAAAGTAGCAATCTTGAGGTCTCCAGTCGTATGCTGCATGAAGTACTGGGACAGATCTGGTACAGCCTGCGCTATCGTTAAAAGCAAACCGATAAATAACCGACCACAAAAAAAGCAAAGCCCTGTAACAACAGGGCTTAGATCGAGCTTACGTTCAAGAGTAGCGATTTACTCTTTTGCGCCATGAACCTGGCTGACGCGGTGGAAAATATGGTTATCACAACGGTGGCAACGCTCTATCGGACGGGTATGAGTCACAACCACCATCTTGTCGCATTCAGTGCAGGAAAAAGTCCCCGCCGTAGCCAGTTCGCCTTCAATGTAGGTGCCCGGATCACTCTCCAGCTTCTGTTCCAGCTCCAGTTGATCAATCCTGGTTTTATCGGCAACCGACTGCAGAGCACGGGCCAGTGAAATCTCCAGAGCCGAAAGATCGATATTCAACCACTCGCCTAAACCCCGGCCGGTTGAGCTGACAAAGCGTCCCAGATCCTGCAGGTCGCGGTTTAACCAGGTGGTCAATAGAGCAACTTCATCCTTGGTCAGACGCTCTAAATCCTGCTCAAACTCAACCGCTTCACGGATCTCTTTCTGCAGAGTATCCAGCGTATTGTGCTCCGCCTCAGCAAGACGTTTTTCGATTCGGGTCAGAGCGCTGTCATAGTGACGGGCCAGCTTGTCATTGCTGTCCGGGCGGTTTTCATTCGGTTGATCTGACATAACGTCTCCTTGATCGGGTATCACTGTCGAAAGTTGCACTGAGTGCAGAATAAAGCGCACTCATCACCTTGTTATCCTTGAGTATTTACCATCCTGCAGCCGGTGTCACGGACCGAGGTCAGTAAAAATTAACTCTCACTGATCCACCAATAAACTCCCTGGGGATGGAGACAGCATTTTCCGGCCGTTTTATCTGCCTTTTCTACGCTTTTTCTCGTTGGAGCCCCTACCTGTCAGCCAGTCTGTAAGGTAGAATCGAGTGTTTAACACCAGCGTTACGCCTCAGGCCCCTGACGCCGCTGTCCTGTCATCTATAGACAGCAGATCTGGCCCAATTTGTTAACCCTTCCGGCCCCCCGGAACTGGCAAGGTAACCAAGCGATAATGGACGTTCAGTACACTCCCCACAAAATCGAACAGGAAGCTCAGGCTTTCTGGGAAAAGAATCAATGTTTCAAAGCTGTAGAAGACGCAAACCGCGAAAAATTCTACTGCCTTTCTATGTTCCCGTACCCAAGCGGCCGACTGCACATGGGTCACGTGCGTAACTACACCATTGGTGATGTACTGTCCCGTTATCAGCGACTGCGTGGCAAAAACGTGCTGCAGCCTATGGGCTGGGATGCGTTTGGTCTGCCAGCAGAAAACGCAGCGATCAAAAACAACGTAGCGCCAGCGAAATGGACCTACGAAAACATCGATTACATGCGTGACCAGCTGAAGCAACTGGGTTTTGCTTACGACTGGGATCGTGAAATCGCCACCTGCCATCCGGAATATTATCGCTGGGAACAGTGGTTCTTCACCCGCCTGTTCGAAAAAGGCCTGGTGTACAAGAAGACATCTGCTGTTAACTGGTGCCCGAACGATATGACCGTTCTGGCCAATGAGCAGGTTATCGATGGTTGCTGCTGGCGTTGTGACACTGAGGTTGAGCGTCGTGAAATTCCTCAGTGGTTCCTGAAGATTACTGATTACGCCGATCAGCTGCTGGACGATCTGGACAAGGTTGACTGGCCTGAGCAGGTTAAAACCATGCAGCGCAACTGGATCGGTAAATCCCGTGGTGTTGAACTGCGTTTCGGTCTGAAAGATCGCTCCGAAGAGCTGGAAGTATTCACGACCCGTCCGGACACTCTGATGGGCGTGACCTATGTGGCTGTTGCTGCTCAACACCCACTGTCTCTGGAAGCGGCTCAGAACAATGCGGAACTGGCGGCTTTTGTTGAAGAATGCAAACACACCAAGGTTGCTGAAGCCGATATGGCCACCATGGAGAAGAAGGGTATGCCAACCGGCTTTACCGCTCTTCACCCGCTGACCGGTCGTGAAGTACCTGTGATGGTCGCGAACTTCGTACTGATGGATTACGGTTCAGGTGCTGTTATGGCGGTTCCGGGTCACGATCAGCGTGACTGGGAATTTGCAACCAAATACGGCCTGCCGATTGAGCAGGTGATCGCCGCTGCTGAAGGCGACGAAGTGGATCTGAGCAAAGAAGCCTACACCGAAAAAGGTACCCTGGTTAACTCCGGTGAATTTGACGGTCTGGACTTTGAAGCCGCTTTTGACGCCATCGCTGCCAAGCTGGAAGGCGAAGGTAAAGGCAAGATCACCATCAACTATCGTCTGCGCGACTGGGGTGTATCCCGTCAGCGTTACTGGGGCGCGCCAATCCCTATGATCAGCTGTGACAGCTGTGGTGACGTTCCTGTACCGGAAGACCAGCTGCCGGTGGTACTGCCGGAAGATGTTGAATTTGACGGCGTAGGTTCTCCAATCAAGAAGATGCCGGAATTCTACGAAACCACCTGTCCTAAGTGTGGTGGCGCAGCAACCCGTGAAACCGATACCTTCGACACCTTTATGGAGTCGTCCTGGTACTACGCCCGTTACGCTTGCCGTAACCAGGGTGAAGCGATGCTGGATTCCGAGGCGGATTACTGGACGCCGGTAAACCACTACATCGGTGGTATCGAGCACGCCATTCTGCACCTGCTGTACAGCCGCTTCTATCACAAGCTGCTGCGTGACGAAGGTCTGGTTAACTCTGACGAGCCGTTCCAGCGTCTGCTGACTCAGGGCATGGTTCTGAAAGATGGCAGCAAGATGTCCAAGTCCAAGGGCAACACCGTTGACCCTCAGGAACTGATCCAGAAATACGGTGCCGATACCGTACGTCTGTTTATCATGTTCGCGGCACCACCAGAGCAATCTCTGGAATGGTCTGATTCCGGTGTGGAAGGTGCAAACCGCTTCCTGAAGCGTCTGTGGAAAATGGTACAGAGCCATGTTGAAGGCGGTGAAGTTGCAGCCCTGAACCCTGCTTCGCTGAACGACAAACAGAAAGAGCTGCGTCGTAAGACCCACGAAACCATCGCTAAGATCAGCGATGATATGGAACGCCGTCTGACCTTTAACACCGCTATTGCGGCTGTTATGGAACTGACTAACGCCATCACTAAAGTGAATGACGATAGTGCAGAGATGCGTGCCGTTCAGCACGAAGCGATTGAAGCTTGTGTACTCATGCTGTCACCTATGGTGCCACACATCGCCCATACTCTGTGGCAGATGCTGGGCCATGAAGATGCAGTTATCGATGCCAGCTGGCCGGTTGTGGATCAGGACGCCCTGACCCGTGATTCCATCCAGATGGTGGTTCAGGTTAACGGTAAAGTGCGTAGTAAGCTTGAAGTGGCTGCCGACGCACCAAAAGATGCAGTTGAAGAACTGGCAAAAGCCGATGAGAAAGTGGCTAAGTTCCTGGAAGGTGTCACCATCCGCAAAGTGATTGTGGTTCCGGGCAAACTGGTCAACATTGTGGCGAACTAATCTTTCACAGATTTAACTGCTATCCGAAAACAGGCACGGTGGAAACCGTGCCTGTTTTTGCAGGTCTACTGTTAAAGCTGATTTAAAAGTTCATTGGCTAATTCGCTCGCTGATGAATGCGTAATAACAACCCAAATCAAAGAATCGTACGTTAATGCCTGAAAACGGCCTTAACTTAGCAATCGGAAGTCAGATGAAGTTGCAAAAGACAAACACCTTGTCTAGTTTTAAGTGGTTAGGCGCAGTTTTACTGGCAGTTCTCGTCAGTGGCTGCGGCTTTCAGCTGCGAGGGACAGCCGGTTTTCCGGCTGAGCTCTCGCCACTTTACCTCTCTGAACAATCCTCTGTTTTTTATAACACTCTGGCGACGCAGCTGACTCAGGGCGACGTTGTACTCCTGAAAGGCAAAGATGGTGCCCGCTGGCACCTTTGGCTGAGTCAGGTACGCCACCAGAAGCAGCAAACCACCTTTACCTCAGGCTCAAGCAGCTACGACCTCTATGCCGAAGTCGATTTCCAACTGCTGAACGCAGAAGGCAAACCGGTTGCACCGCAAAGCACGCTCAAAGCCAGCCGCACCTATACCAGTAGTGACAGCCTTTACAGCGAAGCCAGCGATCTGGCATCACTTCGCTTTGAGATGGAGCGTGATCTGGCCAGCCGTGTTGCCCGTCAGTTAAGCCGCATCACACTTCCGGTGACCAAAGGGGTTACCGGCAGCCAGCAACCATGAAGGTTTTTGCCGATAAGCTGAATGATCAGCTTAAATCGGGTCTTAAGCCGATCTATCTGATTGCCGGCGATGAACCCCTTCAGATGCGCGAAGCCTCCGATGCAGTTCGCGCTGCCGTGCGTCAGGCCGGAGCTGAAGAACGGGAAGTCCATCATGTGGATAACAGCTTCAGCTGGTCTACGCTGCTGGAAGCCAATGCCAGCATGAGCCTCTTCTCCAGCCATAAACTGATTGAACTACATATTCCTAGCGGTAAACCCGGGCAGGAAGGTAGTCAGGCGCTGCAGGCTTATGCGCAGGAGATCTCGGATAATCGCGGCCAAAGCGATAATACCCTGATGATTATCTCCGGTAAGCTCGAAGGCTCATCCACCAACAGCAAATGGTTTAAAGCGCTGGATGCTGTCGGTGTTTTTGTTCCTGTCTGGCCGCTGGATCAGCAACGCCTGCCGGGCTGGATCACCCATCGATTAAGAGCAGCAGGTTTTCAGCCAACACCTGAAGCCGTCTCTCTCCTGGCACAGCGGGTTGAAGGTAACCTGTTAGCCTGTGATCAGGAGATCCAGAAACTGAGACTGGCGTATCCGGATCAGAGCCAACTGGATGATCAGGCGATTCTGGCCGCTGTACACGACAGTTCCCGCTATGATGTTTTCAATCTGACCGATGCCCTGCTGGCCGGAGATCCGGTTCGCACCAGCCGTATCCTGACAGGGCTACAGGGCGAAGGGCTGGAACCACCGATTATTCTTTGGGGCATCACCCGGGAGTTGCGCCAGCTGGTCAACCTGAAGCACAGAGTCGATCAGGGGCAATCCTTCGATCGAATCTGTCGGGATCTCAGAATCTGGGATAAACGAAAACCGGTCTATCAGAAAGCGATTAAAGCTCATAGCAGTAAACAGCTACATCAACTGATTCTGATGGCTGAGCAGGTGGATCAGAGGGTAAAAGGTATTGAGAAAGGGAAGAGCTGGCCAATGCTGAGTCAGTTGTGTCTGAAGTTCAGCGGATTGAATGTGCTCTGATCAGATCCCGAATCGCTGATGCAGGATCAAATACTGTAAAGCCGTAACCTGCAGGCCTGGATAAATCCTCTCAGGATCCGGCCTTATGGTATGCGGCTTTTTTTGTCAGCTTATAACTGACGGGAAGCGAAGTCAGACTCAGACAGCTTCCGGTGAGTTCTGCGTGCCCTTACCACCTTCACTTTTACGGGTCAGGTGCTTGAAGATACCGATCAGACTGATACCGATCCAGAACAGTTCGATGATTACGGAAGACAGGTTCCAGTTGAACAGCAGGGAGATCAGTAACAGAATCGCCCCGGTCAGATTCAACAGTGAGTATCGGATATCCCGGCTGGTAATACGCTCTGTCTGTAACAGATAGAATGCCAACACCACCAGAAAAACACCGATATTGCCTACCAGATCAAACCACGTATAGCTCATCACTTTTGCCTCTGCTCTTGCCGCTTTTTAATCCACAAACCGAAAACAACAGATCCATGAATCAAAAACAGCAGACCGAAAAAAAGCCTCCCTACGCTTATGCGTCAGGAGGCTTTTACATGTTATATCTGAGGCCCGTCGCGATTGCAAGCCAGCACAATTAATCAGTTGATGGTATCAATCAGCATCAACACCGGCCAGTGCTTCAGCAAGCTGCAGCGGCTCGATTTCAAGACCTTCAAGCTCGACATTCCAATTAGCACCAACCAACACGCCATCGTTATCCAGCTCCGGCAGCCATTCCTGCACAAAGTCTTCTATCTCTACTTTACTGATCTGATAGTCCGCCCACTCTTCAACGCAATGAGCCTCGGCATCTTCTTTGTCAGACCAGAAAGGGATAACGTCGGTATCCTCGAATTCCTGAGAATCAACCACAACCCAGCCATCTTCTGACTCAATACCCCAGAGCTCTCCATTGAAACGGATCTCCTCAATAAAGAGGGAGTAGTTGTCATCAAGGTTATCTGTCAGGCGTGTCATAATAGGATCACCAAAATCAAATCAGTTAGAAGCAATATGACCGTTTATCGTCAGCGTCGTGCTGAAAGGTTAATGTCTTTCAGCACTCTGAGACCGTAAACAATCACTGCTACATTCAGGGCTGCCAGATTATCACGGCCAACAGGAATTGCTATCTAAGATAGATCAATTTTTGCTAAAAACGAAAATTTCCCCATCATAAGAACTATTTTCCCGACACAACTTGACCCTACCGGCAGTAAACCGCAAGATGGCGCGCTCCTGACCTCCGGTCGGTACATCCGAACACGTTATCGATTTCTGAAGCACTTTATCAAACGAAGCATCTGACCATGGCAAAATTCACCTCCTCAGCACACCTTATCTGTCCACTGGATCAGCAATCACTGACGCTGGAAGAACGAACTCTTAAATGCCCGTCAGGCCACAGCTTTGATATCGCTAAACAGGGTTATGTAAACCTGCTGCCGGTGCAGAAAAAGAAGTCAAAAGACCCCGGTGACAGCAAAGAGATGATTCAGGCCCGTCAGCGATTCTTGCAGGCAGGGCTGTATCAGCCGATCTCAGATCGGTTGAATCAACTGGTTAGCCAACAGCTGACTCTGTCTGATAATGAGCCTGTGACTATTTTGGATGCCGGTTGCGGTGAAGGTTACTACCTGAGCCGCTTAGCGACGGAAAATAATCTGACAGAACAGGAACAGATTGAATTGCTGGGTGTGGATATCTCCAAATGGGGTGTACAGGCAGCGACCAGATATCAGCTGCCAATCACCTGGATCGTTGGCACCAATGCCCAGCTACCGGTTGAACCCGCTTCCGTGGATCTGATTATCTGCATGTTTGGCTTCTGGCAGCCAGAGTGGTTTGCCAAGGTGCTGAAACCCGGCGGTAAGGTGATTCTGGCGGAGCCTGGTGTTGACCACCTGATAGAGCTCCGCGAAATCATCTATAAGGAGGTGCACCGCAAAGACGTACCGGAACTTAAAGGTATCGAGGAAGTCGGCTTCACTCTGATCGATCAGCAACAGCTTGAGTTCCGACCTGCCACACTTAATAAAGAACAGGTTCAGGATCTTCTGGTAATGACCCCCCATCTCTATCGCGCTAACTACGAAGGTAAGCAAAGCGCCCAGCAGCTGGAACAGCTGAATCTGACCGCTCAGGTTGTCTTTCGGATTCTGGAATTTAAGGCTTAGGCGGGCACCAACCAGTAACGCAAACCCGTCGCTCTGAGAAAATCTTCTGCCTTATCCCCCTGGAGCAAAGCCAGAGTGGCAATTAACCCACTCTGAACACAGCTTGGGGCTGCTACGGTAATGGAGCGCGGGGCATCCTGAATCGGCCATCCGGTTTTAGGGTTCAGCACATGACTGTAACGTACGCCATCTTTCAGCAGAAAACGCCGACTATCCCCGGAGGTAGCCAGCCCGCCTCCGGAAAGGCTTAACAAGGCCAGAGAGCTTTGCTCGCTATCAGGTCGCTCGATCGCTACCTTCCAGCTTTCTCCGTTTTGCCTCAGGCCACTACAGGCCATATCTCCGCCCAGATTAACCAACACAGAGAGCGGTGTTCCATCAGCCTGCGCCTCTGCCAGCATAAGTCCCAGAGCGCGATCGACGGCATACTCTTTACCGATTCCGCCAAAATCCAGCTCCATGCCCTCAGGCAGAAGTAACTCAGCCTTGTTACCGACGGTCCGATAATCCAGTTTTGACCAGCCGATATCCGCCAGTAATGCTTTAACGGCTGTAGCCTCCGGTAGCTGATCACCACCATTAAAAGACCAAACCTTTCTCAGCACACCTGAAGTCAGATCAAAAAGGCCATCAGAAATCTGCCACCCCTGATCAGCAAACTCCAGCAAACGGTACGTTTCTTCATCAATCTCCTGCCAGTGACCGGAGTGCTGATGAATTCGGCTAAAGGTATTTTCCTGCAGGTAGCGACTGTATTTCTGTTCAATCCGCCAAACTTCACGTATCGCAATATCCGCCAGATGCTTAACCATCCCGACACGGTCTTCAGGCAGATCGATCAGAAGCTCACAATCACTGGCCATCGACTGAAATGAGACCTGAAAAAATCCCTGCTGAAATGTCAGTTCCGGTTGGGGATGTGACTCATGATGAAGAGGAAGTTGCTGAATGTTTTTGGTCATTCCATTACCTGCTTTTATAACTTTACAGCAGCAAGATAACCGATTGAGAAATGAAAGGCATTGAGCCAGAGAGGCTGAAAACTAAAAAACTCCCCGCAAGCAGGGAGTTTCTCGTCCAATTCAATCGGATCAGAAACGATAACCAACAGTCACCATGGTGGCTGTTGTATCAGGATAAAGTTCCTGATCTTTCAGTTTACCGAATCCACTATCACCGGAACTGGCCTGCTGATAGAAGGATACACGCGTATACAGTTCAGAATCCTGGCTCAGGCGATATCCATAACGGAAACCAAGGGTATAGGTATCGAGATCCCCCAAACGATAATCCGCACTGACTTCATCTAACGCCTGATAGTCACTGGAGGTTACATAACGCTGATAGAAGTCAGCGGCACTTTGGGTATACAAGCGCAATTGCGGTTCAATATAGTGCTTGCCCAGATCCCAGCGATATTTCAGATCAACCGTATGGGAGTTAACTCCCCAATCATCGAACATAAAGCGATAGCTCAGGTCGACAATATCACCGTTGTCCAGCTGACGTTTGCCCTGCCAGAAAAGCGCATGCTTCAGACGCGAGTCAGGACGCTTTTCATAAAGGTAGAGGTTCGAGCCATCCTTAACAAAATTTCCGCCGTAATTTGCACCAGCATTGTCATCGATTACTGAAACAATTTTATAGGGATCATTAAGATAGCCGGAGCTGGAGCTGAGCGAATAATTAAACTGCATCAGAGTCTTACGATCGATGACCTGAGTAACGCCAAGTACGACATCAACAATTTGCTTATTATCGGATGAACCATCACGACTGTTGCTCAGATCAGTACTGAAAGTACTGCTACCGGGTACAGGAGCACGGCTCAGACCAACAGGTAAACCACCTTCCGGATTCAGACTATCCGCCGACAGATTAAGCCCAAAGGTCAACGTCGTATTCTTCTGATTCAGGTAACGTGAAAGGGTACCGTTAGCCCCCAAGGACTGGTAATCATGTTCAGAAGACAGATATCCACCAGCACTGTATGCCCAGTCCCTGCCAAGAGGAGCTGACCAGGTTGCAGAGAAAGCTCCGCGAGAATCGCGGAAAGTATCATCCAGAGGCTGATCACCGGCAGAGGTGGTATAACTTCCTTTACCTGAGGGTCTTGCAAATGTCTGCGCCTGATCAGACGGGGTTGCTCCATTTGGAGATGCGCCCGTCAGAGTATCAAAAGCCAGTTTAAGGTTTAGCTTGGTTTCGCTGTCAAAGTTACGGGTAGCATTTACCACAGGCTCAAAAGCGCTGACACGACTATCGCCTTCTGCATAAATTAAAGCTGCCGTATCAAAATCCCAGTTATCCAACTCTGCAGCCCGAGACTGAGTTGGCAGACCTGCCAATAATGCACAGCCTGCAGAAGCTAACATCGCCTTTAGTGCCCGATCATTTTGGGCGATTTTCTTGTGTTTAGTTACAGCCACAACCGCCACCTCCAAATCCGCGTCCGCCACTGGTCGCTTCTTTACTGAAATAGATATGATCATCCAGTCCTGCTTCAACAGGATCGGCAATCAACTGCATCTCTTCTTTCGCAAGAACATCGCGCTCCCAGGGTTTCACCCCAAGATCAGAACAACCGGTGAGCACTAAGCTGCTTACGATGGCTGATAAAAAAATCACTTTTGTCATCGTCTTGTGCCTCACTCAGCCAACAGTGCTTTGATGGTGTCTTCGTAGTCTTTGACCCGATCACTATGAAAACCAATGTGCTGCGCCCGGATTTTGCCATTCCGGTCAATCAGATAGCTTGATGGCATCCCCATCACACCGTATTCCCCTGGCAATTGAGCATCCGTATCAAGCAGGACCGTGAATTGAGCAGGTACTTCCTGAAGAAATTCAGCAGCAAGGTCAGCTTCCTGATCCAGATTGATCGCAACAACCTCAAGACCGTCCGACTTATACTGGTTCTGCAGTTGATTCATCCAAGGGAATGACTGACGACATGGGCCGCACCAGGAAGCCCAGAAATCCACCAAAACAACCTTGCCTTTAAAATCCGCTAGAGAGGCAAGCCCACCTTTTACATTTGGCAGGCTTACCTGAGTCATTGGAGCCAATTGCGCCTGTTGAGCGGGCTTAAGCTCAGAGGCAGCAGCCTGAGCACTTAATACGGTTAACGCAATACCTGCCGCTACGAGCTGTTTTTTAAATGAAAACGACATGTTCGTACTCCCTGATTTTGCGATTGAGCATTGATTGCTGAGCATCTTCTCTCAGAAAACTTAAGACTTTCTTAAGTATGCTCACCGGTTACTTAAGCAAACCTTAAGTTTCCTATCCGAAGATAGCCTCAACATCTCAAGGGATTAACGAGGGCAAACTCATGTCTCAAAATAAATTCACCAGCTTTCGGGCCGGACTAAAGCATCTGGCAGCTTTAGTTGTGATCGCACTCACGACCAGTCTTAGTCTTAATGCTTTAGCTGCCTCTTCAGCACAGGAGGAAGAATTCCTTCCGCCGGAACAGGCCTTTCGATTTGGGTATGAACAGTTAAGTGACGGAACGGTAAAATTACATTGGGATATCGCTGATGGTTATTACCTATACCAGAAACGGTTAAAACTGACCGATGAAAACAAACAGCCACTAACTGATGTTGCCTTTCTGACTCAGGCTGAAGAAAAAGATGACCCGAATTTCGGATTAGTTCAGGTATTCCATCATCAGCTTGATGTTGAGGCTTTGCCCGCCAGCAAAATGCTGACAGTCAGCTATCAGGGCTGCTCTGAAAATGGTCTCTGTTATCCCCCCCAGAGAAAAAAACTGGATGTTGAGCCTGTTTCTGGAGTGAAAACAGCCCCTGCATTGCCTGCCGAAGGTCAGCTGCTTCCCGCAAATAGTCAGGAACTCGCGGTTGAAGAAGATGCAGGTGCCATTGCCGCTATGCTGGCTAATGCGGAAGGTTACTGGGTTGTACTAACCTTTTTTGTCCTTGGTTTAGGCCTGACCTTTACTCCCTGTGTACTACCTATGATCCCAATTCTGGCGGGTATCATTGCCGGACAAGGGGAAAACATCACCATGCGTCGCGGTATAGGGCTATCCACAGCGTATGTTCTGGGTATGTCACTGACTTATACTCTGGCTGGTGTTTTGGTTGGTTATTTCGGTGCCAAAATGAATCTTCAGGCATCACTGCAGAGTCCGACAGCCCTGATCATCTTCTCTGCGCTTTTCATCGCGCTGGCGATGGCCATGTTCGGCTTTTATGAGTTACAGCTACCGTCATTCCTTCGCGACCGCTTAGACCGTATGGGGCAAAACAGCAGTGGTGGTAAATATGCCGGCGTAGCACTCATGGGACTGATATCTGCGCTTGTCGTATCGCCATGCGTATCCGCCCCTCTTGCTGGAGCTCTTGTTTATATCAGTACCACAGGCGATGCCCTATTAGGTGGGGCCTCTCTTTTCGCATTAAGCCTCGGTATGGGTATGCCTTTAATTCTGGTTGGAGCCGGTGGTGGAAAATGGCTGCCCAGAGCAGGCGGATGGATGCTGGAGGTAAAGGCCTTCTTTGGTGTGTTACTTCTGGGTGTAGCCATCAGTTTGTTGGGCAGACTATTGCCCGGTAATGTCAGTATTCTCCTGTGGGCCTTGCTGGCAATTGTATATGCTGCGCATCTGGGCAACTTCGGCCAATCCGAATCCCTTAACAGTTGGGGCAAAACCCGACGGGGGCTATCCATTGCTCTCATGGTTTACGGTATCAGCTTGCTACTGGCGGGTCTTGCCGGACAAGATGACCCATTAAAACCACTTGCCTTTGTCTCTGCCCCTGCTCAATCAACCAGCGTTGCACAAAAACCTCTGTTCGTCCGCTATGATTCAATTTCCGCCATGGAAGCAGCAATGCGTGACGCGAGTGCAGCAGGACATCCTGTCGTTGTCGACCTGTACGCTGACTGGTGTGCCAGCTGCAAAGTCATGGAACGGGAAGTCTTCAGCAGAAATGACGTTCGAGCATTGGGAGAAAAAGTGACCTTTATTCAACTGAATATGACAGACAATACCCCGGAACAAAGTGCTTTTCTCCAGAGTCATGGACTATTTGGACCACCGAGCTTACTGTTCTATAAAGCGGATGGAAGTGAGCTGACCGCAGCAAGAGTTCAGGGTGAACTTGGTCCACAGCAGTTCATCGGACAGGTTAGTAAGCTTCTCTAAGCAAATACGATTTAAGGAAAGACTATGCGTGTTCTTCTGGTAGAAGATGATTCGGGTTTGGGCTCAGGTTTACAACAAGCTCTCAAACCTGAGGGGTATACGATCGATTGGCTGACAGACGGCGTACAAGCACTACAAGCTCTTGAAACAGATCCGTTCGACCTGGTAATCCTCGATCTTGGTCTCCCCAGACTGGATGGTATATCTGTTTTAAGACAAGTAAGAGCACAGGGGATGAACACTCCTGTTCTTATTCTAACCGCCAGAGATGCCGTTCAGGATCGAATCGATGGACTTGATAGTGGTGCGGATGATTATCTGATAAAGCCTTTTGATATGACCGAACTGAAAGCCCGAATTCGGGCTTTACTTCGCAGAAGTTCCGGCAGAGCACAACCAACAATTCAGTTACGTGGCATTGAGATTGATCCATCAAGCCAACAAGTTCTTTTTGAGGGTAAAGCTGTGATTCTGACCCGCCGAGAGTACACACTCCTCTATGAAATGATGAGTCAGCCCGGGCACGTATTTACCCGGGATAAGCTACAACAGATGCTATATGGCTGGGATGAAGACGTAGAAAGTAATGCGATGGAAGTTCATATCCATCATTTACGCAAGAAGCTATTCCCCAAGCTTATCCGAACTCTTAGAGGTATTGGGTACGTTATTGACAAGGAAGGTAACTGACTTTGCTTAATCACCCTCTGAAGTCGATTCGAAAACGCATTCTGTTCCTCGTGCTTTTTTTGCTGGTAATTATGAGTAGCCTTATAGGTCTCGTGAGTTTTAAAGACGCCAGCCATGAAATTGAAGAAATATTTGATGCCCGCCTGGCGCAAAGCGCGAGAATTCTTCAGGCCTTAGTTCTTGGAATTCACCAGACAGAACTGACAAGAACTGAAGAAAACAAATTACAGAAAGCTTTTGAGGATGCACTTTTACTGGAAGCTGGCAGCGGTGGCAGCCACAAATATGAAAGTAAGATCGCTTATCAGGTTTGGCATGGTGAGCAGCTTCTGATGCAATCCTCTAATAGTCCCTCAACATCCTTTGTAGAACTTAAACCAGGCTTTGGGAGTACTTTCTTCAAAGGCTATCTTTGGCAGACGTTTACTCTAAAGACTCATTCATCGGATTATCCATTTACTGTAACTGTCGCCGAAAGAGAAGATGTACGTGGTGAGCTCGTCGATAAAGTTGTTCTTCAAACACTAATACCAGAGTTAATCGGCATCCCTATCTTAGGCATCATGATTTGGCTGGCAATTGGATGGGGGCTTAGCCCGCTGCGAGATTTAACAAGTCAGCTAAGAGGAAAAGCACCTAACAACCTCGATCCGGTTATCCTGAAGAATCCACCAACGGAACTCCAACCAATCCAAAAAGCGCTGAATCATTTTCTGGCTGAAACGCAAACAATGATCGCCCGAGAACAAAGATTTATCGCTGATGCAGCCCACGAACTTAGAACACCGCTAGCGGTTCTTAAAATTCATACCGACAACGCTCTAAACTCCAGCTCTGAAGAAGAAATAAAGAAGTCTTTGAAGGAGCTGGACTCTGGGGTCAACCGTGCAACCCGAATTGTTTCTCAATTACTGACCATGGCAAGACTGGAGTCCGATAGCAGTCCATCGCCAAAAAACAAGCTAAACCTATTAGAAAGTAGCCGCAATTGCTTAGCTGAGTTAATGCCTTTAGCTTGGAGCAAAACTATTGAACTTAGTCTAGAAGCCAATGAAAGTCAGGACTGGCAAACAAACATGGAAGATGGAGCCCTAGAGATCATCCTACAGAATCTCATTAGCAACGCCGTAAAATTTTCATCAGAACAAGGCTCCATCGAAGTTCAACTGCAACAAGATGACAATACTTTTTCGATCTGCGTTGCAGATGAAGGTAAGGGTATTCAACCAGAAAGCATTGAGAGGCTAACTGAACGCTTCTACCGTGATGGAATTGAAGCAGGTGCAGGTCTTGGACTATCAATCGTTAACCGAATTGCAGAGCGCCACTCCGGGTCTATTAGTTTCGAGAAAAACTCATCCAGAGGACTGACAGTTAAGTTGGTTTTTCCGAGAGTATATAAACAGCATCTATAGCATTAGGCGGCAACTTCCTGCCTATTCGCCACACCTGAACTACACTTTTTATTGATTGGTAGTAGTCATAATCTTCAACTATGACTCAAACTTCTTGTTTATTAATCAGTTAGCGTAACGGGATAACGCCGAAGAAAATCTGAAACAATTTGGCATCTCTTTTGCTTTGTAACAATACGAAACTATTTGTCAGCAAAGTAATCAATAACAAGAGAAGATTGCCGGAGAACGTTGTCATGATAGGTCAGGTTATCAGTCAAACCTTAGGCTTATCCCTGTTGAACTCAGGGGTAAGCCAGAAAGCCCCTCAAATAGAAGCAGTTAATTCCGAAGAACAGGGTCAAACACACAACCAAGCTTTTTCTACAGAGAGAGCGGAAGTTGTGATATCTGACACGGGCAAAGAATTGAGTCTAAATTTAGACTCTGACGAGCCTAACTGGAAACAAGTCCAGGCCATGGCCAGCCAGCTTTCTTCGAATATGGATATTGCATTTCTCAAGGCAGGTATTGATACCACAATGCCAATCCGTATCAATATCCATCCCTACACAGGAATTCCCTTCGTTGGAGAACACCCAGACAAGGGTAGGATTCAGCGACTACTGGATGACACTCCTGATATTCTTCAGCAAATTAAAAATGTGAATTCTGTCGCTAGCGTCAGCTACCAGATATCTCAGTCAAATCATGGTGTCAGCAGCAGTGCGACGCCCATGTCATCCTATGGAGCACAAAAAACCACACTAGAGGCTTCTATGGGCTCCAGCACCAGACTCCAATCTGCTATAGAACAATACGAGCAAACCACTCAAACAACGCGTATATCGATGGAATATAAACAGGACTTAGGGATTACGTTGGACGTTATCAGTAACGCAAAGGCTAAACGCTAACTGTAATAACACCCCATTTTGTAGTGACTGAGTATGCTTTATGGATCATCGGCTAAATCTTAAGCACTTACATTACTTTTGGCTGATAGCCAAAACAGGCTCGATTACTAAAGCAAGTGAACAGCTTGGACTAACCCCTCAAACATTAAGCAGCCAACTCGCCACTTTTGAACAAGACGTAGGAATTTTGTTTACAAGGAAAGGCAAAAGGCTAGAGCTCACAGCTCGCGGTAAGGAGATTAAAGAGTCCGCAGACGACATTTTTATACTTGTGGAAGAACTCAATCATAAGATCAAGGAATCGAGAAGTGGACACACTTTAACACTGACTGCTGGCATGTCCGCATCCATACATAAGTTAACGGCCTACCAACTGCTTGAACCAGCTATGCAACTACCAGCCAGGATCCGTTTAAAGTGCTTAACAGGTCACCCCCATGATCTTTTAAGGGCATTACAACAGAAAAAAATAGATATTCTGTTCACAGATCAAAAACCAGCCGAGCTGGAGAATAAACAGCTCTTCTGTCACCTTTTATTCGCTACAACCCTTTCTCTTTATGCCGCTGAATCACTCGATATCACAGACCTAAGAGAAAATTTTCCAAAAGGGCTCAGCGATAAACCATTTCTTGTAAATGACTTGGACGCCCCCTATTTTTCTGAATTACACACATGGCTAAAACATCATGGTGTGAAGCTTCAACCGCAACTAGAGGTCAATGATAGCGCCCTGATTAAAGTATTTGGTCATCATGGCTACGGTATTTTTGCTGCTCCAAGCAACATTTCACATGAGGTTTGCAGGCAATATGACGTTGTAGAGCTCGGGGCAATAGAATCTATTCAGCTGCCCCATTACATGATTACGCGAACTCCCACCCCTCTTCAAACAGCAGCAAAAGAGATCTTCGAGTACTTCATCTCAAGCTAGCAACTTGTTCTCATCGAAAAAAATTGAAACCGAGAAAGAAAAATTCTGATTTTTTCTTAATCGATATTCGATAAAGATAAAGATAAAGATAAAGATAAAGATAAAACCATAGCAACGAGGAGGTAATGATCATGAAGACTGTTCTGAAGTACCAAATCGACGAAAAAGAGACAACGACACTAAACTTAAGAGAAGGCTCTGAGCTTGTCCGCTTTGAATATGTACAGGCTGATAAGGCACTATTTGCATGGTTTGAGGAGCCTTTAAGAGCAGACATCCCTACCACTGAAGTAGAGTTTAAAGTGATACGCACCGGCCACCCTATCCAGGACGAATATATCTATCTTAGTACCGCACTGGATGTTATTGGTCCGGAAGCGTTTCATCTCTATCAAAGCCAGCAACAGAGCACTGGTGACAAGAGTTTCGGTGGTCGTCAAAACAAAGATCGAATCGATCGCATGAAGCTAAGCGAGGCCGCTTAAACTTAAGCACTGGACTCAAAACCTAAATTTCATGCATAAAAAAACCCCGTCTCGTAAGAGACGGGGTTTTCGTATTA
>NZ_MTBA01000009.1 GCF_002150805.1 Oceanospirillum sanctuarii
AGAGTACAGATCAGGAGAGTACAGATCAGGAGAGTACAGATCAGAAAAGTATTAGAGCTTACCGTGATTTGATTGTTAGGTATTGAGAGCGACGCAGGTACGGACCGGAATCCGTACCTGCGTTTTTGCTTTTAGCCTTCAACATCCAGCAGGAAGCCGGTTTCCTGAGCTTCGCTACTGGTCAGCAGACTTTTCAGGGCTTCAAAGTCGATGCCATCTTCGGTGAAAACCGCAGATGCCGCCTCTTCGCCATACTCTTCCACTAACTTAGCTTCCAGTTCTTCAGGAGATGCCATGCCCTGTGGTGGCGGTGGAGGAGGCATTCCACCCATGCCACCAGGAGGTTGGCCACCCATACCTGGGCCTTCAGGGGCGTTAGCCGCCAAAAGCTCAGTCAGAGCTTCCACATTCAGAGTGCCATCTTCGGCAACAATGCCGGTTGCTTCCTCACCAAAACGATCTGTCAGATTAGCAACCAGGCTGTCCAGATCGATATCGCCATCCTCAACGGATTGCGCCATGCGTTCTGCCATCTCCTCCGGGGAAGGTGGTTTACGCATCTCGTGCATCTGGCTCTGTCCAATACTCTGAACACTATTAATACTCATAGGTCTCTCCTTAAATTGAGCTTTTTTGGAACGGGTCGTTTAAAAGCAAACCATGCCGTTTTGTCTTGCCGCTTTTTGGCAAAGAGCTCTGGGTTACGGCAAGAGGGTAAGAGCAATGCCAGTGCCGGATTTGTAAAACGAAACAAAGGTTTAGCTCTCTTAACGTGACTTGTTCTTTCTTAACGTTTCTTTGCACTGTAAAGAGATAATGCAGTTTCTTTACAAAAGGCTCAGGCCGTAAGCTCCCGGTTTTGTGCAAAGAGATATAAAAAAAGCGGCATTAAATTGCCGCTTTTAAAGGGTTATCCTCTTTTCTCAAATGGCGTTGCCGTCTGAGAAAAGCAGGCCGTTGATCAGGACTCTGAGGCTTCAGTATCCGGCCGAGGCATAGGGCGCATCTCTTTGTGATGGTCGTGTTTTCCTTTGTGACCCTTATCACGCATGGAGTGACGCATATCTTCCATCAGTTCCATCTTGATGCGTTGCTCTGGTGTCAGTAACTGATAAACCTGCTGACGCATGGTCGCTCGCGCCTGCATGCGCTCTGCCATCTGTTTCTGGGCGTTTGTGATCAGTTCGTTAACCTTGTTCTGATAGTCGCTATCGGTTGGGTCGAGGTCCCGCATGGCCTGATGCAGGGCTTTAGGTGATGCACCTTCTTCTTTCTCAGATTTGTGCTGTTCAAACAGAGTTTTCAGTTGTGCCACCTGATCGTCGGTCAGCTCCAGATAGCGCTTCATTTTTTCCATTCGACGCTCAGAATGTTTTTCCATCATCTGTTGGCGCTGTTCCGGATCGCCACCAAAGCGGTGGTAGCCTTCACCGCGATCATTTTGATGGGCAGAAACCGCAGCACTGAGTGTCAGGGCTGCCAGAGTTGAGCCAATCAGTGCCAGTGATTTTTTGCTTTTCATGTTTTTCAGCAGAGATAGTTTTTTCATTACAGTCATCTTGATCATCTCCATCAGATGTTGAGTCGCCCTTGGTGGCGGTTTTATTCCGCTCAGTCATGGGCGTTTGCTTTCGATGGATGCAGTATGGGCTTTGGCTGCGCAAAGTTGTCACACACCGGTGTAAAGTTAGGTAAAACCTGATCGGATAACAGGGGAGAAGCCTTACTGCGCCAGCCAAAGGCAGTATCATAGGCTTAAGATTTTGACTTGAATGCGTTTCGCCGTATTTAACCCCCTATTTGTTAAATAGCAGTTAAACAGCCCTTACCGAGGTAACCCTATGTCCAATGAACGATTACTGCTGGTCGATGACGATAAAGAACTTTGCAGCCTGCTGACGGAATACCTGAGTGCTGAGGGTTATCGGGTTGATTCCGCCTACAACGCACAGCAGGCGCTGGAAAAGTTACAGAGTCAGAGTTATAGCCTGATGGTGTTGGATATCATGATGCCCGGTACAACCGGGCTTGAGCTTCTGCAGCAGATCCGCCCCCGTATTACCCTGCCGGTGATTATGCTCACTGGTCGTGGTGATGAGATCGATCGAATTCTGGGACTTGAGATGGGGGCTGATGACTATCTGGGCAAACCCTGTAATCCAAGAGAGCTGCTGGCACGGATTCGTGCGGTATTGCGTCGTATGTCGCCTCAGGCTCCTGTGGAAGGGCGTTTACCGGAGCAGCCGTTGGTCATCGGCGCTCTGAGTCTGAATCCGGCAACCCGTGATGCCCGCGTTGCGGATCAGCTTCTGGAGCTGACCAGTGCCGAGTTCAATGTGCTGGCGTATCTGATGCAGCACGCAGGACAGGTTTTAAGTAAAGAACAGCTGACCCGCTGGGTACTGCATCGTGATCTTACCGCTTACGACCGTGCGATTGATGTTCATGTCAGCCGTGTGCGTCAGAAACTGGCACCTTATTTTGAGCAGGCGGGGGGCGAATCCGTGGAGATGATCAAGACGGTTCGCGGGCAGGGTTATATCTTTGTTTATACCGCTGATCAGGTTCAGGGCTAGCATTATGTGGCGGTTTAACACCCTGTTCTGGAAAATCTTCGGTACCATCTGGCTGATCAGCTCACTGGCGATGTCGAGCGTGTTTCTGGTGTTGGCCAGCCGTGATGATCAGGATCGCTGGCGTCACTTGTTCGAAACCCAGTTTAAGGATCAGGCACTGGAATTGATCCGGGATTATGAAGCCAATGGCACAAGCCGTAATCCGGTTGTAGAGCCAGATGGAAGCATGATTGAACAGCCTTTTTTATGGGAAATGCCGGATCGACTGACCCGTTTTTATCTCACACGGGAAGAGCGCAATCGCCTTGAGCGTCAACGTCGTGAAGAGCGCTGGAGGGATGATCGTGAGGGGGGGCGTTTTCCGCCGCCTGATCACGGTTACAATCCACCACCAAAGCCACCGATCTGGCTCTATCAGGTAGATTCGACCGGGGTGAATATCAATCAGATTACCGGCCACAGACGTCCTGCACCTCTGGATGCCTTTGCCCTGGATCTCACTTCCGATAGCGGGCAGGCATATCGCCTGATGGTCGAGCTGCCACCCCCTCTGCGGCATAAAGAGCGCTTTGCCAGTTATCTGTTTTCTATCCAGATGATTATGGTGATGGGGGTTGCGGCTATCTCAGCTCTGATTCTGAGCTTTATGCTGATTCGCCCGATCCGGCAGCTGAGCGAGCACGTTAAGCAGATCTATCATCAGGGGGATCTGAGTACCCGTGCTTCCCGCAAGCTGAGCCAACGCCGGGATGAGCTGGGCGAACTGACCCGTGAGTTCGATCAGATGGCTGACTATGTAGAACGCACACTGCAAAGCCAGCAGCGTCTGCTGCAGGATGTCTCCCACGAACTACGCGCGCCTATGGCTCGTCTGCAGGTCAGTGCAGGCCTTGCGGAGCAGCAGTTGGGAGAGGGCAGTACGCTGGCGCAACGGATTAACCGGGAGTGCGAACGCCTTGATGGCCTGATCGCAGAGATTCTCTCCTTCAGCCGTCTGGAAAGTGCGCAGAAAGAGGGCGATCGGTTTGCTGTAAAAGAGCTGTTTGATGAGTTGGTAAGTGACCTGAGCTTCAGTCAACCGGAGCGTCCGGTCAACGTTCAAATTGAACCGGAGACCCTGCACCTGAATCTGAACCGGGATCTGTTGGCGCGGGCTCTCAGAAACGGCATCGGCAACGCCCTGAAATACACCCCGGAAGATAGCCTGTTGGAACTGACCGCCCGTCAACAGGGCGGCGAGCTACTGATTCGGCTGCGGGATCATGGTGAAGGTATCAGCGATGACCTGCTCAAAGAACTCTTTACCCCCTTTGTCAGAGGCACCGGAGGTCACGGAGACGGCTATGGTCTTGGTATGAGTATCGCCCGCCGTGCTGTTGAGCGTCTGGGTGGCACTTTGAAAGCAGAGAATCATCCCGAGGGTGGTCTTCAGTTATCGGTACGTTTGCCGGTTTAATGCCAGTCTGATGCAAAAAAGGGGCTGATGCTTTAAGCATCAGCCCCTTTTTTCTTTGTAGCGATTCGACGGTTAAGTGTGTCTTTGTCCTTCTTTTACCCTTACTTAACCCTTCAGCCCCAGATAAACACCGGCACTCATCATAATACCGCCGGCGCTTTTGTTCAGGCGGTTCACCGATTGCTCGGAGCGGAGCATCTTGCTGGCCCAGGCGGCGAAACCTGCGATCAGCATCAGGCCTGCCAGCAGAGCAACAAAAGTCAGTCCGGCCGCCAGCCAGATATCCTGTGTGGTCAGTACTGTCAGATCCATAAAGGTCGGCAGGAAGGCGATATAGAAAAGGATCACCTTAGGGTTAGAGGCGGAGATCAGAAAGCCCTGAATAAAACCGGCAAGGATACCCTGGTCAGCCCCTGCATTACCCTGTTGGCTCAGATCCGGTTTGCTGGTGAACATTTTATAACCCAGATAAAGCAGGTACGCGGCACCGGCATAACGGATAACTGTAAACAATCCGCCCCAGTGTTCCGCAACCGCCGCAAGACCCAGACAGGCCAGAACCAGATAAATAATATCGCTGGCAATCATACCTACGGACATGGGCAGGCAACTGCGGGAACCGAACATCATACCGCGGGCCAGAATGGCAAATACGCCGGGGCCGGGGGTGATGCCGAAGATAAAGATGGCGATAAAAAAGGTCAGTGCGCTTTCAAAAGACATAGCGAGATCCTTGCGGGAAATAGAGATTTAGGAGAGTTGCAGGAAATATCACTGAGCGATGCGCTAATGCGCAGGGCTAAGATCTGTATTTTGGGTTTCACCGTAGAGGTTGTAAAGGTTGTTTCAGGATTGAAGCTATCTTTTTTGTGCGATGCAGCTAATAATGCTGCAGGGCAAAAAGACCCAGTAACGGGATCAATTTGTCAAAAGGATGGTATCAGTTAAATACAAGGGCAGATCGCTACGACTTTAGAGGTAATATTCGCCCAATTGATAAGTTATTTAGCGGTTTTAGCTCAAGACTTTTCAGTCAGAATCCGTATAATTCTGCGCCATCCACGGGGTATTGTAGACAAAATGTCGCAGTAATTATCTGATCCTGTAGATAGTTGGTGCGTACCCCAGATTATAACTAAAAAGGGATATCCAGAGACTCTGACTGACTGCTTAGCATGCGGGCAGAGAAGCCAAAAGCTGATTTCTGGTGTCGGTTCAATCCCAACAATATGACGAATGGCAAAGCTCTATGACCGCAAAAACTGCAGATGTGTTGCTAGTAGGGGCCGGTGCGATGAGCACGACCCTGGGCATGCTGCTGAAGCAGCTGGATCCCTCCATTAACCTGATTATGGTAGAGCGCCTTGACCACGTGGCGCACGAAAGTACCGACGGCTGGAACAACGCCGGTACCGGCCACGCCGCATACTGCGAGCTGAACTATACCCCTCAGCAAGCTGATGGCAGCGTAAACACTACCAAAGCTTTCGCAATCAACTCGGCCTTTGAGGTCAGCCTGCAATTCTGGTCCTACCTTGTGGAACAGAAGGCACTCCCTTCCCCTGAGAAATTTATCAATCCTGCGCCACACTGCAGCTTTGTCTGGGGCGAGAAGAATGTTGAGTTTTTGCGTACCCGCTATCAGACCCTGAGCAAATCACAGTCTTTCGAGGACATGGAATACTCTGAAGATCACGACGTGATTCGCCAGTGGATGCCATTGGTGATGCTGAACCGTGATCCTTCCGAAAAAGTTGCTGCGACCCGTGTTCGCTACGGCTCCGATGTTGATTTTGGTTCCGTTGCTCGCAACATGGTCGACCACCTGCAGAAGCAGGACGGTTTTGAGCTGCTGCTGAGCCACAACGTTCAGGATATCGACAAAGCTAAAGATGGCCGCTGGAACGTTAAGTTAAAAGATAAAAATGGCAGCAATGTGACAATCAATGCTGGTTTTGTCTTCCTGGGTGCCGGTGGTGGTGCTCTGCCTCTGCTTCAGAAATCTGATGTTAAAGAGGGTAAGGGCTACGGCGGTTTCCCTGTAAGTGGCATGTGGCTGGTTTGTAAGAAGCCAGAGATTGTTGAGCAGCACATGGCTAAGGTTTACGGCATGGCTCCGATCGGTGCGCCTCCTATGTCGGTTCCGCACCTGGATACCCGTATTATCAACGGTCAGAAAGCACTGCTGTTTGGTCCGTTTGCCGGCTTCACCACCAAGTTCCTGAAGCAGGGATCTATGTTCGATCTGGTCAGCACCATCCGTCCGGATAACCTGATGCCGATGATGTCTGTGGGCATGAACAACATGGATCTGACCAAGTATCTGATCAGTGAAGTACGTCAGTCTCACAGCGCCCGTTGTGACTCTCTGCGTAACTTCTTCCCTGAAGCTCAGGATGATGACTGGGAACTGGCTATGGCAGGTCAGCGTGTTCAGATCATCAAGAAAGATGAGCAGGGCAAAGGTAAGCTGGAATTCGGTACTGAAGCGATTACTACTGCTGATGGCTCTCTGGCAGCACTGCTGGGCGCCTCTCCGGGTGCATCCACTTCTGTAAATACCATGATCGGTATTATCGAGAAGTGCTTTAAAGACCGTATGGAAAATGACGGTTGGAAGGAAAAACTGAAAGAGATGGTGCCATCTTATGGCCACACTCTGGCAGACAATCCTGAGCTTCTGAAAGAGGTTCGTCAGCGTACTCTGACAACTCTGCAGCTGGATAAAGCTGAGAAGCAACAGGCGCAGGAAGCATAAGCTCCGGCCCCAAGCGTTAGGTTTAGACCCGAAAAAACGGCAGCCATGGCTGCCGTTTTTTTATGCCTGCTTTTCTGCATCCGTATCGATGTTTTCCATTAGCCTGTTATACGGGTTAGTTGCCGTTATTGTATTTTCTTCCCATTTTTAATTTGACCCGTCTACAGGTTCAGGGCTGATGCTTAAGCCTCCACAGTAAACAGGTGAACTTATGCTGACTGTTACTCAGCTGGCCCGACAGGCCGGAATCTCACGATCAACTCTGCTCTATTACGAGCGCGAGGGTTTGCTGAAACCGGCGTTGCGCTCTGAAAGCGGTTACCGCTATTACGGTGACGCTGAGCAGAACCGACTGAAGAGCATTGTGGCTTATCGTGGCTATGGCTTGGCTGTCAGCGATATTCACCAGCTGTTGGAACTTAATGACCGACAGGCTCAGGCACAGCTGCTGAAACAGCATTTTCAGCAGCTGGAGCAGGAGATCGGTCAGCTCAGACAGCAGCAGAAAGGCATTGTCGCCCTGCTGCAGGAACCGGAACTACTGGAGGAAAATAACGTGACGAAAGAACGTTGGGTCGCCATTATGCAAGCCGCAGGATTTGATGAAGATGCCATGACCCGTTGGCATCAGACCTTTGAACAGATGGAGCCGGAAGAGCATCAGAAGTTTCTGGAATCCCTCGGTATCGCTGAGGAAGAGATTCAGAGAATCAGAGGCTTTTGAGTGAAGAAGAAATGGAGGCTAAGCCTCCATTTTTTAGGATGCTTTCTTCGGTAGTGAGTGCACCCCGGTTGTCAGAGAATGTTGGTAAGACTGATTAAATTTTTGGTTAAGATCGGGTGATGTTTTTAAATTGCGGGTTCGTTTGCTGAGTAACTTACCCGTGTTTTGTCTCATGTTAGCTCTTCTGGCCTCGAGAGATTTCTGAATTGTTTCCATGGTAGAAAATAACTCATCGCAAAGTTCAACTGATCTTGAAAGAGAGCATTTTTTCATTTTATGAAACCATTTCCATATCGGTTAGAAGGTTTTGGGATGCAATAAATTGGTAAAAGTCATAATTGGTAAGCGGTTTGCTGATCAGATAACCCTGTAGGTAGTCACACCCCAGTTCGCACAGCAGTTGTTGTTGTTCATTATCTTCAACTCCTTCGGCTACAACCTTCATGCCGAGACTCTTGGCCAGATTGATAATCGCTTTGGTGACTAATTGATCCTGAGATTCGGTCATCATTTTATTAATAAAGCAGCGATCAATTTTCAGCTTGTCGAGTTGGAATCCTGTCAGGTAACTCAAGCTTGAGTAGCCTGTACCAAAGTCGTCAATAGAAAGTAAAAAACCTGCAGTTTTAAGGTCTTTCACAACTGAGATGGCGGATTGTGCATCATGAATCATCGCCGTTTCAGTAATTTCTAGAGAGATCCTGTTTATAGGAATATTGAAAGATTTCAGTGTTGCTTTCAGGTGTTCAGCCAATTCTGTATGTTGTAGTTGTTGTGCTGAGAGGTTGATTGCAATACTGCCCTTATAATGATCACCCCATCTTGCAAGTTGCCGGCAAACCTCTTCGACCACCCAGAATCCGAGGTCATTGATAATCCCGCAGTGCTCGGCCAGAGGAATAAAGCGGTCCGGGGGGACTTGCCCAAATTTTGGGGAGTTCCAACGGAGCAGGGCTTCGGCAGAGAAAATATCACCAGTTTTTGCATTGATTATGGGTTGGTAATGCAGCGACAGCTCGCCTTTGTATAGGACGTTGTGTAACTCGTGTTCCAGCAGAATACTATCATTGGCTTCCTGCTGAATTTGAAGATCAAAAAACTGCGAGCAGTTACCGCCTTGCTCCTTTGCATGGTGCATTGCTATGTGAGCAGATTCGATAATGTTTTTAGGCCGATCCGTTTTCTGAGCAATGGCTATTCCGATGCTAACCGTAAACTTCCATTCAATTCCCTGGTATTCGACACTATCCCGAAGCGTCTCCAGCAGGTGCTGTGAAACAGATGCTGCTTGATCCGGTGTTGAAATGTAGGGTGCTGCAACTATAAATTCGTCACCAACTGATCGTGCAATAAGTCCTTTAGGTGTAAATGTATCTGTTAGCCTGGAAAGGGTTGTTCTAATAACGTGATCGCCCAAAGCTATACCGCCGTGGCGGTTTAGCTTATTCATTTTATCTATACCGATATAGAAGACGGTAATTGCATCTTTTTGCTTGTTGAGATGCTCATTGATTCTCCCAATGATGCCCTCCTGACCTAAGATGCTATGGCTTTGGCATGGTGCGAGCGATGCCGACAGTGATGTGACATCGTCGTAAAGTACCGGCGTACCGGAGGAAAAATAATTGGTAATTTCACCTTCATCATTTTTAACGGTGTATATCGTTTTTTGTTCGGGGTACTCACGACCATCTTTTCTTCGGTTCCAGATTATTCCAGACCAGAAGCCGTCATTAATCAGGCTGTGCCAAAGATTTCTGTAGAACTCTTTATCTTGTCTTCCAGAGCTAAAATAACCAGGATCAAATCCGATAACTTCTTCGTATCTGTATCCAGATAGTTCTTCGAAGCGCTTATTTACTTTTATTATTCTGTTATTTGCATCTGTTATCGCTACAGATGAATGGCTGGAGTGGAATATACGTTCAAAAAGTAGCCACTGGTCTTTATATTTCTCTCTCCAACTAATATCTCTCACGGCAAGGATGGCAAAATTTGAGTGTGAAGACTTAATAGCCCATTCCAGTTTTAACAAGCTACCATCGTCTAGTCTTTCTTCGCTTTCAAATACTGAGGCATTGTCCTGGTTGTTGATAAGGTTTCCGATTTTTTCTCTTTCCAAATCAGAAAACCAGAGAGATAGCTCACTTTTTGACTTGTTATATTTTTTTGCAATTGAATTAAATTTATCATTAAAAGAAATAATAGAAATATTATTATCAAGATGAATGTGAATAAAGCCCATGTCCATCTGATCCATGACCATTGCAACAGATCCCAGCTCATATAGAGGGGCTGACATTCTTTGAGCTTGATTCAACTTCTTACTCCATTAATACAGTGATTAATATGCTGCTTGTGAAATTTTGGGCATCCTACATGACGGATGCCAATAAAGAATTAGGGGGAACCCTAATTTCTACTGACAAAATCAAACATTCTTGGAGTTTTTGTTCTAAGTTTGGTGGGCTATTTGATCGGTAGATAAAATATTCTGTTGTTGTTACAGGAATATTACCAGATAACGTTGGGTTAGCATCTTATGCTAAAGAATATAGGAGTATATTTAGGCTATGTTTTTTGGGATATTATTTTTTGTATTTTTGTTTATATTGATTTACAAGGTTGATAATACTGCTAGTTTCAATAGTCGGCTCCGGCCCCCAGGGATCAAAGATCGCTTCGTCAGAGCGTTTAACCCAAGCGGTTTTCATGCCGTGGTTAAGTGCGCCCAGCACATCAAAGGGGTTGCCGGAGATCAGCCAGGCGTTTTCGGCGTTAACCTCTGCGGTATTCAGCAGATGCTGGTAAACATCCGGGTTAGGTTTGAAGGTTTGCAGAACCTCAACGCTAATTACCCCTGCGAAAAAGTCCCGAATACCCGCATGGGCCAGCAGACCTTCCACAGCGGCAGCACTGCCGTTAGAGAAGGCGTAGCAGGTCAGTCCTGCTGCTTTGGCGGCTTCCAGTCCTGCCAGGGCATCGGGGAAAGCGGGCAGGGTTTTGTAAACTGCCATCAGTTCGTTGCGAACCGCCTCTTCAAGGGGCTGCTTCAGTGCCTGGCAGGCAAAGTCCAACGCATGTCGGGTGCAGACAGAGAAATCGACATAATCCCGCATCAGGCCACGTCGGAAGGAGTACTCCAGTTGTTTTTCCCGCCAGAGTTTTGAGAAGGCGGGAGCGGTATCACCCATCACCTGTTGCAGGGCATCCAATACCCCCTGAGTGTCGATCAGGGTGCCGTAAACATCAAAAGCCAGAACTGTTTTTTGTGACATGCTTGCCTCGTATCTCTGCCGTTGCTTTTGTCGGTTTTTCAACAGCCTAGCATAGCCCTGACTGTTTTTTCAGGTTCAGCTTGAAGGGTAATCACCGTATCATAGCCCTCCTGTTTGTAAGCACCTTAGGAAACCTTTAGGGAATAACAAAACCATGATGCCAGAGCTGAACTTTGATCAGGAAGACCTGCTGAAACTCGCCCAGATGAAGATGCCCTTCGGTAAATATCAGGGGCGTATTCTGGCGGATCTGCCGGAGCCTTATCTGCTCTGGTTCAGCAAGCAGGGTTTCCCGAAAGGGGAGTTGGGTAAGTTGCTGGCGCTGATGCTGGAACTGCATATCCACGGGCTGGATCGTTTGTTAGACCCGCTGAAACCTACCCGGAAAACCCAATACCGCTTCGACGACTGATCCGGCTTTTCCGACAGCTCGTAAGACGCATAAGCCACGGAGATGCTTATGCGTTATTACTCACTGTTACCCCTTTCTGCCATTATCGCCTTCAGCTTACTGACGGTGCTGGTCAGTCTCGGCTGGATTCCACCGGGGGAAGAGATTCTTACCCAACTGCAGGCCAATCTGGCTGATAGCCGAAGCTGGTTACTGCTGTTGATTATTCTGGCAGAGTCCATCATCTATCTGGGTTTTTACTTCCCCGGTCAGTTTTTTGCCGTGGTGATCGTCGTACTCTCTGATCCCGACTTTGGCGATATGCTCTGGCTGACCCTGATGATGGTGTCAGCGGCGACCTTGGGTTCATGCATCAATTACGGGCTGGGGCGTGCTTGGGGTGATCCTGCCTGCAGCGGTCATCAGGATTACTCCCTGCGTAACCTGCTGCTGGCGATGCTGCATACCAATGCCTTGGCGTTTTATATGTTTGCCCAGGGGGCAAGCCGACATCCCTTTAAAGTGGTCTGGCTCTCCGGCCTGATCAACCTGCCTTACTACCTGCTGTTGATCGCAGGAACCGCACTCTTAAGTGATGAGGTGATGTATGTCGCTGAAACACCGGAAGTGCTGGCACTTTTCCTCACGGGCTGGTTTCTGATCGCCCTTTGGCTGGATATCCGCAAGCGGGCGATACCTGCTCCCGATAGCTGATATTTTGCTGGCTTCTCACCATCACGAATTGACTTGTCGCTTATAGGGCGTATCGTACGCACCGCTGAAGAGTGCAGAGCTTTCTGTGCTCTTCAGTTCTCTATAAACAGCGATAAGGAGCACTCAGGTGTTACAGCTATCAAATGCCGTTTCCATTCCCGATGAGGAGTTGGAACTGCAGGCCATTCGGGCGCAAGGGGCCGGTGGTCAGAATGTGAATAAGGTGTCCTCGGCGATCCATCTGCGTTTTGATATACGGGCTTCCAGTCTGCCGGAGTTCTACAAAGAGCGCCTCTTGGCACTGAAAGACAGCCGGATCAGTAAAGAGGGTGTGCTGGTGATTAAAGCCCAGCAGTTTCGCACTCAGGAGAAGAACCGGGAGGACGCGTTGGAGCGATTGAAGACTCTGATTCTGGATGCCACCAAGGTTCAGAAAACCCGACGTCCAACCAAGCCCAGTCGCAGTTCACAGAACAAGCGGATGGATAAAAAGAATCAGCGCGGCCAGATTAAATCTCTGCGCGGTAAGGTGATGTAATGAAAACGGACAAAACGATGATGATTAACCGAATGATGGCAAGAAAAAGAATGATGGTAAGAAAGAACAGGCTCAGGACAAACCCGGATCAGAAACTCAATCTCAGACAGCTGGTGATAACCCAAAGCCTTCAGGCAAAAGAGAAAGGGCTGCCGAATACACTGCAAAGCAGTTTATCCGCCAGCCCTTTTTATAAGCCAGCCGTTTATAAATTTCCGCTTCTGATGTTTGGCTAGTTAAACTCAGCCACCACTCGATCCAGCTCTGCCAACAGCTCCTTTTTACGGGCTTCTTCTGCCCAGCTGCCTTCAATACTGTTTCGGGTCAGGGTGATGATATCATCGGCGCTTAAGCCTACCGCCTGCTGCAGCTGAATCAGGTTCTCATTCATATAGCCGCCAAAATACGCCGGATCATCTGAGTTGATGGTGGCTTTCAGACCGGCTTTCAGCATGGTCGGAATCGGGTGGTTTCCAAGATCTTTCACTACCTGCAGTTTCAGGTTGGATAGCGGACACACCGTCAGCACCATCTGAGAATCCCGCAGTCGCTCGATCAGGGCATCATCTTCCAGCGAACGGTTGCCGTGATCAACACGATCTACCTGCAGCAGATCCAGCGCCTGCCAGACATAATCCGCCGGGCCTTCTTCACCGGCGTGAGCGGTAATCTTCAGACCCAGTTCACGGCAGGCCTCAAAGACCCGTTCAAATTTCTCCGGCGGATGCCCCATTTCTGAAGAATCCAGACCCACACCGTAGATCTCATCCAGATAAGGTTTGGCCAGTTCCAGAGTTTCAAACGCGCTTTCTTCAGAGAGGTGGCGGAGGAAAGACATAATCAGACGGTAGCTGATGCCGTTCTGACTGCGGGCTTCTTTCAGCGCCTGCAGGATGCCGCCAATCTGAGTGGCAAAGTCGATACCCCGCTCCAGATGCCCCTGTGGATCCCAGAAGATTTCGACGTGACGCACATTCTGGCTGTGTACCTTATCCAGATAGGCGCGGGTCAGGTCGTAGTAATCCTGACGGGTCTGCAACACATTCATGCCCTGATAGTAAAGGTCCAGAAACTCCTGCAGGTTGTTGAACTGATACGCCGCTTTCAGAGCCTCTACGGAGTCGTAGCTCAGGGTGATGTTGTTGCGCTGAGCCAGTCGGAACATCAGTTCCGGCTCAAAAGAACCTTCAAGATGCAGGTGCAGCTCTGCTTTGGGCAGAGCCTGAATCAGGGCGCTCAGGTCAGTGGCAGAAGCCGTCCGGGAATGTGTCATAACTTTCTCCACTCTTTTCTATTCGCTATTCGCTATTCGCTATTCGCTATTCGCTTTCGCGATTTATATCTTCGGGGGGCGGGCATTCTAGCGAATCCCTGCCGGTTTTTCTGGTGGATTATTAATCGTGGTTTTAATCACCTTTAAGATCACTTTTTTAGTCATTCTTTCGTATCAGCAGGGGCAGCATCCCGCTCCGGTTTAAACCAGAGTTCAGGCCGGTTGAGCGGTGTTTTCGGGTGCAGTTCCGGGCCTTCCAGTTTGATCAGGGTGTAATCGGTATTGTTGAGCAGATTAAGGGCTTTTTTCAGCTCCGGACGGGTGCGGAAATAGTGGTCAAAGCTCCCATCGGCGATCGCTCTTTCCAGACCGGTTTCGATCCGCTCTGCCAGATGAACCCGCTCTAGGGGGACAAAAAAGTAGATGGGGCTAACGTACTGCAGCACCAGATCCTCTTTCAGCATCAGGCCATCGGTGATATCCCGCTCCAGCTCCAGCCAGACCTCGGCGATACTTCGGGGGAAGAGATCAACACGATTCTTTCGCATCATCTCGAAGGGGCCTGCGTATTGGGTGTGGGTGCGCACCGGAAAACCGTTCTTTCTCAGAATCGCCACATCCGGCCAGCCATTGCCCTGAATCATCACATAGCGGTTCAGTTCCTCTTTGGTATCCAGTGTTGAAAGCTCAACCGCCCGTTTACGGTTAATCAGCATCATGCGATAGCCCAGTAAACCCTTCATCAGAGGAATGCGGATCGGCTGGGTGCGTATCTCCCGCATGCCGCTGGTCATGCCCCAGGTCACATCCAGCTTGCTCTGGCTGACCATCATAAAAGAGCGTTCCTGATTGATAGGTTCATCCCTGGGGCCGAGCATATAAGGCCCGTAATCTTCCACGGTTTTATCCAGTGCCAGACGTAACAGACCGGTGAAATAGTTAGGGCGCTTATCGTCGGGGTGATCCGCAGGGCGGTGATAGAGCACCAACATGGGTTTGTCCGGCTGAGCAGACGGTTGTGACAAAGGTTGTGTCGAAGGTTGTGGTGAAGATTGGGTGGAAGCCTTATCTGAATCCGCACGGCTGATATCGGGGGAGAGCAGCATCAGGCTGCTCAGCAACAAAGCGAATAGCGATATCAGCGGAAGACGATGCAGGATTAAAGGAATCGGTTTTGCCATGGCATTGCCCCAGTTAACTGTTGTTGGTGTTCAGGGTGCGCTGCGATGTTTTATGCAGTCCTTTCCAGAGTATAGATTTCTTTCAAATATTTGAATCGACTTAATTAAAAGAGTGCGGATCATCTGCTTTGTGCAACCTTGGTCGCAAAGACATAGGTCGGATTGCGACCAATGAGTCATTTTCATATTCTTGCCCGCTGCCTACTGAACGGTAGGAGATAACAGGTTGTCACGGAAGAACTTTTTAACCTGATTTTTTGCGTACTTAAGCGCTGTCATTTTCAACAAACACAACAAAGAAGATCCCGATGACACATTCTGTACACTCTGAGCAAGAGTCTAAAGACAACACAACAGACGCGTGTTACCGCTCGCAACGTAAGCCAAGTAAAAGCTTCTCCTCCCGTGCGGAGTATCTGGAGCACGAACTCACCATTATGAATCCCAAGCGTTGGGGCCTGAATCTGCCATTCCGTGATTATCACTTTGAAATGGAAGACTTCGTACCTGCGCTGGCAGCAACCATCGGTAAAATTGTGATGGTGGCGGCTGTTGTTGCCGCATTCGCCGCACCGATGGGACTGTCTCCTGAATTTGTGATTGAAAACGTCCGTTTTGAGATGCTGATCGCAGCCCTGCTGTTCGTGATTCTGTTCTCCGGTATTTTCAATCCGAATGCCAACCTGGCCGGTACTCACGGCCCTATGATTCCTATGATCCCGCTGATTGTGGCCTCCGGTGGTCACCCGATGGCGCTGGGTGTCATGGTGGGACTGTTAGGTCTCTTCCTCAGTGTTACCAAAGGCGGCAGTAAGCTGATGGTACTGACCGGCGAAGGGGTGCGGGGCGGTCTTCTGATCTACCTCGGTGCTGTCGGTATGATCAGTCAGGTCAATGCACTGTTCGACTGGGCAAACGGTATCGGTATGGGTTATGTCGGCTTTGCGGTGATCCTGTCGACGGTACTTATGTATGCCTTCCTGGCACGTATTCAGATGCGTTGGTTGTCGATCCCGCTGGGCTCAGGTCTTGCCATGGTGATCGCTCTGGCTCTGGGCGCACCGTTCGAGTTTGTCACCGAGCCTGGTATTCCAAACCTGAATCCGTCGTACTGGTGGGGTGAAGATACCGGTTGGCAGATGGGCTGGCCTGAACTGCATCACTTTATTGCGGTAGCGCCTTTTGCTGTGCTGGCGGTTGCTATGTGGTCGCCGGATTTCCTCGGTCACCGTGTCTTCCAGGAACTGAACTACCCGAAAAAAGCAGAAAAAGTACTGATGAACGTAGACGACACCATGGCGGTTGCGTCTCTGCGTCAGATGGTCGGTAGTACCATGGGTGGTGGTAACCTGGCTTCCTCCTGGGGGACTTATATGATCCCTGCGGCGATCGCCAAGCGTCCGATTCCGGCCGGTGCGGTCATGACAGGTATCCTGTGTGTGGTTGCAGCTCTTTGGGGTTACCCGATGGATCTGGCGGTATGGCCTCCGGTTCTGCGTGTTGCTCTCTTGGTGGGTGTATTCCTGCCGCTGCTGGAAGCCGGTATGCAGATGACCCGTGACTCCAAGACTTCTCAGTCTGCGGGTATCGTGATGTTTGCTTCTGCTTTTGTTAACCCGGTATTTGGCTGGTCTCTGACCATGCTGCTGGATAACCTAGGTCTGATTGGTGACAAAGAGCGTGGTCGTGAACTGCGCCACACAGATCGCTGGATCATCCCATGCATCACCTTCGTGGTTCTTTGTGTGGTGATGGCCGCAGTAGGTATGCTGCCGGGTATCCCGCCGATGGTGGAATCCTTCCGGTCGGCAGCGGGCTAAGCCCTGTTGACCACGGAAACTGAAAAGGCAGCCTGATGGCTGCCTTTTTTGTGCCTGTTTTTTACCGGTCTGCTGAGCAATTTTGTACAAAAAACTTATTCGGGTATGAGTTAGACTCAATCAACCTCCGTTGGGAAACGACCATTCGTTCTGCAAACCTGCTTTTATGACTAAAGAGAACATTCCGGCCGAAGAAGCTGATTTATCGACAAAGGCCAATTTGTCTGATAAAGCCAATTCGCCCGAGAAAGCCAATTTGCCTGATAAAGAGAGCGCCGTATTCAATACCGCTGCAGAGCTGGGTGGTGTTGAGCTTCTGAACGCCCGTTATAAAAAGCAGAACTTCTCCCGCCACAGCCATGAAGGCTTCACCCTTGGCGTGATTCAGGAAGGTGCGCAGTGTTTTTATCGTACCGGTGGTAACCATATCGCCCCCCAGGACAGCATCATTCTGGTGAATGCCGATGAGGTGCATAACGGCCATTCCGCTGCTGATGGCGGCTGGGCGTACAAGGCGATGTATCCGCTGCCGGAGCAGCTCAACAGCGTCTGCGCGGAGCTGGGCAGCTTCAAAGATGTGACACCCTATTTCCCGGAACCTGTGGTGCATGACCCCGAACTGGCAGCGCAATTCCGCCAGCTGTTTGAGGTACTGGAAACTTCAGATAACCGGCTGCTGCGGGAAAGTCTGATGTATGCCTTTCTGGTGAAGCTGATTCACCGCCACGGTCGCTCCCGTCTGCCGGAAGGCCCGCAAACCAAAGTGCAGTCCCAGCTGCATCGGGTGAAAGAGTTTCTGGATGATTTTCCGGAAGCGGATATCTCTCTGGAAGATCTGGCACAACTGGCTAACCTCAGCCCGTATCACCTGATTCGAGCTTTCGGTAAAGCCTTTGGCCTGCCGCCCCATGCTTATCAGGTACAGGCGCGTTTGCGTCTTGCCCGTCAGTTTCTGCGTAAAGGCCAGACACTGGCAGATGCTGCACAAAGCAGTGGTTTCCACGATCAGAGCCATCTGCACCGCCACTTCAAAAAAGCGATGGGCGTGACGCCTAAACAGTACCGCCAGAGTTTTGGTTTCTGATCTGACCTTTGCCCCACCTGAGCAATTTTATCCAAGTTTTCCCGCCCTCAATTCTTCTAATCTCAAACCTCGATTTACTCATTTTTTCTGTCTTTGTGCGTTTAGAGGTTGTGATGATTCCAGATACCTTCAGTCGGTTGGGCAGGCTTAATCCGCTCAGTCCGTTTAGTCGTTTTAATCGTGGCGCGCTGGCGATGTCGCCGCTGACGATAGCGGTATTGCCCTGGGGCGTGCTGGTGGGGTCACTGGCTATTGATGCGGGTTTTACCCTCTGGGAGAGTCAGGCGCTGTCGGCCATCTTGTTCGCTGGTGCCGCCCAGTTGGTGGTGATCGGTATGTTAAGTGGTGGCGCGGGTTTACTGGCGCTCCTGGTAACGGTGTTCTTTATTACTTCCCGCCACCTGCTTTACAGCGTGGCGATGCGAAGCCGAATCAGCCCTTTGCCACTGCGTTGGCGTTTGGTGCTGGGTTTCCTTCTGACCGATGAACTTTTTGCGCTGTCTTCATCTGGTTTGAGCCCATCTGAACAGGGTTCATCTGCGAAGAAATCCGCTGATAAATCTGCAGCCGTAGAACCTGAGTTTGATCGCTGGTTTGCACTGGGAGCCGGTCTGAGTTTTTACCTGATCTGGAATCTGGCAACCCTGGCTGGAATCCTGTTGGGCAATCACTTCCCGCAGATGAGTCATTGGGGGCTGGAGTTTGCGGTTGCCGCGACCTTTATCGCCTTGGTCGTTCCTCAGATTACCGGTTGGCCGGTGGCAATTTCGGTTTTTGTCGCCCTGTTGCTGTCGGTCATGTTGCACCTGTATGTCGTTCCCGGTGCTTTAGCATTGGCTGCGCTGGGTGGAATGTGCGCGGGTTATCTGGCTGACCAGATAGCTGAAAGCATGTCGGGTGAAGAAAGGTTAGGTGAATCCCAGAGTGCTTTTTCTGAAGCTTCTAGTTGTTCTGAAACATCAGAGGAGCCAACCCGATGACTTTTCTGATTATCTGCATTCTGGCAGCACTGGTTTTTTTAAGCCGTTATTTGTTTCTGGAGCCGAAACTGCCGATTAAGCTATCTGCTAAAGGAGAGCGTTTTCTGCACTTTTCAGCCCCTACGGTGTTAACCGCGATAGCAGCCCCCGTGGTGCTGTTGCCGGAACAGGCGGGTTCTGAGTCCCCCGAGCTTTGGTTGGCCTGGGACAATCCCTATCTCATCGCAGCTTTGTTCTGCGTTGTGATTATCCGTTTAACCGGAAATGTGTTGCTGACCACGGTACTGGGTATGGGGGGATTTGTGTTGTTGAGTCAGGTGCTATTAGGTCACGGGGCGTAGGTCACGGGCTTTAAGCCTGAGTAGTGGATTTTTCTGTTTGTGAGGTAGTGATCTGAGCTAGAGATGGGAAGTGAAAGAGAAAAGTCCCATTTTTAGCGAGAAAATGTCATGTTTAGCCATGAGTCTTGTGTCCATAATAAATTCAACAAAGAGGGTAGGGATTTGAAGGGACGTTGCCTCTCTACCCGGCGCAAGCGCTGCTTAAGCAGTTTGCGTCCGACGACTACAACAACAATTAGTGGGTACAATCTCATGAAACAGAATAATCCTATGCTGGAAAAACTGCAGGAAATCCTGCCTGCCATTCGCGCTAATGCAAGCAAAGCAGAAGAGCTGCGTCAGGTTCCTCAGGAGAACATCGACATGCTGCACGGCATCGGTCTGAACCGTGCATTCCTGCCGAAGGCATACGGCGGTCTGGAAATCTCCCTGCCGGAATTTACCGATTGTATCGCAGCGCTGGCTGGTGCCTGCTGCTCAACAGCCTGGGCTTACAGCCTGCTGTGTACCCACAACCATCAGATGGCGATGTTCAATAAAGAAGCTCAGGAAGAGTTCTGGGGCGAAAACCCGGATGCAGTGGCTTCTTCTTCTATCGCGCCATTTGGTAAGTATGAAGAAACTGAAGGCGGCATCATCTTCACTGGTGATATGAAGTGGAGCTCCGGTGTTGACCACGCAGACTGGATCATTGTGGGCCTGAACCGCATCGTTAACGACGAGAAAGTTTACAGCTTCGCCGTTATTCCACGCAGCCAGTTCTCCATTATCGACGACTGGTACTCTGTTGGCATGCAGGGTTCCGGTACTAAGACTGCCCGCATTGAAGGCGTGTTTGTTCCTGAGCACCGCATTCAGGCAGCAGGCGATATGATGGAAGGCCGTCATGCCGGTCGTGAGCTGTATCCGGACAGCAAGATTTTCCATACTCCGTACCGCCCGTACTTCGCTTCTGGTTTTGCCTCCATGAGTCTGGGTGTTGCTGAGCGCATGATCGAAGTCTACAAAGACCTGACCAAAAACCGTGTCCGTGCGTACACAGGTGCCAAGGTTGATGGTTCTGTACCTCCGATGCTGCGTATCGCTGAGTCTTATCAGCAGGTGTGTGCTGCCCGTGCATTTATGGAAAAAACCTGGAACGAGCACAAAGAGTACGGTGAGCGTCATGAATATCCTGATCGCTACACACTGGCACACTGGCGTACCAATCAGGCTTACGCTGTGAAAATGTGTGTTGAAGCAGTGAATCGTCTGTGGGCTGTTATGGGTGCTTCTAACTGGTATGAAGACCGTGAAGCTCAGCGTCTGTGGCGCGAATCCAACATGACTGCCGCTCACGCTTACACTGACTATGACGTATGTGCACAGATCATCGGCCGTGAGCTGCTGGGTCTGGAGCCTGATCCGTCCCTGCTGTAAGCATCACCTCCGGCTGAGGGGGACACCCTTCAGCCGGGCAAAACCGGTCTGCTGTTCCTCCGGCAGACCGGGTTCTGAAACCTCTGACGGGGTGATCATCATGAAAACACTTCTGGCCAAACTTCAGCTGCTGAAACAGCCTTCCTCTTTCGGGCCTTCTTATTCAGATCGGACGAGAGATCTGCAGTCGTCGGTTTCTGCGCCCTCAGGAACCGGTCACTTGGAAGCTCAGGTCAGTATGCCTCTGACCAGTTCAGCTGCGGTTTTTCTGGTGCCTTATAACTGATCACTTCTGATATCGGTTCCGGTTAAAACAGACCGGGGATCACCTGACCATCATTGGTCGGCTTTCTTATTCCTAAAAAGAACTGGCAGGTGCTCAGCTCCCATCAGCCTGTCAGTTCGCCCTAATGCAAAGGCCTGTGACCCTTCACAGAATAAAAGCAAGAACAGGACAACAACCATGAGTACTGAATTCGACCCACGGGATTTTCGTCGCGCACTGGGCAACTTCGCCACCGGTGTTACCGTTATCACTGCCTGCACTCCTGATGGTGTTCAGACCGGCGTAACCGCTAACAGCTTTAACTCGGTTTCCCTTGAGCCACCTCTGGTGCTGTGGAGCATCATGAAGAACTCCGGCAGTGTTGAAGTGTTCGACAACGCCAGCCACTTCGCGGTGAATATTCTGGCGGCGGATCAGATTCCTGTTTCTAACCACTTTGCCCGTCCATCCGATGATAAATTCGCGGGTATCGATTACGAGAAAGGTGCCGGTAATGCGCCTTTGCTGCAGGATTGCTCGGCACGTTTTCAGTGTGAGAACTACCAGAAAGTTGACGGTGGCGACCACTGGATTCTGATCGGTAAAGTGGTGGCTTATGATGACTTTGGCCGTGCGCCTCTGCTGTATCATGGCGGTGCTTACTCCGCAGTGATTCCTCACGCCGGTGTTAAACCGAAAGAGACCGAAGCCTCTGATGCCGGTCAGGCGAAAAACGATAAGCGTCTGGCGGATAACCTCTACTACCAGATGCTGCAGGCGGTAAAACGCTATCAGGCAAGTTACCAGCCGATGCAGCTGGCGACCGGTCTGCGCACCATTGAAGCCCGTATGCTGCTGACCCTGAACGACTTCGACACCCTGACCACTCAGGATCTGGAAGAGCGTATCGGCATGCCGGATCACGATCTGCAGGCAGCGGTTGAAACCCTGTGCCGTAAAGAGTGGCTGGCCCGTAAAGATGACCAGCTGAGCCTGACGACCGCAGGTGTCGAACAGGCAGAAACCCTGTGGAATATTGCCAACGAACGTCAGAAAGAGGTCTTCGGACAATTCTCTGAAGAAGAGCTGGCAACCTTCCGTAAGGTATTGGAAGCGGTTTAACCCTTCCTTGTTTTACCCTGAGCTTTTCCGGCCCTTGCCATCGGTTTGCCGGAAAGCCCGGGGAGTTGCATCGATGATCTTCATTGTGTCTGGGGAACGGTCTCTTTGGAGCTGTTCTCACCTTGTTTTGCCCGGTGCCGAATACCGGGCTTTTTTGTGTCTGATATTTCTCCTATCCTGTTTCGCTTATCCCACCCCATAAAACACAAAATAAGAAACACCATGACTGCTAACGATGCTGCAAACCCAAATGACTCTTCCGAACCCTCTTTTGACGGCTTGGCTGAACGCACTTCTGACAGCTTCCCTGAACACACGTCTGAATCCGATGAAAAGGTCAACTGGCAACCGACCCAAGGGCAGCTGCAACTGCTCTGCGCTTTAGGTGAGTCGGGCTTTTTTGAGCCCTTTCTCAACTGGCTGCATCAGGAGCTGGGGGCGGATCAGTGCATGATCTTTTTCTGTGCCGATGGCAAGAAGGTCAGCACTCTGTTGTTTAAAGACTTTATTAAAGATGCCTCCGGTAAGAATCTGGCGGAATCCTATGTGACCGAACGCCGTTATCTGGAAGACCCGAATTTTCCGCTGTTTAAAAGCAGTCAGCCGGGGGAGGTGAGCCTGATCCGGTATGCGGATCTGATTCGGGAGATGGGGCCGAATTATCGTAAACGCTACTTTGATGAGCCGGGCTTTCAGGACAAGCTCTCGGTGATTTATGGCAGCGAAGCGGGCAACTTTTATATCAATCTTTATCGTCGGGCATCCGACTTTGATCAGGTGATACCGGCAGATCAGCAGCAGGCGATCGGTCAGCTGCTGGGTTTGCTCGTCAGTAAACACTATCAGATGAATCAGTCTCAGCTCAGTCAGGGGCCATTGGCGTTTCTTTCAGATCGTGAACGACAGGTGTGTGAGGCGGTGCTACAGGGCAAGAAAAGCGAAGCGGTGGCTCACGAACTGAATATCGCCCCCAGCAGTGTCATCACCTACCGCAAACGCGCTTATGAAAAGCTGGGTATCAGCAGTCGTGCTCAGCTGTTTGCCCTTTGTTCATCCTAGGGCTGGACATCTGCCTGCGATTCGTAAATGCTACGCGCCCGATAAAGCAGATCGCTACGCCATACCCTCACTGTTTTATCGGGAGTGCCCTGACGAAATGCAGGAATAGCATCTAAAGTTAGTGGTAACTCACCATAAAAAGATAACAGGTCAGACTGTTTACACGTAAAGACTAAGGCCAAGACTATGACTACTGCATTCGACCCGAAAGCCTTTCGCCGCGCTTTGGGCAACTTCGCCACCGGCGTCACCGTAATTACTGCCACCGCAAAAGACGGGCAGCAGGCAGGTGTCACGGCAAACAGTTTCAACTCCGTTTCTCTTGATCCGCCGCTGGTACTCTGGAGCATCATGAAGAACTCCGGCAGTGTTGAAGTTTTCGACAACGCCAGCCACTTTGCGGTGAATATTCTGGCGGCCGACCAGATCGATATGTCCAACCACTTTGCCCGCCCGTCCGATGACAAGTTCTCAAGCGTTGATTATGAGAAGGGGCTGGGTGACGCGCCTTTGCTGCCAAACTGCGCGGCACGTTTCCAGTGCGCTAACTATGAAAAAGTGGATGGTGGTGATCACTGGATTCTGATCGGTAAGGTAGAAGCCTTTGATGATTACGGCCGTGCGCCGCTGCTGTACCACGGAGGCACTTACTCCGCTGTTGTGCCACACATGGGCGCGATTCAGAAAACCGCAGAGATCGACGAAGCCGCCGCAGAAAAAGCCGATGCTGATCGTGAGAAGCTGCTGGATAAGAACCTCTACTACCAGATGCTGAGCGCGGTAAAACGCTACCAGCGTGGTTACTGGCCAATGCAGCAGGCCAGTGGTCTGCGCGTGGCCGAAGCCCGCCTGCTGATGATTCTGAAAGATCTGGGCACTGTAAGCTTCAGCGATATGGGTGACTTCCTGCTGATGCCGGAACAGGACCTGACCCCGGCGGTTGAGAAACTGACCCGCAAAGCCTGGATCAGTGTTCAGGACGATAGCCTGACCCTGACAGAAGAAGGTGCCAATCAGGCAGAAGCTTACTGGCAGCTGTCAGAAGACTATCAGGAAAAAGTGTTCGGTGATCTTACCGAAGAAGAACTGGCGGTATTCCGTAAGGTTCTGAAAAAGATCTGAGCGGTCTACAGACGCTGAACACAAAAAACCGGATCAACTGATCCGGTTTTTTGTATCTGGCTTTTCAAAGAGGCTCTTGCGAATCAAAAACTCTCGAAAATAAAAAAGGCTCTGGTGAAAGATTCGAATCAGGCGGTTGCCGTTTCGCAGGAGACAGCTTGCTTCATCTTTTCACTTCGTCTCAGCAAGGCTTCTCCGATAAGAAGTGTCAGTCCCACGCCAGACACAAGTTGGGTCATATTTTTCCAGTCAATGGCTTCTCCGGGAACCCAGAAGAAAAGCAAAATTGCCAGTGAGAGGATGCCAATACAGAGCAGGGAGAGTGCCAGACCGACGGTTTTTCCTCCGGGGACAACGAACGGGCGGGGCGTTTTAAGGTCGGACGACTTCAGCTTGATAAAGGCCAGATGCATAGCGATATAGGGCAGAAGGAAGATGGTGGCGCTGAAAGCAAACAGAGACCAGAACAACTCCTCCGCGTTTGAGGCCATAACCCCGTAGGCAAGCAGGATTGAAGAGCTGATCACGCTGGTCATTACCGCAGCACCTACCGGAGCTTTATGATCAGGGTGCACTTTCGCCAGAATCGCTGGCATCTCTTTGGCTTCTGCCGCTTCAGAAACCGCCTTGTTGCCACCAATCGTCCAGGTCACCATGGTTGAGAACAGGGTAAACAGAGTCAGTCCACCGATGATCTGGGCGATCAGATTGCCAAACCCTGTGTCACTGAACAGCATCGTCAGCGTTGTTGCCAGAATATCGACCATATCAACTTCTTCTGCGGGGACAGCCGCTAAAACGCCCAAAGTACCAAAAATATAAAGGGCAGCTGAAAGCAGGCCCGCGGCCAGCATCGCTCTTGGAATATTACGTTGAGGGTTGTCGATTTCATCGCTCTCTGCGCTGATCAGTTCGATACCGAGGCAGCCATAGACGATGACAGGCAGGTAGGCGAGACCCGCGTCTAATTCAGAAAATGCACTGGTCAGGCTGATATCGTTGGCAAAACCGTGTTCTAGCCCGTAAAGAATCCCTGTTGTGCCCAGCGTCAGAATGATGATGAACTTTAATGGCGTCCCCAGATTAGGAATCCACTTGCTGTATTTCAGATCCAGACAGTTCATCCATGCGGTTAGCAGGCACATACAGATGCCCAGAATAATCTGAGAACTGAGAGACATCTCCGGCATAAAGAGCGCAGAGAAAATGCCAGCGAACATGATGTAAACCGCAGGCATCCACAGCGCGATATTGATCCAGTACAGCCAGGTAATTCTTCCGCCCCATCGGGCACCAAAAGCATCCCTGACCCAAGCATAGATACCGCCTTTTTTCGGGTAGGTGGTGCCCATTTCGGCAGTAATCAGCGTATTGGGAATCAGAAAAGCTACGATGGTTACCAACCACCAGAATATAGCGCCCTGTCCCACTGCTGCTGACATGGCGATCTGATCCACCAGCAGAACTGCAGATACCGTATAGAGAGTGATATCGACAGCATTCAGCTTTTTATCGTTTTTTTTGACCATGAGTTCTTTATGACCTCGCGTAATTATTTTTGTAGGACTAGCGCTAGGGTCATTAACGTTAATGGCTGTTGATTTATTAATGAAATGAATTGCTTTGATTTATATATGCAGCGCATGCATTTTTAGGCGTCGGTTTACTGGGAAGAGAGAGTTGATAGTTAAGAACCGGATCAAGTGATCCGGTTTTGTTACAGCGATGGCAGGCCGCTAACAGTACAGGGGCAAAAGCGGTTTAAGCACAGCGTCCTGCAAGCTGTCTTCGTTCGGGTAGTAGCGCTGGATGATCTTCATGTAGCGGCCATTTCTGATGATGGTGCAAAGTCCGAACTCAAAATGTCGCTGAAGCATCTCGGCTTCTTTATGAAAGACCAGACTGATGGGCACGACATGGATCGGATCTGAGATGGTGGCGAATTCCTGTGACGGCATATTGAGCTGATGAATCAGAGTCCAACCGGCCTTCTCGCCGGCAATGGCGAAATCCACCCGCCCGGCTTCAAGTTTGCGGAAGTTAAGCTCAAGTGTGCTGATCCAGTCCGGTTCTATGCCCAAAGAGTGCACCACAGGAGTTGTAGAGCTGCCGCGAACATTACCGACGCGATAGGTTTTCAGACCTTCAAATGAGGGCAGGCTGGCTTTATCCGGGAAATGGGACTTGAGGTAAAACAGTTTAAAGTTGATATAGAGAAGATCGACACTTCTCACCTCATCCTGCTTGCCATCTTTGATAAACCAGTTGATGGAGCCGAGGTTTGCCGGAAAGCGTTTCTCAACCACAGATTCTACCGAACGTATCATCGGTTGATAGCTGTAGTTAACGCTGATGCCTGCAGCCTGAAAGGCCTCTGTAGTGATGTCCTGTGCTGCGCCGTAGCCAAGGCCGGGTTGTGGTTTACTCTGGAAAAGTGATGGGTATTCGATGGTAGAAATATCAATGGGATTCAGGCTGAACTGAGCGCTCGTTATCTGACTGAGCATCAGCAGTCCCATGCCCAGAGAAGAGATCTTAATTGTTTTTATCATTGTTTTTATTTGGTTTTCTATCAGTAGTCAGTACGTGGGCATTGCAGTCTACCGAATGGCTGGCCGATGCCAATAGGAGTTGAGACAAAAGAGTGTTTTTTGAAACGATAATTGTTCTTAAGCAAAAAAACCGCCTGTCAGGCGGTTTTTTAGTGGTGTAATTCGTTAAGGCCTAACAATCTGATTTAGCTAGTGAAAACATCTTCAATGGAGCTCAGCAAGGGCTAAGTATTGTCAACGCGCTTTACGTTAAATTTACACAAATGATAGTAATTCGTATTTGCAAGAGGTAGTGTTTCTCAATATCATATCTCTATTGAGTGACTTCTTTCACACTTCGACTGCACAACACGGATCTGTCTATGTCTCTTTCCCGCTATCTGCTTAAGGCCATCGGTGCTCCGGTTTTTATGGCGAGCACGGTTTTTCTCGGGCTGATATTTGCTCTGCCCAAAGCCCATGCTGCTGATACCCCAAATTCTGCTCTGGAAAAAAGCCTTGCGAGCGTTCAGCAGTCCCACCGTTCCGGTGCTGAGACACAGCTGAAAGTGGATGATCTCTCCGCAGAGAGTCGCGCGCTGTATCAGGAATACCAGCAGGTGCTGCGTCAGGCTGAAACCACCGAAGCCTATAACCGTCAGCTGAGTCGGCTGATCAATAGCCAGCAACTCGAACTGAGCAGTATCGATGGCCAGATTCAGTCTCTTGAGGAAACCGACCGCTCTCTGTTGCCGATGCTGGTACGCATGGTAGCTACGTTGGATCGCTTTGTGGCGCAGGATCAGCCTTTCCTGTTGGATGAGCGCAGGCAGCGGGTTGCCCGACTGGAAACCCTGTTGGATCGGGCTGATGTCAGTCTGGCAGAAAAGTATCGTCAGATTCTGGAAGCCTATCAGGTGGAGGCGGATTACGGCCGCAGTCTGGAAGCCTATGAAGGCAATGTGATGACCGCTGAAGGCGAGCGTCAGGTCACCTTCCTGCGACTGGGGCGTGTTGCGCTTTATTACCAGTCCGCCAATGGTCTGGTCGGTGGGCTTTGGTTGCCGCAGCAACAAAGCTGGCAGCAGTTGGATTCTGAGGATAACCGCGTACTGAAAAATGCCATCGCCATGGCCCGTCAGCAGATCGTACCTGAGCTGCTGAATCTGCCTTTACCGCTTCCAACTGTAAATTCCTCTGAAGGTGATGCCTGATTATGCGTTTTATCCGATCTCTTTCCGTCGCCTGCCTGTTACCGGTTCTTTCCATGTCAGCGGTGTCCATTGCCTCTGACAGTGCTGCCGTTGCTCAGGAGTTAAATCCGGCATTACAGGCACTAACCGCTCAGCAGCAACTGCTTAAGGATGTACAGGGTTTTGTCGCTGAAGATAAAGCGGAGCAACAGGCGCGTCTGCAGCTGTTTTTACAGGATAAAGCCCAGCAGGAAGCACTGCTGAAAGCCGCTAAAACCCGTCTGCAGCGTGCTGCTGAGGAACAGGAGCGTCTTAAGGCTCAGTTTGACCGTAACGAAGAACAGCTGATTGAACAGGAAACGCTGCTTAAACAGCGTACCGGTCAGCTGGGGGAAGTGTTTGGCGTGGTGAAAGAGCAGTCTGCAGAGTTGAGCCAGCAGCTGCAGGCCTCTCTTGTCGGAGCCGAGTTTATAGGTCGTGCCCAATCTCTCAGTTTTGCCAGCGACAAAGCCGTGCCCACTATGGCACAGCTGCAGACTCTGTGGTTTCAGCTGCAGCATGAGATGACCCATTCCGGCACCATCAGCCACTTTAATACTGAAGTTGCTGATACCGATGGCCGTATCGAGGCTCAGCCTGTGGTCAGGGTTGGCACCTTTAATGCCATCAGCAGCAAAGGCGAGTTTCTGAACTGGCAGCCGGAGCGACAGCAGCTGAGTGTACTGGCGGGGCAGCCGGAATCATCACACCAGCAACAGGCTGCTGAGTTTTTTAGTGCAGTTTCATCTGATGACAAAGGTGGTGAGGCTAGCAGCGAGTACCTGCTGGTGGATATCAGTTCGGGTCAGCTGCTGGCGCTGATCGGCCAAAAGCCAGGGCTGTTGGATCAGATCCGTCAGGGCGGCTCTGTGGGCTACATCATTCTGGCGCTGGGTGTAATGGGTTTGCTGACCGCTATCTATAAGCTGGTTCGACTGAATCTGGTGCGTCATAAAATCACCCGCCAGCTGAAGGCGGAGCAGCCATCTGAGGATAATCCGCTGGGGCGTGTGCTGCTGGCCTGTCAGCAAAAGCTGCAACAGATCAAAGACAAACCTGTCACCAGTGAAACCCTGTCCGACAGCCTGAACAGCACGCTCGATGAAGCCCTGTTGAAAGAGTTGCCGGCACTGGAGTCCGGTCAGTCGATGCTGAAGCTACTGGCGGCAGCGGCTCCTTTGCTCGGTCTTTTGGGAACGGTAACCGGCATGATCGGCACGTTTCAGAGTATTACCCTCTTTGGCACCAGTGACCCCAAACTGATGGCGGGTGGTATCTCACAGGCACTGATTACTACCGTTTTTGGTCTTGTGGTGGCGATTCCTATGCTGTTCAGTCATGGCCTTCTGAGCAGCCAGAGCCGCGCTTTGCTGATGATTCTGCAGGAGAAAAGTCTGGCTCAGCTGAATCAGCTGAATCAGCTGATGATCTGGCAGCCCGCAGTTGAGCCTGTCAAAAAGCCGCAGGATAAACCGGTTTCAGAACTGGTAACAGGTTGATCGATCATGGCCGAGGTTTGGTTTTATCTGCGGCAGTTCTTTGATCTGGAAGCCTACCAGCTGACCTTAGATCAGTTTCTGCAGGCCGGAGGTTGGGTGATGCAGATTATTGTGCTGCTTTGCCTGCTGCTGTTCAGCCTTTTAGCAGAGCGTTACTGGTTTTGTTTTCGTGGCTATCGGGAGTTTTATCAGCACCGAAAAGCTGAATTGTCGGGGCGCTATTCCAAAGCAGATCATTCTGCCCCCTGCTTGCTGATGATCCGGAAAGACCCGCTTTTACGCAGTTTCCTGTGTGATCTCCGGCTGGCACTGAATGAGCGTCTGGGCATGATCCGTAGCCTGATCGCCCTGTGTCCCTTGTTGGGTTTGCTGGGCACGGTATCCGGCATGATTCAGGTGTTTGATGTGCTGGCGGTCAGCGGAACCGGTAACCCTCGGTTAATGGCAGCAGGTATCGCCAGTGCCACCCTGCCGACATTGGCGGGTATGGCGGTGTCAGTAACCGGGCTTTTGCTTTACAGCTATCTGAAAAGCTGGAGTGACCGCAAGCAGCAACAGCTGAACAGTCATCTGCTGCAGGATCTGCAGGGTTAAATCGTTCTTTTTATAAGCTCTTATTCAGACACTCTTATTCAGACACAGGTACGCGTTATGAGCCGTTTTCTCAGCCAGCAGCAGGAAGAAGCCGCTATCGATATGACACCCATGCTGGATGTGGTGTTTATCATGCTGATCTTTTTTATCGTCTCCACCTCCTTTGTGCGCGAGGCGGGTATCGATGTGAATCGCCCGTCGGCGAAAACCAGCGAAGGTCAGACCCAGAGCGCGGTGATGGTTGCCCTGTCGCCGGAAGGTGAAGTCTGGCTGGACCGTAAAGCGACCGATCTGCGCATGGTGCGCCCGACACTGGAACGCCTGCGCAGTGAACAGCCCGGCCTGAGCGTTGTGGTACAGGCAGACAGCAAAAGCACCACCGGCGATCTGGTGAAGCTGATCGATCAGCTGCGCCTTGCTGGCGTGACCTATACGGTGGCAACCCGCGATGGCGAGTGAGGTTTCTTTTGATCGGGCCGCATCAGGCTGGCGCGCCCGCCTGATGCCCTGGATGGCGGTTCCCGTTGGTCTTCTGCTGACGCTGGTGTTTTTTGTTCTGTTGGCAGAAATGGTTCAGATGGATCAGATGCGTGAGCTGCCGGAAGATAACAGCGCCGACATTAGTTTTTTTATGCTCAGGGATGAAAGCGAAACCGAAGTGCGTAAACGGGCGCGCCCGGAACCACCGGAGCCAGCCCCTGAAAAGCCTGCGATGCCAAGTATCAGTCAGCCATTGCAGAACATGAGCATGCCGCTCACACCTACAACAACGCCAACACCGGATATCGATCTGCCGGATATCGCAGCGGAAAGCTCTTTTCAGCTGGATGTGGATCTTTCTCAGTTTCAGCCGGGGGAATCGGCGGTTCAGATCGCTGAAAATCCCATGCCGCTCAGTCGGGTGAATCCCCGCTATCCCCGTAAGGCGCTGCGTCGCGGTCTTGAAGGTGAGGTGGTGCTGGAGTTTACCGTGGATGCCAACGGTGATGTGGTGGAAGACTCCATCAAAGTGATCAGCGCCACACCGGAAGGGGTATTTGACCGCACCAGTATGCGTGCCTTGTCCCGCTGGCGCTTTCAGCCGAGAAAGCAGGGCGGGCAGGCGATACCTTTCAGAGCACGACAGACACTGGTCTTTAAACTGGCTCAATAGCATCAGCGAACGGAAACAAGGATATGGGGGCAAGCAAGATGAACTTTCTTAACCGACAGGCAAGTGGATGCCATTGGCTGCGCCAGTACCGATCCGGTCTGGTTTTTCTGCTGATGCTCACCAGTAGTCTGACCTTCAGCGGTGCTCAGGCAGCGAATCTGACGCCAGCAGAGTTTAAGCAGCTGCAGGAGATTCAGGCGCTGCAGACCGAGGCGCGCTGGCTGGAAGTGAAAACTCTGGTGCAGGCTCAGCTGTCACCGGAAGATTCGAGCAAGCAGGTATCCAGGCTGATGCAGGCGATGCTCTGGCGTGCTTTAGCACAGGCTGAACTGCAGGAGGCGGACTACGCTAAAGCGCTGACCGCCATCCGTAACGCCTGGCAGCTGAAACAGCTGCCGGAAGCGGATCAACTGAATCTGCAGGGCTTGTTGGCGCAGCTGATGATTCAGCAGGATGAACTGTATCAGGGCATCCTGTTGTTTGAAGACTGGCTGGCTAAGACCCCGGAAGATCAGCAACAAGCGCGACACTATCTGACACTGGCGCAGGCTTACAGCCAGCAGGAAAGCTGGTCAAAAGCTCTGCCCAATGCTGAAGAAGCGGTAAAGAGGCATGAGTCCGCACCGGTTTCCTGGCTGGCACTTTTGGTAGGACTGCATACCCGACTGGAGCAGTGGCCGCAGGCAGTAAATGTGCAAAAGCGCATTCTGATTCAGCAACCCCGCCAGATGCGTCACTGGCGTCAGCTGGCGATGCTGCAGTATCGTCTGCCGACGGATGAGCGCAAAGATGCTGTTAATCCCGAGGCTGTCGCCAGCCTGCGAATAGCATGGCAGCAGCAGTTGTTTGATCGCACCAACGACTATCAGTTACTCAGCCAATGGCTGAATGCCAACGGCCAACCGCTGAAAGCCGCTCAGGTACTGGCAGATGCCCAGCAGCAGCCGGTATTTACAGCGCTATCTGAAGAGCAGCAATTGGTGGTTGCCGAACAGCTTGCAGGTCTTTGGTTGCGGGCAAAATCCTGGGGTAAAGCGGAGCAGAGTTTGCAGCAGGTGGCATCGCATACTGCGGTTAAAGACAACCCAGAACGCAGTGCGGAGCTTTACAAACAGATCGCCCGCCTGCAGATGCAACAGAAGAAATGGCAGGTCGCAGGTGAAACCCTGAATACCCTGCTGGCCGAATATCCGGCAGATCCCGCTGAGGTGTTATTACTGCAGGGTATCGTCCTGCTGCAGCAGGAACAGGTGGCAGCCGCCGAGGGTAAATTCCAGCTGGCGGAGCAAAGCGTTGACCCGGATTCCGACAAGTATGTCGGCAAGAACGCCCGCCAGTGGCTGAGGTATATCGAACAGATACGGAGTTAAGGGGGGAGAAGCGTCGCGCCCTACCTGCTGGCTTTTTTGATACGCCCGAGCACAATCGCTCGGGCTTTTTCATGGCTTACGCCAAGGCCATTCGTTAGTTGCATCTTTGCGGATTTAATTTCATTTTGAATGCCCTGTTGCTTTGGTTTACTGTCTTTGTACCGCTTCGATACACATTGCATAAATTTTTTCTGCCATGAGGTCAGCTCGGCTTTCAATAGCCATTTTATTCCACTCTACTTCACTTAAAGCTATATCTTGAAGTGGGAAGTTTAAGCCTTTCAAAATGGATATTTTTTCTTTTACCGTCTTGTCTTCTAAGTCGTTAGAGTTCGTTTTGTTGTCAAGAAGTATTAAATTTCCAATGTTGTATATGCTTTCTTCATTTATATCTGTTGTGGGCTTCGATTGAGGGTGTAAATGTTCAATGGTTAAGCTATTGCTGTCTATAGTAAGTCCTGCATTGTTTTTAGGGGTTAGCAGGTCTAGGGTGTATTTTACAATTTTTTTGTCCTTAGTCTTTTTGTTTCCATATTGCATTTCCTTGAACTTAACTTTGAACTCATTTAACTCAGGCATTTTGCTTTTTAAAAATGTGTCCAGGTTTTTTAGTGTTGATTGGATTTTTGGCTGGGTATCCGCATTTGTTAGATCGATTGCAATTTTCGAGTAGTTTGATGCAACAGAGCCGGAAGATCTTTGCGATGTTATTGCATTAAAACAGTAATGGAATTTTTCAATCTTGTTTAGTGATTTTTTTAATACTCTTAATGAGATAGACTTTTTTTCGTATTTCTGGAGTAGGGCTAGTGTTAGGGCTGTTTGCTGTTTTACTTTAAATGTATTTAAAGATAAAAGAGAGTTTTTAACTGGTAGTTCTTCTTTTGACCACTTGCGTTGCTCTGGCGCTAGTAGATCCCGATATGTTGAGCTGTATGACGAAAGGTCAAGTAATAGCTTGTGAGCCTCTGACGGTTCATCATTAATCATTTTTTTTATTTCAGGGAAAAGTTTTTTATCTGTTGTATAGCTATGTTTTGATACCCAGTAGTGGAGCAGGAATGAGTCTAAAGTTGAGGAGTCTGCTTCATCATCAAAATGTTTAACCATGCTGTTCCATGACTCTTTTGCTTGGTCTATGGATTTACTTGTGCTTTTTTTGTTTTTTAATAATAAATTTTTTACAAGGTCGGATGTAGTAAGGTCTCTTCCTCGTGCATTTAATGTTTCAAAAATCAAGTATGCGTCATCTTCATTTTCAAGTTGAATGAAAACAAGTTTTAATGATAATACCTTGTCTCTAATAGCTTTTAGTTTTTGTACGGCAGAGTTTTCATGGTCTGTAAATAGGCTGGCTTGTCCCGAGTTATCCTTGATCGCAGGGATGTATTTATCTAATAGCCTTGATATAGTGCTGAACGCAGATTCAAGCTTTTTCTCTTCTACACCTACATCACATGAGAGGTTTATGCCATTGAAACTTTGAATGTGGTCTTGAAGGTATGGGTAGGCTGTTTCCGAATTGAGAATAAACTCATCTTCATTGTCAATGTTCGCCTTTTCTACATATTTGTGGACTCCCTTGGCTAGGTTGGTCTCACCTATAGAAATAAAGGCATTACGGATTGCCGATAGTATTAATGTGATCGTTGTTAGTCGCTGCTGACCATCGACAATGCCAAAGTATGGCTTTTTATTTTGGTAAACAACCATTGAGCCAATGAAGTAATTCTCAGAGTTCTCGATTATTGTGTCTTTCCAGAAACTTTCAACTTCATCGTTGCCCCAAGAGTAGGGGCGTTGAAACCGTGGGATTTTGAAATACCCTAGTGAGAATATGTCCTGTACTTCCTTGTCATTTGCTTCAATTTTCAACTTTTATAATTCCATAGGGTTAAATATTAGATATTCATTTTTTTATATATTATATGAACTCTCTAATCCACGTAACCCACCCGAAGGTTGAACCCCTTCAAACTGCCGGAAACACCACGACTTCATCTCCTTCCTGCCAGGGCTCAAACTTGGTCATGGCCTGCAGAAATACCGGATGTTCTAACCAGTTCTGCAGCCATTGCTGCAACTTCGGATACGGTAGTGCGTAAAAAGTTTGCCGGTCGACGTGGGCGAACTGGCGGACAAAGGGCATGATGCCGATATCGGCGATGCTGATGGTGTTCCCCAGCAGATAAGGTCGGTCAGTCAGCAATCCCTCAAGAACCTTTAAGAACACTTCACCGTGCTGGCGGTATTCCTGCTGGCTCATCTCTGGATGGCGGTCGGCGTATTTATAGCGATCCAGCCAGTGTTTAAAGTCGCCATCGTTCTGATCCAGAAGCCCTGCTGCTAACTGCAGATCTACATCTAACAGCCCTTCGGGGTCGTTCTGCGCCAGTGCCCATTCCAGAATCTCCCGGCTCTCTTCAATCACGCGGTCATCCGGCAATTCCAGTACAGGAACCGTTCCCTTTGGGCTGATTTCCAGCATAGGTGCGGGTTTGTTTTTCAGGACGATCTCCCGCAGTTCAACCTTTAATCCGGCAAACAAAAGCCCGAGTCGGGCGCGCATAGCGTAAGGACATCGACGAAAGGAGTAGAGGCGGGGCAGGGAGCTCATATCAGGTGGTTTCCGGAGTGTTTATAAAAGAGGGTTTTCGCTTAAAGCCCTTTAAAATCAATGGCTTTAGCGATGCTGGCTGTTGTATCAGTTTAAACAATGCCGGATAGGTTCGCCAATCGGGCTACGTAGTTCTACGGAGTCGGTTGCGTAGTTTCAACAGGGTGGCTACGTACTCACCCGAATAGTGGGGGATATTTGTTTTTGTAACTATCTCAGCCGTTCCAGAAACCCGCAGGTCTGAACCAGCCACAAGGCTGATGCCGGATGATCTGCCGGGCATTCCGACAAACGCTGAGGATGATAAAAACAATGTTTAGCGCTCTGAAAAAGATTTCCTTCGGTAAGAAGGCACTGGCAGCGGCAACCTGCCTGAGCTTCCTTGCGGCTCCTGCGATGGCTGCTGAGAAAGTTTACAAACTGAAAATGGCTGAAGGCTGGCCGACTAACTTCCCGATCTTCGGTGATGCGCCACGCAACATGGCGAAGATGGCGGAAGAGATGTCCAATGGTCGTCTGAAGATCACCATCGATTCTTCCAACAAGCACAAAGCGCCGCTGGCGATTTTCGATATGGTGAAAGGTGGTCAGTACGATATGGGCCACACCGCTTCCTACTACTGGAAGGGTAAAGATCCTAACACCCTGTTCTTCACCACGATGCCTTTCGGTATGACGGCTCCAGAACAATACGGCTGGTTTTACCACGGTGGTGGTATGGAGCTGATGCAGAAGGTGTACAAGCGTCACCGTATGCTGTCTTTCCCTGGCGGTAACACCGGCATCCAGATGGGTGGCTGGTTCCGTAAAGAGATCAACTCTGTTGAAGACCTGCAGGGTCTGAAGATGCGTATTCCGGGTTTCGCGGGTGAGGTTCTGGCAGAGCTGGGTGCTAAGCCGACTAACATCGCAACCGGTGAGCTGTACACCTCTCTTGAGCGTAACACCATCGATGCACTGGAGTGGGTAGGCCCGTCTCTGGATCTGCGTATGGGCTTCCACAAGATCGCTCCTTACTACTACACCGGTTGGCATGAGCCAGCGACTGAGCTGCAGTTCCTGATCAACGAGCGTAGCTGGAAGAAGCTGCCTAAAGATCTGCAGGAGATCCTGCGTGTAGCGATGCGTACTGCAGCGTATGACATGTACATCCAGTCGACTCACGCGTCCGGCGAAAACTGGGCAACCATGACTCAGGAATACCCGAATATTCAGGTTAAGCGTTTCCCTGCTGACGTTATCGAAGCGATGCGTGCTGCGAACGACAAACTGCTGGCTGAGAAAGCAGCGGCTAACCCTGTAGCGAAAGAGATCATCGAATCTCAGGCTCAGTACCTGAAGCAGGTTCGTGCCTGGACCAACATTGCGGATAAGCAATACCTGGATTCCATCGCGGGTGAATAAGACCTGTTGATACAGTGACCCCAACCGGAACGTGCCTTTTGGTTGGGGTTGCTCTTTTCTGATCTGACGCTTTTTCCCTTTCTACTATCACCTTGCCCCGATAGGAATAGCTATGTCCCCGACATCTGCGCCTCTGCTTGTGCGACTGGAGAATGGCCTTAACTGGGTCTCCGATCGTCTGGGCACTTTTTCTGCCCTGTTATTTCTGCTGCTGCTGGTAAACGTTTTTTATGACGTGCTGGCGCGCTATCTCTGGAACGATGTGTCTATCGCCCTTCAGGAGCTGGAATGGCACCTGTTTGCGGCCATGTTTCTGTTTGGGGTGCCTTACACCCTGAAAGCTGGCGGCCATGTTCGTGTGGATCTGATCTATGAGCGTCTGTCGCCGAATGCCCGCGCCTGGATCGATCTGATGGGTACGCTGGTGTTCCTGTTTCCTTTCTGCCTGTTGGTGGGTTGGTTCGGTATCGACTTTGTGAAAGAAGCTTATGAGCTGGGTGAGAGTAGTGGTGATCCGGGTGGTTTGTCCCATCGTTGGATTATTAAAGCGGCTATTCCGGTGTCCTTCGGCTTTATGGCGGTCAGTGGTCTGGGGCTGCTGTTAAATTCTGTGAATACCCTTCTGGGTCACCACAAACCGATTTATCACAAAACAGAGCTGTAGGAGACCGTCATGACAGGTATTTTGATGTTCGCGGCGGCTCTGGTGCTGCTGCTGTTAGGTTTTCCCGTCGCCTTCACCTTTGGTGGTGTGGCGCTGATCTTCGGTGTATTTGCCGAAGGTATGGATATGTTCGCCTTTATGCCGTTCCGTGTGATGAGCATCATGCAGAACACGGTGATGATGGCGATTCCGCTATTTATCTTTATGGGGCTGGTGCTGCAGAAAACCCGTCTGGCGGAACAGCTGCTGGAATCCATGGGTACCCTGTTTGGTCAGGTGCGTGGCGGTATCGCCATCTCCACTATTCTGGTGGGGGCGCTGCTGGCGGCTTCCACTGGTGTTGTGGGTGCATCCGTTGTGGCAATGGGTCTTATCTCACTGCCGGTGATGATGAAGTACCAGTACGACAAGCGTCTGGCCTGCGGCACCATCTGTGCGTCCGGTACGCTGGGGCAGATTATTCCACCGTCTATCATTCTGATTATTCTGGGTGACGTGATGGGTATCCCGGTGGGTGATCTGTTTCAGGCAGCCGTTGGCCCGGGTGTACTGCTGATTGTGGCTTATATCGTTTATATCCTGATCTACACCTGGCTGAAGCCTGAGGCTGCTCCTGCCATGCCGGTGGAAGAGGGCGTTGACCGTAAGGCGCTTTACTTCAAAGCAATTCGTGCCATTGTGCCGCCGCTGGCGCTGATTCTGGTGGTGCTGGGTTCAATCTTTGCTGGTATCGCCACGCCGACCGAATCTGCTGCCCTGGGTGGAGCCGGCGCGGTGTTGCTGGCAATTTTCTACAAGCAGTTCAGCTGGAAGATGGTATTCGACAGCAGTATTGAAACGGTTAAAGTCACCGCGATGGTATTTGCCATTCTGCTGGGTGCGACGGCGTTCGCGATGGCCTTCTCTTACACCGGTGGTGAAGAGGTGGTTGAAGAGCTGCTGCTGGGCTTGCCGGGCGAGAAGTGGGGCTTCCTAGTGCTGTCTATGATCGTAATTATGATTCTGGGCTTCTTTATCGATTTCGTGGAGATCTCCTTTATCATCGTGCCGATTCTGGTGCCGATTGCTGAGATTCTGGGTATCAACATGACCTGGTTTGCGATCCTGATTGCGATGAACCTGCAGACTTCATTCCTGACACCGCCCTTTGGATTCAGTCTCTTCTATCTGAAAGGGGTTGCGCCGAAAGGGGTTACCACCATGGATATCTACAAGGGTGTGATGCCGTTTATCGCCCTGCAGGTGCTGGTATTGCTGGCGCTGCTGTTCTTCCCCGAGTTCATGGGTTTTGAATAAATAGTTGGTTTTGGATAAGAGCGGGTTTTGAATAAAGAGCGTTGTTTTGAAGAACCCGGCTTAGATTAGACGAAAACCTGATCTGAATATGAGCCGCAACTGCAAGCGGCTTACATCAGTAACTTCTTTTTGCATGGTTGGGTTGGCAACAACCCGATTCCCTTGGCATCGTCCGGCATCAGCCTGCCGGCACAGTGATTTCCGGATCGATGCACTGCTCCCGATATTTCAGGTGGTCATACATAGAGGGCCATTTTGAAATCGGGAGCAGACTTTTCCATATCTAATCGTCTCTCTTGCTTTAAATCCACTTCAAATTTCCACGATCCCTCCGTAAAACTACGTAGGGGTATCCCCCTTTTTCTACGTAAAGAGTGTCCGTAAGCACTCTTCTGTCTTGCCTGATGGCGGCATTATCCTGACAATAGCCTTCCATCTAAAAACAATACCGGCAGGATGCCCGCTAAAAAACAGGTAGGGTTGTTCTGCTGATATGAGTCTGAAAACCAAAATTCTTCTGCTGGCGCTGGTGCCTCTGATGCTGGTGACCACCAGTATCACGCTGATCAGTGCGCAACAGGTGAAAAGGCTGAGCGAAACCGAGATCGCCATCTTTGAGCACAATCTGCTCGAATCCAAACGTACTGAACTGCAGCATTACGTCAGTCTGGCGATGAGCAGTATCTCCCCAATTCTGAATCGTACCGATCTGAGTGAAGAAGAAGCTCAGGAGCAGGTCAAAGCCGTGCTGGCGGCGATCACCTTCGGCAGTGACGGTTACTTCTTTGTTTATGACAAGCATGGCGTCAATCTGGTGCACCCGATTCAGCCGGAACTGGTGGGGCTGAATCTGATCGATATGCAGGATGCTCAGGGTGATTTTGTCATTCAGCGCCTGCTTGAGCTGTCCCATACCGGTGGTGGCTATCATCACTATATGTGGAATAAGCCCTCTAACGGTCAGGAGTCCGAGAAGATTGGCTATGTGATCGAGCTGCCCCGCTGGAACTGGATGCTGGGTACCGGGCTTTATATTGATGATATTGCGGAAGAAGTGGCGAAAATCCGCCATGAAGTGAAGCTGAATATCCGCAATACTTTCTTTACCGTGCTGGCGATTACCACCATCACCATCGGGTTGATCGTGGTATTTGTGATTCTGTTTAATGTCCACGAACACCGGTTGGCGGATTCCCGCCTGAAGGAGCTGGTGCATAAAACCGTTCAGTTTCAGGAATCAGAGCGTCGCCGTTTCTCCCGTGAGCTGCACGATGGCATCAATCAGTTGCTGGTTTCTGCCAAGTTCCGGCTGGAGCTGGGGGCGGACAGTGTTGGAGATAAGAATCCCAAGGCTCAGTCCCATCTGGCTAAAGCCTCTGCGGTTATGAACGAGGCGATTCAGGAGATCCGGCGTATTTCCCATGATCTTCGCCCCAGTGCACTGGATGATCTGGGTTTGATTCCGGCTATGACTATGGTGCTGGATGAGTTCCGTTTACGAACCGGTATGACGGTTGAACAGAATACGCCGCCTTGTCGTATGCGTCTGCCGGAAGAGATAGAAACCACCCTGTACCGAATCGTGCAGGAAGCGCTGACCAATGTTGAGCGTCATTCAGAGGCGAAACACCTGAAAGTCACCACGGGCTGGCACAAAGATACCTTCCATCTGACCCTGGTGGACGACGGTGTTGGCTTTAATGTCCATGACGTGATGAGTGGCAGCGGAATTGGCCTGCGCAATATGCGGGAGCGGGTCGAATTTCTCTCCGGCGACTTTATTATTGAATCAGCCCCGAGACAGGGAACCCTTGTCCGGGCGCAGTTCCCCATGCACAGCTGGCAACCCCTGCTGCTGCAGGAAAAAAATATGAGCAGTGATGATCCGCTGCCTGATAACTTAACCGGACAGCTACCGGGCTAAAGCATTCAACAGCCCGATACTGACCCGTGAACACAGAGAATTGCGATGACTGAGCAAGCAAGTCCATCAGACCGTTCCGTTTCAGCTCCGATTAAACTCCTCTTGGTGGATGACCACCCTCTGGTGCGCGATGGAATTAGGGCGCGTTTTGAGGCCGATGAACTGATCGAAGTGATCGGCGAAGCTCAGAACGGTCAGCAGGCACTGGATTTTGTCAGCCAGAAGATGCCGGATGTGGTGCTGATGGATGTCAGTATGCCGGTGATGAATGGTCTTGAGGCGACCCAGCATTTGCGACACTTGTATCCGACCATGCCGGTACTGATTTTGAGTATGCACGACAGTCGTGAATATATTCAGCAGCTGGTGCAAACCGGTGCATCCGGTTATGTGCTGAAGGATGTCAGCTCTGACGAATTAGTGCGCGCGATTCAAACGGTTTATCAGGGTGGCAGTTATTTCAGTGCTGGTGTGTCTCAGATGCTGTTTCAGGGACAGGTTCAGGCCAGTGAACAGAAGCAGGCACTGACCCCCCGTGAAGAGACGGTACTACGTCATCTGGCAGAAGGCAGCAGCAATAAAGAGATCGCCCGGGCGCTTGATATCAGTGTCAGAACAGTGGAGACCCATCGCCAGAATATTAAGCAGAAGCTGGATATTCACACGGCGGCAGGCCTTGCCCGATACGCAATTGAGCAGGGACTAGTGAGCTGATTTAAGCCAATCCGGTGAAAACAAACCTGTAATCAGGTCAAAGTCCAGATGCAAAAAGGCCCCGATTTAAGCGGGGCCTTTTGTTTTCAGCTCGATAAGCTGTTCGTGATCAGTGAGTTTTAAAACGGCTGATCAGTTGGTTCAGGTCGCGGACTTCGGCCTGAATCTCTTCTGTGGCACGTACAACCTGTTGAGAGTCGGTACGGGTTTGTTCGGCAACATTGGAGATGCTGACGATACGCTGGTCAATATCATCGGCTACCTGACTTTGCTCTTCTGCAGCGGTGGCGATCAGGGTGTTCATGGAGCTGATGGTGTCGACGGCACCGGCGATATGTACCAGTGCTTCAGAAGCCTGTTCCGCCTGCTCAACACTGCTTTTCGCCAGAGTGGAGCTCTGCTGCATGGAAGTAACCGCGTTGCGGGACTCGCTCTGCAGGCGTTCAATAATCACGCGGATCTCTTCGGTGGATTCCTGAGTACGCTGTGCCAGAGTACGAACCTCATCCGCAACCACGGCAAAACCACGACCCTGTTCACCGGCTCGGGCTGCCTCAATCGCCGCGTTCAGAGCCAGCAGGTTAGTTTGTTCGGCGATACCTGTGATCACTTCCAGAACCTTACCGATCTCTTCTGATTCTGCTTCCAGACGATCCAGTACACCGGAGGTGCTGTCCAGCTGGTTCGCCATATCGTGAATCTGATCTACCGCCGCCTGAACAACAGCCATACCGCTGCGGGCTTCGTTATCTGCAGTTTGCGCTGCTTCAGCAGCCTGAGCCGCGTTCTGGGCAACTTCATGCACAGTGGCGCTCATCTCGTTCATGGCAGTTGCTACCTGATCGATGTCGTTGTACTGGCGTACTACACCAGCTTCGGCATCTGCGGTTGCTTTGGTCACGCTTTCACTGTGTTCTGCGGTGCGTTTAACGGCAGAGCGAGCATTGCTCACCAGTTCTGAAACCTGATCGATCATGGTGTTGTAAGCGGCAAACATTTTGCCCACTTCGTTGTTGGTGTGATCGACGTTGAAGCGGTGGGTAAAGTCACCACTACCCACGTGGGTCAGACGTTTTTGCAGACGGGTGATGTTATCCATCAGCAGACGCAGACCGAAGATACGGCCCATAACCACCATAAAGACAATCAGAATCACACAGACAAAGGCGGTCATCAGCTGGGTTCGTGTCAGATCGCTGGATGCCTTGGTCATCATGATCACGGCTTTATTCATTTCACCAAGAATGACGGGTGACTCTTTATGAATTTTGCCACGAAGAGCATCTGTCGGATTATCAGCATATTGCAGCAGCGTCTTGCTGTAGTCCTTCCAGAGGCTTTCTACTTTTTGCATCTGACCCAGAATCTCCTTGTCGGTGATCGGGTTCATGCCCTGAGCTTTATTACCGTTGATAATATCTTTGTGTGAACTTTCAAACAGCTGCATGGTTTTCTGCAGGGTAGACTTGTTTTCCACCTGAGCGGCTACCAGCAAGGCTTCTTTTGCCATCTTCTGGCTCAACATACGCTGGCGGCCAGCAATGTTAATGGTCTGTGGGTCGATCGCCATACTCAGGTAGAGAGAAACACCGGAAGCGATAGCAAGCAGGAAAATCAGTGCGTAGGAAAGCAGAAACTGAGCATTCAGGCTTTTGGCTCCGACCGCACTAAGAATCGTATCGATCAGCCTGGCAAGTGTATTAAACATAAGGTGGTCATCCTTAAATGATTTTTATCCCGGGGCTCGTGGGGGATGAGCCGTAATTGAGGGTTTTTATTATCACGGTGGATTTTCAGGGTTTTGCGCTGGCAATGGAGAACTTGCCGCAAGCTGTAGTTTAGTTAATTGATGACGTTGCGCAATCAACTTTACGATTAAATTCAACCCTCTTTGACGTTGAGCAGGGTTCTGAGAGTAGTTAATCGCTTACTGGCTGAAGGGCATTCCAGAAGGCTTTGCTTATCAAGGTCACTGATCGGCATCAGGTGGGCAAGGTTCAGGCTGACACTAACGGCATCCTGCAGATCAAAATGACAATCCAGCCCTTCTGCCAGAGGATGATGGCTGATTCCGGAGAGGAGTTGTGCCAGAGGCTGATGCTCAGGAGTGATGGGGAGAGGGTTTTCCTCTTCGATCCAGTCAACATCAGCAACGACAAGGCCATCAGCTTCCTGACGGGCCTGCCTGATCTGAAAACGGTTCAGACCATCGATATTAAGAGAGAGAGTGTTATCCGGTTGAGGATACCAGTCAGAGATCAGTCCGTAGGTGCCGATCATGCCCTTGAGTGAAGCCAGTTGCTCGTTATTGGCATCACTGGTGAAGATCTCCTGCTGATAGAGAATCCCTATTCCCACCTGATCAGAAAGACACTCCTTTACCATGCGCTCATAACGGGGTTCCAGCACATTAAGGGGCATAAAGGTCTGTGGGAAAAGCACCCGAGGCAGTATCACCAGCCGTATCTGAGCGGGTAACTGAGGTATGGGGTTTGTGGTTTTCTGCAGCGCCGGGTCCATGGGCAGGGTCTCTCTGGTTGGTTATTCGCCAACGTCTTATGTCAGCCGTCGGGGAGAACCGGGTTGTACGTATCAGAAAAGAGTAACTGAGCGGGAAGAAAAGCTCAAAGCCACGATTAAACCGGCACGGAAAGCCAGAATAAAAAAGGGAACAGACGGTAGATAAACCTGACTGTTCCCGAAGGGGAGGTTGGTAAAGCTTTCCGATGCAGAGCAGGTATTAAGCTGCTGGCATCGGGGCTTAATGACGCATACTAAACTTTGAAGCGATGAATCAGCTGTTTCAGTTCGCCGGCCAGAGAACTCAGCTCAGTACTTGCCTGACGGGTCTGATCTGCAGAGTGTGAGCTGTCTTCTGACAGATCCACAATGCTGACCACGCTGGCGCTGATCTGTTCTGCCACGGCGGATTGCTGTTCAGCGGCACTGGCGATCTGGCTGATCATATCGTTCACCTGCAGCATGCCACGGGCGATCTCTTCCAGAGCGGCCTGAGTTTCGTCAGCTCGTTCCATGGTGGTTTTGGTGCTGGCAACACTGGCTTCCATCACACTAACCGCCTGTTTGGCACCGGCCTGCAGTTTTTCGATCATGGTTTCGATTTCGTGGGTGCTGTCCTGAGTACGGCTTGCCAGTGTCCGCACCTCATCGGCAACCACGGCAAAACCGCGACCCTGCTCGCCGGCTCGTGCCGCTTCAATGGCAGCGTTCAGAGCCAGCAGGTTGGTCTGCTCGGCGATACCCCCGATCACATCCAGAACCGAGGCGATATTGTTTGCCTGATCATCCAGCTGCTTAATCACATCGGTAGCACGACCCACTTCATCAGACAGTGCTGCGATGGTCTGAGTCGTCGCATCGATATCATCTTTGCCGGTATGGGTCTGTTTCTCGGCGTTGCGGGTGGTTTCTGCCGCACTGATCGCACTCTGGGCAACCTGATGAATGGTTGCTGCCATTTCGTTAATCGCCGTTGCCACCTGATCGGTCTCTGTTGTTTGGCGATGAATCGCTTCTGTGCTCTGGCTAGTTGCCTGAGTCAGCTGCTCCGCCGCAGAAGCCACTCGCTGGGTTGAACCGTCCACTTCACGAATCACCGACTGAATCTGATCCACAAACAGGTTGAATGAACGGGCCAGCTGGCTCATCTCATCATTACCGGAAGCATCCAGACGTTTGGTCAGATCACCTTCACCCTGACTGATGTTGCGCATAGCACGGTTGGTTTCGTCCATCGGCGTGATAATACTGTTGGCGATCAGGAAGAGTACCAGCACCGTAATAGCAAGACCGATAACGGCGATAGTGACCTGGGAACCTGCGGTTTCCCAGAATGCTGCTTCCACATCATCGATATAGATACCGGTACCGATCACCCAGCCCCATGGCTTAAAGCCAGCAACGTAGGAGACCTTTTCCACAGGCTGATCAAAGCCCGGCTTCGGCCACAGGTAGCCTTCGTTGCCGCGACCTTTGGCTTTTACCGTATCGACAAAACTCTGGAACAGACGCTTGCCGTTCGGGTCTTCCAGTTTGGACAGATCTTTACCGTTAAGCGCAGGTTTGATTGGGTGCATCACCACAACCGCCTGCATATCATTGATCCAGAAATAATCGTTGTCGCCATAACGCAGGGCTTCGATTGTTTTAATCGCCCGCTGTTTAGCTTGCTCTTCTGTTTGCTGCCCTGTTTTAAACGCCTCGTATTCGTGCTCCACCATGGCGACTGCACTTTCAACCAGGTGTTGGGTTTTGATCTGTTTTTCCTGAATCTGCATTTTGTAGGTCTGGTTCAGCGAGAAACTGACCAGAGCTACGATGCTCAGCACCGTAGTGATCACGACCAGGACCATACGAGGTTTAATGCCAATAGAACGTAATACTTGATTCATAAAGGATCCACTGTAGTTCTGAATGCTAATCAAAAATGACAACGCCAGACCTTTGCAACGGGGCTTAAGCCCTTCTTGTTTCTTTCTTATTGTTAGTCATGCTTTTTGTGGGGTTTTGCATTGTAAAGATTCGGTCTGAATCGGGTTTGATCTGGCTTAGGTTATTGCTGCTTTCAGTAAAATTTTTTCTTTCCGTGTTGTTTGATTTATTACGGATAACCATCCTGAGGGTAGTTAATTGTAATTTTGTCAGACTTTTTTACTACTGAGCCTTGGTCGTATGTACCTTTGCAAAAATGAGGGATTCGAGCTAAGAAAATCCGGCTGATTTTGCTGGGTGCGCTCAAGCAGCATGTATTGCATAATGTATTGATACAGCTTGCTTTTTAGGGAGAACTCAATGCAGGCACCTAAGCCTTTGGCGCAATCCCGCCTTAAAAAACGCTGCGTGAAGAAACGTCTGCCCGCCAGCACTGCACGCATCAAACCTCTGGATCGCTTTATCGGCCAGCAAAGGGCCGAACACGCGGTTCGTTTTGCTATCGCCGTACCAGATAAGGGTTATAACCTGTTTGCCGTAGGTGACAATGGCTTAGGCAAGCGCACCATGCTGAAGCGCTTTCTGCAGCAGCACGCCTCCGCACAGTCGGCACCGGATGACTGGTGTTACGTCAATAACTTTGAGACTCCCCGCAAGCCCTGGGCGATTCGCCTGCCTGCCGGTATGGCTGTTCAGCTGAAAAAGGATATGGAAGCTTTGATCAAAGAGCTGCGCCATGCGATTCCGGCAGCTTTTGAGCAGGAAAGCTTTGTTGAAAAAGCCGAGTCGATCCGTGAAGACTTCTCTGAGCAGCAGGAAACCATGCTGAAAGAAGTTGCAGCGGAAGCCGGTAAGCACAAGCTCAAGCTGATTCTGCAGAACCCCGGCGGATACTCCTTTATGCCGGTGGATGAGGAAGGCGAAGCCTACGCTGTTAAAGATTTTAACGAGCTGCCGGAAGAAACCCGTCTGAGTTTCAAAGACAGCATCGAGCTGATGGAGAAAGATCTCCGTGCGGCCCTGCGCGATCTGGCGCACATGGAAAAGGATATCCGTGAGAAGCAGCAGAAGCTGAACGAAAATATCACCCTGACTGCGATTCAACACTGGCTGTCGGAGCTGCGTGATAAGTACGCCGATCACGAGCGCGTATTGGATTACCTGAACGCGCTGCAGAAAGATCTGGTGGAGAATGTTGAGATCTTCCTAGAAGAAGATGAGAACACAGACGCGGTAACCCGTGCCTCCCCGGACCATAAGATTCCGGCCCGTTATCAGATCAATGTAATGTCCACCAACTGTCCGGATTCCGGTGCCCCTCTGGTGATCGAGGATATGCCGACCCACAATAATCTGGTCGGCCATCTGGAAAACGTCACCTACATGGGTACCGTTGCCACGGACTTCTCCCTGATCCGTGCCGGTGCGCTGCATAAGGCCAATGGCGGTTTCCTGATTCTGGATGCGGGTAAGTTACTGCAGCAGCCGTATGCCTGGGATGGTCTGAAACTCGCCCTGCGTACCGGTTGTCTGCGTATCGATACGCTGGAGAAGCAGCTAACCCTATCCGGTAATGTCAGTCTTGAGCCGGAGCCGATGGAGCTGAATGTGACTGTTGCGCTCCTCGGGGACGCCGAGCAGTACTATCTGCTGCAGCGCTACGATCCGGACTTTGGCGAGCTGTTCAAAGTGCTGGCAGAGTTTGAAAGTGATATGCCGCGCAACGAGGAGAACGAATCCCTCTACGCCCGACTGATCAGCTCTATGGTGAAAGAGGATGATCTTCTGCCTCTGAATCGTGATGCCCTGATGAAGGTGATCGAAGTGGGTGCCCGTCAGGCGGAGCATCAGAATCGCTTATCACTGAATGCGGCGGATCTGAAACACCTGCTGCGCGAGGCGCACTACTGGGCGACTTCTGAGCAGAAGGAGCAGATAGATGCTCAGGCGGTGGATCAGGCTTTAGGTGGCCGCGAATACCGCTCCGGTCATATCCGTGAACGCATGTTCAACAATATCCATGACGGCACCATCCTGATCGATACTCAGGGTGAGAAAGTCGGGCAGGTCAACGGCCTTACGGTGTTGCGTATCGGTGAAAGTGAGTTTGGTCAGCCAAGCCGCATCACAGGTACGGTGCGCTATGGTAACGGCGAAGTTCTGGATATCGAACGCAGTGTTCAGCTGGGTGGTGCTTTGCACTCCAAGGGTGTGATGATCCTCAGCTCCTTCCTGAATGCTCAGTTTGGTGTCGATGAGCCGCTGCCGTTGTCAGCAAGCCTGGGTTTCGAACAATCCTATAATGGTGTCGATGGCGACAGTGCATCTTTGGGCGAGCTGGTGTGTCTATTATCGGCCATGTCCGGCATTGCGGTTAAGCAGTCGCTGGCGGTTACCGGTTCCATGAACCAGTTTGGCGAAGTTCAGCCGATTGGTGGGGTAAATGAGAAGATCGAAGGCTTCTTTGCGACCTGTAAAGAGCGCGGTCTGACCGGAGAGCAGGGCGTGATCATTCCGGTACAGAATATCGACAACCTGATGCTGAGCGATGAAGTGATCGATGCCTGTGCCGAAGGTCAGTTCGCCATCTACGCTGTTGAACATGCGGAGCAGGCGATCAAGCTGATGACCGGCGTACCTGCGGGTACTGCTAATGAAAAAGGACATTTTGCTCAGAACACCCTCTATGGGAAAATACAGCAACGTCTTAAAGGGCTGCGCAATAAGCAGCAGGGCAAAGGGAAGAGCAAGCGTAAAAAGACCGCCAAAAAGAGTGAAGAGAAAGCTTAGGCTTTCTCTTTAACAGGCTCGTGCTCGTTTACTCAGATTAATCGATTGTGGCGGTAATAAACTTCTCAACTAAGCGGATTTCTAAAGAAAGATGACACAACAGATGGCCGTGCTACTGGCCGTTATTGCAGTAGCTATTATTATCGCTCTGGGTGTTTATGCCCTGAAACTGCGTAAGCAGGTTGAGCAGCGTGAAGAAGAGCGTTTGAAGGCGCTGGCAGAAGTAGAAACCCAGGCCCGTATCAAAACCATGGAGAATATCCATACGGTTTGTCAGGCACTGGTTCAGGGGCAGGTGGATGTGATGGAAGCCTGCATCCGTGTTCGTACCCTGGTCGATATTATTGAGCCGGACTGGTTTGATAAGGCAGAGCTGAAAGTTTTTGCTGAGATCACCCGTCGTGGAGAGCACTTTGCTACCCATCAGGCCCGTAAAGAGTTGCCGAAGCAGGAGCGCATGAAGCAGGATCTGGAGCGTATTGCTCTGGAAGGTGAATACCATGATGCAGCCCTTGAAGGTGCACGCTGGTTGCTGCAACAGAAGCCCTGAGTCATTGAATTAAGCTTTTGATCTGAAAGCTGTCTATCTGATATGAGCGTCGGACGGGTGATCGGTCGACGGGTAAGAATATGATCAATATTAACGATAAGCTGAAGTCCCTGCGTACCGGTGACGGAACCCGCAAGGCTAAAGCGAAAGAGACCAGCGGCGTAGGTAAGACCCGCAGTTTTACCGATCATCTGGTGCAGCAGGTTGATGAGATCAGCCGTCCGAGTCTGAACGAAGAGCTGACCCGTATCCGGGAAGCGCTGGATGATGCTTCCCATAATCTTGAGCGTAATCCGACCATCGGTAATCTTGAGATCTATCGGGCGCTGCTGAGCAACCTGATCGGTAAGGCCACCAAGGGCGCTTACGAAGTGGAAGGTGTTGGCCCCGGCTGGAGTCTGACCGATAAGCACCATGTGATTCGTAAGATCGACGAGGAAGCGGAAGAGCTTCTGCTGCTGGTGCTGAACGAGCAGAAAGATACCCTGAAGATCGCGGCGAAACTGACGCACCTGAAAGGTTTGGTGGTGGATCTGTTGTCCTGATCTGGTTAACTCAGACGTAGCATCAGTAAGTATCACAACATTATGAAGCACAACAAAAAAAACGGCTGATTGAAGAATCGGCCGTTTTTTTATGGCTCTGATAAATAGAGCGAGTGATTGGCGCACTCTTGGCTGTTCAGGCATTGTTTGGTTTGGCTGTTCAGCATTGTTTGGATAGCAAATCGCAGGCAAAAAAAAGCCCCCACCAAAGTTGGCGGGGGCGGAAGTATATATGCAAGAGCTAACAGAGGGTCTCTCAAAAGAGATCTTTCCTTCAGAGACTACCCTAGTCTCCAGCCAGAAAGTGTTCAGAGTAAAAAAGCCACCTCATGGAGGAGATGGCCAAACGCTGGACAAACCCGTTTGCAAATTTATAACGCGCCTTCAAACACTGGAAAATGCTGCGCGACCCTATGGCGCATAATACTAAAGGCGAACATGTATTCGGTCAATCTGGAATGGTTTGTTTTAATGTAAAAAAAGGTTTACGCATTACGTTTATTCTATGAAGGTATTTAATTACAGAATAATCTTTTGGTTTGGGCTGGTATTTTTGGGCTGATTTTGTAGTCTAGGCACTGTTTTGAACCCTGAATCGATTCTGGTTTGAGTTAATCCAGTGAAATCATCCGGGTTAATGAGAAAAAGCAGAAAATCAAACCAGTAAATAGCGGGTGATCCATTTTCTCTGTTCGACGTTACAAACGAGAATGCCGGGTCACGCTTTGCAGTTGCTGCAGTGTGTTTTCAGGCAGAAACTGGCGGTATGATTAAATTCGATCAAAACAAAAACAAATCGACAAAAGCAATAAAACGACGCAAAGGCTTCTGAACATGACCAAGCAGGTTGAGTTTTTTTACGACATCGTTAGCCCATACAGCTACCTGGCAGCAGTGCAGCTGGAAGAACTGGAAAAGCAGACTGGTTGTGAAGTGCTTTGGCAGCCGCTCTTTCTGCCCGGTTTGTTTAAGCTGATCGGAAATCAGCCACCTCAAACGCTCCCGGAAAAGAAAACCTACCTGTTTGATCAGGATCTGCCACGCATGGCCCGCTACCTTCAGGTGCCTTATAACAAGCCGGCCAGTTTTCCCTGTAATACTGTTTATGTGATGCGCGCTTTGATGAGTTTGCCCAATAAGATTCGTGCGGAAAAGAGTCTCGCGCTTTATGAGCTTTTCTGGGGCGAAGGGCAGGACATCATCAATGACGATACTATTCTCTCCCTTCTGGGGCAGGAAGCGCTGGACTATTGCAAAAGCGATGCCGGTAAAGCGGCCTTGATTGACAATACTCAGAGGGCTGCTGACAAAGGTGCTTTCGGTGCACCAACCTTGTTTGTGGATGATGAGGTCTTTTTTGGCTGTGACCGTATGGCGCAGTTGAAGTACCATCTGCAGCAAGCCTGATGGGATCATATTTTCAGGCCCCGGTTGGCCGACTGATTCGCTGTCAGGTCAACCGGGGTTTTTTATTGCCCGTATAAGTGTCCGTTTTATCTTTATCCTATTTATTCTGGAGTCACTATGTTTACCGGTATTGTTCAGGGCCGTGCGCCACTGGTTGAGCTTGTCGAGAAAGAAAACTTCCGTACCCATGTGGTGGAGCTGCCGGATGAGCTGCTTGCAGGTCTTGAAACAGGTGCCAGTGTTGCCCATAACGGCTGCTGCCTGACGGTAACCGAGATCAATGGCAACCGGATCAGCTTTGATCTGATGCAGGAAACTCTGCGCCTCACTAACCTTGGTGATCTGACGCTGGGTGATGAGGTGAATATCGAGCGTGCCGCACGCTTTGGCGATGAGATTGGTGGTCACTCTATGTCGGGTCACATTATGTGTACTACAGAGGTCAAAGAGATCGTCGAGTCTGAAAACAACTATCAGATCTGGTTTGCGCTGCCAGCAGGTTATGAGAAGTACGTTTTTGAGAAAGGCTATATCGGTATCGACGGCATCAGCCTGACGGTTGGCGCTTTAAAAGAGGGTAGCTTCAGTGTGAATCTGATTCCTGAGACCCTTGAGCGTACTGTGATCGCGCAGCGCAAAGTCGGCAGCCGTATTAATATAGAAATTGACCCTCAGACTCAGGCGATTGTGGATACCGTTGAACGTGTAATGGCGAACCAGAAACTGGGTTGATGCCTGCAAGGGTTTGACTGCCGGGTCAGCCAGCCGCATAAAAAAAGAGGCTTAACCTGAAAAGGGTTAAGCTTCTTTTTTAGGCTCACTTTCACTGATTTATTTCCACTACAGATCGGTATTGCTCATAAAAACCACCAAAAGAAAAGGCGGAAACAGCGCTTTTTTTGTGCAAAGCAGCAGAAACAGGCTATTTTTTGCTGCAATGCGGTGCGTCAAAACCTGTTGCCAACTTTTTTAAGAAAATCGATAGAGTTTCTGCTCTGTTTGCTCGATTTTTACCCTACTTTTGGCTAAGATTGCCGCAAATGCAGCTTTGACTGTATAGCTAATTGTTGAAACCTGGAAACTACCCTTTCCGGGTTTTGTTGTTTTTGGACTGGTTTAGGGCACAACCCATGCTGGAAAAATTGTTTAAGCTCAGCGAGCACAATACCAACGTAAAAACCGAAGTTGTTGCAGGTATCACAACCTACCTGACGATGGCTTACATCATCTTTGTTAACCCATCGATTCTGAAACTGGCAGGTATGGATTACGGCGCTGTGTTCGTCGCAACCTGTTTGGCAGCAGCGATCGGTACCCTGATCATGGGTCTGTGGGCTAACTACCCAATCGCGCTGGCTCCGGGCATGGGCCTGAACGCCTTCTTCACCTTCACGGTTGTGATGGAGATGGGCTACAGCTGGCAGTCTGCACTGGGTGCGGTGTTTTTCTCCGGTCTGATCTTCACGGTTCTGAGTCTGTTCAAGATTCGTGAGTGGATCATCAACAGTATCCCTCTGTCCCTGCGACTGGGTATTGCCGCCGGTATCGGTCTGTTCCTGGCGCTGATCGCTCTGAAGAGTGCAGGCATTGTGGTAGACAGCCCTGCGACTCTGGTGACTATGGGTGATTTGTCCGACCCTAAAGTGATTCTGGCGATTGTCGGTTTCTTTATTATCGTGTCTCTGTCTTACCGCCGTGTTCTGGGTTCCGTAATGATCGGTATTCTGGTGGTAACCGTTCTGTCTATCGTAATGGGCCTGAACGAGCTGAACGGTGTGGTTTCTGCACCACCAAGTCTGGCGCCTACCTTTATGGAAATGGATCTGGCTGGCGCACTTGAAGTGGGTATGCTGAGCATCATTTTCGCTTTCCTGTTTGTGGATCTGTTCGACACTTCCGGTACGCTGGTTGCGGTTGCTCAACAGGGTGGTCTGCTGGATAAAGACAAGCGTCTGCCACGTCTGGGCCGTGCGCTGATGTCAGACAGTACTGCGACTATGGCGGGTGCTGCTCTGGGTACTTCTACTACCACCAGTTATATCGAAAGTACTGCGGGTATCTCTGCAGGTGGCCGTACTGGTCTGACTGCTGTGGTGGTTGCCGGTCTTTTCCTGCTGTCTCTGTTCTTCTCTCCTCTGGCGGGTTCTGTACCGGCTTATGCCACCGCTGGTGCGCTGTTCTACGTTGCGGTTCTGATGACTGCAGGTCTGGCAGAAGTGGATTGGAAAGATCTGACGGAAGCGGCTCCGGTATTTGTTGCTGCGATCGCTATGCCGCTGACCTTCTCTATCGCGAACGGTATCGCTTTCGGCTTTATCACTTACGCCGGTATCAAGCTGCTGTCCGGTCGTCGTGAAGATGTGTCTCTGAGCGTTCTGGTTCTGGCTGCTCTGTTTGTTGTTAAATTTGTTGTTGCCTAACCGAGACTCAGGCTGCTGAAAAGCAGTTTAAATGCCGACCCTAGGGTCGGCATTTGCATGTCTGTGGATCTGATTTTGTTCAACGCTGGCAGGATGATCAGCGTCACTGATGCGGAGCATCCGTTTTAGAAAAGGTTTACCCATGTCTGATCGTGATGAAAACACCATGAACAACACCGACTACCTGCGTTCCGTGATCCGTACTGTGCCCGACTGGCCGGAAGCGGGAGTGATGTTCCGTGATATCACGCCGCTGTTCCAGAATAAGAAAGCGTTCCGCAAGCTGATCGATACCTTCGTACACCGCTACTACGATCACGATATTGATGCAGTAGCCGGTGTTGATGCCCGTGGTTTTATTCTGGGTTCACCCATCGCTTATGAGCTGAATACCGGCTTTATTCCGGTACGTAAGAAGGGCAAGCTGCCTTTTGAAACCGTTCAGGAAAGCTACGATCTGGAATACGGTTCAGCCACCGTTGAACTGCACACGGATTCTTTCAAACCCGGTGACAAGGTGCTGCTGATCGACGACCTGATCGCCACCGGCGGTACTATGCTGGCTGCTGCGAACCTGATTAAGCGCCTAGGTGCTGAAGTGGTGGAAGCTGCAGCCATTATCGACCTGCCGGATCTGGGTGGTTCAGCTAAGCTGAGAGAGCAGGGGATTGAGGTTTATTCTATCTGTGAGTTTGAAGGTGAATAATTATTTATTCGAACCAAATTCTGAAGCTGTCATCCTAGGGTGATATCTGAAAAGGCATCGGAGACGATGCCTTTTTTATTGCTGTTTTATATCGAAATTTTAAGCGAAGCCCTTCGTTCTGTTGTTCGGTGAAACTGACTAACAAGGCGCTTTGTGATGAGGAAAAAAAGAATGATGCGATATCCACGACTGATGAGCGGTGTTAAAGCGATCAGCAGTGCTCTGGCACTAACTTTGAGTGCTGGCATAGCACAGGCCGCAAGCCCGGCGAAACCTCTGGCCGATACACTCAAGGGCACGGTCTGGCAGCTGGAATCTTTCACCTCTATGGATGATGCCATCGGCGTTAAACGCCCGGAGCAACCGGAGCACTATACCCTGTATCTGACCCATGAAGGCCGTGTTGGTATGCGTCTGGATTGTAACCGCGCTATGGGCGGCTGGTCTGCAGATGCTGGTCAGAGTGGCGTGAATGGCTCGTTCCGTTTTACGCCTCTGGCAGGCACCATGGCGATGTGCCCTACGGGCAGCATGGATCAGAGTATTCTGCGGGATACTGGTCATATCACAGGTTTCGCCCTGCGTGATGGCAAACTGCACCTGAGTCTGAAGGCCGATGCCGGTATCTATAGCTGGACACCACTGGCCAAAGTACCTGCATCACCTGGGATGGGCGGCCCCGCAAGCTGGCAGGTGACTGGTGTAAGCAGCTGGCTGAATCTGCGTAAAAGCCCGAACACCCGTTCCGATGTGCTGGCACACCTGAAAGCGGGTACAGAGCTTTCCAGCAAAGGCTGTGATTACCGCAACGATAGGATCTGGTGCGAAGTCGCCACACAGGATGGCAAAACCGGCTTTGTTGCCCATGACTACCTGAAGGCCAGTCGTTAAAGCCCCGTCTCTTTCGCCAGTTGGATAAAGCGCCTGATATGCGGGTTGTCTTCATCCTGCTGGCGGACTCCCAGAAAGATCTGCTTCTGAATACCTTGCTCCCCCAGCCGAACCAGTGCAATCGGCAGGTGCTCGGCGTATTCCCGTCCCAGCCATGCCGGTAAAGTAGCAACGCCTCTGTTTGCCGCGACCATCTGCAGAATGATCTCGGTGGCTTCCAGGGTTTTATGTTTCTGCGGTCGGCAGTGGGCGGGCAGCAGGAACTGCTGGAAGATATCCAGCCGTTCAATCTCCACCGGATAGGTGAACAGGGTTTCACTGGCTAGCTGATCCGGTGCGATCCAGTGCTGGCTGGCCAGCGGATTATCCTGATGTACCACCAAAACCTGCTCGTAAGGAAAAACCGGTTCAAACACGATACCTTCCCGCCAGATCGGATCAGGGGTTACCAGAATATCGATATCGTGATTAAACAGCGCCGCCATACCACCAAACTGAAAGCGCTGTTTAACATCCAGATCCACCGAGGGGTAAACCTCCATAAAGGGCGAAACTACCTTCAGCAACCACTGATAGCAGGGGTGACACTCCATACCGATATGCAGGCTGCCCTGTTCGTTGCGGGCGAATCGGCTCAGGGTTTCATCGATACGTTCCAGCTGCGGCAGAATGCGCTTGGCTTCTTTCAGCAGATATTCCCCCGCCTGCGTCAGGCGCACCTTGCGGCCATCCTTCAGCCAGAGCGGGCTGCCGATCTGACCTTCCAGCTTTTTGATGGTGTGACTGAGTGCGGACTGGGTCAGGTGCAGGCTTTCCGATGCGGCGGTCAGCGAACCCTGTTGGTCGATGGCGCGCAAAATACTCAGGTGGCTGCGTTCAATCATCTGCTTTCCTTGCTCTTTCTTTTCACTGGCTTAATAAGCCAAAAATAAACCTATGAATAAATCTAATAAATCAATGAGAAAGTACCATTATTTTTCATGGATTGCATTGTTTAGGCTATCGCCATCGTTTGAAGCTGCTCAGGCTTCTGCACCAATGAACAAAGTAAGGAAACATCATGGCTTTAGTACACAATCTGGGTTTTCCCCGTATCGGCGCAAAGCGCGAACTTAAATTTGCACAGGAAAGCTTCTGGAAAGGTGAGTCCTCAGCAGAGCAACTGCTGACCACCGCAAAAGCGCTGCGTGAGATCAACTGGCAGCAACAGCAGGAACTGAATCTGGTGCCGGTGGGGGATTTCTCCCTCTACGATCAGGTGCTGGATATGAGCTTCACTCTGGGCAATCTGCCGGAGCGGGTTCAGGGGCTGGAAGGCTCGGAACTGGATAACTACTTCCGCGTTGCCCGTGGACGTTCGGCTCAGGATTCGGCTTGCAACTGCGTGCATGCCGGTGAGATGACCAAGTGGTTTGATACCAACTATCATTACATCGTGCCGGAAGTGACCGCAGGCACTGAGTTTGCCCTGAATCCGGAGCGCATTCTGTCCCAGCTGGCAGAGGCGCAGATTCAGCTGGGTTTAGCAAAAGCCAAACCCGTGCTTATCGGCCCTGTGACCTACCTCTGGTTGAGTAAAGCCAAGGACGGTTCTGATCCGCTGGCACTGCTGGATAAGCTGCTGCCGGTTTACAGCGCGCTGCTGGAACAGCTGGCAGATGCCGGAGCTGAATGGGTTCAGATCGATGAACCGGCACTGGTGACCGAACTGGATGCCCGCTGGAAGCAGGCGTTTGAACATGCCTATCACACCCTGAAAGCCAATCGTCCACAGGTAATGATCGCCACTTATTTCGGCACCCTGCAGGATAATCTGCAGTTGGCCTGCAACCTGCCGGTGGCAGGGCTGCATATCGATGCGGTGCGTGGCCGCGAGGAAGTCACCAAGGTGGTGGACTGGCTGCCTGGACATAAAGTTCTCTCCATTGGCGCGGTGGATGGCCGCAATATCTGGAAGACGGATCTGAACCGTGTGCTGGATTGGCTGGAGCCGGTTGCGGCCAAGTTGGGTGATCGTCTCTGGTTGGCACCGTCCTGTTCTTTGCTGCATGTGCCGGTGGATCTGCAAAGCGAAAGTGCTTCTACGGAAGACAAACCTGCCACACTGGATGCGGAGCTGATCAACTGGCTGGCCTTTGCCAAACAGAAGCTGGCAGAAGTGCAGCTGCTGGGTCGTGCCATCAATGAAGGCCGTGAGGCGGTTGCCGAACAGCTGGCTGAGAATCAGGCCGCGATCACCAGCCGTCGTCTGTCGGAGCGGGTACATAACCGTGCGGTGAAAGCCAGCGTTGGCGGTATCACCTCAGGTTTTGGTCAGCGTCAGAGTACATACGCTTTCCGTGCGGCCAAGCAGGAGAAGATCCTGAATCTGCCACTCTATCCGACCACGACCATCGGTTCTTTCCCGCAGACCTCGGAGATCCGTAAAGCCCGTCTGGCCTATAAAAAGCATGAGCTGAGCGAAGCGGATTATCAGGCGCAGATGAAAGCCGAGATCGAACGTGCGGTGCTGGAGCAGGAAAAACTGGGGCTGGATGTGCTGGTACACGGTGAAGCCGAGCGTAACGACATGGTGGAATACTTCGGTGAACAGCTGGAAGGTTATGCCTTCAGCCGCTTCGGCTGGGTGCAGTCTTACGGTTCCCGCTGTGTGAAGCCGCCGATTCTGTTTGGTGATATCAGCCGCCCGCAGCCGATGACCGTCGCCTGGACACAGTTTGCTCAGTCCCTGACCGACAAACCGATGAAGGGCATGCTGACCGGTCCGGTGACGATTCTGAACTGGTCCTTTGTGCGTGACGATCAGCCCCGTAAAGAGAGCTGTCTGCAGCTGGCGTTGGCGATCCGTCAGGAGGTTCAGGATCTGGAAGCCGCAGGCGTAAACGTAATTCAGATCGACGAAGCCGCCCTGCGTGAAGGCCTGCCGCTGCGTCGCAGCGAATGGCAGCACTATCTGGATTGGGCCGTGAACTGCTTCCGCATCAGTGCCAATGGTGTGTCCGATGAAACTCAGATCCATACCCACATGTGTTATTCCGAGTTTAACGACATTATCGAATCCATCGCCCGTATGGATGCGGACGTGATCACCATCGAAACCTCCCGTTCCGATATGGAGCTACTGGATGTGTTTGAAGCTTTCGAATACCCGAATGAGATCGGCCCCGGTGTGTACGATATTCACTCGCCGAATATCCCGGCCGAAGCCCAAATGGTGAAGCTGATGAGTAAAGCCGCTGAGCGTATTCCGGCAGAACGCCTGTGGGTGAATCCGGATTGCGGTTTGAAAACCCGCCAATGGCCGGAGGTGATTCCGGCGCTGGAGAATATGGTCGCCGCCGCCCGAACCCTGCGTAAACAGGCGGCTTCCGGCCAGCCAGCCCGATCGGTACAGCGGGAAGCGGAACCGGCATAACCTTTAGAGGCTTTGCCGAATCAATACCTGAAAATGCACAAAACCCCCGTTATCTGAGATAGCGGGGGTTTTGTTGTGATGCGTCTAATTTTCTGTCAGGGCGATCTGTCTGGTATCAGCGGTTTATCCAATACCAAGGGCGTCTTTTGTCGTGCGCCAGTGCCAGTATCTGGATTTGCTCATGCTTTATCCGGTAGATAACTGAAAGCGGAAATCGCTTCATTGGAATTCGTCGGATATCCGGCGGTAGTTCGGTTTGCCATGCTTCAGGAGATTGCAGCACCAGTTGCAGCAGATGCTCAAACTCATCAATGAGAGTTTTGCCTAATCCGGGGACTTTTGATTCGTAGTAAGAGATACATTCCAGAAACTCAGCCTCCGCTGCCGAGTGGAATGTATAGCTCATTTGACCAGTGCCCGAGCCTTTTTCAGAACATCACTGGCGGGGACGGGTTCAGATACACCCTCATCCAGCTCGTCAGCACGCCGCTTGGCCTCTGTCAGCCACTCGCTTTTCAATTCGCTATCCGATGGCGTATCAAGGCTTGCGATCAGGGCCTGAATCAGTTTTGCGCGCTTTTCTTCCGGCAAATGCAGTGCTTCAGACTCAATCTGTTGCAGGTTCATAGCACTTCTCTCGTATTAAGTGATGCTTAATTTTGGCAGGTAATGAATTGAATTGCCAAGCTCATAATTTATGGTGCTGTTTTTTTATACAGTGTCGTATTTTTGCTCATACAATCTGCTAAAATCCGTGAAATTTTTAACCAGCGGGATAAACAAGTTATGGCGATTGATCTGCCGGATGATTGGTTGGCGGTGTTGGGCGGTGAGTTCGAACAACCCTATATGCAGAATCTGAAAGCCTTTCTGGCACAGGAAAAGGCTCAGGGTAAGGTGATCTACCCGCATTCATCGGATTGGTTTAACGCCTTCAAATACACGCCGCTGGATCAGGTAAAAGTGGTGATTCTGGGGCAGGACCCGTACCACGGCCCGGATCAGGCTCATGGTTTGTGCTTCTCGGTGCGTCCCGGAGTTAAAACACCGCCATCGCTGGTGAATATTTATAAAGAGCTGCAAAGTGACCTTGGCGTACAGCCGGTGAACCACGGCTATCTCACCAGCTGGGCAAAACAAGGTGTGCTGATGCTTAATGCAGTGCTGACGGTGGAGCAAGCCAATGCCGCTTCCCACCAGAAAAAAGGCTGGGAGCAGTTTACCGATAAGGTGATTCATATTATCAACGAGCAGCTTGATGGTGTGGTGTTTCTGCTCTGGGGTAGCTACGCCCAGAAGAAGGCGGCGTTTGTTGATCAGAACAAACATCTGGTGCTGAAGTCGGTGCACCCGTCACCGCTTTCAGCGCATCGGGGCTTCTTTGGTAATCACCAGTTCAGTCAGGCTAATGATTTTCTGGCTTCCCGGGGTAAAAATCCGGTGAACTGGCAGCTGCCGGAACAACCGGAAGCCTGATCTTTTCAGAACAATCAGACCGGTTCTGAATAGCGAGTTTTTAGAAATACAAAAGGCGCGGATCTTTCGATTCGCGCCTTTTGTTTGTGGGCGGCTTTCTTAGGGCAAACCAGAGACAAGCCGATCAGATCTCCTGCTTCTCCAGTCCGTAAGGCAGGTCGATCAGCGTCAGTGGCTGATCATCTGCCGTTAGCAGAGGCTCTTCCAGCGTGTTGTCTTTCAGTACCGCCAGCAGTTCGGTTTTGCCTTCAGCGTTGATAGCGGTGAGCAGGATCTCACCGGCTTCCGTTTTATCGCCTTCCATCAGGCAGATCACCTGATCACCTACTTTGGCTTCACCATCACCGACTAAGCGCTGCAGGCGCTTTTTCACTCCGCCACGGTATTGGGCCCGGGCGATAATCTCCTGACCGGTGTAACAGCCTTTCTTAAAGCTGATGGCACCTGTGGCCTGATAGTTCAGCATCTGAGGGATAAACTGATCGCTGTGCCTTTGCTCCAGCAGAATCTGGGCGTTCTCGATCTGAGTCAGGTTCCAGGCGGCTTCTGCTACCGGTGTCAGCTCAGAATCAAAAAGTGTGCTCAGGGTTTCAAAGCTGCAGAGGCCAATACTGCGCTCAGTGATGCCCGGCAGATTGAAGGTCTCTACATCGGTCAGCTCAACGTCTTTGCGGTTAAAGCCGATGACAGCGATCTCATCAGACTTGTCCTCAAAGGTGCAGCGGTACAGAGGCGCAAACTTTGCCAGATTCTGCTGTGTGGTTTCCAGTGTGGAACGCGGCAGTAAAAGCAGCATGCCTTCGGCGTGGCGCACCGCATAGAAGGTCGCGTAGGGACGGCCCTTTGGCGAGGTCAGCAGGGAAAGGCGCAGTTCACCTTCCGGCAGATCCTCAATTTTCTGACTGGCCTGACCGTGCAGCAGTTTGGCTGCCATATCGCCTTTGATCAGAAGTGCGCCCATGCTGGCTAATGGGCTGAATACTGCAGAGGTGTTCAGTTGCGTTGCCTGTTCCTGCAGGGATGCATCGATGGCAGGAAGTTCGGTATAGCGATTGGTGCTCATGGTGGATTCCATAGCTGATTCCGTTGTATTTGGTGGCGACTGATCACGCTGGCGTTTAAGCAGCTTTTATCGGTGAACGGATAAAAGCAGGTAACTCGTGTCAGCCATCCGGCAGTAAATTGTCGTTATCAGGTGTGCCATATCTGGCTTAGGCTCAATCTTCAGGTTGATGCCGAAACTTGGGGTGTCGCTCGCTATTGGCGAGACTGAATCATGGTGCAGCTTTTTGCGAAGCTTTTTCTTTGTCACCTGTTATATCATAGCGCCGGACAATTAACTTATGGCCTTTGGCTATGAGGGAACTTTTTCTCTATGTTGGTTTTCAAAGGCCTGATTTCAAGGTCTTTTCGGTGTAATCTTCCTGGAATTACACACTTTTAATTAGCCTTTATTATCTTCCTGAGACGCTGGATGATCCAAATGAAGCCCCTGTTGAAACAATCCTTCAAACCTCTGCTGGTTCTACTGGCGGCAGCGGCCTTGTTGGTGCAGTGTTTTGGTGGCTTATCAGCGTCAACGGTCTCAGTGACTGACAAACAGGGACTGCACTTTAACGATGCGTTTCATGGCGAATTAGCGGTTGTTCATAGCCAAGCCTCTCTAGATCATTCTGCCTCTCTAGAAAGCTCAGCCGCTGCAGATAGCAACCTGTCTGTCAGAGGTATGCCTGCTCATGAAATGCCGGCAATGAGCTGCTGTGAAGATGAAAGCCAGCCGATCACTCTGGCTGAGCTGCAGCTCCTGCCTCTGATTTTTCTTCTGGGGCTGATAGCTGTTGTTATCAGCATCACCCGAACTCTTAAACCTCAAGCTCCTTTCTTATCTCCAAGGCGACTGCATAAACTGCACTGCTGCTGGCTGAATTAGCCTTTGATCTGCTGGTTATCTAATAACAACCCGTCTGTCGTAATATGTGCCTGCCATAATGGCTGGTGCATCTGATCAAAGACAATTTAAACCCGATTAACAGCTTAAGCTGTGTTTAATAGCCGCGAATAACAGCAGGAATGTCTTGTGTTGCATCTTATTAAGAAAATCACTCGTGTAAGTTTTATCCGTCTTTTCCTGATCCTGAGTTTAGGTCTTCTGGCCGCCTGTAGTGACAATGACGAAAGTAATGACAGCAAAATGGCCGATCACAGCGCTATGGGGTCTGACTCCATGGTAAAAGTAGAGCGCTGGTACACTCAGGAGATGGTGAATCAGGGCAAACCCCTGTATCAGGAAAACTGTGCTCAGTGTCATGGTGGTTTTGGTCAGGGAAATCCTGACTGGCGAAAACCTACTGAAGATGGTCGTTACCTGCCACCGCCGCTGAATGGCACAGGTCACGCCTGGCACCACCCGCTGGATCAGCTGCGCGGCGTGATCAAACATGGCCGTGGGCCGGATGTACCATCGGATATGCCTGCCTGGGGGCAGAAGTTGTCCGACGAAGAGATCGACAGCGTGATCGCCTGGTTTCAGTCCCGCTGGCCGGATGAGATCTATCAGGCCTGGAGTCGTCCGAAGCACTAAATTTGCCTCAGACAATAGTTAAGGAAAATATTTTTGGCAGTGCTTGACCCTGTAGCTTACTACAGGGTTTAGAATGCAGTTATTGAGATCAGGTCATCAACGGAACCTGTTAAGCTGAATTTTAAATCTAAACCCTTTTCGTTAAACCGATAAAGCGAACTCTTTTAAGAACTAAGGTAGCGAACATGAGCAAAGAAGTGGTTATTACTCTGGAAGGTCTTTCCTGCAATGGTTGTGTGAACTCTGTGACCACCGCCCTGATGATGGTAGATGGTGTTGAACAAGCGGATGTGACCCTGTACGAAGCCCATGTCACCGGCACCATGAAGGTTGAAGACCTGATTGATGCAGTGGAAGAAGCCGGTTTTGATGCGGAAGAAAAGAAAGCCTGATTCTGACAGGTTTTTCGCACGATTTTTGATGGTACAGATTCCGGGAGGCTTCAGCCCCCCGGGGAACTTCTGTGCATCGTATCTGATCCGGCTTAGGCCGGATCAGTCATTTTTACCGGCTGATATTGGCGCCGAGCGCGGATAACAGCCAAAGGGAGGTTTTATGTCTGAACAGGATAAAAACCAGCAGTCGCATGAATACCGTTTTGCCCTAAGGGGCATGCACTGCGCCAGTTGTGTGCAGCAGGTACAGAGTGCGCTGGATCAGCTGGAAGGTATTGAGAAGGCCGACGTTAATCTGCCGGATCGTTCCGCCAGTGTGGCGACTTCGGTAGCGCCCGACAAAGTGATTGCGGCGGTAGAAGGTGCTGGTTTTGGCGCAACTCTGCTGGATGACAATTACGGTGAAGATGAGCGTCAGGCGGAAGAGCGTGCCCATTACCAGCAGCAGCTGAAGAAAACCTGGGCTGCGCTGGCGCTGGGTATTCCCTTGATGGCTATGATGTTCTGGGACGGCATGCCGATGCTGAACAACGCCTCCGGGCAGATCTTCTGGCAGATTACCGGCCTTCTGACACTGGCGGTCATGGTTTATTCCGGCGGTCACTTCTATCAGGGCGCGTGGTCGGCGTTTAAAAATCACTACGCCAATATGGATACCCTGATCGCTTTGGGTACGGGGACTGCCTGGTTGTTCTCCATGCTGATCTCTTTCTGGCCGGATCTGGTGCCGGAGCAGGCGCGCCACGTCTACTTTGAGGCCGCCGTCTTTATTATCGGTCTGGTGAATCTGGGGCAGGCGTTGGAAAGCCGTGCCCGTGGACAGGCCTCTCAGGCGATCCGTAAGCTACTCAATCTGCAGCCGGAAACCGCCCGTCTGATCCGTAAGGAAGATGGCGAAGAGGTAGATATGCGCATCGAGTCGATTCAGAAGGGCGATATGATCCGAGTGCGACCCGGTGAAAAAATCCCGGTGGACGGCAAGGTGATGGAAGGTGAAACCCGGGTGGATGAGTCCATGCTCACCGGTGAGCCGATGCCTGTGAGTAAAAAGAAAAAAGATGAAGTTACTGCCGGTACTCTGAATCAGAGCGGCACCATACGTATCCGCACCTTACGTGTCGGCAGCGATACCGCGCTGGCAAAAATTATCGATCAGGTGCGTCAGGCACAGAATGCCAAACCGGCGCTGGGTCGTCTGGCGGATAAGATTGCTGCGGTGTTCGTGCCTTCTGTACTGATTATCGCGGTGCTGACTGCACTCGCCTGGTTTAACTTCGGCCCTGAACCGGTATCGGCTTACATGCTGGTGACCACCATGACAGTACTGGTGATCGCCTGTCCTTGTGCGCTGGGTCTGGCAACGCCGATGTCCATTATGGTGGGCGTAGGTAAAGCTGCGGAACACGGTATTCTGATTCGCCGCGGTGATGCCCTGCAGCAAGCGGCGGAAGTGGATGTGGTGGTGCTGGATAAAACCGGTACCGTGACTCAGGGTCATCCTGAAGTAACGGATCTGGTGCTGCTGGATGCAGGTAAAGAACAGGGTTTAACCGAGCAGGATCTGCTCCGATATGCCGTCAGTCTTGAGGTTGCTTCTGAACACCCGCTGGCGCAGGCGATTGTTAATCGGGCTAAAACCGAAGGTATTGCTGTTCAGGAAGCAAAAGAGATTCAGCCGGTGGCAGGGCAAGGCATTCAGGGACAGTTTACTGGCGAAGGTTCTGATGTAAGCCAGCGCCTGCTGTTGGGTAACAGCGCTCTGATGCAGAGCTTTAAGCTGGAATTGAATTCAGCTGAGGCACAGATGCAGGCTTTGGCGGAACAGGGTAAAACCCCTGTGCTGCTAGCTGTGGATGAAGCCGTGGTCGGTGTGTTGGCCATTGCCGATCCGGTGAAATCCGACTCTAAAGCCGCCATCGCGCGCCTGAAAAAGCAGGGCGTAAAAGTGATGATGCTCACCGGTGATAACCGTATTACCGCTCAGGCGGTGGCGAACGAAGTGGGCGTTGATCAGGTGATCGCCGAGGTGATGCCGGATCATAAGGCCGATGAGATCCGCAAGCTGCAGCAGCAGGGGCTCAAAGTCGCCATGGTGGGTGATGGCATCAACGATGCACCGGCGCTGGCTCAGGCTGATGTCGGTATGGCGATAGGTACAGGAACCGATATCGCCATTGAAAGTGCCGATCTGACTCTGATGCGCGGATCTCTGCAGGGTATCGCCGATGCCATGGAGATCTCCAAGCTGACGGTCAGCAATATCAAACAGAACCTGTTTGGTGCCTTTGTTTATAACAGCATTGGTATTCCGCTGGCGGCGGGTGTCTTGTTCCCGATCTTTGGCTGGTTGCTGAACCCGGCCTTTGCAGGAGCCGCTATGGCAATGTCCTCGGTAACGGTGGTGAGTAACGCTAACCGTCTTCGTCTGAAGAAGCTGTCGGCAGATGCATAAGCCTATTATCAGCTGGCTTCTCGCCAGCTGATAAACCTTGGAGGAGCAGATAATGAGTGTATTGGTAAATCTAGCGGGTGTAGTGCTGATCGGATTGGTGATCTGGTGGTTCTGGCTGAAGCGGCCCAATTTAGGTCAATAGCTTAAGCAACGATAAAAAAAACGGGAGCCGCTTGGCTCCCGTGTCCTATCTGTTATATCAGGCTACCTCAGTTAAAGGTTACCTGAATAAACGGACCAGCAGAGTTCTATGCTGTTCGTTAGCGCTATTTCAGGCGCTCGACACCGATCATTTTGAGGATCTGTTTCTCGTAGAACGGCTCGGGATTACCGGTCTTCATCTTACGGATGAAGTACTTCTCAAAGGCGACCTTCGCCAGATGCACCCATTTACCCTTCTTAAACCAGTTGACGTTGCGCGGTGGAATCTGTGGCAGTGCGACAAAGGCGGCACCGGTATCACCCATATCCGCCAGACAGATGGCGTTCCAGGTGGCGTGAGCTTCTGGTTCTTCGCCTTTCAGTACCGCATCCAGGTTTTCAACAATAGCGGTTACCATGGACTCAATCATATAGCCGGTTTTAGGCACACCTGTAGGCACTGGAGTAGCTTCGGTTGGTGCGATGGCGATACAGACACCTGCTGACCAGATGTTGTCGTATTTCGGGCTGCGCTGATGATCATCAACGATGACAAAGCCACGCGGATTGCAGAGATCCGGTACGTTAGCCACACAATCCACACCTTTAAACGCTGGTAGCATCATGGAGTGCTTGAACGGCAGCTCGTGCTGTTTGATCACCTCACCACTGTCGTTGTGCTCGTCCACATACATCATGCCCTCTTCCACTTTGGACACCTTGGCGTTGCAGATCCACTTGATGTGATGCATGCGCAGGTCGGATTCGAGCATGGATTTGGAGTCACCAACACCGCCTAAGCCCAGATGGCCGATATAGGGTTCGCTGGTGACAAAGGTCATGGGGACTTTGTCGCGGATTTTCCGGTTCTGCAGCTCTTTGTTCAGAATAAAGGCGTATTCGTAGGCGGGACCAAAGCAGCTGGCGCCTGCCATAGCACCAACGACAACAGGCCCCGGTTCTTCACAAAGTGCTTTAAAGTTTTCGAAGGAATCCAGTGCATGAGGCAGGGAGCAGACGGACTGGGTATGGCCGCCATGGGGACCCGCGCCTTCCACTTCATCAAAGGCCAGTTTAGGCCCGGTCATAATCAGAAGATGGTCGTAGCTAATGGTCTCACCATCAGCCAGCGTCAGGCTGTTGCTCTCAGGACTGATAGCATCCACCGCCTGCGGGATAAAGTTAATGTTGTGCTTTTGCAGATGGGGGGCGATTTTGAAGCTGATCTCTTCCGAGTCCCGCCAGCCGACAGCAACCCAGGGGTTGGAGGGGACAAACTGAAAGTAGTCCCGTTCGTTGATGACGGTGATTTCGTGGGATTTATCGAGCTTGTGACGTAACTCGTACGCCGCTGCCATGCCGCCGGTGCCGGCACCGAGCACTACTACATGAGCCATCGCAGGCCTCCTTGGGGGGAGTGGATTGTTATTGTGTTATAAGCCTGCGATCTATCTTAGTTACTTTTTGCTATATTAGCAAAGATAAAATTAGATAGCTTTGAATTTGTGTTTCAGAGCTTAGTCCTTCTGATATCGGTCGCCCCAAACCTCTTTCAGACGCTGATCCCGGCCACAGCTGTTGCGGTAGAAGGTGTAGCGGATCGGATTTTTCATGTAGTAATCCTGATGATAATCCTCGGCTGGATAAAAGGTGGTAGCGGGCTTAATCTCGGTCTGGATATGCTTCTTAAAGCCCTGCTGCACTTGCTCTTTGCTGGCTTTCGCTAAACGGGATTGCTCTTCGTTCATAGGGTAGATACCGGAGCGATACTGGGAGCCGGTATCACAGAACTGACGATTGATGGCAAAGGGGTCGATATTGAGCCAGAACACATCCAGCAGGGTCTGGTAGCTGACAATATCCGGGTCGTAGGTCACTTCTACAGCTTCAGTGTGACCGGTAACGCCTGCTGATACTTCACGGTATGTTGGATTTTTTTTGTGGCCATCGGTATAGCCGGATGTGGTGCTGATCACGCCATCCAGTTCGTCGAAAGGCGGTTCCATACACCAGAAACAGCCACCGGCAAAAATGGCTCTGGCTTCTTTAGCTTCACTCAGGGGGCTGAACAGAATGGACACCAGAAGAAGTACACTGGTTAGCAGCGATAAAAGAGAAATCTTTAGCGTTTGAGATAAGGGATGAAGGTTGTTCATTGAGATACTCCTTTCGTTTCCAAGAAATACGCAGGAGCTTCGCTGCCGGATTCATTTTGACCGGAAACCGGTCGGAATAGGTGAACAGACAGCTTGGTGGAGGTGCTGCTTCAGATCCGGAACTGATACCAGCGTTCAAGAGCCTGTTTCAGCAGTCGGGTGTCCAGAGGTTTGGCCAGAAAGTCCTGCATACCGGCCTGCAGGCAGCTTTGACGATCCACCTCCATAACATTGGCGGTCAGGGCAACCATCGGTGTTGTTTTGTTTGGAGTCTCTTCCTGGCGTAGCTTCTTGCAGCAGGTGATGCCATCCATCACCGGCATCTGGCAATCCATGATGATCAGACCGTACTGACGGCTACGGCACATATCCAGAGCGATCTGACCATTTTCAGCATGCTCTGTTTGGTAGCCGAGTTTTTTCAGAATGGCGATAACCAGTTTTGCATTCACCTGATTGTCTTCAACCACCAGAATCAGCTGCTTGCCATCCGGGGTTTCAGGTTGGGTCTGAACGCTTGGTTTTTGTGTTTTTTTCAGTTGCTCGGGATCGACTTTAACCGGAATCCGGAACCAGAAAACGGACCCTTTGCCCGGCTGGCTGCGAACACCAATTTCGCCATCCATCGCTTCAATAATTTCACGACAGAGAGACAGACCAAGGCCGCTGCCACCGTAATTGCGGGTGGTGGAACTGTCAGCCTGAGTAAAGGGATCGAACAGGTGTTTTTGTACATCTAATGGGATGCCGATACCGCTGTCTTCAATCTCAATCAGAATATTCTGACGGATAAAACCCGTGGCATCGGGTTCAGAAAATTGCTCATCCGCTTCATTACGGATTCTGAGTGCAAGGCCGCCTTTTTCGGTGAACTTAACTGCGTTGCCCAGTAGATTGATCATCACCTGTTGCAGACGGAGGGGGTCTGAGAGCACTTCTTTTGGCAGATCCGGCTCTACATCCAGATGAAAGCGCAGCTGTTTACGTGTCAGTGATGCATTGATCACCGAGCGGGCACTCTGAGCGCAGGCAACCAGATCCAGTGACTTCTGTTCAATCGGCATCTTTTTCTGCTGCAGTCGGGACAGATCAAGAATGTTGTTGATCAGATTCAGCAGAGCGTTACCGGATGCGGTGATATCGTCCAGAAGTGAGGCGGTAGAAGGTGCCCGTTGCAGATCTTCCTCAAGGCGAAGTAATTCAACTGAACCGAGAATACCGTTAAGGGGCGTTCGGATCTCATGGCTCATATTGGACAGGAAGTCGCTCTTACTACGGTTAGCGGCCTCGGCTTTTAATGCCAGTTGCTGATTGCGGCGCAGTTCAAGATAGTTGATCAGGGTAAAGATGACGGCGACAACGAGGATACTGATCAGCAGGAAAACCACCCAACGGTAATTTTCCTGAACCTTCAGTGCAAAGCGGCTTTCGGTTTCAGAAATGGCGGAGGCGATGGTTCGCGACGAATGCATAAAGCGGGGAATAAAGCCCTGCATACGCTCGATATAGCCATTGGCTTGCTCCGGTGTCAGAGTGTCTAACTGATCTTCAAGTTCAATCAGGATTGCCTGAAGACGATCCACTTCTGCCAGGATATCTCTGTCGAGTTGTTCGATCAGCTGACGGGTTGCGCCCTTGCTGACGACGTTGATCCTGCTCCAGAGGATCTCCATTCGGAAATTAACTTCATCCAGCTGTGCGGCATCATTCCGGGCAACGTAGCTGTTTAGTTCGTTGACCAGACGCAGCAGTTCCACCTCGATGCGGGTACTGTTCCAGTAGCGCTCATCTTTGGTGAGCATAGAGAACTCATCGATCTCCTGCTCCAGCCTTAAAAGAGAACTGGCAATAAAGAAGACCAATACGATCAGACTTAGTGCCAGTACTACCGGCTTGATCAGACCCGAACGCTTCGAAGACACCGCTTTGGATTCTCCCTGAAATGGATTCCGCAATTAATGCAATACGATGGTTTTAAGCTGCCAGATCGAATGAGCCTGAAACGGAGGAATATTGATTTCAGGTTGGTCGGAGAAAGGATAAAGCACCCAAAGAGGGCCTTTGTCTCTGATACGCATTTTCTTTCCATCCATGGCATATGCGATAAAGGCGTTATGTTTGATCAGGGTATCAACATCCACCTCAATAGAGTAATCGTTCAGGGCAATCATAGTCACTTTCTTGCCCGCTGTCTCTACGTTCAGTTTTGCCATCAGGTCCTTGAAAAGCACGGAAGAAAAGGTATGGCGTTTATCTGTCCAGATGGTTTCAGTGCTCACTTCATTGGCCGGCATAGCCTCAAGATCAGCCAGCGTCAGAGATACCGTCTGATCAGGTCCTTCAACGGTAAGAACAGGACGTTGCGCCCATGCTGAAAAAGTTGTCAGCAGTAGGGTAAGCATCAATAGTGCTTTCAGCAGGAAAGCATTATCTGATCTTAGGGCCGATACCTGTGCCTGAGTCGTAAACATAGTGAGCTCCCGTCTAAGAGTTTACATACCATAAAGTGCTTATAAAATATTTGTTTATAATAGCGACTTATGGGTCATCCCGTCATCTTTAATTAAAGCAGAAATTTGCCTGATGTCAGTGAATCCTGACTAAAAGCTGTTATCAGTTTGCTGGCAGAATGCAGAGACAAAAAAACCGGCCACTGCTGATGCAGAGGCCGGTTTGAGTATTCAGAAGAATACTGTGGGGATTATGCTGCGAAGTTAGCCGCTGCAAATTCCCAGTTCGCCAGAGCCCAGAAACCGTTCAGGTAGTTAGGGCGCACGTTGCGATAGTCGATGTAGTACGCGTGTTCCCACAGGTCTACAGTCAGCAGAGCAGTCTGACCCGCAGTCATTGGGCAGCCAGCGTTGCTGGTGTTAACGATTTCCAGAGAACCGTCAGCGTTCTTAACCAGCCAGGTCCAGCTGGAACCGAAGTTGTTTACCGCTTTGTCGTTGAATTCAGTCTGGAACGCTTCGAAAGAACCCCACTTAGCGTTGATCGCGTCAGCCAGAGCGCCAGTTGGCTGGCCGCCACCGTTTGGAGACAGGCTGTTCCAGTAGAAAGTGTGGTTCCAGATCTGTGCAGCGTTATTGAAAACAGGCCCCGCTGGAGCTGCTTTGATGATCTCTTCCAGAGTTTTACCTTCAAACTCAGTACCCGGAACCAGACCGTTCAGTTTGTCCACGTAAGTGTTGTGGTGTTTACCGTGGTGGAATTCCAGAGTTTCAGCAGAGATGTGTGGCTCAAGTGCTGATTTGTCATACGGCAGTGCAGGTAATTCAAATGCCATGGTTGTTTTCTCCATCAACTCACGTCAAAAAAGTATGAAGTTATCTAAAAGCGACACTTCGACCATTATTTATTCAGATTTGAATGACCTCTTGTTTACAGGCTCAAAAGGTCTATCTGTATTTGAAGTGCGTGAATAATAGCACTTCATTTGCAGGGTTTCTATTTCTGAGTAGAACAGTTGGATATTATTTATTGATCAAAAGTTCCGAAAAGTCAGGCTACATTAGCAAGTGGCGCATTTATTTCCGATACGCAATGTAATAGTCTTACCGGCAGCCTGCAAAAGAAAATGCACAGGTAAAACTGCATTTGGCGATTACGCTTTAATCTAAAGAAAACGGACCCGGATTCTAAACATGTCACCAGATAATATGAAAATTGTTCCCGAACGCGATGATCCAGCACCAATCCGATCCGGTAGTTCAGGCAGCTCGGGTGGCAACGGTCTGATCTGGTTTGCAGTTGTTCTGCTGATTGCCGGTATCGTTGCTGTTTACTTCCAGAACACTCAACTTGCTTCCAAGGTTGAGCAACAGCAGGCGAGCTTGAGTCAGGCGACACAGCGCATTCAGCTACTTGAAGATGAATTGACCGCAACCGGTCGTGATCTTTCCAAATCAGGGAATACTTTAGAGAAGCGCCTGGAAGCATCTGAACTTGAGATCCGTAAACTGTGGGATCTGAGTAATAAGCGTAATAAGGTGGATATTGCTAATAACGAGGCAACCCTTAAGAAGCTTGCTAAAGAGATTAAAGCGCTGGAAGACACTCAGAAAGAACTGCAGCTGGCGCTGACTGATGAGATGGCAACCCGTGAGAATATGGATAAAGCGCTTCAGACCGAACAGCAAGTGTTTAACCAGCGTCTGACGACGGCATCCACTGAATTGAACAAGCTTAACCAGAAGCAGACTCAACTGAGTGCAGATCTGGCTGAGGTTAAGAAGAAACTGGCTAATATCGACAGTAAAGCGATTCAGAACGTTGAAGAAAAACTCTCTGTTTACGATGAGCGTCTGGATGCTATTGACGCTTCCCGCCGTCAGCTAACCAGCAATGTGACTCGTCTGAATACGGATGTGAACAATTTGCAGCTGGAAGTAAATGCCCTGATTAAAGCCGGGCAGTCTCAGCCTTCAACAGCGGTTCCCGCACAGTAAACGAGATTTAATCAAAATAAAAAAGGACGGTTCGCCGTCCTTTTTTGCGTTTTGGATCCCGGTTTTTGTTTAAAACGTCTTAATTAGCCGTCTGGCTAATAAGTCCAGGCCTGCAAATGCTAAAACGCGACACCTGAGAATAAATAGAATAAGAAGGAGGTTTTATGTCAAACAGTCCCGCCCAAGACACAGAGATGCGCTTTCCGCCAGAACGCTATCTGGAAGGAATGAAGCGCTTTATTGCTGTTCTGCCCCAGTGTCAGGCGTTGAAGATGCAGGCTGAGTCTGCGGATCATCAGCATGTGCTTTTTTCTGTGCCTTTTGCTGATCATCTGATCGGCAATTCACGAAAACAGCTGATTCATGGTGGTGTGATTTCCACGTTGTTGGATACAGCTTGCGGCTCGGTTGCTGTGTGTGCTTTACCGCGCTTCGAAATGTGCCCCACGTTGGACCTTCGCATCGATCACCTGCGTCCGGCGGTTGCCGGTAAGACGCTTTTCTGCAAAGCCAGCATTGTCAAAGTGACACCTCAGATCATCTTTACCGAAGGGGTTGTCTATCAGGAGGAGGGCAAGCCTGTCTCCCGGGCCGTAGCCAACTTTATGCGTTTGGGAGCGGACAAAATACCAGTCGAGATGGATGAAGCCTTGTTTGCGGATACCGATTCATCACAGAAAAGTGCGGGAGAACTGTCATGAAGCCGTCTGATGATTTAGTACAGTTGATAACAGAAACCCAAAGCTCGGGTCGCTGGGAGACTTTGCTGGAGCAGATTCCTTATGCGGGCTTTATCGGCCTGACTGCGCAATCTATGGGAGACGAGATTCTGTTTCGCATGGAGCCTCTGGACAGCAATACCGGTAATCCTCTGCTACCAGCGCTTCACGGTGGCGTGATCGCAGGTTTTATGGAAACCGCAGCAACCCTTAATCTGATGATGCGTCTGGATGTGCATCAGGTGCCGAAGGTGGTGGATCTGACCGTAGATTACCTTCGCTCCGGTAAGCTCAAGCCCACGTATGCGACCTGTGTGCTTAACCGTCAGGGCCGTCGGGTGGCGAATGTTCAGGTCAGTGCCTGGCAGAAAAACCGGGAAACACCGATCGCTACTGCACGAGCACATTTTTTACTGGATGATGAAAGCTGATACTGATACTGATACCGATGCTCAGGACAGTGTCGACTGGTAATTGTTGTTCAGCCAGTAGGCTGCCAGAGGTAGAAAGTTAGGATGATAGTGATGAGCATCGGTCAGGGCATGCTGCTGATGTTCTTCGATAAAAGCTGAAGGATCAAAGTAATGGATATTATCTGCTGGCAGTACTTCTTCAGTTTGCCTTAATTGGGCGACAAAACTTTTAGTGATCGAGGAAAGCTCTTCTCGGCCAGGCAGCTTTTTCCCGTTAAAAGGAACGTTGAATGTGTTGATAAAGCAGATTTTTGCAACCCCAAGTGCTTTCAATCGCTGGGTAATCAGGAGCAAGTCAGCCTTAATCTCAGAAGGCGGCATGACTCTTAGTGTCAGATGCTGAATTAACTGATCAGCTAGCTCGTCCCCTGTGCGTATGAGCCGATCCGGTGTTTGGTTTCTGAGTTGCTTAACCCAGGTTGCTGCATCTTTACTGATGGCTGAAAAATATGCAGGCAGCCTGTCGATGACCAGGCTTTGTGGATGATCTGACGCCGGAGTGTTTAATTCGTAGGCTTTCATCGAAGAGAGCTCGATAAAAAAAGTGTCTACCTGATCAAAGGGAAGTTGATGAGGATTCAGTTTCTTCCAGGTTGGTAGTGTCAGTAAGCTCAAATTCATCAATTTCAGCTTTTCAGTGTTGTCTGGTATCGCAATCAATTTTTCGTAATAGTCGAGCACCTGCAGCATATCTTTAGTACTGTGTAGGTGTCCCCACCAGCGATTTTGCAGGCGAATAATATTACCGCTATGCAGCATCGTGAGAGGTGTTCGGATGCGACAGGTACCAAAGTAGTTGATCATCTGAATTCCTTTCCGTTTCGGTTTACTATTTTACTGAGCCTAAAAAACAAGTTAAAACAATCTGTTAATTTTATCTTGCCAAGTCTTGAAAAAATATCCCGGGCTCCCATATTGAAGCTCAGACCCTTTTTGCAGGCCGGATCGGCTTTCCCAACCGGCCTGCTGTGAACTAAGTGATGTTGTTCTTAACCGTTCAACTATGGAGATCTGACTCAATGTCCGCTGAAGCACAGAAAGAAACTCTTGGCTTTCAGACAGAAGTAAAACAGCTTCTGCACCTGATGATTCACTCTTTGTACTCCAACAAAGAGATTTTCCTGCGTGAACTGATTTCCAACGCGTCCGATGCCTGTGACAAGTTGCGTTATAAAGCGCTGGAAGATGATGGCCTGTACGAAGGTCAGTCCGAGCTACAGGTTAAAATCACCGCTGATCCGGAAAACAACACGGTAACCATCTCTGACTCCGGTATCGGTATGAACCGTCAGGATGTGATCGACCATCTGGGTACCATCGCTAAATCCGGTACGGCGGAGTTCCTGAGCCAGTTAACCGGTGATCAGAAAAAAGATTCTCAGCTGATCGGTCAGTTCGGTGTGGGCTTCTACTCGTCCTTTATCGTTGCTGAAGAAGTAGAAGTTGTGACCCGTAAAGCCGGCAGCTCTGTGGGCGAAGGTGTGCGCTGGGTATCCAAAGGTGACGGTGAATTCACCATCGAAACCGTTGAGAAGGCTGAGCGCGGTACTGCGATCACTCTGAAACTGAAAGCTGACGAGAAAGAGTTCTCTGAAGACTTCCGCCTGCGTAACCTGATCCGTAAGTACTCTGACCATATTGCGGTTCCTGTACTGATGGAGAAGCAGCACTTCGGTGAGGAAGAGAAGCCGGAAACCCCTGAGTTTGAAGCGGTTAACGAAGCTCAGGCGCTGTGGACCCGCTCCCGGACTGAAGTGAAAGACGAAGAGTATCAGGAGTTCTACAAGCACGTTTCCCACGACTTTGCTGACCCTCTGTCCTGGGCGCACAATAAGGTTGAAGGTAAGCTGGAATACACCAGTCTGCTGTATGTACCGGGCAAAGCGCCGTTTGATCTGTATCACCGTGAAGCATCCCGTGGTCTGAAATTGTACGTGCAGCGTGTGTTCATCATGGATGACGCTGAGCAGTTCCTGCCGCTGTACCTGCGCTTCATTAAAGGTGTGGTGGATTCAAACGATCTGTCCCTGAACGTATCCCGTGAGATTCTGCAGCAGGATCCGAACATCACCTCTATGAAGAGCGCACTGACCAAACGTGTGCTGGACATGCTGAGCAAGTTGGCTAAGAACGATGCTGAAAAGTACCAGAGCTTCTGGAACGAGTTCGGTAACGTACTGAAAGAAGGCCCGGGCGAAGATTTCTCCAACAAAGAGAAGATCGCCAAGCTTCTGCGTTTTGCTTCGACTAACGGTTCCGATGACACCCAGAATGTGTCTCTGACCGATTACATCGAGCGTATGAAAGAAGGTCAGGACAAGATCTACTACCTGACTGCTGAAAGCTACAACACTGCTAAGAACAGCCCGCACCTGGAGATCTTCCGTAAGAAGGGCATCGAAGTGCTGCTGATGACCGACCGTATCGACGAGTGGCTGATGAGCCACCTGAACGAGTTCGACGGCATGCAGTTCCAGGATGTGGCCAAAGGTGAGCTGGATCTGGGTGATACTGAGTCTGAAGAAGACAAGAAAGCTCAGGAAGAAGCCGCTGAGAAAGTGGAAGGTATGGTTGAGCGTACTAAAGAGCTGCTGAAAGAGCAGGTTGAAGATGTACGTGTGACTCACCGTCTGACTGAATCCCCAGCCTGTGTGGTACTTAACGATGGCGAGATGGGCGAGCAGATGCGTCAGATTATGGCTGCTGCGGGTCAGGAAATCCCTGAAGCCAAGCCGATTCTGGAGCTGAACCCGACTCACCCTCTGATTCTGAAACTGGATCAGGAGCAGGACGAAGACCGCTTCGGAGAGCTGGCCCGTATCATTCTGGATCAGGCGATGCTGGCCGAAGGTCGTCAGCTGAAAGATGCCGCATCTTATGTGCAGCGTCTGAACCGTCTGCTGCTGGAACTGGCGGGTTAAGCTTTAGTTCTCAGTAATCAGAAATGCAAAAAAGGCGACCTTCGGGTCGCCTTTTTTGTCTGGCATGCTTCACCTTATATCAGGCGTTTGATGATGCCCTGCAGCCCAAGACTGTGTGAGCCTTTAAAAAGAACTAAGTCTCCAGCCTGTATATTGTCGGTAAGATACCTTTCCAAATCGGAGTTATTGCTAAAAGCCTGTGCCTTTATATTTTCTGCGGTAAGCTCCGGGAGCAGTGTGCTTATATCGTCACCAATCAGGCAGGTCTGGTCGGCATTCGCCTGAAGAATAGCGGGCAAAAGTTGACGATGGTGTTCATGGCTTTTGTGACTGAGTTCTTTCATGTCGCCCAGAACCAGCCATTTTTTCCCCTTCGCTTTCTGGTGGCTGAAGCCATTAAGTGCAGCCTTCATGGATAGAGGGTTGGCGTTATAGGCGTCATCAATCAGTATCGCGTGGCCTCCATCTCGGGGCATTATGGATTCTTTCCCGCGTCCCTCTATGGGCTTAAACGTATTTGCCATTGCAGCAGCGGGTTGAGTGTCCAAGTCTAATGCGGATAGTACGCCAAGGCAGTAGAGCAGGTTGAGCGCCATGTGCAGGCTTTTTTGCTCTAAGGTCAGAGTGAAAGCTGGTTGGCTTTTGAATTTGGCGCTTAATTGTCCGGTTTCGGGTGAGAAGCTGATTAAGCGAAGATCACTGCCACTATGTTTCCCCACAGATATGATCTTCAGCTGTTGCTTTAGAGCTGCCGTTTCAACAATTGGCCATTCTTCCATATCACGATTTATAACGGCGATACCGCCTTCGGACATGCCGGAAAAAATAAGACTTTTCCGTTCAGCGATGGTTGCTGTGTCTTTGTGATATTCGAGGTGCGCCGGAGCGACATTGGTGAATAATGCGATATCCGGACGGGTCATCTGGGAATTTTGCTGCATACTGCCAATAGCAAGCTCCAGAACATTGTATTCCGCATCCCAGGCTTCAGATGCAAGATTCCATGCGATCCCCCGTGGCAGGTTGGCGTTATGCCGGGTCTGCCCTGTTTTGCCGTAGATGGATAGCAGGTGGCTCAACAAAGAAACACAGGTTGTTTTGCCACTGCTGCCTGTAATTGCGATCACTTTACCGAGCATCTGAGTTCGGCTGTACCGACCGATATCTAAAATTGAGCGATCAATGCTATCTACTTTCAGCAGGGGGATGTTACCGAACAGGCTATCTTCTGGAGTCTCCTGGCAGATGATGGCCTGGGGCTGGAAGGGCAGTCTCAGAATTTGTTCTGCGGATAAAAATCGCTTATCGCCTTCAGGTCGCAGAATAACGATCTGGCCCGCCTGAAAGGTTGGTGCATGAATCGATAAGCCAGTGGCTCTCCATTGAGGGTGGGGGGGCGTCAGCCATTGTCCACGGGTTGCCTGAATTAAACGGGCAGAACTCCAGTTTGGGCCTGATTGATAGCGGCGTTTATCGACAGTGCCTGCTTCCGGAGATGAGGTTGGACTGCCTGTTTTAGGCGCTGTCTTAGTCTGTTGTGCATCGCCTGCCTGAACCTTTTCCCCATGCGCTCCAGAGAAAGTATTAGTGTCATTTTTCTGTTGTTGAAGATAGTAGTGCAAATACGCCACATAACCGGACAGGTAGTGCTCCACATCATCGATGCGCACCCGGAAGGCGTGGTGGCGGATATAGCAACTGCCAACAACTTTCTGCGGATTTTTGAAGTACATGGCGTATTCCGGCCAGAAATAGCCATTCATCAGATACTGGGCGCGGTGGCGCAGAGCCTGATCAAATTTCTCCAGATCCAGCTGATCCAGCAGGTGTTTGTGCTCATCCAGTGTTTTCAGGCGGCCGATCATCTTGTGAGCCGCCATCATGAGTTCAAGCAGCGTAGGGAAGGTGGTGATGCGTTCCTGAACAAAATCCAGATGATCGGCGACATTCTGAATACCAAACTGGAAATAACGGGCTTCCGGTTTATACAGCGTCAGCTCATTTACACAGTAGCTCAGCCAGTGGTCGTGGGCTTCCCAGTAGTTATCAGCGATAAAGTGATCAAAGGCTTTTTCTACCACTGCCAGCCAGCGGGGATCTTTTGTGATGCCATAAAGACGCATCAGCCCGAAAGCAGCTTCACCTTCATAATAGATAGTGCGGAAGTCTTCTTTGGTAGAAAGGTCGGTACTGTTGAGTACATGCACAAAGCTGCCATTGTCTGGGCTTTGCATATAGCGGATACCCAGAGCCAGTTTTTCCATTAATGGCAGGTATTGATCATCCTGCATCAGCTCTGTGTATTTGCTGAAGGCCAGAATACAGACCGCGTTGCCGCCCAGTTTGACCTCGTCATTCAGGTCGGTCAGGAAGGCGGCTTCATCACCATCGGGCAGAGTGTAAGTCTTGATCAGTTCATCATTCAGATAGTTCAGAGAGCGCTTGATCGCGGACTTAAGCTTTTCATCCTGCGTGACTTCCCAGCCCTCCAGCATGGCATAGGTGCTACTGGCATGACGCAGGGTGTTATAGGTATTAATAGAGCGGTCAAAACAGGGGAACCAGCCGTAGTTGAAACGGCCGCTTTTTTTCACCTGACCGGCCAGGTAATCGCTGCTGGTTTCAATCATGCGGGTTACGTTATCTGTATCCAGCGGTTCGATAACCCGTCGACCTGCATTGCGGCTGACGCCGTAAAGCAGTTGAGGATCTTCATCAACGCCACAGAAGATTCCCTGATGACGCAGGCGGTAAACAGGAGTTGTATCGTCAAAGTTCAGGGGGACTTTTTTGCCATAGCGCTGTTCGGCGAAGCGGGTGAAGTTTTTCTCGTTCAGATCCGCATGAGAGGTCTTACCGCCCAGATACAAGGTGGCATTACTGTTCAGTTCCTGTTCGAGAAAACTGTATTCCAGTTGATCATCCAGCGCCAGGCCAAATCGGTAGTAGTTTCGCTTATGACGTCGGAGTTCTTCTCTGAAACTTGACCAGGTATATGCTTTTACCTCTTCAACCCAATCCACTTTGAGCCACACGGGTTTGAGCTTCTCCCGTGATATTTTCTGACGGGTTTTTTTAGCACCGTTTTCCCATGCTTCTTCAATGGTTTCACCTTCAGCGGTAATGACTGAGGCACGTTGCTTTGGGTCGCACACTGAGAAAAACAGTTTGAAGCCTTTGTAGGGCAAAGGCATTGCTGTAGCGCTGAGTTGAACGGGGGCTTTGAGTTTATGGAGAAGATCGGAGAGCGACATTAGATTGATCCGTCAAAAGTAACGTGGATTCGTTCCTGGATTCTGAACTGGAATGTTTCTGTATGTTACCGCAAAAAAAGAGGAAACGCTGGAAAGTAATTCAGAGATGACGAGATGGTTGATTGTGATAATAAATAGTGCACGAATAGTTATTTGAACTGGAATGGTGCGTATTAACTTGTTTTAGTAACTTCTGTTTACATTTATGCAGGATCTTTGATCTATATTGTTTCTATCTTATGGTTTAGACTTTAGGTGTAAGCTTATAACTTTCAGGGTGTAAGTAAAAAACATATTCAATGCAGTTCTGTTTTAACTGCTAGATTTTAATAATGATAAGAATATCCCTCCGGAGGATTCCCCATGACGCTGAAGAATAAAGTGCTCGCAGTGGTTTTGCTGCCTGTGCTTTTAATTACGTTGACACTGACGTTTATCAGCTACAAAGATTTGAAAAAGGAACTTGTTAAGTCAGTGAGTACGGATACTCAGCGTGTAGTGAACGACGCCAGTATTACTATTCAGGGCTGGATGAAGCACAAAGCAGACGTTGCCGAGTCTTTTGCGACTCAGTCGGCTGATCAGGACAACATCCTGCCTTTCCTGCAGCAAGCCCAGAAGTCGGGCAGTTATGATGTTTTCTATTTTGGCGCAGCCACGGGTCGAGCCACCTTCTCTGATGTTGGTATTCAGAAAATTCTGGATGAGAAGGGCTTTGATCCCACGGTTCGTCCCTGGTACAAGGCGGCTCAGAGTGCAGGTAAAACTGTTTTTACCGCGCCTTATAAAGATGCCAGTTCCGGTCAGCTGATTATCTCTGTAGCCACTCCGGCAACCATCAATGGCGAATTTCGCGGTGTCGTTGGTGCGGATCTGAGTCTGGGGGAAGTGCTGAATACGGTTGAGTCGATTGATGTCGGTGACCATGGTTTTGTAATGCTGGTGGATGAAACCGGTATTGTGATCGCGCACCCTAACGAATCTCTGCGTATGAAGCCGCTGACCGATGTCGGTGCCGAGCTGGACAAGGGGCTGGTTGAGCGCTTGGCAGGTAATGGCGAGATGGAGATACTGCCGATCAATGGCAGTGATCACATGATGCGCTTTGAGCGTGTGGGGGATTCCCGTTTCTATGTGGGTATTGCACTGGAAACCGGTAATGTCATGGCCCCGCTGTCCAGCCTTCTGATTGCGAATAGTCTGGTATCTCTGATTTTGATTGTATCCGCAGGTGTTATCAGTATGTGGATGGTAGGCCGGGTAATGAAACCTCTGAATGCTATCGGTACTGCACTGGAAGAGATTGCCGAAGGTGAGGGCGACCTGACCAAACGTCTGACCGTAGAAACCAAAGACGAGATTGGCTCCCTGGCGGGGCACTTCAATCACTTTGTCGACTCCATGCACAAGATCATTCAGGATATCTCTATTCTGTCCAAAGATCTTCGACATACTGCGGAAGAGAGTGCCAAAGTGGCTGAGCGCACCAGTGAAGATGTGCAGAGTCAGATGTCTGAAGTTTCTATGGTGGCTGCAGCTGTTGAAGAGATGGCAACCGCCACACAGGAGATTGCCAGCAACGCGGAAAATACCGCAGCGGCAGCTCAGGAATGTGCGGATAACAGTCGAGATGGTCAGTTGGTGGTATCCAACACCCGTGAAGCGATTCAGGGGCTATCGGGTCAGATTCAGGATGCTGCAGGTGTGATTGATCGCCTGAGTGAGCACTCACAGGAGATCAACTCTATTCTGTCGACTATTCAGGGGATTGCGGAGCAAACCAATCTGTTGGCACTGAATGCCGCTATTGAGGCAGCCCGTGCCGGTGAGCAGGGACGTGGTTTCGCCGTGGTTGCCGATGAGGTTCGGGTATTGTCCCAGCGTACTCATCAGTCGACCGAAGAGATTCAGCAGATGATTGATAGTCTGCAGAAAGCCTCCGACGAAGCAGTGAAACTGATGTCGTCGAGCCGTCAGCAAGCTGAAGACAGCGTTGAGGAAGCGAACAATGCTTACGATAAGCTGTTGAGCATCACCGATGCGATTACCGGTATCAGCGATATGTCGACTCAGACAGCCGCTGCGACGGAAGAGCAGACACAGGTGAATCACAGTATTTCTGAGAATACGCTGCGTATTCGTGATATCGCCAGCCAGCTTTCAGATGAGTCAGCGCAGTCCCGTGCCCGGGCCGGTGAGCTGAATGCTCTGGCGGAAAGCCTGCATGGTCAGGTGAAGCGCTTTAAGCTGTAAAGAACAGTGGCCTAACGATCAGGCAACGTGATCTGTTGCCTGAATCATAACCACATGAGCCGGTTTCCAGCCTAAGGGAACCGGTTTTTTTCTGCCTGAAAAAAAGTTTGGTTTCAGTTGTAGTCCGATTTTCTCATCGGTGGTTTTGATAGGTGATGAAGGATTGTGCGCGTCAATGTCGGAAAGCTTATTCCAGCTGCGTTCCACGGTAACATCCAGAGGTTCAGAGCGGTGACGCCACACATACCACAACGCGTAAAACACGGTGAAAACCACCAGTACTTTCAACCAGATTGAAAAAGGACGAAATATCAGCGGGTAACTGACCATGGTCAGCATCATGGTGGTGGAAAGCAGTTTGGCTTTATAGGGAATCACACGATCAGCTTCCCAAGCCTGAATCATAGGACCAAAGGTTTTTTGTTTCAGTAGCCAGCGATGGACTTTGACCGAGCCTTTAGAAAAGAAAAAAGCAGCGAGAATGACAAAAGGCGTTGTTGGTAACAGGGGAAGTACGATACCGATAGCACCAAGAAGAAGCGCTAAAAAGCCTGCGGCCATATAAAGCGGTTTTCTGAATCGACCCATAGGATCCTCCTGATGCCAGCAAAGGTGGTGTTTTTTAAAGTCTGTTTTAAAGATAGACCACACTTAAAAGCGAATAGAAAAGAGATTAACGGATAAGCATAGAAGCGGCCAGATTTCTTTAAGAATATCAAACAGTTTGCTTGCGCTGGGTCAGAAGCAGTGGATGGGATTAGCAGTTTAAAAGAGAAGGAAAGCTCCTCATCAGCCATCAGGAAAATGAGGAACTCAGGTCATCATGCTCAGTCTTTTACCAGACCTTTACCTTTTTCTACAGCCTCAGAAGCTCCCTCTTTGGTAGAGCAGGCAGCGCGTTCTGCAGCACATTTGGTCATACAACCCATTTTGCCGAGAGTGTCATCAAAGTAGCGTACTTTACAGCTGGCTTCACAGGCAGATTGCTTTAGTGAGCAGCTGGCCTGAGCCGTCATCGGTAAAAGACTTAGCGACATCAGAGCTGCAAAAAAAAGCGCTGGCGATTTCAGAGGCATTTTAAGAGACATAGACTTACCTGTTCTGAGAAAATAGCAGTTGGAGTTTCAATTTAACTCTCGCGTGTAATTGATTAATTATCTTAAGTTTTCGCCCCTAGGTTCAAGAGAAATACCTGAGCTTAAGGGTTTTATTCTGTATCTGATTTGGTTCCGATCCGTCCAGTGGAGATTTCTTTTGAGTAAACAGGCTGCCCCCAATTTTGAAACCACGGATTTTGAAACCACGGATTTTGAAACCACGGACTTCACGCTGATTGAGCAAAATGCGGATTACGTGATTATCGCTAAAGCCCCCGGGGTCGATGTCCATCGGGATGGCGATCAAGCAGGTATTACAGAGAAAGTATCTCAGGCTTTAGGGGTGGAGAAACTGTATCTGGTACATCGGCTGGACAAGGTGACCTCAGGTCTGATGGTGCTGGCAAAACGTGCTGATGTATGTGCTCAGCTTGCAGAACTCTTTAAAGCCCGTGAGGTAAGTAAATTCTATCTGGCAGTCTCGGCGAAAAAGCCGAAAAAAAAACAAGGCTGGATTATCGGTGATATGGAGCGCTCTCGACGGGGCAGTTGGAAGCTGACTTCCGGTAAACAAAATCCAGCGGTGACTCAGTTTTTCTCCAAACCCCTGCAGCCGGGGTTCAGAGCATTTCTGTTAAAGCCCCGCACCGGTAAAACCCATCAGTTGAGAGTGGCGTTGAAAAGTATAGGTGCCCCCATCTGTGGCGATTCTCTTTATGACGATGCTGAGGCGGCTTTGAAGGAAGCACGTACTTATCTGCATGCATACGGCCTGAGTTTCAACTGGCAAGGTGAGTTGAAGCAGTATCGGATTTGGCCTACACAGGGAGAGCATTACTGCTCAGAAGTATTTTTAGCGCTGAAGGCTGAATGGGGAGAACCGGAAGACCTGCCATGGCCAAAGTCCTGATCTGGCTTTGCACTTTTTGAGTGCTCATGGCTTAAACTGAGCAGAGGTAACAAGAATAAAAATAAAGTGAGTTTTGCGATGAAAGCCCTGCCTACGATCTCTGTTGACATAGCTGTGCCCGAGAAAAAGGTTGCCGATTCTGTTCGGCAACTTCCGCTTGTCATTCGGCAGCTGACACCGAAAGATGCCGATGTTTTTCACTACCTTCGGATTCGTTGTATTGAAAGCGATCCCACAAGCTTCAGTGTTCTGTTGGAGGAGGAAAAGTCGATGACGCCTTCTCAGATTAAGAACCTTTTGGACCGTTTTTTCCGTTCAGAAACGTCAGCTCTCTGGGGCGGCTTTTGTGGTGATTATCTGGTGGGCATGATAGGACTTGAATCCCTGTTAGGCCCTGTGCGCCGGCATCGGGGCATCATTACCGGGCTGTGTGTTTTGCCGGAGTACCGTGGGCAGCAGATCGGTCAGGCATTAATCGAGCATGTGATTAAGCAGGCAAAACTGAATCCGCAGCTGGAATCTCTGGTGCTTGAGGTAAGTGAGGTATCACTTGCTGCTATTAAACTCTATCAGCAGGCGGGGTTCAGGGATAATGGCCGGGAGCCTCGTGCCTTGGCTTTTGGTGATCAAAGGCTGGATCTGATTCGTATGAATTGTCCGCTCCGATAGCTGAAAACACCCGAAGCCTATGAATGAAAAAGGGCTCACTATCAAGTGAGCCCTTCTGTTTTCTAGTGGCTTTCAAATATGAACAAAGCCAGTATTTTAGGAGCTAGTATTTAAATCGGCCTACGAGGGATTTAAGTTCGTGAGCCAGTGTGGTCAGACGGTTACTGTTTTCTGCAGTCTGCTCAGAGGTATGAGCAGATTCATCAGACATCTCGTTGATCGCCATAATGTTCTGCTCAATCTCCATCGCCACAGCACTTTGTTCTTCACTGGCGCTGGCGATCTGATCGTTCATGGCTGTGATCTGGCTGACAGCGCTTGAGATCGCATTCAGAGCATCATTCGCGGCTTCTGCCTGCTCAACGGTTTGTTCCGCCTGAGTGCAGCTCTGTTTCATCAGGCTCACGGCATTATTGGTGCCATTTTGCAGCGCAGAGATTACCTGCTGAATCTCTTCTGTTGCTTCCTGAGTACGGCCTGCCAGACTACGAACTTCATCGGCAACTACCGCGAAGCCCCGGCCCTGTTCACCGGCACGGGCAGCCTCAATAGCCGCGTTCAGAGCCAGCAGGTTGGTCTGCTCAGCAATAGCCTGAATCACATTTACCATACCCGTGATATTTTCGGATTGCTCTTCCAGCTTGTGAATCGCATCCATAGCGCTGTTGATATTGTTAGACAAACCATCAATATCGTGGCGGGTGGCATCAACGACTTTATGGCCATCACGGGCAACCTGACTGGCAGTTTGCGCTGCCTGTGCCGCTTCTGCAGCATTTTTCGCCACATCAGCAACAGTTGCGGCCATCTCGTTAATCGCCGTTGCTGCCTGGTTGGTCTCCTGTGCCTGACGTTCCAGACGATGGCTGTTATCAACGGCAATCTGGTTCATCGCTTCAGAGGTGTCGTTAAGGCTCTGGCTGGTATCTGCCATCTGCTGAACCATCTCACGGATATGACCGGTAAAGCGGTTGAAAGCTCGGGACAGGTGGGTGATTTCGTCATTGCCGGACTCATCCAGACGTGCGGTCAGGTCACCATCGCCGTGGGCGATTTCATCCATGGCATCGTTCAGATGATCCATGCGCTGCTGGATCACATTGCGGTAGATCAGCCAGAGAGCCAGCAGCATCACAAGCAGCAGGGAAACCACAAGGCCTGTGATCTTGAAGCTGGTAGCACGGCCAGCAGCCAGCTGATCAGTAATGTCGGTGGTAACTTCCAGCACACCGCGAACATCACCCATCTTCCAGTCGTTTTTCGGTGTTTGCGGATGTGTGTTGTGACAAGACACACAAGCCGGAGCGGACATCTTGTCCGAGATTGCCACACGAACCAGTGTGCGGCCATTTTCTTCGAACTGCTCAACAACGGTGCTGTCCGGGCTCTGAACCAGCTGTTTCCAGGCGTTCTGCTCAAACTCATCCAGACGACGGTTTGCACGGTTTGGGAAAGGGTATTCACTGTAGAGTTTCAGAATCAGACCCTTGTCCTTCATCAGGTCACTCAGGTCGTGAATCATAGTCGCAGGCAGAGGAATCTTGTTGCCATGCTCCTTGTGGTCGCTATCGGGTTTCAGCGCACCGGATGCCAGAGCCTTACCCACTACATTCTGGGTGTAGTATTTGCGCAGGGTTTTGAACTGATCAACGGTGGACTGGGAGTTTTCAATGACTCCTTCAACCACCGTTTCGCTCATCTGTTTGGGAATAAAGAACACCAGAATCAGCATGATAATGGCGATCAGGGCAATAATAGGCACCGCCATCTTGCCAAAGAGGCCCAGGTTTCTCATAGGATAATCCTTAATAACAAAATTGCATTCCCTGCAGTGAATCTGTGCGAAACCGGCTGTGAATGCGTGAATATTCAGAACACGTTATGCATTATCGCCCAGTTTTGCCAGTCATAAAGTAATACTTTGTACAGGGTTTTAGTGACTGGGCCGGAACGGATGACAGTTGGGCTATCCCGTCAGCCCCGAAGCCCTTTGATAACGGGGGAGCAGGCTTTTGCACTGCTTGCCCCCATGCTGTAAAATCTCGCCCCTTTTCTGCCAACCGGCTTACCATCACTGCAAACAGTCTGAGGTACACATGGACTCCACCCGCTATTTGACGCCTGCTCAAATGAAGAATGACGTTTTATCCGGCCTGACGGTTGCTCTGGCTCTGGTGCCTGAAGCGGTTGCTTTTGCTTTTGTTGCCGGTGTTGAACCCTTAGTGGGTCTTTATGCAGCCTTTATGGTGGGGCTGGTGACGGCTTGTATTGGTGGTCGTCCTGGTATGATCTCAGGTGCTACCGGTGCACTAGCGGTGGTAATGGTGTCTCTGGTGGCAGAGCACGGGGTTGAGTATCTGTTTGCTGCGGTCGTACTGATGGGCTTCTTCCAGATCATGGCAGGGGTATTCCGGTTGGGTAAGTTTATCCGCATGGTGCCCCATCCTGTGATGCTGGGCTTTGTAAACGGTCTGGCCATTGTGATCTTCCTGGCGCAGCTGGGGCAGTTCAAATGGAAAGATGAATCCGGTGAAATGGTCTGGATGAGTGGCGAGCCTTTGATGATCATGGCGGGTCTGATCGCTCTGACCATGGCGATTATCTTCTTCCTGCCTAAGCTGACTAAAGCGATCCCATCTTCTCTGGCCGCGATTGTGACCGTGACCTTGCTGGTGATCTTTATGGATCTGGATGCCCGTACGGTACAGAACGTACTGGCGGATATGACTAATGACCCTCTGGCCTCTATCGCTGGTGGTTTCCCGGAATTCCATATTCCTATGGTGCCGATGACCCTGGAAACTCTGTGGATCATCTTGCCTTACTCTCTGATTCTGGCAGCAGTTGGTCTGATTGAATCCCTGCTGACTCTGAGTTTGATCGACGAAATGACCGAAACCCGTGGCCGTGGCAACAAAGAGTGCGTGGGGCAGGGGACCGCGAACATTCTGACCGGTTTCTTCGGTGGTATGGGCGGTTGTGCCATGATTGGTCAGAGTATGATCAATATTAACTCCGGTGGCCGTGGCCGTCTGTCTGGTATTACGGCGGCTATTTTCCTGCTGCTGTTTATTCTGTTTACCTCCTCTCTGATTGAGATGATCCCGGTAGCCGCTCTGATCGGTGTAATGTTTATGGTGGTGATTGGTACCTTCGAGTGGGCCAGTCTGCGCATGATGGGTAAGATTCCTAAGTCCGATGCTTTTGTTATCGTGCTTGTATCCGGTGTGACCGTAGTAACGGATCTGGCAATTGCGGTAATTGTCGGTGTGATCGTATCGGCGCTGATCTTTGCATGGGAGCATGCTAAGCACATTCAGGTGCGTATTCTTGAAGAAGATGACAACCACCGTGTTTATGAACTGACAGGTCCGCTGTTCTTTGCTTCGATCAATAACTTCCGTGAGCAGTTTGATCCGAAGAATGACCCGCAGGATGTGGTCCTGGACTTCCGTAACTCCCGTGTAAGTGATCACTCGGCACTGGAAGCGATCGATGCACTGGCAGAAAAATATATTGCGGCGGGTAAAACCCTGCACCTTCGCCACCTGAGTGGTGAGTGCCGTGATCTCCTGCAGAAAGCCGGTGATCTGGTTGAAGTGAACGTGATTGAAGATCCTAAATATCACGTTGCGACGGACAAGCTGGCGTAATGTCGACGGCTAAGAATATACAGCCGGAGCAGGTCTCCGGCTCACAAAACGGGCAGGAGGAGATCCTGCCCGTTTTGTATCAGGATGAACATCTGGTCGTGATCAACAAACCTTCCGGTTTGCTGGTGCATCGCAGCCCGATTGATCGTCATGAGACCCGCTTTGCTTTGCAGATGGTTCGTAACCAGATCGGCCAGAAAGTGTTTCCTGTACATCGTCTGGATAAGCCAACATCCGGTGCTCTGGTCTTTGCCCTGAGTTCTGAGGTGGCCCGCAAGCTGGGTGAACAGATGATGGCTCACGAGGTTGATAAAACCTATGTTGCCGTTGTTCGGGGTTATGCCCCTGAGGCTGGTGAAATTGATCACGCTCTGGTGGAAGAGCCGGATAAGCGCATTAAAGGTTCAAAAGAGAAGAGTGAGCCTCAGCCTGCATTCAGCCGTTACCGTTGTCTTGCAACCGCAGAGCTGGATGCCTGTATTGAGCGCTATCCCCAGAGCCGTTTTTCTCTGGTGGAGGTGAAACCGGAAACCGGTCGTCGTCACCAGATTCGCCGGCACCTGAAGCATATCAACCATCCGATTATTGGCGATGCCAAACACGGCCGAGGGCGTTATAACCGGTACTTCAAAGAGCACCTTGATAGTGATCGTTTACTCTTAGCCGCGACAATTATCTCGTTTGCCCATCCGGTTTCCGGTGAGCGGTTAACGGTTAAAGCGCCTCTTGAAGCCTCTATGCAGAGTATTATGTCCCGCCTTGGCTGGCAGGACTGGGTCGATCAGTTAAGTTAATTTTTAGCCTGTAAGCAGGTCTTGGGTCTCGTCCCATAGCCTGATGCTTGCGGTCTTGGATAGTCAGTATTTTCCAGCAGAGTTACGCAGATGAATGATGATTACGGTTTTCGTTTTGGTGGTATCTCCCGTCTTTATGGTGCAGTGGCGGCAGAAGCTTTTGCTAAGGCTCATGTTGCCGTTGTCGGTATTGGTGGCGTGGGTTCCTGGGGCGCTGAAGCACTGGCCCGAAGTGGTATCGGTAAAATTACCCTGATCGATCTGGATGATATCTGTACTTCCAACATAAACCGCCAGATTCACGCGATGGATGGTCAGGTGGGACGGCCAAAAGTTGAGTCTATGGCTGAGCGCATCAAGGCGATCAATCCGACCTGTGAGGTGAATGCGATCTCTGCTTTTGTCACGGAAAAGAATGTTGCGGAGCTGATGCTGAAAGAGTTTGATTATGTGCTGGATGCGATCGACTCGGTAAAGCATAAGTGCGCCATGATCGCTTATTGTCGTCGTAATAAAATCCCGCTGATTACTATCGGTGGTGCGGGCGGTCAGACAGACCCTCTGCAGATTCAGATTGCAGATCTGAGTAAAACCGAGCAGGATCCGCTGCTGGCCAAAACCCGCAATCAGTTGCGTCGTCAGTATGGTTTTCCGACCAATCTGAAACGACGTTTCTCGGTGGAGGCGGTTTACTCAACCGAGCAGCTGGTTTACCCATCCGACGATGGGGAAGTGTGTCATCAGAAACCGGATAATGGTGAGTCTACCCGATTGGATTGTCGTAGCGGTTTTGGTGCGGTCACTGTGGTAACAGGGACCTTTGCTTTTGTGGCGGTATCCCGCATTCTGAAAAAGCTGGCAGCTAAAGCTCAGCGTCAGGCGGAAGAAAAGACGAAACAAGCCCGCTGAATCTAATCCGGCAGGTTTGCTACTGAAAAGCCCCGAATCCTTCTCTTATGCAGAGTGATAGATTCGGGGCTTTTTGCTTTGGGCATTTGAATACCGGATTTGCTCAGGATTACTTAATTACATTGATAATCTGCTGAGCCAGCTCATTCAGTGCTTTACTTGCATCACTCAGGCCATCCTGTGCAGTATCCATCTCATTCAGACTCTTTTCAATCACTTGAGAGAAGTAGTCTTCCTGCTCCAGTGTCAGATCCAGTTCGTGGAAGCTGGCGCGAATCTCAAGAATGATATTGTTGATCTGAGAGGCCATCTTGGTTTCATGGCCGCTGATTTCTGAGCTTAGCTGGTCGATAATAGTCTGCACCTTACCCAGAATACCTTTCAGGGCTTTTTCCCGTTCGAGATCCAGATATTTAGCTTCAAGCCCTTCAATAATGACTGCGGTAACATCCCGCAGGCGACCGTAATTCACCTCATCATCCATCGGCATGTTTTTGATCAGGAAGGAGACATGGTTGTCATTCAGGATGGTGCGATTATCAAAGTCATACAGACGACCAACACCCCTTAACAGCTCAAAAATATTTAGCTCAATCGGGCTGCACTCACCGTTGATCTGGTCGTAGGAGTGGGTCTCTTTACCATGAAACTGCAGGCTGGTAATCAGGTTCAGACTGCCCATCATTTCAAAGAAGTGCTTGGCAACTTCATCCAGTGAGCTGGCCTGCATGCTGTTTTTGAAGAACTGGAGTACGTAGCCATATTGAGAGGCTTCTGCCATGGACTGGAAAGCCATGGTACGGGAGAAAGCTTCCTGATCTTTCAGGCTGCGTTTGGACAGTTGGTATTCAGCAACGGCATGTACTTTGGCGAACAGTTCCTTCATTTCAAAAGGCTTGGGAACGAAGTCATCGCCACCGGCATCGTAGGCTTTCAGGCGCTCTTCCAGGGAGTTGTGTCCGGAAACAAAGATGACCGAAAACTCCTGGTCAGACTCTTTCAACTCGCGGCAAAGTTCAATTCCACTCTTACCGGGCATATTAATATCTAACAGGATAATGTCCGGTTTGTGTTCTTTAAAAAGGGTTTCGGCGTCTTCACTGGTGGTGGCAGAGAAAAGCTGGTACTCGCCTTCCAGCATGTCAGTGACCATCTCACAGTGCATCTCGTCATCATCTACGATCAGAAGAGTTAGCTCATTCATTCTTATTGATCCTTAGTCATCAGCCGGTGGGGACAGCTCTTGTTATTATGATTTTTACCAACATAACTAAATAATTTGAGTGGGGCCTGATTCTTTACATTGGTCAATTACGACAGTGAGTCTGCTTAAGGTATAGCGTTCTCAGACTCTGGTTTCATTGACGTAGGCCGCAGCCCATTTGATAAAGTCTTCCGGAGGCAGGGCTTTGCTGTACAGATAACCCTGTCCGATATCACAACCCATCATCTGAAGGGCATCTCTGATTTCTTCCGTTTCAATACCCTCCGCGATACAGCGTACGTTCAGCTGTCGGGCGAGGGATATGGATGACTCGACAATAGCTTTTGAAATAGGGCTGCTCAGCATGTGGAAGACAAAACTTTTATCAATTTTGATCTCGTTAAAGGGTAGCTGGTTGAGCTGAGACAGAGAGGAATAACCGGTGCCGAAGTCATCAATAGACAGGTAAAAACCCTTCAGGCGCAGACGGGTGAGGGTATCCAGAACCGCCTGATTATTATCGTTAAGGCCGATGCGTTCGGTGATTTCGAATGTGATCAGCTCAGCAGGAATCGGATGGTCTTTTAACAGCCGAAGCATCAGGCCGGGCAGATCCAGTTCACCCAGATAGGCGGCAGACAAATTGATTGAGGTTTGCATCGGAGGTAAACCGGATGCCTGCCAATAGATCATCTGTCTCATGGTTTGCTCAATCACGCTTTCTGTCAGCGGCAGAATCTGCTGATTACTTTCAATTTCCGGCAGGAAATCATCAGGCATCACCAGCCCATTCGGATGATGCCAGCGAACCAGAGCCTCTACGCCGTGAAGTTCACCGGTTTTCAGGTCGATTTGAGGCTGGTAATAAGCCACAAATTCACCATTCTGAATCCCTTTGGCGATATCCTCAGGAGCAAACTTTTGAGCACTGGGCTTGGCTCCGCTTTTTGATGCTGCAGGCTTGGTCTGTATGAGCGGCAGTTCCAAAAGATCTTTCAGCATCTGGATACTGAAGGGCTTATTCAATTGTCCCAGCACGGGTACATTCAGTCGATCTGCCAGTTTGTGCGCGCCATCGAGTACAGAGCGCTCGAAACCTGTCATCAGAATCAGTTGTGGCTTAACCGCCAGTGAACCCAGGTGATTGATAATTTCAATGCCGTCAACATCGGGCATCGAAAGGTCCAGAGCGAGAACATCCGGTAGCGGATTGAGCTTCAGATCATCCAGTTCGTTCAGCACACTGCACTGTTCCGTGGAAAAGCCGAGCATATCGGCTACGTCGCTGACCAGCTCACAAATGTCCTGTTCGTCATCAATAACCAGCAGATGTTTTTTCAACGGTGTTGAAATATTGTTCATAGAAACTCCATGGCTCCGATCAAACACATTCGGTGCCCTGTCTAGGTATTCAATTCCATTGCCAGTGGCTCAGAATATGAAGAATATCCTGACGGCCAAAGGGTTTTTTCAACAGTTCGCAGGAAACGCTGCGAGCTTCAGCAAGGCTGATATTTTCCGAATATCCTGATGCCAGTATCACCCGTGTTTCCGGGGAGTGCTCTTTTACCCATCGGGCGAGGTTGACGCCGTTTTCTTCTCCGGGCATCACGATGTCGGACAGCACCAGAGAGAAGCTTTTGGCCTCGTTCTGGATAACCTGACGCGCATGGGCTGCATTTTCAGCCTGCTTTACGTCAAAACCGATCGCATCGAGTATTTCACTGAGGGATGAGCGGATATCCTCTTCATCATCCACAACCAGAGCAGTGTGGCCGGCTGAAATTTCGATATCCGGTACAAAATTATTGGGGGCACTGCCCACGGTAGATTTTGTTTCGGTTTGTGGTAGCCACAGGTAGAAGGTGGTGCCGACTCCTTCACGGGTTTCCAGTTCAAGGAAACCGCCACTACGTTTGGCAAAACCGTAAACCATACTCAGGCCAAGGCCTGTCCCTTTACCTTTCTCTTTGGTGGTGAAAAAAGGATCAAAGATTTTTTCCTGCAGTTCTTTCGGAATACCCGAGCCGGTATCTCTGACATAGATACAGGTGTAATTTCCCGGTTGGCGATCTCTGACGATCAGAGGGCTATCCATATCGAGGCAAATATTGGATGCCCCAATGGTCAGTGTGCCGTGCCCATCCATCGCATCTCTGGCATTAATAGCCAGATTGATCATCACATCCTCAAAATCCCCCCGGTCAATCAGCACCGGCCAAAGGTCGGGAGCTATCTCCATCACCACCTGAATGTTCTTGGTCAGCGATTTGGTCATCAGCTCAATCAGGTCGCCCAGAATATCGCCGATGTGGCAGACCTCACTGTTGATCTGTTGCTGGCGGGAGAACTGCATCAGCTTGTGGGTCAGGCTGGTGGTTCGGGTTGCCGCTTTGGTGATGGCGTTGATGTGTTTAGTGGCTTTCTCATTATCGGCCAGTTTCATCTCCAGCAGTTCGGCATGACCCTTAATGATGTTTGTGATGTTATTGAAGTCGTGGGCGATACCGCCAACAAGCTGGCCGACGGCTTCCATTTTCTGGGTACGGCGCAGGCTGGTCTCAATCCGTTTTTTCTCGGTGATATCGTGTACCACCATCAGAATCGAAGGTCTTGAAGAGAGATTAATCGAGTGAGAGTGAATCTCGACATCAACCACTTCGCCGGAATGCTTCTGCATCCGGCTCTCCAGCACATGATAGTTACCGTTGTCATTATTGATGGAAACCAGAGCATGGATATCCATCACCTGCTGAATCGGGATCAGGTCGTAGATGCCCTTGCTGAGCATCTCGCTGAGTGAGTAACCAAACACTTCCGTCGCTGTGTGATTCACCGCAATAAACTGAAAGCTTTCCCGGTCAAAGGCCATCATCGCCAGAGGGCTATCGAAGAAAAGCAGTCGGAACTGCTGTTCCTGTTGAATCAGATCGCTCTGGATCTTCTGACGGTGTTCGTTGAGAACCAGAATGTGCAAATAGTTGGCGACTTCACGAACGAAGTTGTACTGGTCTTCATGCCACAGCGTGCGTTCGGAGTCCTCGACCATCAGAAAACCGATCAGATTACTGTTCTTGATAAAAGCCGCGCATATAAGAGTGGCAGTCTGATTACGCTGAATATATTCCTGCGACAGAAAGCTGTTATTTGGATTAGGGCCATTAAGGTTAGCCAGTGACAAAACCCGAACCTGTTCCAGTTGACGAACAAAAGTGGCATTACTGTTCAGGATCAGAGGTGTGCTTTCGCAATAGTCGGCCTGAGACTGATCGATCTGCACGACATTACGAAATACCGGTGAACCTTCTTCCGACAGCCAGATGCCTGCCCTTGGCGTTTTTAGTGTGCTGGATGCTAACTGGCAGATGTCTCTTACCAGACGCTCAAAGGGAGCTTCTTCCTGTGTTGCAATCCGGGCGACCTCGAGGGTGGCTCGCTGCTGTTTCTGAATCCGAAAGGCGCGTTCATGACGCTCGGTTTTGGTTTCCATCTCAGCACGAATATCCTGCACCTGAATGGAAAACAAGAGTTCGGAATGTTGGATAAACGGAGTACAGGCGACGCGGACATTGATCAGCTTGCCGGTTTTGCTGAAGGCTTTCAGTTCCTGAAACTGATCCGGGTCTTTTTGGTGCAGATTAAGCTGGAGCTTAGGGATCAGGCGCGTCAGAGGTTGTCCGGTCAGTTTCTCTGTGGGAAATGCCAGCAGGCTTTCAGCCGCAGCATTGTGGTGAATAATGATGCCTTCGGCAGTGGTGATAAAACGGGGATCTTTACTGTGAATGAACTGGTAATCGTATTCGTTTTGGTTGCCGGGAGGTTGTTCTGGTGGTTGTTTGCTGATCAGCTCCCGCTCTTCTTCCGGCTTTTGCTCGTCCAGTGCCAACAGGTTGACACAAAGAGATATCAGAGGCTCAAGGCCGATAATTTCCTCAGAAGAGTAGTTGTCGGGACGACCAAACAAAACCAGAATGCCTTTTTTATCCCCCAGAGTATTGTTCAGTGGGATCAGTAATACCCGCTGAAAAAGCCGCCAGGCCATAGTGTTACTTAACTCTGCTTTGACCGCGGTGGAGCTGTTAGCTATCAGAGGAACTGTGCGTCGCATCTGTGGGAGCAAGCAGGAAAGAATATCCGATGCGTGTTTCTGCAGGTGCTCTTTATCTGAGGGCTTTTCCGGATCATGTGCGGCAAAGTCGGAAATCAGAGTTCCGGAGTGGTTATGCAGTAGAAAGGCAAATCGACTTTCGGATTGCCGGATCATCGCCTCCAGAGCTCCGATCAGAACCCCGGACAAAGGCATGTTTTGCTCCAGCTGCGTTAATAGCAGCAGAGAGGTGTGCAACGCTTTCTGAGATGCTTCTGCGGAACCAGACATGGCATTCCCTTGTGTCGTGTTCGATAGGATTCTGACTACAACCACTCACTTTTTAAGAACTAGGTTATTAGCCAATGAAAATCAAACACTAAGATGAGTTTTTGTTGTTGTTTTGCAGCAGGTCATCTTTTCTCATGCTGCTTGTGCTGACTATGCATTGTGCATACCATCAGGGCAATTTTTCACCATGATTGTTTCTGCTTAAAGAACAGACCCTTCTGGAGTCCTTTTATATGCACTACCCGGAAACCAAACTTCCAAAAGTGGGCACCACTATTTTCAGTGTTATGTCGCAGCTGGCTGCTGAACATAAAGCGGTCAACCTTTCTCAGGGATTTCCCGATTTCGATGGCCCAGAGATGATCCGGGAGCGTGTTACTCACTATATGCAATCCGGTGCAAATCAATATGCGCCTTTTGTTGGAGTTCCTCCATTGCGTCAGGCGATTGCAGATAAAGTTGCTCGTCTTTATGGTGCACAGGTTAATGCAGATACCGATGTGACGGTGACTTCTGGTGCGTCTGAGGCGATCTATGCCGCGATCAGTGCCACGGTTCGGCAGGGGGATGAAGTGATTGTGTTTGATCCCTGCTATGACTGCTATGAGCCCGCCATCGAGCTTAATGGCGGGATCTGTCGCCATGTCGCTCTGGACCTGCCGGAATTCAGAATCAATTGGCAGGCGCTTGAAGATGCGATTACGCCCCGAACCCGGATGATTATTGTCAACGCGCCTCATAATCCGAGCGGTGTAAGTCTGACCCGTGAAGAGCTGGATAAGCTGGCGACTCTGATTCGGGATACTCACATCCTGCTGTTAGGGGATGAGGTCTATGAGCACATCGTTTTTGACGGTCAGCCTCACAATAGCCTGCTAACCCATGAAGAGTTGGCAAAGCGTAGCTTTGTTATCTCTTCCTTTGGTAAGACCTATCACATCACTGGGTGGAAGATCGGTTATTGTGTGGCCCCGAAAGAGCTTTCTGCGGAGTTGCGCAAGGTGCATCAGTACATTGCCTTTTGTACGCCGACGCCTATGCAGCTGGCGATTGCAGACTACATGAATGCCCATCCTGAATATGAAAATGAACTACCGGCTTTCTATCAGGAGAAACGCGATATTTTCTGCCGGGAGATTCAGAACAGTCGGTTTGATTTCAGCCCAAGCCAGGGGACTTACTTCCAGTTAGCGGATTACAGCCAGATCAGTGATCTGGACGACGTCAGCTTTGCCCGTTGGCTGACCACTGAAGCGGGGGTTGCGGCTATTCCGGTTTCTGTATTCTGCGAAAAGCCGTCTGCTGAAATGAAACTGGTACGTTTCTGTTTTGCCAAAAATGAAGACACTTTGAAACAGGCAGGAGAGTTGTTATGTCGTCTCTAGTGGAAAATGATCAGAGCGCACTTAATACATTGCGGGTCACTCTGGTTCAGTCAGATCTTTTCTGGCATGAGCCCGAGCAGAACCGAGCGATGTTTACGGATAAGCTAGCGTCTTTGGCGGGCAATACAGATCTGGTGATTCTGCCTGAAATGTTCACCACAGGTTTCTCCATGGAGCCTGAAGCCATTGCCGAACCCGCAGACCAGCAAACCCTGCAATGGATGCAGCAACAGGCGGCTTCGATTTCAGCTGTAGTGTGTGGCAGCGTCGCGGTTAAGGATGATGCTGGTTGTTATAACCGCTTTTACTGGGTTCAGCCGGATGGTCTCTGGCACTCTTATGATAAGCATCACCTGTTCCGCATGGCCGGAGAGCATGAACATTATCAGGCAGGTCAGACCCGTGATGTCATCGAGTACAGAGGCTGGCGCATTTTTCCTCAGATCTGTTATGACCTTCGCTTCCCAGTGTGGAGCAGGAATCACAATGACTATGATCTGGCGATCTATGTGGCCAACTGGCCGGAAGTTCGTGAGCATCCTTGGCAGGTTTTGCTGCAGGCCCGTGCGATTGAGAACCTTTGCTATGTAGCTGGTGTGAATCGGGTTGGAACGGATGGTAACGGGCTGGCTTACAGTGGCCGTTCAGCACTGATCGACTTTAAAGGTCATAGTCTTGAAGATCACAAGGCTGGAGAGGCTTTTGTTTCCACATACAGTATCGATCTGAACAGCTTGCAGGACTTTCGTAAAGCGTTTCCAGCTTTTGAAGATGCTGACGCTTTTGGTTTTGAGTAAAGCGCAGAGTTAAGCAACCCCCCAGAGTTACAGCAAACTCCTTTTGGTTGGTTAACCATCTACTTCCTCACTGTAGCTCTGATAAAACCTCCTGAAGTAAAAATCTTCAGGAGGTTTTTATTTTCTGCAAGATAATCGCCGCTGCTCTTCACTGGTGCAGCTCCGGTTTTGCCTAGGGCATGTACTCTGCAATGGCTTCATCCGTTGCTATTTCTCCATTTCCTATCGATGCCTTTTCTTTCATTAGCGACAGCCTGAGCGGTGAAAAAGACTTACTTTTCAGTGCGGTTATCAAAATCTGAACTAACCTGAAAATCAGAACCGGTCAGTCGTCAGGTAACAAAAAAGTGTTACCTGAGCTTGGTTTTGCAGAGCTTTGTGCACTCAAAAGTAACTTTTTGTGCTGTATTTGAGTGCAATCTCAGCAAAACCTTATCCATTTTCCGGTTTTTTCTCTGTTTAAAGTTTTATCTACCTGAAGGTAAAGGTTGGTGTTGACGAAACCCAGCCTGATCAGGCTGAACGCGATTCGAAAAGGAATTTTTGAACCGGTGTTCAGGAAACTGAAAAACTAAAACAGTCGTTTAAATGCAAATTGGAATAGCCGTTGCATATAGACTAAAGGTGAGTATGTAGCCATAAGCTACTACGAATCCCCAAGACACTAGAGGATTAATAACAATGAAGAAAATGGGTCTGATTGCTGCTACAGCAGCTATGACAGTAGGTCTTTCTGTAAATGCATCTGCCGCTGATACTCTGGCAGCTGTTAAAGAACGGGGTTTTGTTCAGTGTGGTGTAACCACGGGTGTACCGGGTTACTCCAACCCTGATGACAAAGGCAACTGGAAGGGAATGGATGTTGATGTTTGTCGTGGTATCGCTGCGGCAACCTTAGGGGATGCCAGTAAAGTTAAATATATTCCTCTGAATGCGAAAGAGCGTTTTACTGCGTTACAGTCCGGTGAGATCGACGTACTTTCCCGTGTAACTACCTGGACGCTGACCCGCGATAGCTCCCTGGGTCTGAATTTTGCGGGTGTCACTTATTATGATGGTCAGGGTTTCCTGATCAATAAAAACCTAGGCGTGAAGAGTGCTCTTGAGCTGGATGGCGCATCTATGTGTATTCAGTCAGGTACCACCACAGAGCTGAACGCTGCGGATTATTTCCGTGAAAACAAGATGCAGTTTGAACCGGTGGTTTTCGATACTGCGGATCAGACGGTAAAAGGTTTTGAAGCAGGTCGTTGTGACGTTCTGACTTCTGACCAGTCTCAGCTCTATGCGCTACGCATCAAGCTTTCCAACCCTAACTCGGCAATGATTCTGCCGGAGATTATTTCTAAAGAGCCTCTGGGACCGGTTGTTCGTCAGGGTGATGATGCCTGGTTTAATGTTGTTAAGTGGTCGCTGTTCGCCATGATCAACGCTGAGGAACTGGGTCTTACCTCAAAAAATATTGATGGCAAGAAGAACTCTAAGAATCCGAATATTGCCCGATTCGTAGGTGCTGAAGGTATTAAGGGTACAGGCTTGGGCCTGGCTGATAACTGGGCTTACAACATCGTTAAGCAAGTAGGTAACTACGGCGAAGCGTTTGATCGTAATCTTGGTATGAACTCTCCGCTAAAAATTGAGCGTGGTCTGAACGCGCTTTGGAACAAAGGTGGTCTGCAGTACGCACCGCCAATTCGCTAAGTCTGATGACAGGAGGTTGAGGATGCTCAACCTCCCGTTTGCGTTTTTGTTCTGAAAGTAGGAGATCCGCCTATGTCATCTGATGCCAACAAGTCGCCGTCAGCTTCACAGAAGACGCGCTTCTGGCATGACCCTGCAAAACGAGCCATTTTGTTCCAGAGCTTACTGGTTATCGCAGTGCTGGGTTTTGTCGGGATGATTGTTCAAAACACCCTGCATAATCTCGAGAGTCGGGGTATCACCACAGGTTTTGCATTTCTTTCACAGGAAGCCGGTTTCGGAATCATTCAGTCCCTGATCGATTACTCCGAATCCAGCAGTTACGGACGAACTTTTTTTGTAGGCTTACTGAACACCCTTTTGGTTTCTGTTCTGGGGATTATAGCCGCAACCCTTCTGGGCTTTATCATGGGTATTGCCCGACTTTCCAATAACTGGTTGATCTCAAAAGTTGCGTCCGCCTATGTCGAGATCTTTCGTAATATTCCGCTGCTGATTCAGATCTTCTTCTGGTACTTCGCAGTACTTCGGGCTTTGCCTTCTCCCCGTCAAAGCCTTGAACCTATCGAGAATATTTTCATAAACGTCCGTGGCCTTTATATGCCTGAGCCTATCTACGGTGATGGTTTTGGTTGGGTTGTTGCTGCTTTCTTTATTGCTGTTGTTGCTGTGTTTTTTATCTCCCGCTGGAGTAAAAAACGTCAGGATGAAACCGGTCAGCGTTTCCCGATGCTGTGGACTGCTGCAGGTCTGATTATCGGTTTGCCTTTGCTTGTCTATTGGGTCATGGGCAGCCCGCTTACCTGGGAAGCACCTGTTCTGAAGGGGTTCAACTTCCGTGGCGGTATGACGATTATCCCTGAGCTTGCAGCACTCTGGGTGGCCCTGACGATCTATACCGCAGCCTTTATTGCTGAAATTGTCCGCTCAGGTATTGAGGCTGTTTCTCACGGCCAGACTGAGGCAGCCAGTGCTTTGGGCCTGAATCGAGGCAAGGTGCTGCGACTGGTTGTAGTGCCTCAGGCCGTACGCGTCATTATTCCCCCTTTAACCAGTCAGTATCTCAATTTGATCAAGAACTCCTCTCTGGCGACCGCTATTGGTTATCCGGATCTTGTTTCGGTATTTGCCGGAACAACTCTGAACCAGACGGGGCAGGCAATTGAGGTGATCTTTATGACCATGTTGGTTTACCTGACGCTGAGTTTGCTGGTTTCTGCCTTTATGAACTGGTTTAACACTCGTATGGCGCTGGTTGAGCGTTAAGAAGGGAGTATTCATTGTGAGTGATTCTGCAAAAGTCACAGATACGTTACTGCCGGATCTGCCGCCACCTGCGAACAGTACCGGTGTTATTGGCTGGATGCGCATGCATCTTTTCTCGAGTCCGGTAAATGCATTGTTAACGCTGTTTACCCTCTACATTCTTTATATTCTGCTGGTGCCGTCTATCAGCTGGGCCCTTATAAATGCGGACTGGGTCGGTGATAACCGGGATGCCTGTACGTCAGGCGGTGCCTGTTGGGTATTCATCTATAACCGATTCGATCAGTTTATGTACGGTTTCTATCCTGAGATGGAACGTTGGCGCATTGATCTGACCTTCGGAATGCTGGCGGTACTGGTGATCTGGCTGATGGTGCCAAATCTGCCGAAGAAGGGACTGGTATCGGTTCTGACTCTGGTGGTGTATCCGATCATCGCTTACTTCCTGCTTTATGGGGGAAGTTTCGGTCTTGAAGTTGTGGAAACCCATAAATGGGGCGGGATGTCGCTGACATTGATTTTGGCAATCGTCGGCATCGTTGCAGCCTTGCCATTTGGTGTTTTGCTGGCGCTGGGACGTCGCTCAGAGATGCCGATCGTTAAGAGCTTTTGTGTGGTCTACATCGAGTTCTGGCGTGGTGTGCCTCTGATCACAGTACTCTTTATGGCTTCGGTGATGCTGCCTCTGTTCTTACCGGGAGAAGTCGATTTCGACAAATTGCTTCGGGCGATGATCGGTATCGTTATGTTCCAGTCAGCCTACATGGCTGAAGTGGTGCGCGGTGGTCTGCAGGCGATTCCAAAAGGGCAATATGAGGCCGCTCAGGCTCTGGGTCTTAACTACTGGAAAATGATGGGACTGATCGTTTTGCCTCAGGCTCTGAAGCTGATGATTCCGGGGATTGTGAACACCTTTATTGCTCTGTTTAAAGACACCAGTCTGGTGCTCATCATTGGCCTCTTTGACATTCTGGCCATTGTTCAGGCGGGTCTTTCCGATCCGAACTGGCTGGGTTTCTCGGTAGAAGGTTACACCTTTGTGGCACTGATGTTCTGGGTGTTCTGTTACGGCATGTCGAAATACAGCCAACATCTGGAGAAGCGTTTCCATACCGGACACGGTGCCCGTTAATGGTTTGTTGAGTGACCGACACCTACAGCAACTGATAAGAATAAAGTCTGGGTAATCTTTGAAATATGTTATCCGACATGAAAATTTGGAGTAGTTATGAGCATGACTCATCAGGTAGAAGACAAACTCATGGTCGAGATGCGTGGCGTTAATAAATGGTACGGTCAGTTTCACGTGCTCAAAGACGTTAATCTCGAAGTTAAAAAAGGCGAGCGTATCGTTATCTGTGGTCCCTCCGGTTCAGGTAAGTCCACCACAATTCGTTGTATCAATCGTCTTGAAGAGCATCAGAAAGGCGACATCATAGTTGATGGCACAACCCTCAATAATGATCTGAAAAATATCGAAACCATCCGTCGTGAAGTAGGTATGGTGTTTCAGCACTTTAACCTGTTTCCTCACCTGACGGTTCTGGAAAACTGCGCTTTGGCTCCGATCTGGGTGCGTAAAACTCCCCGGGAAGAAGCGGAAGAGATCGCGATGAAGTACCTTCGCCGTGTAAAGATTGAAGAGCAGGCTTTGAAATACCCGGGTCAGCTTTCCGGTGGTCAGCAGCAGCGCGTGGCGATCGCCCGCAGTCTGTGCATGAACCCGCAGGTGATGTTATTTGATGAGCCAACGTCAGCACTGGATCCCGAGATGATTAAAGAGGTACTGGATGTGATGGTAGAGTTGGCAGAGGAAGGTATGACCATGCTCTGCGTAACTCACGAGATGGGTTTTGCTAAGACAGTCGCTGACCGTGTGATCTTTATGGATAAAGGTCAGATCATTGAGGAGAATGAACCACACGAGTTCTTTAATAACCCTCAGTCAGAAAGGACCAAGGCTTTCCTGAGCCAGATTCTGAACCACTAATTAACACGTTAAAGTTCCTGTAACGCCAACCTACATGTAACGAAAAGCCCCGACTGATCACTCAGTCGGGGCTTTTTCTTAACTTGGTTTTTAATGTTGAGGCTTATCTGTCAGAAGAAAGCGTATTTGATGCCCAGTCCCAGCAGCATGCTTGACAGGATTGGCTGCAGTACACGATTAGGCAGACGGGTGCTCAGTCGGGTGCCCAAGTGAATTGCCGGCAGAGAACCCACTAAAAGTGCAGCCAGAAGCTGATAGTCCACATTACCCAGGAACATGTGTCCTACACCTGCAATCAGGGTCAGAGGCACAGCATGAGCCAGATCTGTACCTATAATACGAATAGCGCTCAGAGCCGGGAACAGAATCAGTAGGATAGCGGCACCGAAAGCACCGGCACCAACCGATGACAAGGTGACACAGAAACCTAGCAGCATACCCATCAGAACTGTGAAACGGTATTTGTGCAGTTCCAGAAAGCGACGAACCGGGCCTTCTTTCGTGTCGTGCATCTTGTTAATACGACTCTTAAGAAGCAGTACACCAGCTGTCAGCATCAGCATGACACCCAGGCTGTGGGTCAGCAGACTGGCATAGCTTTCAGGAGATGGGAAATAGTTCGCCAGAAGCCATACCGTAACGGCTGAAACCGGCAGGCTGCCCAAGGCCAGAGCGCCCATGATTTTCCAGTCGACGGTTTTTTGTTTGTGGTGTGCGATTACCCCGCCCGCTTTAGTAATAGAGGCATACAGCAGGTCAGTACCAATAGCGATGTGAGGCGGGAAGCCAAATAGCAATAGCAGAGGGGTCATCAGAGATCCGCCGCCAACGCCGGTTAGACCAACAGCAAGACCCACGGCAGCGCCGGATAAAATATAAAGTAGTAGATCCATATAGGCTCAGCTTATGCACTCAAAAAATTGCTCGGTTACCAGAGCGGAAGTAATCAGTATCAGGCCGTAAATTCGTCAACAGGCTGTCAGTACTGGGTTTTCTAATCGCATTAGGGTGACACTGCGGCTTAATCTATCGTGTCTGCTATATTCTTAAAAGTAATGTTTGCTTATATTTTTATGGCATAATATTCTTAAAAATCGATAACCCGAGATGATCGCGACCTTTAGTAAACAGTTCTGGCGCGCGATCTCATTAATGAGGAAGGTGGAATGAAATTACAGCAGCTGCGATATATCTGGGAAGTTGCCCACCATGATCTTAATGTGTCGGCCACCGCACAAAGTTTGTATACCTCCCAGCCGGGTATCAGTAAGCAGATACGTTTGCTGGAGGATGAATTAGGTATCGAGATTTTTGCCCGTAGTGGTAAGCATCTGACACGGGTTACTCCGGCAGGTCAGGAAGTTATTGATCTGGCGGGCCAGATCCTGAGAACCGTTGATAACATCAAGCAAGTGGCTCAGGAATTCAGCGATGATAAGAAAGGCAGTCTGAGTCTCGCGACGACGCACACACAGGCTCGTTATGCCCTGCCGGGTGTGATCAAAGACTTTATCTCCAAATACCCTGATGTTTCCCTGCACATGAAGCAGGGAACGCCGATTCAGATCTCTGAGATGGTTTCTGAAGGGGCTGCAGACTTCGCTATCGCTACCGAGGCCATGGAGCTGTTCAGTGACCTGATTATGTTGCCCTGCTATCGCTGGAACCGATGTGTTCTGGTACCTAAGGACCACCCTCTGACCAAGGTTAAGCAGCCGTTGTCTCTGGAAGATGTTGCTGAGCACCCCATCGTAACTTACGTATTTGGTTTTACCGGACGTTCTAAGTTAGATGATGCTTTCAATGAGAAAGGGCTGAAGCCTAAGGTTGTCTTCACTGCGGCAGACTCTGATGTCATCAAAACCTATGTGCGCATGGGAATGGGGGTCGGTATTGTGGCGCGTATGGCCTTTGATGAAGAAGTTGATAAGGATATGGTGGCGCTGGATGCCAGTCATCTGTTTGAGTCCAGCACGACTAAGATCGGTATCCGTCGCGGCACCTTTATGCGCGGCTACATGTATGACTTTGTCACCCGCTTTGCGCCACACCTTGATCGTGATCTGATCGATGAGGCGCTGGCCTGCAGTTCAAAAGCAGATCTGGAAGCTCTGTTTGATCATATCGAGCTGCCGGTTCACTGATACAACGACAACACAGTACTCAAAAGTGCTGTGTTAGCCAAAAACAAAAAGGGCATCCGGTTGGATGCCCTTTTTGCTTATCAGGAGAAGCCGTTTATTTCTGCAGCTCTTATTTCTCTAGGTTACCTGCATGCAGACCGCACTCTTTGTGAGTGGCTTCTTCCCACCACCAGCGACCTTCACGTTCATGCTGGTTTGGCAGAACAGGACGGGTGCAAGGTTCACAACCGATACTGGTAAAGCCGCGCTCGTGCAAAGGGTTGTAGGGTACATCAAACATACGGATATATTCCCAAACCTGCTGAGAGCTCCAGTTGGCCAGTGGGTTGAATTTCACCAGAGGACTGTCTTCAGTGCCGAAGGCTTTATCCATCTCAGCAACCGGGACATTGTTACGGGTGCCCGGACTCTGATCTTTACGCTGACCGGTAATCCAGGCATCCAGTGTGCTCAGTTTACGGCGCAGAGGTGCAACCTTACGCACACCACAGCATTCCTGGTGGCCATCTTCAAAGAAGCTGAACAGGCCTTTCTCTTTAACAAAGGCTTCCAGCGCCTGATGCTCAGGAGAAACGATATCGATCTGAATGCCGTAGTGTTTACGAACGGTCTCAATGAACTGGTAGGTCTCAGGGTGCAGACGGCCGGTATCCAGAGAGAAAACCTGCAGTTGGCTTTTGTCTTTAATCACTTTGCTGGCGATTTCGACCAGAACCACATCTTCAGCACCGCTGAAGGAGATGGCGATATTGCCGAACTCCTCCAGAGCTTTTTCGATAATCTTTTTAGGTGACTCAGTATCAAATTCCAGTGCGAACTGGTTAGCGTTAAACGTGCTCATGCCTTGTCCTGTTATGGTGTGGCAACTGGCTTGTGGCCAGTGCTCATCAAGCTGTCTGATTCTACGATCATGATTTTGGCTATAAAATATCAGTTACTTAGAAGAAAAATAAATAAAAAGTGCTTCTATGAATATGCCCTAAAGGTTCAGCAATGCGGTTTTTCCATGGGGCAGGTCAAAGACTCTGGCTGGGTTTATGCCTTGGTCGCGTCTGACTTAACCTGCTTTCTGTGTTAATCTTTTTGCCGTTTGTCCTCCGGCTGATACCCGCTTAAGCAGCCTGCTACGAGGCGAATTTAATAAGAAATGACCCTATTACCTATATAGAAGGATTATTCCGTGGAACTGGCATGTCTTGACCTTGAAGGTGTTCTGATCCCAGAAATCTGGATCGCTTTTGCTGAAAAAACCGGTATCGAAGAGCTGAAAGCAACCACACGGGATATCCCGGATTATGACGTGCTGATGAAGCAGCGTCTGCGTATTTTGGATGAAAACGGTCTGAAACTGCCGGACATTCAGGCCGTAATCGCAGAACTTGAGCCTCTGGAAGGCGCTAAAGAGTTTGTCGATTGGCTGCGTGAGCGTTTCCAGCTGGTGATCCTGTCGGATACCTTCTATGAGTTTGCTGCGCCTCTGATGAAGCAGCTGGGCTTCCCGACACTGCTCTGTCACAAGCTGGAAGTTGATGAAGAAGGTCGCATTACCGACTACACCCTGCGTCAGCGTGATCCTAAGCGTCAGTCGGTTCGTGCCTTCCAGCTTCTGAACTACCGTGTTATCGCTGCTGGTGATTCCTACAACGACACCACCATGCTGGCGCAGGCGGAGCAGGGCATTCTGTTCCACGCACCGGACAACGTGATTGCTGAGTTCCCTCAGTTCCCTGCGGTTCACACCTATGAAGATCTGAAGGATGAGTTCCTGAAGGCGAGTAACCGCAATCTGAGCAAATAATCTGCGCTGTATTATTAGTAAGTAAGTTGCTCTGAGGATATGCCAATCGGGTCACCGGTTTGGCAATACAAAAAAGGCTTTCCGTCATCGCGGAAAGCCTTTTTGCGTTCAGGGAGGCAGGCATTCAGAGGAAGTTTTGAAAGTGCTTACTTGTCAGCTTTAAACAGCGCCTGCGTTTTGAAATCCGGCTGAAGGGATTGCAGAATCTTACCCACCTTATGCAGCGTCTCCTGATACTCACTCTCTGCAACCGAATCGTAGACAATTCCACCACCGCCCCAGCAATCCAGACGGCTTTCACATTCTTTGGTATCTGTATTGGCTGAAACAGACTCCAGCAGTGTGCGGATGGTGATGCTGCTGTCCATCTTACCGTTGAAGCTGATATAAGCCACCGAGCCGCAGTAGATCGCACGGCGTTGAGGTTCCAGCTCATCGATAATCTCCATCGCGCGAATCTTGGGGGCGCCGGTAATAGACCCACCGGGAAAACTTGCTGCCAGCAGATCTACCGCGTCTTTATCCGCGGGCAGTTCGCCTTCGACCGTACTGACCAGATGATGCACGTTAGCGTAGCTTTCCAGAGCAAAAAGCGCAGGTACTTTGACCGAGCGAGGCTCGCAGACCCGGCTCAGGTCGTTACGCAGCAGATCCACAATCATCAGATTCTCGGCTCTGTCCTTGATGCTGTTCTGCAGGCTCTCGGCAATGTGCCGGTCTTCCCGGGCATCACCGGAGCGGGGGGCTGTGCCTTTGATCGGCTTGGTTTCAACATGTCCGGCATTCAGCTGCATAAAGCGCTCCGGTGAAACGCTAAGAATCTTAAATTGATCAAAGTCCAGATAGGCGCTGAAAGGAGCCGGGGTCGCCGCCCGCATCTTGCGGTATGCCTGCCAGCTGTCTCCCTTGGCTGTTGCCTGAAAACGCTGGGCAAAGTTGATCTGGTAGCAATCGCCGGAACGTATATAAGCCATGATCTTTTCAAACCGACTTTTATACTCAGGCCAACTGAGATTCGCGGTAAACGGCGAAGTTAGCGCGAAGCCAGTTTTGTATTGCTCTACCTGGTTTTGAGCGGGGTGATTCAGCAATTCTTCAAGTTCATCAATCTGGCCAGCAGGGGCGACCAGTTCTGCCATCTTTAACTCGTGATCAACCACCACAGCCCAGAGATAGATCCCGCCTATAAGGGAAGGGAAGTTGGAGTCATCCTGTGCCGTTTCCGGCAGTTGCTCCAGTTCCCGTCCCAGATCGTAACTCAGCCCACCAATAAAGCCGCCTATAAAAGGCAGGTGATAAAGGCTTTTATCTGTGGCGGTTACCTGATGGCTGGTGCTGTGTTGCTCCAGAAGCTGATGCAGCTGTTCAAGGCTGTTGCTTGACGTCGAAATTTTCTCGAGAGGGGCGGCGCTTACGATGTCGTAGCGACCTGATGGGCTATCTGGTTTATTGCTGTCCAGTAACACAGGAGTACCCAGATGTCGGATGCGCTCAAAATAATCGACACCGGGTAAATAAGGTAGAGAACGTGTACAGAGCTGAGTCATAAAATTAACAATAGATGAAGGAATCGCGGCTGTCGGATAATAAAAGGCAGTTGCCGATAAAACGCGCTATTCTAACGGCTTTTCTTCAGGCAGCCTATTTTTGCATGCTTAATCGAGCACTCTGTCTGTTGTTTATTTTTAAGGTACGTCATGTCAGAACATTATCAGTGTGAAACGGCAACTCTGGATCGTCCGGATTACCGCATCTTCTATCGCATCTACCGCAACCTACATAATCCCGATGGACGAAAGATACTCATGCTGCACGGAGCCGGCGTTGATGGAGGCTTTACCTGGGAACCCATGTTGAGGCACTTGAGTCACTGGGGAACCTTGTTAGTGCCGGATCTGAGAGGAATGGGACAGTCAGTGCCCTTGCCTGCAGGTCGTGATGAAACAGCGTTTTCGGTAGAAGAGGTCGTTGGCGATGTTTCAGCGCTTTTAGACTATCTGGGTTGGTTTGAATCAGATCTGGCGGGTTACTCTTTCGGCGGCCTGGTAGCAATGTTGTTGAAGCAGCAGCGACCGGCAGCCTTTAAAAAGACTTATCTGCTGGAGCCCGCTTTGCTGGAGCGCCCTGATCTGGCTGAGATGCGTGAGGTGCGTGGCAACTACTCTGTTGCAGCCCGTATGATGCGGGAAGAAGAACCGGTTGAGCTAGGTATTACACACTTTCTGGATCTGATTTCGCCTAAACGCTCCAAGTCGGTTCGGGTTGAGCATGCCACAGTGCATCGCCTTAAGAATCGTGTGCTGGGTTTATCTTATGCCCTTGATGCGGTCACCGATGCGGTACAGCGACTCGATCGGGTTTCTATTTTGTCCGCTCAGGAGAATGTCGACAGTTTTGTGGGTGGTAAAAGTCTGGATTCCATGAAGGCCTGTCATCAGGAGATTGCTGAGAGCCGCACGGACTGGATTTATCATGAGATCGGTGGTACCGACCACTCCCTGCCTTTCCAGAAACCTTCCAAAATTGCGGAAATTATCCAGAGAACACTATCGTAAGTCTGTCTTTGTGATCTGTTTCTATGGAGTGCAAACTGCTGACAACTACCCAGAGGTGTTGATGTGATTGCAGACACTTCTCTCATTTAAAGTTTCATCAGCAACTTTATCGTAGACAATTAATTGGGCGTGACCGTTGGGTTGCGCCCTTTTTGTTTTTATAGGTTATTGTTTTTAAAGGATAAAGTTTGTCTTAGCGTTGGTGGTAATTGTAGATTGTAGACAAATGCGACTTTTGTTGGTGTTGACGCTCATCAAGCAATTGTCTACATTCCTCTCAACGTTAAATTGTCGACAATTAAATAACAGAAGAACACTTGGCCATGTCAGACGTTCAGTATGCATACGAAGAGGGTGAGACCCGCACCCTGGCTGATCGGGTGTTTGAGCAGATTCAAACAGCGATTGTTAAAGGCGATATTCCGCCGGGTAGCAAGATTACAGAGCCGGGCTTGGCTAAAGAGTACGGCATCAGCCGTGGACCGCTGCGCGAAGCGATCCGCCGGTTGGAAGGGCGTCGCCTGATTAAGCGTATCCCCCATGTGGGTGCGCGGGTGGTTTCGCTCTCTTTTGAAGAATTGCTCGATATCTATGATGTGCGTGAAGCGATGGAAGGCATGGCGTGTCGCCTTGCTGCCCGCAACATGACCACAGAAGAGATTGAAAGCCTAAGAGCACTCCTGGCTCGCCACGAAGAAACCTCAGAACTACAAGAAGGCGTGGCGTATTACCAGAAAGAAGGTGATCTGGACTTCCACTTCCGAATTGTGCTGGGAAGTAAGAATGAGAAGCTGACCGAACTCTTGTGCGGTGAGTTGTATCACTTAGTCCGGATGTACCGCTATCAGTTCAGCGCTTCCAGTTCCCGACCTAAGCGTGCTTTTGAAGAGCACCACAGGATTGTGGACGCGATCGAACAACGCGATGAAGAGTTGGCTGAAATGCTGATGCGACGCCATATCAGTGCGTCGCGTAAAAATGTAGAACAACGTCTGCGTGAATCTCAGGCAGAACAACCCTAAGAAGAAAGGAAAAAGCCATGACTAAGTTGACTGCGGGTGCCCGTTTCCGTAAAGCGCTGGCTGAAGCGAATCCACTTCAGATTGTAGGTACTACTAACGCGTACCACGCCATGATGGCTGAGCGTGTTGGCCACAAAGCGATCTACCTGTCCGGTGGTGGTGTTGCTAACCACTCTTACGGTCTGCCTGATCTGGGTATGACATCTATGAATGATGTACTGGCTGATGTTAACCGCATCACCAGCGCAGTTGACACGCCTCTGATGGTTGATATCGACACCGGTTGGGGTGGCGCTTTCAATATCTCCCGCACCGTTAAAGAGATGATCAAAGCAGGTGCTGCTGCTGTTCATATCGAAGACCAGGTTGCTCAGAAGCGTTGTGGTCACCGTCCGAACAAAGAGATCGTGTCTCTGGAAGAGATGGTTGATCGTGTTAAAGCAGCGGTAGACGCAAAAACTGACGATGACTTCTTCGTAATGGCGCGTACTGATGCGTTCCAGATGGAAGGTCTGAATGCAGCTGTTGAGCGTGCACAGGCATGTCTGGAGGCGGGTGCTGACGGTATCTTCGCTGAAGCGGTTCACACGCTGGAAGATTACAAAGCCTTCTCTGACGGCATTAATGGTTCTCACCTGCTGGCGAACATCACTGAATTCGGTGCGACACCACTGTTTAATACTAAAGAACTGGCTGAAAACGGCGCGACAATGGTGTTGTATCCATTGTCAGCCTTCCGTGCTGCCAACAAAGCCGCGCTGAATGTTTACGAAGCGCTGCTGCGTGATGGTGACCAGAAAGCTGTGGTAGATACCATGCAGACCCGTATGGAACTGTATGATTTCCTGAACTACCACGATTTCGAGCAGAAGCTGGATGCACTGTTTGCCGAAGGCAAAAACAAGTAATTCAGATTTCTGAATGTGTTGGCTGCCATCTGGCGGCCTTCACAGGTAACGACTTCCAACGACTTAGAATAAAAAAATCGGACTCTCTGAGCGATTGCAAAGGAGCATAGAATGGTAGACAAGAAATTAGGTGGCGCTGGCCTGCGTGGTCAGTCGGCAGGTGAAACCGCACTGTGTACAGTAGGTAAAACAGGTGCGGGTCTGACCTATCGTGGTTACGACATGAAAGAGCTGGCAGAAAAAGCTCAGTTCGAAGAAGTTTCCTATCTGCTGGCATACGGCAAACTGCCGAATCAGTCAGAGCTGGATGCTTATAAAGCTAAGCTGAAAACTCTGCGCGCACTGCCGGAGCCACTGAAAGTTGTTCTGGAGCAGATCCCGGCTGACGCCCATCCTATGGATGTTATGCGTACCGGTATCTCTATGCTGGGTAACCTGGAAACAGAGAATGACTTCTCTGAGCAGACCGATCATATCGATCGTATGATGGCTGTTTTCCCAAGCATCATTAACTACTGGTATAACTTTAGCCACAACGGCAAGCGTATCAATGTAGAAACCGATGCGGATTCTATCGCAGAACAGTTCCTGTGGACGCTGCACGATAAGAAGCCAGAGCCATTACACGTTAAAGTAATGCATGCTTCTCTGATTCTGTATGCAGAGCACGAATTTAATGCGTCTACCTTCACTGCGCGTGTTTGTGCATCTACGCTGTCTGATATTCACAGCTGTGTGACTGCGGCTATCGGCTCTCTGCGTGGCCCTCTGCATGGTGGTGCTAACGAAGCGGCCATGGACATGATTGAACAGTGGAAGTCTGCTGACGAAGCTGAAGAAGCGATCATGGGTATGCTGGCGCGTAAAGACAAGATTATGGGCTTTGGTCACGCGATCTACCGTGAGTCTGATCCGCGTAATGCCATCATCAAAGAGTGGTCTAAGAAACTGTCTGAGCAAGTGGGTGACACGCATCTGTACGCTGTTTCTGAGCGAGTTGAAGCGGTTATGTGGCGCGAGAAGAAGCTGTTCTGTAACGCTGACTTCTTCCATGCATCGGCTTACCACTTCATGGATATTCCAACCAAGCTGTTTACTCCTATCTTCGTATGCTCCCGTGCATCCGGCTGGACAGCTCACGTAATGGAACAGCGTGCTAACAACCGTATTATTCGTCCTAGCGCGGATTACACCGGCCCTGAGTCTGCCCAGTGGGTAGATATCCAGGACCGTGCTTAATCGGTTGTGAATCAGAATTTGGCGGGGCTGGACGATACTTGCCTCTAATGCCCTTGCCCCTGCCTTTTTTGTTTCGGCTATCGGGTTCGCTCGATAGCCACAGTTCAGATTGAGAAGGCTGGTGACGCCTTGTCTCCTCCTTTGTAAGTCCCTCTACGACCTTATTTCGAGTGGATTCCTGACATGAATACTCAATACCGTAAATCCCTTGCCGGCACCTCGCTGGACTATTTTGATGCTCGTGAAGCGGTAGATGCGATTAAGCCAGGCGCTTACGCAACCCTGCCTTACACTTCACGTATTCTGGCGGAGCAGCTGGTGCGTCGCTGCGAGCCTGAAGCACTGACTGATTCCCTGACGCAGCTGATCGAACGTAAGCGTGATCTGGATTTTCCTTGGTATCCGGCACGTGTGGTTTGTCATGACATTCTGGGTCAGACTGCGCTGGTTGATCTGGCAGGTCTGCGTGATGCGATCGCAGAAAAAGGTGGTGACCCATCTAAAGTGAACCCAGTTGTACCGACTCAGCTGATCGTTGACCACTCTCTGGCGGTAGAAGCGCCGGGTTTTGATCCGGATGCGTTCGAGAAAAACCGTGCCATTGAAGATCGTCGTAACGAAGACCGTTTCCACTTTATCGAGTGGACCAAAACCGCTTTCGAAAACGTTGATGTGATTCCTGCCGGTAACGGCATCATGCACCAGATCAACCTGGAGAAGATGTCTCCGGTTGTTCAGGCACGTGATGGTGTTGCTTATCCTGATACCTGTGTCGGTACCGATTCTCACACTCCACACGTAGATGCACTGGGTGTTATCTCTGTGGGTGTTGGTGGTCTGGAAGCTGAAACCGTCATGCTGGGTCACCCATCCATGATGCGACTGCCGGATATCGTTGGTGTGAAACTGACTGGTAAACGTCAGCCGGGCATCACCGCGACTGATATCGTATTGGCGCTGACTGAGTTCCTGCGTGCCGAACGTGTCGTGGGTGCTTATGTTGAGTTCTTCGGTGAAGGTGCTGACAGCCTGTCTATCGGTGACCGTGCCACTATCTCCAACATGACCCCTGAGTTTGGTGCAACGGCTGCGATGTTCTACATCGACGAGCAGACCATTGATTACCTGAAACTGACCGGTCGTGAGCCTGAGCAGGTTGCTCTGGTAGAGCAGTACGCTAAAGAAACCGGTTTGTGGGCAACCGCTCTGCAGACTGCTGAATACGAGCGTGTACTGGAGTTTGATCTGTCCACTGTTGTTCGTAACATGGCAGGTCCTTCTAACCCGCACCGTCGTCTGCCGACAACTGCTCTGGCTGAGCGTGGCATTGCTGATGAAGCTAAGCTGGCTGAAGCCAAGCAGCAAGAGGCTGATGGCCTGATGCCGGATGGCGCAGTTATCATCGCAGCGATTACATCCTGTACTAATACCTCAAACCCTCGCAACGTAGTGGCTGCAGGTCTTGTTGCTAAGAAAGCCAACGAGCTGGGGCTGGTACGTAAGCCTTGGGTTAAGTCCTCCTTTGCTCCGGGTTCTAAAGTTGCCAAGCTGTATCTGGAAGAATCCGGTCTGCTGTCTGAACTGGAAAAAATGGGCTTTGGTATCGTGGCTTATGCTTGTACGACCTGTAACGGTATGTCCGGTGCTCTGGATCCAGTGATTCAGCAGGAAATCATCGACCGTGATCTGTATGCAACAGCTGTACTGTCCGGTAACCGTAACTTTGATGGTCGTATTCACCCATACGCTAAGCAGGCGTTCCTGGCGTCTCCACCTCTGGTTGTGGCCTATGCGATTGCTGGTACTGTGCGTTTTGATATCGAAAAAGACGTACTGGCTGTGGTTGATGGCAAAGAGATCACTCTGAAAGATCTGTGGCCGTCCGATGAAGAGATCGATGCGATCGTAGCGTCTGCGGTTAAGCCTGAGCAGTTCAAACAGATCTACATTCCTATGTTCGATCTGGGTGACAAAGAGCAGGCTGAAAGCCCGCTGTATGACTGGCGTGAAATGTCTACCTACATCCGTCGTCCACCATACTGGGAAGGTGCGCTGGCAGGCGAGCGTACTCTGACTGATATGCGTCCGCTGGCGATTCTGCCGGATAACATCACTACGGATCACCTGTCGCCATCCAACGCGATTATGATGGACAGTGCTGCCGGTGAATACCTGCACAAAATGGGTCTGCCGGAAGAGGACTTCAACTCTTACGCAACGCACCGTGGTGACCACCTGACAGCACAACGTGCCACACTGGCTAACCCGAAACTGCTGAACGAAATGTGTCGTGATGCCAACGGTGAAGTGATTCAGGGTTCTCTGGCGCGTGTTGAGCCGGAAGGTCAACAGATGCGTATGTGGGAAGCGATTGAAACCTACATGAACCGCAAGCAGAACCTGATTGTGGTAGCCGGAGCAGATTACGGTCAGGGTTCATCCCGTGACTGGGCGGCGAAAGGTGTTCGTCTGGCAGGTGTTGAAGTGATCGTAGCCGAAGGCTTCGAGCGTATTCACCGTACCAACCTGATTGGTATGGGTGTTCTGCCGGTGCAGTTCCATGAAGGCACAACCCGCCTGACTCTGGAGCTGGACGGTACTGAAACCTACTCCATCAAAGGTGATCTGGCACCTCGCGGTGAGATGACTCTTGAAATCAAGCGTCAGAACGGCGATGTAGTGGAAGTACCGGTAACTTCCCGTCTGGATACCGCTGCAGAAGTAGCCGTGTACAAGGCTGGTGGTGTACTGCAGAAGTTCGCTAAGGACTTCCTGGAGTCAGAAACAGCTTAAGCTGTTGGCTCTGGTAAACGCCCACTTCGGTGGGCGTTTATCGTTTATCGGCAATAAAAGATTCAGGTGGCGGCTGTGTTGGCGGTCACTTAACAGTACTCAGGGTGAAAACCCTTATCAGGTAAAAGGTGGGGCAAAAGATGTCGAGTGTTCCTCAGATTAAAATTCCGGCAACCTATATCCGTGGTGGCACCAGTAAAGGTGTTTTCTTCCGTCGTCAGGATCTGCCTGCGGCAGCTCAGGAGCCGGGTGAAGAGCGTGACAAAATTCTGCAGCGAGTAATCGGTAGCCCGGATCCGTACGGTCAGCAGATTGACGGCATGGGTGGTGCGACTTCCAGTACCTCGAAAACCGTTATTCTGGATAAAAGCACTCAGCCGGATCACGATGTAGATTATCTGTTTGGTCAGGTTGCTATCGACAAGGCTTTTGTCGACTGGTCCGGTAACTGCGGTAACCTGACGGCTGCGGTGGGCGCTTTTGCTATTGCAGGTGGTTTAGTTGATGCTGACCGTATTCCTGAAAATGGTATCTGCACAGTTCGTATCTGGCAGAAGAATATTCAGAAAACCATTATAGCTCACGTGCCGATCACCAATGGTGAAGTACAGGAGACCGGTGACTTTGAGCTGGACGGCGTAACCTTCCCGGCTGCTGAAGTTGTCGTTGAGTTTATGGATCCGGCTGATGGCGAAGGCTCTATGTTCCCAACCGGAAACCTAGTTGATGATCTGGAAGTGCCGGGTGTTGGTACCTTTAAAGCGACCATGATCAATGCTGGTATTCCAACCATCTTCCTGAATGCGGAAGAGATTGGTTATAAAGGCACTGAGCTGCAGAAAGATATTAACGGCAACGCTGAAGAGCTGGCCCGTTTCGAAACGATTCGTGCCTACGGTGCAGTGAAGATGGGGCTGATTCAGGATATCTCTGAAGCGGTTGCCCGTCAGCATACACCTAAGGTAGCTTTTGTTGCCCCTGCGACCAACTACACGGCATCCAGCGGTAAAGAGATTTCTGCTTCTGATATCGATATCTGTGTCCGTGCGCTGTCTATGGGTAAGCTTCACCACGCGATGATGGGCACTGCTTCAGTGGCTATCGCTACAGCAGCTGCGGTACCGGGCACTCTTGTTAATCTGGCAGCAGGTGGTGGTGAGCGTGAATCCGTAACCTTCGGTCATCCATCTGGTACATTACGGGTTGGTGCTGCAGCTGAGCAGCAAGCCAATGGCGACTGGACTGCTAAGAAAGCGGTTATGAGCCGTAGCGCCCGTGTCATCATGGAAGGCTATGTGCGTATTCCGGGAGATACCTACTAATACCTCTATTGTTGGTAGATGAGTAATCTGTCCTTACTGTCTTTATTGCTTTGCTATGAATGAGCGGGTTAGATAAGAGGCCGATAGGGGTTATAAAGCCATTAGTACCTGGTTGCTAATGGCTTTTTTCGTGTTGAGGTTATCGGCTTTAACGGTTTTATGAGGCTTGGGAGTGCTGTTTGTAATTATTTTACATTTTCTTTCAATCAGGACTTGCGCTGCTCCGTTTTGTGCGTATAATGCGCCCTCGTTGTCACGGAGCAAGTCTCC